>CAWGMB010000014.1:0-324226 GCA_963823515.1 uncultured Thermoleophilia bacterium
TGCGCGCGGCAGGATTCGAACCTGCGACTTCTGGCTCCGGAGGCCAGCGCTCTATCCACTGAGCTACGCGCGCAACGACGGCTAGCTTAGACGACGTGGACCGCACCGACAGCCGCGCCCCGATCCGGGTCGCCGTGATCTCCGACACGCACATGCCCGGCCGGGGGCGGGCGCTGCCCGAGGCGTGCGTCGCGCGGCTGCGCGGAGCCGACCTGATCGTGCACGCCGGCGACTGGTCGGACATGGGCACGGTCGGCCTCGTCCGCGGGATCGGGCCGCCCGTCGTCGGCGTGCACGGAAACGTGGAGGAGGCGCCGGTCCGCGTCGCTCTGCCGTGCCGCGCCGAGGTCGAGGCCGGCGCGCTGCGGATCGGTGTCGTCCACGATGCCGGCGCCGAGGCCGGCCGGTTGGAGCGACTGCGGCGCCGCTTTCCCGGCTGTGACGCCGTCGTCTTCGGCCACTCGCACATCCCGCTGTGCGAGCGCGCGGACGACGGCTTCCTGATCCTCAACCCGGGCAGCCCGACCGACCGGCGCCGCGCGCCGCGGCACAGCATGGCCGAGATGCTGCTCGTCGCGGGCCGGCCTCCCGCGGTCTCCTTCTGGGCGGTCGACGCTCCTGCGGGGCCGCTGCCGCCCGGGCTCGTGCGCGGAGGCGGGGCCCCGCCGCACTAGGATCGCCGGATGGACCTGTTCGTCACCCTGATCGGCACCGCCGCGTCGGTGCCCACGACGGCGCGCGGCACGGCGGCCACCCTGATCGCGCGCGGCGGCGAGCGCTGGCTGGTCGACTGCGGGGAGGGCACCCAGCGCCAGCTGCTGCGCTCCGGCCAGGGCCTCGTCGATCTCGACGCGATCCTCATCACCCACCTGCACGGCGATCACTACCTCGGCCTGCCGGGGCTCTTCAAGACCTACGGCCTGCGGGGTCGGGAGCGGCCGCTCGAGGTGGTGGGCCCACGCGGCCTCTTCCGGCTGATGGACACCCTCCGGCCGGTCATCGGGCGTCTTCCCTTCCCGGTCGACCTCGAGGAGATCGACGACCCGGGGCCGGCCGTCGCGGTCCAGGGCGACGGCTTCCGCATCAATGCCTACCCGACCCGCCACTCGGTGCCCTCGGTGGGCTACGCCCTGTCGGAGGACGACCGCCCCGGGGCGTTCGACCTCGACGCCGCCCGTGTCCTGGGCGTGACGCCCGGGCCCGACTTCGGGGTGCTGCAGCGCGGGGGGGAGGTGACCACCGCCGCGGGGCGGGTGGTGCGCCCGGACGAGGTGCTCGGCGCGGCGCGCACCGGCCGGGCGCTCGTGATCACCGGGGACACCGAGCCGTGCGAGGCGACGGTCGCGGCTGCGCGCGGCGCGGCCGTGCTGGTGCACGAGGCGACGTTCCTCGACGCCGACCGCGACCGCGCGCGTGAGACCCGCCACACCACGGCCCGGGAGGCCGCGGAGGTGGCCCGAGAGGCCGACGTCGGCCTCCTGGTGCTGACCCACCTGTCGGGTCGCTGCGCGCCGGGGGAGGTGCGCGCCGAGGCGCGCGCCGTGTTCGAGCACACCATCGTGCCGCGCGACTTCGATCAGATCGAGATCCCGTTCCCCGAGCGGGGGGCGCCGATCGTGCACCCCGCGCGGGGCGGCGGGCGGCGGGACGGCCCCGACGTGGCGTCGGAGCCACCTGCTAGCGTGCCGGTGGAGTGACCTTTAAGCCGGTCCTGCGAGACCGAGAAGGAGCGACGATGAATCACCGCACCGTTGAGGCCTGCCCGCGCCCGAACGCGTGAGCGCCGCCTCCGGGAAGGTCCTCGTCGATCAGGACCAGGTCCGCCGCACCGTGGCGCGCATCGCGCACGAGATCGTGGAGCGCCACGCCGAGCCGCAGCGGCTCGCGCTGGTGGGCATCCACACACGCGGCGTCCCACTCGCCGCGCGGCTCGCGCGCCTGATCGGGGAGTTCGCCGGCACCGAGCCGGCCACGGGCACCGTGGACATCGCGCTCTACCGCGACGACGTCGGCCTCGACGCCCGGCGCGGCGCGCTGCCGGTCGTCGGGGACACGGTCCTCGACTTCGACGTCTCCGAGCGGGCCGTGATCCTGGTGGACGACGTCCTGTTCACGGGGCGCACCATCCGGGCCGCGATCGACGCGATCTTCGACTATGGGCGCCCGCCGCTGGTGCAGCTCGCGGTGCTCGTGGACCGGGGCCACCGCGAGCTCCCGATCCGCCCGGACTACGTCGGCAAGAACCTGCCCACCTCGCGGTCGGAGAGGATCGCGGTGCACCTGGCCGAGGTGGACGGGGCCGACCAGGTCGTCCTGGAGTCGATCGGGTGAGCCGGCGGTCACTGCTCACCATCGCCGACCTCGACCGGGCCGAGATCGCCCGCATCCTGCGCGTCGGCAACCGCTTCGCCGAGGTGATGGAGCGCGACATCAAGAAAGTCCCGACCCTGCGCGGGCGCACGGTCATCAACATGTTCTTCGAGGCATCGACGCGCACCTCGACCTCGTTCGAGCTGGCCGGCAAGCGCCTGTCGGCCGACGTGGTCAACGTGAAGGGCTCGGGCTCGAGCGTGGAGAAGGGCGAAACCCTCAAGGACACCGTCATCACGCTCAACTCGTACCTGCCCGACGTGCTGGTGATCCGGCACGCCTCGGTCGGCGCCTGCCAGCTGGCGGCGCGGCACACCCAGGCGGCGGTCATCAACGCCGGCGACGGAAAGCACGAGCACCCCACCCAGACCCTGCTCGACCTCTACACCATCGAGCGCGAGGTGGGGCCGCTCGACGGCCTGCACATCGCCTTCGTGGGCGATGTCGCGCACTCGCGGGTGGCCCGCTCGGGCATCCGCGGCTTCCAGATGATGGGCGCCCACGTGACCCTGATCGCGCCGCCCACCCTGATGCCGCGCGACGCCGACCAGGCGCTCGGCGTGGCGACCTCGAGCGACATGCGCGACGTGGCCGACGCGGACGTCGTCTACGTCCTGCGGATGCAGCTCGAGCGGATGGGGCCGGGCGGCTTCGTTCCGTCGCTGCGCGAGTACGCGGCCACCTACGGCGTCAACCACGAACGGCTGCGCCCGGGGCAGCGCGTGATGCACGCGGGGCCGATCAACCGCGGCGTCGAGATCTCGGGCGCCCTCGCGGACGACCCCAAGACGCTCATCGAACGACAGGCGGCGAACGGAATGGTGGTGAGGATGGCGGTGCTCTACGACCTGCTGGCCGGTCCCTCCGTGGGCGCCGAGCCCGCCGAGGCCCCGATCGGCGCGGGGGCCCTCTGATGGCCCCCCGGCTGGTTCAGCGTCCGGGCCCGTCCGCCTCGCTGGTGATCCGCGGCGCGCGCGTCCTCGACCCCGCGGCGGGCATCGACGAGGTGCGCGACCTGGTGGTCCGCGACGGCCTCGTCGGCGGCAGCCCCGAAGGCCTGGAGGTGGTGGACGGCGCCGGGATGATCGCGGTCCCCGGCTTCGTCGACCCGCACGTGCACCTGCGCACCCCGGGTCGCGAGGATCTCGAGGACATCGCCACCGGCAGCATGTCGGCCGCGGCTGGCGGCTTCGTCACGATCGTCGCCATGCCCAACACCTCCCCGGTGGTGGACAACGCAGCGGTGCTCGGGACCCTGCTCGACCGCGCCGAGCGCGAGGCCGCGGTGCGGGTCGGCTTCTACGCGGCCATCACGGTCGGCCAGCAGGGCAAGGAGCTCACCGAGCAGGTGGAGATGGCCGAGCTCGGCGCCGCCGGCTTCAGCGACGACGGGCATCCGGTGTCCGACGCCGACGTGATGCGCCGCGCGCTCCAGTACCAGCGGATCACCGGCCTGCCGCTGACGCTGCACGAGGAGGACGTGAAGCTGTCGGGCCGCGGCGTGGCGCACGAGGGCGCGGTGGCCACCCGCCTGGGCCTCGCGGGGATCCCGCCGATCTCGGAGAGCATCGCCGTCGCCCGCGACGCGACGCTGGCCGAGTACGAGGGCGGCCACATCCACATCTGCCACGTCTCCGCCTCGGAGACGGTCGACGAGATCCGCAGGGCCAAGGCGCGCGGCGTGAGGATCACCGCGGAGGTGAGCCCGCACCACCTGACCCTCACCGACGCGGCGATCGCGACGCTCGACCCGTCGCGGTACAAGATGAACCCTCCGCTGCGGGAGGAATCGGACCGGCAGAGCCTGATCGCGGCGCTGATCGACGGCACCCTCGACGCGGTGGCCACCGACCACGCCCCGCACGACGCCGACGAGAAGGAGGTCCCGTTCGAGGAGGCCCCCTTCGGCATCACCGGCCTGGAGACGGCCTTCGCCGTCTGCAACACCAGCCTGGTGCGCACCGGCGCGGTGCCGCTCGAGCTGCTGGTGCGGCGCATGAGCACCGACGCCGCGACGGCGCTGGGGCTCCCGGTGCCGTCGCTCGCCGACGGCACCGTGGCCGACGTGGCCCTGATCGACCCCGAGGCCACCGTCGTGGTCGGCGAGGGCGGCTTCCAGAGTAAGTCACGCAACTCGGCCTGGCTCGGCGACGCGCTGCACGGCCGGGTCAACCTCACGATCGCAGGAGGGCAGATCGCATGGCGACAGTAGGCGGACGTCACCCCGGGCTCCTCAGCCGGGAGTCCACCGGCCTGATCCTGGTGGACGTGCAGGAGGCGTTCCGCCCGGTTATCGACGGCTTCGACCGGGTCGTCGCCAACTGCGGGATCCTCGCGGAGGGCTTCGGAATCCTGGGACGCCCGGTGCTGGTGAGCATCCAGTACCCGAAGGGTCTCGGCCAGACCGTCACCGAGCTGGCCGAGCGCCTGCCCGAGGGCACTCCGGTCATCGAGAAGCTGCGCTTCTCGGCGTGCGGCGTCGCGGGGTTCGACGAGGCCCTGGAGGCCGCCGGGTGCACCGACTGGGTGGTGGCCGGCATCGAGACGCACGTCTGCGTCAACCAGACCGTCCTCGACCTGATCGCCCGCGACTACGCCGTCCATGTGGCGGGCGACGCGGTCTCCTCGCGCGCTTCCGTCAACCGCGAGCTGGCGCTGGAGAAGATGTCCTCCGAGGGCGCCGAGCTCACAAGCACCGAGATGGCGCTCTTCGAGATGCTCGAGGTCGCCGGATCGGACGAGTTCAAGGCGATCTCCCGGCTGGTGCGATGACCCCGGCGTGGGTCGTTCTCGAGGACGGCCTCGTCCTCGAGGCCCGCGGCGTGGGGGCGCCCGGCACGGCGCTCGGGGAGATGGTCTTCACCACCGGGATGTCCGGCTACCAGGAGGCCGTCACCGACCCCTCCTACCTCGGGCAGATCCTGTGCTTCGCCGCCCCGATGATCGGCAACTACGGGGCGGGCCCGGCCCAGGACGAGAGCCCGCGCGCGTGGCCGGCCGCGGTGATCATGCGCCGCGCCGGTGACGCGGCCGGGGTGGGCGGCCCGACGGGCTGGCGGCGGTGGCTGGCCGAGCGGGGCGTGGTGGCCGTGGAGGACTGCGACACCCGCCGCCTGGTGCGCCGTCTGCGCGACTCCGGCGCCATGCGCGGGGGCGTCAGCACGGAGCTCGGCCCCGAGGACCTGCTGGCGCGGGCCCGGGCCCACCCCGTGCTCGACGGGCGCGACCTCGCCTCCGAGGCGGCGGGGCCGCCGCGGACGCTCGGCGCCGACGGCCCCCACGTGGTCGCCATCGACTGCGGCATGAAGGAGAGCATCACCCGGGGGCTGGTGGGCGCCGGGTGCCGGCTCGAGGTCGTGCCGGCCGGGACGACCGCCGCCGAGGTGCTTGCGCGCGACCCCGACGGGGTCTTCCTCTCCAACGGCCCCGGCGACCCGGCCGCGGTCACGCCGGTGATCGAGGCGGTGCGCGGGCTCCTGGGGCAGGTGCCGGTCTTCGGCATCTGCCTCGGCCACCAGATGCTGGCGCAGGCCCTGGGCCTCACCACCCGCAAGCTGGCCTTCGGCCACCGCGGCGCCAACCACCCCGTGCGGCGCAGCGATGACGGCCGCGTGGAGATCACGGTCCAGAACCACGGCTACGCGGTGGTGGCCGACGACCTGCCCGACGGTGTCGAGGTGACCCGCACGAGCCTCTTCGACGGCTCGGTCGAGGGCATCGCCGCGCCCGGCCTGCGGGCCTGGTCGGTGCAGTACCACCCCGAGGCGAGCCCCGGCCCGCGCGACGCGCGCTACATGTTCTCCGAGTTCGTCGGCTCCCTCTCCGCGGCGGCGCGCTAATGCCGCGCCGCGAGGATCTCCACACCATCATGGTGCTCGGCAGCGGGCCGATCGTGATCGGGCAGGCCGGCGAGTTCGACTACTCCGGGACCCAGGGAGCGCGCGCCCTGCGCGAGGAGGGCTACCGGGTCGTCCTGGTCAACTCCAACCCGGCCACGATCATGACCGACCCCTCGGTGGCCGACCGCACCTACGTCGAGCCGCTGGACGTGGCCTCGGTGGAGGCGGTCATCGAACTGGAGCGCCCCGACGCGCTCCTCCCGACCCTCGGCGGCCAGACCGCGCTCAATCTGGCGATGGACCTGAGCAGCGCGGGCGTGCTCCAGCGCTTGGGGGTGGAGCTGATCGGCGCGGACGTGGCCGCCATCCGCCGCGCGGAGGACCGCGAGGTCTTCCGCGACACGATGGCCGCGGCCGGGCTGCCGGTGCCCGAGAACCGCGTCGTGTCGGACATGGCCTCCGGCCGGCGGGCGATGGCCGAGCTCGGCCTGCCCGTGATCCTGCGCCCGGGCTTCACGCTCGGGGGTGAGGGTGGCGGGGCCGCCCACACCCCCGAGGAGTTCGAGGCGATGCTCGAGCGGGCGCTCGCCGCGAGCCCGATCAGCCAGGTGCTGATCGACCGCTCCCTCGTGGGCTGGGCGGAGATCGAGCTCGAGGTGATGCGCGACACCGCCGACAACGCGGTGATCGTGTGCTCGATCGAGAACATCGACCCGATGGGCGTCCACACGGGCGACTCGGTCACCGTCGCGCCCGTCATGACGCTCACCGATCCCGAGCTGCAGCGGCTGCGCGACGCCGCCATCGGCGTCATCCGCGCCGTCGGGGTGTCCACCGGCGGCGCCAACGTGCAGTTCGCGCTCAACCGCGAGACCGGCGACATGGTCGTCATCGAGATGAACCCGCGCGTGTCGCGCTCGTCGGCCCTCGCCTCCAAGGCGACCGGCTTCCCGATCGCCAAGATCGCGGCGCGCCTGGCGGTCGGCTACACGCTCGACGAGCTGCCCAACGAGATCACGGGCGTCACGCCCGCCAGCTTCGAGCCCACGCTCGACTACGTCGCGGTCAAGATCCCGCGCTTCGCCTTCGAGAAGGTGCCGGGCGCCTCGACCGAGCTGACCACGCACATGAAGAGCGTCGGAGAGGTCCTCGCTCTCGGGCGGACCTTCGGGGAGGCGTTCGGCAAGGCCATGTCCGGCCGCGAGCTCGACGTGCGCCCGCGTACCCCCTCCGGCCCCGCCGAGGCCCTGGAGATGCTGCGCGTCCCCTCCTGGGATCGCTACGACGTGATCCTGTGGGCCCTGGCCCACGGCGTGAGCGAGGACGAGGTGCGCGCGGTCACGGGGATCGACCCCTGGTTCCTGTCCGAGCTCGCCCTGCTGGCCGCCGCCCGGTCGGCCGTCGGCGGGGCCCTGGAGGATCTCGACGCGGCCGCGCTGCTGCGCGCCCGCCGCGCCGGCGTGGTGGATCGCGACATCGCGACGGCGACCGGCGCGAGCGAGTTGGCGGTGGGTGAGCGACGGCGCGCGCTCGGCGTCCTGCCGACCTACCACGCGGTCGACACCTGCGCGGCCGAGTTCGCCGCCCTCACGCCCTACTACTACGCGGGCTTCGAAGCCGAGGGAGAGCTCGCGCGCGACGAGCGGCCCGCGATCGTGGTGCTCGGGTCCGGTCCCAACCGGATCGGCCAGGGGATCGAGTTCGACTACTGCTGCGTCCACGCGGCCGAGACCGTCCGCGAACTGGGCTACGCGTCCGTGATGGTGAACTGCAACCCCGAGACCGTCTCGACCGACCACGGGGTGAGCGACCGCCTGTACCTGGAGCCCGTGACGATCGACGCGGTGCTCGACATCTGCGCCGCCGAGAAGCCGGCGGGGGTGATCGCCCAGCTCGGCGGCCAGACGCCGCTGCGGCTGGCGCGCGCGCTGGCCGACGCGGGGATCCCCGTGCTCGGCACCTCGCCGGGCGCCATCGACCTGGCCGAGGACCGCGGCAGCTTCGGCGCGCTGCTTGAGCGCCTCGGGCTGCGGGCCCCGCCGTGGGCCGTGGCCGAGGGGGGGGAGGAGGCGCTCGCCGCCGCCGAGCGGGTCGGCTACCCGGTGCTGCTGCGCCCGTCATACGTCCTCGGCGGGCGCGCCATGGCCATCTGCGACTCGCCGGATGCGGTGCGCGCCTACGTGGAGCGCGAGCGCCCCGAGGGCGTGCTGCTGGTCGACCGCTTCCTCGAGAACGCCGTCGAGCTCGACGTGGACGCGCTGTCGGACGGCACCGACTGCTGGATCGCCGCCGTGATGGAGCACGTCGAGGCGGCCGGGGTGCACTCCGGCGACTCGGCCTGCGTGCTCCCCGCCCAGAGCGCCGGCCCGGGGCTGATCGCCGAGCTCGAGGAGCAGACCGCCGCGCTGGCCAAGGGCCTCGGCGTCGTCGGCCTCCTCAACGTCCAGTTCGCGGTGCTCCACGACGGGAGCATCCACGTCATCGAGGCCAATCCGCGCGCGTCGCGGACGATCCCATTCGTGGCGAAGGCGACGGGCGTGCCGCTCGTGCGCCACGCGGTCCGGCTGATGCTCGGCGCCACGCTCGGCGAGCTCGACCTGCCGGTCGCGGCCCCGCAGCGCCACGTCGCCGTGAAGGAGGCTGTGCTGCCCTTCTCTCGCTTCGCGGGGGCCGACTCCATCCTGGGACCGGAGATGCGCGCGACCGGAGAGGTGATGGGCCTGGGCGGCAGCTTCGCCGAAGCCTTCGCCAAGGCACAGCGGGGCGCCGGCCAGGCGCTGCCGGGCAGCGGCGGGGCGTTCATCTCGGCGCGCGACGCCGACAAGCCCGAGGCGGTCGCCCTGGCGGCCCGGCTGGCACGGGCCGGGCTGACCCTGTTCGCCACCGCGGGCACCGCCTCGGCCCTCGCGGCCGCCGGCCTGAGGGTCGAGCGCGTCAACAAGATCTCCGAGGGCGGGCGCCACGTCGGCGACCTCATCGAGGCTGGGGCGATCGACCTCGTGGTGAACACTCCCCGGGGAGGACAGGGCGCGCGCACGGACGGCTACGAGATCCGGGCCGCGGCGATCCGCGCCGGCATCCCGTGCATCACGACGATCGAGGCCGCGCGCGCCGCCGCCGCCGCCATCGCCGCGGGCGGCGCGGGCTACCCGCGGGCGCTCCAGGACGGGGGCCGCCCGACGCACCCCGGGGGGGCGTTCAGGCCCGGCCCGGCGGCGGTCTGAACCTCAAGTTGAGGCCGAGATCCGGCGAGGCCGACGTCGTGTAGGTTCGCCTGCAACACGCGTGAAAACGACGTAAAACTGCTGCAAAGATCGGCTTGCCAGCATGGCGATCACAAACTTAGAATGGCCCGCGATGACGACCACTACTCAGAAGCCCCAGTCACAGGCCCCCGAGCGCTCGCTGGACCAGCGCATGGAGGCCCTGCGGCGGGCCAACGAGATCCGCTCGCGCCGGGCGCAGCTGAAGAAGGATCTCAAGAGCGGGCGGGCGTCGATCGGCGCCGTCATCTCCGATCCCCCCGAGTTCGTGCAGACCGCCAAGGTGTTCGACATGCTGATGGCGGTCCCGAAGTACGGGAAGGTCAAGGCGACGAGGTTCCTCAACACGTGCCGGATCTCACAGGGGAAGACGATCGGGGGCCTGTCGGACCGGCAGCGCTCAGAGCTGCTGGAGCTCCTTCACCGGTAGCGACGCGACCCCGCGTCATCATCGTCTCGGGGCCGTCCGGCGCGGGTAAGGGCACGCTGATCCAGGGTGTGCTCCCGCAGTTCCCCGAACTCCAGGTCGCGGTGTCGGCCACCACTCGGCGCATCCGCCCGGGCGAGGTGGACGGCCAGCACTACCACTTCCTCACCCCCGAGGATTTCGCGGAGCGGGTGCGCGACGAGCAGTTCCTCGAGCACGTGACCTACGCCGGCAACCGCTACGGCACCATGCGCACGGAGGTCGACCGCATCCTCTCCCTCGGCCGCTCGCCTGTCGTCGAGATCGAGCTTGCCGGAGCACGGGCCGTGCGGCGGATGGTGCCCGACGCGGTCTCCGTGTTCATCGCCCCGCCCTCGTGGCAGGAGCTCAGCGCGCGGCTGGAGCGCCGGGCCACCGACACGGAGGGTGAGATCGCCGAGCGCCTGCGCACGGGCGAGGTCGAGCTGGCGGCACGCGACGAGTTCGACCACGTTGTGGTGAACGAGGACGTCGAGGTGGCCGTGGAGGATCTCGCCCGCATCGTCCGCGCGGCGACGAGCCCCACCGATGGCTGAGATCCTCCTGGGCGTCTCCGGGGGCATCGCCGCCTACAAGGCGGTCGACGTGATGCGGATCCTGCAGCGCCGCGGACACGGGGTGACCGTCGTCATGACCCGCTCGGCGCAACGGTTCGTGGGCCCCGCGACCTTCTCCGCGCTCTCGGGGCGGCCGGTCGGGGTCGACCTCTTCGGCGCGGAGGAGCGGCCCGGCTACGGCCACCTCGAGCTCGCCCGGTCCCACGACCTGATGCTGGTCGCGCCCGCCTCGGCCAACACCGTCGCGCGGATGGCCGCCGGCCTCGGCGACGGCCTGCTCGGCGCCACCCTGCTCGCGTTCGAAGGGCCGGTGGTGATCGCCCCGGCCATGAACACCCGCATGTACCTGCACCCCGCCACGGCGGCGAACCTCGCCCTGCTGCGCTCGCGCGGGGTGGCCGAGATCGATCCGGCCACCGGGCTGCTCGCCGACGGCGACGTCGGCGTGGGCCGGCTCGCCGACCCGGTGGACATCGCCCAGGCCGTGGACGTCCGCCTCGCCGGCTCCGCGGCGCTCTCCGGGCGCCGCGTCCTGGTCAGCGCGGGGGGCACCCGCGAGCCGATCGACCCGGTGCGCTTCGTCGGCAACCGCTCCAGCGGGCGCATGGGCTGGGCCGTCGCCGACGCCGCCCGCCGCCGTGGGGCCGAGGTCACGGTCCTGGCCGCCAACGTCGACCTGCCCCGCCGGACCGACATCCGCTACATCGACGCCCCAACGGCCGCCGACCTGCACGCGGCGGCCCTCGCGGAGTTCCCGGCGTGCGATCTCCTGGTGATGGCGGCGGCGGTGGCCGACTTCCGTCCCGCCGCCCCGCTCGAGGGCAAGATCGACAAGGGTGCCGAGGCCCGGCTCGCGCTCGACCTGGAGCCGACGGCCGACATCCTCTCCGACCTCTCGGGGCGGCGCGGGCGACAGGTGCTGGTGGGCTTCGCGGCCGAGCACGGCCCGGCCGGCCTCGAGCGCGCCCGGTCCAAGCGCGCCCGCAAGGCCCTCGACCTGATCGTCCACAACGACGTCTCGGTGGAGGGCATCGGGTTCGAGTCGGGCGACAACGCCATCACGATCATCGGAGAGGGGGGAGAGGAGACGGTGGAACGGGCGACCAAGGACGCCTGCGCCGAGCGCATCCTCGATGCCGTGGCGCGACTCCTGGCGGCCCGCGGCTGACGCCCTCCGGCGGTGCCTCGCCCGGGCCCAGGCTCGGGGGCCCCGTCGTGCACTACCCTCGCGGTGTGTCGTCGTCGGTCGCCACACCTCCGCTCGACCCCGGTGACCTGGCGCCGGTCACCGAGCTGGCGCGCGCGCTCGTCGACGCCTGCGCCGGCGCGGTGCGCGCGCCGCGCGCCTCCATCGAGAACTGCGTCATCGCCCTGCTCTCGGGCGGCCACGTGATGATCGAGGACGTCCCGGGCGTCGGGAAGACCGTCCTCGGCAAGAGCCTGGCCCGCGCGGCCGGGTGCGAGTTCTCGCGCCTGCAGTGCACCGCGGACCTGCTCCCGGCTGACGTCACCGGCGTCACGGTGTGGGACCAGAACGCGGCGGCCTTCCTCTTCCGGCCCGGGCCGGTCTTCGCCAACGTGATCCTGGTGGACGAGATCAACCGGGCGTCGCCCAAGACCCAGTCGGCGCTCCTGGAGTGCATGGAGGAGGGGCAGGTCACGGTCGACGGCGAGACGCGGATCCTCCCGCGCCCCTTCATGATCATCGCGACCCAGAACCCGGTGGAGTACGAGGGCACCTTCCCGCTCCCCGAGGCCCAGCTCGACCGCTTCGCGGTCCGCGTGGCGATCGGCTACCCGGCTCCCGAGGCCGAGGCCGAGATGCTGCTGGACCTGGCCGGCCACGACGCGCTGGAGGGGGTCGTGCCGATCGCCGACGGCGCCGGGATCGTCGCGGCACGGCGCGTGGTGGACCGCGTGCACACCGACCCGTCGCTCGCGCAGTACGTGGTGGGGCTGGTGGGCGCCACGCGGCGCGATCCGCGCGCGGAGCTCGGGGCGAGCCCGCGGGCCGGCCTCGCCCTGCTGCGCGCCGCCAAGGCCCGCGCGGTCGTGGACGGGCGCGCCTACGCCGTGCCCGAGGACGTGCGGGGCCTCGCGCAGGCCGTGCTCGGCCACCGGATGATCCTCACCCCGGACGCCCGCGCGCGCGGCGCCCTCGCCGACGAGATCGTCGCCGACGCCCTCGCCGCGGTGCACGTCCCCTTGTGATGCGCGTCGCCGGCCCTCCGGCCCGCGCGCTCGGCCTGGCCGGGGCAGGCGTCGCTGCGCTGGTGGCGAGCCGCGGCTTCGGCACGCAGGCGCTGGCCGTGCTGGGCGCGGGGATGGTCGCGCTGCCGGCGCTGATGACCGCGATCGTGTGGCTGGCCGCCGCCGGCGTCCGCGTGGAGCGCCGGATCGAGCCGGCGCGCTGCGTGGCCGGCGCGCCGGTGCGCCTTCGCGTGTGCGTCGGCGGGTGGGCCACCGGTCTCGGGCTCGACCGCCTTCTCGACGTGGAGGTCGACTCCGGGCTGGGCGAGGCGGCGCCCGATGCCACACCGGGCGCGACGGGCTGGACCTTCCAGGCGCGACGGGGCGACCATCGCCTACCGCCCGCCCGCGCCTCGATCGGCGACCCCTTCGGGCTGGCGCGGCGCACCCGCACCGGCACCGGGGACGACCGGCTGATGGTCGTGCCGTACGCGCCGACGCTCACCGGCGTGCCCCTGGGGGCCCGCGTGCGCGGGCACGGGGCGCGCCGCCGTGCCACGGAGAGCGGGTTCGGGGAGCTCGACCGGGTGCGCGAGTACCAGGCCGGCGACGCGCTCTCGCGGGTCCACTGGGCCCAGACCGCCAAGCGCGGCCGCCTCCAGACCAAGGAGATGCGCGCCCCACAGGGGTCCGGGCGCACGGTGCTCCTCCTGCTCGACGGCGCCGTCCCCGCGGGCGACGAGTTCGAGACCACGGTCACCGCGGCCGCGGCCCTCGCGCGGCACCTGACCGGGCGTCGCGAGCCGGTGTCGCTGGTCCACACCGGGCACACGCCGGGGCGCGTCCCGGCGCCGCGCGCCGCCTGGCCGGTGGTCGAGATGGCGCTGGCCCGGGTCGAGCCCGGCGGGACCCGCTCGCTGGCCCTGGCGATGCGCGCCGAGGCCACGGCCCCCGACGCCCCCGGCCTGATCGTCGCGCTCACGTGCGGCTCCGACACGGGGCTCGTGGCCGCCGCGACCCAGGCTCGCGGGCTGGGCGTGGGCGTCGCGGCCGTCCTGGCTGGGCCGGCGGCGGCCGCGAGCGCCGAGCTGGCGGCCGCCGGAGTCGACGTGGTGGTCGTGCCGCGGTACGAGAGCGTCGCGTCGGCGCTGAGCGGAGCGCAGGAGCGGGCCCGTGTCTCGTGAGGGGCGCGCCGGGCCGGCCGCCGCCGCGGTCGTCGCGCTCGCCCTGCTCGCCACCGCGTGGGCCGGTCTCTATCTGGAGGTCGGCGCGGACCGGCTGATCGTCCTGTGCCTCGTCGGCGCGCTCCCCACGATCGCCGCGCTCGCGCCTCGGGGGCGCGCTCTCGCGATCGTGGTCGCGACGCTCGTCGCGGTTCCGGTCGCGCTCGCTCTGGCGACCAGGGGCTCACCGTGGGGCCTGTTCGCCCTCGATCCCGACGCCTGGTCGGCGGTGACCCGCCTCGTGCCGGACGGCCTGGCGGCCGGATCGGACGCCGGCCTACCGGTGAGCCCGGCCGACGAGCCGGCCCTCGTGGCACTGCTCGACGCGGCTCTCGCGCTGCTCGCGGCCGCCGCGGCCTGGCAGATCGTGGTGCGCCGCCGCGCGGTCGCGGGCCTGGTGATCGTGGGCGTCGGCCTCGCCTACCGCTGGACCGTCGAGCCGCCCGCCGACGGCATCGCCGCCGGCGGCCTGGCGCTCGGGGCGCTCGCCCTCGTCCTCGCGCTGTCGGGGTGGTCGGGCGCGGCCACGGCCCGCCCGGTCAGCCACCTGGCCGGCGCCGTGGTCCTCGGAGGCCTGACCGTCGTGGTGGCCGCCGGCCTGGGCGCCGGGCCGGCGAAGGCCGGCGATCCCTGGTGGGAGTGGAAGAAGTGGGACCTCGGGGGGGCCGCCGCCGATTCCCCGGGCGGCGGCCTCGACCTGAGCCAGCGCTACGGCAAGCTCGACTGGCCCGCCACTCCGCGCGTGACCTTCACGGTGGCCACGGATCGCGCCCGGCCGCTGCGGGCGGTCAGCCTCGCCGAGTTCGACGGGGTCGCGTTCACGCTCGCCGAGAACGGCGGCTCGCAGGCGCTGCCGGTGACGTCCGGCGCGATCTCCGTTCCCGGCTCCGGGGGCGGCGGGAAGGTCGTCACCCAGGACGTCGCGATGGTCGGCGCCACCTCGCCGGTGGTCGTCGCCTCCGGGCGCCCCGAGCGGGTGAGCGGCCCCTTCACGGGGGCGGCGGATCTCGTGGGGGAGGCGATCCGGGTGGAGACGCCCCTGAAGCCGGGCGACCGCTACCGGGTGCGCACGAGGATTCCGCAGCCGACGCCCGAGGGCCTCGTGGCAGCGGGCCCCTATCGCGCCGGCGAGATCCCGGACGGTTCGACGCGCCTGCGCCCGAGCTACTGGGGGGTGCCGGTCGACGCGCCGCTGTGGGGCAGCGGCGAGGCCGCCCCCGCCGACATCCTCCTCGGTCCCTACGCCGAGGTCCGCTCCCTCACGCGCCGGGTGGTCGGCGACGCGCCGACCCCCTACGCGGCCGTGAACCGCATCGAGGCGTACCTGCGGGGCCAGTTCGTCTACGACGAGCAGCCCCCGTTCCCGACCAGCCTGCCCGCCGACTGGCCGGCCGGGCGCACGGCGGGCCGGCCTCCGCTCGTGGACTTCCTCCTGAGCGGCCGCCGGGGCTTCTGCCAGCACTTCGCCGGCGGCATGGCGGTGATGCTGCGCTCGGTGGGCATCCCGGCGCGCGTCGCCGTGGGGTACACGGGCGGGAGCTACGACTCGGACATCGATCGCTACCGGGTGCTCGACCGCGACGCCCACTCCTGGGTCGAGGTCTGGTTCACCGGCTACGGCTGGCTCCCCTTCGACCCCACGCCCGGCCGCTCGGCCCCAAACCCCGCCTCGGTGTCGTCGCCCGACTACAGCCCGACGCCGATCGAGATCGATGCCAGCGGGCTGACCGGGGCGGCCGTCGACCCCCCGGTCGGCGGCCTCGAGGCCCCGGCCCCCTCCGCCGATCCCGCCACGCCGGGACGCCGGCGCGACCGCCGGCGGGGCGGGCGGGGGCGCAGGGGGCCCCGGCTGGCGCTGGGCGCTCCTGGTGCTGCTCGCCCCCCTCGGCGTCGCGCCGGCGCGACGCGCCGTACGTCGCCTGCGCGGGCGCCACGGGGGCGACGAGCGCAGCCGGGTGGTCGCGGCCGCGCGCGAGCTCGAGGCCTCCCTGGCGCCGCTCGGCGTCGCACCGCCGCCGAGCGCCTCCGCCACTGAGCGCGCCGAGGCGATCCGCGCTCGCACCGGCGTCGACCCGTCGCACCTCTACCGGCGCGCGGCGATCGCCCGCTTCTGCGCGGATCCGCCTCCGGCGGGCGAGGCCCGGGCGGCCTGGCGCGAGCTGGCGGGCGTCCGCCGCGAGATCCTCCGCGGCACCCCCCGCGGGCTGCGCGTGCTGAGCGCGCTCGGCGTGCCGGTTGCCCTGCGCGATACCGTTGGGTGATGGACGAGCCGGTCAACGCCTACGAGGCCTTCTGCAACGGTCAGTGGCTCCTGGAGGCGCGGGAGTACCGGCAGGCGGTCATCGCGCTCGAGCGGGCGAAGAAGCTCGAGCCCGACAAGGCGTCGATCCGCGAGGCGCTGGGGCGGGCCTACCTTGCGTCGCGCTCCTACCGTCGCGCGGCCGACGAGTTCGGCGTAGCCGTCGACATGAACCCCACCGACGGCTACGCCCACTACGGCCTGGCCCGCTCCCTCTCCCGCCTGGGAGACCCGCTCGCCCGTCGCCACTTCAAGCTGGCCAAGGTCTTCGGCACCGGCCTGGAATAGCGCCTGAGGGGGTCTCTCGGAGTGAGCCCGCCGGGATTCGCGGCGAGCGGATGGCCGCGCTCGTCCTCTCGCAGGATCCCCTACGAGGGGGGCGGGCGGAACTCGGTGCCCTCGGGGACCTCGAAACCCATGCGTACGATGCCCTCGTAGGTCTCGTCGACGAGCGTGCTGAGAGCGCCGAGCAGGCCGTCGAGCACGTCCCCGTCGAGCCCGGCCAGCGGGGCGTCGGCGACCGCGTAGACATCGCCGTCGGCATCGATCCCGAAGCGCCAGTCGCGGGTGGTGAGGTTCTTGTCGAGCAGGCGCCGGTAGACGCCCAGGTGGTCGCGGTCGGGGCCGCGGACGATGAAGGCCCGCAGCGTCAGGCTGCGCTCGCCCACGAGGATCAGCACGCCCACCGTCCCCCGCTTCGCGCTCGGGACGCTGACGCTCCAGGCGCGCTCGCCGCGGCGATCGGCCTCGACGCCGATCTCCTCCAGATGATGAGCGATCAGGGAGGGGGCGGAGGCAGCGTCCATCGCGCCGCCGATGCTACCCGGCGGCGGCGCATACGATCGCGTAGTGCGGATCGTCCTGCAGCGGGTGAGATGGGCGCGGGTGGAGGTGGCCGGCGAGGAGATCGGTGCGATCGGGTCCGGGCTGGTCGCCCTCGTCGGCGTCGCGGAGGGCGACACGGCCGAGGAGGCGCGCCGCCTGGCCGACAAGACGGCCCGGATGAGGATCTTCGCCGGCGACGAGCGCCCCTTCGACCGCGCGCTCACGGACGTGCCGGGCGCCGCGCTGCTGTGCGTCAGCCAGTTCACGCTGCTGGCGGACCTGCGCCGGGGCAACCGCCCCGGGTGGAGCGGAGCCGCCCGTCCCGAGGCGGCCGAGCCGCTCGTGGAGGCCTACGCGGCGGCGGTGGCCGCGCACGGCGTCCCGGTCGCCCGGGGCCGCTTCGGGGCCACGATGGCCGTGAGCCTGGAGAACGACGGGCCGGTCACGATCGTTCTCGACAGCGCGGTCTGAGCCGGCCCGCGCGCCCTAGAGGACGGGGCCCAGCCCGAAGGGGCTGCCCTCGGAGTCCCGGCAGATCGCCCAGCGCTCGCCGGCGTGGATGACCCCGCCGCCGAGCTCGGTGACGCGCGCCAGCGCGGCCGGGACGTCCGCGACGGAGAAGTAGGGGAGCGAGACGCGATCGCCTGGGCCCGAGGCGCGCGGGTGCACCCCGAGGAGTCCGTGGGTGCCGGCGCTCTGCCAGCCCTCGCCCTGCTCCGCGGTGCGCGGGGCGAGCCGGGTGCCGAGCACCCCTTCCCAGAAGCGCAGCGCTCGCGCGGGGTCGTCGGCGGGGAACTCGACGAGCGTGGGCGGCGTTCCGGACACCTCCCCAGCGTAGCCCCCGGGGGCCCCTCCCGCTGGGACGGCCCCGGTGCGGGAGTGCTATCTTGGACGTTCCGCGAGGGACGATGAACGGTGGCGACGGGAGGTGGGTCATGAACCCACCTTTTTTGTGGGCGCGCAGGAGTATCGGGAAGGGGGTCTCAATGGTCGGTCAGAAGGAGTTGGAGCGGCGCGTCGAGACGGCCCTTGCCGCCGCGATGCCCCGGGTCGAGCTGCTGGAGCTCACGGTGCTCCCCGCGCAGGGTGGGATGCTGCGCCTGGTCGTCGACCATCCCGACGGCGTCGACCACGGGGTCTGCGCCGACGTCACCAAGGTCCTCGAGGACGCCGGGCTGCTCGCGGAGTACGGGGCCGAGGTCTGGTCGCCGGGCCCCGAGCCCCCGCTGCGCACACCCGAGCACTTCCGGAACGCGGTGGGGCGCGAGATCCGCGTCCGGGCGAAGGAGTCCGGCGGTCCGCGCTCGTACACCGGAGTCATCCTCGCCGCCGGCGAGGAGTCGATGAGCCTGTCGTCGGGAGACGGGGTCGTGGAGATCCCCTTCTCCGCGATCCAGAGGGCGCACGCATTCGAGGAAGTCGAGGCGCAGGGGTGAGCGCATCCGCGATCGTCAAGGCGGTCCGGGCCGACGTGGCCCGCGCCGTTCAGTTCGTTGGGGGGAGCAGGAGATGAACCGAGAGATCATCGAGGCCATCAAGCAGATCGAGCGCGAGAAGGGGATCGACGCCGAGACCCTGATCGTGGCGCTCGAGGACGCTCTGCTCGCCGCGTACAAGAAGACGCCCGACCCGGCCGAGTTCGCCCGCGTCAACATCGACCGCGAGACCGGCGAGATGCGGGTCTTCCAGGTCATCCTCCCCGAGGGGGAGGAGCTGCGGACCCTGCCGCGGGAGGAGCCCGTCATCCCCGAGGGCGTCGACCCCGAGGAGTACGAGCCGCCGCCGCCGGACATCGACTGGGCCGCCTACGACGACTCGGAGATCGACGCCGTCAACGTGACCCCGGACAACTTCGGCCGCATCGCCGCCCAGACCGCCAAGCAGGTCATCCTGCAGCGGATCCGCGAGGCCGAGCGCGAGATGATGTACGAGGAGTACGTCGACCGCGTCGGCGAGGTCGTCACCGGGATCATCCAGCAGTCCGACTCGCGCTACACGCTGGTGGACCTCGGCCGCGTCGAGGCGCTGCTGCCCGAGAGCGAGCAGGTCCACAACGAGCGCTACGACCACGGCGCCCGCATCAAGGCCGTCATCGTCGAGGTGCGCAGCTCGACCAAGGGGCCGCAGGTCATCGTGAGCCGCCGCTCCGACCAGTTGGTGCGCGAGCTGTTCAAGCTCGAGGTGCCCGAGATGGCCGACGGCCTGGTCGAGATCAAGGGCGTCGCCCGCGAGCCCGGCTGGCGGTCGAAGATCGCCGTGATCTCGCACGTCCAGGGAGTGGACCCGGTCGGCGCGTGCGTCGGCCCCCGCGGCTCGCGCGTGCGGATGGTCGTGAGCGAGCTTCGCGGCGAGAAGATCGACATCATCCCCTTCAACGAGGAGCCCGCGCGCTACGTGGCCAAGGCGCTGTCGCCGGCCCGCGTCCGCGAGGTGCTGGTGGACGACGAGAACCGCCAGGCCACGGTCATCGTGCCCGACGACCAGCTGTCGCTGTCGATCGGCCGCGAGGGCATGAACGCGCGCCTGGCCGCCCGGCTCACCGGATGGCACATCGACATCAAGAGCGAGTCGACCTTCGCCCGTGAGGAGGAGAGCGACGAGTTCGGTGACGAGACGGATTCGACCGTGTCCCGCTGCTCGGCGATCCTGCGCACCGGCAAGCGGTGCCCGAACGCCGCCGTCTCGGGTACGCGCTACTGTGCCCTTCCCGCGCACTCGCGCTTCGTCGAGGTCGAGACATCGCTCGGTCGCACTCTCACCGGGGAGGAGACCGAGGAGGCGAGCACCCCCAAGGGGTGGGAGCGCATCTCCGGACTCGCCGCGGCGCCTGTGGCGACGGTGAGCACGGGGGACGGCGACAAGGAGGAGACCGAGCGGTAAGGAGCCCCGACGCAGCGCGCACGACATGTCCCGGAGCGCCGGTGCCTGGGTTGCGGTGAGCGACGGGACAAGCCCGAGCTCGCGCGCTTCACGGCGCAGGAGCAGGACGGGATACACGTCCTGCTTCGCGACGACGGGTCACGAATGGCCGGCCGCGGACTTTACGTGTGTCGGCGGGTCGAGTGCTTCGAACGCGCGGTCACACGCCGGGCGTTCGGTCGGGGGGCGAGGGTGCGCGGAGAGCTGAGGGTCGATCCGAGGCTTTGTGAGGGGTTCGAGAGCGGGGTCAATGGGGGACGCGATGGATAAGAAGAGGATCTACGAGATCGCCAAGGAGGAGGGGCTTCCGAGCTCCCTTCTCCTGCAGCGCCTGCAGCGCGCGGGGGTCGACGTGAAGACCGCGTCGTCCACCGTCAACGTGGCCGAGGCCCTGCACGTCATGAACCCCAACCGCTACCCCAAGCCCGAGCCCAAGCCGGAGCCGCCGAAGCCGGCCGCCCCGCCCAAGGCCGCGAAGCCGGCCGCTCCGAAGGCCGCGGCCGAGGCGAAGGCCTCCGCCGCGACCGCCCCTGCCGCCAAGGGCGGCGCGAAGCCCGCCGCGAAGGCCAAGGCCGCCGAGACCCCGGCGACCGCGCCCGCCCCCGCCGCCGAGTCGCCTGCGGCGCCCGCCCCCGTGGCCGAGGCGCCTGCGGAAGAGCCGCCCGCGGCCGAGGCCGCAGCGCCCGCGAAGGCCGCAGCGCCTGAGAAGCCGGCGGCGCCCGCCAAGGAGGCCGTCCCCGCCGAGACGGCAGCGCCCGCGCCCGTCGCCGAGGCCGCCCCGGCGCCGCCCGCGGAGGCACCCGCCGCCGCACCGGCTGCCGAGGCCCCCGCCCCCGCCGCCCCCGCGAGCCCCGCCGGGGCCGCCAAGGCACCCCCGGCGGACGCCGCTCCGCCGGCCTCGCGTCCGCGCCCCACCGGCCCCACGGGTCCCAACGCCAAGGGTCAGCTGCCGGGCACCCGCCCGCGTCCCACCGGGCCCACGGGCCCGAACGCGCGCGGCCCGGCGCAGGGCGACCGCCCGCGCCCCACGGGACCGACCGGTCCGAACGCGCGTCCGAGCGGACCGACCGGTCCCAACGCCCGGCCCACCGGCCCCACGGGTCCGAACGCCCGGCCCACCGGTCCCACGGGCCCCAATGCGCGGCCGGGTCGGCGGCGGCGGCGTGCCGGGCGCAAGCGGCGGAGGCCCCCGCGGCAAGCGCCGCCGCGTCGTCATCGACCCGCAGGCCGGCCGGCGGGGCCCCGCGCCCCAGGGGCGCGACCGCCGCTCGGGCCGTCCCGGCCCGCGGGCCGAGGACAAGCCGGTCGTCACGATCGAGCCGGCGGACATGCCGATGGTCGAGGTCCCTTCGGGGTCCACGGTCAAGGACTTCGCCGAGATCCTGGACGTCTCGACGGCTCAGATCATCAAGCTCCTGATGGGGCTCGGCGAGCTGGCCACGATCACGCAGTCCCTCTCCGACGAGGCGATCGAGCTGATCGCCGGCGAGCTCGAGCGCAAGGTCACCGTCGTGCACGCGGAGGAGGAGGCCGAGCGGGCCGAGGAGTTCGACGACGCCGAGGATGACCTGGTCTCCCGCGCCCCCGTGGTCGCGGTGATGGGTCACGTCGATCACGGCAAGACGTCGCTCCTGGACGCGATCCGCTCGACCGAGGTCGCCTCCGGCGAGGCGGGCGGCATCACCCAGCACATCGGCGCCTACCAGGTGCACCACGCCGGTCGCGAGATCACCTTCCTGGACACCCCCGGTCACGAGGCGTTCACCGCCATGCGCGCCCGCGGCGCCAAGATCACCGACGTCGCGGTCATCGTGGTGGCCGCCGACGACGGCGTCATGCCGCAGACGATCGAGGCGATCGACCACCTGAAGGCGGCCGAGGTGCCGTTCATGGTGGCGATCAACAAGATCGACAAGCAGGGCGCCAACCCCGACCGGGTCAAGCAGGAGCTCTCCCAACGGGAGGTCATCCCCTCCGACTGGGGCGGCGCGACCGAGTTCGTGCCGGTCTCCGCGCTCGAGGGCACGGGCATCGACAGCCTGCTTGAGACGGTCCTGCTGGTGGCCGACGCCGATGCCGAGCCGCGGGCCAACCCCGGCCCGGAGGCCTCGGGCACCGTCATCGAGTCGCGTCTCGACCCGGGCCGCGGCCCGGTCGCCTCGCTGCTGGTTCAGCGCGGAACGCTGCGCATCGGCGACGTGGTCGTGGCCGGCGACGTCTACGGACGCGTGCGCGCCATGGGCGACTACCTCGGCGCCGACCTCGCGACGGCCGGTCCCTCGGTGCCGGTCGAGGTTCTCGGGCTCGGCGGCGTCGTCGACGCCGGCGAGCGCTTCCGCGTGGTCGAGAACGAGCGCGAGGCCCGCCAGCGCGCCTCCGAGCGCAATCAGCGGCTGCGGGCCGAGGAGCTGGCCAACCGACGTCCGGTGTCGCTCGACGACCTCTTCGCGCGCATCAAGGAGGGTGGGCTCAAGGAGCTCAACATCATCATCAAGGGCGACGTCCAGGGATCGGTCGGCGCGCTCGCCGACGCCCTCAACAAGGTCGAGCAGACCGAGGTGCGCCTGCGCGTCATCCACACCGGGGTGGGCGCCATCAACGAGTCGGATGTCATGCTGGCGTCGGCCTCGGAGGCCATCATCATCGGCTTCAACGTGCGTCCCCGGCCGGAGGCCGGCGTCCTCGCCGACCGCGAGAAGGTCAACATCCGAACCTACCGGGTCATCTACCGCGCCATCGAGGACGTGCGCGACGCGCTGGTCGGACTCCTGGAGCCGGACATCGTGGAGGACGTCATCGGGCACCTCGAGGTGCGCGCCACGTTCCGCGCGAGCCGCATCGGCACCATCGCCGGCTGCTATGTCACGGACGGGGTCATCCGGCGCAACGCCAGCGTCCGCCTGCTCCGCGAGGGCGTGGTCGTCCACGAGGGCAAGATCGCCTCGCTGAAGCGCTTCAACGAGGACACGCGCGAGGTGGCCGCGGGCTTCGAGTGCGGCGTGCTCGTCGAGAACTACAACGACGTCAAGGAAGAGGACCAGCTCGAGGTCTTCGAGCTCCGCGAGGTGGCCCGCACGGCGCAGATGGCCGCGCCCGTGGCTCCGCCTCCGGCGCCCGCCGAGGCCGAGGAGGCCGTGGAGGAGCCCGAGACGGCTCCCGAGGCCGAGTAGGCCGGCGACCTCGATGGAGTGTGGGCACGTGGGCATCCTCACCGTGGACCTGCACCTTCCCACGGGCTCCTCGTTGAAGGCGAAGCGCAAGGAGTTGCTGCGGCTCAAGAGCGCTCTCGGTCGCCGCTTCTCGTGCGCCGTCGCGGAGGTCAACCACCACGACCTCTGGCAGCGCGCGCGGTTGACGCTCGCGCTGGTGAGCCGGACCGCGGGCGAGACCGACGACCGTCTTGCGGAGGTCTCGCGCTTCCTGCACACCGACGAGGCCTTCCAGGTGGTGGGGGAGTCGCGCGAGGTCGTGCCCGTCGAGGGCGACGGCACGCGGGTCGCCGGCTTCTGATGGCCCGCCGTCCCCGCAACACGCGCATGCGAAGGGTGGACACGGCCCTGCGCCACGTCCTCGCCGAGGCGATCGCGCGCGACCTCTCCGACCCGCGTCTCGGGTTCGTCACGATCACCCACGTCGAGGCGACGCAGGACGTGCGCGAGGCGAAGGTCTACTTCACCACGCTGCGCACCCGCGAGCGCCGCGGCAGCCAGGAGGCCCTCGAGTCGGCGCGCGGGCTCCTGCAGTCGCGCCTCGCGCGCGAGCTGCGCTCGCGCAGCACCCCCCAGCTCACCTTCATCTACGACAGCACCCAGCAGGACGCGGTCGCCCTGACCCGGTTCATCGACGAGGTGACCGCGGACACCGCGCCCGTGCCCGACGATCCCGACGGGCCCGGCACGACCGAGGCGTCCGACGCCCCCGAGGAGAGCGCATGACCGAGCGTCTCAGGCGCGACGCGACCCCGGCGGAGATCGCGGAGATCCTCTCGCGCCCGGGCGAGCGATTCGTGATCACGTCGCACCACAACCCCGACGGCGACGCGATCGGCTCGCTGCTCGGCCTCGGCCGGGCGCTGAGGGCCGCGGGCCGGGACGTCGTGCTCGCGCACGCCGACGATCCGCCGGTTCCGGGCGACCTGCAGTTCCTGCTCGTCGAGGGCGAGGAGCTCGTCCAGGACCTCCCGGCCGACATCGGCGAGCGTGTGCTCATCGCGGTCAACTGCGCGAGCGAGCTGCGGATGTGGAACACGCCGGTGCACGAGGCGGCGCGGGTGGTGATCGACATCGACCACCACCAGGACAACACCCGCTTCGGCGACCTCAACCTGATCGAGCCGCTGGCCTCGAGCACGGCGGAGGTCGTGTGGGGCGTGCTCGAGCTGGCCGGCTGGCCGCCCACCCGCGAGGTGGCCGAGCCTCTCTACGTGGGCATGATCACCGACACCGGTCGCTTCGGCTACGGCAACACCAGCCCTCGGACGCACCGGATCGCGGCGGCCATGATCGAGGCCGGAGTCGACCCCGCGGCCATGTCCCGCCGTCTCTACGAGGAGCAGCCGCTCGACCGCCTCCTGCTGATGGGCCGGGCCCTGGAGAGCTCGCGCGCGCTCGCGGGCGGCCGCATGCTCGCCGCGGTCCTGACCGGCGAGGACTTCGACGCCGCCGGCGGGCGCGACACCGAGGGCATCGTCGAGGTCATGCGGGGCGTGCGCGGCATGAAGGCGGCCGCACTGGTCTCCGAGGCCGGCCCCGAGGGCATGTACCGGGTCTCGCTGCGGACCGCCGACCCCAACGTGGACGTCTCGGCGGTCGCTCGCGAGGAGGGCGGCGGAGGGCATCGGGCCGCCGCCGGCTTCAGCACCGCCCGGCCGCCGGAGGACCTCCTGCGCTGGCTCGACGCCCAGATGAGCGCGCGCCTCGACGCCAACGGGGCCGATGGCTGACGCCGCGGTCGCGCCGGCCCCGGCCCTCTGGCTGGTGGACAAGCCGGCGGGGCCGACCTCGCACGACGTCGTCGCCGTGGCGCGGCGGGGCCTCGGGCGGAAGGTCAAGGTCGGCCACTGCGGCACGCTCGACCCCTTCGCGACGGGGCTCCTGGTGGTGATGGTCGGCCGGGCGACCCGGCTGGCCCCGTATCTTTCGGGTCTGGACAAGACCTACCTCGCGACCATGCGCACCGGCTTCACGTCGGTCACCCTCGATCCGGAGGGGCCGATCGAGGCCTCCGGCGCGCCCGCGTCCGCGCAGCGGATCCGCGAGTCGCTGCCCGGGTTCGTGGGGCGCCAGGCGCAGCGCGTCCCCGCGCTGTCGGCCGTGAAGGTCGAGGGCGAGCGCCTCTACGCCAAGGCGCGCCGGGGCGAGCAGATGGACCTGCCGGTGCGCGAGGTCAACATCCACGCGCTGCGCCTGGTGGACGACCTCGGCGACGGGGTCGTGACCCTCGAGGTCCACTGCGGTAAGGGCACCTACATCCGCCGCCTGGTCTCCGACATCGGCGAGCGGCTGGGGTGCGGTTCGTACTGCTCGGCGCTGCGCCGCACCGCGATCGGCCAGCTTTCGGTCGATGACGCGGTCGCGCCCGAGGAGGTCGGCCCGATCGGCGGCCTGCCCCCGCTCAGCGGCCTCGGCCACCTGCCCGCGCGTCCGCTGTCGGCCGACGAGGCCGCCCGCGTGCTGCACGGTGGGCGGGTCGGCGACCAGGGCGTGGCGGGCGAGGCCGTGGCGTTGGTCGCCGACGGGCGCCTGATCGCGATCGGGACGCACGACGGCACGGGATCGCTGCGGCCCTCGGTGGTCCTGGAGGACCCCCGGTGAGGCGCTACAACTCCCTCGGCGACCTGCCGCTCGGCGGTCCGCGCCGCGTGCTGGCCATCGGCACGTTCGACGGCGTCCACGTGGGCCATCAGGCCGTCATCCAGCGGGCGATCGATCTGGCCGAGGAGCGCGGTCTCCCCTCCATGGCCCTCACCTTCGAGCCCCAGCCCATCGCGGTCCTGCGCCCCGAGTTGAAGCCCGCCGTGCTCACCCGCATCGCCCTCAAGAGCCAGCTGATCGAGAGCCTCGGGGTGATGGAGCTGCTCGTGCTGCCGTTCACGCGTGCCTTCTCGCGGATCCGTGCGGAGCGCTTCGCCGAGATGCTGGTGTCGCCCCCGGTCGGCGCCGATGCCGTCGTGGTGGGGGAGAACTTCCGCTTCGGCAACGGCGGCAGCGGCACCGTCGAGATGCTCGCCCAGTTCGGGCGCTCGCGGGCCCTGCGCGTGGAGTGCCCGCCGATGGTCGCGAGCGCCGACGGCAAGCCGATCTCCTCCACCCGGATCCGGCGCCTGATCGCCACGGGCCAGGTCGCGGCGGTGACCCCGCTGCTCGGCCGCATGCACTCGGTGGAGGGGGTCGTGGTGAGCGGAGACGGCCGCGGGCGTGGCATGGGCATCCCGACGGCCAACCTCGAGGTGCCCGCCGACTCGGCGATGCCGAGCCGCGGCGTCTATGCCGGGCGCGCGGTGCTCGCGACCGGCCGCAGCGCGGTGGCGATCAACATCGGCGTGGCTCCGACCTTCGCCACCGCGGCCGAGCCGCGGGCGACCGTGCGCCTGGAAGCCTTCCTGCTCGATCACGACGACGGCGACCTCTACGGGCAGACGATGCGCATCGACTTCATCGAGCGCCTGCGCGACGAGCGCCGGTTCGACAGCAAGGAGGCGCTGATGGCCCAGATCGCCGAGGATATCGAGCGGGTGAAGGAGCTGGCGCGATGAGCGACGAACGGATCGTGACCGGGTGCGACTTCGTGTCCGTGCCGACGCGCGACCTGGAGCGGGCGGTGGAGTTCTACGGCACGACGCTCGGGCTGGAGCGCTCGGCCTACATGCCCGAGCGCAACTACGCCGAGTTCGAGACCGGCACGGTCAGCCTGAGCATCCTCGACCCCGAGCGCATGGGCATCGGGCCGTTCACGGCCAACCCGAACGGCATCGCCCTGCACGTGGACGACGTCGCCTCAGCCCGGCGGACGCTCGAGGAGCGCGGTGTCGTCTTCGTCGGCGACATCTTCGACACCGGCGTCTGCCACATGGGCTTCTTCGCCGACCCCGACGGCAACGCGCTGCTGCTCCACCACCGTTACGCCCCGCGGGCGCCGCAGACCTGAGCGGCGGCACCCGCGGGGGCGGCGGTTTCGGCCCGGAGGGGGTCTGCTAACCTCGCCACGCGCCGGGGATAGCGGGACGCCCCCATGGGACGGCTCCCCTCCGGCAGACCACAGACGACCCGGGGCGGCTACGGCTGCCCCGCGGCTGAGCGAGGAGAACTTCCTATGCTTTCCAAGGACGCGAAGAGCGGCGTCATCGGCACCCACCGTCGCCACGAGAGCGACACCGGATCCCCGCAGGTGCAGGTGGCCATCCTCACCGAGAGGATCAACGGGCTCACCGAGCACCTGAAGTTGCACAAGAAGGACCACCATTCGCGGCGGGGTCTGCTGCAGATGGTCGGTCGTCGGCGCCGCCTGCTGAACTACATGCAGCGCACCGACTTGGACGGGTACCGCGAGCTCACCAAGACGCTCGGCCTGCGCAGGTAGGCGCCGGCTCGAGGGGCACTATGAGGACCAGAGGGTCGGCGCCGGGCGGCGTCGGCATCTAGAGGCGCCCCGGCCGAGCGGCGCGGGGCAGACAAGGGATGTGAAGTGACATGGCAGTAGAAAATGTGACCGTGCAGATCGGCGACTCGCCGATCTCGTTCGAGACGGGCAAGCTGGCGAAGCAGGCCAACGGGTCGGTGCTCGTCCGCTCGGGCGACACGGTGATCCTGGTGACCGCGGTCGGCGCTCAGACGCCTCGACCCGGTGCGGATTTCTTCCCGCTCACCGTGGACGTGGAGGAGCGCATGTACGCCGCGGGCAAGATCCCCGGCGGATTCATCAAGCGCGAGTCGCGCCCCAGCGACCGCGCCACCCTGACGGCGCGCATGACCGACCGGCCGATCCGGCCGCTGTGGCCCAAGGGCTACCGCAACGAGACGCAGGTCGTCGCGACGATCCTCTCGGTCGACCAGGTGAACGCCTTCGACATCCTGGCGCTCAACGGCGCCTCGATGGCCCTCATGCTCTCCGAGATGCCCTTCCAGGGCCCGGTCGGCGCGGTGCGCATCGGCCTGATGGGCGACGAGTTCATCATCAACCCGACGCTGCAGGAGACCGAGGAGTCCGAGCTCGACCTCGTGGTCGCCGGCACCGTGGACGCGATCTCGATGGTCGAGGCCGGCGCGACCGAGGTGGACGAGGAGACGATGCTGGAGGCCCTCCAGATCGCCCAGGAGGAGATCCGCACCCTCTGCGCCGCGCAGCTCGAGCTGCAGAAGAAGGCCGGCAAGCCCAAGTGGGACGTCGCGCCGATCGTCGTGGACGACAAGCTCGCCGCCAAGGTCGAGAAGTCGTTCGGCAAGGACCTCGCCGAGGCCACCCTCGAGCAGGCCAAGCTGCTGCGGCGCGACAAGGTCGCCGCCGTCCGCTCCGCCGCCGCCGAGTCGATCCTCGGGGCCGACCCGGACCCGGAGGCCTCGGCCGACTTCGGCCGCGCCTTCGACGCGCTGCAGAAGAGCATCATCCGCCGCCGCATCGCGGTCGAGAAGCACCGCCCGGACGGCCGCAAGGCCGATGAGATCCGGCTCATCACGACGGAGGCCGGCATCCTGCCGCGCGTCCACGGCTCGGGCCTGTTCACCCGCGGCGAGACCCAGGTGCTGACGAGCCTCGCGCTCGGCACCACCAAGGAGGCGCAGCGCATCGACGGCCTCGGCATCGAGACCACCAAGCGCTACATCCACCACTACAACTTCCCGCCGTTCAGCGTGGGTGAGACCGGCTTCATGCGCGGCCCCAAGCGGCGCGACATCGGCCACGGCGCGCTCGCCGAGCGGGCCCTCCTGCCGATGGTCCCGGACGACGTCGAGTTCCCGTACACCCTGCGGCTCGTCTCCGAGACGCTCGAGTCCAACGGCTCCTCGTCGATGGCCTCGGTCTGCGGCTCGACGCTCGCCCTGCTCGACGCCGGCGTCCCGCTCACCCGGCCGGTGGCCGGCATCGCGATGGGCCTGATCAAGGAGGGCGACGACTACATCGTGCTCTCCGACATCCAGGGCGACGAGGATCACCTCGGCGACATGGACTTCAAGGTCGCCGGCACGACGCGAGGGCATCAACGCCCTGCAGATGGACTGCAAGATCTCCGGCGTCACCTTCGACATGCTGCGCGACGCGCTCGCGCAGGCGAAGGCGGGCCGCGAGCACATCCTCGGCAAGATGGCGGAGACCCTCGCGGGCCCCCGCGAGGAGCTCTCGGCCTGGGCGCCGCGCATCACGGCGATCAAGATCGACCCGGACCGGATCGGCACCGTCATCGGCAAGGGCGGCGAGACCATCCGAGGCCTCGAGGCCGACTACGAGGTCGAGATCTCGATCGAGGACGACGGCACCGTCAAGGTGTACGGCGTCAACGGCGAGAAGGCCGACTCCGCCGTCGAGGCGATCCGCGCGATGACGAAGGACGTCGAGATCGGCGACACCTTCCACGGCGCGAAGGTCGTCAAGACCACCACCTTCGGCGCGTTCGTCGAGCTCACCAAGGGCGTGGACGGGCTGCTCCACATCTCGAACCTCGGCAGCGGACGGGTCGAGAAGGTTGAGGACATCGTCAACCGGGGCGACGTCGTGGACGTCACCGTCGTCGAGGTGGACAAGGCGCGCGGCCGGATCGGCCTGCGCATCGTCGGCACTGAGGGCGACGGCGGCGGCTCCGGCAGCGGCGCGGCCCCGGGCGAGGGCGACGACCAGCCCCGCCGCCGGCGACGGCGCCTGACCGCGGCCGAGTAATGGGCACCGGGCCGGCATCGGTGGTGCCCTTGCCGGTCCACGGCGTCACCTCGGGAGGGCTCCGGGTCGTATCGGAGACCCTCCCGGGCGTGCGCTCGGTGGCGATCGGCGTCTGGATCGGCGTCGGGTCGCGCTTCGAGCGCCCCGAGGAGGCGGGGATCTCCCACTTCCTCGAGCACATGCTGTTCAAGGGCACCCCGAGCCTCTCGGCCGAGGAGATCGCCCAGGCCTTCGACGGGCTCGGCGGCGAGGTCAACGCCGCCACCGGGAAGGACTACACCGTCCTCTACGCCCGCGTCCTCGACGAGCTCGTCGACCGGGCGATGCCCCTGCTCACCGACATGCTCCAGAGGCCGGCCTTCACCGACCTCGACCAGGAGCGCGAGGTGGTGCTGGAGGAGATCGCCATGTACGAGGACGATCCCCAGGACCAGATCCACGACCTCGTCAGCCACGCGGTCTTCCCCGACCAGGCGCTCGGACGCCCGGTGATCGGCACGGCCGAGGTGATCGGCACGGTCCCCGAGGCCGGTGTGCGCGCCTATCACCGGGGGCACTACACGGCGCCCAACATGGTCGTGGCCGCCGCGGGCAACATCACCCACGAGCGCGTGATGGAGCTGGCCGAGGGCCTGCTCGCCGAGTTGTCCACCGCCGCGAGCACCGGTATCTACGAGCCCGCGCGCCCGGGCGCGCCGACGCTCGTCGTCAAGGAGAAGGCCACCGAGCAGTACCACCTGTGCCTGGGCGGCCCGGGACTGTCGCGCAACGACCCCCGCCGTCACGCCCAGTCGGTGCTCGACACCGTCCTCGGCGGCTCCATGAGCAGCCGGCTCTTCCAGGAGGTGCGCGAGAAGCGCGGCCTGGCGTACTCGGTCGGTTCGTACACCGTCGGCTACCAGGACGCCGGCCAGGTAGGCGTCTACCTGGGCACCCGCGAGGACAACCTGGCGACCGCCTGCGAGGTCATCTCCACCGAGCTGCGGCGCATCGGCTCCGAGCCGCTCCCCGACGCGGAGTTGCGCCGGGCGAAGGACCACCTGAAGGGGCGGATGATCCTCGGCATGGAGAGCTCCGGCACGCGCATGAACCGGATCGGCCGCGCGGTCCTCACCGGCACCGAGATGCTCACGATCGACGAGATCGAGGCGCGCATCGAGGCGGTCACCACCGAGGACGTCATGGCCCTCGCCGCCGAGCACTGGCAGCCCGACCACATGTCCGCCGCGGCGATCGGGCCGAAGGGGGACGTCATACGCACGGCCATCGGCACCCTCGCCACGGGGCTCGTCTCCGCCGGCTGACCCGGCGGGCCTCAGGCGTCGGCCGGGGTCGGAGGGGCCGCCGTCGGGGACGGCGGGCGGACGCCGAAGGCGGCCAGGCGCCCCACGCGGTGGGCCAGCTCGATGACCGTGATGCTCGCGTTGCCGACCGGCACCAGGTGCTCGGGCGCGAGGCCGGCGAGCGTCGCGCAGGCGGCGCGCACCGGACCGCCGTGGGTCACCACGAGCGCGCGCTCGGCGCCGGAGGCCGCCAGCTCGCGGGCGGCTTCGGCCACCCGCGCGCAGACCTCGTCCCAGGCCTCGCCACCCGGCGGGTCGGCCAGGCCGTCGCGCCAGGCCATGAAGCGCCCGCCGGGCTCGGCGTAGAGCTCCTCGGCCGAGCGCCCGGTCCAGTCGCCCATCGCGCACTCGCGCCAGCGGGGGTCCGTGACGGCCCCCTCGGCGAGGAGGGCGCCGGTCTCGACGGCGCGGCGCAGATCGGAGGTGACGGCCAGATCGGGCTCCAGCGCCCGCACGAGCGGCGCCGTGCGGCGCGCCTCCTCACGGCCCCGGGGATGCAGGGGCGGGTCGGCCTGGCCCTGGACCCGCCCGAGGGCGTTCCACTCGGATTCGCCGTGGCGGACGAGGATCAGGCGCACTCGCCCACCCTACGGGGCCTCGCGCCGAATGACGCCCGCGCCGCGCGCCGAGTGGCGCGCTCGCACAGAGGCGCCCTCCCCGCCGGCGACCGCCGCCCCACGCGGGAGGCCGATCGCGGGGCCCGGCTGTAGGGTGGGCTCCGTGATCGAGGTATGCGTCTCCGGCGCCGCCGGGCGAATGGGTCAGGCCGTGGTCGGCGCGGTCGGCCGTGAGAGCGACATGCGCGTGGCCATGTCCGTCGATCCCGCGCTGGGGGACGCCCCGGGCGCCTATCCGGATCTCGGCGCCGCGCTCGCCGCCGGCACGCCCGAGGTGATGGTCAACTTCACGATCCCGGCGACCGTCTTCGCCAATGCCCGCCAGGCGCTGTCGGCCGGGGTGCACGTCGTGATCGGGACCACCGGGCTCACCGACACTCAGGTCGCCGAGCTGCGCGAGCTGGCCGAGGGCGGGCCGGCCAACGCACTGATCGCGCCGAACTTCGCGGTCGGCGCCGTCCTGCTGATGCGCTTCGCCGCGGAGGCCTCGCGGCACATGGCGAAGGCCGAGATCATCGAGCTGCACCACGACCGCAAGCTCGACGCGCCCTCGGGCACGGCGCTGCGGACGGCAGCCCTGATGGAGGGCGACCCCGTGATCCACTCGGTGCGCCTTCCCGGCCTGGTCGCGCACCAGGAGGTGATCCTGGGCGGGCACGACGAGACGCTCACCATCCGCCACGACTCGCTCTCGCGGGAGAGCTTCATGCCGGGGGTCGTGCTGGCCGTGCGCGCCGTGGCATCCCGCCCCGGACTGACCCTGGGGCTCGAACCCGTCCTCTTCGGCGAGGCGTGACCCGGGTGCCGGCGACCCGTCGGATCCGCAAGCTCCTCGTCGCGAACCGGAGCGAGATCGCGATCCGCGTGTTCCGCGCGGCCACCGAACTCGGTCTGCGGACCGTGGCGATCTACTCGCTGGAGGACCGCTTCGCCCTGCACCGCTTCAAGGCGGACGAGGCCTACCAGGTGGGCCGGGGCGCCGAGCCGGTGCGCGCCTACCTCGACATCGACGACATCATGCGCGTCGCACACGAGGCGGGCGTCGACGCGATCCACCCGGGATACGGCTTCCTCGCCGAGAACCCCGACCTCGCCCTCGCCTGCTCGCGCGAGAACATCTGCTGGATCGGCCCCCCGCGCGAGGTGATGGAGCGCCTCGGCAACAAGGTCGAGGCCCGCGCTCTGGCCGGGCGCGCCGGCGTGCCCACGATGCCCGCGACCGGCGCCCTGCCCGACGATCCCGACGCGGTGCGGCGCCTCGCGCAGGAGGTCGGCTTCCCGCTGATGGTGAAGGCGAGCTGGGGCGGAGGCGGGCGCGGGATGCGCGTCGTGCGCGATCCGGGCGAGCTCGACGAGTCGGTCGACGCCGCCCGCCGGGAGGCGCTGTCGGCCTTCGGCAACGGCGAGGTCTTCCTCGAGCGCCTGGTGGAGCGGGCGTGGCACATCGAGGTGCAGGTGCTCGCCGACGAGCACGGCAAGGTGGTCCACCTGTACGAGCGCGACTGCACCGTGCAGCGCCGCCACCAGAAGGTGGTCGAGATCGCCCCGTCTCCGCGGCTCGAGCCGGCCGTGCGCGACGAGATCTGCGCCGCCGCGGTGCGCCTGATGGGCGAGGCCCGTTACCGCTGCGCGGGAACGGTGGAGTTCCTGATGGACGCCGACACGGGCGACTTCTTCTTCATCGAGGTCAACCCGCGCGTGCAGGTGGAGCACACGGTCACCGAGGTGGTGACGGGCATCGACATCGTTAAGGCGCAGATCCGGATCTCCCAGGGCGCCGCCATCGGGACGGCCGCGAGCGGCGTGCCGCCGCAGGAGGAGATCCGCGTCCACGGCTCCGCGATGCAGTGCCGCATCACGACCGAGGATCCCGAGAACCACTTCATCCCGGACTACGGGCGCATCAGCGCCTACCGCGAGGCCACCGGATTCGGCATCCGCCTCGACGGCGGCACGGCTTATTCGTCGGCCGTGATCACGCCCTTCTACGACTCGCTGCTGGAGAAGGTGACGGCCTGGGCGCCGACGCACGAGGAGTCGACCCGCCGGATGGACCGGGCGCTGCGCGAGTTCCGGATCCGCGGTGTCACGACCAACCTCGCCTTTCTCGAGGCGCTGATCGCCCACCCGCAGTTCCGCTCGGGCGACTACACGACGCGCTTCATCGACGAGACCCCGGAGCTCTTCCGGTTCCGCCCCCGGCGCGACCGGGCCACGCGGCTGCTCGCCTTCATCGGCGAGGTCATCGTCAACGGGAACCCGGAGGTCGCCGGGCGGCCCGTGCCGACCCACGTGCCGATCCCCCGGATCCCCGAGGTTTCGATCCAGTCCTCCGAGCCCTACGGGACGCGGGACCGGCTCCTGGAGCTCGGGCCCGAGGGCTTCGCCCGCTGGATGCGCGACGAGCGCCGCCTGCTGATCACCGACACCACCTTCCGCGACGCCCACCAGTCGCTGCTCGCCACGCGCTTTCGCACGCACGACCTCGTGAGGCCCGCCGCCTACTACGCCCGCAACCTGCCGGGGCTGTTCTCCCTGGAGGCCTGGGGCGGCGCCACCTTCGACGTCGCCATGCGCTTCCTGCGCGAGGACCCCTGGGACCGGCTGACGCAGCTGCGCGCCGCCGCCCCGAACATCCTCATCCAGATGCTGCTGCGCTCGTCCAACGCGGTCGGGTACACCAACTACCCGGACAACGTCGTGCGCTACTTCGTCGCCCAGGCGGCCGAGGGGGGCATCGACCTCTTCCGCGTCTTCGACAGCCTCAACTGGGTCGAGAACATGCGGGTCGCGATGGACGCCGTGCTCGAGTCGGGGGCGCTGCTCGAGGCGGCGATCTGCTACACGGGCGACCTCACCGACCCGAGCCGGACGAAGTACGACCTCGGCTACTACGTGAGGATGGCCAAGGAGCTCGAGGCGGCCGGCGCCCACATCCTCGGCATCAAGGACATGGCGGGGCTCTGCAAGCCGGAGGCCGCCCGGACCCTGGTCGCGGCCCTCCGTGACGAGGTCGGCATCCCGATCCACTTCCACACACACGACACCTCCGGCATCGCCGCCGCGTCGGTGCTCGCCGCCTCGGAGGCCGGCGTCGACGCGGTCGACCTCGCGATGGATCCGATGAGTGGGCTCACCTCGCAGCCCAACCTGGGCGGCGTCGTGGAGGCGCTGCGCGACACCCCGCGTGACACGGGGCTCGGGCGCGAGTCGCTCGCGCGGGTGGCCGGCTACTGGGAGGCCGTGCGGGCCGCCTACGCGGGCTTCGAGAGCGACCAGCGCGCCGGGGCGTCGGAGGTCTACGAGCACGAGATGCCCGGGGGCCAGTACACCAATCTGCGCCAGCAGGCGCGCGCCCTGGGCATCGAGGCGCGCTGGCGCGAGGTGGCCCGCTCCTACACCGAGGTGAACCGCCTCTTCGGCGACATCGTGAAGGTGACGCCGACATCCAAGGTCGTGGGCGATCTGGCGGTCTACATGGTCACCAACGACCTCACCGCAGAGCAGGTGCTCGACCCGGACAAGGACATCGCGTTCCCGGACTCGGTCGTCGAGTACTTCCACGGCGACCTCGGCCAGCCGTACGGCGGGTTCCCCGAGGCCCTGCAGGCCAAGATCCTGAAGGGCGCGGAGCCGCTGGCCGTGCGCCCCGGCGAGGTGCTGGAGCCGGTCGATCTCGAGGCGGCGCGGGCGGAGGCCGAGAAGAAGGTGCGGCGTCACGTCTCGGACCGCGAGCTCGCGAGCTACCTGATGTACCCCAAGGTTTTCACCGAGTTCGCGGAGAGCCAGCGCCTGCACGGCGACCTGAGCGTCCTGCCGACGCCGGTCTTCTTCTACGGGCTGCGCCGCGACGACGAGCTCTTCGTCAACATCGAGCGCGGCAAGACCCTCGTCATCCGCTTCCTGGCCGAAGGTGAGGCGGACGACGAGGCGCATCGCACGATCTTCTTCGAGCTGAACGGGCAGCCGCGCGAGGTCAAGGTGACCGACCGGTCGCTCGCGCCGAGCGGGCCCGGCCGCCGGATGGCCACCGAGGGCGACCCGAGCCACGTGGCCGCGCCGATGCCCGGCCTCGTGGTCGCGGTCACGGCCCATGAGGGCGACCGCATCGCCCGCGGCGACCGCCTGCTCTCGATCGAGGCGATGAAGATGGAGACGGGCGTCTTCGCCGACCGGGACGGCGTGGTGAAGGAGGTCATCGTCGGGGCCGGCACCCAGGTCGACACCAAGCAGCTGCTGATGGTGCTCGAGGACTGACCGCCCGTCGGCATCGCCCGGGTCACGGGTTAAGATGGCCGCGGAGTCCGACACCGGGGGGGAACCGATGAGCGAAGGCTGGAGCAAGATCGCAGAGGGCGATGTGGAGCTGCGTGAGCGTCGCGGCGGCGGGGCCGGCTCTCGCGACCTGGCCGGCGCTCTGGGCGCCCAGGGCATGACGCTTCGCGTCTGGCGCTACGAGCCCGGCAACGAGATGGCCTACCACCGTCACCACGAGCAGGAGGAGATCTACCACCTGATCTCCGGCGGCCCCCAGGAGGTCTTCGTGGAGGGGGAGGTCGTCACGGTGCAGGACGGCGAGTGGCTGCGCTTCGACAAGGGCACGGCCCGGCGCATCCAGAACCACGGCGACCGCGAGTCGGTGTGGCTCACCATCGGGGCGCCTCCCGGCACCGGGATCACGGATGGCATCCGCATCGACCCGGCCACCGGCGAGGAGATCCCCCGGACGTGATCCGCTCCCTGCTCTAGTGGGGCCCCGGCTCGTGGGTCTCGCCGCGATCCTCGCGCGCAAGCAGGGGGCCGCGGCCGCCCAGGCGCTCCTGCGCAAGGGCAACGCATGGATGGCCGACCCCGGCAACGATGCCGCCCGACAGGCGCTCGTGGAGCAGTTGCGCGCGGGCGCCGAGCGCGCCGGCGGCTCCGCCGCCCGTCTCGGCGCCCGCCTGGCGAAGGAGGTCGACCGGCGGCGCGTGTCGGTCGCCTCCTGGGAGCGCGATCTCATGTCGCTCCGGTACGAGGCCGCCGACACGGCGCCCGGGCCGGTGCGGGACGCGGCGCTCGGCGTCTACGCGGCGCAGGTGTCCTCGGGAGTCCACCTGATCGCAGGCGCGGGGAACCCCGGCCGGGCCCGGACGGATGTGCTGCGGGCGCTGGCGGCCGAGGAGCGGATGCTGCGCTCCGAGCGCTTCGGTGCGGAGGAGAAGCGGCGGGCGATCGCGGCCGTCGTGGCGGCCCGGGAGGCCTGCGCGGCGCGCTGAGGATCTCCTCGCCGGAGCGAGCGGATAGGTCACGCTCCGGCCGCGGGATGCCGATAGGTATTGCGTCCCGCTTCACCGATCGTCGCCGCGGCCTCCCCCCGCAGGTCGGGACGCGGCCGGCTCACAGTCGCCGTCCGGAGGATCTTCATGTGCCCACCTCGCCCCCTCGCCGTCCTCGCCGCGCTGGCGCTGCTCATCGGAGTGGCCTCGGCCGTCGATGCGGGTGGCGCGGCCGCCGCCCCCAAGCAGGTGACGTCGGCCAAGCTCGCCAAGCAGCTGAAGGTGCCCAGCGAAGTTCTCCAAGCAGACCAAGCGCCTCAACAAGCAGGCCAAGCAGCTCCGGGTCCAGGTGCGCTCGTTCGCCGTTCAGATGTCGGCGCTGGTGGGCCGCGTGGATGCGCTGGAGGCGCGTTTCGCGAGGGCGGTCGGAGCCGGCGGGGTCGGACCCGAGGGCCCGGCCGGAGCGCCCGGCGCGTCCGGCGCGGTCGGTCCGTCCGGGCCGCAGGGCCCTGCGGGGCCGAAGGGCAACACCGGTGACACCGGGCCGCAGGGTGCGACCGGGCCCCGCGGGCTCACCTGGCAGGGCGCCTGGTCGGGCTCGACGACCTACGCCAAGGACGACGCCGTCCAGTACAACGGCTCCTCCTACGTGGCCTCGGCCACCGCGTCTGCCGGCCTCGTGCCGGGAGCCGCGCCGGTCTGGCAGCTCCTGGCCCAGAAGGGCGCCGGCGGCGGCGGCGGCGGGGCGATCACCGGCTTCCAGGTGGAGATCTTCGACTCGACCGTGGCCGCCACGGCCGACCAGAACGTCACGGTCGGCAAGACCTGCAGCGGCGGCGGCATCGCCACCGGCGGCACGTCGAGCCTCGTCAACAGCACGGACGGCGACGTCATCGGCGGCCAGGTCGGAGCGGACGTGGATGGTGTCCCGCGCACCTGGTACGTCGTCTTCCACTCGAACTTCACCAAGAACGTCCCGCTGAAGATCTGGGTGGTCTGCGCGACGACCTCCTAGGGCGCGAAGCGACCCAGGGGGTCGTCGCCGCCCCTCACGCACCGGTGCCCCTCTCGCCGGGGCGCCGGGGCGGCAATTCGGGCCCTTCGTCGGGATGACCGGCGGAGGGCCCGATCACGTTCGGCGCGAGGCGGATGATCGCCGGCGCGCCCCGAGGGCACCGCCGTCGCCGACGCGGGTCAACGCACTGAGGGCCCACGTGCGGGGCCCTCAGGGCGGCGAATCGGGCCCTCGGCCGGGCCGATTTGCATTCGGCCCTCCGGCCTTCGGCCGGGATGACGGGCCGAGGCATGAGGCCATCCATGGCCTCATGCGGCGCAGCGAGGGGTGTGGGCGCAGGGGCGGTCGCCGCCGCCGCGCCCGGGCATCGCGGTCGGGGGCTCCGGGGGGCTCTCTATACTCCCGCCCGTGTTCGGAGCGATCCTCACCGCGATGGTCACCCCGTTCGACCCGGACCTGCGGGTGGACGAGGCGGCGACCGTCACGCTGGCCAACCACCTCGTGGAGCACGGCTCCGACGGGCTGGTGATGGCCGGCACCACCGGCGAGGCATCGACGCTCACCGACGACGAGAAGGTCGCGATCTACGGCCTGGCGGTGCGCGAGGTGGGGGACCGGGCCAGCGTCATCGCCGGAACCGGCTCCAATGACACCGCGCACTCGGTCCACCTGACCCGCCTCGCGGCGGAGGCCGGCGTCGACGGCGTCCTGGTGGTGACCCCGTACTACAACCGCCCGCCCCGGGCCGGGATCATCGGTCACGTCGCCGCGATCGCCGAGGTCGGGCTGCCGGTGATCCTCTACAACATCCCCGGCCGGTCGGTCGTCAACATGGAGCCCGACCTGATCGCCGAGCTCGCCGAGATCCCGAACGTGGTCGGCCTGAAGCAGGCCAACCCGGACCTCGGCCAGCTGCGGGAGGTGGCCCGGACGACAGACCTGGCCCTCTGGGCCGGCAACGACGACATGCTCTTCCCGGTGCTGGAGCTCGAGGGCGCCGGCGTGATCTCGGTCGCATCGCACCTGGTGGGCGAGGAGATGGCGGCGATCGCCGCCGCCGCCCGTCGCGGCGACCTGGACGAGGCGCGCCGCCGCGACGCGGCGCTCGCCGACCTGGTGGTCGCGCTCTTCGTGACCACGAGCCCGATCCTCATCAAGGCGGCCCTCGAGATGACGGGCCTGATCCCGTCGGGCCGCCTGAGACTTCCCCTGGTCAACGCGACACCTGTGGAGCGGGAGATCCTCCGCAGCGCGCTCGAGCGCCAGGGCATCCTTTCGCGGGCGTAGCCCCGCACCTGCGACAACTCGAGGAGAGCCATATGGCGACCAGCCCCAGCGTGCGGGTGATCCCGCTCGGCGGAGCCGGCGAGATCGGCAAGAACATGTACGTGGTCGAGAGCGGGGACCGGATGGTCCTGATCGACTGCGGCATCACCTTCCCGAAGAACGACCAGATGGGCGTGGACATCGTCCTGCCCGACTTCAGCTACGTGGCCGATCGCCGCGACAAGCTCGAGGCGCTGATCCTCACGCACGGCCATGAGGATCACATCGGAGCCGTGCCCTTCCTCATCCAGGCCGTGGGCGGCCTGCCGATCTACGGCCGCCGCTTCACCCTGGGCCTGCTGCGGGCCAAGCTCGAGGAGCACCGCCTCCTCGACAAGGCGGAGCTGATCGAGGTCCCCTATGGCACGCCCGTGCAGATCGGCCCCTTCTCGACGGAGTTCGTGCCGCTCACCCACTCGACGCCCGACTGCTCCGCCGTGGCGCTCACGACGCCGGTCGGCACGATCGTCCACACCGGCGACTTCGGCATCGAGTTCGCGCCGGTGAGCGGCCGGCGCAGCGACCTCGCCGCGCTCGCGCGGCTCGGCGACAAGGGGGTCCAGCTCCTGCTCGCCGACTCGACGAACTCCGAGGAGGGGCCCATGTCCTCTCCGCTGCCGACGCGCGACGTCCACGACGAGCTGGCCCGGATCTTCGCGCTGGCCCGCGGGCGCGTGCTGGTGACGACCTTCTCGTCGCACATCCACCGCGTGCAGCAGGTCCTCGACGCCGCCTACGCCGACGGACGCGTCGTGGCCCTGGTGGGCCGCTCGCTGATGCGCAACGTCACGATGGCGAGCAACCTCATCGACCCGGACACCGGCGCCGCGTACCTCACGCCGCCCCCCGGGACCCTGGTCAAGCTGCGCGAGCTCGAGAGCCGGCCGCGCGATGAGCAGGTGCTGGTCTGCACCGGCAGCCAGGGCGAGCCGATGGCCGCGCTCAGCCGGATCGCGCGCGGAGAGCACAACCAGGTGAAGATCGCGCCGGGCGACACGGTGCTGTACTCGTCGAGCACCGTGCCGGGCAACGAGTTGGCCGTCAACGAGATCGTCAACCGCCTCGTCCGCGCCGACGCCGATTTCATCACCGAGCGGACCAACCCCAAGGTCCACGTCTCGGGCCATGGCAGCGCCAGCGACCTGCTCCTGATGCTCGAGCTGATCCGCCCCCGCTTCTTCGCCCCGATCCACGGAGAGGCGCGCCATCAGCGGGCGCACGCCGAGCTGGCGGGCGCCGTGGGGATGCCCTCCGAGCGGATCACGATCCTCGACAACGGCGACGTCCTCCACGTGACCCCGGACTCGGCCGGCATCGTCGACCGGGTCCACGCCGGGCTCAGCTACGTCGATCAGGCCGGCGGCGGCGACATCACCGAGAGCGTGCTGCGCGACCGCCGGCACCTGGCCGATGACGGGCTGATCCTCGTCGTCGCGCGCGTCAACGCCTCCACCGGGCAGCCGCTGGGTGAGATCGAGGTCGTCACCCGCGGCTTCGGCTCCGGCCAGGACGAGGAGCTGATCGAGGAGACCCGCGCCGCCGTGGAGGACAGCCTCACCGCCTCCGCCGGCCAGCGCGTGGTGGAGATGGGCGTCCTGCAGCATCAGCTGCACGACGCCGTCGCCGGGCTCATCCGCAAGCGCACCTCGCAGCGCCCGATGGTCGTCCCTGTGATCCTGGAGGTCTAGGGCCCGGCCTGTGCGAGCCGGTCACCCGCATCCCGGTCCGTGGGCGGGTGATCGGCTCGGTGTCCGGGCGCGTGGGTGATAATGCCCCGATGCCGTCGGATGAAGCCCCGCCCCGCGCGCCGCTCAACGAGTGGAGCGATGGCTGCTGCACGAGGCGGTGCGGGTCGGCCGGATCGGGATCTTCGACCACGATCAGGTCGCCGGCCGGTCTTCTGGTCGCCCGAGCAGCGCGCGATCTCCGGGGTCGGCGACGACGAGCCGATCACCCTGCACCTCCTCTTCAGCCTCCTCAGCCCCGAGGATCGGGCCGCCATCGGCGAGGCCGTGCGCCGCGCGCACGACCCGGCGGGCGACGGCAGGTTCGACGTCGAGCACGGGATCGTCCGTCGGGACGGGCGCGTCCGCTGGCTCACGACCAGGTCCCAGACGTTCTTCGCCGATGACGGCGCCGGCCTTCGGCCGATCCGGACGCGATCGGCGCCGTCATCGACGTCACCGAGGAGAGGATCACCGCCGCCGAGCAGGCGGCGCTGCGCAGGGTCGCCGAAGCCGTCGCCGGGCGCGCCGGTCCGGACGACGTGTTCGCGCTGATCGCGCGCGAGGTGGCGGTGGTCATCGGCGCCGGCGCGGCCGGTGTCGCCCGGCGCGGGGACGGCGGCGCCGTGTCGATCCTGGGCGCCTGGCCGGGCGAGGCCGACGCGGCCGACCTCGAGCAGGCTTTTCGGCGGATCGACGCCGGGGACGCCTCCTCGTCGCAGGCGCGCGGTGTGATCGCGGTGCCGGTGCGCGTCGCGCAGGCGGACTGGGGCGCGCTGATCGCCCTGGCGCCGTCCGGATCGCCCCTGCCGGACGATGCCGAGCGGCCGATGGCCGGCTTCGCCCGTCTCGCGGCGATCTCGGTGAGCGAGGCGTCCGCCTGGGAGCGCGTCGGGGAGCGCGCGGCCCAGCAGGAGGCGTAGCGGCAGATCAGCCACCGCGCGCTGGCGGTCCCGTTGGACGAGATGCTCGACCACATGACCGACCTCGTCGCCGCGACTCGGCGCGACCAGGGTCGATGTGAGCGAGCGCGAGCTCGCCCTCGAGGATCCCGTGCGCGGCGGCGATGCCCAGGATTGCGCCAAGACGCGCCGGCCCGTAGTGGCTGTGGGCGCGGGCGGCGAGGATCCGCGCCTCGAGCTCGGTGCTCGTGCGTCGTGGCTGGCGACGCGGCACCGGACGCTGGTCGCGAAGACCCGCCCAGCCCCCGCGATCAAAACGGGCCGACAAGCGGTAGAAGGTCGCCCGGTGGACCCCCGAGCGGCGAGCGGCCCGGGCGACGCTCATTCCCTGCAGCCTGACCTTGGCGACGATCTCGCAGCGGCTCTCTCACGACAGGCGCCTTCTGCGTGGGCGCCCGGTGACGGTGAGCATCCGGGTCTCCTCGGGAGGGTTGGGGCGCTAGCACCCCAACCCTCCCTCGGAGACCCGGACCTTTGCGACTAGATGTCGCGCAGGTGTGTGGTCAACGCGGCTAGAGCTCCTTCGCGATGCGCTCCCACTTGGCGCTCACGTCGGCCCAGTCCACGTTGGCGATGAACGCCTCGATGTACTTCGGGCGCGCCGTGGAGAAGTCGCGGATGTAGGAGTGCTCGTAGACGTCGAGCGCCAGGATCGGCGTCGCGTTCCACACCGGGAACGTGTCCTGGGCGTCGCCGATGTAGAGGTCGAGGCGCGACCAGTCCCAGTCCCACGCCAGCCAGGCCCATCCGCGGGCGGCCATACCCGCGGCGCGGAGCTCGGTGAGGAACGCCTCGTGACCACCCAGGTCGCGCTCGATGCGGCCCGCGAGGGCGTCGGAGGGGCCGGAGCCGTCGCCGCCCAGGTTCTCGAAGTAGACCTCGTGGTTCTTGATGCCGCCGATGGCGAAGGTGATCGCCGAGCGGTAGGCGCGGTAGTCGGAGAAGATCTGGTTGGCGGCCGAGCGGTCCGCGCCGGCCATCTTCTCGGTGATCTCGTTGTACTTCTTCACGTAGCCCTCGTAGAGAGCCCAGTGGGCCTCGACGGACTCCGCGGAGATCCCGTCGAGCTTCAGGATCTTGTCGGGCTTCGCGATTGCGGTGACCTGATGCGGCGGCACGTGCGCCTCCTCGTTCGACGGACAGTGGGGATGACCGGTAGAGCCTAGCCAGGCAGGAACCCAGACGCCTGTCGCCAAAGTCCTACCCGCGGGCTTTGAGCCCGAACGTCGTTCACCGGGAGGTTCGAGATCAGCACGCGCGTTCAGGCATCACGACGGCGCCCCGCGGGGCGCGCCGGCCGCAAGGGTCGCGGCGTGGACACCCAGACGCGGGAGCTGATCGGGCTCGGCCTGGTCGCCGTCGGGATCTTCCTCGGCGTCTCGCTCTTCCTCGGACTCGGCGGGCCGGCCGGCTCGCTCCTCGAGGAGGGGCTGCGGCAGCTCGTGGGCCGCGGGGTGGCGCTCGCGCCGGCGGTGCTGATCGCCATGGGCATCGCCTTCATGATCGATCACCCGCTGCTGGCGGCGCGTCCGATGCGCCTGGGCGTGGGCATCGGCTCGGCGGCCCTCCTGATCGCCCTCGCCGGCGGCAGCCTGGGCCTCGGCGGCGCCGAGCGCGTCACCTGGTTCGACGACGGCCTCACCGAGCGCGGGGGCTACGCCGGCGAGGCCGGCTATTGGCTCACCAGCACGACGATCGGAGGATTCGGCACGGCGCTCGTCGTGGCGGTCGGCCTGGTCGCGGCGCTCGTCCTGATCTCGGGGGCGTCGCTCGGCCTCGCGCTCCGCCGCGGCGGGGAGACCGCCGCCGTCGCCTCGAAGAGCGTCGGCCGCGGGGTCGCCACCGCATCGGTGACCGCCATCCGCGGCGGTCAGAAGCTGCGCGAGCGCATCGACGCCATCGAGCCGCCGACGCTGATGGGGCGGCGCCGGGCCAAGCCGGTCGCCTCCCATTCCCTCGTGGACGGCGCCGACAACTTCCCCGACCTCTTCGAGGGCGCCTCCGACATGCCGCCCTCCCCGGCCCTCGGCTCGCACGAGAACGAGGGCGAGCCGCTGGTGATGTCCCCGGCGGGGGCCGCCTCCGTCGCCGTCCGCTCCGCTGCCACGGCCCCCGGGGCCGTGGAGCAGCTCGACCTCGCCGAGGAGGCGCCCGACCTGGAGCCGGTCTTCTCCCCGACGCCGAGGGAGGTGCGCGGCGGCAGGAGGGGCGTCTACCGGCGCCCCTCCGCCAGCCTGTTGCGTCGCTCGAGCGGGCCGACGAGCCAGCCGGAGGAGCTCATCCGCCGCACGAGCCGCATCCTCGAGGAGACCCTCGGTCACTTCGGCATCGCGGCGACGGTGGCCGACACGGTCAGCGGTCCCCGGGTCACGCGTTACGAGCTCCAGCTCGCCCCCGGCACCAAGGTGGGGCGCATCAGCGCCCTGCGCGACGACCTCGCCTACGCGCTCGCGGCGCGCGAGGAGCTCAGGATCATCGCCCCGATCCCCGGGAAGCAGGCGGTGGGCGTCGAGGTGCCGAACCCGGAGGCGGCGCTCGTCACCCTGGGCGACATCACGCGCGAGTTCCCCGAGCACGCCGGCCCGCTGATGGCCTGGCTCGGCCTCGACCTCGGGGGGAAGCCGGTCTACATCGATCTGGCCAAGATGCCGCACCTGCTGATCGCCGGCTCCACCGGCACCGGCAAGAGCGTCTGCCTCAACGCCCTCCTGGCGTCGGTGCTGCTCCGCTCGACGCCCGAGGACCTGCGCATGATCCTGATCGACCCCAAGAAGGTCGAGCTCAACCACTACGAGAGCATCCCGCACCTGCTCACGCCGGTCGTCACCAACATGAAGGACGCGGCCGCCGTCCTCTCCAACATCGTCCGCGAGATGGAGAGCCGCTACGAGCTGATGGGGATGCAGCGCGCCCGCAACCTGCGCGACTGGAACGAGGCGCGCGCGGCGGCCGGTGAGCCCCCGATGCCGACCATCATGGTCCTGATCGACGAGCTGGCCGACCTGATGATGGTGTCGCCGGCCGAGGTCGAGGACTCGATCATCCGCCTGGCCCAGAAGAGCCGCGCCGTCGGCATCCACCTCGTGCTCGCCACGCAGCGGCCCTCGGCGGACGTCATCACCGGGATGATCAAGGCCAACGTCCCTTCGCGGATCGCCTTCGCGGTCTCGTCGCAGGTGGACTCCCGCGTGGTCCTCGACGCCGGCGGCGCCGAGTCCCTGCTCGGCCATGGCGACATGCTGTTCCGGCCGGTCGGCACCTCGCGCCTGCAGCGCCTGCAGGGCGCCTACGTCAGCGAGGAGGAGATCCTCGCGATCACCGACCACTGGCGCGCCCAGGGCAAGCCGGAGATGCGCCGCGAGCTGATGGAGCGCCCCGAGCCGGTCGAGGATCCGCTCGACGCCGAGATGGACGAGATGGTGGAGCGCGCGATCGAGATGGTGGTCGAGCAGGGCACCGCATCGGTCTCGCTGCTCCAGCGCCGGCTCGGCGTCGGCTACGCCCGGGCGGGGCGCCTGGTGGACACCCTGGAACGCCTCGGGGTGGTCTCCGGGCACGAGGGCTCGAAGCCGCGCGCCGTCCTGGTGGGCAGCGGTGACATCGACCGGATCCTCCGCCGGGCGCCCGCGGGCGACGTGGCCGACGACGTGATCGAGGACGACGTTCTGGAGTAGGCCGGGTTGGCACTGCCGTTCGGCCTGGGCTAGGGTGCCCCGGGCGTGTGGGGGGATACTCCACTCGCCCGAAACCCATGTTCGAAATCGGAAACACACTTCGCGAGGCCCGACTGCGTCGAGGATTGGACATCCTCGATTGCGAAGCCGAGACCAAGATCAGGGCGAAGTACCTCCGGGCGATGGAGGAGGAGCAGTTCGACCTCATGCCCTCGCCCACCTACGTCCGGGGCTTCCTCAGGACCTACGCCGACTTCCTCGATCTGGACGGCCGCCTCGTCCTCGACGAGTACGAGTCCCGGTTCGGGTCGTACCGCCTCGCGGCCGACGCGACGATGCCGGGACACCCGGTGGGCGCGGTCAGGGAGGGCCCGGTCGCCCGGCGCGGGTCCGAGTCCGCGCGAGCGCCCCGCCCGCGCCGCCCCCGGCGGCGCCGGCGCACCGAGGTGCAGCTCCTGTGGCTGGCCATCGGGGGCGTCATGACGGTCGCCCTGCTGATCTGGATGGGCGTCGGAGAGAACGGCCCCACCGCGGCGCTGCCGGTCGCCGGCGTGCCGACCGCCACGGACGGCGCGCCCGTGGCCCCCGTTGTCGCGGAGCCCGACACGGCCGCCACCGAGGCGCCCGTGCGCACCAAGAGGACCTCGATCGTCCTGGAGGGCGTGGGCACGTACGGGTGCTACGTCGAGGTGCGGGCCAAGAACTCCAAGGGCCGGCTCGTCGTGCAGCGGACGCTGACCCCCGGCTCGTCGGTGAGCTTCAAGGTCGTCAACGGGATCTGGGTGCGGGCCACCAACCCGGCCGAGCTCAAGGTGACCATCGCCGGCAAGCCCGCGGCCCTCGACAGCTCGACCGGTGGCACCTGGCTGATCACGCCCCGCGGGGTGAAGAGCGTCGGCTGACGGCGCCGGTCCGCGCGCCGCGATCCTCGTCACGGGTGACGAGATCCTGCGGGGTCGGATCCAGGAGCGCAACGCGGGCATCCTCGCGCGCTCCCTCGAGGCGCGGCGGGTGGAGGTCGCGCGGGTCGAGATGGTCGGCGACGGCATCGATGCGATCGGCGGCGCCCTGGCGCGCCTGCTCGGGGACGGGTACGACCTGGTCTGCGTGTCGGGCGGCCTCGGGCCCACCCACGACGACCTCACCATGGAGGCCGTCGCGCGCGTCACGGGCCGCCCGATGGCCCTCGACGCGCGAGCCCTCGGGCTGGTCAGCGCGCGCAGCTTGGTCCTTCAGGGGGACGCGGCGATCCTCGCCGCGCTCCGCGAGAAGCAGGCGACCCTCCCGGAGGGGGCGGTCATGCTACCGCCGCCCGGCACGGCCCCGGGATGCGTCCTTCGCCACGGGCCGACCACGATCGTCGTCCTCCCGGGCCCGCCGTGGGAGCTGCTGAGCATGTGGGAGGCCGCGCTCGGCGAGCCCCTGCTGGCTGAGGTGATCGCCGGCGCCCCCGGTATGGACGAGCGCGTCCTGCGGGTTCACGGGGTGCCCGAGTCGACCTTCGTGGCGGCGATCGCCGATCTGGACCCGGACGCCTGGCAGCGCCTGAAGGTGGGCGTGTGCGCCCGCGACGGCGAGCTCGAGGTCACGGTGCGCTGCCCGCCCGCCGACTCCTGGGCGGCCGACGCGCTGGAGGGGCTCGTCGCCGAGGGTCTCGGCGATGCCCTCTTCAGCCGGGACGGGGCGACGGTCGACGACGTCGTGGCGCGGGCGCTGCTCGCCGCCGGGCAGACCGTGGCGGTGGCCGAGTCGTGCACCGGGGGAGGCCTCGGGGCCCGCCTGACCGCACGCGCCGGCGCGTCGGCGTACGTGCTCGGCGGCGTGATCTCCTACGCGGACGCCGTGAAGACGGACGTGCTCGGCGTCGACCCCGAGGTGATCCGCCTGCACGGCGCCGTCTCGGCCGAGTGCGCCGAGGGGATGGCCATCGGTACGCGCCGGCTCCTGGGCAGCGACTGGGCCCTCGCGATCACGGGCATCGCCGGGCCGGGGGGTGGCGGCGCGGAGAAGCCGGTGGGGCTCGTCCACCTCGCGCTGGCCGGCCCGGGGGGCGTCCGCCACGCCGAGCAGCGGCGCGGTGGAGACCGCGATTCGATCCGCGCGAGGGCGGTCGCGGGGGCGCTCCACCTCCTGCGCCGGGGCCTCACGGCGCCGCTCGGGGCGTGATGCCGGCGGTGACGAGTGCGGCGCTCATCCGGCCCGAAGGATGCGAACGCGTGTTCGACGTCAGCCGACCCGCTCACTATGATCCTCTCCAGTCGCCGAGAGGGTCCGTCCCAGCGAGGGGCACCATCCGGTAGTCATCGAACACCTCAAGGGGAGGCCCTCCGTGGAGAAGCACGAGGCGCTCGGCACGGCCGTCGCGCAAATCGAGCGGCAGTTCGGCAAGGGCGCCATCATGAGGATGGGGGACACTCCGATGACGGAGATGTCCTCGGTCCCGACGGGCTCCCTGGCCCTCGACATCGCCCTCGGGATCGGGGGCATCCCGCGCGGCCGCATCGTCGAGATCTACGGTCCGGAGAGCTCCGGTAAGACCACGATGGTCTACCACCTGATCGCCCAGGCCCAGAAGCGCGGCGGCCTGTGCGCCTTCATCGACGCCGAGCACGCCATGGACCCGGCCTACGCGAAGAACATCGGCGTCAACGTCGACGAGCTCCTGCTCTCGCAGCCCGACCACGGCGAGCAGGCCCTCGAGATCGCCGACCTGCTCGTGCGCTCGGCGGCCCTCGACGTGATCGCGATCGACTCCGTGGCGGCCCTGGTGCCGAAGGCGGAGATCGAGGGCGAGATGGGCGACACCCACGTCGGCCTGCAGGCGCGGCTCATGTCGCAGGCCCTGCGCAAGCTCGCCGGCAACCTGCACCGCGCGAACACCATCTGCATCTTCACCAACCAGCTGCGCGAGAAGATCGGCGTGATGTTCGGCTCGCCCGAGACCACCCCGGGTGGCCGCGCGCTCAAGTTCTACGCGTCGGTGCGCCTCGACATCCGGCGGATCGAGACCCTCAAGGAGGGCACGGACGCCGTGGGCAACCGGGCCCGGGTGAAGGTCGTCAAGAACAAGGTGGCGCCGCCGTTCCGTCAGGCGGAGTTCGACATCATCTACGGGGAGGGCATCTCCCACGAGGGCAACCTCCTCGACCTGGGCGTCGAACGCGGGATGGTGCAGAAGAGCGGCGCCTACTTCTCCTTCGGGGACGAGCGCCTGGGTCAGGGCCGCCACGCGGCGCGCGCCTTCCTCAAGGAGCACGCCGACCTCGCCTCGCAGCTCGAGGCGCGGATCCGGGAGGACGCCGGGGTGCCCAACCCGAACCTGCTGCCCTTCGATCCGGTGACCGGCGAGGTGATCGAGCAGCCGGGGCAGGAGAAGACGGCGACCCCGAAGGCCGAGAAGGCCGGGTCCAAGAAGGCCGATCCGGTCCTGGCGGCCGTCAAGGGCTGATCGACGCCCGGCCCGGGGAGGGATTCCCCCGTGCCGGGCGCGGGCGACCGGCACGGAGGACGATTCGGGAGGGCTCGCCATGGGACGCATCGTCGTAACGGAGTTCGTCTCGCTGGACGGCGTCATGGAGGCGCCGGGCGGGGAGCCGGGCTACGCCCACGCCGGGTGGGTCGGGAGGGTCCCCGACGGGGGCCAGTTCTCGTACAAGCTCGAGGAGATCCTCGCGGCGGAGGTCCATCTGCTCGGCCGGATCACCTACGAGAGCTTCGCGGGGGCTTGGCCCGAGCGGACCGACGAGGCCGGCTTCGCGGACAAGATGAACGCGATGCCGAAGTACGTCGTCTCGTCGACGCTCGACACCCTGGAGTGGAACAACTCGCACTTGCTGGAGGGGGACGCCATCGAGCAGGTGCGAGCGCTGAGGGAGCGCATCGACGGCGTGATCCTGGTCGCCGGAAGCCGGACCCTCGCGCAGGCGCTGCTTGCCCGGGGGCTGGTCGACGAGCTGCGGCTGATGGTCTTCCCGGTGGTGCTGGGATCGGGTGCGCGGCTGCTGCCCGACTCGCCCGAGCGGATGGAGCTCGAGCTGGTCGAGACCCGCTCCTGGGAATCCGGCGTGGTCCTGGTGGTCTACCGCCTCGCGGCACCCGACGGCGGCTGACGCGCTAGCCCTGGCCTCCGGCGGGCCCCTCCTGCGGGGGCGGCCCCCCGATCCGGCCATCCCGTCCGATCGCGCCGAACCGGGCCTGTCCGCCCCGCAGGTGGACCTCCCGGACGACGCCGCGCACGAAAGCGGCGCGCTCGTCGGCCCCCATCTCCTCGAGCTGGCGCACCTGCTCGGGCGAGGCTTCCACGCTCGGCTCGGCGGCGAGGGCGCGCAGGGGGTCCTCGATCAGGGCCTCCCGGAAGCGCGGGTCGGCGACGGCCCGGACCCAGATCGGTACCGCCGGTGCGGCCTCGCGCATCAGGACATGCTCGCGGGCCGGGCGGCGACGGTCAGCGCGGCCTCGGCCGGAAGGCGGATGCCGTCGTCCTCGGGCCTCGCGAGGCTCTCGACGTGGGCGCGCATGGCCTCGCGGACCTCGGCCTGGGCGCCGGCCTCGAGCCGGTGCCGGTAGAGGCCGGCGAGCGGGCCGCCGTGGATCGCGGCCTCCACGGCGTCATCGATCCCGGCGAACCACATGCCCGCCTCGAGGGTGACGTGCTCGACCAGATCGAGTCCGGCCTCGTCGAGCATCCGGGGCATCACGCCGGGTAGGCCGTAGAAGAACATCATCGGGCAGACGGCCGAGAAGTACTGCGCCCGCGACTCGATCAGCTCGATCACCGGCACCCACCAGACGTTCGCCGCGCGCCCCCACACCACCTGGAGCATCCGCCCGCCGGGGCGCAGGGTGCGTCCCGCGCTGTGGATGGCCGCCGCCGCGTCGTAGCAGTACATGAGGCCGAAGCTGCAGCTGAGGACGTCGGCCGATCCGGGGGCGAGCGAGAGGCGCTCGGCGTCGTCGACCGCGAACGCGACGTCGTGGCGGCCGGCGAAGCGCGTCGTGGCCTCCTCCACCATCTCGGGGGCGAAGTCGACCCCGAGGGCCCGGCCGCCGCCGAGGCGCTCGGCGAGGGCGACCGTCGTGAGGCCGGGGCCGCAGGCGACGTCCACGCCGCTCGCTCCCGCCTCGGGCGCGAGCAGATCGAGGCCCTGGGCCGTGACGTGCGCGGTGCGCTCCGCCCACATGCCGGCGTACACCTCGGCGACCCGTCCCCAGGCGTTGCGCAGCCCGTCCTTCTCCGCCGGCTCGTCCATCCATGCCCTCTCGTGGCTCGGGTCATGTCCGACGTCGCGAGACTACGTCGGCAGGCCCGCCGCGCGCCAGCTGGGCTGGCGCGCGGCGGACGCGGCGCCGGGAGACGGCGTCAGGCCTCCGCCGGCGCCCCCGTGGCCGCGCGCCAGCCCTTGTTGAGCTCGCTCTGGATGAAGGGCGGGAACGCGATCGAAAGGAGGATATAGAGCACGAGGGCGAGCCAGCCGCTCAGCAACGGCACGCCGGCCACCCGCTGCGTCTCCTGGGCTCGCAGGGTACCGCGCCAGTAGGTGATGAGGGCGGGGACGATGATCAACCCGCCTGGGAAGACGGCCAGTGCCGAGTTCATCGGTTTCTGGCCGAGGTCGTGCCCGGTCTGGGCACCGTACTCGCTCATCTCGCGGTTGATGTAGTACCACCAGAAGACCCCATAGACCCCGAGGGTCACGAGCAGGAGTCCCAACACCCCCCACGGGTTTCGCAGCTTGACGACAGTCGGGCCGCCGCCGAGGCGCAGTTCCTCTGCCATTGATCCTCCCCGGTTGTGGTGTCGCGAGGATAGCCGCCCGACCGCCCTCGGGAGGGGATCGGCTCGCCCAGGGCAGGGGCGGCTAGGATGTCGCGCGTGCGGTACCACCTGACCACGTTCGGCTGTCAGATGAACGACCACGACTCCGAGCGCATGCGCGGCCTGCTGGAGGTCCTCGGGTACGAGCCCGTCGAGCTTCGCGACGACGCCGACCTGATCCTGTTCAACACCTGCACGATCCGGGGGAGCGCCGACGAGCGCTTCCTCGGCAACCTCGGCGACGCCAAGCGGGTCAAGCGCGAGCGCCCCGACGCGATCGTGGCAGTGGGCGGATGCTGGGCGCAGAGCCAGAAGGAGGCGGTCTTCCGGGACTTCCCCTTCGTGGACATCGCCTTCGGGCCGGGCGAGGTCGCCCGCCTCGGTGAGCTCGTGGCCCGGGAGCGGATCGACGCGGTGGGCGCGTTCAGCTTCGACGGGGCCTTCAGCGGCAGCCTGCCGTCCAAGCGCGAGCGCCCGCACCAGGCGTGGGTCCAGATCTCCGTCGGCTGCAACTGCGTCTGCGCCTACTGCATCGTCCCGGCCGTCCGCGGCCGGGAACGCAGCCGTCCCGCCGCCGACGTGGTGGGGGAGATCGAGGCGCTGGCCGCCGACGGCGTGGTCGAGGTGACCTTGCTCGGCCAGAACGTCAACTCCTACGGGCGGGACCTGCCCCGCGACGATCGCGCGACGTTCGCCGAGCTCCTGCGCGCCGTCGCCGGCGTCGAGGGCATCTCGCGGGTGCGGTACACCAGCCCGCACCCGAAGGACATGAAGGCCGACGTCGTCGCCGCGATGGCCGACTGCCCCGAGGTGTGCGAGCACCTGCACCTGCCCGCCCAGTCCGGCAGCACCCGCGTGCTGAAGGCGATGCGCCGCACCTACTCGCGCGAGCGTTATCTGGATCTGGTGACGCGCCTGCGCCAGGCGATCCCGGATCTGTCGCTCACCACCGACATCATCGTGGGCTTTCCCGGGGAGACCGAGGAGGACTTCTCCCAGTCGCTCAGCCTGGTCGAGGAGTGCGCCTACGACGGCGCCTACACCTTCCTCTACTCGCCCCGGCCGGGCACCGAGGCCGCCGCCGAGCTGCCCGACGACGTGCCCGCCGACGTCAAGCGCGAGCGGATCGCGCGCCTGGTCGAGACGGTGCAGCGCGTGGCCACCATCCGCGCCGCGCGATTCGTGGGCTCGACTCGCGAGGTGCTCGTCGAGGGCCCGTCGCGCACCGACCCGACGCGCCTGCGCGGCCGCCTGAGCCAGAACATCGCGGTGAACTTCACCGGGACGGCCCGGCCGGGTGAGCTCGTCGAGGTGGCGATCGACGGTGCGACCTCCACCACGCTGTCCGGCCGGCAGGCCGGCGCACCCGTGCAGGCGGACCTCGTCCTCTCCTGAGCCGCGCCCCGAGGTCCTGGCCCTGGTCGGGCCGACCGCCTGCGGCAAGAGCGCCCTGGCCCTCGCCGCCGCGCGGGCCCTCGGTGGCGAGATCGTCGTCGCCGACCCGTTCCAGCGCTACCGCGGGCTCGAGATCGCGGCCGACAGCCCGAGTGCGGCCGAGAGGCGGGAGATCCGTCACCACGCGGTCGGTGATCTCGACCTGACCCGGCGCTCCACGGCGGCCGCCTTCGCGGGTATCGCGCACGCCGCGATCGATGCCGCCCTGGAGCGTGGGGCCCCTCCGATCGTCGCCGGCGGCACGGGCCTCTACCTCCGGGCCGCGATCGCGCGGATGAGCTTTCCGTCCGAGCCCGATCCGGAGGTCCGCGCCTGGGCGGAGGCCCTGGCCACCGGTGACCCCGCGGCCGCCCTGGCCGCCCTGCGCGCCCGCGATCCCGAGGCGGCCGCGCGCGTGGACGCCGCCAACCCGCGCCGGGTGGCGCGGGCGCTCGAGATCGCCGCCGATCCCTCCCCCCGGACGCCCGGGGCGGGGCTCTGGGGCGGCGAGGTGCGCCGGCCGACCCTCGTCGTGGGCCTCACGCGTCCCCGCGAGATCCTCGACCGGCGGATCGCGGCCCGGGTGCGACGCGAGCTCGACGACGGCCTCGTGGCCGAGCTCGAAGCGGCGCTCGACACCCCCGGCGTCTCGCGCGAAGCGCTCCAGGTCATCGGCGCGCGCGAGGTCATGGCGCTCCGGGCGGGCGACCTCGCGGAGGGCGACCTGCCGGAGCGGCTGGCCGCACGCACCCGGCGGCTGGCCCGCAAGCAGCTCACCTGGCTGCGGAAGACGCCCGGGATCGTCCCGCTCGACCTGGGCGAGGAGCCGGCCGAGGCGGCGCTGCCCCGCCTGCTCGCCCTCTGGGGGGCTCCGAGCGCGATCCGGTAGCCTCCCGGGGGTGAAGTTCGCCAAGTGGCACGGGCTCGGCAACCACCACCTCGTCGTCGAGCGCGCGGAGTGGCCGCTGGCCATCACACCCGAGCGCGCGCGCCGGATCCTCGACCCCAACACGGGCGTCGGGGGCGACGGCATCCTCGAGGTGTCGACCGAGGCCGACGGCACCCCGCGCATGACCGTGTGGAACCCCGACGGAAGCCAGGCCGAGAACTGCGGCAACGGCATCCGGATCATCGCCCGCCATTTGCGGGACACCGGCCGGCTGCCCGACGACGGGCGCATCCTCACCGGTGGCGGACCCGTGTTGGTGCGCGTGCTCGACGACGACCGCGTGGAGGTCCGCATGGGCCGTGCGCGCTTCCCCGCGGGCGAGGCCCGGGAGAAGCTCGCGGTGGGCGACCGCTCGGTCACGCTCGCCGAGGTGTCGATGGGCAACCCGCACGCGGTGATAGAGGACGAGGCGCCCGGGGAGGTCGTGCGCGACCTCGGCCCGGCGATCGAGGTGGACGCACGCTTCCCCGAGCGCACCAACGTGGAGTTCGTCCGCAGGGACGGACCCTCGGAGCTGACCATGAGAGTCTGGGAGCGGGGCGTCGGGGAGACGCTCGCGTGCGGCACGGGGGCCTGCGCGGCCGCGGTGGCGGGCGTGCGGCTGGGCGGCCTCGCCAGTCCCGTGACGGTGCATCTGCTGGGCGGCGATCTCGTGATCGCCGTGGACGACGACCTGGAGGTGACGATGACCGGTGCGGCCGAGGAGATCTACCGGGGGGAACTCAGCCCCGACCTGGTGCGTGCCCTGGAGGAGCTCTGATGGCCCGGCCGGTCGGCGCGGCGCGCCTGCGGCAGCTGCCGCCCTACATGTTCGCCCAGATCGAGCAGAAGATCGCCGCCAAGCGGGCGGAGGGGGTCGACATCATCTCGCTGGGCATCGGCGACCCCGACACGCCGACGCCGCCGTTCATCGTCGAGGTCATGCGCGAGCAGGTCGCGCGGCCCGACACCCACCAGTACCCGTCGAATCGCGGACGCGAGAGCTTCCGTCAGGCGCTGGCCGGCTTCTACTCGGAGCGCTTCGGCGTGACCCTCGACCCGGCGACGCAGATCATCCCGGCGATGGGCGCCAAGGAGGCCGTGGCCAACGTCAACCTCGCCCTCCTCGACCCCGGCGACGTCGCCCTGGCGAGCGACCCCGGCTACCCGGTCTACACGACCGGGCCGCTCCTGGCCGGCGCCGAGTCGGTCCCGATGCCGCTGCTCGACGAGCTCGGCTTCCAGCCCGATCTCGAGGCGATCCCGGCCGACGTCCTCCGGCGCGCCCGGGTGATGTTCATCAACTACCCCAACAACCCCACGGGCGGGGTGGTGGAGGGTGACTTCTTCGAGCGGGTGGTCGATTTCGCGCGGCGCAACGACATCATCGTCGTGCACGACAACGCCTACTCCGAGATCACCTACGACGGCTACCGGGCGCCCTCGTTCCTGGAGACCCCCGGGGCGATGGACGTGGGGGTCGAGATCTTCTCGCTCTCGAAGACCTACAACATGACCGGCTGGCGGGCGGGGGCGGTCGTGGGCAACACGGACGTCGTGTCGGCCTACTGGCAGCTCAAGACCAACATCGACAGCGGCATGTTCGAGGCGCTCCAGGAGGCGGCGGCCGCGGCCCTGGCGTCGGATCAGTCGTCCGTGGCCGAGATGTGCGCGATCTACCAGCGGCGGCGCGACGTGCTGGTGGCCGCGCTCCAGCGCATCGGCCTGCGCGTCGACCCGCCCAAGGGTGCGATCTACGTCTGGGCGCGTGTTCCCGACGGCGAGACCTCGGCGAGCTTCACCGAGAAGGTCCTCGAGGAGGCCGCTGTCGTCATATCGCCCGGCGCCGCCTACGGGCCGAGCGGCGAGGGCTTCGTGCGCATGAGCCTCACGGTCCCCGACGACCGGCTCAACGAGGCCGCCGACCGCATCTCCGCGCTCGTCGGCGGATAGCCATCGCGCCGGACCTGCCGGTGCGGCGCCTGCGCCCCGACGCCGTCGTCCCGACCCGGGCGCATCCCGGTGACGCCGGCCTCGACCTCGTGGCCGCGACGGCGCACGACCTGCGTCCGGGCGGGCGGGCGGCCGTGCCGACGGGGATCGCGGTCGCGATCCCGCCGGGGTACGCCGGCCTGGTCGTGCCGCGCTCCGGGCTCGCCCGCCGCCATGGGGTGACGGTGGCGAACGCGCCGGGGCTGATCGACTCGGGCTACCGGGGGGAGCTGATCGTGCTCCTGGTCAACCTGGGCGACGCGCCCCACGCGATCGCCGCGGGCGACCGGGTCGCCCAGCTGGTGATCACGCCGGTCGCGGCCGCCACGCCCCGGCAGGTGGAGGCGCTCCCCGATTCGGACGGGCGCGGCGAGGGCGGCTTCGGCTCCACCGGATCCTGACGCCGGGGCCGGTCGGCCCGGGGATCAGATCGTCTTGGGCAGGTAGCTCGCCCACGCCCCGAGCGACAGCCCCGCCACCAGGGCCAGATAGGTCCCGAGGATCAGGGCGCGGTGGCGACGCGACACGGTGTGGAAGCGCAGCGCGGAGGGGTCCTTCGCCCGCCAGGCCCTGATCCGCCCCCAGACCTCGGACCCGCCCAGGATCAGCACCAGGATCAGGATCGGGCTGAACCAGAGGAACATCAGCGCGGCGAGCCCCGCCAGGCCGGCCACCCAGACCCACGGCGAGAGGGCCGCCATGGCGCGGCCGCCGTCGAGCGGCAGGACGGGCAGCAGGTTGAACAGGTTGAGCACGAATCCGACGAAGGTGAGCGCCTGGAAGAACTCGTCGCCGGTGATCCCCCAGAGGGAGAGGGGGACGAGCACCCCGAGCGACCCGAGCACCGGCCCCGCGAGCCCGACCCTCGCCTCGGCCGCCGCATCGTCCGGCATCCGCTTCATCGCCACCAGGGCGCCGACGAACGGGATGAAGAAGGGCGCGCTCGCAGGGATCCCCTCGCGCCGCAGCTGCAGCACGTGCCCCATCTCGTGCACGAACAGGAGCACCACGAAGCCGGCGGCGAAGCTCCAGCCCCAGATCAGCGCATAGGCGCCCACCGACACGAGGGCCGACAGGCCCGCCCCGACGAACTTGACCTTGGTGAGCGCCAGGAACAGCCACTTGAGCTTGGTCGCGAGGACCACCAGGAGGGCGAGCGGCCCGGCCCAGCGGCGCCAGTCGCGGGTGCGCCCCTCGCGCTCGAGGTCGCGTGGCTCGGCCTCGCGGGGCTCGAGCGCGTAGGGGGGATCGGGGTGGGGGATGTCGGACATGAGACCGAAGGTAGCGCGATCCGGGCCGGCGGCGACGCCGTCCGGCGGGTCAGCGTCCGCGGCGGCGGGCGGCGCGGGTCACCGCGGCGGCGTGCGCGGCGGCCTCCATGCGGTCGTCGAGCGGCGCAAGGGCGACCGGGGCCCCGGTGCGGTGCTCGAGCGCCCAGCCGATCAGCGTGTCGGCGAGCCAGGGGTTCTTCGGGAGCAGCGGACCGTGGAGGTAGGTGCCGATCACCCGCCCCGTCACGCCCCCCTCGAGGCCGTCCTCGCCGTTGTTGCCGTGCCCGTGGACCACGCGGCCCAGCGGCCGTGAGCCGGGCCCGAGTCGCGTGCGCCCGGCGTGGTTCTCGAAGCCGACGACGCTGCGCCGCTCCCCGTCGAGCTCCGCCTCGATCACGAGGTTGCCGATCAGCCGGGTCGGCCCGGCGACCGTGTCGAGGTCGAGGATGCCGACCCCGGGCATCCGGGCTCCGTCGGTCCCGGTGTAGCCGTGGCCCGCCAGCTGGAAGCCCCCGCACACGCAGAGGCCGGCCGCGCCGTCGGCGACCGCGCGCAACAGCGCCTCGGCCTTCGTGGTGGCGAGGTCCTCGGCGACCGCGGCCTGGTCGCGGTCCTGGCCGCCGCCGAGGTAGAAGAGGTCGTGCGCGCCCGGCGCGATCCGGTCGCCGATGCCGATCTCGGTGACCTCGAGCCCCATGCCGCGCCAGGCCAGCCGCCGCTCCAGGACGGCGATGTTCCCCCGGTCGGCGTAGATGTTCATCTCACCGGGGTAGAGATGGCCGAGACGCAGGGTGGTCACGCGGCCACCGTGCAGCGGTGGATCTGACGCTCGGAGTTGGGGCCGATCGGCGACCCCTCGAAGTCGCCGGTGACGGCCACCGGCACCAGTCCGGCGCGGGTGAGGAGGTCGCCGATCTCGTCCGGGCTGAAGAGGTGGACGCGGTGGTGGCGCAACGTCTCCCGCGTCTCGCCGTCGCGGCGGCGCTCGGCGATCCGAAGCGTGAACTCGAGCGTCTGCGTGGCGGGCTCCCAGGAGTCGTACCAGGCCGAATGGATCATGGTCGTCCCACTGGCGGGGTCGCGGAAGCTGCCGCCCGAGCGCTCCACGCCCATCGAGGCGGTGATCTCGGCAAGGTCCGGGAGGGCGACGTCGAAGATCAGCTCGCCGTCCTCGTCCAGGTGCTCGCGCACCCGCCGCAGGCACGAGAGGCGGTCGCCGGGCTCGGTCAGCACCTGCAGGGTGTTCATCGCCACCAGTACCAGGGAGAACCGGCGCCCGAGCGCCAGCGACTGCAGCGCGCCCTGCGCCGTGGTCACCCGCTCGCGCACCGCGTGCGGCTCGTCGGCGAGGCGCCGTTCGATCTCGGCCAGCATCTCGGGCGAGCGGTCGAGAGCCCACACCTCGTGCCCGTCGCGCGCGAGCGCGAGCGTCACGCGTCCGGCCGCCGCACCGAGGTCGAGGACCGGCGAGCCGAGCCGCAGGGCCGCCGCGCGCCAGAAGGGCAGGTCCTCGGTGTAGTGGGAGTGCTCGGCCATGAAGCGGCGCGCCTCGTCATCGCTCACGCCAGAACGCCTCCGCGACGCCCCGCTCGACCAGGGTCTCCCGCAGGCCGAGCATGGCGGTGTAGGTGGGGAGGACGTAGAGGGTGCCGCCGGCGGGCGTGGCGGCGACGGCCTGGTCGAGTGCCGCCTCCGGGTCGGGGACGACCGCCATCGCCTCGGAGGGGTGGCCGGCGTAGCGCATCCGCAGGGCGAGGTCGTGGGCGCGGTCGCCGGTCAGCGTGAGGGACGCGGCGCGCGCGAGCAGGGGCTCGTAGTCGACGTCCCAGATCCACGAGATGTCGTGGCCGTCGGCCGTGCGGTCGTTGAGGGCGATCAGCAGGTGGAGGGGCTCGGGGTCGAGCAGCACCGTCCGCACGGTCTCGTTGGCGCCGGTCGGGTTCTTGGCGAGCAGCAGCACCAGCTCGCGGCCCTCGAGCGTCACGCGCTCGCCGCGGCCGAACGCAGCCGGGCTGGCGGCCAGACCGCGGGCGATCGCCTCCGGCCCGATGCCCATGGCGATGGCCGCCGCCGTGGCCGCCGTGGCGTTGTAGGCGTTGTGCAGGCCCGGGAGCGGCAGCTCGGCCTCGACGGGGCCCTGCGGGGTCTCGATCCGCACCGCGACGCCGTGCGCGCCGCGCAGCGTGACGCGCGTCGCCCGCACGTCCGGGATCACCCGCGCGGCGCCGCAGCCCTCGCAGCGCCAATGCCCGAGGTGCCCGAGGGTGACGAGGTCGTAGGTCAACGGGTGGGAGCAGACGCGGCAGCGGGTGGAGTCGGCGGCGTGCGGGAGGCCCGTCAGCGCGACCGACGGATCGTCGATGCCGAAGGTCATCACGCCGAGGCGGCCGGCGCCCAGAGCCGAGATCGCAGGGTCGTCCGCGTTCAGCACGGGCGTCGCCGAGGCCGGGAGCTCGGCGACCATCCGCGCCCACAGGGCGGCCAGGTGCTCGAGCTCGCCGTAGCGGTCGAGCTGGTCGCGGAAGAGGTTCATCAGGAGCAGCACGCGGGGGCGCAGCTGGCGGGTCACCTCCACCAGGGCGGCCTCGTCGACCTCGAACAGCCCCGCCTCGGGCGCCGGGCTGCGACCGCGCGCCTCGAGGAGCGCCGTCGCCACGCCCGAGAGCAGGTTGGCGCCCGAGGTGTTGGCCACCAGCTCCCAGCCGGCCTCGCGGGCGCACGAGGCCACAAGGCGCGAGGTCGTCGTCTTGCCGTTGGTGGCGGAGATCACCGTCACCCCGCGGGGCAACTCGCTCCCGAGCTCGGCCAGCGCCTGCGGGCGCATCCGCAGCAGCACCTTGCCCGGAAGGCTCGTCCCGCCGCCGCGCCCCAGCCGCCGCGAGAGCCGCCCGGCGGCGCGGGCGAGTGTCACGGAGGGGGCGGTCACCCCCGGATCGTAGCGGGGCCCTCGCGCGTCTCCGGCGCCGCCGGGCCGGCAGGGTCGCACCCGCCGTCGGCGCGGCCCACGAGCACGTCGGCCGGCGGCACCCGGAAGAGGCCGTGGTCGACCACCCCGGTCAGCGCGCTCACCCGGTCCGCGACGGCGGCCCAGTCGGATCCCGCAGGGACCGTCAGGTCGATGATCGCCAGCCCGTCGTCGCTCAGCCCCGTGCGGCGCGCCGGAGCCAGGTCGTCGAGGAGCGCGGCGACCCGGCCGGCGCCGAACGGGATGACGGCGATCGGCAGGATCCCCCAGGCGTCGAGGCTGGTCACGACCTTGGGGCCGTCGACCAGGATCAGGAACCGGGTCGCCGCATCGGCGACGATCCTCTCGCGCACCAGGGCCCCGCCGGCCCCCTTGACGACGAGCCCGTGGGGATCGACCGCGTCGGCGCCGTCGAAGGCGAGGTCCAGGCCGCCGCCGAGCCGGCCCACCGGGATGCCGAGCTCCCGCGCGAGCGCTGCGCTAACCCTCGAGGTGGGTACGCCGGTGCACCGCAGGCCGGAGGCCACGCGGCGGCCGAGGGCGCGGATGCCCGCGGCCGCAGCCCTGCCGGTGCCGAGGCCGACCCGCATCCCGTCCTCGACGTGGGCCGCGGCGGCCTCCCCGGCCGCCGCCCACGCGAGCTGGCGATCATCGCTCATGGCCGTGAAGGCTATGCGACGATCGACCCGTGAAGGAGCGCCCGACCGACATCGCCGTCATCGACACCCGCCTCGGGGGCATGGAGGGCGTCACCGCCGTCTACCTCGTGCCGGGCGAGCGGCCCGCCCTGGTGGACGCGGGCGCCCGCACCTCGGCCGGCACGGTGCGGGCGGCGCTGGACTCCCTCGGTATGGCCCCCGGGGACCTGCGCTGGATCGTGCTCACCCACATCCACCTCGACCACTGCGGCGCCACGGGCATCCTGGCGGCGGCGTTCCCGCGGGCCACCGTCCTCGTGCACCGCCGCGGGGCACGGCACCTGGTCGAGCCGGGGCGCCTCGTGGCCGCCTCGGCGGGGGTCTACGGCTCCCGCTGGTCGCTCTACGGCGGGCTCGACCGCACCCCCGCAGCGCGCGTGGTGGCCGTCGATGACGGGCACCGCGTTAACCTGGGCGGGGGCCGCGTCCTCGCGATGCTCGAGACGCCGGGGCACGCGCGCCACCACATGTCGGTGCTCGACGAGGCGACGGGGACCGTGCTGGCCGGCGACGCGCTGGGGGTGCGCTTCCCGGGGGCGGGGCTCTACCCGGCCCTGCCCCCGTCCGAGATCGACCTCGACGCCGGCGATGCCAGCCTGGCCCGGCTCGAGGAGATCCGGCCCCTCCACCTCCGGGCCGCGCATTTCGGTGACGTCCCCGATCCGATGGAGGCGCTGGCCCTCGCCCGCCGTCAACTCGCGCTGGTGCGCGAGGCCGCCGAGGCGGCGGACGGCCCGGCGGCGCTGGCGACCGAGGTGGAGCGCCGTCTGCCGCTCGGCGCATCGGTGGGCGACGCGGTCGCCCTGGGTCTCTGGAGGCGCCTGGGCTGGGCCGACGCGAACATCGACGGCGTCGGGGGCTGGATGGCCTCACGCGCGGACCGACGCGCGCGAGAATGACCCCCTGAGTTAGTTATTGTCTTCCGTACATGAAGACAGTCCGCACCGAGATCGTCGTCATCGGCGTGCGCGAGGGCCGCACGCATGCGCTGCTCCTGCGCCTGCCCGGGAGCGTGTGGGCGCTGCCGGGGATCGACGTCGCGCCGGGCCGGACGCTGGAGGAGGCCGCGCTCGGCGCCCTCGTCGAGCAGACGGGCATCCGCGGCGCGCAGCTCGATCAGCTCTACACCTTCGACCGCCACGGAGGGGAGGGGGTGTGCGTGGCCCACCTGTGCCTGGTCGCGGCAGGCCGCCACGTCCTCACTCCGGGCCCCGGGGTGGTGGAGGTGCGGTGGTTCCCGATGGACGACCCGCCGGCGCTCGGGGCCGAGGCCACCGCCGTTCTGGAGTACGGGCGCTCGCGGGTGAGGGCCAAAGCGGCCTACGCGCCGATCGCGCTCCAGCTCCTCCCCGAGGTGTTCACCCTCGGGGAGCTGCAGGGGGTCTACGAGGCGGTCCTCGACCACGACCTCGACACGCGGAACTTCCGTCGCGACGTGCTCCAGTCGGGCATCGTGGAGCCCACGGGCGCATCGCGCGCCGACGGCCCGGGACGCCCGGCCGGGCTGTACCGCTCGGGCGCCGGCGGCTTCCAGGTGCTGGCCCGTGAGCGCCGCATCGCCCGGGCGATCGCGCAGGCTCCCGCCGCCGCGTCGGAGCCGCCGCGCCGGTGACGTTCCGCCCTCGCGAAGGGGGTAGCCGCCCGGCGAGTCGATCCGGGCCCCGTGGTAGCCTTGCACCCGTTCGCCGACGGCTGGAAAGGACGCTATGGGGCACAGCAGCGCAGGTCATCAGGATCTCCCGGCAACCTGGCCCTTCCGGGCCGCCGGCACGATCCTCATCGTCGCGATGGTGTGGTTCTGCCTCGGCTTCGCGATCGAGGACATGGGCGAGGAGCTCTCCGCTCACATGCCGGTGTTCTGGCTGCTGGTCCTGGCCTCCGCCGTCTTCGTCGCAGGCGGCGCGTTCTTCAACATCGCCAAGGAGAGGCGCCGCAAGCGGACCGCGTGATCTCCGGGCCGGCCGCGGACGACGCGGTCCGGCTATCGCGCCTGGTCGCGGCCATCGGCGACCGGGCATGGTGCGGGGATCTCGACCCGCTCACGGGCGTGCCGTCCGCCTCCGGGGCGGTCGAGGCGCCCACCTACGGCGACGTCGCCCGTGCCGGCACCGGTCTGGTGGACTCCCTCGCGCGCGCGGGGCGCTGGGATGACGCGTCCGTCCAGGCCCGTCACCTGCGGCGCTTCTTCGCGGCGGCCGGGATGAGCCTCGGGCCGATCGCCGCCCAGGCGTTCGACGGGCTCCTGGCGGCCGCGCTCGCCCGCGACCTCGACGAGCTCGGCGACTTCGTCGATCTGGTGGGGGAGATGTTCACCTGAGCGAGGCGCCGCCCGTGAGCCGTCATGGCCGCCTCCTCGTGGCGGCGCCGGCGCTCGAGGACCCCAACTTCCGGCGCACCGTCGTCCTCATGCTTGAGCACTCCGCCGACGGCGCCCTCGGCCTGGTGCTCAACCGCCCGACCCCCCTGGTGTCGCGCGAGGCGCTGCCGGCGGGCCTCGCCGACCTGATGCCGGAGGACGAGCGCGTCCACCAGGGTGGGCCGGTGCAGCCGGAGGCGGTGATCCTGCTCGCCGACTTCGAGGACGCCTCGCGCGCCGCCACGATCGCCTTCGGCAACGTCGGCATCGTCGATCCCGACGCGGAGGGCGCGCGCCATGGGGGCGTCCGCGCGATCCGCGCCTTCGGGGGCTACGCGGGATGGGGGGCGGGCCAGCTCGAGCGCGAGCTCGCCGAGGAGGCGTGGGTGGACGTCGAGGCGGACGCGGACGACGTCTTCACCTACGACCACCGCGGCCTCTGGAGCCGCGTGCTCGAGCGCAAGGGCGGATCATGGCGGCTGATCGCGCGGATGCCCGAGGACCCGTCGGTGAACTGACGGCCCGGCCGCGGACGATCGCTAGCCGAAGCTCGGCCGGGTAGGGGCCTTGCGCGCCACGTCGGCGCCCGCCAGGGCGATGGCGGTCGCGATCGACACCAGCGCCGCGCCGAGGAGCACCGTGAAGCCCGCCCGGAAGTCGCCGGACGACGCGACCGCGGCGGCCAGGCCCGACGCGGCGATGCCGCCCGTGTAGCGCACCGTCATGAAGACGCCGCTCGCCACGCCGACCATCCCGTCCGGGGCGGACTCCACCGCGGTCGTCTGGAGCGACGCCCCCGCGAGGCCGACGCCGAGGCCGGCGAGCGCGACCAGGATGGCGATCTCGCCGGCGCCCGCCGAGGTCGCGAGCAGCGCGAGCGCGGCGGCGGCAGCCGCCGCGACGACGCTTCCGGCGAGCACCGGCGCCCGGCGCCCGAGACGGTCGCTCAGTTGGCCGCCGATGGGTGACGCGATCATCATGGCGCCCGTCATCGCCCCGATCAGGAGCCCCGCCCCCGACGGCCCGAGGTCGAGCTCCCGCTCGGCGAGGATGGGCACCACGAGCAGCAGCGAGTACATCACCAGGTTGTGGAGCAGCACGGTGGCCGTCGCGCCGACGTAGGGGAGGCGGGAGAAGAGCCCGAGCGCGACGAACGGCTCCCGGACGCGCCGCTCCACCGCGATGAACAGGGCCAGGAGCACCACCGACATCGCCAGCGCGGGCAGCCACCGGGACACGCCGTCCGTCATCAGGAAGAGGGTCGAGACGACCGCGCCCATGAAGGCGGTGAAGGCCGCCGCGCCGGGCAGGTCGAAACGCACCGGCCGGGCGTCGGCCCGCGGCCGGTCGCGAGGGACGGCGCGAACCGCCATGCCGAGGGCGAACAGGCCCACCGGCAGGTTCACCAGGAAGATCGCCCGCCAGCTCGAGATCCCCACGAGGACCCCGCCGATCACCGGGCCGACGGCGGCCGCGAGGCCCATGACGGTCCCGAACCAGCCGAAGAGGCGGCCGCGTCGCCGGGGTGGTGCGATCTCGCGCAGGAGGGCCGACGCGCAGGGGCTCATCAGCCCGCCGAAGAGCGCCTGCGCCATCCGCAGGGCGACGAGGACCGCGAACGAGGGCGCGAAGGTCGCGAGAGCCGAGGCGACGAGGAACGCCGAGAGCCCGGCGAGGAACGTTCGCCGGTGGCCGAGGGCGTCGCCGATCCGCCCGCCGAGCGGCTGCGCGAGCGCCATGACCACGAGGTAGCCGCTGACGAGCCAGGTGACGGCGCTGACCGACACGTCGAGGTCGCTCTCGATGTCGAGGAGCGCCACCGCCACCATCGTCGAGTTGAGCGGCACGAGCGCGGCGGCGGTGCAGAGGCCCACCGCCGCGCTGCCGGTCCCACGCGCCGCTGCGGGCGCGCGGGGTGTCGTCCCCTCAGGCGAGGAAGACCGTGCCGGTGTCCCCGTCCACCGTGATCCGCTGCCCGTCCTGGATCACTCGGGTCCCCACCTTCGTGCCCATGACCGCCGGGATGGCGTACTCGCGGGCGACGATCGCGCCGTGGGCGAGCACCCCTCCGGTGTCGGTGACGAGGGCCGCGATCGTCGCGAACACCGGCGTCCAGGGCGGGGTGGTGGAGCGGCAGACGAGGATCTCGCCGGGCTGCAGGCGGTGGAGCTCGTCGACCGACCGCACGACGCGGGCCACCCCCTCCGCCCGCCCGCGCGAGCCCGCCGAGCCGCGCAGGAGCCGCTCGTTGACCTCGGGCGGCCCCGGCCGTCCGAAGAACTTCACCAGACCCGGGTTGACGGGGGCGTCGGGGTCGGGCGGCACTCCGATGAAGGGCGGTGCGTCGAGGAGGCTCGACTCCGCATGCGCGCGCCGGGCGTCGCGCACGCGGCCCGCCAGCTCCTGCCCCGCGATGCCCGCGCGGAGGTCGTCGATGCCGAGGAACCAGACATCCTCGACGGCCGCCAGCCGCCCCTGGCCCACGAGCGCGACCGCCAGGCGCAGGAACGCGCGGCGGGTCGCCCCCGCGAGGGACCGCTGGTCGATGTAGAAGGCGTGGTCCTCCTCCAGGGGCCAGGTCGCCCGGGCGGTCTCGAGGGCCCCGTCGAAGGCGGCGCGCAGGCCGGGGTCGTCGATGCGCGCGCGGACGGCTTCGACGAGCGTCTCCGACTCGGCCAGCAGCCGCTCGCGCTGGCCCTCCGGATCGCCCGCGTCGGCGGTGAGGAAGCGGCGGAGGGTCTCGACCGCGAAGGCCGGCTCCTCGGCCCAGGTGGGCGCCGAGAGGTCCATCGCCTGGGCCCTCTGCCCGTAGGTGTCCAGGAACGCCGCGAAGCGCTCGCGCCACGCGCGGCCCTCGGGGCTGCGGTCGAGGGCCTGGAGTCCGTCGACGGGGGCGCCCGTCGTGAGGGCCTCGGCCAGGCCGGGCCTCGCGCGCGCGTCCTGCGCCAGCTGCCACAGGGCCCGGTCGGCCTCGAGGCTCTTGTTCGGGAGCCCCTGCAGGCAGCGGTACGGGTCCATCTCGTCCGCCGCACCGGCGGCCTGCATGTAGATGGTGGAGAACCTCTCGCCGGCGGCCAGCTTCGGGAACACGATCAGGAAGTGGATCCGCCAGATCTCCACGTTGTGGGCCACCAGCAGATCGAGCGCCGCCGCCGCCGACTCCGCGTCCCCGGAGAAGTCGAGGGAGTCGATCTCGTCCGTCAGCCGCATGACCCGGGGCAGATACTCGGTGTCCCAGCGGCGGCGCAGGTTGTCCATGTGATCGGTGATCACCGGCATGTGCTCGGCGATGCGGCCCTCCATCTCCGCCCCGGTGACCGCCGTGACGGGGCAGTTGAACACCCAGCCCCCGTAGGAGACGTGCCGGAGCGTGGCAAGCGGCGAGTGGAGGGTCTCGCAGGCCGCCGCCACTCCGGGCTCGAGGGCGTCGCTCAGGAAGGAGCCGGTGAGGGGCGTGACCGGTGCGGGGAAGTGCATGGCGTCGCGGAACCAGGTGTGCCCGGCGTCTGCGGGGTCCCGCCAGGTGACGGGGAACTCGGGCGCCTGTATCGGGGCGTTCATGGTGATTGTGCTCCCGTGTGATCGATGGGACCGGCGGTCGTCGCCGGGGACGCGCGTGGCGCGTCGGGGATGCCGAGGGCGGTCATGGGACGGCACTGCAGCCACAGGATGCGGCCGTCCACGATGCTGAACTCGCAGTCCGCGGGCCGGCCGAGCACCCGCTCGCAGCGCAGCACCCCGTCGTGGAGCTGCGCGAGGTGGTCGTCGCCGAGCACTCGCGCCTCCCGGAGGTGCTCGGGCACGTCCACCTCGGCGGGCCCGTCGTCGCCCATGACGAGCATGAGGTCCTTGTATCCGGGCTCGAACGCGACGACCGCGCCGTCCTCTCGGGCGAGCCGGTAGTCGTCGGGGGTGACGAGTCCGCTCACCACCAGTTCCCCCAGGCCGTAGGACGCGTTGACGACGGTGGTGCCGCGCTCGCCCGTGACGGGGTCGCAGCTCATGCACACGCCGGCGACCTCGGCATGGGCGAGCCGCTGGACGATCACGGCCATGTGGACCGGGCCGTCCTGTCCTCGGTGCGCGCGATAGGCCATCGCGCGCGCCTCGACGGCCGACTCCCAGCAGGCGAGGACGGCGTCGAGGGTCTCCCGGGGCCCGCGGACGCCGAGCCGGGTCAGGTACTGCCCCGCGTGCGAGTGGTCGGAGCCGTCCTCGCCGGTCGCTGACGACCGCACCGCGAGCGCGACGTCACCGAGGGCGGCGACCATGCGGGTGACCTCCGCGGCCACCGGGCCCGGGACCCGCCCCGAGTCGGAGAGCGCCGCTCGGTGGACGGCGGTGGTGAGGACGAAGCCCTCGGGCACGGGCAGCCCCGCCTCCCGGAGCACCGCGAACCCGCGCGCCTTGCCCCCGACGAGGCCCGGGTCGGCGGAGGCCACGTCGGCGAGGCCGACCAGGAAGGGCGGTCCGGGATCCATGATCACGGAAATGTAACCTTTGTAGGAGCCCCCGTACACAACCCGGGCCCGGTCGAACGCCGCCCAGCCGGACGTCGCGCTCGTGGGGGCGCGGCCGTCCGGCCGTCAGATCTCCTGGTGCGTGGGGTCTAGCCCAGGCGCCCGGAGTCGGGGAGGGCGCCCAGCTTCTGGAGCGACTGGCTCTCCACCTGGCGGATGCGCTCGCGGGTGACGTTGAACATCCGCCCGAGCTCGTCGAGCGTGCGGGGCTTCTCGCCGCGCAGCCCGTAGCGGAGCTCCAGGACGCGCCTCTCGCGGTAGCTGAGCTGGTCGAGGAGGTCGCGCAGCGCCTGCTCGCGGAGGCTGGTCTCGGCCGAGGCCTCCGGGGCGATGCTGTTCTCGTCGGCCAGGAAGCGGCCCAGCTCCGACTCCTCCTCTTCGCCGACCGGCTTCTCGAGGGAGACGGTGGGCTGGGCGCTGCGGAGGATCTCCTCGACCTCGTCCGGCGGCAGGCCGGCGGCCTCGCCGATCTCCTCGACGGTGGGCTCGCGGCCGAGCTGACCGATCAGCACGCGCTCGGCGCGGCTGATCTGGTTGAGCTTCTCCACGACGTGCACCGGAATGCGAATGGTGCGGCCCTTGTCGGCGAGCGCGCGGGTGACCGCCTGGCGGATCCACCAGGTCGCGTAGGTCGAGAACTTGAAGCCGCGGCGCCAGTCGAACTTCTCGACCGCGCGCACCAGGCCGAGGGTGCCCTCCTGGATCAGGTCCAGGAACGGGAGCCCGCGCCCGCGGTAGCCCTTGGCGATGGAGACGACGAGCCGCAGGTTGGCCTCGACCATCTGCTGCTTGGCGGCCTGGTCGCCCAGCTCGATGCGCTTCGCGAGCCGGACCTCGTCGGCCGCCGTGAGCAGCGGGACGCGGCCGATGTCCTTGAGGAAGAGCTGGAGCGCGTCGGTCGTCGCCTCGACGCTGGTCGTCGCGGCGCGCCGGGGGCGCTCGTTCTCCTCGGCGAGGGCGGCTGCCCGGGTTATCGCCTCGGACTGCTCGAGCAACTCGACGCCGGCCTCCTCGAGGTGCTGGTAGATCGCCTCGACGGCATCCGCGTCGAGCCCCAGCCCGTCGATGACCTCGGCGACCTCCTCCATGCCGAGGAAGCCCATCTCGCCACCCCGGACGATCAGCTCCCGGAGCTCGCCGTCGCGCGTCAACGCGGTCACCTGCTGCGTCGTCATCCGCCTCCAGTCCCCCGTGGTGTCGTCGAACGTTGCCGCCGCTGTCCGCAAACCGTCGATAGGGCGTCGAGCGCCTTGCCGACGTCTCGGCATGACAGGGGGCCGCTTCCGGAATCGAGTGCCGCGGAGACCCGCAGACGGGACGACCGGCGCGAAAACCGGGAGCCGTCCAGCGCCTCGACCGTCACCGGCCAGCCCGAGACTATGTTCCGGCGCACGCGCCCCGTCAAGTGGCACATGGCCCTGGCGAGGGACCCGTCATCGGTAGCCGCAGACCGGCCAGGGCGCCGGGCCGCGGCGGGCGTAGAGGAGCGCGGCGATGCGGTCCTGCTCGGCCTCGGTCGCGGCGGCCGGATCGCCGGAGCCCCCGAGCGACTGCCAGGTACCGAGGTCGAACTGGTACTTGCCCCGGTACTGGCCGCTGGCCGACACCGCCCTCGGGTTGCCGCCCGACTCGCACTGGGCGATCCGCGCGAGGGCGTCGGACACGCCGCCGGCGGGTGCGGCGGGTGCGGGAGCAGCCTCGACCGTGGGTGCGGACGGCGCGGGCGCGCTCGGCTCGGCACGGCGCAGGAGCGCGCGCTCGGCGGCCGCCTCGGCCGCCGCGGCGCGCGTCCGGGCGGCCGCGCCGGCCCGGCGCTGGGCGTCGTCGGCCACCAGGCGATCGAGGGCCGCCTGCGCGTCGTCGATCACGGCGCGCCGATCACCGATCAGGCCCCGCAACTCGGCGAGCCGGCTCGCCGACTCGCCGACGCTCGCCGCGACCGCCGCCCGGTCGCTCTCCAGGTCGGCCCTCAGGCGCGTGAGGCGGGCCTTCGTGGCGTCGATCTGCTCCACGATGCGGCGGTCCCGGTCGCCGATCGCCTCCAGCGCGTCCTGGGTGTCGATCGCGGCGGTGAGCCCGCCGGAGGCGAGCAGCACCTCGATCAGAGAGGGCGTGTCCTGCGCGTAGAGCCCCACGACGCGCTCGGAGAGGCGCTCCAGGGCCACCACGCGGGCCGCGCGCGCCTCGGCGAGCCCGCGGGACGTCTCGGCGATGCGGGCGCGCAGGTCGCGGGCGCGCCGCACGGCGGCCGCGTGGGCGTCGGCGGCGTCGGATGCCTGGGCGTCGATGCGCTGCACCTCGGCCTCCAGCGCGCGGATCTGCCCGCGCTTGGCGTCGATCACGTCGCCCCCGGGGGCGGCGTTCAGGCTCATGGCCGCGAGCGAGCCCACGGCCATCGCCACGCCGGCCAGGAGGAGGGCCGCACGCAGGGCCAGCCGGGCCCGCGGGACCGGGCCCTGGAGGAAGAAGCGAATCATCGTCGAAGTGGATCCTCTCGTGGGGCGACCGGAATCGGCCGTCCCCGGAACCGGGGGACCGTACCACGGGCTCTGCCGGCGACGAAAGCCGTCATGGCCGGAGGGGCGCGGGCCGATCATCCGGTTACGGGTGCCCACCTCCCCTCGACATCCCGGCCCCTCGCGGCCCCTCGCCCTCCTCGTCGCGGAGAGCGCCCTCGACCGGCATCGCCTCCGCGCGCGCCTGCGCCGTGCCGGTCTCGAGGTGCCCGAGGCGGTCGGCCCGTGGGCCGCCGAGGCGTGCATGGCGCGGGCGCGATGGGACGTCGTGGTGTGGTCCGCGGGGCGGTTCGAGGAGATCGCGCGCGACCTGATCGCGCGCTCCACGCCGCCGCCGCCCGTGCTCCTGGTGATGGACGGCGGCGGGGCGGGGGCGGTCGCGTCCGCCCTCGCGGCGGGCTTCTGCGACGTCGCCCGCGACGACGGGGGCAGGGGCGAGCTCGTCGCCCGGGCGCTGGCGGTGGCCCGTCGCAGCGCCGCCGGCCGCGCCCTGACGCGCGAGGCGGACATGTTCCGCGAGCTCGCCGAGGGCGGAAGGGACCTCCTGGTCCGTCAGGCTCCCGACGGGACGATCCGATACGCGTCGGCAGGCGCCCGGGATCTGCTCGGGTGGGATCCCGGCGCGCTCGTCGGGCGCCGGGCGTCCCAGATCCTCCCGGCCGAGGCGCTCGAGGCCGTTGGGGCGCCCGCCGTGCACCGGGTGCTGCGCCGCGACGGGGGCCACCTCTGGATGGAGACCACGGCGCGGGTGATCCACGACCGGTCCGGCCGGGTCCGCGAGATCCAGACCGACTCGCGCGACGTCACCGGCCGTGTCCGCGCCGAGGCGGAGCGCACCGCCGTGATGCGCGTGACGGCGGCGGTGGCCGAGGGCCTCCCGTTCCGGAGGATCGCGGAGATGGTCGCTCGCGAGGCGGCCGGCCTGGTGGCCGGCGAGTCCGGCGCCGTGGTCCGCTTCCACGGCGACGAGGGGATGGTCCTCGGGGCGGCCGGCCCGCTGGTGCGGGTGGGCGACCGCGTGCCCGTCGCGGCGGCCGCGGAGGGCGCCCTCGTGGCGCCGGTGGTGGTCGAGGGGGCGCCGTGGGGCGTCGTGCTGGCCGACGGGGCCCGCGTCTGCGCGGGCGCCCCGGCGGCCGAGCAGCCCGGGGAGCTCGTCGAGCGGCTGCGACGGCTGGCGCCGTTGGTCAGCCTCGCCGTGACCAACTCACGCGGCCGCGAGCGCCTGGTGGCCCTCGCGACGACCGACCCCCTCACGGGCCTCGCCAACCACGGCGCGTTCCACGAGCGCTTCGCCGAGGAGGTCGCGCGCGCCGGGCGCTCCGGCGCCCCGCTCACCCTCGTCATGATCGACCTGGACCACTTCAAGCGCGTCAACGACACCCATGGGCACCTCGAGGGAGACGAGGTGCTGCGCGAGGTCGCCCGGCGGCTGCGACACTGCGCGCGACGCGGCGACGTGCCGGCGCGGGTGGGAGGCGAGGAGCTGGCGTGGCTGCTCCCGGCGACCGACGCCCCCCAGGGGCTGGAGGCCGCCGAGCGCCTGCGCGCGCACATCGCCGACACGCCCTTCGGCGCCGTGGGCCGTCTGACCGCGTCCCTGGGCGTCGCGAGCCTCGGGCCGGCCGGCGCCGCCGACCTCGCCCATCGCGCCGACGCGGCGCTCTACCAGGCCAAGGAGGGCGGGCGCAACGCCTGCGTGATGGCGCCCGAGGGCGCCCGGCTCATGGAAGCTCTGTTCGAGTGAAGCGGCGGGTCGCGGCCCAGGCCGCGACGGCGGTGGCGGCGACCAGCACCACCAGGGCCGTGAGGGCCGAGGCGTCCGGGGCGTTGACGTTGACGACGCCCTCCACCGCGATCGCCCGGCCGTAGGCGGCGATCGAGAAGCGGTCGGCCGAGGCGGCGAAGGTGGCGATCGAGCCCTCCCACAGCAGGATGTAGAGGGCACCGATCACCACCGGGCGGCGGGTGAGCATCGACAGCCAGGCCGACAGCGCGCAGTAGCAGAGCGCGCTGAGGGCGACTCCCAGGAGGGGCCAGAGGATCTGGCCTGCGCTCGCGCGATCTCCGAGGCTGATAACGCCGGCGATCACCACGGCGGGGGCCAGGAGCGCCATCGAGGCGGTCCAGGAGCCGAGGACCTTGGTCGCCACAAGGCTGAGCCGCGAGAGCGGCGTGGCGACCAGATAGAGGATCGTCCCGTCCTCGCGCTCGTCGCCGATCGCCCCGGCGCCGAGGACCACGGCGACGAAGGCCGTGACCGTGGGGATCACCAGGCGCTGCAGCAGGCGCGCCCAGAAGATGCGCGGATCGAGATCCCCGGCGGCGGCGAACACGACCGCGGCCACGACGGGCACCAGCGCCAGCAGGACGAGGGCGAGGGGCTTGCGGCCGTCCAGGATGCTGCGCAGCGTGAGGCGGTAGACCGGCCACGAGATCACCGGCCGACCCCCCGCGCGCGCTGGTGGAGGTATGCGTAGACGCTCTCCAGATCGTCGCCCACCGGCTCCACACGCCGAAGCCGGGCGCCGACGCCGCGCGCCAGCCCCGGCAGGTCGCGGCTGAACCGGTCGACGTCGCCCGACTCGACCACGATCGCGTCGCCGTCGAAGCGCACCGACTCCACCAGCCCGCCGCCGACGAGCTCGCGCGCCAGGGCGCGGGGCTCGGTGGCCACCAGCCGGATGCTGCGGGGGCGGTCGGCGATCAGCCCGCGGATGGCGGCCGTCGACCCGCTGGCCACGAGGTGGCCGTTCACGAGCACCAGCACCCGGGGCGCCATTCGCTCGACCTCGTGCAGGACGTGCGACGAGACGAGGACCGTGCGCCCCTCCTCGCCGAGGCGGTGGATCAGCGCCACCACCCCCCGGCGCTGCGCCGGGTCGAGGCCGTTGAGCGGTTCGTCGAGCAGGAGCAGCTCGGGATCGTGGGCGAGCGCCTGGGCGAGCTTCACGCGCTGGCGCATGCCGTGCGAGAACCCCTTCACCTTGCGGTCGGCGGCGTCCTGGAGGCCGACCTCGGCCAGGGCGCGGACCGCGGCCGCCTCGGGGTCGGCGACCCCGCGCAGGCGCGCGCAGAGTGCCACGAGGGCGCGCGCGGTGAGGAAGGGCCACAGCGCGTCGCGGTCGTGGGCGATGCCGATGCGCCGGTACGCCTCGGGGCTGGCGGCCAGGTCCGTGCCGAGCACCCGCACCGTTCCGCTGCTGGGCTGCGTGAAGCCGGCGCAGAGCTTGAGCGCGGTCGACTTGCCGGCGCCGTTGTGGCCGAGGAGCCCGGTGACCCCCGGACCCAGTGTGAAGGAGACGTCGGCCAGCGCGACGGTGTCGCCGTACCACCGCGAGACGCCCTCGAACGCGAGGGCGGGCTCGCTCACGCGTTGACCCCGCGGCGGTAGCGCCGCAGCAACACGAGCGCGGCCAGGCCCGTCACGATCAGGTAGGCGCCCGCCCATGCCGCCGTGGCGTTGGGGATCTCCTGGGTGCCGGGGAAGAGCGATGCGGCGAAGTTGATGGGCAGCACCGAGAGCTGGAGCAGGTAGGGCCAGTCGGGGTCGCCGAGCGCCTCGCCGATCAGGCCCGCGACCAGCGTCGGGGCGATCAGCACCAGGAGGTACCCGCCGATCGCGAATGCGCGCCGTCCGGTGAGAGAGGCGATCGCGAGCCCCACCAGGCCGTAGTAGACGGCGAGGATCAGCCCGGCGGCCAGGATGCGCGGCAGCTGGGCCCAGTTGTCCTGGAGATAGGCAACCGGATGCACCTCGAAGACAAGGATGCCGCCATAGAGCACGAGCAGCGGCACCAGCGTGACCAGCAGCAGTGGGACCACGGCGGCGAGGATCCGCCCGGCCAGGTACTCGCGCCGGCTGACCGCCGTGGAGAAGTAGAGCGAGAGCGTCCCGTCGCGCCGGTCCGGGCACAGGAGCTCGGGCGTGGTGATCGCGGCGAACAGCAGGATCACGATCCCGATGATCGCCTGGTAGTCGGAGAACGGGAGGGCGTCGGAGAGGTCGATCCCGCTCTGGTCGGCGAACAGCGCCCGCACGCCCAGCACGATGATCGCCGGCGCGACGGCCAGCAGGGCCAGCGTGATCGGCACCGCCTTGGCCTTCCATCCGCGCCGCGCCCCGAGCGAGCGCAGCGCGCCCCAGCGGGCCAGCGAGAGCACCCCGGCCAGGGCCCCCCGGCGCTCGCCGTCGTACCGGGAGTAGCGGACATCGCGGATCTCGGCGTCGCCGGAGGTCGTGCTCACTCCAGGGCGTCCACGAGGGCGTCCTCGAGCGTCGGCCCGGAGGGGCGCAGCTCCCTCAGCCCGACGCCGGCCTCGGCGGCGACGTCGCGGATCGCGTCGAGCATCGCGTCCTCTCCGGGGCCGCCGACCACGAGGGCGTCGTCGCGCTCCTCCACGCCGAGGCCGCGGCCCGCCAGTGCGGCGCGGAAGGCCGCCCGGTCTCCCGTCACGCGCACGAGCACGCCTGCGGTGGTGAGCGCCTCCATCTCGTCGATGCGGCCGGCGGTCACCAGGCGGCCGTCGCGCAGCACGACCACGGCGTCGCAGGTGCGCGTGACGTCCTCGAGCACGTGGGAGGAGAGCAGCACCGCGACGCCGAGATCGCTCGACAGGCGCCGCACCAGCGAGAGCATCTCCTCGCGGCCCGACGGGTCGAGCCCGTTGGTCGGCTCGTCGAGCACCACCAGCTCCGGCGAGTGCACGAGCGCCTGCGCGAGCTTCGTCCGCTGCTTCATGCCGGTGGAGAAGGTCCCGATCAGCCGCGAGCGCTCCTCCTCGAGCCCCACCTGGAAGAGCACCTCCGAGGCCCGCAGTACGGCGGCGCGGCGCGGGAGACCCCGCAGCTCGGCCATGTGGACCACGAGGTCGCGGGCCGTCATCTCGAGCGGCAGGCAGTCGCGCTCGGGCATGTAGCCGAGGCGACGGCGGATCTCGCCGGGGTGCCGGGCGGCGTCGATCCCCAGGACCTCGACGCGGCCCTCGTCCGGCGCGACCAGGCCGAGGAGGGCCTTCATGAGGGTGGACTTACCCGCGCCGTTGGCGCCGAGCAGGCCGGTGGCGGTGGCGGTCAGCTCGACCGAGACGTCGTCGAGCGCCTGGACCGACCCGAAGCGCTTCGAGACCCCGCTGGTGGCGACGAGACGCATCGCGCCGGGCGGGAGGGGAGTGGGGGCGGCGGACGTCACGCCGGCCCATCTTAGGCACTCACGCCGTCACCCCCACCCGCCGTCCGGCGCGGGTGGGGGTGACGGCGTCGCTAGGAGACGGCCGTGGCCTCGGTCGAGGACGGCTCGGGGTAGACGCTCGAGAGGTTCGAGCCGTCGATGAACGACTCGGTGAGCTCGTGGCAGAGCGCGTCGGGGTGCTGGATCGGCGGGCTCTTCATGAAGTACGACGACGGGCCCTCGAGGGTGCCGCCGATGCCGCGGTCGAGCGCGAGCTTGGCGCAGCGGACGGCGTCGATCACGATGCCGGCCGAGTTCGGGGAGTCCCACACCTCGAGCTTGAGCTCGATGTTGATCGGGACCTCGCCGAAGCCCGTGCCCTCGACGCGGATGTGCGCCCACTTGCGGTCGGTCAGCCACGGCACGTAGTCGCTCGGGCCGATGTGGATGTCCTCCTTGGCGATCACGTCGCCCATGACCGAGGTCACCGCGTTCGTCTTGGAGATCTTCTTCGACTCCAGGCGCTCCCGCTCGAGCATGTTGAGGAAGTCGGTGTTGCCGCCGAAGTTCAGCTGCGACGTGTGGGCCATCTTGACCCCGCGCTCGCGCATGAGGTGCGCCAGCTGGCGGTGCACGATCGTGGCGCCGACCTGGCTCTTGATGTCGTCGCCGATGATCGGCAGGCCGCGCTCGCGGAAGCGGTTCTGCCAGTAGGGCTCGCGGCCGATGAAGACCGGGATGCAGTTCACGAACGCGCAGCCGGCGCGCAGGATCTGCTCGACGTACCACTTGGTGGCGTTCTCGGAGCCCACCGGGAGGTAGCTCACGACCACGTGGGTGTTGGTGTCGCGGAGGATGCCGGCGATGTCGGCCGTCGGGCCGGGGGCCTTGGTGATGACCTCGGACAGGTACTTGCCGAGGCCGTCGTGCGTCATGCCGCGCTGCACCTCGACGCCCAGGTGCGGGACGTCGGCGAGCTTGATCGTGTTGTTCGGCTCGGCGAAGACGGCGGCGGAGAGATCCGTGCCGACCTTGGTGACGTTGATGTCGAAGGCCGCCGTGAACTTGATGTCACGGATGTGGTAGCCGCCGAGGTCCACGTGCATGAGGCCGGGGACGAACTCGTTGGGGTCCGCGTTCTTGTAGAACTCGACGCCCTGCACCAGGGACGAGGCGCAGTTGCCCACCCCGATGATGGCTACGTTGACGGTGTCGCTCACAGGCGGCTCTCCTCGCGTCGGTCGGTGCTCATGCACAAATGTCTTTCGCGTTTTTACACGAAAGCACCTTTAGTGTAAAGTCCCGCCGCATGGGACGGCCGCTCATCGCATATCTCCGCGTCGCCCCGCGCGAGCGCTCCGGCGAGCGCCCCGGGCTCGACGTGCAGCGCGACGCGATCGCCCGTGCCGCGCGCGCCTCGGGCTGGGACATCGTCCGCAGCGAGGAGGACGTACGCTCCGGGCGCACTCTGCGCCGACCGGGCCTGCGCGCCGCCCTGTCGGCATGCCGGGCGGGGGAGGCCGAGGGCATCGTGGTCGCGCGCCTCGACCGGCTCACCTACTCGCTGGTCGATCTCGCCGAACTCGTGCGCGAAGCGGTCGAGGGCGGCTTCACCCTGGTCTCGCTCCAGCCCGAGGTCGATCTGTCGGCCGACGGCGGCCGGGCGGTGGGGGAGGTGCTCGCCGAGGCGGCCACCTGGCAGCCGCGCGCGATCGCTACCGCGGGCCGCGCGCTCGCCGGCCGTCCCGGACGACCGTCGTCCACGCCCGTCGCGGTGGCCGAGCGCATTCGCGAGCTCCGCGGGCAGGGCATGACCCTCCAGGCGATCTGCGACACGCTCAACGCCGAGCGCATCCCCACGCCGCGTGGCGGGGCCGAGTGGCGCCCCACCTCACTGCGCTCGGTCCTCCGCTGCTAGCCGCGGATCCTCACGCGGCCGGGCAGGTGGCCCCTCCGGCGTCAACGTAGCCCTGCCACCTGTCAGACGTCTCCGCAAAGCCCATGTCGGGATACGCCGCGGCCAGCTGGCCGAGCAGCCTGACGTGGTAGCAGTGGTAGTTGAGGTCCGCCAGATACGTCCTCCACGGCCGGCCGGGCGTCAGCAGGCCGTAGTAGCTCCACGACCCCGAGTCGTGGTCGGGGAGGTGGCGCTGCAGGGTGAGCGCGGCGCGGTCGGCCAGGTCGCGCGCGAGACCCGCCGCCGCGCCTCCGCCTGCGGCGCGGTCCAGGATCGCCGCCGCGCCGCGCAGGTTGAGGAGCGTGACCATGAACCCGTTGAGCGCGCCGCCCTTCCAGGGATCCTCGCCCGGGTAGGCGCGCTCGACGTACCACGGGGCCGGCGCCTGCGAGGGGCCCAGGCGCACCATGCTGCGCACCCCGCCACGGTCCACGTCGACCGTGAAGGCGGCGAGGGCGCCCAGGGCGGCCTGGGCGAAGCGCCGGTCGCCGGACTCGGCCCGCGCGTGGGCGAAGACCAGGGCCATGCGGGCCTGGGCCATGCCGGACGTCCCGGGCACGATCGCCTCGGGGTCGCCCTCGCGGTCGTAGTACTCCCAGGCCAGGAAGCGGCGCCCCCTGGCCGAGCGCTCGACGCCCATCGTGACGAGCGTCTCGGCGAGGCGGACCGCCGGCACGTCGTCGTTCAGGCCCCTCCAGCGGCCCGTGGTGGCGACCGGGTTGACGATGAATCCCTGCCCGGCGCGGTAGGTGAGAATGATCCCGTCCTCGTCGCGCAGCAGCACGCGGCCACGGGGCGCGCCCCGCGAGGCGAACCACCAGGCGTTGGCGCGCACGGCCCGCGCGATCGTGGCCCTGCGCCCGGCCGGGGCGCCCGGCGCGTCCGGCGCGAGGTACGTGCGCCACAGGGCGAGCGACCGAGCGAGGTCGGCGTTCTCCACCGAGCCCGGCACGGAGCTCGCGTACTCGCTCGCCAGAATGCGGTGGGCCGGATCGACGCCGGGCAGGGCCGCCTCGGGCGGTATGGCGATCCCGGTTGGTGGCGCCGGCGGCTCGGCGAGGACCGCGGCGGGCGGTCCGGACTCCGCGCTCGGGGCGGCGGGCGTCCTCGCGGAGGTCCCGGTCCTCGTCCGCGGTGCGGTCGGGGGCGCCTCGGCGGTCGTGACCGGCCCAGCCACGGAGACGGGCCGCGGTCGCGTCGTGGCGGGCGCGCGTGGCGCCGGGGTCGGGCGCACCGGCGGGGCCTCGGGAGCCGCCTCGGGCGGCGCGGGCGCCTCGGGCGGCGCGACGGGCTCGGCCGGGCTCGTCGGCACGACGGCCGGAGCGGGCGCGGGTCCCCGGGCCACCGCGACCGGCTCCGCCGGGCTCACGAGCACGGAGGCGCCGGCGAAGCCGACCATCGCGGCGACCAGTCCCAGGGTGATCAATGCGAGGGCCTGCCGTGCGTGGCTCACGACATGCTCGTACCACCGACCCCGGACCGGCGGGGTCCGTCGCTCAGAGGCTGGCCCAGCCCCGGTAGTCCTCGTTCGGGAACGAGCCGGACGTGGGAGCTCCGGGTGCCGGCGCGGTGGTCGGGGGCTCGCTCAGGCGATCCGTGCTGAGCGTGGGAGCCGTGCTGCTCTCTTGCGCGACGCTCGAGGGGTGCTCGGCGAGTGCCACGACGACCTCCAACTCGGGTTCGAAATGTCCGGGCGCGACGGTAGCGGCTCGCTCGGACGGATCCAGGGGTACCCGCCCCGACGGATGTCCCTCGTTCACCCCTGTCCGCACGGGAACTGTTGTTATGTCGTTTACAGGAGGATCCACCCGGCTCCGGCCCGGCGCCCCCCATCGCCGCCGATCCCTGCCGCCCACGGGCCCCCGGGCGTTATTCTCGCGACCATGCGGATGACGTTGGTGCGCCACGCGACCCTCCTGCTGGATTTCGCCGGCCACCGGCTGATGGTCGATCCGATGCTCGACGCCGCCGCCGCCCGCGGTCCGGTGCGCGGCACGCCCGAGGAGCGGCCGAACCCGCTCGTCGATCTGCCCATGCCGGCCGCCGAGGCCGCCGCCGCCGTCGAGGCGGTTCTGCTGACCCACACTCACGTCGATCACCTGGACGCGGCCGGGGTCACGTCCCTCGATCCCGGGGCGACGTGGTTCTGTCAGACCGAGGACCTGGAGGACCTGGAGACGATCGGCCTCGCCGACGTACGGCCCGTTCCGGCCGACGCGCCCCTCGAGTGGAACGGCGTCCGCATCCATCGCACGGGCGGCCGCCACGGGCGCGAGGAGGCCGCGGTGAGGAGCCTCGGTCCGGTCAGCGGCTTCGTGCTGAGCGCCGAGGGCGAGCCGACCCTCTACATCGCGGGCGACACCGTGTGGTGCCCGGAGGTCGAGGACGCCCTCGCCGGGCACTCCCCCGACTGGATCGTCGTCAACGCCGGCGGCGCGCGCTTCCTGCAGGGCGGCACGATCACGATGGAGTCCGACGACGTGATCGCCGTCGCCGAGGCCGCGCCGTCGGCGCAGGTCGTCGCGGTGCACATGGAGGCGATCAACCACTGCCTCGAGTCGCGCCCGGCGCTCTCGCGCCGGCTGGAGGAGGCCGGCCTCACGGGGCGGGTCCACGTTCCCGCCGATGGCGAGGCTCTCCCCATCTAGGCCGCGGTCGCCCACGGACAAGACCCCCGGCCCTCTGGAAGGATATCGCCGTGGCACGGACCCGCCCCGGACTCACCCGTGACGCCATCCTCATGGCGGCACTCGGGATCATCGACGAGAGCGGTCTGGAGGCCTGCACCATGCGCGCCGTGGCCGCCGAGCTGGGCGTGGAGGCGATGTCCCTCTACTGGCACGTCCCGGGCAAGGAGGCCCTGCTCGACGGCGTCGTCGAGCGGATGCTCAGTGAGGTCGCCGCGGAGCACAAGGACGAGCACCCGGACTGGCGTCGGCGCCTCGAGGACTTCGGGCACGCCTATCACCGGGTCCTCCTGCGTCACCCGAACGCCATCCATCTGATCTCCGGGCGGTCCGTCGGGGCCTACATGGCCGCGAGCAAGATGGCGGAGACGGGCCTGACCACGCTCGAGAACGGCGGCTTCGATCGCGCATCGGCGATCCGGGCGGTGAGGACCGTCACGCGCTTCGTGCTGGGGTTCGCCCTGCTGGAGGTGAGCACCGCCGCGCCGCACGCACCCGCGCTGGCCGACGCCCCCGCCCTCGAAGACATCGTCGAGGCCGTCCTCAGCGACGACCAGGAGGAGTTGTTCCGCTTCGGCCTGGACGCCCTGATCGACGGCTTCGAGGCGAAGCTGGGCAGGGCATGACCCGCCGCCCGGGGGCCCCGGGGCACGGCGGCTTCGCGGAGCCCGGCCGGCTCCTGCGGGCAGGCGCGGGCCGGCGGCCGGGCCGCTCGCCGCCTATCGGCTGGTCGCGGTGCTCCTGAGGCGTCGCGCGTACACCACCTCGAAGTCCCTGCCGCGGATGCGCCCCAGGCCGTGTAGGTCGTCGTCGTCCCAGTGCGGGTGCGGCGCTCCGCTGACGTACCAGGGCGAGCCGTTGTCGGCGAGGATCATCCCGTATCGCTTGAGCGCGACGAGCACCGCGCGCGTCTGGGGCCCGTAGCCGGCCAGCGACACCGACGCCCGCAGCCTCACGCGCAGGCCCATCGGCGGCAGGCGCCGGTCGGAGGAGTCGGAGGCCGCGTGGCGCGCGGGGTACACGTAGGCGCGACGGGTCCGGGGAGCGGTGAAGCGCAGCGCGTGGTCGATCCCGGCGCCCGCCACCTCGTCGTGTCGCGCCAGGCCCGGGAGGATCGGCAGGCCGGCGGCGTCGGCGCTGGTCCAGCCGGCGGGCCGCAGCGCGTTGGAGCGCAGGTCGAGGATGGCCCCCGACCCGGCGCTCCAGCGTCCGCGTGCCCCGCGGCGGGCGGCGAAGAGCTCGTAGAGGCGGCACGCGTCGCGATCGAGCATCAGCACGTGCCGGTCACCGCCGCCCTCGATGCGCGGGCGGGCCGGTATCGGGTAGCGGACCCGGTCGGACTCGCCTGCGTAGTCGAAGCGCACCGGCGATCGGGGCGTGCGCCTGCCGACGACGTTGATCGGGATGCCGTAGCGCCCCTGGTCGCTGAAGTCCGGGTGAGGGCTGCGGCCGAGGCCGATCGACCGGATCAGCCGGGCCGAGTCCGCCGCCCGCGGAAGGGCGTCCACCCGCTGGTTCCAGACGTTGCCGGGCGGCAGGACGGTGCACGCAGGGGCGTCGCGGCGGCCGGCGCCGTCGCTCCAGTATCGGCGGGATCGGCCGTGTCGGGGGGGGCCTTCGGCGCCGATGGACACTGCGTGGAGCACACTTCGTCGTCTCTGGCGCTCTGGCGCTCTGGCGCTCTGGCGCGACGTCGGCGGCGCGGTCGGCTGCGCGCTGCTCGGCCTGATCGCGTTCGCCGGCGGCGGGCGGGTGCCCCTGCTGGGGTGGATCGATCTCGCGATCCACGAGTCCGGACACGTCGCGACCTACGTGCTCCCCGACCTCATCACGGCGATGGCGGGGTCGGTCGCGCAGGTGGCCGTCCCGCTCGCCATCGCCGGCCACTTCCTGTGGCGGCGCCGGCTGGCGTCGGGGATGCTGTGCCTCACCTGGGCGGGCACGTCGGCGCGGGACGCGAGCGTCTACATCGCCGACGCCCCCTACGAACGGCTCGGGCTGATCGGCGGCATCCACGATTGGGCCTTCGCGCTCGGGCCGGAGGGCTTCGACGCGCTCGGCCGCGCGGGGGCCGTGGCCTCGGGGGTGCACGGCGCGGGCCTGGTCATGGTCGTGGCCGCGGTGGCGGGGTGCCTCGCCCGCCCGCTCCTGACCGGGCGGCTCGAGTCATCGAGGCGCACGGGCCAATAGTCTTCGGGGCATGCGGATGCGGTTCGGCGTCTTCCTCGCCCCCTATCACCCCCCCGGCGACAACCCCACCCTCGCGCTCGAGCGCGATCTGGAGCTGATCCAGCGGCTCGACGCGCTCGGGTACGAGGAGGCCTGGGTCGGCGAGCACCACAGCACCGGGTGGGAGACGATCGCATCACCCGAGCTGTTCCTGGCCGTCGCGGCCGAGCGGACCCGGCACATACGCCTGGGAACGGGGGTCGTAAGCCTCCCCTACCACCACCCCCTGATGGTCGCCGACCGCATCGTCCTGCTCGACCACCTCACGCGCGGGCGGATCGACTTCGGCGTCGGCCCGGGCGGCCACCTCACGGACGCGCGGATGCTGGGCATCGAGGCCGAGCAGCTGCGGCCGCGGATGGCCGAGTCACTCGACGTGATCGTGCGCCTGTTCACCGATCCCACCCCCTTCTCCATCGAGACCGAGTGGTTCTCGCTCACCGACGCGGTCCTCCAGCTGCGCCCCTTCCAGGATCCCCACCCACCCATCGCCGTCACCAGCATGGAGTCGCCGGCCGGGATGCTGCTGGCCGGCCGGCACGGGGCGGGGGTTCTCTCGCTCTCGGTGGCACGGGGACCGCGCGGGCCGATCGACCTCGCCGCGCACTGGCGGCTGGCCGAGGAGGAGGCCGAGCGGTGCGGGCGGACGGTCCATCGCTCCCGGTGGCGGCTGGTGCTGCCGGTGCACCTGGCCGAGACCCGCCGCGAGGCCATCGACGACGCCCGTGCCGCCGGCGCGGCCTATCTACTCGACTACGCGGAGGCGATCACCGGACGGCCGTGCCCGGTGCCCGGACCCGCCGAGCGCATCGTCGATCAGATGGTGGAGGCGGGGCACTGGGTGATCGGCACGCCCGACGACGCGATCGCGGCCATCGAGCGCCTCCGAGAACGCTCAGGCGGCTTCGGAGGGTTGCTCGTGTGGGGCAACGAGTGGGCCTCGCCGGAGAAGTTGCTCCGCAGCTACGAGCTGTTCGCCCGCTACGTCGCCCCCCACTTCCAGGGGTCCCTCGCGGGGATCGACTCCTCGAACGCCGTCGCCCGCGCGCGGGCCGAGATCAGCGGTCGTGAGAGGGTTGCGGCGATCGAGGCGGCCCAGGTCGCGTACGAGACCGCACGCGACCGCGCTCCCGGGGCCTGACGCCCAGGTCGAGCCTCAGGGGCTCGACGCCCCCGGGATGCTCGCGACCCTCCGGTAGAGGATGACCCCGTTCTCGCTGAAGACGGCGGTCCACTTCTTGCTGTAGCGGATGAGGCGGTACCGGGCGCGTAGCCCGATGTAGCCCTCGATGAAGATCGGGCGCAGCGTCGGCCTGTCGAGCGCCATCGCCCTCAGGCGCGGGCCGTCCGCGAAGAGGGCCCAGTCGGAGTTGCCGAGACGGGGCAGGAGGAGGATGCGGCGCCGGGCCGACAGGTGGGAGCCGGCGTTGTTCGTGGCGGCCACGACGGCGTCATCGGGGATCAGGGCGACGGCCTTCTCCATCGCCACGGCCTGCGGGTCCATCGCGAAGGCGTTGCGCGGCGTCCCGCCGAAGCCCCCGGGGAGCCAGCCCCACAGCGGTAGCGGGCCCTGGAAGACGCCCGCCAGGATCACCGCGCCCACCAGGGTCGCGGCCACCCGTGGCGGATGCGCGACGAAATCGGTGACGAAGGTCGAGCGGGAGCGGGCCCGCAGGTGGGCCAGTCCCAGCATCGTCGCCGCCACCATGATCGGGGACAGCAGGATCGCGTAGTGGTAGTCCACCGTCTGGGCGGGGCCGGTGCTGGCGAACAGGTTGATGAGCAGCTGCGGCACCGCGACGAGGGTCAGTGACGGCGCGGCCAGGGGCAGCAACAGCAGTGGTAGCAGCAGCGCCAGCAGATAGCCGACGCGCCCCGGGGTGGCGATGATCGCCAGCGCGTCCCAGGGGTGCGTGAGGAAGGTGATCGCGATCTCCCTCGGGCCGTCGCCGAGCTTCGAGTAGCGGTCGATGTGCGCGTTGGACGACTGCAGCGCGAACGCCGGCATGATCACGAGGACGGCGACCACGACCCAGGCCAGCGACGCTCCAGCGAGGATCACGGCGGCGCGGCGCCGGTCCGGGTGACGGAACCAGAGCCACACGGCGAGGGCCGCGATAAGCAGGCCCACCTGCTCCTGCGTGAGCGCCGCGAGCGCGGCGCACGCGCCGAGCGTCACCCACCTCGACTCCTCGGCCGCCCAGATGCAGAACAGCAGCAGGGGGGCGGCGAGCGTCACCGGGTGGAAGTCGAAGAGGGTCGCGTGCTGCACGGCCGGATAGAGCAGGTAGGCGGCGGCCCCCGCGAGGGCGAGGCGGTCGTCCGCGAGCCAGCGCCGGCCGAGCCAGAACGCGGGCAACGCGCCGGTGGCCACGATCACCGCCTGGGCGACCAGGAGCACCTCGGGGCTCGACCAGATCCACCACAGCGGCACGAAGAGCACGAGCACCGGGTCGACGTGGGCGCCGAGGCGCGAGAACTGGCGCCCGGTGACGTCGGTCGTCTCGAGCAGGCGGCCCTCGGAGGTGCTCCAGACGGCCTGCACCATGTTCCCGAGGTCGAACCGCCCGGTCGAGAACCCGCGGTAGCGGAGCACCGAGAGCCATGAGAAGAGGGCCGCGTAGGCGGCCACCATCCCCCACACCGCGAGGCTCGCCCGATCCTCCAGCCGCCGGCGCCAGCGCGACGACGCCGCCTCGCCCGCCGCCGGGGCAGCAAGGGGCGACCGGTGACCACCGGTCTCCTCTCGGGGATCCGCCTCGGTACTCGGTCGTGCCGCCACACGCCCCCTTCGCGGGCCCGCCCGGGCCCATCGTCGCGCCGGGCGGGACTGTAGAGCACGCGGCCGCCCTTACGCGTCCCCGAAGACGCGGTTGAACTCGGCGCGCCACGCGGCGGCCTGGCTGCCGAGGCGGTAGGCGCCCGGTCCGTTGGCGAGCATGGCCGCGCCCGCGAGGGTGGCGGAGGCGAGCTGCCACTGGCACTGCATCGGCTCCGCGCAGCCCCTCGCACCCGCGGGGATTCCGCCGGCCTCGGTCAGCACGAGATGGAGCCGCGCAGGGTCGGTTCCGAACCGGGCGGCGTAGCGGGTGAAGACCCTCGGGATCACCTTCCACTCGCGAGCGCTCATCGGGGTGACCGCACCGGCCCTGAAGGAGTGGTACATCTCGATCCAGACGCCGCCCGCGCGGGCGAGCGCGGGCATCACGCCCCGCCAGGTGGCGCGGTGCGGAAGACCGTCGTTGCCGAGGTGATGGTGCGCTCCGCGCCCGATCCCGATCGACGTGCTGAAGGCGGGTGCGATGTACATGTGGACGCGCTCGGCGTAGGTGCCGCCCGCCGGGTGGGGCCGCCCGCTCAGGATCCTCATGGCGACCGAGAGCCGGGCTCCGGGGCTCGCCGGGGACACGACCGGCAGGGGGGCGGGCCGGCGTGCGATGCGGTAGCCGTTCTTGGTGATGACCAGGCGGCGGGTCGATGCGAGGCGGATCCGCTTGCCGCGGACCGTCTTCACGGAATAGGTGATCCGGACCCGCCCGTCGTTGAAGCGGTTGCCGAGTTCGTCGATCGCGACCAGGCCGGAGGTGTTGGGGTTCTCGGGATCGTCGATCTCGTCCTGGATCCGATCGGCCATCGCCTCCGGCGAGAGCCCCATGATCTCGGACGCGGAGAGCTTCGCCACCCGGTGCGCGTCGTCGCGCCCGCGCGTGTCGAAGATGCCGCCGGGCCCAGGGTCCTGCCGGAACGCACCCCGGTCCGCGCCCAGCGGCGCCCCCGGCCCGGAGGGGTCGGTCAGGGTGCGAACGGCCGACTGGTCGTCGTAGAGGATCGACATCCGGGCGGATGCGGCGGTCGGCGACGCGGCCGCCGCGAGGGCGGTGAGCACCAGCGGGACGGCGAGGCGGGCACGGTTGTTCACGGGCGACTCCTCGAGGCGGGACCATCTGTCTCATCGGCCGCGAGGGCCGATCCGACGACCCCGCGCCGCGGCCGGTGTCCGACCCCGACCTTCGACGACCCCGACAGGTCGTTCGTACAGGCACAGATTCGCCGGAAACCCCTAATGTGCTCCGGGTGCCATTGACGGACGCGCACTCGTGAAGGAGGCGCTGCGAAGAGGGGCCCTTGCCGTGGCCCTCGCGGCGCTGCCTGCTGCCGTCGCGCACGCCGACACGACGCCCGCGGCCCCGACCGCCGTGGTCGGCGCGACCACGCCGCAGGCGGCCCAGGGCGTCGCCGCCGAGTTGCGCCGGCACGGGCTCAGCGTCACGGCGATCCCCCGGATCGGCGCGCTGGAGGTCTCCGGCGACGACCTGGCGGCGGTGCGCGCCGCCGTCGGGCGCGACCCACGGGTGGATTGGGTGGAGGCCTCGCGCGACCGCTCGCTCTTCTCGATCGCTCCACCGGGGGTCGACGAGGAGACCGGCCGGACCTACGGCTGGTCGGTGGACAGCGTGCGCGCGACCGATGCCCTGGCGATGATGCCGGGGCTCTTTCCGACGTCGGTCGCCGTCATCGACAGCGGCATCGACGTGACCCACCCGGACCTCGCCGGGCGGATCGGGCCGACCTACGACGTGCTCACCCGCGGCACCGGGGTGCGCGACGTGGTGGGCCACGGGACCTTCGTCGCGGGCCTGATCTCGGCGATCGACGGCAACGGGCTCGGCGCCCGCGGCGTCGCCGGCGCCACGAGGGTCCTGCCGATCCGGATAACGACCACGGGAACCATCAAGAGCTCCGACGCCGCGGAGGGAATCATCCGCGCAGTCGACGCGGGCGCGGGGGTCATCAACCTCAGCTTCGGCGGGGCCACGATCTCGGAGGTCGAGAAGTCGGCCCTGGCCTACGCTGCGAAGCGCGACGTGCTCGTGGTGGCGGCGGCGGGCAACAGCTACCAGGTGACCAGCCCCGTGCCGAACCCGGTGCAGTACCCGGCGGCCGCCCTCGGCGGCGTGAAGGGTGGCTGGGGGCAGGGGCTGAGCGTCGCGGCGACGGACCCGCTGGGGCGCCGCGCGCGCTTCTCGACCACGAACGACTTCGTGTCGGTCGCCGCACCCGGCGCCGGGTCGGGCGAGTGCGGCGACGGCGTCTTCTCGACGATCCCCGCGGCCTCGACGCTCCTGTGGGACGACGACTCGGCCGGCTCCTGCACGCGGGTCGTGGGCGAGCTCAGCACCCCCCAGGGCCGCTACGGGTACGCCGAGGGCACCAGCTTCGCGACCCCGCTGGTCTCGGGGGCCGCCGCCCTCGCCCGCGACGTGAATCCCAGCCTCACCGCCGAGCAGACGGCGGACGTGATCCGGCGCTCGGCCCACCAGACCGTCGGGACCGGCTGGAACGCGCAGACCGGCTGGGGCGTTCTCGATGTGGCCGCGGCGGTCGCCCTTGCGCGGACCTACGACACGATCGAGCCGGTGCCCGCCCTGACCGTACTCCCGCGCGCGGGAGCGCTCTCGGTGACCCTCGCCGGCACGGACGTGGCGGGGCCGGGGTCGACGCCGGCCGGGGTCGCGACGTACCGGCTGGAGCGCTCGAGCAACGGAAGGGACTTCGCCCCGATCGGAGCGGAGCAGGCCTCCCCCATCCACCTGGAGGACGCCGTCCCGGCGGGCGAGAGCCGCTGGTACCGGGGCACCGTCTGCGACCAGGTCCACAACTGCGCTCCGCCGACCCTCTCCGGGCCCGTGACGAGCACGACGTCCAGGACGAAGCTCGCGACGCCCGCCCCGCGGGCCCTCAGCATCGCCAAGAAGCCCCGGCCGAGGATCCGCGCCGTCGCCGCCGGTCGGCCGCGCACCTGCGTGCGATGCCTCCGGGTCGCGTTCACCGCCAAGGGCGCCTCCCGCCTCAAGTGGACCGTGAACATGAGAGCGGGCGCGGGCGTCAGGCGCGCGGCGAAGAAGGGCACCGTCCCCAGGCGCGGACGGGTGGTCGCCGTCCTGCGGCTCTCCCGCCGGCCAACCTGCCGCGGGCGGATCCGGGTCAGGATCACGGTGAGGTCGGGTTCCGTGACCACCAGGTCCTCGCGCTCGGTCTCCGTGAGGAACAAGTGCGCCAGGCGCCGCGGGCGCTGACCGGGCGGCGAGGAGCGTTTCCTGGCGCTTCCGGGTGCTTCCGCACCCGTGCGCCCGGGTGCGTCAATTGGCGCATCGCCGTAGCGCCAATTGACGCACCGGCCGATCCCGGTCGGGAGGCCCCCGTCCGCGACTAGGATCACCCCATGACCTCCCCCTCGATCCTCGAGCGCTCGGTCGAGATCGCCGCGCCTCTGGAAGACGTCTTCGCGTTCCACCTCGACACGCGCAACGCTGCGCTGATCTCGCCCCCCGGCACGCGGATCCTCGGTGTCGAGGGGACGTTTCCGGTTGTGTCGGGAGCCGTCGTCACGATGCGCATGCGCCAGCGACCGATGCCCTTCGGCATGACCTGGCGGGTCCGCATCGAGGACGTGACGGCGCCCGAGCGCATCGTCAACGTGGCTGAGCGCTCGCCGTTCGCGGCGTGGCGGCACGAGCACCTCTTCGCGGCGCTCGAGGACGGCCGCACCCGGATGACCGACCGCGTCACCTACCGGCTGCCCGCCGGTCCCCTCGGCCGCATCGCCGACCGCATCGCCGTGAGGCGCCAGTTGTCGTCGGCATTCGAGGAGCGCCATCGCCGGACCCGTGAACTGCTGGAGGAGCGGGCGAGGGGGGCCGCCGCCGGGTGAGCGCCGTGCGCCCGACGGTGGTCTGGTTCCGGCGCGATCTGCGCGTCGCCGACCACCCCGGTCTGCGGGCGGCCGCCGACGCTGGGCCCGTCGTCTGCCTCTTCGTCCTGGATCCGGCGCTCCTCGGCCGTCGGCACCATGCCTCGCCGGTGCGCCTGAGGTTCCTCCGGGCAGGGCTCGAGGCCCTGGACGCGGAGCTCGCGGCGCGCGGATCCCGCCTCGTGGTGCGCGAGGGCTCGCCCCAGGTGGTCGTCCCCCAGGTCGCCCGCGAGGCGGACGCCGGCGCCGTGTCGTTCATCCGTGAGATCTCCCCCTACGGCCGGACGCGCGATGACCGGGTCGCGGAGGCCCTCGGGACCGCGGGGGTCGAGGTGCGCAAGACGGGCGGCGACCTCGTCGCGGCGCCCGAGGACCTGGCCGGTTCGTCCGGAGCCGGCTATCTGGTCTTCACGCCCTTCAGCCGGGCCTGGAGGGAGGTGCCCCTGCCCCCGCACGTCGCTGCCCCCGCCGCGATCCCGGGCCCCGAGCTGCCGAGCGCCGGCCTCGACCGCCTCCCGTCGGGCGATCCGCCGCTCGATGCCGGCCCGGTGGCCGCGCGCCGGCACCTGGCGGCGTTCGTCCGCGACGGCAGGGCCGACGGGTACGCCGACGGGCGGAACGCCATGGCCGAGGATGCGACCTCGCACCTGTCGGCATACCTGCGCCTGGGGATGTGCAGCGCCGCCCAGGTGGGGCGCGCCCTGGGCCTGCCGGGCAGCCTCTCGGCCGGCCGAGAGGCCTTCTGGCGCCAGCTCTGCTGGCGCGAGTTCTACCACCATCATCTGGCGCGGCACCCCGAGGTGGCCCGTACCGCCCTCCGAGCCGACCTGCGGGGCATCCGCTGGGACGACGACCCCGGCCAACTGGCCGCGTGGACCGCGGGCGAGACCGGCTACCCGATCGTCGACGCCGGGATGCGCCAATTGGCGCAGACCGGCTGGATCCACAACCGCGCGCGCATGGTCGTCGCGTCCTTCCTCGTGAAGGACCTCCTGATCGACTGGAGGCGGGGCGAGACGGTCTTCATGCAGGGCCTCGTCGACGGCGACCCCGCGAACAACAACGGCGGCTGGCAGTGGACCGCGGGTACCGGGACCGACGCCGCCCCGTACTTCCGGATCCTCAGCCCGACGCGGCAGGGTGAGCGCTTCGATCCCGCGGGCGCCTACGTGCGCCGCTACGTGCCCGAGCTGCGCGACGTGCCGGATTCCCGCATCCATGAGCCCTGGCGCATGAGCGCCGAGGAACAGCGCGGCGCCGGGTGTCGCATCGGGAGCGACTACCCGGCGCCGCTGGTGGACCACCGCGAGCGGCGCGAGCTCGCGCTCGATCGCTATCGGCAGTCCCGGGAGGCGGCCGGCTGAACACCGGCCGCTGTCGAGTGACGGCGCCCGGTCCGTGGGTCGCCCGCCAGGTGGGATATCGGCCGGCGTCGTCACGAGCATGAGGCGGACCAGGGCCAGCTGGTAACCTCATCTCGGACAGGGGAGCTGCCGTGGGCGGCTGAGAGGAGGCGATCGGGCCTCGACCCTTGAACCTGATCTGGGTAATGCCAGCGAAGGGAGCCTCACTCCGATGTCGGAGCTCGCGCTCATCGAGCGCATCGCATCGCGCACCGCCACCCATCCGGGGACCTCGCTGGGCATCGGTGACGACGCCGCGATCCTCGATCTCGGAGGCCGGGCGGTCGTGACCCACGACATGCTCGTGGAGGGGGTGCACTTCCGGCTGTCGACGACGGATCCGCAGGACCTTGGCGCGAAGGCCGTGGCCGTGAACCTCTCTGATCTCGCCGCGATGGGCGTGGAGCCCGTCGCCGTGATCGTCGGCCTGGGCCTGCCGAGGCAATTCGCCGCACGCGGCGGCGCCGACGCCCTCTCGGCCGGGATCGAGGCGATGGCGCGGCGTCACGGGGTCACCGTCGCGGGCGGGGACATCACGCTCTGCCCCGCTCTCGTCATCGGCATCACCGCGATCGGGCGGCCGGTGGCGGGCGTGGAGCCGCTGCGCCGCTCGGGGGCCCGCCCGGGCGACCTCTTGTGCGTCACCGGGGTGCTCGGCGCCTCCGCCGCGGGGCTCTCCCTCCTCGAGGACCCCGCGCTGCTGCCGGGCCTGGGGGCGCGTGGGGATCTCGTGTCCGCGCACCGGCGACCCGAGCCGCGCGTGTCCGCGGGTCAGGCGCTCGCCGCCGGTGGCGCGCACGCGATGCTCGACATCTCCGACGGCCTCGTCCTCGACGCCGGCCGGCTGGCGCGCGCGAGCGGCGTGCGATGCCGGATCGATCTCCCTCGGATCCCGCTCGCCGAGGGCGTCGCGGAGGTCGCGATCGCGTTGGATCGCGAGCCGCGGCAAATGGCCGCCACGGCCGGCGAGGCCTACGAGCTGCTCGCCGCCGTGCCACCCGGGTACCTCGACACGCTGCGAGCCGCCCTCGAGGTCCCCCTCACGGTGGTCGGCGAGGTGGCCCCGGGCGACCCGGGGGTGGATCTTCGCGACACGGCGGGCCGTCCGGTGCGGGTGGAGTCGCCCGGCTGGGAGCACGATGTCTGAACCGGCGGGGGCGCCACTGATCGAGGCGCGCGACCTGAGGTTGCACCTGGGCGAGACGCCCGTCCTCGACGGACTCACGCTCCGGGTCGAACCGGGTGAGTTCGTGGCGCTCGTCGGTCCCTCGGGCTGCGGCAAGAGCACGCTGCTCTCGGTTCTCGCCGGTCTCATCGAGCCCGCGTCCGGGGCCGTGCTGATCGACTCCCTCCCCTCCCCGGCGCGACTCGGCCGGCTGACCCTGATGCCCCAGAGCGATGCGCTGATGCCGTGGCGGACGGTGCTCGACAACGTCCTCGTGGCCCCGCTCCTGGCGCGGGCGGGCCGGCGGGAGGCGACGGTCCTCGCGCGGCACACGCTCACCCGCTTCGGACTGGCCGGCTTCGAGGACCACTACCCCCACGCGCTCTCTGGCGGCATGCGCCAGAGGGTCGCCCTCGCGCGGACGCTCCTCGGCGGCGCTCGCGCGTGGCTGCTCGACGAACCGTTCGGCGCCCTCGACGCTCTCACGCGGGCCGACCTGCGCACCGTCCTCGCCGAGGCCTGGGGGCGTGACCGGCCGACCACGCTGCTCGTCACGCACGACCTCGACGAGGCCGCAATCCTCGCGGATCGCATACTCGTCTGCGGGCCGCGTCCGGCGCGCGTGGTGAGCGAGATCCGCGTCGCACTTCCGCGCCCGCGCGGAATCGACGACACGCTGCGGCCCGGTTTCGTGGCGCTGCGGGCCGAGGTCCTCGGCGCGCTGCGCTCGGCGGGGGCGATCGCGTGACGACCGTCGAGCGACCCGGGGTGGCTCTGGACCCGCAGCCCATCCGGAGGCCCGGGCCGGCGTTCTCCCGCCTCCCCCTCCTGCTGTTGCCGCTCGCTGCGCTTGCCGCGTGGCAGATCGTCGTGTGGGCGTTCGCCCCGCGCGAGTGGCTGCTGCCGTCGCCGGCGGCCGTCGCCGAGGTGCTGTGGTCGGACCGCGGACGCCTCTGGTTCCACGCCCAGGCGACCATCGTCGAGGCGGCTCTCGGATTCTCCCTGGCCGCCACCCTCGGGGTGGCGCTCGCCGTCGCCATCGTGGCCTCCCCGGTCGTTGAGCGGACCCTCTATCCGTGGCTCGTGGCGAGCCAGGCGATACCGATCCTCGCCGTCGCCCCGCTGGTGGCGATCTGGCTGAACTACGGCGCCGCGCAGGTGATGGTCGCCTTCGTGATCGCCTTCTTCCCGGTTGTCGTGACGGGCGTCAACGGACTGCGCGGCGTCGATCCATCCCTCGCGCGCGCCGTGCGCACCCTGGGTGCGGGCCGGGCCTGGACCTTCCGCCACGTGACGTTCCCCGCCGCGCTGCCCTCGCTGTTCTCGGGCCTGCGGATGTCGGCCGTCTTCGCGGTCACCGGGGCCGTGGTGGCGGAGTACGTCGGCGCGGACCGCGGCCTCGGTTACCTCTCCGAGTTCTCGACTGCCCAGTTCCTGACGGCCCGCAGCTTCGCGGCGATCGCCCTTCTGGCGGTCGTCGGCATGGCCTTCTTCGGCGCGGTGAGCCTGGCCGAGCGCCTGGTCCTCCCCCATCGCCGCCATTCGACCAGACCTACGTGGAGACGCTGATGATCCGTCGTCGTGCACTGCTCGCCCTCCTGGCCTCCGCCGCCGCCTGCGTGGGCGCGGTCGCGCTCGCCGGCTGCGGAGACGACGGAGGGGGCGCCGCCGAGAAGGAACCGGTGAGCCTCATCCTCGACTGGTACCCGAACGTCGATCACGCCGGTGTCTACGGTGCCATCTCGCAGGACTACTTCTCAGACCAGGGCCTCGACGTCACCCCGAAGGTGCCGAGCGATCCGACCGCGTCGCTGAAGCAGGTCGGGCTGGGGCGGGCGGACTTCGCGATCTCCTACGAGCAGGAGGTGCTGCTCGCGCGGTCCCAGGGCGTGCCGGTGGTCGCGGTGGGCGCGATCGTCACACACCCGCTCAACACCGTCCTGGTGCGCCGCGATCGCGGCATCACGACGGCGAAGGACCTGGAGGGGAAGACGGTCGGCGTCGCGGGTGCTCCGTCCGACCGGCCGCTGCTCGATTCGGTGGTGCGCTCGGCCGGGGGCGACCCGTCCGCCGTGACGGTGAAGACCATCGGCTACGCGCTCAGCCCTGCGCTGGCCGCCGGCAAGGTGGACGCGGTGATCGGCGCCTACTGGAACGTCGAGCAGATCGAACTGGAGCGCAAGGGTGTCGATGTCGCGGCGCTCAGGCTGGAGGAGAACGGCGTCCCGGACTACGACGAGCTCGTCGTGGTGACGAGCGACGCGACGATCCGGGACCGGCCCGACATGGTGCGCGCGTTCCTCCGAGGACTCCGCTCCGGGCAGGACTGGGCGGCCACGGATCAGAGCGGTGCCGTCACGGCGCTCGTCGCCGCGAACGAGGACCTCGACAAGGAGACCGTCGCGGCCCAACTCGAGGTCACCGCCGACCTCCTGTCCCCTGCCGACGAGCGGACCCTCACGGTCGATCCGGCCGAGTGGGCGGACTTCGCCACATGGATGCGCGAAAACGGCCTGCTCACGAAGCCCGTCGATGTGAACGCGGCTGTCACTGCGGCGTTCCTGCCCAACGGGGATTGACGCCCTGCGCAGTGGGCGCGCCCCGGAGTCCGGGGGCGCCCACTGCGGCGGCGGATCTACCAGTCGCACCCGGGGCCGCACGTGCGGGTCACGGTCGGCGCTCCGGCGAGGTCCTTCGCGACGACGTACGCGCGGCCGGAGGCCGAGGTCGTGGTGAGCGTGTAGCCCTGTGGCGTGAGGTCGGTGACCGAGACCTGGTCCTCGGGGGCGCGGGCGCCGGCGGCGGCGAGCCACGAGACGCTGGGCTCGGTGGTGGCGAGCCGGGTGGTCGTGAGGGCCGCGTAGCCGTCGGCGTCGACCGCGGCGGCCTCGAGACCGGCGGCGGCGGTACGGAGCAACGCCTGGGCGGTGGCCCCCTCGGCCTTCTCGCGCTGCCCGAGGACCGACGGGATCATCACCGCGGCGAGCAACCCCAGCACGATCATCGCGACGAGGAGCTCCACGAACGTGAAGCCGGCCTGCCGTCGCCGGTCGATCCGGGTGGTGCAGTACGTGGTCATCTGGGCCTCCGTGTCCGTGTCCCGGGCATCCCTTTTCGGTGAAGGTAGGAGGACGCGCGCCCCCCGCAGCTGGCCCGCGGGATGGTCCGGAGCCCCCCGCACGGCCAGTGCCGGGCCCGTCGGGGTCGTGGAGCCAGCGCCCTTCGGAGAACCAGCGCTGCATCGTGCGTACGCTCGGGACGGTGGCGGAGTCGGACGCGTGGCGGGCCCGGAGCTCGCGGATCACGAGTCCGGGTGCCTCGCCCCGGGCGAAGCGCATCTCGGCCTCCGCACGCAGCGCGGGCCACGAGTACGATCCCGGACGAGGTGCGGAGCCGGACGCGGGGGCTGTGCGGGCGAGGTGGGTCCGCAGCGCACGCCTGCGCGCCGCGCTCATGCACCCGGATGCCTCCCACACGCCTGACAGGCTGGCGACCAGGTCGCGCCCCGCACGACGCAGCAGGAACTCCGTCGACCGGTGCTCGGCGCAGAGCCAGACGCTGATGCCGAATGGCAGATGAAGCAGGGCGCGCCCCCCGACGCCCGGTCCCATGCAGATGGCGCAGGGAGGAAGGCGTCCCATCCCCCGGGCCTTGTAGAGGGAGCGCGCCATGAGTCGATCATGGTGGCCGGCGCGGAACGCTTCAGCATCCGGATGACCGGCGAGTGGGTCGGCTCCGCTCCGTCGGGCGCGCCGATCGGCGGATCCCCCGTGCGCCAATTGGCGCGACCCCCTCAGAGCGCGGGCGTCACCTCTCCCAAGGGGTGGAGCCTCCGCGAGGCCGGTCGCGGCCCGAAGAGGGTCGCCAGATCGCCCCGCTCCAGCGCCTCGGCTTCGATCAGGCGCTTCGCCCCTTCGTGCAGGAGTCCGAGGTGCTCCGCGAGCACGCCCGTCGCGGTGCGGAAGGCCTCCTCCACGAGGGTGTGGGCGGCGGCCTCGGCGCGCTCGGAGGCCTCCGCCCCCTGCGTCCCCGGCAGCCCCGAGGTCAGGCTCTGGGCCGTCGTGCTCGCGCCCATTCCCATCTCGCCGACCATGCGGCGGGCAAGGGTGGACGCCCGGATCAGATCGTCGGCCGCCCCGCTCGTGAACTCGCCGAAGACCAGCTCCTCCGCCGCGCGGCCCGCCATGATCATCGCCATGCGCTCGACGCACTCCTGCCGGGTGGCCAGGAACTTGTCCTCGGAGGGAAGGGCGATCGTAACGCCGAGGGCCTGCCCCTGCGGGATCACCGTGACCCGCTCGACGGGGTCGCACAGCGGCGACATGTGCCCCACGAGTGCGTGCCCCATCTCGTGGTAGGCGACCAGCAGCCGCTCGTCCTCCGAGAGGAGCCGGCCGCGGCGCTCCGGACCGGCCGCCAGGCGCATCAGGGCCCGGCGGAAGTGCGGGATCGAGAGGGCGTCGTTGCCGGCCCGGGCCGCCTCGAACGAGGCCTCGTTGCACAGGGCCGCCAGGTCGGCCCCCGCCATGCCGACGGTGAACGCCGCGATCGCCCGGGCGTCGGTCCCTGATGTCAGCGGCCTGCCGCGCAGGTGCACGTCGAGGATCTCGCGGCGCGCGTCGCGCCCCGGCAGGCCGACGGCGATCTTCCTGTCGAATCGCCCCGAGCGCACGAGGGCCGGATCGAGATCGTCCAACCGGTTCGTCGAGGCCAGCACCACCACCGGCTTGCTCGGGTGCGTCGCGAAGCCGTCCATCTCGGACAGGAGCTGGTCGAGGGTCTGCTCGCGCTCGCCGGAGGATGCGTGGCCCGTGCGGCGCCCGCCGACCGCGTCGATCTCATCGATGTAGACGACCGACGGCGCCGCCTTGCGGGCGGCGGCGAACAGGGCGCGCACCCGCTTGGAGCCGAGTCCCCCGTAGACCTCGACGAACTCCGAGCCCGACGCGCTGAAGAACGGCACGCCCGCCTCCCCGGCGACGGCGCGCGCAAGGAGCGTCTTCCCGGTTCCCGGGGGCCCGTGGAGGATGATCCCGCGCGGCAGGGTGGCGCCGACACGGTCGAATCGCGCGGGGTTGCGGAGCACCTCCGCGATCTCGGCGACCTCGTCGCGGATCTCGTCGATCCCGGCGACATCGCCGAACCCGGAGCGGGAGCGCACCGGGCGGACGGTGTGCTTGAACCGCGCGCCACCGGCGACCCTCAGCGCGAGGGCCGAGACGATGACCAGGCCGGCGAGCAGGATGAGCGGTCCCCAGGTCTGAGCGAGGTACTCGAGATTCAGCCCGCCACCCGAGCCCCCCCCGACCTCCTCGGCGGGCGGGGCCGGCTGGATGACGCGCAGCGGCACGCCGCCCTTCTGGGCGGCGTCGATGACCCTCTCGGTGAGGCCGGTGGGCAGGGGCGTCGAGCGGTCGCGGCCATCGATCCGGACGACCAGGTTCTGGGCGCCGATCACACCCGTCAGGCGTGCGGAATCCACCGTCCCGTCCTCGATCAGGGTCAGCGCGCGAGAGAGCGCGATCTCTCCGGGCTTCTCGGCCGCGACGACCGGCGCCGCGACGGCCAGCGACGCCGACACCGCGAGACCGGCCGAGATCACCCGCATCCATCTGCGTCTCTTCACACCGCGCTCCCTTCGGATCCGTCCGTGGCATGGAGCAAAGCGCGGTCGACCCCGCGCGAGAACATCCGAACGGACGGCCTGGACCGCCCCCCGATCGGGGGGAGGTCACTACGATCGAGTCCGTGAGCATCGGCCGAGACGAATTCGAGGACCTCGTGACCGAGGCCATGGACGCGATACCCGAGCCCTTCGCCACCGCCCTGGACGAGGTGGCCGTCGTCGTCGAGGAGCATGGCCCGCCGGGGATGCGTCCGCTGTACGGGCTCTACATCGGGGTGCCGCTCACTGCGGGCGGCCTGCCCTCGGGGGTCCTGCCGGCCCGCATCGCCGTCTACATGCACCCCTTGGTCGACCACTACCCCGAGCGGGCCGACATGGTGGAGCAGGTCAGGGTGACCGTCCTCCACGAGCTCGGTCACCACCTCGGCTTCGACGAGGACCAGCTGGAGGAGCTCGGATATGCCTGACGCCGTCCTCGCGGCGATCCACGGCCGCCGCAGCATCGGCCGCGTGAGCCGAGAGCCCGTCGCACGAGAGACCGTGGAGGAGCTGCTCGACGCCGCCGTCGCCGCCCCGAACCACAAGGAGACGGGTCCCTGGCGGTTCGTCGTGCTGGCCGGCGACGCGCGGCGGGCGGTGGGCGAGGCTCACGCCCGCGCGGTCGCCCGGACGCGCGAGGGCCTGACCCCCGAGGGGCGCGCCAAGGAGGCGGCGCTCCTCGAGCGGGCGCCGGTGGTCATCGCGTGCTGTGTTATCCCTGGCGAGGAACCGGTCCGGGCGCGCGAGGACCGCGACGCCGTCGCGGCGGCGATCCAGAACCTCCTGCTCGCCGCCCACGGCCGAGGCCTGGGCGCAATCTGGCGCACCGGGACGATGGCCGACGAACGCGAGGTCAGCGACGAACTGGGGCTCGGCGAGCGCTGCGTCGTCGTGGGACTCGTCTACCTGGGCCACCCGCTGGAGGCTCCGCCTCCGCGCCCGGCGCCGCGACCCGGTGCCGCCCCCGTCACGGAGTGGCGCGGCTGGTAGGCGCCGAATGACGCATGGGGTGGTGCGTCAATTGACGCACCACCCCATGCGGCCACTCAGGCGGGGCGCTCCGGAGCGTTCTCGAGGCCGGAGATCGAGAGGCTGGCCTCTCCCCCGTAGCGCTTGTTGAGGTTGATGATGATCGCCGTCATGCCCTCGAGGATGAGGGCGTTGGCGAGCGGGCCGGCGTCGAGCGCCCGCGTGCCCGGGATCGCCGCGGTGAGGGCGATCACCTTCTCACGCGCCTCCTTGCTCTTGCCGCAGACGAGAACGTCGGCGCCGAGGCTGTGCTGCGCCTGCAGGCCGGCCGCCGGGAGGTTGTTGAAGGCCACCACGACCTTGGCCTCGGGCGCGAGGTCCTGGATCCGGTGGGCGCAGGACGCGGCGCCGAGGGCCTCTCCCTGCTCGGCGATCGCGCCGCTCTTGCCGAACTTCAGCGCGTTGACGACCGAGATCACGACCTTGCCCGCGACGGCCTCGGCCATCGGCGGAATCGTGCTCTCGATGCCCTCCCAGGGGATCGAGACGATCGCCAGCTCGGCCTCCTGCGCCGCGGCGACGTTCTCGCGTGGCGTGAAGGTGCCGGAGGGCAACGCCTCGGCGAGGGTGGCGGCGGCCTGGTCGGCGCGCTCCTGGCTGCGTGAGCCCACGATGATCTCGTGGCCTGCGGCCGCGAAGTTGATGGCCAGGCCACGACCGAGGTCGCCGGTCCCGCCGAAGATCGCGATCTTCATATGGTCACTCATCTCCCGTCGTGATGTCATCGCCGGCCCGTCGTCGAGCGGCGTCGAGCGTGTTCTTCAAAAGGTACGCGATGGTCATGGGCCCGACTCCGCCTGGGACCGGGGTGATCCACCCGGCGACCTCCGCCGCCTCAGCAGTCGCGACGTCGCCGCGCAACCCCGCATCGGTGCGGTTGATCCCGACGTCCACCACCGCCGCCCCCGGCTTGATCCAGTCGCCCCGGATCATCTCCGGGCGCCCGACCGCCGCCACGAGGATATCCGCCGAACGGCACAGTGCGGGGAGATCCCTCGTGCGCGAGTGCGCCACCGTGACCGTCGCGCTGCGAGCGATCAGCAGGAGCGCCATGGGCTTGCCGACGATCAGGCTCCGGCCGACCACCACGGCGGTCGCGCCCTCCAGGGGCACGCCTGCGCGGTCGAGCACCCACATCACGCCGGCAGGCGTGCACGGAACCGCGCCCGGCTCGCCGCGCACCAGGCGCCCGAGGTTGACCGGCGCGAAGCCGTCGACATCCTTGAGCGGGTCGATCCGGTTGGCGATCAGGACCTCGGAGAGCTGGTCCGGCACCGGTAGCTGAACGAGCATGCCGTCGATCGCGTCGTCGGCGTTGAGCTCGTCGATGACGGCGTCCAGCTCGGCCTGCGTCGTCTCGACCGGCAGCACGATGCGCCGCGAGATCATCCCCGCCTCCTCGGCGGCCCGCGCCTTGCCCGCCTGGTACAGCTCCGAGGCCGGGTCGTCACCGACCTGGATGCCGACGAGACCGGGAGAGCGGCCGTGCCGGTCGCGGAAGGCGGCGACGTGCACCGCCACCTCCGACCGCAGCGCGGCCGCTTCGGCCTTGCCGTCGATGACGATCGCGGCCATCAGCCCACCTTCCTCATCGGCGCGGCACCCGCCATCAGCCGCCGCTCGGCCCCGTCTTGCGCGAAACGCACCTTCACCAGATCTCCTCCACCCTCGATCGCCGTGACAACACCCTCGCCGAACGTCGCGTGCAGCACCGAGTCGCCGGTCGCCAGCGACGAGCCCCGCGCCGCCGGTGCCGCCGCCGAGGCGAACGACGCGCGCGGCCGGCGCCCGCCGGGCGGGCCCGCGATCGCTTCGAGCGGAATCTCCCCCAGGAAGCGCGAGGGTAGCCGGTAGTCGCGCCCGCCGTGCATCGCGCGGCTCTCCGCGTGGGTCAGCGTGAGGTGCCGCCGCGCGCGCGTGAGGCCGACGTAGAAGAGGCGCCGCTCCTCCTCCAGCGTCTCGGGCGTATCGGAGCGCGAGTGGGGGAAGAGGCCCTCCTCCAGGCCCGTGATGACGACGGTGTCGAACTCCAGGCCCTTGGCGTTGTGGATCGTCATCAGCGTGACCGCGCCCTCGGACTCGTCGAGGGTGTCCGCGTCGGCCTGCAGGGCGATGCCCTCGAGGAAGCCGGCGAGGGTCGGTTCCTCCTCCGTGTGGTCGTACTCGGCCGCGACACGCGCCATCTCATCGAGGTTCTCGATCCGGCCCTGGGCCTCGAAGGTGCCCTCGCGCTCCAGCGACTCGCGGAGCCCGGAGCGGTCGAGGACCTCCTCGAGGATCCGGTCGAGCGGAGCGCCCGCCGCCACCCGCTGACGGATGTCGGCGACCAGGGCGCCACTCGCGGCGACGGTCGTCCGCTGCGCCGGCGAGAGGCCTGCGACCTCGTCGGGGCGTAGCAGGGAATCGGCGATCGGCAGGTCGAAGGCCCGTGCGAAGGCCTCGAGCTTGGCGAGGCAGCCGGGTCCGAGCCCGCGCTTGGGCGCGCCGAGCATGCGGGCGAGGCTGACGCCGTCGGCCGGATTGGCCACCACCCGCAGGTAGGCGAGCAGGTCGCGCACCTCGGCGCGCTCGTAGAAGCGGGGACCGCCGACCACCTGGTAGCTCACCCCGCGGCGCACGAGTTGATCCTCGATCGCGCGGCTCTGTGCATTGGTCCGGTAGAAGACCGCGAACTCCGAGAGGCTGCCGCCGCGGGCCAGGGCGGAGTCGATCTGGGCCGCGACCAAGCGGGCCTCCTCGTGCTCGTCGCGGCAGGAGGCGACCGTGATCGGCTCGCCGTCGCCGAGGTCGGTCCACAGTCGCTTGGGGTGACGGTGCGGGTTGCGCTCCACCACGGCGTTCGCCGCCCGCAGGATCGTGCCGGTGGAGCGGTAGTTCTGCTCCAGCGAGACGACGTGCGCGTTGGGGTAGTCCCGCTCGAAGTCGAGGATGTTGCGCACGTCGGCGCCGCGCCAGGAGTAGATCCCCTGGTCGTCGTCGCCCACCGCCACCACGTTGCGCTGGGGCTCGGCGAGCGCCCGCACCAGGCGGTACTGGGCGTGGTTGGTGTCCTGGTACTCGTCCACCAGGACATGCTGGAAGCGCGACTGCCAGCGGTGGCGCACCGCCTCGTTGGCCTCCATCAGCTGCGCGGTGACCATCAGGAGATCGTCGAAGTCCATCGCGCCGTTCTGGCGCAACGCCTCCGCGTAGCGCCGATAGACGCGGGCGAGGATCTCGTCGTTGAACGAGCCCGACATCGCGGCCATCTCCTCGGGCCCCTGCAGCAGGCTCTTCGCATCCGATATGCGGGCCTGCACGGCGCGCGGTGCGACCCGCTTGGGGTCGATCTCCTCCTCCACCAGGCAGCGGCGTATCAGGCGCAGTTGATCGTCGCCGTCGTAGATCGAGAAGTCGCGGGCGTAGCCTGCCTCCGGCGCCTCGCGCCGCAGGATGCGCACGCAGGCCGAGTGGAACGTGGAGGCCCAGATGGCACGGGCCCGCGGGCCCACGAGGCGGCCGATGCGGTCGCGCATCTCCCCCGCGGCCTTGTTGGTGAAGGTGATCGCGAGGACGGCCTCCGGCGCTACGCCGACGTCGCCGATCAGGCGGGCCACCCGGTGGGTCAGGACGCGGGTCTTGCCGCTGCCGGCTCCCGCCAGGACGAGGAGCGGCCCGTCCCCGTGGAGGACGGCCTCGCGCTGGGGTGGATTGAGGCCGTCGAGCAGGTTGGGCACCGTCGGATCCTATCCGAGGTGTCCGACACCCCCACGGGGGAAGATCTACGGCGTGAGCTCCCCCGACATCTCGCCCGCCCCGAGAGACGCGCGCCTGCTGGAGGGCCGCAACGCGCTCGTCACGGGGGCCACGTCGGGCATCGGCGGAGCCGTTGCGCCCCAGCTGGCGGCCAATGGGGCGGGCGTGGCGATCGGCTTCCGGTCGGACCCGGAGCCGGCCGGGGGGATGTCGGCGCGGATCGCGTCGGAGGACGGGCGGGCCACGCCGGTGGGCATCGACGTGGGGCATGAGGACGCGGTCGTGCGGGATGTTCGCCCAGGCCGAGGCTGCGCTCGGAGCGATCGACCTCGTCGTGTGCAACGCGGGCGTCGAGGTGGCCGTGGACCCGATCGACATGCCGCTCGACGACCGGCGCGCGGTGCTCGACACGAACCTCACGGGGCTCTCCTCTGGGCCCGCGAGGTGGCGCGGGCGATGAGCCGGCACAGGCGCGGAGGGGCGATCTTCGCCGTCACCAGCGTCCACGACCGCATTCCGTGGCCGGGGCTCTCGCGCCACAGCGCGGTCGAAGGGCGGCCAGAGGCTTTCGTCGAGTCGATCGTGAAGGAGCTGGCGCCCCACGGCATCCGTGGCAGCGCCGTCGCGCCCGGAGCCATCGCGACACCGATCAACGAGGAGATGCTCGAGGATCCGCAGGCACGGGCCGCTGTTGAGCGGCGGATCGCCATGGAGAGGATGGGGCGGCCGAGGAGATCGCCCGGGCGGTGGCCTGGCTCGCCTCGGGGCAGGCCTCGTACATCAGCGGCGCCACCCTCGTCGTCGACGCGGCATGGTCCTCTACCCGCCCGATTCCGGGTGACGCGGCCGGCCGCCAGGGCCCCTGTGGGGTGATCGCGCCAATCGGCGTCAACGCGTGCGCCAATTGACGCATCGCCGCCCAGCGGCGCACCCGCCGTGCCCCGAACCGGTGCTAGATGCCCGCGCCGGGGTTGAGGCCGAGGATCGAGGAGATCTCCTCCTGCGCCGACGGAAGGCAGTCCTCGTCGCCCTCGGGACGGGGCGTGAGCGGGCGCCCGGCGCGCATGTCGGCGATGTCGCGCTCCAGTTCGCTCACCCGGCGAACGAGGCAGGCCATGGCCTCGGCAACGGGGTCGGGCAGGCGGGTGTGGTCGATGTCCGGGTGGTGGAGGTCCCGGGGGACCTTCTGGCCGTCCACGATGACCGCGCGGCCGGGGTTGCCGACCACCGTCGAGTTCGGGGGGACGTCCCTGATGACGATCGAACCGGCGCCGACCTTGGCCCCCTCGCCGATGACCACCGGCCCGAGCACGCTTGCGCCCGTGCCGACGATCACCCCGTCCTGCACGGTCGGGTGGCGCTTGCCGACGTCCTTGCCGGTGCCCCCGAGGGTGACGCCTTGGTAGAGGGTCACGTCCTCCCCGATCTCGGTCGTCTCCCCGATCACGACCCCCATGCCGTGGTCGATGAAGAACCCGGGCCCGATGCGCGCTCCCGGGTGGATCTCGATGCCCGTCAGGAAGCGGGAGGTCTGGCTCACGAGCCGCGCAGGCAGGTGGAGGCCGCCGAGGTGCATGGCGTGGGCGGCACGATGCATCCAGACCGCGTGAAGGCCCGGGTAGCAGAGCAGGATCTCCGTAAGCGAGGTGGCGGCCGGGTCACGCTCCCGGGCGACGTCGACGTCGCGCTGGAACGCTCGCTTAGCGCCGCCAAGCCGCGCGAGCAGCGAGCGCCGTGGCATGCCGGTTAGTATAGGCGCCCCCTGCGAGGAGAGCCCCGCTGACGCGCACGATCATCACGTTTCCGCTGCACGGGGAGCCCATCCCCCCGGCGGTTCGCGTCGCTCGGGGTCTCGTTCGGTGGTGGCGTCGTGTCTAGCGTCTCCGTCGCCGGGGCCTCCTGTCAGCCCGGGCCCTCCCCCACCGCCCGGGCCCTGCGGCTCGAGGGGCTGCGCGCCGAGGGCCCCGAGGCGCTGCGCACCCTGCTGTCGGAGCTCCCCGACCCGCCCTGGGACGCCGAGGTCGCCGAGGGCGATTCCGTCGGCCCGCTGCTGGCCGCGGAGGGCTTCGAGCCCTACGCCCGCATGGCCGTCATGGCACGCGCGATCGCGGGGCTGCCCCGTGCGCCCTACGTGTCCGGCGTGAGCGTCGAGCCCTACCGCAACGAGTGGTCGGAGGCGTTCGTCGCGGCCGAGGGCATGGCGATGGAGGGCCTCGCAGCGTTCGGTGAGATGGGCCAGCCGACCGGCTACGAGGAGGCCGAGGGCTTCGACGCCTTCTCGGTCGCCCGCGACGAGCGCGACATGCTGGGCTTCGCGCAGGCCATGCTCCCCGAGGGGTGGATCAACTGGATGGGCGTCGTGCCCGCCAAACGCCGAATGGGGATCGGCCGGCTGCTGATATCCGACCTCGCCCGCCAGGTCTCCGAGGCCCGCGGGACGCACCTGGCCTCGCTGGTGGAGGTGGGCACCCCCGGAGAGGAGTTCCTGCGCGCCCTCGGGTTCCGGCCACGTGGAGGGCTGCGCACCCTGATGATCCGCCGGGCCTGATCTCCCGGCCGCCCGAGGCGGTCGTCCCGTCGCGGAAGGACGCCTGGAGGGCCGGACGCGCCGATTGGCGTCGACGGCCCGCGCCAATTGGCGCGTCCCGTCGACGCCCCCCCGGACGCCCACGGCCCGCGGATCCCCCTACGGGAAGACGTCCGGGACGAAGGTCTGCTCGTGCATCGGCGGGCGCACGTAGGCGTCCTCGCGGCGCGGGGGCAGGACCATCGGCTTCGGGGTGAGATCCTCGTACGGGATCATGCCGAGCAGGTGGGAGATGCAGTTGATGCGGGCGCGTCGCTTGTCGTCGGCCTCGACCACGAACCAGGGTGCCTGCTTGGTGTCGGTGTGGGCGAACATCGCGTCCTTGGCCCGCGAGTACTCGACCCAGTTCTCGCGTGACTTCAGGTCCATCGGGCTGAGCTTCCAGCGCTTGGTGGGGTCGTCGATGCGATCCTGGAAGCGTCTCTCCTGCTCGGAGTCGCTCACCGAGAACCAGTACTTGACCAGGATGATCCCCGAGCGGATGAGCATGCGCTCGAACTCCGGGCAGCTGCGCAGGAACTCGCGGTACTCGTCCTCGTCGCAGAAGCCCATCACGCGCTCGACGCCGGCGCGGTTGTACCAGGAGCGGTCGAGGAGGACCACCTCGCCCGCCGACGGCAGGTGGGCGACGTAGCGCTGGAAGTACCACTGCGTCCGCTCGCGCTCGGTCGGCGCCGTCAGGGCCACCACCCGACAGATGCGCGGGCTGAGGGACTCGGTGATGCGCTTGATGACGCCGCCCTTGCCGGCCGCGTCGCGCCCCTCGAAGATGACCAGCACGCGCAGGCCCCGGTGCTTGACCCACTCGTGCATCTTCACGAGCTCGATCTGCAGGCGCGCGAGCTCGGCCTCGTAGACCGCCCGGTCGAGGCGGCGGACCTTCTGGACGTTCTCGACCTTCTTGGCCATCGATCCTCCCCGGGAGGGGTGGGCCGCTACGCCTCGTCGAAGAGCGGGGTGCTCAGGTAGCGCTCGCCCGTGTCGCAGAGGAAGGTAACGACCGTCAGGCCCGCGTTGTCGGGCCGCCGGGCCAACTCGCACGCCGCCCATACGTTCGCGCCGCCACTGATCCCGACCAGGATGCCCTCCTCACGGGCGAGGCGTCGCGCCATCGCGAACGCGTCATCGGCCGTGCAGGTGACGACCTCGTCGTAGATCGCGGTGTTGAGCACCCCCGGCACGAAGCCCGCGCCGATTCCCTGGATCTTGTGCGGGCCCGGGGCACCGCCGGAGAGCACCGGCGAGTCGGCGGGCTCGACCGCCACGGCGCGGAAGCCGGGCCGCCGTTCCTTGATGACCTCGGCGACGCCGGTGATCGATCCGCCCGTCCCCACGCCGGCGACCAGGATGTCGATCTCACCGCCGGTGTCGGCCCAGATCTCCTCGCCCGTGGTCCGGCGGTGGGCCTCGGGGTTGGCGGGATTCTGGAACTGCTGAGGGACGAACGCGCCCTCGGTCTCCGCGGCGATCTCCTCGGCCCGCGCGATCGCCCCGCGCATGCCCTCCGCGCCCGGCGTCAGCACGAGCTCGGCCCCGTAGGCCCGAAGGAGCGTGCGGCGCTCGACGCTCATCGTCTCGGGCATCGTGAGGATGCAGCGGTAGCCCTTGGCCGCGCAGACGAACGCCAGCGCGATGCCGGTGTTGCCCGAGGTCGGCTCGACCACGACGCTGCCCGGCGTCAGCCGGCCGTCCGCCTCGGCGGCCTCGATCATGGCGAGCCCGATCCGGTCCTTGACCGAGCCGGCCGGGTTCATCGACTCGAGCTTGCCGAGGATCGTGGCGCCCGCGCCCTCACCGATGCGGTTGAGGCGCACCAGGGGAGTGCGGCCGACAAGCTCCGTGATGGAGTCGACGATGGGCACGGCGGAACCCTACCAGCGCCGCGGAGACGGCTTCACACGACCGCCGACATCAACGCCGACAGGTCCACCTGCGGCCGCGCGCCCAGGTGGGAGATGACCTCGGCCGCCGACAGCGAGCCGAGCGTGGCGCACTCGGCCATGCCGAGGCCGTTCGCCAGCCCGTGAAGGAAGCCCGCCGCGTAGAGGTCGCCGGCGCCCGTCGTGTCGACGAGGCTCTCGACCGGCGCTGCGGGCACCTCGACGGTGTCGTCGGCCGTCACCACCATCGATCCGTGCTCCGAGCGGGTGATCACGACGATCTCGCTGCGCCCCCGGACGGCGGACACGGCGGCCGACAGGTCGCGGGTGTCGGTCAGGGCGAAGATCTCCTCCTCGTTGGCGAAGAGCAGATCGACGTCGTTCTCGACGAGGGCCCGGAACTCCTCGAGGTGGCGCTCCACGCAGAAGGAGTCCGACAGGGTCAGCGACACCCGCCGTCCGGCCTCATGGGCCGCGGCCATGGCGACGCGGAAGGCGCTCTTGGCGCGCGGCTTGTCCCAGAGGTAGCCCTCCAGGTAGAGGATCGAGGAGGCCGCGATCAGGTCGGTGTCGACGTCCTCGGGGCCGAGCTCGACGGCGGCGCCGAGGTAGGTTGAACATCGTGCGGTGGGCGTCCGGCGTCACGAGGATGTGGCTGCGGGCCGTCTCGGGGCCCTCCGGCGCGGCGGGGACGTCGAAGCGGACGCCGGCGGCACGGATGTCGTGGCCGAAGATCATCCCCAGCTCGTCGTCGCGGACCTTGCCGATGTACGCCGCCCGGCTGCCGAACGAGGCGGCGCCGACCATGCTGTTCGCCGCCGCCCCGCCCGACATCTCGATCGCCGGACCCATGCGGCTGTAGAGCTCGACGGCGCGCTCCAGCTCGATGAGGGTCATCGAGCCCTTGGGCAGCCCCTCGGCCTCCAGGAAGCCGTCGTCGCAGTGCGACAGGACGTCAACGATGGCGTTGCCGATCCCGACGACGTCGAACCTCGTAGTCTTCGTCATACCTCTCCCTCCTCGTGAACCCGCGGGATCCTAGCGCCCGCGAGATGGGACGCCCCCGGTCACCGGGAGGTGAGGTTCCCACCGGTTGATCCACAGCCTGTCGGAAAGCTCAGACGGCGAGCCTCGCGAGCGCCCCCGCCAGCACCTGCGTGCCACGGGCGATCTCCTCGGAGGAGGTGAACTCGTCCGGCCGATGGCTGATGCCGCCCGCCGACCCCCGCTCCGCTCAGGGTGCGGCAACCCTCTCGAGGATGCGCGAGCCGGGCCCGACGGGCGGGTCGCCCAGCCGGATCGCATCCGCGAAGGCGGCGCGCCCGGCCTCCATGTGGGGTGCGTCGTCCGCGTGGAGCTCGGCGAGCAACTGCCCCGCCACGACGGCGTCACCCGGCGAGACCCTGAGGACGATCCCCGCGGACGGGCTCACCGCGTCCTCCTTGCGGGCCCGGCCGGCGCCCAGGCGCACCGCCGCGATGCCGACCGCCAGGGCGTCCACGGCCGCGACGGTGCCGCCCTCCCGGGCGCGGACCTCCTCCACGAGAGCCGCGCGCGGCAGGGGGGCGTCGGGGTCGCCGCCCTGGGCGCGCACCATCATCCGCCAGCGATCCATGGCGCGCCCGTCGGCCAGCGCCTCGGCCGGGTCGGCGTCGATGCCGGCGAGGGCGAGCATCTCGCGCGCCAGGGCCAGGGTCACCTCGACCACGTCGGCCGGGCCGCCGCCCTGCAGCACCCCGATCGCCTCGGCCACCTCGAGTCCGTTGCCCGCGGCGCGCCCGAGCGGCGTGTCCATGTCGGTGAGCAGCGCCACCGTGCGCACGCCGTGCGTCTCGCCCAGCCCGACCATCGTGCGCGCCAGCTCAAGGGCCCGGCCGCGGTCGTGCATGAACGCCCCGACCCCCACCTTCACGTCGAGCACCAGGGCCGCGGTGCCCTCGGCGATCTTCTTCGACATGATCGAGCTCGCGATCAGGGGGATCGACTCGACGGTGCCGGTCACGTCGCGCAGCGCGTAGAGCTTGCCGTCGGCCGGCGCGAGGTCGCTGCCCGCCGCGCAGATGACCGCGCCGATGTCGGCCAACTGGCGCACGAAGGCGTCGCCCGAGAGGTCCGAGCGGAACCCGGGGATCGCCTCGAGCTTGTCGAGCGTCCCGCCGGTGTACCCGAGCCCCCGCCCGGAGAGTCGCGGCACGGCCGCCCCGCACGCGGCCACCAGCGGGCAGAGCGCAAGCGAGATCTTGTCGCCGACCCCGCCGGTGGAGTGCTTGTCGACCGTCGGCATCGGAACGGACGACAGATCGAGCCGTCCGCCCGAGAGGACCATCGCGTCGGTCCAGGCGGCCAACTCGCGCGGCGTGAGGCCGCGGAAGAAGATGGCCATCAGCAGCGCGGAGGCCTGCTCGTCGGCGACCTCGCCGCGGACGTAGGCGTCGAGGAACCATCCGATCTGCTCGTCGGTGAGGTCGGCCCCGTCGCGCTTGGCGGTGATCACCTCCACGGCGGAGATGCTCACCGGCCCGCCCTCGCCGCGACGTCGCCGGGTCCGAAGGCCTCGGGGAGCAGGTCGCCGAGGGTCGTGGGCTCCCCGCCCCCGCCCGCGTCCACCGCGATGGCCGCGCCGCCGTGCTCGTAGAGGAGCTGACGGCAGCGCCCGCAGGGCGCCAGCGGCGCCCCGTCGCCGGCCACGATCGCGACGGCCACCAGGCGCCCGCCGCCGGTGGCCGCCAGGTCGCAGATCAGCCCGCACTCGGCGCAGAGCGTGACCCCGTAGCTCGCGTTCTCGACGTTGCACCCGCGCACGAGGCGGCCGTCCTCGGTGACCCCGCACGCGCCGACCAGGACGCCCGAGTAGGGGGCGTACGAGCGCTCGGTCATCGCCACGGCTTCGCGGCGCAGGAGCGGCCAGTCGATGCTCAACCCGGCCCCTCCCCCGTCAACACCGCGATCGCCGCCGGGGCCTCGCGGATCTCGGTGACCCGGGCGAGTCTCGGATGGGACTCCTCGAGCTCGGCGTGCTCGAGCGCCCAGGTGACGTGGTACGGGACGTGGACGCCCGCACCCCCCAGCTCCAGCACCGGCGCGATGTCCGACCGCACCGAGTTGCCGATCATGCAGAAGCCCCGGGGCTCGGCGCCCATCGCCGCGACCACCCGCGCGTAGGTCGGCGTGTCCTTCTCGGCGACGATCTCGACCCGCTCGAAGAGCTCCGAGACCCCCGAGGCGGCGACCTTCGACTCCTGGTGGAAGAGGTCTCCCTTGGTGATGAGCACGAGGCGGTGATCGCGCCCCAGCACGTCGATCGTGTCGGCGACGCCCTCGAGGAGCTCGACCGGGTGCGTCAGGAGTTCCTTGCCCATGGAGATGATGCGCTCGATGTGGACGCCGTCGATCCGGTGCCGCGTGAGCGTGAGGGCCGTCTCGATCATCGAGAGCGTGAACCCCTTCACTCCGTAGCCGAACACACCGAGGTTGCGCCGCTCCGACTCCAGGAGCGCCGCCGCCGCCGTCTCTGCGTTGACCCACGGCGCGAGCAGCTCGACGAACGCCTGCTCGGTGACGTGGAAGTGCCCCTCGCTGTGCCAGAGGGTGTCGTCGCCGTCGATCCCGATGACCTCGATCGCCATGGGCGCGATTGTAGGGGCCCCCGCGGAGGTCGCCCTTCGGAACGGCTGTCTGGTGGTCTAGCGTCGGCTCATGACAATCGAATCGGACGACATCCTCCGCGCCCCGAAGGTGCTCCTGCACGATCACCTGGACGGGGGCCTGCGCCCGCGCACCATCGTGGAGCTTGCGGCCGAGTCGGGCTACGCGGGGCTTCCCAGCACCGACCCGCAGGAGCTGCGCGGCCTCATCTCGCGCGGCGCCAACCGCAACGACCTGGTCCTCTACCTCGAGACCTTCGCCCACACGGTCGCGGTCATGCAGACCCGCGACGCGCTGGAGCGGGTCGCGTCCGAGTGCGCCCAGGACCTGGCCGCCGACGGCGTGGTCTACGCTGAGATCCGCTTCGCGCCCGAGCTCCATATCGAGCGCGGCCTCACGCTCGACGAGGTCGTCGAGGCGGTGATCGCCGGCTTCGCGCGCGGCTCAGCCGGCACGCAGCTGACGATCCGCGTGCTCTGCTCGGCGATGCGCCAGCAGGCGAGCAGCGTGCAGATCGCGGAGCTGGCGCTCCGGCATCGCGACGCCGGCGTCGTGGGCTTCGACATCGCCGGCCCGGAGGCCGGCTTCCCGCCGTCCCGCCACCTCGACGCCTTCTCGCTGATCATGCGCGAGAACTTCCACATCACCATCCACGCCGGCGAGGCGTTCGGGCTGCCCTCCATCGCGGAGGCGCTCCACGTCTGCGGGGCCGAGCGGCTCGGTCACGGGGTGCGGATCATCGACGACATCACGATCGACGCCGACGGCAATCACCACCTCGGCCGGCTGGCCGCCTTCGTGCGCGACCGCCGTGTGCCGCTGGAGCTCTGCCCCTCGTCGAACGTCCACGTCGGCGCCGTGCCGTCGATCGCCGACCACCCGATCGGGCTGCTCACCCGGCTGCGCTTCCGGGTGACCGTCAACACGGACAACCGGCTGATGAGCGACACCACCCTCGGCAAGGAGTTCGTGCACCTCTCGGACGCCTTCGACTGGGACCTGAACGACGTGCGCTGGGCGACGATCAACGCGATGAAGAGCGCGTTCCTGCCCTTCGACGAGCGCCTTCAGATCATCAACCGCATCATCAAGCCGGGGTTCTCGATGCTGGGGGCCGACGGCTGACGTCCGGGCGCGCTCCGGCCCGGGTCACGACCGTCGCGGCGAGCGCGCAGGCGCGCCCGAGCCGCCCACGCGTGCGCCTCGCCGGCGCGCGGACACCGCCAGCGCCGGGGTCGCCCGCTGCTCGGCCAGCGCCCGCGCCGCGTCGCGCCCGAGGGCGTCATCGCCGACGCAGGCCACGCATCACCACGGGCACGCAGAGGTGCCCGAGCCATGCGGCCGTGTCGGCCGCCGAACCGCCGGGGCGGAGCACGATCGCGGCGGGCGTGTCGCTGCCCGGAGCGAGCGGCCCGCCCATCCGCGTGATGACGTCGGTCATCACGTCGCCGAGCACGACGAACGGCGGGCCGCTCGCCGCCGTCTCAGCCGGAGGCGAGGGCCCGCGCGATCCGGGCCGCGAGGGCCGCGTTGCGCAGCACCAGGTCCACGTTGACCCGCAGGCTCGCGCCCGCGGTGCGTTCGTGGAAGCGGCCGAGGATGAACGGGGTCACGTCCTTGCCCGTCACGCCCGCCGCCTCGGCGGCCGCGAGCGCCTCGGCCAGCACCCGGTCGTGGAGCCCCGGATCCATCTGGAGTTCCTCGGGCAGCGGGTTGGCCACGACGAGCGCCTGGGGCAGGTCGAGCCGACGGCGCGCGGCGTGGATCGCGGCGATCTCGTCGGACGTGTCGGCCCGCCAGGGCAGGGAGTGGCCCGAATCGGCCAGGTAGAAGCCCGCCAGCCGGTCGGTGCCGTAGCCGAGCACCGGGACGGAGAGCGTCTCCAGGCGCTCCAGGGTCGCGCCCACGTCGAGTATCGACTTCACGCCGGCGCAGACCACGACGATGGGCGTCGCCGCGAGGCCGGCCAGGTCCGCCGACTCGTCGAAGGTGGTCGCGGCGTCGCGGTGCACGCCCCCCAGTCCCCCGGTGGCGAACACCCCGATCCCGGCCAGGGCGGCCAGGTGGGCCGTGCTGGCGACGGTGGTCGCCCCCGGGCGGCCGCTGACGATGGCCGGGCCGAGATCGCGCAGGCTGAGTTTGTCGACGTCGAACCCGAGCGCGAGCGCCTCGAGTGCGGCGTCGTCGAGGCCGACGCGCACCATCCCGCCCACCACCGCGATCGTCGCGGGCACCGCGCCCTCTGACCGCACGGCCTCCTCGATCTCCCCGGCGATGCGCAGGTTGTCCGGTCGCGGAAGCCCGTGGGCGATGATCGTTGACTCCAGGGCGACCACCGGCCGTCCCGCCGCCAGCGCGGCGGCCACCTCGTCGTGGACGACGATCATCAGATCCGCGCCGGGTGCCAGACCGTGCGGATCTCGCAGTACGCCATCGCGGTTCGCAGGTCCTCGCGACCGCCTGTGCGCGTCGTGCGCTTAAGGCTTCTCGGCGGCGCGGCTCTCCAGGTCGGCGGCCATCGCCACCACCGACGCCAGCCGGACCATCTCGTATGACCCGAGCTCGGCGGTCTCGAGAATCGTCTTCAGGTGGGCGTGACCGCACGCCTCCTTCGATGCCGCGACCTCGTCGTGCACCACGTCGAGGCGCCCGGCGAGCAGCGCCCCGCGGTTCAGCACGATGTCGATCTCGTCGGCGCCATCCTCCACGGCGCGCCGGATTTCGACGAGGCGCTCCGCCAGGGGGCTCTGGCCGGACGGGAAGGCTCCGGCCACCGAGGCCACCCTGACCGGCGCGTCGCCGAGGGCCGCCAGCTCGAGGCCGGCGTCCTTGCTCTCACGCTTGATGGAGCGGGAGACGAGGCGCGCGGCGCGCTGCTCGAGGGCATAGGCGTCAACCGGCGCCACCCGGAGCGGGTGATCGAGCGGGGTGCCGGAGAGGATGGCTCCGCGCGCGTCGCTGACCGAGGCTCGGCATCGCGCGATCTTGGCACGCCCGGGCGCGCTCGTCAGGAGAGGAGCAGCTCCGTCAGTCCGGCGCGGACGTCGGCGAGACGGGCGCGGGCGCGGGCGCGGGCCGCGGAGACGTCTCCGTCGGGCACCGCCTCCACCGCCTCGCAGTAGCACTTGAGCTTGGGCTCGGTGCCGCTCGGGCGCACGATCACCCGCACCGCCGACTCCAGCTCGATGCGCAGCACGTCGGGCGCGAGGGCGCGGATCCCGGTGGCCGCGAGGCGTCCGACGCGGTCGGGCGGGGCGGCGATCAGGCGCTCCACCAGGGCTGCCCGCCGGGCGCCGCCACCCGCCGCCTCGTCGCGCAGGGAGAAGTTGTCGGTGACATGGGCGCCGTGACGGCGGTGGAGGTCGTCGAGGTCGTCGAGGATCGTGCGCCCGGCCGCGGCCGCGGCGGCGACCATCGACGCCACCGCCAGCGCGGCCGAGACGCCGTCCTTGTCGCGCGCGTCCGGGCCGATCGCGTAGCCGATCGCCTCCTCGTAGGCGAGCACCTGGACCGCGGCCGGGTCGTCGATGGCGGGCCGCGAGAGCCACTTGAAGCCGGTGAGCGTCTCGGCGTGACGGGCGCCGTGGGCCTCGGCGATGCGGGCCAGGAGCGACGAGGAGACGACGCTGGAGACGACCAGGCGTCCCGGTCCGGAGGTGACCGACCTCAGCAGCCAGTCGCCCAGCAGGGCGCCGACGTCGTCTCCGGTCAATTGGCGCGTGCCCGATGCGCCAATTGGCGCGAGCACCGCAACGCGGTCGGCGTCGGGGTCGAGCGCGAGGCCGACATCGGCCCCCACATCCCCCATCAGCTCCCCCAGGAGGTCGGTCACGCCCGGCTCCTCGGGGTTCGGAAAGGCGACGGTCGGGAAGTCCGGGTCGGGCTGCTGCTGGGAGGTGACGGGGTGCACCTCGGCGTGCCCGGCCGCGGTCAGCAGGTCGAGCAGGAGGGCTCCGCCGACGCCGTGCGTCGCCGTCATGGCGATCCGGATCGGCGACGCGGGCGCCGGCACGCGGGCAAGGGTCGCGGCGCGGTACGAGGCCACGACCTCCGGCTCCATCGCCTCGATCGGCGCCGTCGGGCGATGGCCGGCCACCACCACCCCGTCGGCGACGACCGCGTCGATCGCGGCGGCCACCATGCCATCGACCGGCGGGACGATCTGGGCCCCGTCGCCCATGTAGAGCTTCAGGCCGTTGTCGGAGGCGGGGTTGTGGCTCGCGGTCACCACGATCCCGGCGGCGCAGCCCAGGTGGCGCACGGCGAAGACCCCGACCGGCGTCGGGACCGGCTCGCTCGCGCGCACGACCGTTATCCCGTGGGCGCAGAGCACATCGGCGCAGTCGGCGGCGAACTCGGCCGAGAGGTGGCGGGCGTCGTTGGCCACCACGACCCCGGCGTCGGCGGCACCCTCCACCTCGGCACGCAGGTAGCGGGCGATCCCGGCCGCGGACTGGCGCACCACCAGCCGGTTCATGCGCGTCGGACCGCCGCCCATCGTGCCCCGCAGGCCGGCCGTGCCGAACGCCAGCCGGCCGGAGAAGCGCTCCTGCAGGGCGGCAGCGTCGCCGGCTTCCAGCAGGCCCTGCAGCTCGGCCCGGGTGCCTGGGTCGGGGTCGATCGCGATCCAGGCCTCCACGCGCGCCCGCAGGCCGGGCGCCACGTCGCTCATCAGACGGCCGCGGTCACCGCGCGCAGCAGGTCCGCCAGACGGCCGACCGAAGCCTTGCCGGTGGCCAGGACCTCACGGTGGTCGAGCGCCTCGGCCGACATCCCCGCGGCGAGGTTGGTCACGAGCGACACGCCGAAGACCTCGGCCCCGAGATGACGGGCGGCGATCGCCTCGAGCACGGTCGACATCCCCACCAGGTCAGCGCCCATGGTCCGCAGCATCGCGATCTCGGCGGGAGTCTCGTAGGCCCCGCCGAGGAGTCCGGCGTAGATCCCCTCCGCGATCCCCGGCACCGCCGCCGCCGCGGCCGCCCGCAGGCGCGCGCTGTACAGGTTGGTGAGATCGCAGAAGCGCGCCGGGAGGCCCTCGGGCGGATCGGCGCCGCCCATCGGTGTCACGCCGGTCAGGTTGAGCTGGTCGGCGATCAGGACCGGGGTGCCGGGGCCGTTGGCGGCGGCGAGCGAGCCGCAGGCGTTGGTCAGCATCACGACCTCGCACCCGGCGAGCGTGGCCGCGCGGACGCCGTGGACCACCGTCGCCACCGGGTGGCCCTCGTACAGGTGAGACCGCCCGGCGAGCACCAGCAGCGGGACCCCGGCCGCGTCGACCGAGTGCGCCATGCCGCTGTGCCCCTGCACCGAGGGCGCCGGGAAGCCCGGGAGCTCGGGCATCGGCACGCTCGCGCGGATCTCGCCGATCCCCTCCGCCACCTCCGCCCAGCCGGAGCCGAGGACGAGGACCGCCCGGTGCGCGCCGAGCCGCTCGCGGATGGCCTCGCCCGCGGCCTGCGCGATCGAGTAGGGGTCGTCCGCCACGGGGCGCACTATCGCACCCCGGCACGCCCTCCGGTCGCGCCGCGGCGGCCCTGACGGCTGACGCGTGGCTCGGCCACAAGCTCGCCGCGCTTCCCGGCCCCCGGCAGGAGGCGGGCCCGCAGTAGCCCGGGGCTCACAAGCGGACGCCGAGCCCGCCAGGGGGCCGTCCGAACGGCTAGCCGGGAACCCGACGATCGGCGGTGTCCCCGAACCGCCGCCGTCATCGATCGTGGACCCACCGATGACCTAGTGTCGCCGTCTTTCAAGGGGTCGCAACCCTTAAGCGGATTGGCCGAAGGCATCTGGCTCGCCCGGCGATTGGGCGGGGTGAGACCGCTCGATGATGGCGAAGCGAAGATACGGGTGGAGGGCGGGCACTCCTCCACCCGTATCTTCGTCTCAGGTCTCACGGTCCACGCGGATCCGGTGCCGGTCATCACGCGCGACGGACACCTCCTGCCCGCCGAGCGCCGCATCGGGCGCGATCGACTCGAGGCGTTCCCGGGGGCCGCCACGGGGCCTGATCGTCCCACCGTCGTCCCGAGCGCCCCCGGCCGAGGGGACGCCCTGCGACCCATGCGTTATCTCAGATGTGGAACATCGGGGCGCTCTCGAAGCGCGCCTCGCGCTCCTGCATGTCGGCGATCGTGAGGCCGGCCAGCAACTCGGCGAGCGTGGCGCGGGCCTCGGTCCAGACCGTCTCGCTGCCGTGCGCCTCGGCGTGCGGGCCGCCCTGGGGCGAGATCCGCCCGTCCACCGCCTCAACGACCTCGAGGATGCTGACCTCCGCGGGCAGGCGGCGGAACGAGTAGCCGCCCTTCACCCCGCGCTGGCTCTGCAGGATCCCCGCCCGGCGCAGCCCGGCGAAGATCTGCTCCAGGAAGTGCAGCGGGATGGCGCGCGCCTCGGCCACCTCGAGGATCGGGACCGGCCCGGCCGATCCTCGCTGCGCGAGCTCCGTCAGTGCCAGGACGGCGGAGCGGCTCTTCTCGGTGATCGTGATCAGGGCAATCTCCCGTAAAACCGTCGCGTGATCGGGAGTTTAGCGGAGGACGGGGCCCGGCAGGGTCAGTCCTCCACCAGCAGGAGGTTCGTGTAGCCCTCACGCGTGATCGTGGGGGCGTGCGCCTTCCCTCTCTTCGCCCGCAGCGTGTAGAGACGCTCGAGGCTGTCGATCCACGAATCGAGGTCGCCGACCATGAACTCGTAGGTGCACTCGGGCGTGTGGATCATCATCCGGGGCCGGCGGCCGCCCGCCGGCATGCCGCTGTTGGGCGAGATCGGGAAGCGCTCGATCTCGGACACCTCGTCGAGGAGGATCTCGCGGCGCTTCGCGCCGAGCGCCGTGTCGAGCGGGGTCGGCAGGAAGACCAGGCGGTCGTCGGTCGCCAGGAGCTGACCGTGGCGCGAGAGCCACCCGTTCTGGAGGTCGGCGCCGCTCTGCTTGAGGACGACCTCGTCCGGGCCGGGCTTCTGCGCGTGGGGCCTGCGGGGCAGCCTGCGCGAGGCCTCACCCATCGCCGCGCTCCGTGTGAAAGCGGAAACGGTACGGAATCGTCATTGTGCGAGCCACTCCTCGAGGGTCCGGGTCGCCGGGCAGTCTATCCGCCGCCGGCGGCGGATCCGTCCGAGGTCACCGTTATCGTCACCGGGCAGCCACCTTCGCACTCGGGGTTCCCACGGATACCTACGACGCATGGCTCGCCGATTTCCGCCGCCGCCTCGCACAGCACGACGCGGGTGTCGCGGCACTCGCCCGCGACCTCTCCTGCCGCACCCCGTGGACGGTGCGCGCTCTGGGCGGCGCCGGGTTCTCCCCTCCTCCCCCGGCCGCGGGCCAGCCGCCCGACGTGCTCTGCGAGCGGGGCGGCGCATCGCGGCCGATCTGCTTCGAGGTGGAGCTGCCGGAGACGCTGGTGCGCACCTGCACCGTTCGGCGCCTGCGGGCGCTGGCGCTCACCGAGATCGAGCCGCGGATCGTCCTCGTCGGCGCGTCCTCGGCGCACGAGCGCCAGATCGCCGAGGCCCGGCGGATGCTGATGCGCGCCGGGCTGCCACTGGAGGTGGCCGCGATCGCTCCTGAGGAGGAGACGATCACCGGGGCCGACTGGTAGGGGGTCCGATCGGGTCCCGCGGCCGTCCTTCCCCCTTCGGCCACGGAACCCGCCCACAAACGGCGAGGGCGCCGATCGGACGGCGCCCTCGCCCACCTTCACCCCTCCCGACGCTCAGGTCAGGAAGGGCACCAGCAGGAGCGCCACGATGTTGGCGACCTTGATCATGGGGTTGATCGCGGGGCCCGCGGTGTCCTTGTAGGGGTCACCCACCGTGTCTCCGGTGATCGACGCCTTGTGGGCGATCGATCCCTTCCCGCCGTGGTGGCCGTCCTCGATCATCTTCTTGGCGTTGTCCCACGCGCCTCCGCCGGAGGTCATGGAGATCGCCACGAAGATGCCGGTGACGATGACGCCGAGCAGCAGGCCGCCGAGCATCTCGCGGCCGTTGTTCACGCCGAAGATGAAGGCGGTCACGATCGGGAACAGGATCGGGATGGCGGCCGGCAGCAGCATCTCGCGCTGCGCGGAGGCCGTCACGATGCGCACGCAGCGGGCGTAGTCCGGCCGCTCCGTACCCTCCATGATCCCGGGCTTCTCGCGGAACTGGCGCCGGACCTCCTCGACCACCTGGCCGCCGGCCTTGCCCACGGCCTCCATCGAGAAGGCGGCGAACAGGAACGGCATCATGCCGCCGATGAAGAGACCGATCACGACGAACGGGTTGACCAGGCTGAAGTTGACCGACGAGGCCGTGTCGCCGAGGGCCTCGCTGAGCTCCTCCACGTAGGAGACGAAGAGCACGACCGCGGCCAGACCGGCCGAGCCGATGGCGTAGCCCTTGGTGACGGCCTTGGTGGTGTTGCCGACCGCGTCGAGCGGGTCGGTGATGTTGCGCACGGACTCGGGCAGCTCCGCCATCTCGGCGATGCCGCCCGCGTTGTCGGTGATCGGGCCGAACGCGTCGAGCGCCACGACCACGCCGGTCAGGGACAGCATCGCCATGACGGCGACCCCGATGCCGTAGTAGTCGCCCAGCTCGTAGCTTGCCGCGATGGCGCCGCCGATCACGATGATCGGCGCGGCGGTCGCCTTCAGGCCGACGGCGAGGCCGGCGATGATGTTGGTCGCGTCGCCCGTCTCCGATGCGGCGGCGATCTTCTTGACCGGCGGCCACATGGTGCCGGTGAAGTACTCGGTGATGCCGACCAGGATCACGGTGACGCCGATCCCGATCACCGCGCACCAGTAGTAGTCGGTCCACGACCCGGCTCCGGGGATCGCGTCGGAGACGCCGTCCATCAGCCAGTAGGTGACCGGGATGAAGCCGAGGATCGCGAGGATCGCCGACACGGCGAGCCCGGTGTAGAGCGCGGCGGTCACCGACCCGTTGTCCTTCACGCGGACGAACCAGGTCCCCGCGATCGAGGCGATGATGGAAACGCCGCCCAGGGCGAGCGGGAAGATCAGCGCGTTCGGGAAGGCCGCCAGGAACAGCGAGCCGAGGAACATGACGGCCACCGTCGTGACGGCGTACGTCTCGAAGAGGTCGGCGGCCATGCCGGCGCAGTCGCCGACGTTGTCCCCGACATTGTCGGCGATGACGGCCGGGTTGCGCGGGTCGTCCTCGGGGATGCCGGCCTCGACCTTGCCCACCAGGTCGGCGCCGACGTCGGCGCCCTTGGTGAAGATGCCGCCGCCCAGACGGGCGAAGACGCTGATGAGGCTGGAGCCGAAGGCGAGGCCGACGAGCGGCTTCACATCCTCGATGTCCTGGCCGAGGATCAGGAAGTAGCCGGCGACCGAGAGAAGGCCCAGGCCGACCACCAGGAGTCCGGTGACCGCCCCGCCCTTGAAGGCGACGCCCAGCGCCGCGCCCAGCCCGCTCTTGGCGGCTTCGGCGGTGCGGACGTTGGTCCGCACCGACACGTTCATGCCGATGAAGCCGGCTGCGGCCGAGGCCGTCGCGCCGATCAGGAAGCCGATGGCGGCCTTCCAGCCCAGCAGGGACGAGTCGACCGCTGAGCCGAGGATTCCGATGACGACGAACAGGACCGCCGCGACGCCCGCGATGATCGTGTACTGGCGCTTCAGGTACGCCTGAGCACCCTCCTGCACGGCCGCGGCGATCTCGCGCATCCTCTCATCGCCGGTGGGCTTCTTGAGCAGGTAGACCGTGAGTCCGATGCCGTAGGCCACGGCGGCGAAGCCGAGGACGACGGCGAGCCATGCTGTGTTGTCCGACAGGAAGTCGGCCAATTAATCCCTCCGAGATCGGGTTCGAACGAACGCGCCGATACGCCCGATCGAGGGCCAGCGCTCCGGGTACCGTCGGTCGCCCGAGTTCGTGCGGATTCGGACGACCACGGCGGGTTTCTACCATACGGCCGCGGATGTCGGGGGCCCGGGGAGCGCCTAGCCGGGCTCTCCCCCGCGGGGAGTGCCGGGCGGCACCCAGAGGCGCGAGGCGGCATCCGGCGCCGGCGGCGGGGACGGCGGCGCGTCCTCGGCGGGCGCGGGGCGCTCCTCGCTGGCCCGGGAGAAGGCCATCTGGAGAACGGCCAGCGGCTCCTTGAACGGCCGCACCTGGGCGGGTCCGAGCTCGCGCTCGGCCACCTCGAGCAGGGCGCGCAAGGACTCGATCGCCTGGCGCGCCTGCTGCAGGTCGCGGGCGTCGTCGCCGGTCGGGCCCATGCCCAGGCGGACGCCGGCCATGTCGATGAACGTGGCCATGCACTGAAGGAGGACGTCGCGCACGGGGGTGCGGGCGAGACGATCGGCGAGCATCGCCGCCATCTCCTCCTGGGTGGGCTCGCGCTGCTGCTGCGGCTCCTGCGGGCCGTCCTGTGGGCCGGGCTCGCTCATGCGGGCACCGTGGACATCATCTGAACCTCCTCGGCGGAACGGCGGGTGCGTTCGACGACCTCGGCGTGCATGGCACGCACGTCGCCGAGCTCGGCGAGCCGGGCGATCTGGCGCATGGCGCCGTTGCCCTCGCTCAGCATGACGGGAATCGTGGCGAGGAAGGGGGTCAGTCCCAGCGGCTCGTGCACGGGTGCGCTCCACTCGACGAGCGCCTCGATGGCCGCGCGCGTGCTGCGCTCCTCGCCGCGGTCGAGGTCGAGCAGGCGCCCCTCCAGCCCGTGTCGCTGGGCGCGCCAGAGGTTCTCCTCGATCAGCCCGCGCGCGTGCACCGGCACGGGCCGGCCCGCATCGAGGTCGCCGGCGAAGGCCGCCACGCACGCCAGGGACAGCGCGGCCACGGCCAGGGCGTGAGCCATCTCGGTCTGGCCGTCGCAGATCCTCACCTCGACCGTGCCGAAGCTGTGATGCGGGCGCACGCTCCACCAGATCTGGGTGCTCTCCACGATGGAACCGGTCCGCTCCAGCAGGTTCACGAAGGCGGCGTACTCGTCCCAGTCGGCGAAGGCGTCCGGCAACCCGCAGCGCGGAAAGCTCTTGGTGAAGACCTGGGTCCTGGTGGAGTGCAGCCGCGTGGCCCGGCCCCCGAAGACGGCGCTGTTGGCCGACAGCGCCAACAGCTCGGGCAGGACGCTGCGCATGGCCGTGGACACCGCGACGGCGCGGTCGGCGCCCCGGATCCCGGCGTGGAGGTGCATCGACCAGGTGTTGTTGGTCCAGGCGATGTAGCCGAGCTCCTCTTCGACCCGTCGGTAGTGCGGCGTGTCGATGATGCGCTGGTCGCTCCAGTGGCTGAACGGGTGCACGCCGGCGACGCCGAGCGAGATCCCCAGGCGATCGGCGAGTGCGAGCGTCGCGAGGCGCCCCTCGACCAGCTCGCGGGCGGCCTCGCCGAAGGCGGTGTGGCGCCCGGTCTTGAACTCGATCTCGCTTGCGATCAGCTCGCCGGCGAGGCGCTCGCCCAGCGGCTCGGGGGCGGCCGCCATCATCTCCTCGAAGCGGTTGACCAACGCCAGACTGCCGGGGTCGAGGAGCTGGTACTCCTCCTCGATGCCCACGGTGAAGTCGGTCGACGCGTCGAATCGCTCGCGGGAGCCGGTCAGGATGCCGGAAAGGGCGTCGCGATCAACCATCCGTGACCGAGCATAGCAACGGACCCGCGGACGCCCGCGGGTCCGTTGCTCGCGGGTCAGCTCAGGTAGAAGTACAGCGCGTAGAGGAGCTCGACCGCCGGGCTCGAGGTGTGGACGGTCACGTCCGAGGGCACGGTCAGCAGGGCGTCCGAGTAGTTGAAGATGATCTTGACGCCCGCGGCGACCAGGTCGTCGGCCACCTCCTGGGCGGCCGATCCGGGCACGGCGAGCACGCCGACCATGATCCCGTCGCCCTCGCTGACCACGTCCTGCAGCTCGCGGTAGTGGCGGATGGGGATGTCGCTGAGGGTGGTCCCGACGCGGCTGGGGTCAACGTCGAAGATCGCCGAGATCCGGAAGCCGTGGTCGGCGAAGACCCCGGAGGTGGCGATGGCCTGCCCGAGGTTGCCGGCGCCGAAGAGGGCGATGTTGTGCTGTCCGGAGGTGCGCAGGATCTTGCGGATCTGCTCGATCAGCGAGTCGATGTCGTAGCCGACGCCCCGCTTGCCGAACTTGCCGAAGCCCGAGAGGTCGCGGCGGATCTGGGTCGGGTTGACGTTCGTGTACTCCGAGATCGACTGCGACGAGATACTGCTCTTGCCCATCTTCTTGGCCTGGGTCAGGACCTGCAGGTAGCGGGAGAGCCGGGCGGCGACACCCAGGGTGAGGCGGTCAGAGGCCATCGGTCCGGATCCCCTCGATGGGACTTTGTGACAACTTGCTCAAGTTACGGCCTGGGGTATGCGATCCGCAAGTGCGGAGCGTCACAAGTTGACACCGCCGGGCCCTGCCGCGGGCCTCAGCCCAGGGAGAACGGCCCGCTGATCCGCCGCACCACGGCGCCGTCGGGCCCGCGGGCGGTCACCCGAAGGCGGTAGCGCCCGTCGGGGACCCTCAGCCCCGAGGCGAGCCGCCGGGCGACGAGGAAGCGGTAGGTGCCGGCGGCCCACTCCCCGGTCTGCTTGGAGCCGATCACCGGTAGAGCGGCGCCCCCGGCCGTGGGCACGAGCGCGAGGCGCACGCCGTGAACCCTCACATTGCTCAACCGGGCGTCCTCGCGGCGCAGGATGCCGAGTCGCACGCGCACCTCGGCGAGCCGGGAGTCGGCGCTCACCTCAGGCGCTCCGATCGCGTCCGCCGGCGTCCGCGCAGCGCGTGTGGGGAGCACGGGTGCCGTCGCGACCGAGGCCCCTGCGGCGTCGCGCAGGATCAGCCGGCCTGCCGTGGCGGTGGGCAGCCGCAGGCTCAGCGCCCGCGGTCCCCTCGCGGCGATCGCGACGCGCGCGAGGATCGTCTCGGAGACGCCGTTCGAGAACGCCACGACATAACGCCCGCCCCCGCCGTCCAGGGTCGTGAGGGAGACGCGCGCGCGCGTCGCGCCGCGGTGGGTCCGGCTGGCGACGATCGCCGGCTCGATCCTGACCGCGCGCGCGACGGGCGCGGATGCGATGCCCGCCCCCTGGCGCTGGGGGGCGATGTCGCGGGCCGGCCGGGCCGACTGCACGAGCAGCGACTGCACCTGGCGCGGACCCAGGTCCGGACGGTCCACGCGCAGCCGCAGGGCGAGGGCCGCCACCTGGGCGGCGGCCGCGCTGGTGCCGGTGAGCGGAGCGGTCCGAGGGGGGCCGTCGGCGGCCTGCCCGGGCCACGCGGCCTCCCGGTCCACGGCCGGGGCGACGAGGTCGGGCTTCTGGCGCCCGTCGGTCGTCGGCCCCCACGAGGAGAACGAGGCCACGGCCGGTGCGGCGGGGCGCACGGGGTCGGGCGCGAGGGAGACCCTCAGCGCCGGATCGCCCGCGGCGAGGCGCGCCAGGGCATCCCCCTGCGCGGCGCCCAGGCCGACCACCGACAGCGCCAGGCCCCCGTCGCCGGGCACCGCGGGGAACGCCCCCGGCCCGGTCTCGTCCCAGAGCGCGAGGGCGGCCGCACCGGCCGAGGCGGCCCGGCCTGCCGTCGCCGCGATCGGCCCGGCGCCGCGCGCGACCACCACCAGGGCCCCTCGCACGCGCGACGAGCCGTCCGCCGCGAGGAACGCCTCGGGGGCGCCCCCGGTGGAGATGCCGGCGTCGTCGCGCAGCACGACGACGGGAAGGTCGGTGGCGGGGGCCTCGGCGCCCATGAGCGGCAGCGGTCCGAGGCGGGCGGCGGCGGGGCCGATGTGCGCGTCGAGGTGTGCCGTGCGCGCGGTCTCCGCCGCCGAGAGCCCGCCCACGGCGATCACGGTCGGCTCCGCGGCCGGGCCCCCCACCGACCCGGGTCGCGAGAAGGTGGGCCCGTCGTTGCCCGCCGGCGCCACCACGGTGGCTCCGAGGCGGTCCGCGGAGGCGAGCGCGTCGGAGACCGGGTCGGCGCCCCCGCCCGAGAAGCCCGCGGCGAGGCCGAGCAGGATCACCTCGGCGCCGTCGGCCGCGTCTCCGTCGCCGTCCGGATCGACGGCGCGCTCGAGCGCGGCGAGGACGCGGTCGGTGCGCGCGAGCGGGCGGAGGCGCCCGCCGACGGGCTCCGGGGCGACCACCCGGTAGGCCAGCAGGCGGGGAACATCGGCGGGGGCGAGGCCCTCGAGCGCACCCGAGCGCAGCACGAGGCTTGCCATCTGGGTGCCGTGGGCCTCCATCGCCGGGTCGGCCTCGGATGCCCGGGGGTCGTCGTCGCCGTCCACCAGGTCGGCGCCCCCCACGATCGGGAAGGTCGGGCCGATGCCGCCGCCCAGCCACGGGTGCGAGGGGTCGACGCCCGCGTCGATCAGCGCGATGTGCGCCGGCCCCGCGGCGTCCCCGGAGACGTCCGGCGGCGGCGCTCCCGTCGCGGCGGGCCCGGTGGCCGCCGGAGCGGCGCCCGCCTGGGCCGGCGCGAGGTAGGTCACGGGCACCACGGCCGCCACGTCCGGGAGCGCCGCGAGCGCCTCCAGGCGCCCGGCGGGGAGGCTCACCGCGATCGCGTCCACGAGCATGCGGTACCGGAAGGTGACGGTCGCGCCGAGGCTCGTCAGCGTGGGGATGAGCGCCTCCTGGCGGGCGCTGATCGCCGCGGCGGCCGCCGCGGCGCCGGCCCGGCCGGCGGCCGCCGCGGGCGGCTCCCTCAGCAGCAGGATCACCGACTCGGAGTCGCCCGGCACGGGCAGCCGGGGCGCGCGGACGGCCTCGAGCGAGTCGTTCCATGCCGCGGCGGCGTCGAGCGCGGCGGCGCGGGCGGCGGGCGCGCCATCGCCGGGCCCGCGGAGCAGGTCGCCCGGCGCGGTGGTGGCGGCGGTCGCGGCGGGGGCCAGGAGCACCGAGGCCCCGGCCAGCGCCAGGGCGGTGCGGGCGGCGGTCATGCGGCGATGCCCCCGGGCGGGGCCGAGGCGATCGCGTCCATGCCGAGGTAGTCGGGCCACGCGATCGCATCGGTGAATTGGGCCGCCGCCCCGATCATCGCGGCGTTGTCGGTGCACAGGGAGCGGTCGGGCACGGCGAGGCGCAGGCCGGCCTCCTCGGCCCCCTGGGCGACCAGCTCGCGCAGGCGGCCGTTGGCCGCGACGCCGCCGCCGAGCGAGACCGCGGGCACACCCTCGTCGAGCGCCGCGGCGATCAGGCGGTCGGCGAGCGGGCGTACGACGGCCTCCTGATACGACGCCGCCAGGTCGACGCGAACGCCCTCGTCGAGCGGCTCGCCGAGGTCGCGGACCGCGTAGAGGAGCGACGTCTTGACGCCGGCGAACGAGAAGTCGCGCATCCCCGCGCCGCGCAGGCCCACCGGGAAGCGATGCGCGCCGCGATCGCCGCCCGTCGCCAGGCGCTCGAGGGCGGGGCCCCCGGGGTAGCCGAGGCCGAGGATCCGGGCGCCCTTGTCGATGGCCTCGCCGGCGGCGTCGTCGATGGTCTGGCCGAGCGTCCGGGGCGCGCGCAGATCGGTGACGAGGTCGAGCCGGGTATGACCCCCGGAGGCGATCAGGCTCACGAAAGGGGGGTCCAGGGCGATCGGATCGAGCCACGCCGCGGCGATGTGGCCGTGCAGGTGGTCGACCAGGATCAGGGGCTTGAGGGCGCCGTACGCGAGCGCCTTCGCGGTGGCGACGCCGATCAGGAGGGCCCCGATCAGGCCCGGCCGCTGGGTGACGGCGACGGCCGCGACGTCTTCGAGCGCGAGCCCGGCCTCGGCGAGGGCCTGGTCGACGACGGCGTTGACCGTCCCCAGGTGGTGCCGGGCGGCCACCTCAGGCACGACCCCGCCGTAGGGGGCGTGGAGCTCGGCCTGGGAGGCGATGACGCTCGAGACGACGACGCGGCCCTCGACGACGGCCGCGGCCGTCTCGTCGCACGAGGTCTCGATCGCGAGGATCGGCCCGTCGGTGGTCATGTCAGCGCGTCCTCCGGTCCGCCGCCCCGCCACATGATGATCGCGTCCTCGCCGTTGTCCGAGTAGTAGCCGGGGCGGATGCCGTGCTCCAGGAACCCCTTGCGACGATAGAGGTGTATCGCGGTGTCGTTCGATACGCGCACCTCCAGGGTGAAGCCGAGGTGGGGCTTGGCCGACGCGCGCTCGAACAGCTCGCCGAGCAGCCGCCCGCCGATCCCCTGCCCCCTCTGCCCCGCCCGAACGCAGACGTTCAGCACGTGCCACACGTCGGCGTAGCGCGAGACCATGATGAACCCGAGGACGTCTCCGCCGCGGTCGGCGACCAGGTCGATCGTGCCGGGCCGGCCGAGCTCCGACTGGAACATCGCCCGGGTCCAGGGCGTGTTCGAGCTGGAGGTCTCGATGGGCACGACCTGGGACAGGTCGCCGTTGCGCATCTGGCGGATCTTGATCTTCGGCTCCGGCGGGGCCGCGCGCCCCCGGCTCATGCGTCCGCCTCGGCCGCGGCGGCGAGCGCGCTCAGGCGGTTCACCTCGGCGTCGGGCAGGCGGGCGTACACCGGGCGCGCCGGCAGCCCGGCGCCGGCGACCACCCTCCGCACGAGCCCGGTGGCGCTCAGCCGGTTGCCGGGAGCGCCCTCCGGGAGGGAGGTGAGGACGCCGTGGTCGAATGCGCCCGCCGCCGCGCTCACGCCCTCGCCGCCGATCCAGACCGGCTCGCCGAGCGCGTCGAGCCGGGCCGCGAGGTCGGGCGGGGGGATCGCCACCGGCGCGATCAGCTCCACCAGGTGGCCGTCGGCGGCACGGTAGGCCGCCGCGAAGAGCTCGCGGCGGCGGGCGTCCTGCACCGGCACGACCACGGAGCCGTCCGGGCACTCCCGGGCGATGCCGAGGGCGAGAGCCTCGAGCGACGAGGCGCCGGTCACGGGTATCGCGAGGGCCTGACCCAGGCCCAGCGCGGTCGCGAGTCCGATGCGCAGGCCGGTGAAGCCCCCGGGGCCGACTCCGACGACGACGGCGTCGAGGTCCCGGGCCTCCAGCCCCGCGGCGGTGAGCAGTCCGTGGGCCGCCTCGAGCACGCGGCGGCCGGAACCGGGCTCGGGCGCCATCCAGAGTTCCGCGATCGGGCTCTCATCCCGGACGAGGGCCAGGCTCGGACTCGCAGTGGAGGTGTCGAGCGCGAAGGTCAGCAAGCTGGCGGCCGAGGGCGGAGCGAGCATCCGCACCCCGGGGCGTCAACAGTACCAGCCGTCGGTCGCCGCCCCCGTGCTGCAGTTCCAGCTCGAGACGGGGCTCCGGCAGGGCCGCGAGGATGGCGTCGGGCCACTCCACGAAGGCGATGGCGTCACCGCCGACGGCCGCCCGCAGCAGCTCGGCCTCCTCGTCGTCCGGGCCGCCCAGGCGGTAGGCGTCCACGTGGGCCACCTCGACATCGCCGCGGTAGCGCTGGGCCACCGTGAACGTGGGGCTGGTGATCGGCCCCTCCACCCCCAGCTCCCGGGCGATCGCCCGCACCAGGGTTGTCTTGCCCGCCCCGAGGTCGCCCCGCAGCAGGACCAGGTCGCCCGGGTGCAGCATGCGGGCGATGACCCCGCCGAGGGCGGCGGTGTCCTCGGGTCCGCCGCTCTCCCAGATGATCGGCGGGGCGCTCAGAAGAGCCCGAGCTGCTCGTCGGCGTCCGCGGGGCCGGCCGGCGGCGGCGCGAGCGGGGCGGCGGCGGCCGCGTCCGGCGGCCGCCCCTCGGGCGCAGGAGCGCCGGGATGCGGGCGAAGTCGGCCTCGAGCGTCGACAGCATCGAGCGCGTGTAGAGCGCCGCCGCAGGGTGGTAGAGCGGGTAGAGAAGGAGCGCGTGACCCCCGATCTCGATCGGCAGCTCGTGGCCGTGAACGCGGGAGATGCCGTCCGGGCGGCCGGACAGGAGCTTGGTGGCGAAGTTGCCCAGCGTGCAGATCATCCGCGGCCGGATGAGGGCGACCTGACGGAAGAGGTGGGGCTCGCACTCGCGGATCTCGGCGAGGAGAGGGTCGCGGTTGCCGGGGGGCGGCACTTGAGGACGTTGGCGACGAACACATCGTCGCGCGTCAGGCCGATCCCCTCGAGCAGCGCGCTGAGCAGCTTGCCGGAGGCTCCCACGAACGGGATCCCCTGGAGGTCCTCGTGATAGCCCGGTGCCTCGCCGACGAACATCAGCTCCGCGCAGGGATCGCCGCTGCCCACCACAACCTGGGTGCGAGCCTCGCTGAGAGGGCACCGGACGCACGCGACGACCTCGTCACGGTGGTATGCCTCGAGCGCGGCTATCCGGTCGGCGCGGTCGGACATGAGCTCCAGGCTACCGCGGGCGTCGGCCGGAACATCCGGCGCTTGTGGCGCCGCGACGCCCGGCGTTACACTCCCGGGGTCGTTACGCGCACAGCCCGGCATCCCGTCCTGGGAGTTGGAGCAGAGGCGCCGGACGGACGGTCCGCACCGCGGGCCCGTACGCGTGTCCGGCGACGAGAAGAGCGGTCCCGCATGCTGTCGTCCCGCACAGAGCCCGCACTCCCCCTCCCCGCCGTGGTGCGCACGGTGGGCGACCTCCGCGACGCGGTCTCCACGCTGCGGCGCGGTGGCCGCGGGATCGCCGTCGTCCCGACGATGGGGGCGTTCCACGAGGGCCATCTGGAGCTGATGCGGCGGGCCGGCGAGGAGGGGCACGCCGTCGTGGTGACGCTGTTCGTCAACCCGACCCAGTTCGCCCCGGCCGAGGACCTCTCGCGCTACCCTCGCGACGAGGCCCGCGACCTGGAGCTCGCCGCGAGGGCGGGCGTGGACCTCGTCTTCGCCCCGGGCCCCGAGGAGATGTACCCGGCCGGCTTCGGCACGGCCATAACCGTCTCCGGCCCGAGCGCCGGGCTCGAGGGCGCCGCCCGCCCGGAGCATTTCGGGGGCGTGGCCACGGTCGTCGCCAAGCTGCTGCTCGCCGTCCGCCCCGACCTGGCGGTCTTCGGCCAGAAGGACGCCCAGCAGGTGGCCGTGGTGCGCCGCCTGATGGCCGACCTGCACCTCGACGACATCGCCCTGGTCGTTGGCCCCACCGTCCGCGAGGCCGACGGGCTGGCGATGAGCAGCCGCAACGCCTACCTCGACCCGGAGGCCCGCGCGGCCGCGACGGCGCTCAGCCGCGCCCTGCGCGCGGCCGAGCAACTCGCCCTCTCCGGCGAGCGCGACAGCGCCCGCATCGAGGAGGCCGCGCGCGCCGTGATCGCCGCCGAGCCCCGCTGCGCCCTCGACTACGCCACCGTCGTCGATCGCGACACCTTCCAGCCGATCCCCGCCCTGAAGGGCGACGCCCTCCTCGCCATCGCCGCCCGAGTCGGGCCGGTCCGCCTCATCGACAACGCCCCGCTCCCCACCCACTCCCGGAGGGCCGACGTGCCGCCACGCACCCGCACCATGATGAAGAGCAAGATCCACCGCGCCACCGTCACCGACGCGAACCTGAACTACGTCGGCAGCATCACGGTCAACACGGATCTGCTCCGGGCGGCCGACATCCTGCCGTACGAGCAGGTGTTCGTCCTCAACATCAACACGGGCGCCCGCTTCGAGACCTACGCCATCGAGGGCCCCGGCGGCGGCGGCGACATCTGCCTCAACGGGGCGGCCGCCCGCCTCGCCCAGCCCGGCGACCTGGTGATCGTCCTCACGTACGCCCAGTACGAGGAGGCCGAGGCCCAGGGGTTCACGCCGACGGTCGTCCACGTGGACGCGTCCAACCGCCAGGTCGACGTCGAGGCGCTCGAGGGCGTCTTCCCCGTGGCGTGGGAGGGGTGATGGGCACCGCCCCCTCGGCCGCCGACCTGCGGGCACGCAAGGGCGGGCCGAGGCTGGTCATGCTCACCGCCTACGACTACCCGACCGCGCTGGCGCTCGACGCCTGCGGGCTCGACGTCCTGCTCGTGGGCGACAGCCTGGGCGAGGTTGAGCTGGGCTACGACACGACCCGCGCGGTCTCGCTGGAGATGATGGCCCACCACGTGCGCGCGGTGCGCAACGGCACCTCGGCCACCCACGTGTGCGGCGACCTGACGGCCGGCACCTACCGGACCCCGCAGGAGGCCGTCGCGAGCGCCCGCGTCCTGATCGAGGCCGGCGCCGACTCGGTGAAGCTCGAGGGCGGGCTCGTCCCGCAGGTGGCGGCCATCATCGCCGACGGCATCCCGGTGATGGGCCACGTGGGGCTGCTCCCCCAGACCGCTGCCGTCTACCGCCGCGAGGGCACCACGCCCGAGGAGGCCGACCGGATCACGGCCGAGGCGCACGCGCTGGACCAGGCCGGCTGCTACGCGATCGTCATCGAGGCCGTCCCCCCGGCGCTCGCCGAGCGCATCACGGCCGAGGTCTCCTGTCCGACGATCGGGATCGCGGCCGGTCCCGAGTGCGACGGCCAGGTGCTGGTGTCAACCGACCTCCTCGGCCAGCTCCCGGACCCGCCGCGCTTCGTCGCCCCCAAGGCCGACGTCCACGGCATCGTGGTGGCCGCCGGCAGAGCCTTCGCCGACGAGGTCCGCGGCGCGAGCGCCGGGGAGCGACGCACGGCCGTTTGAGCCGTCGTATGAGCCACGACGAGCGCCGGGCGTTCCTGATGCAGGGGACGCGCACCGGCACGCTCGGAACGGTCCGCGCCGACGGCCGCCCTCACGTGGCGGCCGTCTGGTTCGTCCTCGACGGCGACGACCTGGTCTTCATGACCGGCTCCGGCACCGTGAAGGGGCGGAACCTGCGCCGCGATCCGCGGGCGACGCTCCTCGTGGACGACGACACGCCGCCGTTCGGCTTCGTGCGCTGCGACGGGGTGGTCACGATCGCCGAGGACCTCGACGAGATGCTCGTCTGGTCAACCCGTATCGCCTCGCGGTACATGGGCCCGGAGCGGGCCGAGGCCTACGGTCGTCGCAACGCCGTCGCGGGCGAGTTGCTGGTGTGGCTCTCCCCGCAGCGGATCGTCGCCGAGGCCGGGGTGGCCGACTAGGCGCTCGCGGCGCGCCCCAACCCGGGGCGTCAGTCGGCGACGGTGCGCTGGTGCACGGCCTCCGGATCATCGCGATCGGCGCGCCGCGACGATCCGGGCCCACGGTCGATGGCGATCATGCTCGTCGCCGCCATGCACGAGCGGCACCGCACGCTGGCGTGCGCCGTGATGGAGGGCGGGCCGGCCGACGAGATCCAGCGCCGGATACGGGAGATCGGGGTCGAGGCGACGGCCCGGGTCGTCGCCGCCTTGCCCGAACCCGACCGGCGCCGCCCGCCGGACCCCTCGAGGGATCCGGCGGGGGCCGGGGCTCCGGCTAGGCGGCACTCCCCGCCGCGATCTTGCGCAGGTCGAGGGCCTCGTCGAGGACGGCCTCGTCGACGCCGTGCTCGCGGGCGACCTCGCGGAGCGGCCGGCCCGTGGCGGTCGCCTCCTTCACGATCGCCGCGCCCTTGTCGTACCCGATGATCGGATTGAGGGCGGTCGCGACCTGCAGCTTGCTCTCGGCCAGCTCCTCCAGCCGGGGCAGGTTCGGCTCGATGCCGGCGATGCAGCGGTCCGCGAACAGGTGCGACGTGGTCGTGAGCAGGTGGATCGAGCCGAGCAGGTTGCGGGCGAGCAGCGGAATGCGCACGTTCAGCTCGAAGTTGCCCTGCATGCCGCCGATCGTGATGGCGGTGTCGTTGCCGATCACCTGGGCGGAGACCTGCAGGACGACCTCGGGTATGACCGGGTTGACCTTGCCCGGCATGATCGACGAGCCCTTCTGCAGCTCGGGGAGGAACATCTCGGCCAGGCCGGCCGCGCGGACCGCTGCCGAGGATCGCGATGTCGTTCGCGATCTTGGTGAGCGACACCGCCACCACCTTGAGCGCGCCGGAGACCTCGACGAGCCCGTCGCGGGCGCCCTGCGCCTCGAAGCCAGTCGGCCGGCGGCGCGATCGGCAGGCCGGTGTCGGCCACCAGGCGCGCCCGCACGCGGGCGGCGAACTCGGGGTGGGTGTTGAGGCCCGTGCCCGCGGCGGTGCCGCCGAGCGGGCAGCTGGCCGAGGCGCTTGGTCGCGTCGGAGACGCGATCGCGGCCCTGGCGGATCTGGGCGGCGTAGCCGGCGAACTCCTGGCCGAGCGTGACCGGCACGGCGTCCATCAGGTGCGTGCGGCCGGTCTTGACGATGTCCTTCCAGGCCTCGGCCTTCGCGCCGAGGGCCTCGGCGAGGTGGTCGAGCGCAGGCAGGAGCCGGTCCACGACCTCCTGCAGGGCGGCCGCGTGGACGGCGGACGGGAACACGTCGTTCGAGCTCTGCCCGAAGTTGACGTGATCGTTCGGGTGGACGCCCTCGCCCGCGAGGTTCGCGATCACCTCGTTGGCGTTCATGTTCGACGACGTGCCCGAGCCGGTCTGGAAGACGTCGACCGGGAACTGGTCGTCGTGCTCCCCGGCGGCGACGGCGGCGGCGGCCGTGGCGACCCGCTCGGCGATGCCGGCGTCGATGAGGCCCAGCTCACCGTTCACAAGGGCTGCGGCCCCCTTGATCCTCCCGAGCCAGCGCACCACCGGAATCGGTACGCGCTCCCCGGACACCGGGAAGTTCTCCACTGCCTTACGGGTTTCCCCACCCCAGAGCTCCGCCACCAGTTCCCCCTCGCTCGACATCGGATCGACGCCCGATCCTACCGTGGCCTGATCAGGCCGGATGTCCCCCGAGCGATCCGAGGGAGCGCAGGATCTCCATCGCCGCGCGGGTGCCGGTCTCCAGGTACTCGACCCGCAGGTGCTCATCCGGCCCGTGGATGCCGTCGTCGGGGAGGCCGAAGCCGGTGAGGATGGTCGGGACGCCCCGCGCGGCGAGGACCGCGACGACCGGCAGCGTCCCACCGAGGCGCACCGGCGCCACCGGCCACCCGGTGGCCCGGGCGATGCCCTCGGACGCCGCCCGCAGCACCGGGTCGTCCGGGTCGAGCACCGCGGGCAGGGCGACCCCGAGGTCCTCGATCTGGAGCTCCGCCCCCTCGGGGACCGCCGCCCGGAGGAGGTCGTCGAGCGCGCCCGCGACGGTCGGGGCGTCCTGCCCGGGCGCCAGGCGCACCGAGAGGGTGGCCGTCGCCTCGCCGGGCAGGTTGGTCTTGTGGGCGCGGACCTCGCCACACTCCAGCCCGTGGACGTCGAGCGAGGGCGAGGCGAGCGTGCGCATGTAGAAGCCCTCGGCCGCCCCCGGGTCGGCCGGGCGCAGGCCGGCCTCGGAGAGCATCGCCGCACCCGGGGGGAGGCCGGCCCAGGCCTCGACCTCTCCGGGGCCGGCGGGGGCGACGCCGGCGTAGAGGGCGTCCGGCAGCCGCCCGTCGCGGGGCGCGACCGCGGCGAGCACCGCCATCAGCGCGTGGGCGGCGTTCAGGGCCGCGCCGCCGAAGATCCCGCTGTGGGCGTCGCTCACCGCCGAGCGGACGCGGATGCGGCGGTAGACGAGGCCCCGCACGCCGGTGCAGACGGCGGGGCGGCCGGGCGCGACCATCGGGCTGTCGAAGATCACCGCGGCGAGCGCGGGCTCCGGGTCGCCGGCGAAGTGCTCGAGCGCCGAGGTGCCGCCGCTCTCCTCCTCCCCCTCCACCACGAACGCGGCCCGCACGGGCAGCTCGCCGGCTGCGGCCAGGCGCTGCACGGCCGCGATCAGCATGAACAGGTTGCCCTTGTCGTCGCTCGCCCCGCGGGCGTAGAGGTTGCCGTCGCGCACCGTCGGCTCGAACGCCGGGGCGGTCCAGAGCGAGGGATCACCCGCCGGCTGGACGTCGTAGTGGCCGTAGAGGACGACGCGCGGAGCATCGGGGTCGCCGGCGCTGGACGCCACCTCGCCGAGCACGAGGGGTTGCCCGGAGGTCGACCGCACCTCGGCGGCGCCCCCGGCCCGGCGGATCTCGTCGGCCACCATCTCCGCGGCGCGCGCCATGTCCGGGGCGTGTTCGGGGAGCGCGCTGATGCTCGGGACGCGCAGCAGGGCCTCGAGTCGTTCCATCTCCGCGGCGGTCACCGTGCCAGTCTAGTGTCCCGATCCAGAGGTCCGGCGGCGGACATCGCCTCCCGGATCAGGACACGAGCGTGGCGCGCCTTCCTCTCGGCCATCGGCGGCTGGCACGTCCAGGGCTTCGGGGTCTTCTCGGTGATCGAGCGGCGAGTGGGTGGGCCGCCTGAGGCCGATCGAGCCGCTCGGCTGGCCCGGCACCGAGGTCGGCTGGGGGATCGCCCCCTCCCGCCGGGGGCGCGGCCACGCCACCGAGGGCGCGGAGGCGGCGATCGACTTCGCCGTCGACCGGCTCGGGTGGAGCGAGGTCATCCACTGATCGAGGACGACAACCTCGCCTCGATCCGCGTCGCCCAGAAGCTGGGTTCGCGGCGCCTGCGCCCGGCGCGGCCGCCGCCGCCGAACGAGGTCGATCTGGTCGTCTGGGGCCAGACCGCCGCCGACTGGCGTGCGCGCAGGGGCTAACCCCTCGGGCGCAGCGTCGCGGGCAGCAGGCGCGCGACGAGGCTCCGAGCAGGCGTTTCGTGTGAGTGCGCCATTCGGCGTCGACGCGACGCGCCAATCGACGCATCCCTCGCCTCGGCGATGCGGCGGTCCTGGATGCCCCGGGCGATGGCACGGTGCAGGTGGGCGTTGGGATGCATCGGGTCCTCCGGTCCGTCGTGCGATTCGACGTCACGGACGGTATGAGCCCGATCCCCGGCGGTAATCGGTGACCGATGCCTATCCGGCCCCCGCGGGGTGCCCATCTTGGCGCGCGGACGCGCGGGCGGCGGCGGCCGCGTCGGCGCGTGCGCCCACTCCGAGCTTGCGCAGCACCGCCCCCACGTGGTGGTCAACCGTGCGCTCGGAGATCACCAGCCGCTCCGCGATCTGGCCGTTGGTGAGCCCCTCGGCCACTAGCTCCAGCACCTCGCGCTGGCGCCCGGTGAGGCCGTGGGGCTCCGCGACGGTCTCGGGGCGCGGCGGGCGTGGCACCGCGGCGACCCCCGCCTCGCGCAGACGCGCCCGCAGCACCGCAGCCGGCCGGGCGGCCCCCAGACGGTCGAAGCCGGCGAGCGCCGCGAGCAGGTCGGCCGCGTCGTCGGAGTCGGTGAGGGCGTCGGCCGCCTCATAGGGGCACCCGAGCTCGTCCCAGGCCGCGGCCGCGGCCTGGGACTCACCCAGGATCGAGAGGCGGTGCGGACCGGCGATCGCGGCCGGGTCGCGATCCAGGTCTCCCGCCCGCCACGACCAGAAGAGCGTCTCCGCCGCGCTCAGCGAGATCGTCGACACCGCGGCTGAATCGAGCGCGGCCCGCGCGGCCGCCGCGTGTCGGCGCAACCGCGCCCGGTCACCCGCCAGCCACGCGCTCTCCGCGAGCGCGCAGGCGCCGGGTATCAGGCGCTGGGCCTCGTCGGCCGCCACGGCCCGGCCCCACGCCTCGTCCAGTATCGCCTCGCCCTCCGGGTCCCCGCGGCGCACCAACAGGCGCCCGAGCGAGACCATGCCCGGGAAGCTGCTGATCGCGCGGTGGAACGTGTCGATGGCCATCACTGCGCGGCCATCCTCCTCGGCGCCCGCCCAGTCGCCCGTCTCCAGCCGCCCCCACGCCCTCATCCCCAGCAGGTACTGGTCGTACGAGAGCAGGTCGTTGCAGCGGGCGAAGGCCAGGCCGCGCTCGATGGTGCGGAACGCCTCGGCGTAGCGCCGGTGCAGGAGGCGCCCCCAGCCGAGGTTGACGATCGCGCGAACGGCGTGATCGTGCATTCCATCGGCGGTCGCGATCGCGACCGCCTCCTCGAGCATCCGCGTGCCCCCGTCGCTGTGGCTCTCGACCATCGAGGTCCCGACGTTGTTCAGGGCGTGGGCGAGGGTCTCGCGATCGCCGAGCTCGCGCGCCATGTCGATCGCCCGGCCGCCCCAGTCGGCCGCCTCGGTCGGCCGCCAGGCCAGCATCATCAGCTGCGAGAGGGTGCTGTAGGCCATCGCGAGCCCCGGCGCCGGGCCGAGCGGCTCGAGCAGCGCGATCGCCCTCGCGGCGGCAGCCTCCGACTCCTCCCGCCGGCCCGCCCACCACAGCAACCGCGACAGCCACCGCTCGTCCTCTCCGGCCTCCGCGACCTGGCCCAGACGGGTGCGGAGCCCGAGCGCCTCTCGCCGCGTCTCCAGCGCCTCGTGCGGGGTGCCCGACAGATATGCCTCGTACGAGAGCCCCTCCAGGAGCTCGGTGCGAACCGCGGGCGCGAGGTCGTCGGCCTCCTCCAGAGCGGCGCGCAAGTGCGACGCGGCCTGCGTGTGCGCGCCCGCCGCGGCCGCGGCGCGGGCGGCCTCGGGGGCGGCGGCGAGGATCGCGTCGCCGTCGCCCGCCCGGCGGGCGTGATGCACCACCCGCGCGGGGTCCACGCCGGGGCGGGCGGACAACACCGCCAGCACCCGGCGCTCGAGCTCGCGCCGGCGCATGGGCGAGAGCTCCTCCTCAACGCTGGAGCGGGCGATCTCGTGACGGAACCGGAGGGCCGCCCCCTCCAGCTCGAGCATGCCCGCCGCCAGGCACTCGTCGGCGGGGCCGGAGGGCTCGTCGCCGAGCACCTCGCTCACGAGCCACGTCTCGGCGCGTCCGGGGACGACGCTGACGATCTCCAGCACCCGCCGGGCCGCCCTCGACAGCCGCCGCGCCCGCGCCAGCACGGCGTCGCGCACGGACCCCGGTACCTCGTCGCCGGCCGAGGCGAGGATCTCGGTGAGGTAGAAGGGATTGCCACCGGTCATGCGGTGCAGGCCCTCCACAGAGCGACCGGCGCGGGCGGCCAGCACGGCCACGGCCTCCTCCCCGAGCGGCGCGAGGTCGATCCGGCGGACGACTCCGCCCGACAGCTCGCCCAGCGTGGCCCGCAGGCGGTCCCCGGCCTGATCTGGGCGCAGGGTCACCACCAGGGTGCCGGTGGTCGACCCGACGCGGCGACCGAGCAGCGCGAGCAGGTCGAGGCTGCCCTCGTCGGCCCAGTGGACGTCCTCCAGCATGAGCACCCGGGGAGGGTTCGCGGCGAGCTCATCGAGCAGCGCCGCCACGAGGTCCTCGCGGCGCGCCTCGTCTCGGATGGCCTCCGACAGCGGGCCGCCCGCCTGGCGGGCGATGTCGTGGAAGGGGCCGAGCGCACGCGGCGTCAGGAGCGGATCGCACGCCCCGGCGAGGAACCGCCGCCGCTCGCCGAAGGCGCGCGGTACCTCGCCCAGGAGCGACGACTTGCCGATGCCGGCCTCGCCCGCGATCAGCACGACCCGACCGCTCCCGGATGCCGCCTCATCGAGGGCCTCGCCCACGGCGGCCAGCGCCCCCTCGCGCTCGAGCAGATCCATGGCCCGATGCTAGCCGGGCGCCCCCTCCGGCGTAGCTCCGGGGCGGACGGGCCGCTATCCGGCGGTCTGCGCCTGGGTGCGCGCCTTCTCGAGCAGGGTCTCGAACTGCTTGAGGCGGGTCGCCGCCGTCGCGTAGTCGCCGGCCGCCCACGCGCGCCGGTAGGCCTCGTAGGCGCTGGCCGCGTCGCGCACGATGTCGCGGATGTCCGCCGGCAGGGCGCCGCCGCTCCCGTCGCGCGGCGCGGGTTCCCCCGCGCCCTGCGCGCCGAGGGCGTTCTCCAGTGCGTCGCGGAACGTCTCGCCGGAGTAGATCTGCCCATTGCCGAGCGAGACGACGACTTGCCAGAGGGTGGGCAGGCTGTCGGCCGACGTGTCGAGGTAGAGCGGCTGGACGTACAACAGGCCCTGGCCGATCGGGACCACGATGGTGTTTCCGCGCAGCACCTGGTCGCGCCGCAGGCCGATCTGGGCCGACAGCTCGGAGTCGCGGGCAACACTCGCCACGAAGGTGTTGACCGAGTCGAGGGCGTCCTCGGCCACGTCGAAGCGCAGCAGGCGCAGGCGCCCGAAGCGCTCCGGGTCGCTCTCGGCCGTGAGCCAGGCCGAGAAGGCGATGCCGCGCCCCTCGGTGGCCGGCTTGAAGTAGCGCAGCAGCAGGAAGCGCTCCTCCGACTCGCCCGGCAGGACGGCATAGCTGTAGCGGGCCGGCGAGGTGATGCGCTGCCCCTCGGTGCCGCCGCCCGTGGTCTCGACCGTCGGCGCCCAGGCGTCGTCGTTCGCGAAGAAGCGGTCAACGTCGGTCACGTGGAAGCGGTTCAGGGCCGCCGCCTGGTAGTCGAACTGATCCTCGCCGTAGCGCAGGTGCGCGGCGATGCCCTTCGGTATCTCGGTGCGATCGCTGAACAGCTCCGGGTAGACCTTCCGCCAGGTGGCGATGATCGGGTCGGCGTCGTCCATGACGTACAGGGACGTCTCGCCGCTGTAGGCGTCCATCACGGCGGTGACCGCGTGGCGCTGGTACGAGATCCCGTCGAAGTGGGCCGCGTACGGATAGCGGTCGGTGCGGGTGTAGGCGTTCTGCAACACGTACATGCGCCCGCCCTCGGCGACGAACCAGGGGTCGCGGTCGAGCGCCAGGAAGGGTGCGAGCCGGTCCAGCCGTGCGGTGAGGTCGCGATGGATGAGCAGCTTGGCGTCGGCGGTCTCCACCCGCGAGAGGGCGTTCCAGAGCTGGCGCCCGCCGCCGACGTAGGGCAGCCCGCCGAGCTCGAGCGTCAGGGCCACGCGGTTCTCGGAGACGTCGATGCCGGCGCCGGTCCAGGTGGCGGGCTTCTCGTCGGTGAATCCGTCCGGTTGGTCGGTGTTGACGATCGCGAAGGGCATGTTCCGCTGGGCCCCGTGGTAGATCTCGGGACGCTCGAGGGGCGGGTCGAGGCCGCGGGTGGGCAGGCCGCCGACGACGAAGGTGGGCCGACCCGAGGGGTCGATCTGGTTCACCGGCGCCATGGCCACGCCGCGGCCGTGCGTGAACGAGAAGTGCCGCCGCTGGAAGTCGGCGATCGCCCCGTAGTCGACCTCGCGGCCGAAGACGAAGAGGGTCTGCGGCACGCCGTTCCGCACGTAGCGGTCGAGGTCGGCGTCCTGGCAGGTGTAGAAGCGGTTGAGTGCCTGTAGGCGGCGGCAGGCGGCGAGGGCGGCCTCCAGGTCGAGGAAGCGCAGCGAGCCCACCGACGCGGGCGCCGCCTCGATCGCCGCCCGCGTCACCCCTCCGCGGCGGTAGGTGGCGCGAGAGGGCTCGACCTCGTCGAGCCCGGCCGCCGTGCGGGTCGCGGTCAGCGTCGCCTCGATGTTCGACCGCTCCACCTGGAGCGTCGAGCCGCGCAGGCCGACGGCGTCGTAGAGCGCAGTGCCGATCGGGGCGATTATGAGGAGCCCGAAGGACAGCCCCGCGGCCGCGGCGCCGAGCGACCACGGGGGGATCCGGTAAGGGGCGTCGTTGCCGCGCAGGGCGGCGGCGGCCTGCATGTTCACCGCGCGCGTCAGCGCGCCCGCGGGCCGGGCGGCCACGGCGAGCGGGATCAGCGGCAGCGCGAGCACCAGCCACCACGGCGTGGCGAGGACCACGAGGGCGAGCACGACGACGGCGAGCACGGCGATGCCGCCGCGGACGAGGGTCATGGTGCGGGCGGCCGCGAGCCGGCGACGGACGGAGGGCAGCGCAAGCGTCGTCAGTCCCACCCCCAGCAGGGCGATCACCACGGCCGCGACGGTGATGGTCGGGATCGCGACGTCGCGCGAGGCCTGGCCGGCCCCGGCGATCAGCTCGTCGCCGCCGTGCACGACGTCGTAGCGGCGGAACCAGACCAGGACGCCCAGCGCGATCAGCGCCAGGCCTCCGTAGACCGCCCCGAGGATCCCGGCCCGGGCCAGCAGCCTCTGGTTGACCCCGAGGGGCGCCTCGACGGTGACGGCGTAGATCGCCACTCCGCCGATGGCCAGCAGCGCGACGATCAGGCCGCCGAGCACGAGGCCGGCCAGGTCGCCGAGCACCGGGGCCGTGAAGACGAAGAAGCTGACGTCCTTGCCGAAGACCGGGTCCACGCGGCCGAATGACACGGCTTCCCGGGCCGCCAGAATGGCGTCGCGGTTGTCGATCAGCGAGGGGACGAGCACCGCGGCGGAGATCACGAACACCGCCGCGCCGGCGATCCATCCGATCGCGCGCACCGGCAGGAGCCCGACCGCGCGCCCCAGCACCAGGCCCACGGGCAGCGCCAGGGCGAGTGCGCCGAGCAGGCCGAGGCCGCCGAGCAGGAACGACGCCCGGATCAGCGTCGAGTAGGCCCCGCCCATGCCGAGGCTGTCGAAGAAGGCCGACGTGATCGTGATGTGGGCCCAGACCCGCAGCGCGATGTAGGCCACCAGCAGGACCACCACCACCCCGCCGGCGACGGGGAGGATCCAGTCGGTGCGGCGCCGGCGCCCGCCGGGCCTGCGTGGGAACGGGTGGACGTCAGCCACGTACGAGCTCCTCTCCAGTGGAGCGGACCCGCCCCGCCACTCAGACTAGCCGAGGCCCACCCGGGTACCCCCGCACTCGGTCGCGCCGGTCAGCCGATGGCGATGAGCGCGATCCCGGCGAGGGCGACTGCGGCGCCCGTGGCCTGCAGCCGGCCGAGGCGCTCGTGCAGCAGGGTCCCCGCCAGGGCGACGGTGACCACCGGGTAGAGGGAGCCGAGCACGGCGGCGACGCTGACCAGACCGCGCTGGCTCCCGGCGGCGAACAGCAGGTTGGCGCTCGCGTCGAGGACGCCCGAGACCACCACCATGACCACGGTGCGCGCCGACATGACCAGCCCTGCGCCGCCCCCGACCGCCACGGCGACCACCACCGCAAGGGGGGCCGATCCGAGGCGAGCGGCGCCGAGGCTCCAGAGGGCGCTGCTCGACGCGGCGAGGGCCAACAGGCTGAAGAAGCCGCCGAAGCCGAGGGCCGCGACGAGCGCGAGCCCGACACCGCGTCGGGAGGCGGGCCCGGGCGCACGGGCCGCGAGCGCCGCCCCCGCCAGGGCGAGCAGCATTCCCGCGAGGGCCACCGCCCCGGGGCTGCGGCCGGCGATGAGGTCGACCGACAGCGGCACCACCGCCCCGAGCGCGCTGATCGGGGCGACGAGGCTTATGCTGCCGACGCTCATCGCCCGGTAGAAGGCGACCAGCCCGATCAGCCCGCTGAGGCCGGCGAGGGCCCCGAAGGCGATCTCGGCCGCGGGCGGGATGGAGGGCCGCACCAACGCAAGCGCGACCAGTGCGAGGGCCAGGCCGACGGCCTGGGAGAGCGCCACGACGCTCAGCACGGCGGCCCGGCGGCTCGCCAGGCCGCCCATGAAGTCGGCCAGGCCCCACGACAGGCCCGAGAGCAGGCCGAGGGCGATCGCCAGCACGGCCGGGGCTGTCAGCCGCGGCCGTGCGGGAGACTCAGGTCGAGCGCGGGCCCCTTGGGGACGATTCCGGTCGGGTTGATGGAGTCGTGGGTGAGGTAGTAATGGCGCTTGATGTGGTCGAAGTCGACCGTCTCGGCGACGCCGGGCACCTGGTAGAGCTCGCGCAGGTAGGGCCAGAGCGCCGGGTGGTCGACGATGCGGCGCAGGTTGCACTTGAAGTGGCCGACGTAGACGGCATCGAAGCGGATCAGCGTGGTGAACAGACGCCAGTCGGCCTCCGTGATTCGGTCGCCCACCAGGAACCGCTGCCCCCGGAGGCGCCGGTCGAGAGCCTCGAGCTCGGCGAACAGATTGTCGAAGGCGTCCTCATACGCGCTCTGGGTCGTCGCGAACCCGGCCTTGTACACGCCGTCGTTGACCGCGCGGTACACGCCGTCGTTGACTGCGTCGATCTCAGCCCGAAGCTCGGCCGGGTAGAGGTCGACCGACGCGTCGCCCCACTCGTCGAACGCGGAGTTCAGCATTCGCAGGATCTCGGCCGACTCGTTGTTGACGATCCGCCGGGTCTCGCGGTCCCAGAGCACGGGCACGGTGACCCGCCCCGCGAACGCGGGGTCGGACGCCAGGTAGGCCTCCGAGAGGTACGAGAAGCCGTTGACCGGATCGGGGCCGTGCCGGCGCCCCTCGCGGAACGCCCAGCCGCGCTCGTCGCGCACCGGATCGACGACGGACATCGAGATCGCGTCCTCCAGCCCCTTGAGACGGCGGACGATGATGGTGCGGTGGGCCCAGGGGCATGCCAGCGAGACGTAGAGGTGGTACCTGCCGGGCGCGGCGGCGAAGCCCGAGGAGCCGTCGGCCGTGACGGAGTCGCGGAAGCGGCTGACCTGGCGCACGAAGCGTCCGGCATCGTCGCTCTCCGCGCCGAACTGGGCGCGCCTGCGGGTCTCGGACCTCAGGGCCGGCCTGCCCCCACCAGGTCGGCGCGCGCGGAGGCGGGCGGGGCCGCCAAGAGCACGGGCCGGAGGTACTCGCCGGTGTGGGAGCCGGGAGCCGCGGCGATCTCCTCGGGAGGGCCGCTGGCGATCAGCTGCCCGCCGCCCGACCCGCCCTCGGGGCCGAGGTCTATGACCCAGTCGGCGCACTTGATGACGTCGAGATTGTGCTCGATCACCACGACCGTGTTGCCCTGGTCCACCAGGCGCTGCAGCACCTCGAGCAGCTTCTCGATGTCGGCGAAGTGGAGGCCGGTGGTGGGCTCGTCGAGCACGTAGAGGGTGCGCCCGGTGGCGACCTTGGAGAGCTCGGTCGCCAGCTTGACGCGCTGGGCCTCCCCGCCGGAGAGCGTGGTGGCCGGCTGGCCGAGGCGGACGTAGTCGAGCCCGACGTCGTGGAGGGTCTGCAGGCGGCGGTGGATCTTCGGCACGGCGGAGAAGGCCTCGACCCCCTCCTCGACGCTCATGTCCAGCACCTCGCTGATGGTGCGCCCGCCGTAGCGCACCGTGAGGGTCTCGCGGTTGAAGCGACGGCCGCCGCACACCTCGCAGGGCACGTGCACGTCGGGCAGGAAGTGCATCTCGATGGTGATCGTGCCGTCGCCCTTGCAGGCCTCGCAGCGGCCGCCCTTGACATTGAAGCTGAAGCGCCCCGGCGAATAGCCGCGCGCCCGCGCCTCCTGCGTCATCGAGAAGAGCTGGCGGATGTGGTCGAAGAGCCCGGTGTAGGTCGCCGGGTTGCTGCGCGGCGTGCGCCCGATGGGCGACTGGTCGATGTCGATCACCTTGTCGATGTATTCGAGGCCCTCGATCCGGTCGTGGGCCCCGGGGCGGCGCGGACGACGGCCGAGCCGGCCGGCGAGTGACTTGAGGAGCACCTCGTTGACCAGCGTGCTCTTCCCCGACCCCGAGACGCCGGTGACGCACGTGAGCGCCCCGATCGGGAAGCGTGCGTCGATGCCGCGGAGGTTGTTCTCTCGCGCCCCGTGGACGGTCAGCCATTCGCGGGCCTCGCGGCGCTGGGCGGGCACGCCGACCGCGCGCCTGCCCGACAGGAACGCCCCCGTCGCCGAGGAGGGCTCGGCCTCGATGTCGGCGACCGACCCCTGGGCCACCACGCGGCCGCCGTGCTGGCCCGCCCCCGGGCCCATGTCGACCACGTGCCCGGCGCTGCGGATCATCTCCTCGTCGTGCTCCACCACCAGGACCGTGTTGCCCTGGTCGCGCAGGCGCTCGAGCGTCCCGATCAGCTTGCGGTTGTCGCGCTGGTGGAGCCCGATCGACGGCTCGTCGAGGATGTAGAGGACGCCCACCAGGCCCGAGCCGATCTGGGTGGCCAGGCGGATTCGCTGGGCCTCGCCGCCGGAGAGCGTGCCGGCGGCGCGGGCCAGCGTGAGGTAGCCCACCCCGACGTCGTCGAGGAAGCGCAGCCGCTCGCGGATCTCCTGGATCACCCGGGCGCCGATGAAGGCCTGCGTGTCGGTCAGCTCGATGCCGGTGAAGAACGCCAGGGCGTCCTCGACCGAGAGCAGGCAGACCTCGTGGATGTTGCGCCCGACGACCGTGACCGCCAGCGACTCCGGCTTCAGGCGGGCACCGCCGCAGGCCGAGCACGGCCGCAGCGACATGAACTGCTCCACGCTGTCGCGGACCGCCTGCGACATCGAGGTGGCGTGCTGGCGGCGCAGCTGCGGGATGACGCCCTCGAACCAGCCCCAGCTGCCGCCCTTGCGGCGGGCCGAGCCCAGGAAGACGCGCTCGCGGCGGCGCGGGCCGTCGAGGAGGAGGGTCCGCTGCGCCTGCGGCAGGTCCTTCCAGGGTGTGTCGAGGTCGATCTCGTTCTGGGTCGCGATCACGCCCAGCAGCAGGTCGTAGTAGTCGGTGGTGCGATCGGTCCACGGCAGGATGGCGCCGTCGTTGAGCGAGCGCTCCGGGTCGACGACCAGCTCCGGGTCGACCTCCGGGGTGAAGCCCAGGCCGGTGCACTGGGGGCAGGCGCCGTGGGGGGAGTTGAAGGAGAAGGTGCGCGGCGCGAGCTCGGGCAGCGACGCCCCGTGCTCGGGGCAGGCGAACTTCTCGGAGTAGGTCCAGCTGCGCGGATCGCCCTGCGCGACGACCTCCTCGATGCGCACCAGGCCGTCGGCCATCCGGGTCGCCGTCTCGAGGCTGTCGCTCAGCCGCCGGCGCAGGTCGCCGTTCATCACGAGCCGGTCGACCACGACCTCGATGGTGTGGTTGAACTTCTTGTCGAGCGCCGGGACCTCGTCGAGCACGTAGGTCGTGCCATCGACCGCGACCCGGGTGAAGCCCTCGGCGCGGATCTGCTCGAGGACGTCGCGGTGCTCGCCCTTGCGGCCCCGCACCAGGGGAGCGAGCACGAGGAAGCGGGTGCCCTCGGGCAGCGCGAGCACCTGGTCGGTGATCTGCTCCACGCTCTGGCCGGCGATCGGCCGACCGCAGATCGGACAGTGGGGCTCGCCGACGCGGGCGAAGAGCAGGCGAAGGTAGTCGTAGATCTCGGTGACCGTCGCCACGGTCGAGCGCGGGTTGCGGCTGGTCGTCTTCTGGTCGATCGAGATCGCGGGCGACAGCCCCTCGATGTGGTCGACGTCCGGCTTGTCCATCTGGCCGAGGAACTGGCGGGCGTAGGCCGAGAGGCTCTCGACGTAGCGGCGCTGCCCCTCGGCGTAGAGGGTGTCGAACGCGAGCGACGACTTTCCGCTGCCCGAGAGGCCCGTGATGACCACGAGGTCGTCGCGCGGGATGTCGAGCGAGACGTCACGCAGATTGTGCTCCCGCGCCCCCACCACGCGGATGATGTTGGCGGGCGTGGGACGCGACAGGGGCATCGCGCCAGTGTAGTCGGGAGTTCGGCGACTCCGCCTGTCACACCCGGAACCCGCCTGCCGAGGGCCCCGCGGTGCTATCACCTCAACGGTACGTCAGGCCTGCGCCCCTGCGCTTCAGGCGGGTGGTGGCGACGCCGATAGCGTGATCCGAAAGCCCCTGGCCGACGAATCGTCCTCGCGAAACTGACGACGAACCCAAGGACTCCACCGGTGCTCCCAGCCCGCCCCCGCCCTCCGCGCGTCCTCGTCTCGGCCGCGATCGCGGTCGCGGCCCTCCTCGCGATGACGGGGACGGCGCTCGCGGCGGACCCCGCGCCGCAGGTGCCCGCCAACGTCACCGCCCCCCTCGGCGGCGTGGAGAGCCCGGCGACGGTCCCCTATCGCCAGCTCGTCGGCGCGGCGGACGCCCGGAACCTGAACGCGGCGGTCGTCGACACCTCCGGCTATTGGGTGGCCGCCATCGACGACACCGGCCGCGTGATCGCGGCCCAGATCCCGCGCCCCAAGGCCGGGCGCGACTTCGCGCAGGCGAGCGGCGCCGGCACGGCGCCCAGGCAGGGGCTGCCCGGCGCGTTCGACCTGGCCACACACCTGAAGGCCGACGGCGTCGCCGTCCTCCAGCCCGCCCCGGTCGCCGAGTCCTCCTCGGGCATGGGCGGGATCGCCCGGTACCTCGTCATACCCCTGGGCATCGCCATCGTCGCGATGTTCCTGATCGGTGGCATGGCCGCGATCCGGCGCTGGAGCCCCAACGGGCGCGGCGGCGGGCGCGGCGGCGCGCAGGGCCACGGCAAGATCCGCAAGAGCGCCCAGGTGGATCCGCCCTCGGCCCGCTTCAGCGACGTCGCCGGCTGCGACGAGGCGGTCGAGGAGCTGCGCGAGGTGGTCGTCTTCCTCAGCGAGCCCGAGCGATTCGAGAAGGTCGGCGCGCGGATGCCGCGCGGCGTGATCCTGCACGGCCCCCCCGGGACCGGCAAGACCCTTCTGGCCAAGGCCGTCGCGGGCGAGTCCGGCGTGCCCTTCTTCGCGCTGTCGGGCTCCGACTTCGTGGACACCTTCGTCGGGGTCGGGGCCTCGCGGGTGCGCGACCTCTTCGCCACCGCGCGCAAGAGCGAGACCGGCGCCATCATCTTCTTCGACGAGATCGACGCCATCGGCCGCGCACGCGGGGCGGGGATGTCGGGCGCCGACTCCGAGCGCGAGGGCACCCTCAACCAGCTGCTCGTCGAGCTCGACGGCTTCGGCGCCCGCGACCGCGTCGTGATCATCGCGGCGACCAACCGCCTGGACATGCTCGACACCGCCCTCCTGCGGCCGGGCCGCTTCGATCGGCGCGTCCAGGTCGGGCTTCCCGCCGAGACCGGCCGGCTCGCGATCCTCCGGCTGCACACGAAGCACATGCCGATCGCCGAGCCCGAGTCGCTCGCGGCCCTGGCCCGGGTGACGGCGGGATTCGCCGGCGCCGACCTCTCGAACATCGTCAACGAGGCCGCCATCATGGCCGCCCGCGCCGGCCGTGAGACCATCCGCGGATCCGACCTGGACGAGGGCCTGCTGCGCGCCGTCGCCGGCCCCCAGAAGTCCGACCGCCGCATCGCCGAGGGCGAGCTCGAGGTGATCGCCTGGCACGAGGCCGGCCACTGCCTGGCCGCCGAGCTGTGCCCGACCCACCAGAAGGCCCAGCGGGTCACCGTGCTCGCGCGCGGCGACGCCGGCGGCCTCGCGCTCTACGGCAGCCAGGACCGGGCGCTCACCTCGCAGCAGCACCTGCACGAGCGGATGGTGGTCGCGATGGCCGGACGCGCCGCGGAGCAGATCGGCTTCGGTGAGATCTCCTCGGGCGCCGCCAACGACCTGGAGCAGGTGAACACGATGGCCCGCGACGCCGTCGAGAAGCTCGGCTTCTCCCCCCGGGTCGGTCAGATCATCACCTCCGCGGGCCCCAACCAGATCCCCCTCTCGGGCGAGACCCGCAGGGTCATCGACGAGGAGATCAACCGGATGGTCGACGCGGCTTACGCCGATGCCCTCGACCTTCTCGGCGACCATCGCGACGAGCTCGCGGCCCTCGGGGCCGCGCTCCTCGAGCGCGAGCAGGTCGACCGCTCCGAGATCGAGGAGATCCTGGCCGCGGTCACCGGCGGCGGCCGGCGCCGCCCCGCCGCGGCCGGGGCCCTCCCCCGTGGCCGCGAGACGGTCGCCGTGCTCGAGCCGCCCGTCCTGACGACCCCCGCGCCCGCGCCGGCGCGGGCGCCGGCGCGCACGACCCCCCTCCCCCCGCCCTCGAGGAGCCGCGCCGGGTGCGCCGCCGCTTCCCCATCCCGTCGCCGCCCAGCGGACGCCGCATACGCGCGGGCGCCGAGGCGGCGGCGGCGACCGTCTACGCCATCACCCTCCCGCGGTTGCGGAGCGCCACGGCTCGCCGTCTGCGCCGCCGCAGGCGCGCTCCGATCGCCTGATCCGGCGCGTCGTCGCCCCGAAGGGCGGCGGCGCGGTCCGCACGGTGACATGATGCCCTACGCATGCTCGACCTGACCTCCGACGAACTCCTGTCAACCACCCGCAGCGTCCGCAAGCGGCTCGACCTGTCGCGGCCGGTCGAGCGCGAGCTGATCGTGGAGTGCCTGGAGCTGGCCCAGCAGGCGCCGAGCGGCGGGAACCGCCAGGGCGCGAGCTTCGTGGTGGTCACCGACGCCGAGCGCCGCGCGGCCCTCGCCGACGTCTACGGCCGCGGCTGGGACCGCTACCTGGCCGAGGGCATCCTCGGAGGGCCCCCGCGGCCGACCGACGACCCGTCCAAGCGCACGCTGCAGCGCAAGATCGGCAGCTCGGCCAAGTACCTGGCCGATCACCTCGCCGAGGTCCCGGTGCTCGTGGTCCCCTGCCACCCCGGCCGCACCGAGGACAAGCCGCTCGTGGCGCAGGCCTCGGCCTTCGGATCGGTGCTGCCCGCCGTCTGGAGCTTCATGCTCGCCGCGCGCGCACGCGGGCTCGCGAGCGCGTGGACCACCATCCACCTCTTCTACGAGCGCGAGGCCGCCGAGATACTCGGCATCCCGTACGACGAGGTCAGCCAGGTCGCGCTGATACCACTCGCCCACGCGCTGGGCACCGACTTCAAGGCAGGGGCGCGCGAGCCCCTCGACAGCTTCGTCCACTGGGACGCCTGGTAGCGGTCGCCCGGGCCGGCTCCGCGCCGACCCGCCTCCCACACGGGGAATCGCGGCTCCTCCCCACCTGAACCCGGATCCGCCCGCGACGCTCCGGGCGGCTACAGCTCGCCGGGGGATCCGCGTCTCGGCTCGGGGCCGGGTTCCGCACCGGTGCCCTCACGCCATTTCTGGAGGAGCTCCTCGTGGCGGCGGCGGCGCTCGACCTCCTCGTCCCAGGGGCCCTCGCCGGCGCGACGGGGCTCGGCCGGCCGGCCGTCGCCCCAGAAGGTTCCGGGGACCGGGAGTCCCTGCAGAGCGATGAAGAGGTCGTCCTCCTCGAGGCCGGGGGCCGCGAGCGACCGGAAGACGGTCTCCTCATCGCGGGGATCCATCACCGGCGGCGCGCTCCCGCGGCCCGACGGGCCGACTTGCGCGGGACCGGGGCGGCGCCCGTGCGCCGGGGCCGGTCCGGCCCGGCGACGCCGGGCGGCGCGGGTCCCTCGCCGGCCTCGTTGCGCTCCAGCTGCTCGCGCCGCAGATCGGCGATCTCGTCGCGCAGGCGGGCCGCCAGCTCGAAGCGCAGATCCTCGGCCGCGACGAACATCTCCTGCTCGCGCTCGATGATCATGCGGTCCAGCTCCACGGCGTCGACGTCGGCGAGGGCGTCCACCTCGCCGCGCCGCGGGCGCCGCGGGGCCGAGGCCTCGTCGGTCAGGCCGAGCAACGCGACGATGTCGCTGACCCCCTTCACGATCGACGCCGGCACGATGCCGTGCTCGGTGTTGTGGGCGATCTGGATCTCGCGGCGCCGGTTGGTCTCGCCGATCGCGGTGCGCATGGACTCGGTCTCGCGGTCCGCGTACATCACCACCCGGCCGTCGCTGTTGCGGGCGGCGCGCCCGATGGTCTGGATCAGGGAGGTCGTGCCGCGCAGGAAGCCCTCCTTGTCGGCGTCGAGGATCGCGACGAGGGTCACCTCGGGCAGGTCGAGCCCCTCGCGCAGGAGGTTGACCCCGACCAGCACGTCGAACTCGCCCAGCCGCAGGGCGCGCACGATCCGGATTCGCTCCAGGGTGTCGATCTCGGAGTGCAGGTAGCGCGCGCGGATCCCGGCCTCGGTGAGGTATTCGGTCAGGTCCTCGGCCATCTTCTTGGTGAGCGTCGTGACCAGGGCCCGCTCGCCGCGGTCGGCACGGTCGCGGATCTCCCCGAGGAGGTCGTCGATCTGGTTCTTCGTCGGACGGACGTCCACCTCGGGGTCGACGAGACCGGTCGGGCGGATGATCTGCTCCACCACATTCTCGGACGAGCGTCGCTCGAAGTCGCCCGGGGTGGCGGAGACGAAGATCAGCTGACCGACCCGCTCGAGGAACTCCGGCAGCTGGAGCGGGCGGTTGTCGAGGGCCGAGGGGAGGCGGAATCCGGCGTCGATCAGCGCCATCTTGCGCGAGCGGTCGCCCTCGTACATCCCGCGCAGCTGCCCCATCGTGTTGTGCGACTCGTCGATGAAGCACAGGAAGTCGTCGGGGAAGAAGTCGAGCAGGGTGTGCGGCGGCTCGCCGGGCGCACGGCCGTCGAGGATGCGCGAGTAGTTCTCGATGCCCGAGCAGAAGCCCAGCTCGCGGATCATCTCCATGTCGTACTCGGTGCGCTGGCGCAGGCGGTGGGCCTCGACCAGCTTGCCCGCCGCCTCGAAGCCGCGCAGCTGCTCCTCGAGCTCCGCGCGGATGTCGCGGATCGCCCGGTCGATCGTCTCCGGCGGGGTGATGTAGTGCGTCGCGGGATAGATCGCCAGGTGCTGGAGCTCGGCGTAGACCTCGCCGGTGAGCGGGTCGTACTCGGTGATGCTCTCCACCTCGTCGCCGAACATCGAGATGCGGTACGCCGTCTCGGCGTCGGCGGGCTGCACCTCCAGCGTGTCGCCGCGCACGCGGAAGCGGCCGCGCTCGAGGGCGGTGTCGTTGCGCTGGTACTGGGTCTCGACCAGCCGGCGGAAGATCCTCTCGCGCGGGTGCTCCTCGCCCACCGTCAGCACGATCACCCGGTCGCGGTAGATCTCCGGAGAGCCGACGCCGTAGATGCAGCTGACCGACGCGACGATGACGACGTCCCGGCGCGCCAGCAGGGCCGCCGTCGCCGAGTGGCGCAGGCGGTCGATCTCGTCGTTGATCGACGAGTCCTTCTCGATGTACGTGTCCGTGGCCGCGATGTACGCCTCGGGCTGGTAGTAGTCGTAGTAGCTCACGAAGTACTCGACCGCCGCGTCGGGCAGCAACTCGCGGAACTCGTTGCAGAGCTGGGCGGCCAGCGTCTTGTTGTGAGCGATCACCAGCGCCGGGCGGGCGGCCTGGGCGAGGACCTGCGCCATCGTGAAGGTCTTGCCCGAGCCCGTGACCCCGAGGAGCGTCTGGAAGCGGTCGCCCCGGTCGAGGCCCGCCGAGAGCTCGGCGATCGCCTGGGGCTGGTCGCCGGTGGGCTGGTAGGCGTCGGTCAGCTGGAAGGGCGTGATCGCCATCGGGCAAGAGTAGCGCCGCACCCGGGCGTCCCGTACCCCGACGGCCGGGCCAACTCGGGGTACCCGTTCTTCGGCGTTGGGGCCAAGGTGGGCACCCCGGGCCGGGCCCTATCTTCCACGTCGTGAGGTGAGGGCAACACGGGAGACGCCCTCACGTCACGGAGGGCCCCGAGACCGGGACTCGGGGCCTCGCACCTCAGCCGGCGGCGCCGTTCCAGGCGCCGCCGGCTGCCCCCAATTCCGGGGTGCGGGCTGCGGACCGCCCCGCGGCGCTAGGGTCCGGCGAGTCGCACGACCCGACTCCGGAGGCCGCATGCCCATCGAGCTCATCCACACCATGATCCGAGTGCTCGACGAGGAGCGCTCGATGGACTTCTACAAGGCCCTCGGCTTCGAGGATCGCGGACGCAAGCGGGTCGGCAACGACACCGCCACGATCATCTTCATGGGCCTTCCCGGCGATGGCGACCGCTTGGAGCTCACGGTCAACGACGGGCGCACCGAGCCCTACGAGCAGGGCGAGGCCTACGGCCACATCGCCCTGACGCTCGCCGACATGGACGCCGAGCTGGCGGCCCTGGCGGAGAAGGGGATCCACCCCGAGAGGGAGCCCTACTCGGCATACCCGGGCGGATCGCGGATCTGCTTCATCCGCGATCCCGACGGCTACCGGATCGAGCTGATCGAGCGTGGCCTCCGCTAGCGCCCCGAGTCAGGAATCGCGTGGCAGTGCGAGCTTCCGGCTCAGAACGCTAGAGGCGGTCCCGAGAGGGACGCCCTCCGTCACCCGCCGGTGGTCGATGCCCTCTCGCGGGACATCGTGAACAGCCGGTCGCCGTAGGCGCGGCGGTAGATGGGGACGGCGTCGAGCACCCGCACGACGAAGCCGCGCGTCTCGCTGAAGGGGATGTCCTCGGGGATCTCCAGAGCCTGTCCGTTGCGCGCGGCGCGGTCCAGCCACCCGGTGAGGTTGGTCTCGCCCCCGTTGTAGGCGGCCAGGGCGAGCGGGACCGTGCCGTAGCTGTCGATCAGATAACGCAGGTAGCGCGAGCCGTAGGCGATGTTGACGTCGGGGTCCTCCAGGCGCTCCGGCGACGGGCTCGGGCGGTCCGGGCCGTCCGCGACGAAGCGCGCGGTCTCGGGCAGCAGCTGCATCAGCCCGACCGCCCCCGCGCTCGAGCGCGAGTCGGGCACGAAGCCGCTCTCGGTGTTGATGACCGCCGCCACCAGGGCGGGGTCGAGGTCGTAGCGCGCCGCCTCCGAGCGGATCGCGTCCTCGTACTCGAGCGGGTACCAGAGGCGGGCGTACCACGAGGGCATCGTGCGGTGCACCTGCAGCCAGGCGCCTCCGAGGAGCGCGACCAGGGCGGCGAACGCCAGCAGGCGGACGACCCGCCTGCCGCGGCGGGCACGGCCGCGCGGCGTGGGCGCCGAGGCCGCGGGGGGCGGGGGCTCCGCGACCGCGGCCGGACCGCGCGGACGGTCGTCACTCATCGCGGGAGGTCCGACATGGCTCTCCAGCGTACTCCGCATAGCGGCCGGCGATCCACGCGCGCAGCTCCCGGATGCCCTCGTCGTTGACGTAGGCGCGGTCCGCCCGGGCCACCTTCTCGGCCTCGGGCGTCTGACGCGCGCTGCGCTGGTCGAAGTCCTGCCCGCGCGCGGCCACCCGCGCGCGCCGCACCTCGTCAGAGGCCGTCACCACGATCACCGCGTCGAACTCGTCCTCGATACCGGCCTCGAAGAGCACGGGCACCTCGCAGACGAGCAGCGCGGGCGGCGGCACGGCGGCGGCCTGCTCGGCGATCCATTCGCGCCTGCGCTCCCCCACACGGCCGTGCACGAGCCGCTCCAGGAACGCGAGCCCGCCCTCCTCGGCGAAGGCCCGCGGGCCGAGCAGCGCGCGGTCGATCGCCCCGGTCGCATCGAGCACGCCATCGCCGAAGCGCTCGCGCACGAGCGCGACCACGTCGGGCCGGGCGTAGATCAGATGGACGACCTCGTCGCTCGAGAGCGTCGCGGCGCCACAGCGGGCGAAGGCCGCCAGCGCCTCCGACTTGCCGGCGCCGATGCCTCCGGTGAGACCGAGGCAGGGGGGCGCCGGACGGCGCCCCCCTGCCGGGTCAGGCCTCGGCGGAGTCGTCGTCTCCGGGAGCCTCGTCCGCCTCGGGGGCGGCCTCGGCGACCGGCTCGTCCGCCTCGGGGGCGGCCTCGGCGACCGGCTCGTCCGCCTCGGAGGCCTCCTCGGCGACGGGCGCCTCCTCCGTCTCCAGGGCCGCCTCGGCGACCGGCTCGTCGACCTCGGGCGCCTCGGCGACGGCGTCGTCGGGCTCCTCGGCCTCCTCATCCTCGGCGGGCAGGTACGCCTGTCCCTCCGGGATGTAGTCACCCCCGATGTTCGCCTCGGCGTCCGCCACCGCGGCCGCGCGGATGTCGTCGGGCAGGTGGTGCTGGATCTCGTCGCTGTCGGCCACGCGCTTGAGGCTCAGCGACAGGCGGCGCCGGTCGGCGTCGATCTCGATCACCCGGACCGCCAGCAGGTCGCCCTGATTGACGACCTCGCGCGGGTTCTCCACGTGGTGGGCGGCGAGCTCGGAGATGTGGACCAGGCCCTCCACGCCGGCGTGGATCTCGACGAACGCGCCGAAGGTGACGACCTTGGTCACGCGACCCTCGACCACGTCGTTGACCTGGTAGCTCTCGATGACGCTCTGCCACGGGTCGGCCTGGGTCTGCTTGAGGCCCAGGGAGATCCGCTGGCGGTCGCGGTCGATGTCGAGCACCTTCACGTTGACCTTCTCCCCGATGGTCAGGACCTCGGAGGGGTGGTTGACGTGGCTCCACGAGAGCTCGGAGATGTGGATCAGGCCGTCGATCCCGTCGAGGTCCACGAACGCGCCGAATTCGACGATGTTGGAGATGACGCCCTCCACCACCTGGCCGGGCTGCAGATCGTCGAGGATCTTCTGGCGCACCTCGCGCCGCTCGTCCTCGAGCACCGCGCGCCGCGAGAGCACGACGTTGTTCCGGTTCCGGTTGAGCTCGATGACCTTGCACTCGAGCTTGCGGCCGAGGAACTCGTCGAGGTCCTGCACGCGGCGGATGTCGACCAGCGAGGCAGGCAGGAAGCCGCGCACCCCGAGGTCGAGGATCAGGCCGCCCTTGACGACCTCGATGACCGTGCCCTCCACGTGCTCGCCGGCGGCGGCGGCGGCCTCGATGCGCTTCCATGCCTTCTCGAAGCGGGCGCGCTTCTTGGAGAGGATCAGACGGCCGTCCGGGTCCTCCTTCTGCATCACCAGCGCGTCGACCCACTCGCCCAGCTGGACCTCGTCCTCGGGCTTGACGCTCTTGCGGATCGAGAGCTCGGGGAGCGGGATGACGCCTTCGCTCTTGTAGCCGATGTCGACGAGGACCTCGTCCTTGTCGATGCGGACCACCCTCCCGCTGACGACATCCCCCTCGGAGAAGAGCGGGAGCGTCCCGTCGTAGTTCGGCACCATCTCTCCGTCGACCTCGATGTACTCGGGGCCGTCGAGGGTGCGGACGGGGGTGTCGAAGTCGAGATCGATCACGGGTGCGTCAAGGTCGATCTCGGCCACGGGAGCGGCGGGCGGGGGGGCCTCGGCGTCGGGCGTGGCGAGGTCGGGCTGGTCAGTCGTCATTAGGTGGATTGTCCTCGTAGCGGAAATGGTTCCGGGCACGGACCGGGGTTCCGGCGGTGCCGGGGGCGCTGGAGTATAGACCCATGGCCCGGCGCCCTGCGAGCGCCGGGACGCCGCGGCTCGGGGTACGGAACCGCCGGAAACTCAGCCTGAATCCGTCGTAGTTGGTGGATGCGCGGGACGAAAGCGCCCCGCGAGATCGACGGATTCAGGCTCAGAGGGCGGCGAGCACCTGGTCGAACTCGGGGGATCCGAGGCGTCCGGCTCGCGCGACGCGCAGGCGGCCGTCGTGGCCGACGACCATGGCGGCGGGGACGCTGCGCACCGGCAGGGCCGCGGCGCGGGGGTGCTCGGCCAGGCTGACCCGCACGACCTCGCGGTCACCGGCGGCGCTCTCCAGCGCCCGGGCGACGGGCTCGCAGCGGGCGCAGCCCGGTGCGGTGAGGACCACGAGCCAGGGGCCGGCGCCGGTCAGGCCCAGGTCGCCCCGCACGTCGCCCTCGCCGCCGCGCTGCCTGGCGAGCAGCAGGCGGTACACCTCGCAGCCGATGCAGAAGCCGGAGATGGCCGACACGAGGGCCAGCGCCGCGACCATCCCGACGACGATCCAGCCCGCCAGGTCGAGGCCGAGAGCGAGCAGCACCAGGCCGAGACCCATGAAGACGGCGGCCAGCATCTGCGAGAAGCGGATCGGCGCGGCCGGCTCCAGCTCGCCCGGAGGCGGGGCGATACGGCGGAAGACCCACGCCACCGGCGACCACCGGGGGCCCGCCAGGGCGAGCAGCACGAGCACGAGCGCGACCACGACGGCCGCGGGCGCCTGGAAGGCGATCGCCTCCAGGCAGAGCGCGCCCGTCACGGCCTGCGCGAAGCGCGGCGCGAGCGGATGGACTGCAGATAAAGACGGCATTCCCTCAATGATAACCGACTTTACGTCGGCGCGTCGGCTCAGGCGGCTCTCTTCGCCTGCTCGCCGCCGCCCCGGGGCACCCCGCGCTCAGCGCGGAGCGGCCCCTCCGGGAGGGTTCACATCCCGCACCACCACGCGCGCGCCGGCGGCGCGCGCCCGCTCGGCCAGGGCGTCGAGGGCGGCCTCCTCGATCCCCCTCCCGCGCGCGCTGCGGCCGAGCCAGATGCCCACCCCGAGGACCCCGGCCTCCTCGCGCGCCGCGATCCGCCCGGCGCCCACGGCGCGCCCCTCGACGAGCACCGCGACCACCTCCTCGCGAGCGGGGCCCCCGAGCCCGTCGCGCCGCGTGCGGTGATGCGCGACGAAGGCCTCCCGGCGTGAGGCGATCCAGCCGTGCGGCCCGTCCACCGCGGGCATCACCTCCTCGGGCGCCGCGTTCGACACGGCAAGGGTCAGGAGCTCGTCGACGAGGTCGTCGTCGAGCTCCCGCAGTGCGATTCCGCGGAGCAGGTCGTGGGCGGCCCGCCGGCCGGGGTCGGCGAGCGTGCGATGTGCGGCGCCCAGGCGGGCCAGCTGCCGGGGGGCGTCGTCGGCGTCGCTGCGCAGGACCATCTCCCGCAGCACGGTGAACGCCGCCTCGATCACCTGCGGACACGCCTCGGGATCCACCTGGAGGATCCGGTACGGGTCGTCGGCGGCTACTTCTTGGCCTCCAGCCAGGTCTCGCCCACACCGATGTCCACCGACAGCGGCGGGTCGAGCGGGTAGGCGCCGACCATCGCCGCGCGCACGACCGCGCCCGCGCGCTGGGCCTCCTCGGCGGGGGCCTCGAGGAGCAGCTCGTCGTGGATCTGGAGGATCAGGCGCGCCTCGAGGCCCTCGTCGGCGAGCGCCGCGTGCGCTGCCACCATCGCCGCCTTGATGATGTCGGCGGCCGTCCCCTGGATGACGGTGTTGACGGCCAGGCGCTCGCCGAGCTGGCGCTGCTGGACGGTGCGGCCGGCGAGCTCGGGGATCGGCCGGCGGCGCCCGAGGAGCGTCGTCACGAAGCCGTCCTGCGCCGCCGCGGCGACCGTCGTGTCGATGAAGCTGCGCACCCGAGGGTACCGCGCCAGGTAGGCGTCGATGTAGTTGCGCGCGTCGGCCCGGGGGATGTTCAGCTGCTCCGACAGGCCGAAGTCGCTGATGCCGTAGACGATGCCGAAGTTGACCGCCTTGGCGCGGTCGCGCGTCGTGCGGTTGACGTCGGCGGGCGCCATGCCGAACACCTCGGCCGCCGTCGCGCGGTGCACGTCCTCGCCCCGGCGGAAGGCGTCGGCGAGGGCCGGCTCGCCGGAGCAGTGGGCCAGGATGCGCAGCTCCACCTGGCTGTAGTCGCAGCTCACGATCACCCAGCCCGGGTCGGTCGTGAAGGCACCGCGGATCTCGCGCCCCAGGGCTGTGCGAACGGGGATGTTCTGGAGGTTGGGGTGCGTCGACGACAGGCGCCCGGTCTCGGCCACCGTCTGATTGAAGGTGGTGTGCAGGCGCTCGTCCTCGTCGACCAGCTCCGGCAGGGCCGAGAGATAGGTGTTGTCGAGCTTGGTCAGCTCCCGGTACTGGCCGATCAGCTCGATGATCGGGTGCTTTCCCGCCAGGAGCTGCAGCACCTTGCGGTCGGTGCTCCAGCCGGTCTTGCCCTTGCGGAAGGTCGGCAGCCCGAGGCGCTCGAACAGCACCTCGCCGAGCTGCTTGGGCGAATCGATGACGAACTCGCCGCCGGCCTCGGCCCAGATCCGGTCGCGCAGCTCGTCGGCGCGGTCGCGCACCCGGCCGGCGATCTCACCGAGGCGGTGGACGTCGAGACGCACACCGGTGCGCTCCATCGCCGCCAGCACGCGGGTGACCGGCAGCTCGATGTCGCGATAGAGCGAGTCGAGGCCCTCGCGGGTGAGCGCCGCGCGCTGACGCGCCGCCAGCTCCCGGACGAGGGCGGCGTCGCGCACGCACGCGGGCGGCTCGCCCTCGACGCCGATCCCCCCGTCGGCCGCCAGCTCCTCGAGCGGGTAGCCGCGGCGGCGCGGCTCGAGCAGGTAGGCGGCGATCATCGTGTCGTGCGCGGGGATGAGGGCGTCCGCGGTCGCGCGCACGACCGACTTCGCGTCGTGGCAGGCGACCGCGGCGCCGGCCAGCGAGGCGGCGAGCGCGGCCCCGGTGCCCTCCCCCATCTCGCCCGTCACGACCTCCTCGCCGTCGCCGGCGACGGCCCACCCCTCGTCGGAGAGCGCGAGGGCGACCTCGCCCGCGCCGGCGAAGCGCATCGCGAGATCCTCAGGCGCCCCCGGCACCGCCGTGACGGCGACCGTGTGCGCCACTGCGGCCGCCGGGACGGGAGCGTCGTCGTCGGCCAGCTCGGAGAGGCGGCGGGCGAGGCTGCCGAACTGGAAGCGGTCGAAGATGTCGCGCAGCGCCTCCATCCGCTCCGGGCCGAAGTCGAGCGCCGGCACGTCGTCGAGCGAGATCTCCACCGGGGCGTCGGTGCGGATCACGGCCAGGTCGCGCGTCTTGCGCGCGTCGTCGGCGTGCTCGGTGAGCACCTCGCGCCGCTTGGGGGTCTGCTCGGAGGCGTGCGCGAGGATCGCGTCGAGGGTCCCGTACTTCTGGAGCAGCTGCGAGGCGCCCTTCTCCCCGATGCCGGGCACGCCGGGCAGGTTGTCGCTCGGATCGCCGACCATCCCGCGGAAGTCGACCATCAGCTCCGGGCCGATCCCGTAGCGCTCGACCACGACCTCGGGGGTGTAGAGCGTCGTGTCGGTGACGCCGCGCCCGGTGGCCATCACGCTGATCCGCGGCGACACCAGCTGGAAGGCGTCGCGGTCGCCGGTGAGGATGACGACGTCCTGGCCGGCCGCCTCCGCCTGGCGGGCGAGCGTGCCGAGGACGTCGTCGGCCTCGAAGCCCGCCACCTCGGTGTTGACGAAGCCGAAGGCCTCCATCAGCGGCCGGAAGTGGACCGACTGCTCGCGGAAGAGGTCCGGGGTCGCGGCGCGGTTGGCCTTGTAGGTGGGCTCGGCGTCGTGGCGGAAGGTCTTGCCCTTTGGGTCCCACGCGACCACCACCCGGCCCGGCCGCTCCTCGGCGAGCATCTTCATCATCATCGCGGCCAGGCCGTAGAGCGCGTTCGTCGGGAAGCCCGTGTCGGTGGCGATCGTGTCCGGCAGCGCGTGGAAGGCGCGGTAGGCCAGGCTGTTGCCGTCGATCAGGAGCAGGGGGGCCGTGGTCGGCGGGGCGACGGTGTCCGGCATCCCGGCCAGGATACCCGGGGCGCCCGATATGCTGGCGCCCCCGAAGGAACCACCCTCTCCCGCCCTTCCAAGGAGTCCCGTTGGCCGTCACGCCGAGCGCCCAGTACAGCGTCACCCTCCGCGTCGAGATGGATGCCGGGCAGACCGACCTGCTCGGCCGGCTGACGACGGCCATCGGCGAGGTGGGCGGAGACATCGGCGCGATCGACCTCGTCGGCAGCGGCTACAAGACGGTCATCCGCGAGCTGGTCGTGAACGCGTCCGACGAGGAGCACGCGGCGTCGGTCGTCGTCGCGGCCGGCGGCCTCGAGGGCGTCGAGGTCCTGTCCTCGTTCGACCGCACCTTCCGGATGCACCAGGGCGGCAAGATCCGGATGACCACGCGGGTGCCCCTCAGCGACCGCGACGACCTCTCGGTCGCCTACATGCCGGGCGTGGCGCGCGTGTGCCAGGCGATCGCCGACGACCGCTCCAAGGCGTTCGACTTCACGATCAAGCGCAACATGGTCGCGGTCATCACCAACGGCACCGCGGTGCTCGGCCTCGGCGACATCGGGGCGGCCGCCGGCATGCCGGTCATGGAGGGCAAGTCGATGCTCTTCAAGGAGTTCGGCGGCGTCGACTCCTACCCGATCTGCATCGACTCGAAGGACCCCGAGGTCCTGATCAGGACGATCGCCGCGATCGCGCCGGTCTGGGGGGGCATCAACCTCGAGGACATCGCCGCGCCCGTCTGCTTCGAGGTGGAGGACCGCCTCAAGGAGATGCTCGACATCCCGGTGTTCCACGACGACCAGCACGGCACCGCCATCGTCGTCCTCGCCGCCCTGATCAACGCCTGCAAGATCACGGGCACCAAGATCGGCGACCTCAAGGTGGTGGTGAGCGGCGTGGGCGCCTCGGGCGTCGCGTGCTCGAAGATCCTCATGAACGCCGGCGTCACCAACATCATCGGCTGCGACTCGAAGGGCGCGATCTACAAGGGCCGCACCGAGAACATGAACTCGATGAAGGACTGGTACGCCCAGAACACCAACCCCGAGGGGATCCGCGGGGGCATGACCGAGGCCGTGAAGGGCGCGAACCTCTTCCTCGGCCTGTCGGGCCCGGGCACCTTCTCGGTCGAGCAGCTGAAGACGATGGCGAAGGACCCGATCGTCTTCGCGATGGCCAACCCGACGCCCGAGATCATGCCCGAGCTCGCCGCGCCCTACGTCCGCGTGATGGCGACCGGGCGCTCGGACTACCCGAACCAGATCAACAACGTGCTCGCCTTCCCCGGCATCTTCCGCGGGGCCCTCGACTGCCGGGCCTCGAGCATCAGCGAGGCGATGAAGGTCGCGGCCGCCGAGGCGATCGCCGCCTGCATCTCGGACGACGAGCTCAACGAGGACTACATCATCCCGAGCGTCTTCAACCGCAGCGTCGCCCCGACCGTGGCCGCCAAGGTGATCGAGGTCGCCAAGGCCGAGGGCCTGGCGCGCATCGACCCCGCCACGGGCGAGACCACGGCCGCGTAGCACCGTCAGCGGGGAGGCGGTCGCGCGCGAACGCCGCGGCCGCTTCCCCGCGGGGCTCTACACTCGCCCCCGGGGGACGTGGCGGAACGGCAGACGCGGCGGTCTCAAACACCGCTGAGGGAAACCTCGTGTGGGTTCGATTCCCACCGTCCCCATGGGTTCGCTTCCCACCGTCCCCATGGGTTCGATCCCCCCGTCCCCGCGGCGGGCGCCCTGCGATACTCACGCGGCTCTCGGCCACTGCCACGCGTCCCGATGGGAGAGCGCTTGCCGGGCGTCGAACGTCGTCCCCGCTCCCTGCGCCACCCGACCCGGTTGGTGGTGGGCGCCTTCGTCTTCGCCATCCTTGCCGGGGCCGTGCTCCTGAGCCTCCCCGAGGCGACCAGTGCGCCGGGTTCGCCGCCCTTCGAGACGGCCCTCTTCACCGCGACCTCGGCGGTCACGGTCACCGGCCTGGCGACGGTGGACACCGCCACCTACTGGACGCCCTTCGGCCAGACGGTGATCCTCGTGCTGATCCAGCTGGGCGGGCTCGGGATCATGACCAGCGCCTCGCTGCTGCTGCTGGTCGCCGCCGGTCGCATGGGGCTCGCCAGCCGGATGGCCGCCCAGGCCGAGACGCACACACCGCACCTGGGCGACCTTCGGCGGCTGCTGGTCACCATCATCGCCTTCAGCCTTGCGTGCGAGGTGGTCGTGAGCGCGATCCTCGCGGGCAGGCTGCGGATCGACGGCCGGCCCTGGGGCGCAGCTGCCTGGGAAGGCGTGTTCCACGGAGTCTCGGCCTTCAACAACGCCGGATTCTCCGTCTACTCCGACAACCTCGTGAGTGTCGCCGGCGACGGCTGGATTCTCATACCCGTGGCCGCCGCCGTGATCGTGGGCGGCCTCGGCTTCCCGGTCTGGATGGACCTGCGCCGGAGCCCGAGGATTCCGCGCAGATGGAGCCTCCACACGAAGCTGACCCTGGCAATGACCGCAGGTCTTCTTGCACTCGGGACGCTCGCGATCACCATCCTCGAATGGGGCAACGAGACGACCATCGGCGCCCACGGGCACCCCGGCCGCCTGCTCGGCGCCTTCTTCGCCGCGGCGATGCCCCGGACGGCGGGCTTCAACGCCATCGACTACAGCCACGCCACTCCAGAGACGCTGCTGACGACCGACATGCTGATGTTCGCCGGCGGGGGCAGCGGTGGAACCGCCGGTGGCCTGAAGGTGACGACACTGGCCGTTCTGCTCCTCGTCGTGTGGGCCGAGCTGCGCGGCGGCGAGGTCCGCGCCTTCCGGCGGGCCATCCCGAGCGTGTCCGAGCGCCAGGCGCTGACCGTGGCCGTGATCTCGATCAACGTCGTGGTGATCGCCACCTTGACGCTGATGGCGACGAACGACCTGGCGCTCTCCCCCGCGCTGTTCGAATGCATCTCCGCGTTCGCCACCGTCGGCCTCAGCACGGGGATCACGCCGGACCTCAACGCGGTCGGGCAGGCGCTCCTGATGCCCCTGATGCTGATCGGTCGGGTCGGACCTCTCACCCTGTTCGTGGCCCTCGTGCTTCGCGAGCAGCGCGTGCTCTACCACCACCCGGTGGAGAGGCCGCTCGTCGGCTGAAAGAGCTTCCGGCATCGACCTGCTCCCCGGTCGACCCATGCACCCCACCAGGGGCCGTCGTCCGCGGCCGGCTCGACCGAGGAGACGGGTGCGGTACTGCGGCGGGCGAGCCTCGCAGACAGGCCCCTGCTGACCGCTGCCGCATCCACCGGTGCACACTCGCTCCTTCTCGTTTGCAGGCTGTTGGCGGCTATCAGCCGTTCCCACGCCGCCGGTGTTATCTCCCCTCGATCACGCGCACCGAGGAGGGGGTCCTGGAAACCGGCGACTCGCTGAGCAAGACGCGCTCCCGCTTACCCTTGACGGCCGGAACGCAACCGAATTAGCGTCGCCGACAGGCTCAGCTCAAGCGCCACCGGGATCGGAGGGGCCCATGCCCCGGCACATCCACGTCCGCGCCATGTCGCCAGGCGGCCGCCGCGCGCGCGGAGGTGAACACCCGGTCCCGCAGGCGCCCTCGCCCACACGGGACGGCAGGGCTGAGCCGATGGCCCTCGACGCGCGGCGGTGGCTGATGCGCGGACGCTCGAGCGGATCGTCGACCGCCTCTCGCGTCCAACGCGAGACATGCGAGGGATCGTGAACCCAGAGGAAAGGAGTACGTCGGTGTTGGACCACCCGATGCACGAGGACCGGCTGGTCGGTGACGGGGGCGGCCTGGCGGTTTACCAGCGACCCGATGGGAGCCGTTACGCCCTCGACCCGGGGGGTCGCGGGCACGAGCTCTGCTGGGGTGAGGGCGCCATCGGCCCGGCCCGCTTCGACTCGCGGGCCCTCTCCGATGGCCGCTGGCCCGGCTCGCGCTCTCGGATCGCGGTGCCTGCACGGGCCTGATGGCCGGAAGCACCGGAAGCCCCGCTCAAGCGCGGGGCTTCCGGTTGGACCACAGCCGCGCCCGGGATGGGGATGGTCATACCCCGACGATGGTCGCCCGCCGCCGGATGCACGGAGCGCGCGGCGGTCAGTCCGGGACCGGTGAGAGCCCGCGGGGCAGCCGGTCGGCGAGCCACCGCAGGAGCTGGGCGCGCTGGGCCGGCTCGAGCCAGTGCTCCAGGGCGTGCGAGAGACGTTCGATGGCCGGCCGATCCCCAGCCAGCGCCTGGTTGCGGCCGGTGCGCCACGCGATCCAGCCCACGAGCCGCTCGGCGTCGCCCTCGGAGACGTAGAGGCGGGCCAGGCGGAGCAACTCGTCGGTGGTGGGATCCGGCATCGGGGCCGACGAGGATAGACGAACATACGTTCGATCGGTAAGTGAGGGTTCGCCCTCGCGCGGAGCGTCGCCCGTCGCGCCGTGAGATGGTCGTACCATGCACGAGCAGCCGCCCGCCGCAGGTCACGCCTCGGGCACGGAGCGGATCCGCGAGGGCTACGACGCCGTCGCCGCCGACTACGCCCGCGAGATCGGCGACGAGCTGGCCCGCAAGCCCTTCGACCGCGCGCTCCTTGCGATGTCCGCCGAGCTGGCCGACGGGGGGCGGATCGCCGACCTCGGCTGCGGCCCGGGCCACGTCTCCGCGTTCCTCGCCGGCCTCGGCGCCGACGTGATCGGCGTCGACCTCTCGGCCCGGATGCTCGACATCGCCCGCGAGCGCGTGCCGGACGCCGAGTTCGTGCAGGGAGACCTCCGCGACCTGCCCCTCCCCGACGCGAGCCTCGCGGGTGCCGTCGCGTTCTACTCGCTCATCCACCTCGCACCCGGCCACGTCTCCGTCGCGATCCGCGAGATCGCGCGGATCCTTCGCCCGGGCGCCCACGCGGTCATCGCCTTCCACCGCGGCGACGAGGTGCGCCACCTCGCCACGTGGTGGGGGCACGAGGTCGACATCGACTTCCGCCTCATGGACCCGGAGATCGTGGCGGGCGATCTGTGGGACGCCGGGATGGAGGTGACGGCGCGCGTGGACCGCGCCCCGATCGCCGGCGTGGAGAGGCGGACGGAGCGGTCGTACCTGGTCGCCCGCGCCCGGCCGCGGACCGGGTCCCGCCCGCTGCACGCGGGCCACCGCTGAGCGTCGGCGCCCGACGATCACCCGGTGTGGCCACGGGGCGTGCGGCCGTGACCGGAGAGGGTGGCGGTGCGCCGGGAGCCCGGTAGCAGCCCGCCGGGCGCGGCTGTGGCGGTGGCGCGATCCGGCCACCTGGAGTAGAAGGGGTGCATGTCCGAGCGCACGACGCGCACGGGCCACATCGAGCTCGTCCGGCAGCTGCCGGCCCGCGGCGAGGCACTTGCGGGAGCGCGCGCGATGGTGGAGGCCCTCGAGGACCTGTCGCGGCCGGCGCGCGACGACATCGCGCTGCTCCTGACCGAGCTGGTCGGCAACAGCCTGCGTCACGCCGGGCTCGGCCCGGACGAGGCGATCCAGGTGCGAATCGCGCGCCGGCACGGGTCGATCCGCGTGGAGGTGAGCGACCCCGGCCCCGGCTTCTCCCCCGCGCGCGGCCGGCCCGGCCGGCGCCAGACGAACGGGCGCGGGATCTATCTGGTGGAACAGGTGGCCGACCGCTGGGGCGTCGACCGCAACGGCGGGACCTGCGTCTGGTTCGAGCTCTGGACCGAGGAGTCGCGCACCCGCCACCGGCTGCGCGCCCCGGATCACCTCATCGCCCCGGTCGATCTCGCCGCGATGTCCGGATCGCAGCTGAAGGAGTCACTCGGCGCCCTGATCCACGACGAGCGTCTCGTGTCGGCCGAGCGCAACGTGCTGCACGAGCGGATCGCCGCGATCCGCGGCGAGCTCGAGCACCGCGGCGAGGACGAGGAGGCCGCGGGCGGCCCGTGAGGATCCGCCGGTGGTGGTGGAGCGCCCTCGGGGGACGCCGCGACCGGGCCGAGGCGATGAGGGTCGGGCCGGCGAGAGGGCTGGGCGCGGCGAAGATGGTCGCCGACACCACGGGTGGGGCCCCCTTCCGGCGCCGGCCTACGTCGTGGTCTCCGCGGGCGGCAGCGCGCGGCTGTGCGCGGCTCCGGCCGAGTCGTCCCCGCCCCGGTGCGGCGGCGTCTCGATCGCCGCGACGGACCTGCCGCGGGAGAAGATCCACGGCCTGTCGTCGCGCGCGGGCGTGCGCCGGACGCAGGAGCCCGTGCGACTCATCGGCATCGTCCGCGCCGGGACGTTCGTCAACGATCCCCTCGCGCTCGCCGCGAGCCGGGGCCGGGCCGGCCATCGGCCGCCGCCGGATGGGCCCGCCCGCCGCCGGGGATCAGCCGCGGCGGGCCCCGCTCGGGCAGCGGCACCTCCACGGCGTCGAGGTCGGCGGGCGCAACCGTCGCGGCGAACGCCTCGCGCGCCTCCGCCAGCACCTCCTCGCGGGGGTAGCGGCTCGAGCGGTGCGTGAGCGCCAGCAGCCCCACGCCCGCACGCGCGGCAAGCGCCCCCGCCTGGGCCGCCGTCGTGTGGCCGGCGCGATCGGCGAGCGCCCGGTCGCGCTCCAGGAAGGTGGCCTCGTGCACCAGCAGGTCCGCGCCCGCGGCGGCCTCCTCGATCCTCGGCGCCGGCCGCGTGTCGCCCGAGAAGACGATGCGCCGGCCGGGCCGCGGCGGTCCGGTGACGGCCCCGGGCGCGACGGGCCCGCCCGCCCCCCGGTCCACCACGTGCCCGGAGGCCAGCCGCGCGCGGTCGGGACCCGGCGGCACGCCGAGCGCGGCGAGGCCCTCGCCGCTCAGGTGGCCGGGCAGCGGATCCTCCACGAGCGCCCATCCGAGCGCCGGGCAGTCGTGCCGGGCATGGAGGCCGATCAGCCGGTACCCGTCCCGGCTCTCTACGCCCCCCGGCTCGACCTCCCGCACCTCGAGCGGGTACCCCAGGTCCCCGAGGTGCGCGCGGAAGCCGTCGACGAGGGCGCGAACTCCGACCGGGCCGAGGATCAGGAGACCGTGCGGGCGGTCCTCCTCCAGCGTGGCGAGCAGGCCCGGCAGGCCGAGGGTGTGATCGGGGTGGCAGTGGGTGATCAGGATCGTCCGCAACCGCCGCAGGCCCGGCCACGAGAGCATCATCTGCCGCTGCGTGCCCTCCCCGCAGTTGACCAGGATGCGCTCGGAGCCACGCGCGACGATGGCCGCCGCCACGCCGCGCTCGGGCGTGGGCCAGCGGGCGCCGGTGCCGAGGAAGACCACCGTCAGCTGGGGCGCTCCCGGCGGATGGGGCCCCGGGGGTCTCACGGGCGCCCGCCCTCACCCGCTCCCGGCGGGGGCCGGGCGCACGAGGAGCACCGGGCAGGGGGCGTGGTAGGCCAGATGCGAGGCGAAGCCCCCCAGCAGCGCACGCTCCGCGCGCCCGCGATGCGCCGCGGCGACGGCCAGGTCGATGTCGCGGCTCTCCAGGTAGTCGCAGGCGGCGCCGGGGGCCCAGCCCTCGAGCAGCGTGGCCGTCGCGCCGGGCGTGCGCGCCGCCTCCCGCTCGATCCACTCCCGCGCCGCGTCTCGGACCTCCTCGTAGGGGAAACCGACCCCTCCGTACAGGTCGCCGTAGAGCGGCCACGGAGGCGAGGACACGTGCACGAGGTGGAGCTCACCCGGCGACTGGGCCCGCAGGGCGAGCGCCTCGGCCTTGACCCTCTCGGAGGAGGGATCCTCGTCGATGAAACAGGCGATCTTCGCGTAGGGGGCGGGCATCCCTTCCTCTCTCGTCCGACTCACCGTGACGTCGACACAGCCTCCCTCGCGGGCGCCGGCGTGGCGTCCGCGCCGACCCGCCCGCCGTCACGGCAAAACCACATCCGGGCGTCGTGGTCGGGCGGACCCGCGCGCCCGCGGCACGGGCCGGGGGGCCGACGGCGTCGCCGGATGAGAGCATCGCGGCATGCCGGCCATCCGCATCCACTCCTGGGGCGCTCCCGCCGCGCCGCCGGTGCTGATCGCGCACGGCGTGATGAACACCGGGGCGCGCTTCCGGGCCCTCGCGGAGGACGAGCTGCCCGCGGCGCGCGTGCTCGCGCCGGACCTGCGCGGCCACGGCCACTCCACCTGGGATCCGCCGTGGAACGTCGAGCGCCACGTCACCGACCTGCTCGGCGTTCTGGACCACGAGGGCGTGGAGCGCGCTCTTGTGGTGGGCCATTCCTTCGGCGGCCTGCTCGCCCTGCACCTGGCGTGCGCGGCGCCGGGCCGGGTGCGCGGCGTGGTGCTCCTCGACCCCGCCGCGGAGCTCGATCCGGGGCGCGCCGGCGCCCAGGCCGAGGAGGCCCGCCACGACGAGGGCTGGGCCTCGGTCGAGGAGGCGCGCGCGGCCCGCCGGGCCCTGCGGCCCGCTCATTCGCGCGGGACGGTGGAGGAGGACCTCGCAACGTTCCTGGAGCCCTGCTGCGACGGGCGGGTGCGCTTTCGCTTCAGCCGCCCGGCCGTCGTCGCAGCGTGGGGCGAGATGGCGCGGCCCGCCCCGTCGCTCGCCGGGTACCCTGGCGCGGTGACCCTCGTCGCCGCGAACCTCGCCGACTACGTCACCCCCGGGCTGCGGGCGTCGCTGCGGCGCGACCTCGGCGACCGGCTGACCGAGACCGGGATCGACGCCGGGCACATGCTCTTCTGGGACGCGCCCGGCGCCGTCGGGGCGATCGTCCGGGAGGCGCTCGGCTGATGCCCGGCGCCACCTCCACCCGGCGGCTCGCCTGGGCCTCGTACGGCACGGCCGTCGGACTGGCCGTCGGCACCGTGGCCGGGCTCGCGACGGGGTCGGAGATCTCCGCCGCGATCGGAGCGGCCGCCGGAGCCATCGTCGGAGTCGTGATCGGCCGCCTGCGGGAGCGGCGGACGTGAGGGCCGTGGTCATCACGCGGCCCGGCGGCCCGGAGGTGCTCGAGGTCGCGGAGGTCCCCGATCCACGCCCCGGCGAGGGCGAGGTGGTGCTGGCGGTGGCGGCGAGCGCGGTCAACCGCGCCGACCTCATGCAGCGCGAGGGGCGCTACCCGCCCCCGCCCGGCGCGAGCGAGATCCCCGGCCTGGAGGCCGCGGGCACCGTGCTCGAGACCGGCCCCGCCGTGAGCGGCTGGGCGCCGGGCGACCGTGCCATGGCGTTGCTGGGCGGAGGCGGCTACGCCGAGCGGGTGGCGGTCGCGGCCGGACAGCTGATGCCGGTCCCCGAGGGAATGGACCTCGCGACCGCCGCCGCCATCCCCGAGGTGTTCCTCACCGCCTGGCTCTCGCTGCGCCGGCTCACGGGTCTCGCCGCAGGCGAGACCCTCCTCGTGCACGCGGCCGCGAGCGGCGTGGGCACGGCCGCGATCCAGGTGGCGCACGAACTCGGCGCCGAGACGATCGGGACGGTCCGCGGCGAGGCGAAGGCGGCCGCGGTCCAGGCGCTGGGCGCCCGGTGCGTGGTGGTCCACGAGGGGCGCTTCGCCGATGCGGTGCGGGGGATGACCGGCGGCGGCGGCGCGGACGTCGTCCTCGACCTGGTGGGCGCCTCGTACTGGGCCGAGAACGTGCGCTGCCTGGCCCGCCTCGGGCGCATCTCGCTGGTGGGCCTGGTGGGCGGCAGCCGCGTCGAGGTGGACCTGTCCGCCCTCCTGCCCCTCCAGGCGACGATCCGCGCCTCGACGCTGCGCGCGCGGACGACCGCGGAGAAGGCGGACCTGGCCGCCGAGTTCGCCGCCTGGGGCGTCCCCCGACTCGCCGACGGGCGCCTGCGGCCAGTCGTCGACCGCGTCCTGGCTCTCGAGGAGGCGGCCGAGGCGCACCGGATCGTGGGCGCCGACGCCACGGTCGGAAAGGTCGTGTTGCGGATGCCGGGCGCGGGCTGATCGATGCGCTACGGTTCGACCCTCGTTTCCCCCGGAAGGGAGGGCTCATGAAGAAGCTCCTGGTGCTGCTCGTGCTCGGTGGACTGGCCTACTGGCTCATGAAGGACCGTCTGGGCGGCGAGCCCGACGAGTTCGTCTTCACCGAGGCGCCCCCCGCAGGCGAGGCGCAGGCGGCGACTCCCCCGCCCCCGGCGGTCTGACCCCACCCCGTGGGGCTGCGCCTGCGCGATGACCACTCGGAGCTCCTGGGCACCGTCGAGCCCGAGCTCCGAGTGGCCGCCGAGGCGCTCGGCATGGGGCTGCGGGCGGAGCTGATCCGCCTGGCGCCCGCGCTCACCCGCCCACCGGGCGACGCGCCCGAGGGCACCGACGCCACGCTCGCCCAGCTCGACCTCGACCACGAGGGCGCCCCGGACGCCCTGTCGCTGGCGGCGTGCGTCGCCGCCCACCGCGCCTATGCGATCGCCCGCGGCGATCCGGAGGCGGTGAGCGCCGGTGCGCTCGCCCTGGCGCGCCTTCTGGTGTGGGCGCAGCGCGCGGCGATGCTCGGCCCCGCCCCGCGGGTCGAGTGGATCGGCCCGGCGCCGCGGCGCCCGGAGCCGGAGGGGCGCCTGTCGCTGGGCGCGCGCTGCGCCCTCGAGATGCACGGCGCCACGCGGCGCGCCGAGGCGGTGGCGCTCATCACCCGGCCCGACGGGGGCTAGTCGAGGAACTCCCGCAGGCGCTCGGTGTCGCGGTAGGCCTGGAGCTTGGTGAGCGTCTTGGCCTCGATCTGACGGATGCGCTCGCGGGTGACCCCGAAGCGCTGGCCGACCTCCTCGAGCGTCCGGGGCTCCTCGCCGCGAAGCCCGAAGCGCAACTCCAGCACCTTGCGCTCCCGGTGCGTCAGCTGGGAGAGGATGCCGTCCAGTTCCTCCGAGCGCAGCAGGGTGGCCACGGCGTCCGACGGGCTCTGGATGTTCGCGTCCTCGATCAGGTCGCCGAGCTCGGAGTCCTCGTCCTCCCCCACCGGCGTCTCCAGCGAGACCGGCTCCTGGGCGACCTTCTGGATCTCGCGCACCCGCTCGGGCGTGACCTCGAGCTCGTGGGCGACCTCGGCGATGGTCGGCTCTCGGCCCAGGTCCTGCAGGAGCTGGCGCTGGACCCGCGAGAGGCGGTTGATGGTCTCGACCATGTGGACCGGGACGCGGATCGTGCGGGCCTGGTCGGCGATCGCGCGGGTGATCGCCTGGCGGATCCACCAGGTGGCGTACGTCGAGAACTTGTAGCCCCTGCGGTAGTCGAACTTCTCGACCGCGCGGATCAGCCCCAGGTTGCCCTCCTGGATCAGGTCGAGGAAGGCCAGCCCGCGCCCCACGTAGCGCTTGGCCACGGAGACCACGAGGCGCAGATTGGCCTCGATCAGGGTCGCCTTCGCGTTCATGTCGCGGCGCTCGATGCGCTTGGCGAGCGACACCTCCTGCGCGGCGGTCAGGAGCGGCACACGGCCGATGTCGCGCAGGTACATGCGCACGGGGTCGTTGGACTGCGCCTTGACCGACAGGTCGAGGCGCGGGGTGCCGCCGGCCGCGCCGGGCATCTCGACGCCCTCGCCGAGGACCTCGATGTTGAGCTCGGCGAGCACCTGGAGGAGGCGCTCCTGCTGCTCCTCGCTGAGGTCCGCCGCCTCGACGACGTCCGCGATGCGGGCCAGCGAAAGGCCGCCGAGCTCGCGCCCCTCCTGGATGAGCTCGCGCACCTCCTCGAGGCCCGTGACCGAGACGTCGGTGCTCATCCGTCCGCCCTCAGCGCCGCGCGCACGCGGCGCGCCAGGTCGAGGGCCTCGAGCCGACCCTGCTCGTCACCCCTCGTCCTCATCTCGGCGGCGCGGCGCTCCAGCATCGGCAACTCGACACGGTACGCGGCCTCGCGCAGCTCCGCGTCGCTGGGCTCGGATCCCGCAAGCTCGACTCGCAATGCGAGACCGACCGGCGCCAGGTCCTCCGGCCACTGCTCGAGGTCGACCTCGCCGCCGCGGATCAGCTCGAAGGCGCGACGGTGCCCCTCGCTCTGGAAGGCCGCCGGGGGAAGGCCGTCGAGGAAGGGGCGGGCGGCGGCCGGGCGCGCGATCGCCATCGCCAGGAAGCGCTGCTCGCGCACCTCGTCGGGCGAGGCGGCCCGCGGCGCGAGCATCTCGACGACGGGGGCGTCGTTGCGCGACGCCTGGCGCAGGCGCTCCTCCATACCGGGCGAGAGCTGAAGGCTGCTAGCGGTCAAGCGCACCCAGTCATCCTTCTCCACCGAGTCAGGGAACCGCCGAAGCAATTCGGCGATGATCGTGAGCGACGCCTCCCGCTCCCGCGGAGACTTTCCCGCCCGCGCCACTCGAGATTCGATGAGGGAAGTTACCAGAGGTTGTGACGTTTGTACCGCGCGCGCGAGAGCATGCCTACCCGCCTCATCGGCGGCCATTTCCCCTGGATCCTGGCCGATCGGCAGCTGGACGGCCGACCACTCCAGGTTGACGTCGGCGCCGGCTTCGACGCTGCGCCAGGCCGCCTGCTGGCCCGCGGCGTCGGCGTCGAAGCAGAGCTTCACCTCCGGAGCCCATCGCCGCAGGAGCCGGATCTGGTCGGTCGTCAGCGACGTGCCCATGCACGCGACGGCCGAGTCGATCCCCGCGGCCATCAGCCCCATCACGTCGGTGTAGCCCTCGACCACGACGAAGTACTTCGAGCGGGTGGCCGCCACCCGCGCCTCGGCGAGCCCGAAGAGCAGCTTGCGCTTGGTGAACTGCGGCCCCTCGGGTGAGTTGACGTACTTCGCCCGCTCGTTGGGGTCGAGCGTGCGGCCGCCGAACCCCTGCACCCGCCCCTGGCTGTCGCCGATCGGGAACATGATGCGCGAGGTGAAGAAGTCGCCCACCTGCCCGCCCCGGCGGCGCGCGAGCCCGGCGTCGATGAGCTCGTCGCGCCGGAAGCCCTCCTTGAGCGCGCGGCCGGCCAGCACGGCGCCGCTGCCCGGGGCGTAGCCGACCCGCAGGCGGCGCACCAGCTCCTCCTCGAAGCCCCGGCCCAGCAGGTACTCGCGGGCCACGGCGGCCTCGTCGGCGCGCCAGAGGTACTCGGCGTAGAAGGCCGCGGCCCGGTCGAGGAGCCGGCGGCGGCGCTCGGCGGCCTCGCGTCGCGCCTGGTCCTGCGGGGTCTCCTCCGCGAACGAGACCGGGATGCTGAAGCGCTCGGCCAGCGCCTCGATCGCCTCGCCGAACGTCGCCGCGCCCTCCTGCTCGCGCATCCAGGTGATCGCGTCGCCGCTCACCCCGCAGCCATGGCAGTAGTAGCGGCGGAAGTCGGGCGGCAGGAGGCTGAACGACGGCGTGCGCTCGGGACCGTGGAACGGGCACCGCCCCCACCAGCGGCCACCGCGGCGCACGAGCTCGACGCGGCCGCGCACGAGTTCCACCAGATCGACGCCCTGGCGGACCGACTCGACGCTGTCGGGGGAGATCAGCGGCACCGCGTAAGACTCCCGTCATTCACGGAACACAGGATAGGGGGCGTCAACTGGACACCCGACCTACAGTTGTCGGAGACCGCGCGCAACAGGAGGAAATCATGGGGCTCTTCTCGCGAATGAAGGCTGGGATCCCGTCCGCCGAGGATGCGCTGCCCGGCCGCGAGCAGACGATGCCGGTCACCGAGCGCCACTTCGTCCTCGGAACCTCGATCGCGCCGCCCTTCCCCGAGAACATGGAGCTGGCCCTGGTGGGCCTCGGCTGCTTCTGGGGCGCCGAGCGGCTGTTCTGGCAGGCCGGGGGCGTCCACACGACCGCGGTCGGGTACGCGGGCGGGCACACGCCCAACCCGACGTACGAGGAGGTCTGCTCCGGGCTGACCGGGCACAACGAGGTGGTGCGGGTGGTCTTCGACCCCGAGGTCACGAGCTTCGACAACATCATGCGGATCTTCTGGGAGGGGCACGACCCGACCCAGGGTATGCGCCAGGGCAACGACCGGGGCACCCAGTACCGCTCCGGCGTCTACACCTGTTCGGACGCGCAGCGCGAGATCGCCGAGGCGACCCGCGACGCCTACCAGCCCCTCCTGACCGAGCGGGGCTACGGGACGATCACCACGGAGATCGTCCCGGCGGGCCCGTTCTACTACGCCGAGGAGTACCACCAGCAGTACCTCGCCAAGGTGCCGAACGGCTACTGCGGCCTCGGCGGGACCGGCGTCACCTGCCCGGTGGGGGTGGTCTCCGCCGACTGACGGACGGCGCCCACGGCCCGGGACGGCCGTGGGCGCTCCCCGGGGCTACTCGGGCTTCGGCCCCCCCGGCTCCTTGACGGCGCCGAGCGCGGCCTTCGCCTTCTCGCTGATCGAGCCCTCGCCCTTGGCGATCCCGGTGACCTCCTTGGCGTCCTCGGCCAACTTGCCGGCGACGCCCTTGCCCTTCTCGGTGAGGTCGCCCGCGACGTCCTTGCCCTTTCCGGCGAGCTCCTTGCCCTTCTCGGTGAGGTCGCCCGCGACGTCCTTGGCCTTGACGGCCAGGTCGCCCGCGACGTCCTTGGCCTTGACGGCCAGGTCGCCCGCGACGTCCTTGCCCTTCTCCGCAAGCCCCTTCGCCTTGTCGACCATATCGTCGCTACTCATACCCCCACCCCCGCGTCGATGCGTTCCGTGCTCCGCCCGGGGCGGGCGCACGCCGCTCCCATTCTCGGGTCGCGGGTGGTCGACGGCAAGCAGCCGAGCGCGGTGAGGCGAGACCGTGGCGCGACCGGGACCTAGAGAGGGCCCTCGCTCGGCATGAAGGTGTCGCGGTAGAGGCGCAGCGCATAGCGGTCGGTCATACCGGCCACGAAATCGGTGACCCGGCTCACCAGATCCGGCTCGGGGGCCGGCGGCAGGGCCTCCGGGTGGTCCAGATACCAGAGGAAGAGCGCCCGCACGACGCCGCGGGCGCGGTGCGCCTCATCGGCGGCCGGCGGTGCCAGGTAGACCCTCTGGAACATGAACTTGCGCAGCCGCAGGAACGCGCCGCCGATCTCGGGCGACTGCCGGATGCGGTCGGCTTCGGCGCTGGTGGCGACCACGTCGCTCACCAGCGTCGTGAGCCGCTCGGAGGTCGTGGCGCCGAGCAGCCCCACCTCGGCCGCGGGGAGGTCGGCGGCGGTGATCAGCCCGGCGCGCAGCGCGTCCTCGATGTCGTGGTTCACGTATGCGATCCGGTCGAGGAGCCGCACGATCTGGCCCTCGAGCGTGGCGGGCAGGCCCGGGCCGGTGTGGTGGAGGATGCCGTCGCGGACGGCGTCGGTGAGGTTCAGCCCGTGCCCGTCGCGCTCGAGCACCTCCACCACCCGCAGGCTCTGGACGTTGTGCTCGAAGCGGCGCCCGTGGCGCTCGCGCAGGATGGCGTCGAGCGCCGTCTCTCCGGCGTGCCCGAAGGGGGCGTGGCCGAGATCGTGCCCCATCGCGATCGCCTCGACGAGGTCCTCGTTCAGATGCATCGCCCGCGCCACGGTGCGCGCGACGGCCGAGACCTCGAGCGTGTGGGTGAGGCGCGTGCGGTAGTGGTCGCCCGCCGGAGCCACGAAGACCTGGGTCTTGTGCTTGAGGCGGCGGAACGATGCGGTGTGGAGGATCCGGTCGCGGTCCCTCTGGAATGCCGTGCGCAGCGGGCACGGATCCTCCGCGCGCGCCCGGACCGCGTCGGCTGCGCGCGCGGCCCGGGGCCCGAGCGGGGGCTCGCGGGGCCCGCCCACCGGGGGGCTCACCCCCTCGGCGCGAGCGGGATCGGGAACACCCACGGCCCGGAGGTCGGCCGGCCCTCGGAGGCGTCGAGCACGGTGCCCACCGTCACGGTCAGGCGACGCACGTCGGCGGGGATCGGGGGCGCGATCACCAGCGACCCGTCGAGGCGGTTGCCCGCGGCGACGCCCTGCGTGCAGGCCACCCGGTAGAGCCGCCCCGAATCGTTGACCGCGATCACGTCGAGCATGCACATCTCGGCGCGGGTGCGCTGGTCTGAGGCGTGGCACATGTACTGCATGCGGGCGCCGGTCTCGTGACGCTCCAGGGCGACGAGGGCGATGTCCAGGCCGGCGATCGACTGGACCTGGGCGACCGTCACCACCTCGCGCAGGCTCGAGGGATCGAAGACCACGTCGTCCGGGAAGCGCGCGGGCACGCTCCCCCACTCCTCCGGTGGGATGCCGCCGTCGGCGGCCGGGCCGTCGATGGTGTCGGGCGAGCGGTGCTTCCAGATCGCCGGATGCTCGCGGAAGAGAGCGACCAGCGAGCGGTGGGAGAGGGCCCGCCCGTCGTCCGGGATGTAGACGCCGCGGGTCTCGTCGGGGCCGCGCGTGAGGGCGAAGAAGGCGGCGGGGGGCCCCGAGGGCGACGAGCGATCCGCGTAGTGCATCTTCGCGATCGTCCAGCCCTCGACGATCATCTCCATCAGGTCGCCGAGGCTCGCCAGCGCGTAGGGGGTCTCGCCGGCGCCCATCGGGCTAGGCGCCGAGGGCGGCGCGGGCGGCGGCGATGCGCGCCGTCTGGACGCGGAAGGGCGAGCAGGAGACGTAGTCGAGTCCCGCCTGGTGGAAGAACATCACCGAGGCCGGATCGCCGCCGTGCTCGCCGCAGACGCCGAGCTTGATGGCGGGCTTGTGGGCGCGGGCGTCCGTCACCGCCATCGACACCAGCTTGCCGACGCCCGCGACGTCGATCGTCTCGAACGGGTTGAACGTGATCACGTTGGCCTGGAGGTAGTGCGTGAGGAACTTGTTCTCGGCGTCGTCGCGGCTGAAGCCGAGGGTGGTCTGCGTGAGGTCGTTGGTGCCGAACGAGAAGAAGTCGGCGTGCCGCGAGATCTCGGTGGCCATCAGGGCCGCCCGCGGCAGCTCGATCATCGTGCCGACGGCGTAGTCGACCTCGGTGTGCTGCTCGATCAGCACGATCTCGGCGACCTCGATCACCTCGGCCCGCATGATCCGCAGCTCCTCCTCGAAGCCCACCAGCGGGATCATGATCTCGACGATCGGCGCCGCCCCGGTCTCCTTCTTCACCCGGCAGGCGGCGGTCATGACCGCCGCGACCTGCATGCGGTAGACGTCGGGCCACTCGATGCCGAGCCGGCAGCCGCGGGTGCCGAGCATCGGGTTGACCTCGTGGAGCTGTCGGACGGCGGCGATCTGCGCGTCGGCCTCGGGGTCGGGCCTGCCGGTGGCCTTCGCCACGGCCACCCGCTCCGAGAGCTCGATCAGGTCGGGCAGGAACTCGTGCAGCGGCGGGTCGAGCAGCCGGATGGTCACCGGCAGCCCGGCCATCGCCCGGAAGATGCCCTCGAAGTCGCGCTCCTGGAAGACGCGCAGCTTCGCCAGGTGGCTGACGCGGTCGGCCGCGTCCTCGGCCATGATCATCTGCTGCACGATGGGCAGGCGGTCCTCGCCCTGGAACATGTGCTCGGTGCGGCACAGCCCGATGCCCTGGGCGCCGAACTCGCGGGCGCGCGTGGCGTCCTCGGGCGTGTCGGCGTTCGCGCGGACGGCCATGGTGCGGGCGCGGTCGGCCCACTCGAGCAGCTGGGCCAGGTACGGGTTGTTCGGGTCGGGAGGCACGAGCGGGGCGTCGCCGGCGAAAACCGTGCCGGTGGTCCCGTCGATGGTCATGCGGTCGCCCTCGCGGAAGGTCGCGTCGCCGATCGAGATCGTCCCGTCGTCACGGAAGCGGATAGCGGTGACGCCGCAGACGGCCGGCGTGCCCATGCCGACGGCGACGATGGCCGCGTGGCTGGTCTTGCCGCCGCGGGCGGTGAGGATGCCCTGGGCCTCGACCATGCCGTGGAAGTCGTCCGGGGTGGTCTCGTCGCGGACCAGGATGACGTGCTCGCCGGCCTTGCCCAGGCGCTCGGCCTCGTCGGCCGTGAAGCAGACGGCCCCGACGGCGGCGCCGGGCGAGGCGTTGACGCCCTTGCCGAGGGGCTCCGGCGCGCGGGCCAGGTCGAGCTGCGGCAACAGGAGCTGGCGGACCTGGTCGGGATCGACCAGCGAGACCAGGGCCTCCTGCTCGCTCAGCACCCCCTCGGCGACGAGGTCGACGGCGATCCGCACCATGGCCTGCGCGCTGCGCTTGCCGTTGCGCGTCTGGAGCATGAAGAGCGCGCCGTCCTCGATCGTGAACTCCACGTCCTGCATGTTGCGGTAGGTGTGCTCGAGCTGGTCCATCGTGCTGATCAGCTGGGCGTAGGCCTCGGGAATCTCGTCCTTCAGCTCAGCGAGGGGGCGCGGCGTGCGGATGCCCGCGACCACGTCCTCCCCCTGGGCGTTGATGAGGAAGTCGCCGAAGGGCTCGGCCTTCTCGCCGGTCACGTTGTTGCGGGTGAAGGCCACCCCGGTGCCGGAGTTCTTGCCCGTGTTCCCGAACACCATCTGCTGCACGTTGACCGCCGTGCCCAGGTCGTGGTCGATGCGGTGCAGACGCCGGTAGTCGCGGGCGCGGCGGTTGTCCCACGACTCGAACACGGCCCGGATCGCGGCGTCGAGCTGGCGACGGGGGTCCTGGGGGAACGGCTCGCCGAGGTGCTCCCGGTAGATGTCCTTGAAGACCTCGGCCAGATGGCGCAGGTCGTCGGCCGACAGGTCGACGTCCTGGGCGACCCCCCGCCGTGCCTTCATGGCCGAGAGCGCCTTCTCGAAGTGCTCCTTGCCGACCTCGGCGACCACGTCGCCGAACATCTGGATGAAGCGCCGGTACGAGTCGAAGGCGAAGCGCGGGTTGCCCGTGCGCGCCGCCAGCCCGCGCACGCTCTCGTCGTTCAGGCCGAGGTTGAGGACGGTGTCCATCATCCCCGGCATCGAGAACTTGGCGCCGCTGCGGACGGAGACCAGAAGAGGGTTCTCGGAGTCGCCGAGCCGCTTGCCGGCCGCCGTCTCGAGGGCCGCCAGATGGGCGGTCACCTCGCGCGTGAGGCCGACCGGGAAGGTGTGGTCGCCGCGCAGGTATTCGATGCAGGTCTCGGTCGTGATGGTGAAGCCCTTGGGGACCGGCAGCCCGAGGCGCGTCATCTCCGCGACGTTCGCCCCCTTTCCGCCAAGGAGATCGCGCATCTCGCGGCCCCCCTCGGAGAAGTCGTACACCCGCTTCGTGATGACGCCCGTGCTGCTCACCGTGCCCCTCCCACCTCGGTGACCCGTTCGAAATCGGCGACCTGGCAGAGCACCCCGGCCGCCTCCCGCACCAGCGCATAGCGGCGGGCCCGCACACCCGGATCCTCGGCGTTGACGAGCACGTCTACGAAGAACCGGTCGACCGCCCCGGCGAGCGGCCCGGCGGCGACGAGGGCGGCGGTGAAGTCGCCCCGTCCACGGGCGTCGTCGATCGGCCCGCGGGCCGCCACGATCGCCGAGCTCAGGGCCGCCTCGCCGGGGTCCTCGCCCGGGGTGACGGCGGCGTCGTGGGGCGGGCCCTTGCGCGCGAGCCGGACGAGCCGGGTGCTGGCGGTCCAGGCCGTGGCGAAGTCGTCGCCGCCGCGCGCCTCCTGGATGGCCCGCGCCCACGCGGCGGTGGTGGTGATGCCGGGGAGCCCCGCCCCGAGAGCGGCGAGGACGGCCTCGGCGCCCACGCCCTCGGCGCCGAGCAGGTGGACCATCCGGTCGGACAGGAAGGCCTCGATGCGCGCGGACACGTCCTCGAGCGGGACGCTCAGCGCCGCACCCTGCGAAGCGAGCATCGCGTAGGCCGCGCTCACCGACGGCGCGTGGTCGAGATCCCAGCCGCGGTCGAGTGCGATGCGGACGATGCCGAGCGCCGCGCGGCGCAGGCCGTAGGGGTCCTTGGACCCGGTCGGGGCCTCGTCGACCGCGAACGCGCCCACGAGGTTGTCGATCTTCTCGGTGGCCGCCAGCAGCGCGCCGGGGGCGGTGGCCGGCAACGGCGAGTCCGCACCCTCGGGCAGGTACTGCTCCTCGACGGCCGTGGCGATCGCGGGGTCGACGCCCTCGCGGCGCGCGTACTCGGCCGCGACGTAGCCCTCGAGCTCGGAGAACTCGGCCACCAGGACCGCACCCTGATCGGCCTTGGCCAGGCGCGCGGCGTGCTCGGCCGCGGCCCGCGTGGGCGCGTCCACGCCCAGGCGCGCCGCCAGGTCGGCGACTCCCGCCACCAGACGGTCGCGCTTGTCGGCCATCGTGCCGAGGCTCTTGTGGAAGACGATCGCGTCGAGGCGGGCGTCGAGCGCCGCGAGGCCCGCTTCGAGGTCCTTGTCGAAGCTGAACTCGGCGTCCTGAAGGCGGGCGTCGAGCACGCCCTCGTTGCCGCGCGTGATGACGGCCGCGTACGCGGGGTCGCCGTTGGACACCGCGAGGAAGGCGGGCAGCAACCCGCCCGCGTCGTCGCGCAGCGGGAAGTAGCGCTGGTGCCCCTGCATGGCGGTGACGAGCACGCGCGCCGGCAGGCGGAGGTGGCGCTCGTCGAACCGGCCGGTGATGACGCTGGGCCACTCGACGAGGAAGAGGACCTCCTCGAGCTTGCCGCCCGGGTCGCTCCAGGCGCCGCCCGCCGTGGCCGCGGCGGCGTCGAGGCCGGCGAGGATCGTCTTCCGGCGCTCCTCGTGGCTCGCGATCACCGCGGCGCCGCGCAGCGCCTGCGCATAGGAGCCGGCGTCGGCGATCACGGCGGGCGCTCCCAGGAAGCGGTGCCCCTGGCTGAGGTCGCCGGCGCGCAGCCCGTGGAGGTCGAACCCGACGGTGCGATCGTCGAGCTTGGCCACGACCCAGCGCACGGGGCGCGAGAACCGCAGGCCGGTGCCGGCGCCCCAGCGCATGGTCTTGGAGAAGCGCAGGCCGTTGACGATGCGCGCCGCGATCTCGGGGACCAGTTCGTCGAGCGGCCGTCCGGCCTGGGCGATCTCGGCGAAGACGAACTCGCGGCCGCCGTCGTCGCGGACGACGAGGTCGGCCACCGGCAGGCCCTGGCCGCGGGCGAAGCCCTCGGCGGCCCGGGTCGGCGCGCCGTCGGGGCCGAAGGCGGCGCTCGCCGCGGGGCCGCGCACGGTGCGCGACGAGGCGGCGAGCTCGTGAGGCAGGCCCGCCCCGTGGATGGCGAAGCGGCGGGGCGCCACCGACACGCTCACCGCGCCACCCGCCAGCCCGAGCGCCTCCAGGGCCGCCGCGTAGAGCCCCGGCGCCTGCTCCACGATCTCCCGGCAGGCGCTGGAGGGGAGCTCCTCGCAGCCGACCTCGATGAGCAGGTCAGGCACCGGCGGGCTCACCGGCTGGCTGGATCATCTCCAGGTAGGCCCGCGCGCACTTGGCCGCAAGCGCGCGTACTCGCCAGATGTAGGCGCCGCGCTCGGTCACGCTGATCACGCCGCGGGCGTCGAGCAGGTTGAAGGAGTGGCTGCACTTCAGGACCTGGTCGTAGGCCGGCAGCACCAGGTCCTCGTCGAGGCAGCGCAGGCACTCGGCCTCGTGACGCGAGAAGGCCGCGAACAGCGCCTCGGTGTCGGCGACCTCGAAGTTGTAGCGGCTCCACTGCGCCTCGTTGCGCTGGTAGATGTCGCCGTAGGTCACGCCGTGGCCCCACTCGAGGTCGTAGACCGAGCGGACGTCCTGCAGGTACATCGCGATGCGCTCGAGGCCGTAGGTGAGCTCCACCGAGATCGGCGTCAGGTCGATGCCGCCCGCCTGCTGGAAGTACGTGAACTGGGTGATCTCCATCCCGTCCATCCAGACCTCCCAGCCAAGGCCCCACGCGCCGAGGGTCGGGCCCTCCCAGTCGTCCTCGACGAACCGGATGTCGTGCTCCTCGGGCTTGATCCCGAGGGCGCGGAGCGATCCGAGGTAGAGGTCCTGGACGTCGTCCGGGGACGGCTTCATCAGCACCTGGTACTGGAAGTAGTGCTGCAGCCGGAAGGGATTCTCCCCGTAGCGCCCGTCGGTCGGGCGGATGGACGGCTCGACGTACGCCACCTTCCAGGGGTCGGTGCCGAGACTGCGCAGGAGGGTCGCCGGATTGAACGTCCCGGCGCCCACCTCGGTGTGGTACGGCGTGGTGACCAGGCAGCCCTGGTCCGCCCAGTAGCCGGACAGCCGCGCGATCACGTCCTGAAAGCTCGCCCCCGCCACGACGCCGGAGTGTACCCACCCCCGGCGGCCGCCACGCGCGAAGGCGCTTGACCCTGCGCCCGCCACACGCCTCAATACGCCGATGGCGACACTCCTCCCGCCACCCCTGCTCGAGACCAAGCTGCGCGCGCCCGGCCGGCGCCCGGGCCTCGTGGCGCGCCCGGATCTCATGGCCCGGCTCGACCGCGCGGTGGCCGGCCACCGCCTCACCCTGGTCAGCGCGGCGGCGGGATGGGGCAAGAGCACGCTCGTGGGCGAGTGGCTCGCGACCGCGGGACACCCCTGCGCGTGGCTCGCGCTCGACGCCGCCGACAACGACCCGGCCCGCTTCTGGCGATACCTCTCGGAGGCTCTCGAGCGCGCCGGGGTGCCGATCGACGAGCAGGCGGCCGGGGCGCTTGCGGGGAGCCCCGACATGCGCGAGGCGGGGCTTTCGACCCTGCTCAACGCCGCCTCGCGCGACGGCGGGACGACGATCCTCGCGTTCGACGACTTCCACGCGATCACCGACCCCGACATCCACGAGGCGATCGCGTTCGTGGTGGAGCGCCTGCCGGACACGCTGCGGATCGTGATGGCCAGCCGCAACGACCCGCCCATCGGGCTGGCCCGCCTGCGCGCCCGCGGCGACCTGGCCGAGATCCGCTCCGACGACCTGCGCTTCGGCGACGACGACGCGGCCGCCCTCCTCCATGGGGCGATCGGGCTGGATCTGCCGGCCGGCCAGGTCACCGCGCTGCGCACCCGCACCGAGGGCTGGGCGGCCGGCCTCTACCTGGCCGGCCTCTCGCTACGGGGCCGCGACGACGCCGACGCCTTCATCGCCGACTTCGCCGGCGACGACCGCCTGGTGGTCGACTACCTCGCCGCCGAGGTGCTCGAGGGCCAGACGCCCGAGCGGCGCGACTTCCTGCTGCGCACGGCGGTCCTCGGCCGGCTCTCGGGACCGCTCTGCGACGCGGTGGCCGGCACGACCGGCTCCGCTCGGGTGCTGGAGGAGCTCGAGCGTTCGAACCTCTTCCTGGTGCCGCTCGACAACCGCCGCGAGTGGTACCGCTACCACCATCTCTTCGGCGAGCTCCTGCGCCACGAGCTCGTTCTCGCCCGCCCCCAGGAGATCGCCGGGCTGCACCGGCGCGCGGCGGAGTGGCACCTGGCGGCCGGGACGATCGACGAGGCCATCCATCACTCGGCCGCCGGGGGCGACCTGGAGCAGGCGGCCGACCTGATCGCCGAGAACTGGGCCGGCAACGAGCGCAGCGGCTGGACCGTCACGACCGAGGGATGGCTGGCGCTGCTGCCGCCCGAGCGCGTGCGCGCCGACCCGCGGCTGTGCATGGCCGAGGCACTCATCCGCATCAACCTCGGCCGGCCCGAGGAGGTCGTCCCCTGGCTCGAGGCCGCCGAGACGGCGATGGCGGCTCCGGACGCGCCCGGCGACCCCGAGGTGATGGCCGGCGGGCTGGCGTCCGCGCGCTCGCTGGAGCGGCTTCTGGCCGGCGACACGCCCGCCGGGGTCTCCGAAGGCCGGCTGGCTCTCGCGATCACCCCGCCCGAGGCGACCTGGTGGCGGTCCCTGGCGTGCATGGCGCTGGGGATCGCCCTGCACGCGACCGGAGAGGCCGACGAGGCCTATCCGATCCTGGAGGAGGCCGCCGAGCGCGGCCGCGCCAGCGGCGCCCCGGCGCTCGTGCTCGTGTCGCTGAGCCACCTCTCCGACACCGACTTCGCGCGCGGCGATCTGACGCTCTCGGAGGACCGCGCCCGCGAGGCCATCGCGCTGTCCGAGGACGAGCGCCACGCCGAGTACCCCCACGCCGCGGGGGCACACGTGAACCTGGCGCGCGCGCTCGCGGCCCGGGGCCTCCACGGCGAGGCGCGCGAGCAGGCCGACCGCGGGGTGCACCTCGCGCACCGGGGACGGGCGCCGACCGAGCTCGCCCACAGCGTCGCGGTGCGCGGTGAGGTCTACCTGGCCGCCGGGGACCGCGAGGAGGCGCTCGCCTGCGCCCGGGAGGCCCGGGAGCTGATCTCCGGGGCCCTCGGCGTCACGAACATCCGCGGCCGTCTCGACGCGCTCGAGGCCGCGGCCGGCAGCGCGCGGCAGGCGGAGCCGGCCGACCCGCCCGGAGCGGGCGACCTGACCGACCGCGAGCTGGCGGTGCTCCGGCGCCTCACCGGCGACGGCTCGGCCCGCGAGATCGCCGCCGACCTCTACGTGTCGCACAACACCATCAAGACGCAGATGCGCGCGATCTACCGCAAGCTCGGAGTCGCCACCCGCGAGGACGCCGTACGCCGCGCCCGGGAGCGCGGGCTCCTGTCTCGCTCCCTCAGCGGCGGAGGGGCCTGAGGTCCGTCGGGGCTCGTCCGGGTGGTGAGGCGCCGATTGGCGCGCAGGCGATGCGCCGATCGGCGTCGACGGCCAAGGGCCCGGCGTCCGCCGGGCCCTTGGCGGCGACTCGACCGGCCTCAGGCGCTCGCGGGCTTCGCCCCCGTGTCGCCGTCGGCCGGGCCGCTCTCGTCGAAGCCGATGCGCTCGTGCAGACGGCGCAGCGGGGCCGGGGCCCACCAGTTCCACCCGCCGAGCAGCGCCATCAGCGAGGGCACCAGCAGGGCCCGGATGATGGTGGCGTCGATCAGGACGGCGAGCGCGGTCCCGACGCCCAGCTCCTTGATCAGCGTGATCTGGGAGGTGGCGAAGGCGCCGATGGCGATCGCGAAGAGCAGGGCCGCGGCCGTCACGATGCGGCCGGTTCGCTGCAGCCCGAGGGCCACCGAGTCGGACGTGTCGGCGCCGGCGTCGTGCGCCTCCTTGATGCGCGAGAGCAGGAAGACCGCGTAGTCGGTGGACAGGCCGAAGGCGATCGCCCCGAGCAGGATCGGCTGGGTCAGATCGAGCGCGCCGACGCTGTCGTAGCCGAGGAGCCCCTCGAGGCGCCCGTCCTGGAAGATGAAGACCAGGATCCCGAGCGTGGCGCCCAGGGTGAGCAGGTTCATCAAGACGGCCTTGATCGGCAGCAGCACCGACCCGGTCATCACGAACAGGGCGATGATGGTCGTCGTGGCGATCAGTGCGATGGCCCAGGGCAGGTGAGACGCGATGCTGTCCTTCTGGTCCACGAAGCTGGCCGACAGGCCGCCCACGAGGGCCGGGTACGGGGCCGGGGTGGTGCGGATGTCGCCGACCAGCGCCTGGGCGGAGCTCGAGAGGCCATCCCCGGCGGCGTAGACGTCGATCCGCCAGGTCCCTTCGCCCGCGACGACGGGCGGGGTGACGGCCGTGACACCCGGCAGCGCGCCGAGCTCTCGCGCGTAGCCCTCGAGCGCCGACTTCGCCTCGGGCGAGTCGGGTGCGTCGATGGCGATGTAGTTCGGCTGGCTTCGGTCCTGCGGGAAGTCCTGCGCGATCGCGTCCGACACCTGGCGCGAGACGGCGCTGGTGGGGAGCACGTTGGCGTCGACGGAGGTGAAGTTGATGCCGAAGGCCGGCAGGGCGACGAGCACCAAGACGATCGACGTGGTCGCGGCCACGATCCCCGGGCGGCGCATGACGGCACGCGAGAGGCGGTACCAGAAGCCCGAGGTGACCGGCTCGTGGGCGTCCTCGCTGTGCCGGCGCCAGGCCTTCGGGGCGAGGGCGTTGACCCGCCGGCCGAGAAGGGCCAGGACGGCGGGCAGCACGACCAGGGCGACGACGGCCGCGACCCCGGCGACCATCACGCCGGCGATGCCCATGGAGAACAGGAAGCGCTGCGGGAAGATCATCAGGCCCGCGAGCGCCGCCGCCACGGTCACGGCGCTGAACAGGACGCTCTTGCCGGCGGTCTGGAGCGTGCGCGCCAGGGCCGTGCGCCCGGGGCCGTGGACCGCCATCTCCTCGCGGTAGCGCGACACGATCAGGAGGCTGTAGTCGATCGCGAGGCCGAGGCTCAGGCCGATCGCGAGGTTGAGGGCGTACACGGAGAGGGTGCGGACCTCGTTGAAGAGGCCGATCGCGAGGAAGGACCCGAAGATCACCAGCCCCCCCATGAGGGACGGCAGGAGTGCGGCGATCACGCCGCGGAAGACCCAGAGCGAGAGCAGGAAGATCAGCGGGAACGCGAGCATCTCGGCCTTGGTGAGGTCCTCGCCGATGATCGTGCCGACCTCCTCGCCCACCACGACCGCGCCGCCCAGACGCACGGCTGGGTCGCCCGCCAGGGAGGCGCGGATGCGCACGGCCCCCTCCTCGGCGGCGTCGTCGCTGATGGGCCGGAAGAAGCCCGCGATGTAGGAGGCCGTGCCGTCCTTCGAGATGAGCGCGTCGCCGCCGCCGGTGAACGCCGTGACCACGCCGGCGATGGCGGGGTCGGCCGCGATCGCGGCCGCGGTCTTCTCGACCTGCGCCTTGCCGGCGCCGGAGCGGACGTCGGTCCCGGGCTCGACGAGGGCGATCACCCCGGGCGCCGGGTTGGCGCCGCTGGCCCTCTCGAGGCTGTCGCGGGCGTGCACCCACTCGGCGTTCGGATCCTCGAATCCGGCGCTGGTGAGGTTGGCCGTGAGCGGGCCTCCGACGACGACCGCGACGGCCATGAAGGCGATCGCGACGAGGATCACCCTCCAGGGGCGTCGCGTGGCGAGTGCGGCAAGGCGGGACATTCAGGCCTCCAGGGCGGGGTGTGCGGTGGTGCCGTGCGGCCGCTCGACCCCGACGACCTCGAGGCCGAGGTTGCCGAGCCGGGCGAGTACGTCCTCGAGAGGAGGCGCGGTGCGTGGATCGCCGGACAGGATGGTACGAGGCCCGTCAACGTCGCGGCTCAGCCCGGCGAATCCCTGGCAGAACCGCTCGCTCATGACCCCTCGTACGGTGATCCGGTACCCGACGCTCATCGCCAGTCCCCTTCACGGGCTCGGTCGCTGTTGCCGGGACAACCCTCTGCGCAGGCGGGGTGAGCGGTCATCACCCCGCCGCGATTTCACCCCGGGTGATCTTTCTGCGTCCGGTTCCCGTGCGTAGGCTCACGCGGACACCCTCCGAGAGGACCTCCCGTGATTCGACTGCTGGTCCGCACCGCCGTCCTGCTGCTCGCCAACGCCGTCGGCCTCATCGTCGCAGCCGTCGTGCTCGACGGCATGACGCTCGACGCGACGGGCTTCATCATCGCCGTGCTCGTCTTCACGGTCGTACTGGCGCTGATGCAGCCGTTCATTGCGGTCCAGTTGCGCCGGCGCGGATCGGCGGCGCTCGGCGGAGTCGCGCTCATCGCCACGCTCGTCGCGCTCATCATCACGACGATCCTCACGGACGGGCTGTCGATCGACGGCGCCGGGACGTGGATCGCGGCGGCCGTCATCGTCTGGGCGGCGGCCCTGATCGCCGCGTTCGTCCTCCCGTTCCTCGGGCTGAAGAAGTACCTGGAGGAGCGCCCGAAGTAGTCGATCTCGCGGTGGCGCCCCCCGGGCCACGAGGGGCCGGCGGGCGCCACCACGGCGATCAGGGGCGAATCACGTAGCACGCGTTGACCGGGTCGTGCGCGAGGTCGTGGCGCTCGACGCTCCCGAAGCCGGCCGTCCAGAGCATCTGCCGCGCCAGCTGGTCCCCCCACATCGTCCCGAGCCCGGCTCCGTCCTGGGCGAGCGAGACGGTCATGCAGTGCATCGTCGAGACGGTGTGAAGGAGCGGGCCGAGAGGGTGGTCGAGGTTCTCGTGCACGTGGCTCGACTCCGCGATGTCCTGCATCAGGTAGACGCCGCCGGGCCTCAGCGTGCGGCGGATGCCGCTCAGCAGCGCGTCGGGGTCCCCCCGGTCGTGGACCGCGTCGAACGTGGTGACGAGGTCGTACGCCGCGTGGCGCCAGCGCCTGGGCGCCCTCATCCGCGAGGCGGCCGCTCTCCACCCGCCCCGCGCGCCGGTCGACCCCGGCGTCCTCTGCGACGAGCTGCTGACCGTCTACGAGGGGGCGTTCGTGCTCTCGCGCGCGCTCGACGACCCCGGCATCGTCGCCCGTCAGCTGAACCAGTACCGGGAGCACCTGCGGCCGCTGTTCGACGCATGGACTTTCGGGGGGGTGTCCGGGCGGGAGCCGCTGCTACCCTCGGCCGAGCGTGAGTGACTGGGTCATCGAGGTGATCGACGCACTCGGGTACGCCGGGCTGTTCGGCCTGATGTTCCTCGAGTGCGTCTTCCCCCCCGTGCCGAGCGAGGCGATCCTGCCCTTCGTCGGCTTCGCCGTCGCCGAGGGGAACCTCTCGTTCCCTCTGGTGATCCTCGCCGCCACGGCGGGCTCGCTCGCCGGCAACCTGGTCCTCTACGTCGCCGCACGCCGTGGCGGCGTGGCCCTGCTGCAGCGCCACGGGGCGCGGGTCGGCGCCACGGCCGAGCGCCTGCTGCTGCTCGAGCGGTGGTTCGACCGCTGGGGCTCGGCGACGGTCCTCGTGTGCCGGGCGATCCCGCTCGTGCGCAGCACGGTCTCCCTCCCCGCGGGCCTCGCCCGCTACTCGCTGCCGAAGTTCCTGCTGCTGACGACCCTCGGAAGCGCGATCTGGAACACCGCCCTGATCGGGCTGGGCTGGGCGCTCGACGAGCAGTGGCGCGCCGTCGAGGAGAGGATGAGCGGGGCGAGCTACGTCGTCCTGGGCGTGCTCCTGGCCGGCACGCTCGCCCTCGCGCTGCTCGCGCGGCGGCGGTCGCGGCGCGCCGCGACCGCCGACTGAAACTAGAGCGGGGCCGCCGAGCGCAGGCGCACGCCGAGGTGCTCGCGCAGCACCAGGCCGATCAGCCGCTCGGCCCCGGCGGCGCTCTCGCGCGGCACGGCGGCGCCCGCCTCGGCGAGGGGCCGCCCGACGAGCTGCGCGAGGGCCGCGAGCGCGCCCGGCTCCACCGGCTCCGCCCCCGCCCCGCAGGCGTCGCACACGGCCCCCCCCGACGCCGCCGAGAAGGCCGGCAGCGGCGGGCCCGCGCCGCAGCGCGCGCACACCGTCAGCAGGGGCAGCAACCCGCTCACCACGAGCAGCTTGGCCTGGCAGCCGAGGACCAGGGGGTCGAGCCGCGCGGGGCCCGGCGGCTCGGGGGCGCTCGAGAGCAGCGTCAGCGTGCGGGTGAGCAGGTTCCAGGCCTCCTCGGAGGCCTCCTCCTCGGGCATCACGCGCATCACGGTCTCGAGGACGCAGGCGGCGGCCTGCAGGCGGTGGCCTGCCACCCAGAGCCCCGCGTGGGCGTCGATGATCGACGCCCCGCGGATCGTGCCCATGTCGCCGCGCCCCTCGTGGACCGAGACGAGGACCCGTACGCCCGGCTGCAACCGCCCGCCCAGGCGCGAGGTGGTCTTGCGCGCGCCCTTCGCGATCGCCGAGACGCGGCCGCGCGCACGGGTCGAGAGCGCGAGCACCGCGTCGGCCTCCGAGTACCGGATGCTCCGGAGCACCACGGCCTCGGTCTCGTAGGTCGCCATCACCCCGGAGTGTGGCAAGGCGCTCGGAGTGCGCGCCTCGCTACACTTTTTGAATGAACTCACCACACATCCGCATGTACACCGGCGACGCGTGCCCCTACTGCACCCGCGCCAAGCGCTTCCTCGACCAGAAGGGGGTCCCCTTCGAGGAGATCTACCTCGACCGCCGCGATCCGGCGGCGCGGAATCGGCTGGTGGAGCTCACCGGCCGCTACACCGTCCCCCAGATCCTGATCGGCGACACGCCGATCGGCGGCTGGGACGACATGAAGGCCCTGCACGACGCCGGCGAGCTCGACGCCCTGCTCGGCATCGACGCCGCCTAGGGTCACTCCCCCGGCGGGCTCAGTGCCGGCGCGGGAGAGGGGATGATGCCGAGCTGCTGCAACATCCCGAGGTCGTCGCGGGTGGCCCAGTGCTCGCTCGAGCGCCCCTCCCGCATCCGGAGCATGTGCATGTGCTGCACGCGGAAGCGGCGGCCGGTGGGCGCCATGCCCAGCAGCTCGCCCAGATGGCTACCCGAGAGCGTGGCGCGGTAGGCCACCAGGTCGTCGCCCGCCACGACCTGGTGGACCTCCATGTGGATGTCCGGGACGCCGGCGCGCAGCCGCCGCAGGCGCAGCCGGAAGCCCTCGTAGCCCGGAGTCCTCGCCGGGCCAGGCCTCGTGGTTCACGAAGTCGTCGGTCACGAACTCCTCGACCCGGTCGAGCTCGCCCCGGTTGAAGAGGACCTCGACGCGCTCCCGCGCGAAGGCCTTCATCGCCTCGGCGTCCACCGGCCTACTCCTCGACGAGCGCCGCGTCAGGGGCCTCGCGCAGCCGGCGCCGGTGGCGCACCACCACGTAGGCCGCGCCGACGACGATCCCCACCACGAGCAGGTAGTCGAAGTAGTGGAGCTGGTGCTGCAGGTCCTCCCAGTTGTCGCCGACGGCGCGGCCGGCGAGGGCCAGCATGAGCACCCACGGGATGCAGCCGATCAGCGTGAGGATCGTGAAGCGCCAGAACGGCATCCGCGCGATGCCGGCCGGCAGCGAGATGAAGGTGCGGATGATCGGCAGGCAGCGCGAGATCAGCACCGCCCACGACCCGTAGCGCGCGAACCAGTGGTCGGCCGAGTCGAGCCGCTTGGGCGTGATGTGGAGCCAGTGCCAGCGCAGCGCCCACTCGCGGCCGCGGTAGCGGCCCACGGCGTAGGCGATCCAGGAGCCGATCACGTTGCCCGCGACCCCCGCGGCGACGATCAGGAACAGGCTCTCGTCGCCCCGGCTCACCAGGAAGCCGCCGTAGAGCATGATCGCCTCGCTCGGCACCGGGATGCAGGCGCTCTCGAGGATCATCAGGACGAAGACCGCCAGGACTCCGTACGCGCCCACCTGGTCGGTGGCGAAGTTGACGATCGGGGCGGTGATGTCGGGCACGGGCGGCGGGCTTCCTCTGTCGGGTGCGGAGGGGAGGTTATCCCTGAATCGCAGCCCGGCGCTCCGCGCCGGTCGGCACGCCGCGCACGCCGGTCGCCCGGCGCACCGCGTCCCGGATCGCCCCGGCCGCCGCCTCGGCCGCCGCGACGCCGCAGGCGAAGACGCTCACCGGACGCTCGCCGGTGGCGAGGCAGAACGCCGCGTCACCATCGATCGGCGTGTGCACCGGGGACACGGCGCGCGCCATCCCGGCGTGGGACATGCGCGCCACCGCGGTCGCCTCGGCCCGGGTGAGGCGCGCGTCGGTCACGACGCAGACGAGGGTGGTGTTCGTGGGCGCCGCCAGGCGCGGGTGCTCGGGCGGCGTGTCGATCACGCGCCCGCTGGCCCCGAGGAAGCCGGCCTCGGCGTCGAAGGCGCCCGCGATCACCGCGCCGGCCTCGTCGAGCACGTCACCCCACGCGTTCACGACGGCGAGGGCGGCCACCCTCACGCCGTCGTACAGCGTGCGCGAGTCCGCGCCGAGGCCGCCCTTGCACCACCCCGCCTGGCCGCGCAGCTTGCCCACCGTCGCGCCGGTCCCGGCGCCCACGCTGCCCACCGCGTGAGGCCCTTCCGCCGCCGCGACACAGGCGGCGTAGGCGTCGTCGGGACCCGGACGGCGCAGGTTCTGCGTCAGGCCGAGGTCGAAGATCGCCGCCGCCGGCACGATCGGCACGCGCGCGATGCCGGTCTCGTGGCCGAGGCCCTGCTCCTCGCACCATCTCACCACGCCCGCGGCGGCGGAGAGGCCGAAGGCGCTGCCCCCGGTGAGCAGCAGCGCGGTGACATCGTTGACGGCGGAGAACGGGCCGAGCAGGTCGGTCTCACGGGTCGCGGGACCGCCCCCGCGCACCTCGACCGCCCCGACCGTCCCGGGCGGCGGGATGATCACCGTGCAGCCGGTACCCGCGTGCGCGTCGGTCCAGTGGCCCACGTGCACCCCCGCTACGGAGCTCACCACGGTGCGGGGGGCGTCTGACAGGCCGGGCACCAGTAGGTGCCGCGCTGGGCCACCCGGGTCTTGCGGATCGTGGCCCCGCACCGCGGGCAGGGCTCATCGGCGTGCAGGTGGACGCGCAGGAGGTCCTGCATCGTGCCCTTCTCTCCGAGGGAGTCGCGGTAGCTGTCGATCGAGGCCCCGCCGGCCGTGACCGCGGCGGCGAGACGGTCGCGGATGGCCCGGTGTAGGCGCTTCAGCTCGGCGGCGTCGAGGGAGCCGGCCGGCCTCTCGGGATGCACGCGCGCCTGGAAGAGGGCCTCGTCGACGTACATGTTGCCCAGGCCCGCGACGAGCGCCTGGTTCAGCAGCACCGCCTTGACCGGACCGCGCCGGTCGGCGAGCAGCCCCTCCAGCACACGCGCGGTGAAGGCCGGCGAGAGCGGCTCGACGCCGATCCGTCCGCTCCAGTAGGCATCGCGCTCGGCCGGGGAGCCGGACACGATCCAGGCACGGCCGAAGCGGCGCATGTCCCCGAAGGTGAGCGTGCTGTCGTCGTCGAGGTGGAAGCGGGCCCGAAGGAAGCGCTCATCGTCGTGAGGCGGCCCCGCGCGCCAGTGCAGGCGTCCGGTCATGCGCAGATGGACGGCCAGGGTGTCGCCGGAGTCGAGGCCGATGAGCAGGTACTTGCCGCGGCGGTCGACGGCCTCGATGCGGCGTCCGACGACGGCCTCGACGAACTCCCGCGGCTCGGCCGGGCTGACCAGCTTCGGGTCGAACACCTCGACCGTGGCGAAGGTCCGGCCCGGGATGCGCCCGGCCAGCTGCGCCCGGATGGTCTCGACCTCAGGAAGCTCCGGCATCGTCCCCGCCCTCCCCCGCCACCGGATCCGGTCGCGCGACCTCGTCCTCCGACACGACGATCCAGGCCTCGGCCATGGCGCGCGCGCGCTCCCCCGCCCACTCGTCGCGCCCGTGCACGACCACGACCGGATCGCCGAGGGAGACCCGCTGGCCCACTCCGGCGACGATCTCGACCCCCGCCACCGGGTCGATCGACTGGTCGGAGTGGAGCCGCCCCGCACCCAGCCAGCGCGCGACCTCGCCGATCCCCCGGGCCGGGATCGCCGCCACCCAGCCGTCGCGAGGAGCCGGCACGTCGATCCGCACCGGCGCGCTCGGCAGCGCGCCCGGGTCGGTCCAGACGGCGGGGTCGCCGCCCTGCGCCTCCACCCACCGCTCGGCGCCGGCGAGCGCGCTGCCGTCACGCAGCGCCCCGGCCGCGGCCGCCCGCCCCTCGCCGGGCGCCGCCACTCCGGCGGCCTCGGCCAGGTCGCCCGCCAGGCGCGCCGCCACCTCGCGCACGTCCTCCGGCCCCGCGCCCCGCAGGACCTCCCCGGCCTCGGCGACCTCGAGGGCGTTGCCCACGAAACGCCCGCGTGGTGAGTCCATGTCGCTCACGATCCACCGCACGCGGCGCCCCCAGGGCGCCGCGAGGGCCGCCATCATCGCGGCGGCCTCGCGAGCCGCGTCCGCGTCGGCGATGTGGGCCCCGTGCCCGAAGGTGACGTCGAGCGAGACGGCGCCCGCGCCGCCGGCGATCGCGCGAGCCATCACCGACGCCGCCACGAGCCCGGCGGCGGGAGTCGTCCCGGTGGCGTCGCGCAGCTCCTCGAGACGGCGGTCGGCAGGCGTGAGGCGCGCGGTCTGGGAGATCACCGCGATGCCCACGTCGCGCACCTGGCGCACGAAGCGCGCCAGCGGCAGGTCCGCATCGAAACCCGGGATGGCCTCGAGCTTGTCGATCAGCCCGCCGCAATGACCGAGGCCGCGCCCGCCCATCGTCGCGATGCGCACGCCGAGCGCCGCCGCCAGCGGGGCCGCCACCAGCGGCGAGGTGTCACCGACGCCGCCGGTCAACTGGATGTCGCCCGTCGGGCCGAGCGTGCCCAGCTCCAGGCGGTCCCCCGAGGCGATCAGGGTGCGCGTGAGCGCCTCCACCTGCTCGCGCCCGATGCCGGCCAGACAGGCGGCCATGCACCAGGCCGCCATCAGTGAGTCGGCGCTCGTGCGGTCGATCCAGGAGCGCACGAACGACTCGACGCTCGGCGCGTCGACGGGCTCGCCACGCCGGGTTCGCTCGATCACCTCGAGGGGGGCGAGTTGCTCGGCCATGACCGGGCGGCACTCTACTCCGGACCCCCGCCGCGGGGGAACCATCCGGCGCCGGGGGTCCGGCAACCCGCTGCTAGGGTCCCCGCGTGCTGCGTCCCCCGACAGCGGCGGCCCTCGCGGCCGCGGCGATCTGCGCCCTCGGCCCGGCCCTCGCCGCGGCCGCCCCGGCCACCACCGCGCCCCCGTCGGGCACGACGCCCGCGGCCACGCCCCCGCCGGCGATCGACTCGTTGCGCCTGCCCCGGACCGTCTCCGCCCAACAGGGCCACGCCCGCTTCCTCGTCGGCGTTCGGCTCGCGACGCCGGCCAAGCTGACGGTCCAGGTGATCGCAGGGTCCGGCGGCAAGGTCGTGAAGACGGTCACCGATTCGGCCGCGCGTCCGGCCGGACGCGCCTACCTGCGCGTCGAGGCCACCGACAGCGCAGGCTTCCAGATGCTCCCGCGGGCGTACAGGGTCCGGGTGCAGGCCACCGACGACCAGGGGCGTGCGTCCGCGACCCTCCGGGCGCCCTTCCGGCTCAAGCTCACCGCCCCGCGCGCCCTCTTCGACGCCTACACCGTGCCCCTGTGGCGCGCCTTCCGCCGCCAGTCGGGCACGACGGTCGACGGACAGCTCGTGGCGGCCGTCGGCATCAAGGGCTCGGTCGCCAAGGCCGGCCTGCGGCGCGGCGACGTCATCACCTCGATCGCCGGTCGGTCGGTGGCGGGCCCCGGGGCATGGTCGGCCGCGCTGCGCGCCCTGCCCGCCGACACCGGCGTGCCGGTCGAGTTCGTCCGCAAGGGCGCTGCCCGCACCGCGACGCTCAAGGCCGGCCCGGACTGGGAGGCCGCGCCCGACCTTGCCAAGTCGCTCGCCTTCGCGGTCAGGCGCGAGCCGCGCACCCTGGCCTTCGCGATCGCCCAGGCCCGCCAGCTGGTGGACGCCGGCAAGCTCACCGATGCCCGCAGGATGATCGTCTCCTGGCGGAGGTCCTGGCGCATCAGCGCACCCGGTCATCTGGTGCAGGCCGAGCTGCTCGCCAAGCGGGAGAAGTGGAAGCCGGCACTCGGCGCCTACAACCGCGCGCTGCGGCGCGACAAGACCATGGCCACGGCCGCCTTCGGCCGTGGCGTGGCCCTTTCGGCGCTCAAGAAGGCGGTCCCCTCCCGGCAGGCCTTCACCGCCGCCGCCCGCCTCGACCCCACCGATCCCGCCGCCGCGGGCTTCGAGTCGTACGCCCTGCTGAACGCCGACGCGATCCCGGCGGCGCTCGCGGCGGCCCAGCGCGCCGTCTCGCTCGACCGCCGCTACGCCGACGCCTTCCTGCCCTTCGGAATGAGCCTCATCGCCAGTGGAGACAAGGCCGGAGGAGTGAAGGCGCTGCGCCGCGGGCTGATGCTGTTGGAGGACTCCGACCGCGCGGAGTCGCTCATCGCGGAGCATCTGGACCCCACCGACCCGTAGGGCCCGGGGCGGCTCCCGCCCGCATCGCTCCCGTGCGCGCCGCGGAGGCCCCCGGTCAGATCTCGCCGGTGGGCTCGTTGGGTTCGTCGAAGTCGGAGTCCGCGCCCGGACGACGCCGCGAGGAGCGGCCCGAGCGCGGGCGCCCGGACGACGCGGCCCCGCCGGCCAGGAAGAGCACGGTCAGGATGCCCGCGGCGAGGCCGGCCCACAGCTCCCACCGCAGGATCGGGTTCTCGGCGAAGATGCCATAGAGCAGGAAGACCACGATCACGCCAACGAGCGCGAGCGGCCGCTGCCGAGGGGCGGCGAGGTGCACCACCCAGGGCGCCAGCAGGGCGATGATGAGCAGGAGGATCGTGCTCACGCAGGACTCCGGGGGGTCGTCGGGCGGGCGGTCATCCGCCGGAGCGTAGACGCCGCCGGACCCCGGCGTCCAGCGGCGCCCCGCCCGGTAGCGTGCTCGCTATGGCGGACTTCCTCGGTCTCCACCTTCTCGCGCACATGGACCTGGTCTCGAGCCCGCGGCGGTCGGTCGTGGCGCGGCTCGACCCCGGCGGGTGCCTGCGGGACCTCGCTGAGGGAGCGGGCGACGACGAGGTGATCGCCCTGATCGAGGCGCGCGCGGCCCCCGTTGTGGTGGTCGACGCCCCGCTCGTCGTGCCCGACGCCGCGGGCCGTCGCGACGCCGAGCAGGTGCTGGCATGGTGCGACGTGCCCGCTTTCCCGGTGTCCGGGCGCCGCCTCGAGACGGTCTACGGCGGCGCCCGGGGCGTCGCGCTCGCGCCCCGCCTCGGCGCGGGGGGGCGAACGGCACTGGAGGCGGTCCCCGACCAGGTGCTGCGCCAGATCGCCTGGGAGGGCGCGCACCCGCTCGGGCGGCCCGCGATCCCCCTCGCCGACTACCGCGAGGCGTGGCTGCGCGTGCGGGCGCCGCGCTACCGCCCCAAGGGCGTCGGCCGCGCACACCCCGATGGCGTCCTCGCCGCATGGCGGCTGCTGGCCGGGGTGGTCGACCTCGACGGCTGGACCCCCGCCGAGGCGACCGACGACTGGGTCTCGATCGCCGACGCCGCCCGGATCGACGCCATCTGCTGCGCCTACGCCGGGCTGCGCCTCGCGCGCGGCGAGGCCGTCGTGGTGGGCGCTCCCGGCCGCGGCACGGTGGTGCTGCCGGCCGACGCGAACCTCCGCGCGCGAGTTGCGGCGACCGTCGAGCGGCTCGGCGCAGAGGGGACCATCGTCATCGGAGGGCCCTCAGGACTTGCCCCGGGACCAGTGCATTCGTGAGACTCTGCACGAGCCCCTCGGGGCGGATGTGTCCACCACCCGGAAAAAGGATGTCCCCCGATGGGCAACAGCGTCTACAAGGTCATCGAGATCGTCGGCACGAGCGAGGCCTCGTGGGAGGACGCCACCGCGGCCGCCGTCGCCACTGCGGCGAAGACCCTCCGCGACCTGCGGGTCGCGGAGGTTGTCGAGCAGGACGTCACGATCAACGACGACGGCTCGATCGACCAGTACCGGAGCCGTCTGTCGGTGTCCTTTAAGTACCAGGACGACTGAGGATCCAGCGGGAGGGGTGCCGGCTCGCGCCTGCACCCCTCCCGCCTCATCCCCGCCGCACCCTGAAGTCGAGGGTTGACCAATCGGCCCGCGCGAGGCTCTCCTCCAGGTCGAGGGCGGACGCGTAGGGCCGGTCCGCGATCGTGCGGGCTCGCACCGGCAGGCCGAGCGAATCGCCCGAGAACGGCCAGGGCGCGAGCGTGCAGGACATGGGCCCGTCGGGGCTCACGTGCAGGTCGAGGCCGGGATCTCCGGCCTCACGCGGCACCTGAGGCAGGATGAGGTCGCGCCCGGCCAGGAGGCCCCGCCAGGTCAGGTGGATGCTCAGCGCGTCCCAGGTCTGGAGCAGGCGGTATCCGGCCCACGCCCACGCGTCGAGCGCGGGCCCGTCACCGATGCGGGCCCGGAGGCGCCGCTGGACGACGTCCTGCTCGTCGAGGAACGCCCGCACGACCGGCTCGCGCTCCGGGCGGGGGGTGACGGGGCCCGGATCGAGGCCGCCCCGGCCCTCGTAGAGCCGCTGCCCGTGCATGCTCACGAGCAGGCCGGCGCGCGGGTCGCGCGCTTGGGCGATGGCGATCCCCTCTCGGTAGAGGGCCACGTGGGCCGGCCGGTCGATCTCGGTGAAGTCGACCGGCGCGCCGTCGCGGACGCCCGGCGCCTCCTCCCAGGCGCGCCACCCCTCGTCGTGCCACGCAGCCGCCTGCTCGAGGGGCCCGAACGGCTCCGGGCGAGCGAAGCGCGCGTTGCCCCAGGCCCGCGCCATCAGCGCGCACTGGTCCTGGTGGTCAACCTGGCGCACCAGCACGAGGCCCTGGGGGCGGCGCGAGACGATCACCGGGCGGCGACCGCCCGGGCCGGGTGGCTCACCGCACGGACCACTCGTCCACCAGGCCGCCCAGGTCGCGGTCGAGGAAGCCCTGGCCCGAGTTGATCACCACGGCGTCGGGCCCGGTGTCCCAGGGGCGCCGGGCGGCGATCGGACGGCAGAGGTAGAGCTCGTCCGCGGCACGGGTGACGGCCACGTAGAAGAGCCGCTCCTCCTCGTCGAGGTTGCCCTCGCTCACGGCCCAGCCGGAGGGGAACGCGCCGGACTCCACCTGCAGCACGAACACGATCGGCCACTCGAGGCCCTTGGCCTGATGGACGCTCGACAGCGCCACCCGGCGGGCGGGGCCCGAGATGTCCTCGTCCACCTCCACCCTCTCGGCCAGTTGGAGGTCGCCGAGGAAGCGGTCGAGCCCGGCCGAGCGCGTGGCGAGCTCGGCCAGCCGGGCGAGGTCGCCCTCGCGGTCGCGCCAGTTGGGGTAGGCGCGCTGGAGGTGGTCGCGGTACCACTCCGCGCGGGCGACGAGCAGCACGATGTCCTCGGGCCGCGCCAGGGCGGCGACCTGACCGACCGTCTCAGCGAACCTGGCGAGACTGGCCGACGCCGCCCCGGCCGGCCGCAGCGCCGCGGCCGCGGCGAGCGGGTCGGGGGCGTCTGCGATCTGCGCCCAGGTGCGCGCGGCGATCGACTCGCCGACGCGGTCGAAGAGGCGCATGGCGCGGCGCCAGGCCAGCTCGTCGCGTGGGTTGTGGCGCAGGCGGCAGAACGCGAGGACGTCCTTCACGTGGGCGCTCTCCACGAACCGTGACCCGGAGAACATCTCGAACTCCACCCCGGCCTCCGACAGGGCGAGCTGCAGGTCCACCGAGTGATGGTGGGCCCGGTAGAGGACGGCGATCTCGCCGGGGGCCCGGCCCTCGGTGATGAGGTCGGCGATGCGCTGCACGACGAACCGCGCCTCGTCCTGCACCGAGGCCAGGTGGGCGATCACCGGCAGCGCCCCGGAGGCGGGGCGGGCGGCCCTGAGGCTCTTGCCGAAGGGGTTGCCGGCGGGGAGCGTCGCCTGCGCCAGCCCGACCACCTCGGGCGTGGAGCGGTAATTGGTCTGCAGGGGGAAGACGCGGGTCCCCTCGACCGCGGCGAAGCGTTGCACCACCTGGGGGTCGGCGCCCCTCCAGGAGTAGATCGACTGGTCCGGGTCGGCCACCGCGATCAGGTTCCCGCCCTCACCCGCGATCGCCTCGACCAGGCGCGCCTGCACCGGGTTGGTGTCGTGCAGCTCGTCCACGAGGATCCACCGGTACGTCTCGGCGAGCCGTGCCCGCACACGCGGGTGCTCGTCCAGCAGGCGGGCCGTGAGCACGAGCAGGTCGGCGTAGTCGACCGCCCCCATCCGACGCTTGCGCTCGGCGTAGCCGTCGGCGATCGCCCGCAGGTCCTCCAGCCTGTCGCCGAGGCGCGGGTTGGCGTCCATGACGACCTGCTCCAGGGTGCGGCCGCTCTCGGCCGCGAGCGACGCCCAGCCGACGATGGCCCCGGGCTTGGGCAGCGACGGGCGCGTCTGGCGGCCCGCCAGCACGGCGTCGCGGGCGATGGCGGCGACCTGGGCCTGGTCCTCCCCGTCGAGGATCGTGAACGAGGAGGGCAGGCCGACCAGCGGCCCGTAGCGGGCGAGGATCCGGCGGCAGACCGAGTGGAAGGTGCCCGCGGTGACCGGCGCCAGGTCGATCTGAGACACGCGCCCGGCCCGGTCGATCATGTCGCGCGCGGCCCGGCGGGTGAACGTGACGAGCATGATCGCCTCGGGCGGCGTGCCCGTCTCGACCAGGTGGGCGAGCGTCGCGATGATGGTGCGCGTCTTGCCGGATCCGGCCGAGGCGAGCACGAGGACGCGCCCGCGCGCGCCCTCGACGGCGGCCAGCTGCTCGGGGTCGAGCATCGCCCGGAGGCGCTCGGACGCCCCGCGGGCCGCCGGGCCGCTCGGAGGGTGCAGCCGGTAGACCGTGCGGCCGGCCGGGTCGGAGGCCAGCGGATCGCGGGGCGCGTGGGCGTCGCGGACGGCCTTCTGGGCCTCGATGTGCGGCAGCGTCGGCGGGGCCGTCTGCCAGCGTGGATAGCCCTTGGCCGTCGACATGGGCGCGGGACGTTATCCGGCGTCTCGGACGGACCCACCTGGACCGGGCCGCGATCGCGCCGGCGATGGCCCGTGCGGGCTTCGCCCGGCTGACGGAGATCGCGGGCTTCTTCCAGGGGGTGTCGGTCGCCACGGCGGGCGCCTGCCCGGAGTGCGGATACCCCTGCGCCTGCGCCGTGGTCGTCTTCGCGCGACCCCTCGAGGCCGCGGGCCGTCAGATGGCGGTCGAGTAGACCGCCAGCAGGAGTGCGGTGGCGGCCAGCGCCGCGAAGGCCACCCCGGCGCCGAGCACCACGAGGGCGCGGGCGGTCCCGGCATCGTCGTCATCCTGGTGTCGGCGGGCCGCCGCCAGGATGGCCACGGCCGACGCCGCGATCAGCGCGCACACGAGCGGCGGGGCCCAGCCGCGCCCCGGGAGGTCGTCGACCAGCGCCGCGATCATGATGGCCTCGCCGATGCCGAGCACCGCCAGCGTCAGGGCCGCGGCGCGACGGACGCCGCGGCCCTCTGTGGAGGACTCGTCGTCCTCCCGCTCAGCAGCCAGCGCGCAGCTCCCGCTCGAGGCGCATCAGCCCGACCAGCGTCTTGGCGTCGCGCACCCGCGAGATGGCGCCGTCCAGGTCGGACAGCGGCCACTCGACGACCTCGATCTGCTCGTCCTCGTCGGCATCGGCCCCCGAGACCGGCGTGAGGCCGGTGGCCATGAAGCAGTGGATGAACTCGGTGAGGATGGCCGGGGCCGTGTAGAAGCCGCCCAGGTCGCGCCAGTCGGCGGCCGCGCGGGAGACCTCCTCGGCCAGCTCGCGCTTGGCGCACTCCAGCGGATCCTCGCCAGCGTGGTCGAGCTTCCCTGCCGGCAGCTCGAGCGTGTAGGCCTCGACGGCCTCGCGGGGCTGGCGGACCAGGATCACGTGGTCGTGGCCGACCGGGACGATCACGACGGCGCCCGGGTGGTCCATCACCTCGCGGCGCACGACGGTGCCGTCGGGGCGGCGGTAGTCGGACGAGCGCAGGTTCACGATCGTCCCCTCGTGGATGCGCGTGGTGCGGATGGGCGGATCGAGCCGCCCCTCGTCCGCCATCAGGCCGGGGTGCGGGCCGCGGCGATCAGCGCCAGCGTGACGTCGAGCATCCTCTCGAGGTCGGCGACGGCGATCCGCTCGTCGGGCGTATGGGGGGCGACCATCCCGTTGCAGAGGTTGACCGCCGGCAGGCCGTTGAGGATGAAGGCGTTGACGTCGGACCCACCCCCGCTCGGCACCATGCGGGGCGTGTGGCCGAGGCCCGAGAGCACCTCCATCGCCATGCGCACCTGGGGCTCCGCCTCCCCGAGCCGGTAGGCCGTGAACTCCTTCTCGACGCGGGTCTCGAGGTCGACCTCGCACTCGCTCGCAGCCCAGGTGAGCGCGTCGAGCATCGCGGTGAGCTGCACCGCCAGGGCGCGCTCGTCCCGGCTGCGGGCCTCGGCGGTGATCGAGCAGCGCTCGGCCACGACGTTCGTGGCCGAGCCGCCGTCGATCGTGCCGATGTTGGCCGTCGTCTCTGCGTCGATGCGCCCGAGGGGCATCCGGGCGACCGCCCGCGCGGCGGCGACCACCGCGTTGCGGCCCGCCTCCGGGGAGATGCCCGCGTGCGAGGCGCGCCCGATGAAGGTCGCGTCGATCTTGTGCAGCGACGGCGCGCTGCCCACGATGTCGCCCACCGGCCCGGTGTGGTCGAAGACGAACCCGAACCGCGCGTGGAGCGGCGACGGGTCGAAGGCCCGGGCCCCGCGCAGGCCGATCTCCTCGCAGGGGGTGAAGACCAGCTCCACTCCGGCGTGCGGGAGCCCCTCGGCGGCCAGCCGGCGCATCGCCTCCAGCACGACGGCCACGGCCGACTTGTTGTCGCCGCCGAGGATCGTCGGGTTGCGGTTGGTGAGCTCGCCGTCCACGAGCTCCACGTCGATCGGGCCCGAGACGGGCACGGTGTCGAGGTGGGTGCCGAACATGATCGGCGTACCCGGGGCCGTGGCCGGGAAGCGGGCCACGATGTTGCCGCAGCCCGCCGGGAGCGTGCTCGCCGCGTCGTCCTCGTGGACCTCCGCGCCGAGCGCGCGCAGCTCGGCGCGCACGAACTCGGCCACCGGCCCCTCCTCGCGCGAGGGCGACGGGATCTCACACAGGCGCACCATGAGCCGGGCCACCTCCGGCAGCCCGGCCATGTCGTTGGCCGTCAACCGCCCAGGGGGGCGTGCTCGCGCGGCGCCGCGTCCGGGCGCTGGCGGGCACGCTCGGCGGCCGCGCCGATGAACTCGCGGAACAGCGGCTGCGGCCGCGTCGGGCGGCTCTTGAACTCGGGGTGGAACTGCGAGGCGCAGAACCAGGGATGGTCGGCGAGCTCGACGACCTCCACCAGGCGCCCGTTGGGCGAGCGGCCGCTGAACACCAGGCCGGCCGACTCGAGCTCCTCGTGCATGGAGGGGTTGACCTCGTAGCGGTGGCGGTGGCGCTCGTAGATGACCGCCTGGTCGCCGTAGGCCGCACGGGTGCGGGTTCCCTCCACGAGGTGCACCGGGTCGGCGCCGAGGCGCATCGTGCCCCCGCGCTCCTCCACGGCCCGCTGCTCGGGCAGGAGGTCGATCACCGGATACGGCGTCTCGGGATCGGCCTCGCTGGAGTTGGCGCCGTCCATCGCGCACACGTGGCGGGCGAACTCGATCACCGCGATCTGCATGCCCAGGCAGATGCCGAGGAACGGCGTCCGCTTCTCCCGGGCGAACCGCGTCGCGGCGATCTTGCCCTCGATGCCGCGCCCGCCGAAGCCCCCGGGCACCAGGATTCCGTCGGCCTCGGCCAGCAGGGCGTCGAGATCGGGGGCCTCGGCGTCGACCCAGTCGATCTCCAGCTCGACCCCGTGGTGGATCGAGGCGTGCTTGAGGGCCTCGGCCACCGAAAGGTAGGCGTCGTGGAGCTGGACGTACTTGCCGACCAGCGCGATCCGCACCTTCCCCTCGCAGGCGTGGATGCGCTGCACGAGCGCCTTCCAGTCGGTCAGGTCCGGAGGCGGCACGGCGCGCCCGAGGCGCTGGCACACGACCGTGGCGAAGCCCTCGGCCTCGAGGTTGAGCGGCACCTCGTAGATGTCGCCGGCGTCCACGGCCGAGATCACCGCGTTCATCGGGATGCCGCCATAGAGCGCGATCTTGCGGCGGATGTCGTCGGTGAGCTCGCGGTCGGAGCGCAGCACCACCACGTCCGGCTCGATACCGATGCGCCGCAGCTCGTTGACCGAGTGCTGCGTGGTCTTGCTCTTCAGCTCGCCGGAGGCGTCGAGGTAGGGCACCAGCGTGACGTGGACGAAGCAGACGTGCTCGCGCCCGACGTCGTTGCGCAGCTGCCGGATGGCCTCCAGGAACGGGAGCGACTCGATGTCGCCGACCGTGCCGCCGATCTCGACGATGACCACCTCGGCGTTCGAGGCGGCCGCCGCCTGGCGGATGCGCGCCTTGATCTCGTCGGTGACGTGCGGGATCACCTGGACCGTGGCACCGAGGAAGTCGCCGCGGCGCTCCTTCTTGATCACCGCGTCGTAGACCGCGCCGGTGGTCACGTTGGAGATGCGGGTGAGGCTCTCGTCGGTGAAGCGCTCGTAGTGGCCGAGGTCGAGGTCGGTCTCGGCGCCGTCCTCGGTGACGAACACCTCTCCGTGCTGGAACGGGCTCATCGTGCCGGGGTCGACGTTGAGGTAGGGGTCGCACTTCTGGAGCGACACCTTCACCCCGCGCGCCTTCAGCAGGGTCCCGAGGGACGCGGCGGAGATGCCCTTCCCCAGCCCGGAGACGACGCCTCCGGTCACGAACACGTACTTCACCGGAGTCTCGACCACGTGGCCCTCCCTCATCGCCCGACGACCCGCGACACGATAGCGGTCCGCTCGGCGGGCGGGCATCCCCCGGAGCGGGCCTGACGGCCCGTCAGGCCCGCTCCGAGCGGACAGCCTGTCAGGCCGCCGACGTGATCGGCGCGCCCAGGCCGTCGGGGATGACCTGCGCGAACGTGTCGACGAGCTCGGGCGACCAGCGTGCCGCGCCATAGGACGCGCTCAAGCCGCCGTCCACCGTCAGGGTGTGTCCACCGACGTAGCTGGACGCGTCCGACGCGAGGAACAGCAGCGGCCCGACGAGCTCATCGGGGTCTCCCAGGCGCCCGGTGGGCTGCTGGGAGACGATGGACTCGAGGAAGGGCGGAATGGCGAAGAAGCCCTCGGTCATCTCGCTCGGGAACCAGCCCGGTGCGATCGCGTTGACCCGTACACCGCGATCTCCCCAGCTCACGGCGAGGGCGCGCGTCAGGTTGACCACCGCCGCCTTGGAGGCCTGGTAGGCCGGCGGGTAGTTCTGCTGGCCGCCCAGGCCGAGTACCGAAGCGATGTTGATGATCGAGCCGCCACCGCCGTCCGCGAGCATCCGCCGCGCCGCGGCCTGGCAGCCGTACCAGGTGCCGAGCAGATTGACCCGGATCGTCTGCTCGAAAAGGGCATGCGGGAGCCTCTCCGGGCTCGGCCCGCCGTCGCCGGCGGTGCCGGCGTTGTTGACCAGCACGTCCACCCGGCCGAAGTGCGCCCACGCGGCGGCGACCATCTCCTCCACCTGGGTCGGGTCGGCCACGTCGCATGTCAGCGCGATGGCGTCGTGGCCGTTCTCGGTCAGCTCCGCCGCGAGCTGCTCGAGGCGTTCCGTGCGCCGCGCCGCGAGGGCGACGCGCGCGCCCGCCCCGGCGAGCGCTCGCGCGAAGGTCACTCCGAGGCCCGATGAGGCCCCCGTCACGATCGCCGCCCGGCCGGCGAGGTCGAAGATGTCCGTTGCCCGACTCATGGAACTCCTCCTTGTCCTGGGTGGACAGGACGATCCCGCTCTTGCATCGGGCGACGCCAGTGCCGTACCGCGATGCGAGACGATCAGGGCCGGCGGGCGAGCAGCTCCTCGGCGTGACGGCGCGCGCCCTCGTCCTCCGCGCTCGCGCCGAGCATGCGGCAGAGCTCCTCGACCAGCCCGTCACCCTCGACCGGCTCGATCCGCGTCGTCGCCCGGCCGGCCTCGTCGAGACCCTTGACCAGGCGGTAGTGGGCGTCGGCCAACGCGGCCACCTGGGGCAGGTGGGTGATGACGACGACCTGCCGGCTCCGGGCGAAGTCGCGCAGGCGCGCTGCGACGGCGGTGGCGGTGACCCCGCCGATGCCCGCGTCGACCTCGTCGAGCACCCAGGTCGCGTCGTCGCCTGCGGCCGCCAAGCCGTGCAGGGCGAGCAGCACCCGGGAGAGCTCGCCCCCCGAGGCGGCCGCCGCGAGCGGGGCCTCCGGCAGCCCCGGGTTGGCGCGCAGCCAGAGCACGCACGAGTCGGCCGGCGGATCGGAGTGGTCCTCCACGATCTCGACCCGGAGCTCGGCTCGTGGCATCGCGAGGTCGGCGAGCTGCTCGCGCACGGCCTCGGCCAGCCGCGGAGCGGCCTCGGTGCGCGCCTCGCGCAGGGCGAGCGCGACCTCGAGGGCCTCGTCGAGCATCCGCTCGCGCTCCTGCGCGAGCGCCAGTACGTCGCCGGCCCCCTCGTCGAGCCCCTGCAGCGCCTCGCGGGCCTGCTCCGCCCGCTCCAGCACGGCCTCGGTCCCCGGGCCGTAGCGACGCCCCAGGCGGCTGTAGACCTCCAGCCGCTCCTCCACCAGCGCCAGGCGCCCGGGCTCGGCGTCGAGGTCCTGCAGGTAGGCGCGCAGGGTGAGCCCCGCCTCCTGAAGGGCCGCCTGGGCCGACACCAGCTCGGCGTGCGGGCCGGCAAGGACGGGATCGACCGAGACCATCGGGGCGAGCGCCGCCACGGCCGCGCCGAGCGCGGCCACCGCACCCCCCTCGTCGTCGCTCGGCGACAGCGCCTCGGCCGCGCTCGAGGCAGCGGCCGCCAGCCCCTCGGCGTGCATGAGGCGCTCGCGCTCCTGCATCAGCTCCGCCTCCTCGGCGGGGTCGAGCGCGGCCTCGTCGGCATCGGCCACGAGCCCCTCGAGCTCCTCCCGCTCGCGCTCGGCCGCCTCTCGGCGCCCCCGGGAGGCCGCGAGCCGGCGATCCAGGCCGGCCAGGCCGCGGCGCAGCACGGCGAGGCGCTCGGCGCCCTGGACCGCCTCGGGACCCGCGAAGGCATCGAGCACGGCGAGCTGGCTGGCGGGGTTCACCAGGCGCCGGTGCTCATGCTGCGCGGAGAAGCGGATCAGGTGGCGCGCGAGCGCCGCCACGGCCTCGCGCGGCGCCGCCTGGCCGTCGATGAGCGCCCGGGCCCGCCCCTCGGCCGGGACGCGGCGCGCCAGCACCACCTCGCGCTCGTCCTCGGCGAGCTCGCGCAGGGCGAGGGCGGGGTCGTCCTCCTCGAGGGCGTCCCAGAAGCCGTCCGGCACCTCGACCGTGGCCTGGACCAGCGCGTGGCGCGCCCCGGGCCGGACGGCCGACGCATCGGCCGGCGCGCCGGTGAGCAGCGCGAGGGCCTGGGCGAGGACGGTCTTGCCGGCGCCGGTCTCGCCGGTGATCGCCGTCAGGCCCGCGGCCGGAACGAGCTCCGCGCGCTCGATCACGACCAGGTCCCGGACCTCGAGCGAGCGGATCACGGCCGGCCGAACTTCTCCCGGTAGCGCCGGAAGAAGGATGCCTCGGGGAACGTGGCCAGGTGCACCTCGGAACCGCCCAGGCTGACCGTGATCGACCGGCCGGGCCGCAGGACGCCGATCTTCTGGCCGTCGGCCTGGATGTCGCAGTCGCCGTCGAGCGCGCTGTTGGTCACCGTGAGCTGCTCCTCGGCGCCGATCACGAGCGGCCTGCTGTCGAGATGGTGGAGCGCGATGAACGACAGGACGAAGCAGCGGACCCGCCACGAGACCGTGGGGCCGCCCGCCGCGAGGTTGTACGCCGTGGAGCCGACCGGCGTGCTCAGGATCACCCCGTCGCAGCGGACCGTGGCGACCAGCTCCCCGTCCACCGCGTAGGTCAGGTCGGCGATACGCGAGTCGCCACCGCGGAAGAGGGCCAGGTCGTTGACCGCCATGACGTCTCCGTCGGCCCATTCGGCCTTCAGCGAGGGCAGGCCCAGCACGACGAACTCGCCCGCCAGCGCGCGGCGCAGGTCGCGCTCGAGCGTCTCGCGCTCGATGGAGGCGAGGAAGCCGACGCGGCCGTAGTTGACGCCGATCACGGGGGCTCCCGAGCCGGCCTCGCGGGCCAGCGCGCGCAGGATGCTGCCGTCGCCGCCGAGGACCAGGATCAGATCCTCCCCGCCGGGCAGCATGCGCATGCCGTCGGCCGAGGCGAACGGGGCGAGGATGCGGTGCTTGACCACCTCCCCGGCCGGGACGAGAACGGTGACGCCCGCGTCCTCGAGGATGGAGAGGATCGCCGGCAGGGTCGGGGCCGTGACGTTCGGCTCGCGGTGGGTGAGGAGCAGCACGCGCTTGACCGGGTGCGCGTCCTCGATCGAGATGGGATGCGAGCTCGCGCGCGGGACGCTGGGGCTCACGGGCCCTCCCGGACGTCGGCCGCGTGGACGAACACCTCGCGGTTGCCCTTGGGGCCGGGCAGGCCCGCGTCGGCCGTCCCGAGCACCCGGCCGCCCTCGCGCTCGATGACCTCCATCACCCCACGCACGGCGTCCTCCCGGGCGGCGTCGTCGCGCACCACGCCCCCCGAGCCGACCCTGTCGCGGCCCACCTCGAACTGGGGCTTCACCATCACCATCGCACGCCAGCCACGCGCGAGGCACGGCACCACCGCGCCCCAGACCGTGCCGATCGCGATGAAGGACAGGTCACAGGTGACGAAGCCGGGCGGATACGGGAGGGCGCCCGCCTCGAGGTAGCGGGCGTTGGCCCGCTCCATCACGTGCACGCGCGGGTCCTGCCTCAGGCTCCAGGCGAGCTGGCCGTAGCCGACGTCGAGGGCGATCACGCGCGCCGCGCCGCGGCGCAGCATGCAGTCGGTGAAGCCGCCGGTGGAGGCGCCGAGGTCGAGCGCGTCGGCGCCCGCCACCTCGACCCCGAGCGCGTCCAGGGCGCCCGCCAGCTTCAGGCCGCCACGCGAGACGTACTCGGCGCCCTCGGCGACTTCCAGACGCACGCCGTCGCCCACACCGGAACCCGGCTTGCCGGCGGGCCGGCCGTCGACCCGGACGCGCCCGGCCATCACGGCCGCCTGGGCACGCGAACGGTTCGGGAAGAGTCCCCGCTCCACCAGCGCGACGTCGAGTCGTGAGCGAGGCATGCCCGCGGATGATAGCCGGGGGGCCCGATGGCGGCAGACCGGCGCCCGCCTGCGCGCGCCTCGCGCGGGTAGTCCCGGCCCCACGAGAGGTCGCCCGCCCCGCGTGGTCACCCCTCTCGGCGGGCTCCCCCGGCCCTCGCGGCGCTGATCCGGACCTCACGCACCGCCGCGCGGGCCTACGGTGGCCACCCGATCGCAGCCGCGCGGCTGCGTTGGCTGGGCCGCTCGGAGGGCTTCGAGTTCGACGAGGCGCTCCGTCTCGGCCTGGTCGACCCCGAGATGAGCCGCGCGACGTGTGCGACCTTCGCCTCCCGCCACGTGAAGATGTCCGCCCAGCGGCGCCTGAACGGCCACGACATGCCGCCGATCGTGGGCGAGAAGCTGGGGTTCGCGCTCCGCATCGCCGAGCAAGGACCGACGTGCACGCGCAGAGGGGAGGTGTGGGTGCTGTGCGGCAGGTGCTCGTGGCTGACATCCAAGGCCCTCCCATGCAGGGGGGGCATGCCCCGTCGGTCTAGCCGTCCGGACTAACCGGCTGGGACGTGCGCCGGCGACCCGCTCGCGCCTACCCTCGGAGCGACTTCATACCTCGCTTCGAGGAGACGCAATGACCATCACTGTGAGGCTTCACCCCGACGTTCCGCTGCCTTCCGTATCGACCCGGGCGGTCCACGAGGTGTGGCTCGCGCTCACCGCCGAGGGCTTCACCGTCCGGGAAGTGAACGACCAGCTCGCGGTCAGCGTCGACGTCGACGCGCCCAGCGAGGAGGACGCCCGGCAGCGCGTCGCGGAGGTCTATGACACCGCCCTGCCGCCGCGCTGATCCGCCGGGGGGGGTTGGTGGCTGTTCGACGAGCGCCCAGAGCGGCCCCAGCTGCACGGCGGCCACGCACGGAGGAATCCGGGGGAACGGTCCCGGTCCTCGTAGCCAGATGGATAGATGAGAACGGTCTGGCCATGCGGTCTACGGCCTGGACGGGCGGACGCCGGGGGAACGCCTGACGATGGTCCTCACCGAAGCTCGTCCTCCCGCGCTTCCGCGAGGGGATCGGAGTGCCCGTGCCGCGACTGGTGGCCGTCATCGACCGCGTCGGCGGACCGCGCGCCGGGCGACCGCGAGGGGGGCGAGGCTCTCCCGGACCGCGCCGCGCCCGAGGCCGACGGCCTCCAGGATCACGGGCGGTATCGGCGCGCGCAGCGGATCAGCCCTCGGAGACCAGCATCCTCGAGCGTGATCCGGCGGCCCGGAGGACGCGGGCCGCGATCTGCGGAGCGGTGAGCCCCGTTTCCTCGAGCAGGATCTCGCGCTTTCCGTGATCGATGAAGCGGTCGGGGATGCCGATCCGCATCACCCGGACCGGCGAGTCGTCGAGGCACTCCAGGACCGCGCTGCCGAACCCGCCCATCTGGGCGTGATCCTCGATGGTCACGATCAGGTCGTGGCGCGTGGCCAGCTCGCGCATGAGGGCGGCGTCGATCGGCTTGGCGAAGCGCGCGTTGACCACCGTGGGGCGCACGCCGAGGCCCTCGGCCACCAGATCGGCGGCCTCGCGGGCGAGACCCGCGCCGACGCCGTAGCCGACCAGCGCGATGCCCTCTCCGGGCTCGAGGACCTGGCCGCGACCGATCTCCATCGGCTCCGGGCGCTCGGGGATCGGGACGCCGAGGCCGGCGCCGCGCGGGTAGCGGATGGCCACCGGGCCGTCGTGCCGCAGCGCGGTGTGCAGCATCGTCACCAGCTCGGCCTCGTCCATCGGCGCCATCACCATCAGGCCGGGGATGGAGCGCAGGTAGGCGATGTCGAAGGCGCCGTGGTGCGTCGGTCCGTCGTCGCCGACGAGCCCGCCGCGGTCGATGGCGAAGACCACCGGCAGATTCTGGATCGCGGCGTCGTGGACGATCGGGTCGAACGCACGCTGCAGGAAGGTCGAGTAGATCGCGCAGACCGGACGGTACCCGGCGATCGCCAGCCCGCACGCGAAGACCACCGCGTGCTGCTCGGCGATTCCGACGTCGTACGTGCGCTCGGGGAAACGCGACATCATGTGCTGCATGCCGGTGCCCTTGAGCATCGCGGCGGTGATGCCGACCACGCGCGGATCGCGCTCGGCCTCCGCCACGAGGGCGTGCCCGAAGACCTCGGTGTAGCTCGGCGGGCCGGAGGCCTTCTTCGTCGCGGCCTTCCCGCTCTCGATGACGAACGGCGTCGCCCCGTGCATCGCCTCGCCGTCGGCCTCGGCCGGCGGGTAGCCGCGGCCCTTCACGGTCTTGACGTGGATCACGACCGGGCGATCCATGACGAGCGTGGTGCGCAGCGCCTTGCGGACCTCCTCCACGTCGTGTCCGTCGATCGGGCCGATGTAGGCGAAGCCGAGGGCCTCGAACAGGGCGCCCGGCACGAACCACAGCGACTTGGTGGCGTCGCGGATGTGCCCGCCCAGCTCGCTCGCGCCCGGCAGGCGGGACAGCCCGCGCTCCAGCTCCTCGCGCACCCGGGTGAGGGTCGGGTCGACGCGCACGCGCTGGAAGAGCTTCGACAGCGCGCCGACGTTCTCCGAGATGCTCATGCCGTTGTCGTTCAGGATCACCGTGACCGGCGATCCGAGGGCGCCCGCCTGGTTGAGCCCCTCATAGGCCATGCCGCCCGTGAGAGCGCCGTCGCCGATGACGCAGACCGAGCGGCTCTCGCGGCGCCCGTGGCGGGCCGCTTCGGCGAGGCCGGTGGCGTAGCTGATGGAGGTGCTGGCATGACCGGCGCCCATCACGTCGTGCTCGCTCTCGGACCGGCTGAGGAAGCCGCTGATGCCCCCGTGCTGTCGCAGGGTGCCGAAGTCGTCGAGGCGGCCGGTGAGGAGCTTGTGGCCGTACGCCTGGTGGCCGACGTCCCACACGATCAGGTCGCGCGGCGAGTGCAGCTCGGCATGGAGCGCGATGGTCAGCTCCACCGTTCCGAGGCTCGCGCCGAGGTGCCCCCCGGTCTGGGAGACGGTGTCGATGATCGCCTCGCGCATCTCGGCCGCGAGGGTCTCGAGCTGGGCGTCGGTCATGTCGTGCAGCTCGGTCGGGCTGGTCAGCCCGGCGAGGATCGGGAACCGCGGGTCGGTCAAGGCCATCGGACGATGTTAGAGCACGCCCCCGGCGGCTGACGCCGGAACGCACCCGCCGCGAGAAGGCAAGGACTATCGTCAAGGAATGCCCGCGGGGGGTGCTGTTCGACAACCCGAACTCCTCCAACGCCCTGAAGGTCCGATTCCTGCTCACCGAGCTCGGCTCGGGTACGAACGGCGCACCATCCCCCTGAGCCGGCCCCGCCCGGCCGAATACCTCGCCCTCAACCCGGCCGGCGGCATCCCGGCCCTCCAGGACGGCGACCTGGTGGTGAGCGAGTCGCACGCGATCCTGCGCTACCTGGCGGGCCGCGAGGGCCGCGACGACCTCCACCCCGCCGACATCCGCGAGCGGGTCGTGGTGGACGAGTTCCTCGACCGCTTCCCGACGAGCATCGTCGTGACGATGATTCGCGTCGAGTGGGTTGATTCACCGCCGCTTCGGTCTCGGTCGTCGCGAGACCCGCGCCGCTGAAGGCCGAACGCGCAGGGAATGCCGCGGTGTCCGGCGGAACGCTCGTTGCGAGCAATGCCACCGTGGCCAGAGGTCCGAAGATCATCGTGGACACCGGGACGACGAGGAGCGTGGCAGCTACATACATGAAGGCACGTCGCTCGGAGCGCGAGCCCGACAGATCGCCCACATTCGTGCGGTACGCACACAGCGCGTTCCGCCGAGTCCGATCGAGGCACGTGGATCTCGGCGGCGCTGCCCGGCGATGGTTGTTTGGGAACGGCTAGACGGGAAGTCCGAAGACGGCGATGACCGCCATCATCGCGCCCACGATGGTCGCGCCGGCGAGCGCCGGCCACGCCTTGGCCCGGCGGGCGAGCATGACCGCGATGATCGACTGGAGCACGAAGTAGACGGCGAAGACACGCGAGGCAATGGCCACCGCGGCGGTGACGTCGGTGAAGACCACGATCATGATCGCCGGGACGAGCAGTATCGGGAACGTGAATTTTCGTGGGACCGACTGACGCGTGGCCTCGATCAGCAACGCGCTGCGTGACGCCGTCGCGTTCGTGATGGCGGAGAGTTGGCTGCCGATGGCGGCGAGGAGAATGAGCCACGGAAGGTACGGGCTCACTTGCTCGGACACGACGAAGATCGCCGTGGCGTCGGGGTCGGGACGGAACTGGGAGAACGTCAACAGGACGAGACCGATAAGGGCGACGAAGACGAACGTTGAAATGACCTGGGCCCAGCGCATGGTCGAGATCCGCAGTTCGCCGGAGAAGCGGGCACCGATGTACCGGGACGCCTCGAACCCTTGCACCATCGCGAACAGCCCGAGCAACTTGCGCAGCTCGTCTGAGCCGATGGCCGGGTCATACGGGGCCAGGTCCCAGCTCCCGTCGATCGCTCCTGCGACGGTAGACGGCGAACGCGGCAAGCACGGCGATCAGCGCGGCCAGGTTGAACGCGGTCGTTCGGTCGCCGAGTCGGTTGAGCACAGGGAGGTGGCCGCGGTAGCCGACGAGGATGACGGCTAAGAGCAGTGCGGCCGAGGTGATCGTGACCCGCGCGTCGGTATAGACCTGGAGCGGGAGCAGCACGAGGGTCATCAGCAACTGGGCGTAGTAGGCGATGTTGACCATCGAGGCTCCGAACAGCGACCAGTTGGCCCAGGCGGCGACGGTATTGGTCAGGTCGTTGGTGCCCACGACCGGTTCGTGGTTGCGGATGTTGTACGAGATGACGAAGCCGGTCGCGATCGCCATCAGGCAGATCCCGAGCATGAACAGCGGAGCCTGGTAGCCGACGAGCACGACGATGATCGGTGACAGCACGAGGAAGCCGACGTCCATGATGTTGGCGATCGGAACCACCAGCGCCTGGTATCGCTCGGACTGCTGGACCTTGGGTCGGTACAGGAACCACGAAACACCCACCAGGACGACCAGTCCGATCACCCCGTCGAGGACGTGCCGCTGGGTCACACCAGGTCTCCCATCGACGGACCCGATGTGGTCCGCGCGATACGGAGCCGGCGTCCGGGCGCGCACAACCCATCGTCGCGCTTGGATGCTCGCGAGCGACGATCTCGTGGCTCAGTCATGGCGCGGCGTCAGCCGGTCGGCCGCGGAGGGGACGCGTGAGCGGGTGGGCGTTCAGCTCGGGACACGGCGTTGATGGCGGCCCCGCGGGCGCCCCGCGAGCGGGAGGGCTCATGCCAGGAGCACGATCCGCAGCGTGGCCAGCTCGCCCTCGGCCCCCTGCGGCGGGGCGATCACCCCGATCAGGTAGGGAAGGTCGGCGCGCATCTGCATGATGTCGCCGTCCTCGAGCACGCCCCCCGCGAGGACGTAGGTGCCGAGCTCCTTGAGCAGTCGCACCCCGCTCTCGATGAAGGCGGTCGGCAGGTTCACCAGCGTCAGCTCGGGGTGGCCCGCATAGATCGACAGGCCGAGGGTCTCGAGCTCGGCCCCGCGCACCGCCGCGCCCTGGGTGAGCCAGGCGCGCTCGGCCAGTTCCTCCATCGGGGGACGGTCGTCGCCGCTGCCGATCCCCTGCAGCTCCTGATGGCCGGCCGCCCCGGGCTCGCTCGGCGGGAGCACGGCGACCTGGATCCGGGGGTCGAGGAGCTCGTCAGCCCGGGCCGTGGCCGCCTCCGGGCGGGTCGGGCGCCCGGAGCGCCCGGGGAAGGCGCTCGGTGATCTCGGCGCCGAGGGCCAGGGCCTCGTCGGCCAGGGCGCGCAGCTCGTCCGGCTCGGCGTCCCCCCCCGCGATCCGGTGGGCGACCTCCTCGAGACGTGCCGCCGCGGCCTCCAGGCGCGCGAGCTCCAGGGCCGGGCCGCCGGCGCTCACCGGGCCACCTCGGCCTGCTCGGCCGCGATCCGCCCGAGGATGCCGTTGATCAGGCCCGGGGCCTCCGTCTGGCAGTACTTCTTGGCCATGTCCACGGCCTCGTTGATCGAGACGGCCGTGGGGATCTCAGGCCAGTCGAGGATCTCGTGCACCGCCACCCTGAGGATGTTGCGCTCGAGGGGGGCGAGCCGGTCGGCGGTCCAGCCCTGGGAGGCGCCGGTGATCAGCTCGTCGAGGCTGGTCGGGTCGGAGGCCACCCCCTCCATCAGCGCCCGGGCGAAGGGATCGACCGGCGACCCGTCGCGCGCGGCGTTCCCCTCGAGCTCCTCCAGGCCGAGCCCGGTCACGTCGTGCTGGTACAGCAGCACCACAGCTTGGCGCCGGGCCGCCCGCCGTCCCCCCTCCCGCTCGGCGCTCACGCCACCCGTGCGGCGGGGTGCAGCGAGGGCAGGTACGCCTCGCGCTCGGGGAGGTACGACGTCGTGTAGCGGCCCTCGACGAAGGGCGCATCGTGGGCGATGTCGGCGAGCAACGGCAGCGTCGTGGGGATGCCGGTGACCGAGGTCTCGGCGAGCGCCCGGCGCAGGCGGGCGACGGCGCGCGGGCGGTCGGGCGCCCAGACGCAGAGCTTGCCGAGCAGGCTGTCGTAGTACGGGGGGATGTTCTCGCCCGGCTCGCAGTGGGTGTCGACGCGGATGCCCGGCCCCTGAGCGATGCGGAAGTCGTCGAGGCGGCCGGCGCCGGGCCGGAAGTCGCGCGAGGGATCCTCGGCGTTGATACGGCACTCGATCGCGTGGCCGTTGGCCTCCGCGACGCCGGTGCGCGAGAGCAGGCCGCCGGCGGCGACGTTGAGCTGCTCGGCCACCAGGTCGAGGCCGGTCACCAGCTCCGTCACCGGGTGCTCCACCTGCAGGCGGGCGTTCAGCTCGAGGAAGAAGAAGTCTCCCTTGGCATCGACGAGGAACTCGAGCGTGCCTGCGCTCCGGTAGTCCCACGCCTTCACGGCGCGCAGCGCGGCCTGTTGCATCGCCTCGCGGGTGGCGGCCGGCAGGTGCGGCGCCGACGCCTCCTCGATCAGCTTCTGGTGGCGCCGCTGGATCGAGCACTCGCGGTCACCGCAGACCAGCGCCCCGCCCTGGCCGTCGGCCATGACCTGGATCTCGACGTGGCGGGCGCCCTCGAGGAGCCGCTCGACGTACAGGCTGCCGTCGCTGAAGGCCGCCTCGGCCTCGCGCTGGGCGACCTCGAACGCCTGCGCCAGGTCGGCCGGGCGCTCGACGCGCCGCATGCCCTTGCCTCCACCGCCGGCCGCGGCCTTCAGCAGAACGGGATAGCCGGCGCTCTCGGCCGCGGCGAGCGCGGCGGCGACATCGGAGACCGGGCCGTCCGAGCCACCCAGCACCGGCAGGTCGGCGGCGCGAGCCGCGTCCTTGGCGGCGATCTTGTCGCCCATTCGCTCCATCACGTCCGGCGATGGGCCGACGAACACGATGCCCTCGCCGGCGCACGCGCGGGCGAACGTGGCGTTCTCGGACAGGAAGCCGTATCCCGGGTGGACCGCGTCGCAGCCGGTGATCTCGGCTGCGGCGAGCACGTTGGAGATGTTCAGGTACGAGTCGCGCGCCGGCGCGGGGCCGATGCAGACGGCCTCGTCGGCGAGGTCGACCGCCAGCGTGTCGGCGTCGGCGGTCGAGTAGACGGCCACGGTCGGGATGCCCAGCTCCCGCGCGGTGCGGATGATGCGCACCGCGATCTCCCCGCGGTTGGCGATGAGCAGCTTCATGGCTCGATCAGGAACAGGAGCTGCCCGAACTCCGCCGGATCGGAGTCCTCGAGGCAGATCTTCCGCACGATCCCGGCCTGCTCGGCGACGATCTCGTTGAAGAGCTTCATCGCCTCGATCAGGCAGAGGGTGTCCCCCTCCTCGACGCGTTGGCCCTCGGCCACGAAGGGCTCCTGGTCGGGGCCGGGGCGCCGATAGAAGGTGCCGACCATCGGGCTGGTGACGCGCGCCAGGCCGCCGTCCTCGGCGGCGGCCGCTCCGCCCTCGGCGGCGGCGGGCGCACCGTCACCCGCCGCCGCTGCGGCGGGCGCGGCCGCCGCGCGGCGCACGGTGACGCGGGCTCCCGAGACCTCGACGCGTGACCTCGGCCTCGTCGGAGGCCTCGACCACGCCGACCAGCGTGTCGAGCAGATCGCGGTCGATGGCGGGCTGGCCGGGGCGATTGGCCGCCTCGGCGCCCAGCGAGCGCCGGCGGGCGACCACCGGCTCGGTGCCCTCGGCGAACATCGCCCAGAGGACCAGATCCTCGTCGGAGAGCCCCTGCGGGGCCTCGTCGGAGACCGCGGCCAGATCGCGGCGCTCCAGCGGGCCGGGGTCCTCGGCGGTGGCGATCGCCAGGACGGCGTCGGCCACCGGGCCGCGCAGGCGGCCGGCGCGGCCGAGCGCGATCGGGATCAGGTCGGGCTCGATCTCGGCCCAGCGGCGGCCCTCGATGACGTGGCGCGCCGCCTGGGCGAGGATCGCCGAGCCGAGCGGATAGGCGAGCGTGGCCGCGCCGATGTCGCGCGCGACGGCGGCGGCCTCGGCAGCCACGGCCACCAGGCTCCGCGAGAGGCCGAGACGACCGAGGCGGGAGATCAGACCGGCCTCGAGCGCCGGCGGCACGGCCACGGCGGGCCCGAAGACCGCGGCCGCCGCCTGCCTCAGGCGGTCGGCGGGGAGCATCGGGCCGACCACCCGGGCCGCCCGGTCGAGCGCGGAGGCCTGGCAGTCGAGCGTGCGGGCCCCGCCCACGAGCGCGGCTCGCAGGGTCTCCGCGGAGGGGCGCGCGCTGACGAGCGCGACCGGGCCCGCCGAGGCCTGAACCGCCGATGGCCCCGGCGAGCACCGCAGCCGTGGCCGACAGCGGCGCGAGGCCGCCGGGGGCCTGCACCTGGACCTCGACCGGAAGGCCGGTGGCCGCGGTGGCCGCCTCGACGAGGCGCCCGAGGGCGGACGGCGAGATGTGGCCGGCGCCGTCCGACAGGCAGAGCGTGGCGGCGCCGGGCAGCTGAGACAGTGCGACGGCCTCGGCGATCCAGCGCGAGTCGTCCATCCCCGGCGCAGGCCCGACGATCAGCGTCGGCACGAACTCGGCGGCCGCCTCCTCGCAGGCGCGGGCGACGGGCAGGAGCGACTCGGGGTCGTTGAGGGGGTCGGTGGCGCGGACGCGCGACGCCCCGGAATCGACCGCGCAGAGTACGAAGCGCCGCACGACATCGGGGGTCAGCGGGCGGTCGCCCCACAGGTTGCGCGCGCCGACGACGACGCCGACGGGGGTCCCGCCGGCCTCGCGCAGCACCGCCCGCAGGCGGTCCCACGGGCTCTCCGAGCGCGCCTCGAGGGCGGCCCGGGCACAGCGCGCGTCGAGGGCCTCGAGCACCCGGGCGCCGACCTCCGCGAGGGCGGCCGCGGCGGCGGCGAGGTCGTCGGTGCCCACGGACGTGCCCCACGGGAACGGGGCGAGGTCGCGCAGGGTGGCATCGACATAGCCGACGGCGTCGGATGCTGGCGTCACGTGTCTCCCTTCGATGATCCGGTCGTCACCCGCATCAGGCCCGCGCGGAGTAGGCGCGCGTGCGGGTGTCGATCTTCAGGCGGTCGCCCTCGTTCACGAACAGGGGCACGTCGATCACGGCGCCGGTCTCGACCGTGGCCGGCTTCTGGACGTTGGAGACGGTGTCCCCCTTGACCCCGGGGTCGGTCTGGGTCACCTCGAGCTCGACGAAGGTCGGAAGCTCGACCCGGATCGGCGCGTCGCGGACGAACAGCACCTGCACGTCGGTGTTCGGCGCGAGCAGGTCGTCGTTCTCGACCAGCGAGGACGCGACGGGCATCTGCTCGTAGGTGGTGTTGTCCATCAGGTGGAGCTGGTCGTCGTCGCGGTAGAGGTACTGCATGGTGCGGCTCTCGGTGGTGACCCTCTCCACCTTCTCCCCCGCCCGGAACGTGCGCTCCACGACCGCGCCCGAGGTCATGCTCTTGAGCTTCGTGCGGACGAACGCGCCGCCCTTGCCCGGCTTGACGTGCTGGAAGCTGACGACGCTGACGAGCTCGCCGTCGATGTCGAGCACGTAGCCGTTCTTCAGGTCGTTGGTGGTGATCATGATCTGCGCCCCCTGGTGGTTCTCACGCGACGATCCTCAAGTCCTTGGGCGATTGCGAGAGCACCTCGTTCCCGTCCTCCCCCAGCACGATCAGGTCCTCGATCCTGACCCCTCCCTCGCCCTCGAGATAGATGCCCGGCTCGATGGTGATGGCCATGCCGGCCAGCAGAGCGTCTCCGCTCTCCTCCCTCACGCCGGGCGATTCGTGGATCACGAGGCCCACGCCGTGCCCGAGCCCGTGGCCGAAGGCGTCACCGTACCCGCCGGCGACGATCCGCGCGCGGGCGACCGCGTCGAGCTGCGGCCCCGGTCATGCCCGGCGCGGCGGCCGCCATCGCCGCCTCCTGGGCCTCGAGGCACACGCCGTAGATCTGGGTGAGGCGGGGCGGCGGGGTGCCCGTGCCGAAGGTGCGGGTCATGTCCGAGCAGTAGCCGTCGACGACCGCCCCCAGGTCGATGACCACCAGGGTGTCGGGGGGGATCGGGTCGGGGCCCGGGACATGGTGCGGCCGGGCCGCGCGCGGGCCGGAGGCCACGATCGTCGCGAAGCTCGGCTCCTGGGCGCCCTCGGCGAGCATGGCGCCGTGCAGGGCGAAGGCCACCTCACGCTCCGCGCGGCCGACGAGACCGGCCGACACGACGGCCTCGAGCGCCCGGTCGACGACCGCGGCCGCCTCGCGCATCGCCGCCACCTCGTCGGGGTCCTTGATCTGGCGCATCTCCTCCACGATCCCGCGTGTCGTACTGGTCTCGGCGCCCGCGAGCATCTCGCGCAGGCGCTCGTAGCGGCCGATGGTGAGGTCGTCGGCCTCGACGCCGATCGGCCCGCCGGCGGCGGCGGTGATCGCCGAGCCGGCGACCGTGGCCAGCACGTCGCGCTTGCCGATGATGACCTCGGCGCCCTGGACCTGCTCGGTCGCGCTCACGGCGTAGCGCGAATCGGTGACGAGGACGCGGCCGCCGGTGCCGATCACCGCGACGCCGTTCGAGCCCACGTACCCGGTGAGGTAGCGCACGTTGGCCGGCTGGGTCACCAGCAGGGCGCCCAGGCCGCGCGCCGCGAGGACATCGAGCAGACGCTGCTGGCGGGCCGCGTAGGCGCTCACGACAGCACCCCCGCCAGGTGGTCGAGGGCGTCGCGGTAGCCGTCGGGCCCCTTGCCCCATACGGCCGCCGAGGCGATGTCGCGCACCACCGAGACCCGCCGGTGAGGCTCGCGCGCCTCGACGTCGGAGAGGTGGACCTCGACGAACGGCGCGCCCATCACCTCGAGCGCGTCGCGGATCGACCACTGGTAGTGGGTCCAGGCGCCCGGGTTCACCACGGCGCCGTCCACGAGCCCCGCGAGGCCGTGGACGTGCTCGAGGAACGCCCCCTCGTGATTGGTCTGGAAGCAGCCGACGCTCATGCCCCGTTCCTCTCCCCACCCGCGCACCCGGTCCTCGAGCTCCCGGAGGGTCAGCGTGCCGTAGTGGGCGGACGGCCGGCGCCCGAGCATGTTCAGGTTGGGACCGTGGAGGAGCGCGATGCGCAGCGGCCGGCTCACCGGCGCAGCTCCTCGATCGCCGATACGAGCCGGTCGCGCGGGGGGTCGATGCGCAGGCGCACATCACCCGGCGCGGCGACCATCACCATGTTCAGCGCCCGGCCGTCGGCCTTCTTGTCCCGGCCCATCGCTTCGAGGATGGCCTCGGTGGGGACGGCCGGGTCGAGGCGCACGGGCAGGTCGTGGCGCTCCAGGATCGCGCGGGCGCGCGGGCGCCACGAGGGGTCGAGCCCGACCGTCGCCTCGGCCAGGCGCAGCGCGGCCAGCAGGCCGAGGGAGATCGCCTCGCCGTGGCGGTAGCGGTCGTAGCCGGCGGCGGCCTCGATGCCGTGGCCGACGGTGTGGCCGAGGTTGAGGGAGGCGCGGATGCCGAGGTCGCGCTCGTCCTCGGCGACCACGCGCAGCTTGTGGTCGATGCAGCGGCGGACCAGGGCCACGAGATCGTCGGCCGGGCCGGGCAGCTCGGGCCAGCCCTCGACCCGCTCGAAGAGCTCCGGGCCGTCGAGCAGGCCGTACTTCACGACCTCCGCGAAGCCGCAGGAGAGCTCGCGCGGCGGCAGGGTGGCGAGGACCTCGGGATCCATTACGACGAGGTCCGGCTGCCAGATGGCGCCCACCAGGTTCTTCCCCTCCGGCAGGTCGACGCCGGTCTTGCCTCCGATCGACGAGTCGACCATCGCCAGCAGCGTCGTCGGCACGTGGATCAGGCGGACGCCCCGCTGGTACGAGGCGGCCACGAAGCCGGCCAGGTCGCCGACCACCCCGCCCCCGAGGGCCAGCACCGCGTCCGACCGGCGCAGGCCGGCCTCGGCGGCGATGCGGCTGATGCGCTCGACCTGGGCGAGCGTCTTCGACCCCTCGCCGGGCGGCACGGTGGTCGTGATCACCCGGAACCCGGCGTCCTGGAGCGAGGACCGCACGCGCCGGGAGAACTCGGGCAGGTTGCCGTCGCACACGACGAGGACCGCGCCGGCCGGGCTCCGCTCGGCCCAGAGCGCACCGACGCGGTCGATCAGCCCGCCGCAGAGGTGGAGTGGGTACCGGGTCCCCCCGATCTCGGCCCAGAGCGCGGGCGCAGGAGCGGTGGCGCTCACGCGGTCGGCTCCGCCGGGGCGCGCTGGGCCCAGGCCGCGACGCGGCCGGCGACCTCGTCGGCGGGCCCGTCGGCGTCGACCTCGAGATCGGCGACCTCGCGGTAGCTCTCCTCGCGCGCGGCCGCGCGGCGTTCGAAGCGCTCGCGGTCGGAGGCGAGCGGGCGGTCGGAGTCCTTCACGCGCCCCCACGCCACGTCCACGCTCGCGCGCAGCCAGACGACGTCGGCGACGCGCGCGACGAGGTCGCGCGTGCGGGCGCTCTCGAGCGATCCGCCCCCGAGGGCGAGGACCCCCGGCTCGCCGGCGAGCAGCTCCCGCACCACCGTCTCCTCGGTGCGGCGGAACCAGAGCTCGCCGCGGCGGGAGAAGATCTCGGGGATCTCCATCCCGGCACGCTCTTCGATCGCGCGATCCGCGTCAACGAAGGGACGGCCGAGGCGCGTGGAGACGCGCCGGCCGACAGAGGTCTTGCCGGCCCCCATGAACCCCGACAGTACGAGCCAGCGCGCCACGGCTACTGCGCGATCTCGACCCGGTAGCGCTCGACCGCCGCGTCGAGGTGGGCGATCGAGTCGCCGCCGAACTTCTCGAGCAGGGCCTGCGCCAGGACGAAGGCCACGGCGGCCTCGGCGACCACCGCCGCGGCGGGCACCGCGCAGATGTCGGAGCGCTCCTTGAACGCCTTGGTCGGCTCCTTGGTGGCGACATCGACCGAGGCGAGGGGCCGGCTGAGCGTGCTGATCGGCTTCATCACGGCGCGCACGACGACGGGCGCCCCGTGGGTCATGCCGCCCTCGATCCCGCCGGACCGGTTGGTGCGCCGGAAGAAGCCGCGCTCGGGGTCGTGGAAGATCTCGTCGTGCGACTCGCTGCCGGGCAGGCGGCCCAACTCGAAGCCCGCGCCGATCTCGATGCCCTTGATCGCCTGGATGCCCATGATCGCCTGCCCGAGCCGGCCGTCGAGGCGGGCGTCGCCCGAGACGTGCGATCCGAGCCCGGGGATCGGGTCGAAGGCCCAGACCTCGAAGACGCCGCCCACGGTGTTGTGGTCCTGGCCGGCCGCCTTGATCGCTTCGCGCATGCGAGCGGAGGCCTCCGGGTCGAGGCAACGCACCGGGCTCTCGTCCACGCCATCGAAGTCGTCGAGCGCCAGGTCGTCGCGCAGCGGCACGGCCTCCGGGCCGATGCGGACGACGTGGCTGCGGATCTCGGTGCCGAAGCGGCGCAGGAGGGCCTTCGCGACACCGCCCGCGGCGACGCGCGCCGCGGTCTCGCGGGCGCTGGCGCGCTCGAGGATCGGCCGGAGGTCGTCGGTGCCGTACTTGAGCATCCCCGCCAGGTCGGCGTGGCCGGGGCGCGGCAGCGTGATCGGGTCGACGTGGACGTCGGCGGCGGGGGCCCAGACCGCCATGCGGTCGGCCTCCCAGTTGACGAAGTCCTTGTTCGGGATCTCGAGCATGAGCGGGCTGCCGATGGTGCGCCCGTGACGCAACCCCGACTTCACGTTGGCGCGGTCGGTCTCGATCTTCATGCGCCCGCCGCGCCCGTAGCCCAGCTGGCGCCGCGCGAGGTCGGCGTCGATGTCCTCTGGCACGAGGGGCATGCCGGCGGGCAGCCCCTCCAGCACCGCGAAGAGCGCCGGGCCGTGGGACTCCCCGGCTGTGCGGTAGGTCAATGGCACGACGGGGGAGTGTAGTGGAGCCGACGGGGCGGTTTCGCGGGTTCGCGCGGCACCCCGGGCGGGCCCGGCTCCCGCTGCGCACGACCGCGAGCGCGGTGGATCCCCGCGCCGGAGCCACGCGCGACGTGCGCCGCGGAGGGATCCGGCGCTCTCGCGCCTGGCAGTCTTCCACCCGCGCCCCGGCCGGGGCGCGCACCCGCAGGAGGAGGACGCGATGGCGATCGTCGAGCGGCTGCGCGGGATCCGCGACGGGCTGGCCGCCGCGCGCGCGCTGGGGGGCCGGCTGCGGCGGGGCGGCGACGCACCCGACGGCGCGGCGATCTCGGGCACCGACGGCCCCGGGGCGCCCCCCCGGCAGGCCGCCCGGCGGCCCGACGAGGACCCGGCGCTGCTCGCGCGGCTCACCCGCTGGCGCAGCCATGACGGCCCCCCGCCGGCGCACGTGGCGCCGCTCATGAGCTCCCGCGAGCGGTCGGCGGCGATGCACGACCTGATGGCGCTGCGCGGTCGCCTGGCCGGCGATCAGGCCGCGCTGATCGACGCCGCGCTGGCCGAGGACGCGGTGACCGTGCGACGACTCGGCCCCCAGGACGGGCATGTGTGGGAGCTGCCCGGGATGCGCGTCTTCGCGATCGTCGGCGTGCAGGCGTTCACCGTCCGGGACGAGGCGCCTCCGGGACTATGATCGCCCGCGTGCCCGTCCTCCCCGCCGCGATCTTCGGCCTGCCGGAGTGGGCCGAGCGCCTCGTTCTGGCCGGCGTGGTGCTCGTCGTCGCGCTCGTGCTGCTCTGGCTCGTCGGCTGGATCGTGCCGCGCCTGCTCGCGCGCACCCGGCTCGGAGGCGGACCGCGCGCGCGCCTGCGCCAGACGGCGGTGTCGGCCCTCGCGGCGAGCCTGCGCTACGTCATCCTGGTCGCCGCGCTGGTGGCGATGGCCTTCGCATTGGCGGGCGGCGGGGGCGTCGCCGCCGTCAGCGGAGGCGCGCTGGTCGTCGTCATCGCGGGCTTCGCATCTCAGCGGCTCCTGGTGGACGTCATCGCCGGCTTCTTCATCCTCTTCGAGGACCAGTACGGCGTCGGCGACGTGGTGCGCCTGGAGCCGAGCGGCCACACCGGGCGGGTGCGGTCCGTCGAGTTGCGCACGACCGTCCTCTCCGGCCCGGGCGGCGAGCGGATGACGGTGCCCAACGGGCAGATCACGGCGGTCCGGCTGATGCCCGACGGACACCGCCGGCACCGGCTGGAGTTCCTCACGCGCGAGCCCGGCGCCGTCACGGGCGCGGTCCACGCACTCGTGGCGGCGACCGCACCGGCGGGAGGGCCGTGGACCAGCGCGCCGCGGGTCGTGCTCAACGACTGCGCCGACGGGGTCACCCGGGTGATCGTGATCGTCGAGGTGGACGCCCTGCGCGAGGACGCGGTCGGGTGGCTCGCGGGCGCCGTCTCCGCGAGGGCGGGCGACGCGCTCGAGGCCCCGCCGCTCCACGGGATCGACCTCGGGGGCCGCTGAGAGGCCGCCGGGGCGATGCGCACGCCGCGCACCGCCCCGTCCGGGGTCACACCGCGCGGACGTCCACCAGCTTGATGCGGTAGCTGCGCTTGGCGGTCGCGTTGTAGAGGGTGATCGACTCGCCCTCGTCGAGCGTGACCGTGTCGCTGCCGTCGGGGAGCAGGCCGCCGCTCAGCTTGAGCGTCACCCGGTTCGCCCCGATCGTGTCCACGATGAACTGCTGCGTGTCGGGCGGGATCGCGTCGCCCTCACGGGCGACGACCGGCTCACCCGAGATGTCGAAGTCGGCCTCGAGCGCGCGCGGGTTCTGCACCGGCGCGCCGGTGCCCGGGTCGGTGGTGCCGCCCGGGGTGCCGCCGCCCGGGGTGCCGCCGCCCGGGGTGCCGCCGCCCGAGGCGTCCCCCGGCACCGCGATGAGCGGGTCGGTGTTGATCGGGGTGTCGGCCGGCACGGTCACGCCGGTCCCGGGCTCGGAGCCCGAGCCGGCAGCGTCCTTCACCTGCTGGGCGAACGAGTCGTGCGGGGTGCCGAAGCTGTCATAGCCGGCCAGGGTGTGGGCCAGCCCCGACTGATCGACCGCCCCGGGGCTGCCGAGGGCGGCGATCGCCAGGGAGGCCGACTGGTCGGCCCCGACACCGGACGCCACCGGGATCGAGGAGTCCGCCGAGGGCAGGTCGCTCTGGGCGGACCCGCCACCGCCGCCGCATCCGGCGAGCAGGATCGCCGTCGCGGCGACCGCGGCGGCCGGCACGAGGTGTCGGCGGATCACTGTGAACCTCCGGAGGGAGTGGCGGTCGCCGGGGCGGCGCCGGGGGCGGGGGCGGGGGCCGTGGCGGGCGCCGACACTGCCGAGGCCGCATCGGCCGCGGTGGCGCTGGCGGTGCCGCCGGGAACGCTGGAGAAGGCAACGATCCGGATCGTCGCGACGACCTCGTCGTCGTCCGTCAGCGGGCCGGAGGTGCCGGTGCTGCTCTGGTCGAGGGTCAGGTCCACCGAGGTGGTGGCGAAGAGCCGGCCGCCGACGATGGGACGGTCCTTGCCGTCCACCGCGACCTGGCGGTGGAGCCGGTAGAGGAAGTCGTCGGCGTCGAAGAAGCGCCCGGTGACCCGGACCTCGAACTCGGTGCCGCGGATCGATCCGTAGTCGCTGAAGCTGTTGGTCTTGATGGAGGTGAGCTCGACGTTGGAGCGGTCGGCGAGGCGCTGGAGCTGCACGACGATGCCCGGGGTCTCGGTCGACTCCGGCAGGGCCTTCGACAGACGCAGGCGCTCGGCCGTCAGCTTGCTCGCGCTCACCTTGGAGGCGGACAGGCGCGACAGCGTGTCGCGCAGGCCGCCCGCCTCCGACTGGACCTGCTCGAGCTGCTGGCGCTGGGCGCTGAGGTCGGCCTCGGCCGGCTTCACCGCGAACCAGTAGAAGCCGCCGAAGACCGCCAGGGAACCGAGCACACAGAGCAGGATGAGATCCCGCTTGCTGACTTTCATGGCGTCACTCCGGTGGTTGCCGCGGCCGGCTGCCCGCTCACCGGGGTGAGGGTCGGCCGGTCCTGCGCGCGCTGGTCGATGGGGATGTCGAGGACGAAGTGGATGACGGTGCGGTCGCCGCGGTCCTGGGTCTCGCTGGTGGCCAGACGCGGCTCACCGAGGCCGGGGACCGTCGCGATGCGCGCCATCAGGAGGGCAACCTGGTCCTGCGTGTAGGCGAATCCGTCGAGGTGGATACCGCGGGGGACCACCGCGTTGTTGACGTTGGGCGTGGCCGATGCGGCGGCGGCGGTCGCCGTCGCGGCGTCGGTCTCGCCCTTGAGGTTGGTCAGCCACACCTGACGGGGCATGACGGCCGACAGGTCGCGGACGAGCCGCTCCCAGTTGACGCGCCCCCCGACCAGCCCGACCACCGCGCCGCGGCGCACCGCCTGCGCGGCCACGCGGGCCTGCGCCTGCTGGAACGCGCCGAGCTGGTCGCGCAGGCCGTCGCGCTCCGCCGAGGCGGATGCGACCTCGTCCTTCACCTGGCCGGCCTCGGAGTGGACCGAGTAGCCCCAGTAGCCCATCGCGCCGAGCGCCACGATGGCGCCGGCGATGGCCAGCGGGATCTTGACGCCGGCGAAGCCGGGCGTGCGCCGCCGGGTCTGCGGTAGGAGGTTGACGGCTCTCATGACTTCTCCGGCGCGTCGAGCGCCAGGCCGAGGGCGACCGCCGCGCGGGCGGCCAGATCCGGCGTGAGCCCGCCGCTGTCGTCCAGCTGGTCGCGGGGGTCGCCGATGACGACCGGGATCCCGAGGCCCTGCTGGAGGTAGCGGTCGATGCCCGTGCAGAGCGCGGTGCCGCCGGAGATGACGAGCTTCCCGATCGGGCGGGCGAAGCTCTGCGAGCGGTAGTACTCGAGCGACCGGCTGATCTCGCGGACCAGCGGCCGGGTGCCGAGCGCGAGGGCGTGACGCACCTCCGCGACCATGTCGGCGTCCCAACCTTCGAGCGGGTCGCCCAGCAGGCCGCACGCCGTCTTGACGGCCTCGGCCTCCTCGGCCGGCAGGCCCGTCCGCTCGGAGACCGCGCTGGTCAGATGGCTACCGCCGAACCCGACGAGGCGCGTGAAGTGGCAGCGCCGGTTGACCGACACGATCATGTTGGTGACCTCGGCGCCCACGTGACAGACCGCGATCGCCGGGGTGTCGGACGAGCCCTCGTCGATGACCATCGGGGGCGGCAGGAGCGCCCGCAGGATGGCGAACGCCTCCAGGTCGATGCCGACCGGCTGCAGCCCCGCGTGGCGGACGGTCGAGACGAGGCCGTCGACCATGTCGCGGTGCGCGGCGACCACCACGTGGCGCTCGCGCTCACCGGCCTCGTTCGCGAAGCGCAGCACCGGCTGCGAGTCGACGACCGTCTGGTCGGGCGGGATCGGGATCTGTTCGGCGGCCTCGAACTCGACGGCCGCGCGGCGCTCGCGCTCGTCCTCCAGGGCGGGCAGCTCGATCGTGCGCACGACCACACGCTGGTTGGCGACGCCCAGGCGGACGCGCTTTCCGGAGAAGCGGGCGGTGCGCCAGAAGCGCTTGATCTCGTCGGCGAGCTCATCCGGCCGCACGATCTCGCCGTCGTGGACGAGCCCCGGGGGAAGCGGCTCGACCGCGGCCTTCGCGAGGGTGACCCGCTCGCGTGCGGTCTTGAGCTCGACGCCGGCGATGGAGCTGGAGCCGATGTCGAGTGCTACGACGGTGCTCATGGTCATGACGTCCGTGTCGGGGAGGGCAGGGGAGGCGTAACGGGCACAGCTAGCCGAGCCTCTCGGCGTACCAGCCGATCATGGCCGGGCCGAACCACAGGCCGGCGAGTGCGCCGGCGGCGAGGAACGGACCGAACGGGACGGCCATCTTGCGGGCGCGGGGCCCGAAGCGTGCGAGGAGGACGACGCCGAGTGCGGCGCCTCCCGCGAAGGCGATCAGGAGCGCCGGGACCACCGACGCGCCAAGGACGGCGCCGAGGAGCAGCGCCAGCTTGACGTCGCCCAGACCCATGCCGCCGGGGTGGACGAGCCAGAGCAGGAAGAGGAAGCCGGCGGCGCCCAGCGCGGCCGACACCGACACCCACCACTCGCGGGGGTCGGCGGCGACGGCCGCGGCGAGGCAGAACGCGGCGGCGGGCAGGACGATCACGTCCGGGATCAGCTGGTGCTCGAGGTCGATCACGACCACCGGCACCAGGGCGACCCCGAGGATCGCGGCCGACAGGCCCTCCCACGTCGGCCCGAAGCCGACGATCGCGCCGGCCGCCAGTAGGCCGCTGGCGAGCTCGATGGCGGGGTAGCGCCAGGAGACGCCCTCGCCGCAGCCGCGACAGCGGCCGCGCAGGGCCACCCACGAGAGCACGGGCACCATCTCCAGCGGGTGCAGCGTCCGCTGGCAGCTCGTGCAGTGCGAGCGCGGGCTCACCAGCGAGCCGCCCTCGGGCCAGCGCGAGACGACGACCGTCGCGAACGAGCCGAGGGCGAGTCCGACGAGGCCGGCCACGAGGGCCCAGTAGGCGGTGGGGGCGCCGAGGAGCATCAGCGGATGACGAACCGGTCGTAGACCAGGACCCTGCGCTGGCGGCTCGCGGTGTTGGCGAAGCGGCGCTTGGAGTCCCTCGGGACCCAGAGGCGCAGGCGGTGCCTGCCGGGGTCGATGCGGGACGTCGGGACGACCACCGAGAAGCGGTTGCGCCTCGGCTTCAGCTTGCGGACCGTCTTCCAGCCGTCGGAGGTCCTCATCTGGATCGCCGCCGGGCGCCTGGGGTAGATGCTGCCCTTGACCCGGAGGCCCGCGCGCCGGACCACCCGGCTCGAGGCCAGGCGGAACGTCACGCGGGGCCTGACGTCGATGCCGAAGGCGGCGACGCCCTCGGGGTGGGTCGCGGACTCGCGCCAGACGAGGCGGTAGTCGGCCGACCGTCTCATCCGCAGGGAGAAGCGGAAGCGGCCGCCGGAGCCGGTCCTGATCGACCCGGCGGGACGGTAGGTGTCCTTCGGATAGAGGCGCCGCTCGAGGTAGAGCCGCGCCTTCCTGACGCCGGACCCGTTGTTCTTGAGCCGGCCGCCGACCACCACCCGCGTGCGGTAGTCCACGCGCGACGGGATCGAGTTGAGGTTGAAGTCCGGCGGGAAGACGCTGCGGAAGTTGCGCGTCGGGGACCACTGGCCCTTCACGTCGCCGCAGTAGTCGGCGCGCACGCGCCAGTAGTGCAGCCCGGGCGTGGTGATCTTCGTCTTCGGCGGGACCACGGCGGTCTGCGCCGTGTTGAGGATGTTCGCGTCGGCCGTGGCGCCGAAGCTCGGGTCGCGGCCCACCTGCACGTCGTACGAGCAGGCGCCCGAGACCGGGCTCCACTGGATCAGGGGCGAGTAGACGACGGTCGCCCCGTCGTTGGGAGCCCTCTGGGCCGGGCGCGTCGAGGCGAGCGTGAACTGCCCGACCGGGCTCCACGTCTGCCCCTTCTCCCCGCCGTCCACGGCGCGGACGCGCCAGCTCCAGGTGCCCTCGGGCAGGCGCTTCTCCTCGTTGGTCATCGAGCCGGGGACGGCGCCGAGGCCGAAGATGGTCGCCTTGCGGGTGGTCGCGGTCTGGAACAGCCCGTCCGGGCTCAGCTCCACGTCGTATTTCGCGATGCCCGGCACCGAGGCCCAGGACAGGAGCGGCGACTCGCCGACGACGCCGCCCGAGGCCGGGGAGCCGAGCGTCACCCGCGTCTGCTTGCGGAACTGGGCGCTGTCGACCAGGTCCTCGTTCACCATCCAGTGCGGGTCCTCGACCACCGCCCCGGAGCCCCAGACGACGCGCCAGTAGTAGCCGGTGCCGACCTGGTTGTCCGGCAGGGGGACGCGGGAGGCCCAGGCCTGGCTCGTGGTGATCTGACTCTCGAGGATGTTGGTGAACCCGGGGTCGGTCGCGATGTCGACCCGGTAGAGGTTGGCGCCGGTGACGGGGGTCCAGGAGAGGACCGGCGAGAGGCCGGTGTCGGTGTCGCCCGTCGAGCTCAGCACGGCGGGCGCGGCGGCGCCGACGGGCGCCTGGTAGTCGATGCGCCGGTCCGGGGCGGCGGTCCACTTGCCGTAGACGCCGTCGATGATCGGGCGTACCCGCCACCAGTGGTCGCCGTACGCCATCGAGGTCGCCTGCTGCTCCTGCAGCGTCGGCACGAAGGCGTTGGTCGAGGTGACGGTGTTGACCTTGAGGTGCAGGCCGACGAAGTTGTTCTGCTCGTCGGTGATCTGGACCTGGTACTTCTGGGCGCCGTCGATCGGGTCCCACCGAAGGAGCAGGTTGCCCGTCGTCACTCCGTCGGCCGGCGAGACCTGGTTCGGCCGGGTCCACTCCTTGGTGAACGTCGAGGCCACCGTCCAGGGGCCGAGGTTGTCGTTCGGGTCGTGGGCCCGCACGCGCCAGCTGTAGGTGTCGTCGGGCAGGGCGCCCACCGCGCCGGGGGTGGCGAACGGCTCGGGGACGTTGATGCCCGTGAAGACGACGTTGTTGAACTGGCTGCCCGGGGAGACCTGGACGTCGTAGCTCTTGGCGCCCGGGACCGGGTTCCAGAAGAGGTACGGGTTGAGCGCCGTGAAGCTCGCGGCCGCGCCGGAGGGCGTCGAGGCGACGCGTGTGCCCGAGATCTGGTTCGGCCAGGTCTTGGCGACGCGGGCGACGTCGCTCCAGACGCCCTGGGTGCCGGCGGCGTCGACCGCCCGGACGCGCCACCAGTAGCTACCGTCGGGCAGCAGGATCTCGGGGACGGCGATGGCCTGGCTGGTGTCGGCGGTCCAGATCGTCTTGCTGAAGCCGGGGCTGTCGGAGATCTCGACCGTGTAGCCGGCGGCGTCCGGGACGTCGCCCCAGGTGAGGATCACGGACTGCTCCGGATAGCGCACCGGGGAGGTGACCCCGTCGGGCGTCAGGCCCGAGGGCTTGCTCGAGAGCCGGTCGGCCTTGAACGGCGACTTGGCGGCCGTGGCGGCGGTCGCCGTGTCGGTGATCGCGAGGGCGGGGACCCCCAGCATGCAGACCGAGAGGGCGACGGCGAGGCGGCGGGATCGGCGCATCGCCCGTGACGCTACGGCCGGGGGCCGCGCGCCGGGCACGCGATCCGTGTCGAGTGCGTGACGAGTGTTCATCAGGTCTCGAGTCCGTTCGGGCGAGGCCACGAGCGCTTCCTTGCGTCGAGTGATGCCCGGCTCGGCGTGACCGAGACGCGGGCGAGAGAGAGGGAGGGCTGTGCGGGTCGTGCTGCGGGCCCGCCCGCTGGGGGCGGGCCCGCTCGAAGCTCAGCGCCGGGGCGCTGCTACCACTTGCCCGCCGTGCCGTTGAGCGTGCAGGCGGTCGTCGGGTTACAGGTACGGCTGACGGTCGAGGTGCCGGCGGCCGCGCCGAGGTTCTTGGCGTAGGTGTAGGTGGTGCCGGACTTGCTCACCGTCGACAGGCTGTAGGTGGTCGCCGTCGGGGTGCCGAAGTTGACCTGGTCCTGGGCGGCGTCGGCGGCCGTGGTCTGCCAGACGATGTTCGGCTCGATCGCGCCGAGGTTCGTGGCGGTCGCGCCGGCGTAGGTGTTGCCGTCCGAGAAGTACGCCTCCATGGCCGTGGCGCCGTTTCGCACCAGGGACTTGGCGGCGGCGTCGTTGGCCTTGTTGCGCTGGCCGAGGAACGCCGGGATGGCGATCGCGGCCAGAAGGCCGATGATGATGACCACCACAAGAAGCTCGATAAGGGTGAAACCCTTCTGGCCCTTGCGGCGGCGGAGTCGCTCAAGCATGTGGCTCTCCTCCATGAGAACGTGACGTCCGCGAGCCTCCTGCCCGTGACGCGGGCTCTCGCGGTTCACATGCTTCATCGAGCGGCGTGGGCATTCTCTTTAGGAGCGCTCCACTTTCCCGCCGCGCCTCTTCGCACGTCCGGGCGGGATACTCCCGCCCGGACGGGGATCTCAGGCCGCGCGGCGGCCGATGCCGAAGAGCTTCACGAACGTGTACCGGAAGCCCCTCGGGCCCGACGCGTCGATGACGCCCTGCATCACGCGGGCGGCGTGCTCGGCCGCCTCATCGGGGTCCATGCCGGCGGAGAGGTGGCTCGCGACGGCGTTGATGCGCGCCAGGTACGCCTCCGGCGAGACCCGGCGCACCCTCCGCTCCTCCCAGACGTCGACCGGCTCGAGGCCGGCGGCCTCGATGTACTCGGTCAGATCCTCGGCGCCGCGGTGGATGAGCCCGAAGACGTCGACCCAGGGCCGCGGGACGGGTGGCTCGATCGCCTCGAGGATGCGGCGGAACTCCTCGTCGGTTCCCGTCCCCGCGGCGAGGATGCCGAGGACGCCGCCCGGGCGCAGGCGCCGGGCCATCGCCGCGACCGCGGCGGGCTTCTCGGGGAACCAGTGGAAGGCCATGCCGCTCACGACGGCGTCGAAGGCCGCGTCGGGCACCGGCATCTCGTGGACGCCCGCCCGGATCAGGGTCGCCTCCACGGGCAGGCCGGCGAGCTTCGCGCGGAACTGCTCCAGCATCCCCTCGGAGGGGTCGACGCCGGTCACGCGCGAGGTGCCGAAGCGGGCGACCATCTCCTCGCTCACGAAGCCGGTGCCGCAGCCCACGTCGAGGATCTCGTCGTAGTCGCCGTCCGGTAGCGCCCCGACCAGGCGCACGGCGCCCTCCCGGTTGTGGCGAAGGACCTCGTCGTACTCTTCCGCGGCGCGGTCGAAGCCCGCGCCAACCTGTTGCCCGTCGCCCACGCCGTCTCCCGGTCTCGATCCCCGACTAAGCTACACGGATGCCCGAGACCCACACCCTGGTCACCGATGGGGCCTGCGCCGGCAACGGCACCGACGACTCGCGCGGCGGCTGGGCGGCGATACTCACGGCACCCGACGGCTCCGAGAGGGTCCTCACCGGCGGCGAATACCCCTCCACCAACAACCGGATGGAGCTGATGGGCGCGCTCGAGGGCCTCGCCGCAGCGCCGGAGGGCTCCACGGTGCAGCTGGTGACCGACTCGACCTACGTCGCCAACGCCATCTCCAAGGGCTGGCTGGCGGGCTGGCAGCGCAAGGGATGGAAGACCGCGAGCAAGCAGCCGGTGGCCAACCGCGACCTCTGGGAGCGGATGATCCTCGAGCTGGCCCGGCACCGCGTGGTGACGACCACGCTGGTGCGCGGCCACGCCGGCCACGAGGCCAACGAGCGGGCCGACCGCCTCGCCGTCGAGGCAGCCCGCGACGCGCAGCCGCGTCGCGAGGCCCCTCCCCTCCCCCCGCCGGATCCGGCCCCCGCCCCCGCCCCCGCGCCCTCCGGCCAGGAGCAGCTCGGCCTCGAGCTCTGAGCACGGGTTCGGCTCCCCGCACCCTCGTAGTGGGGCCGGGCGCGATCGGCGGGTTCGTGGCGGCGCGGCTGACGGAGGCGGGCTGGCCCGTGGCGGTGGTCGCCCGGGGCGCCACCCTGGACGCGCTGCGGGCGCGACCGCTGACCCTCGCCGACGCGGACGGCGAGCGGCGCGTGCCCCTGCGCGCCCTCTCCGATCCGCGCGAGGCGTCGCCGGTCGATCTGGCGCTGGTCTGCGTGAAGAGCTTCGACACCGAGGACGCCGGTCGAGCCCTGGCCCCGGCCCTCGCCGGGGGCGCGGTGGTCCTCTCGCTCCAGAACGGCGTGGAGAACCCGGGCGTGCTCGCGGGCACGTGCCCCGGCGCGACGGTCGGCGGCGTTGCCGTCTACCTCGGCTGCCAGCGCCTCGCCCCCGGCCACGTCGTGCGCCGCCCGAGCCGCGACCCGTCCACGGGCCGGCTGCGGGATCTGCTCGCGGGAGGGGGGACGGGGCCCGCCGGCGACGCGCTCGCCTCGGTGGGCGCGTCGATCGGCGTGCCGGTGCGGGTCGACGACGACCCGGCCCTCGCCCTCTGGTCGAAGCTGGTGGCCAACGTCGCGCTGAACACGGTCACCGCGCTCGGGCGGGCGCGGGTGGGGGCGGTGCTCGCCGACCCCCACGCCGTCGGCCTGATGCTCGCCCTCGGCCGCGAGGTCGTGGCGGTGGCGCGGGCCGCGGGCGTCCCCGTGGCGCGCGACGCGGCCGAGGCCTACGTGGCGGACGCCCGCCGCAGGCTGCCCGCCGCAGGCGGATCCTCCACCCTCTTCGACCTGGAGGGCGGGCGCAGGCTGGAGCGTGACGCCCTGGTCGGCTCGGTCGTGCGCCATGCAGAGCGCCTCGGCGTCGACGTGCCCGTCAGCCGGGCGTGCGACGCGCTGCTGCGCCTGCAGGACCCGGGGCGGGCCCGGCCCTCGGCCTGAGGTCCCGCCTCAGGGTCCGCCGGTGGGCCGGGCCGCGAGGGTAAGGGGGGCATCGAGGGTCGTCTCGCCCCGCCTCACCCCGACGCTCACGCGGTCGCCGGGCGCGTGACCGGCGAGGGCCGCCGCGAGGGACGCGTTGCTCGTCACCCGGGCGCGGTCGATGGCGACGATCACGTCGCCGGGGCGCAGGATGCCGAGCGCCGGACCGCTCTCCAGCACCTCGCCGACCAGGACGCCGTCGCCGCGATCGGCCCCCGCGACGCCCAGGTAGGGAAGCGACGCGTGGCCGGTCGAGATGATCTGCTCGGCGGTGCGGCGGACCACGTCGGCCGGCACGGCGAAGCCGATGCCCTCGTTGCGCCCGCCCTCGGTCGCGATCTGGGTGGCGACGCCCACGACGCGTCCGGTGAGGTCGAGCACCGGTCCGCCCGAGTTACCCGGGTTGAGGGCGGCGTCGGTCTGGATCACCCCGGTGATGGCGAAGCCGTTGGGCGAATCGATCTGGCGGCGCAGCCCCGAGACGATGCCGCTCGAGAGCGAGCCCTGCAGCCCGAACGGAGCGCCGATCGCGATCACCGGGTCCCCCACTCCGAGCTTCGCCGAGTCGGCGAACTCGAGCGGGCGCACGTCGCCGGCGTCCACCTCGAGCTCCAGCACCGCGAGATCGACCGAGGGCTCGACGCCGCGCACCCGGGCGCCCACCCGCCGCCCGCCGATCGCCACGACCAGCTCCTTCTGGTCGCCCACCACGTGGGCGTTGGTCACGATGTGACCCTCGTCGTCGATGAGGAAGCCCGAGCCGGTGCGGTCGTCTCCGGTCACCGCCACGACCGCCGGCGACGCGGCCCGGTAGAGAGCCCGGACGTCTCCTCCGCCGGGCTCGCCCACGCCCGCGCTCGCGGCGCCCACTCCGGCCACCGCCCCGCTGCCGATCAGGACGAGGCCCGTCGCCAGCCCGCCGACCACCGCCGCGGTCAAGATCCTCATCGCATCCGTGCGCCGCCTGCCCATCCGCGCCTCCCGGCTTCCGAGCTTCCACGGTCAGTGTGCGAGGGGCCGCGGCGCCGCGCACCGTCCGCGCGCGGGGTCGGCGGCCCCCCGAGCGGCCAGTTCCCCCGGGGGCGGGCGCGCGACGAAGGACGGCCTACACTTGATGCGTGCACACCGACGAATCCGGGACCGGCTGGTGAAGACGACCTACTCGCTCGGGCGCGTGGCGGGCATCGAGATCGGCATCAACTGGAGCGTCCTGGGCCTCTTGGCCCTGCTCATGTGGACGCTTGCGACGACCATCTTCCCCGAGTCCAACGCGGGACTCAGCGACAACGCCTACTTCGCGATGGCGGTCGTCGCCTCGCTCGCCTTCTTCGCGTCGATCCTGCTCCACGAGCTCGGCCACGCGCTTCAGGCGCGCCGCGACGGCATGCGCATCGACGGCATCACCCTGTGGCTGTTCGGCGGCGTGGCGCGCTTCGGGGGCATGTTCCCCTCGGCCGGCGCCGAGCTCCGCATCGCCGCGGCAGGGCCGGCCGTCTCCGCGATCCTGGCGGGCGGCTTCATCGGGGCGGCGCTCATCCCGGGGCTGCCGGGCCCGGTCGACGGCGTCTGCGCCTGGCTCGGGTTCATCAACGCGGCCCTCCTGCTCTTCAACCTGATCCCGGCCCTGCCCCTCGACGGCGGCCGCATGCTCCGCGCGGCGCTCTGGGCGAAGTCGGGAGACCTCAAGCGGGCGACCGTCCTGGCCGCCGGGACCGGGCGCTTCCTGGCGATCGGCCTGATCGGCCTCGGCCTCGCGATGTTCTCCTTCCAGGACGCCGTCGGGGGCATCTGGCTGGCGTTCATCGGCTGGTTCGTTCTGCAGGCCGCCGGGGCGGAGGCCCGCTACGTCAGCCGGTCCGCCCCGGGGATGCTCCGCGTCGGCGACATGATGACGCCCGATCCCGTCACGACCCGGCCCGGCGACACGCTCGAGGACGTCGTCGCCGCCGCGTTCCACATCGACCCGGCCGACGCGTACGCGGTGGTCGAGGACGGCCGGGTCGTCGGCCTGCTGCCCCTCGACCGCCTCGAGCGCGTGCCGCGCGACGAATGGGCCTCGCGGAGCGTCTCAGACGTGATGATCGGGCGCTTCGAAGCGCCCGTGCTGGGGGTCGACGACGGCCTGCCCGTCGCCCTCGCCACGATGGAGGGCGCGAAGGCCGAGAGCGCCCTGGTGCTCGAGGGCGAGCAGCTGGTCGGCCTGCTGCGCGTGGCCGACATCGCCCGAGCGCTACGCGCCCGGGCGGACGCGAACCCGGCGTCCGGCTGAGCGGTCCGGCCGGGCTCGCGCGCCGCGCGGGTGCGGGCTACACGGCGACCGGGGACACGATCTCCAGCTCGGTGGCGATCTCGATCTGGGGCGAGACGCTGCGGGCGTTCGGGCAGCGGCCCGCATGCGCGGCGTGGACCTCCTCGGCGGTGGCCCGGTGCTCGTCGTCGAGCCGGAGGGCGTAGGCCACCAGCACCCTGCGGAGCACCAGGACCCCGTCGTCGTCGGGGACGACGAACCCGGTCGCCGTCCCGCTGAGCGCCTCGGACGGGACCACGGGCACCCGCGCGCGCAGCAGCGACCCGGCGAAGGTGCCGATCAGGCAGCCGCCGATCGACGCCGTGAGGTAGTCGAGGGTCGAGGGCTGGGGATCGGCCGGTACGGCCTTGTAGTGCTCGGCCACCGCGCCGTGCATGCCGAACCGCAGCACGTCGCCCCTCGGCTCGATGACGGCCTCCCGGTCGAGGCTCTTGGAGCCCGCGACGAGGCTGAGCGGAACGGTGGTCTCGAAAGCGGGCATGGGGCTCCTCGGCTCCGGGGGTTCACTTGTTGGATCGCTCGCTACAGGATCATCTGGCCGTTGCGGAGGGTGCCGGGTACCGGGACCGGCATGACGCGGGGACGGCCACGTGCCTTCGACGCCGACCGCGCCCTGGAGCAGGCGACGGCCCTCTTCCGGCGCCGAGGCTACAGGGCGACGACGACCCGCGACCTCGAGTCGGCGATCGGCGTCGCACCGTCCAGCCTCTACCACGCCTTCGGCTCGAAGTCCGAGCTCTTCGGCCCCGCGCTGTCGCGCTATCAGGAGCAGCTCGACCGCGAGCTCCTGGGCCCGCTGCGCGACGGTCCCGCCGGGCTCGACGCCGTCGATGCCTTCCTGTCGGCGCTCGCGCGCCGGCTCCTTGCCGACGACACGCGGGGCTCCCTGATCGGCCGGATGATGAGCGAGAGCGGAGCCCCGGAGCCGGTCGTCGTCCTGCGCCTCGAGGCCTACCGCGAGGATCTGCGCGCCGCGCTGGGCGCCGCGCTCTCCCGGGCCGCCGCCGCCGGCGAGGTGCGCCCCGGCGACGCCGAGGCGCGGGTCTCGCTGCTGGTCGGCGCGGTGCTCGGTCTCAACCTCGCCGTCCAGCCGGGCTTCGGCCCGCCGGAGATCGAGGGGATCGTCACCGGCACGCGCGCCGAGGTCGCCGGCTGGCGGCTCGGCCCGGAGGCCCCTTAGAAGGTCTTTCAGAATGACGAGCACGGCCATCCGCTCGCTGCGAATCATCGCGAAGCGGCGTCCTCGGTCGGGGCGATAGCGACCGCTATCGCACCCTCCCTGCGTCCTTGCCTCGCGGGATTCTCGCGGCGGACTGACCCCGCTTCATTCTGAAAGACCTTCTTAGGCCGGACGGCGGCCGCTACGACAGCCGAAACGGCGGGTATTCGTCGGTGATGAGGAGGACCGCGTACGCCTCCACGCGCAGCCACCAGCGCATGACGCCCTCGATGTAGTCGAAGATCCCGCGCGGGTAGCGCCCCGTGAAGAGGATGGTGAACCAGGCGCCGATCCCCGCGAGCAGTGCGCCGATGCTCAGGAACACCAGCACGACTATGTGCGGGATCGCGAGGAACCACTTCACGAGCGGCAGCCCCCGCTGCAGGTCGCGCCCGGCGTCCGGGTAGTCGAGCTCGAGGTGGACGTACTGCTCCTCGTCGGTCGACGGGTAGGTGTCCGACATCAAGGCCATGTAGGCGCCCACGCGGGTCGAGAACCGCGACAGCTGGAGGTTGAAGTCGAACCACCAGCGCGGGTACTTGCGACGGAACAGGATCATCAGCAGCACGGGGGCGAACAGGATGCTTCCCAGGATGGACACGACGATGCCGATCGGGATCACGTAGATGATCCGCAGCAACGTCGACAGCCGGTTCAGCGGCCGATCCGGATACGCGATGGAAAGCCGTGCGGCATAGTCGGTGGTGGCCATGATTTCGACCTCCTCGATGCGGACGCACCCCATAACTCCGGGACCTCAGGCTAACGCGGCGATGCGGGCGACGACACCGGGGTTTACCGCCCCTGTCCCCGGGATGTCCGCACGGGGACTCGCCGGCGTCGTGCCACGTGCGTCGGGAGGCATGAGATGAGCGTGGGTCTCGTCTGGGGGATCCTCCTGACCGCCCTCTCCCTTCTCGCCTGGGGAGGCCAGGTGATCGCGTGGCGGGCGCCAGCCGCGGCGCAGAGACTGGGCCTCATGGAGGCGCAGGACGGCGTCGAGCCGGCGTTCTGGGCCGACGGGCGCGGGGAGGCCGCGTGGGACTCGCTCACGCTGTGGACGATGCCCGTCGCGGGTGGCCTGCTCGCCGCCGACAGCCCCGGCTGGACGTACTTCGGGCTCGTGGGGGGCGGCATGTACGTCTACTTCGCCGGCCGGGGGATCTTCGCGCGGGTCGCGATGCGGCGTCGCGGGCTGCGGATCGGGACCCGGCAGGGCGTGAGGATGGGCCTCGCGTTCCTGTCGCTCTGGGGCGCCGCCGGCCTCGTCACGATCATCGCCGCGGCCGTGACGCTGTCCACGAGCTGATCTCCGCCCACCCGCCCGCCGAGGAGGACCGATGGACACGACGCTGCTCACCTGGATCGTGGCGGTCGCCGGATTGGCGCTGATCGGGTTGCTCGGGACCCTCCAGGTGGTGGCCGTCCTGAGACCGCGCGCCGCCTGGACCATCGCCAACGTCTACGGCGGCGATCCGGAGGCCACCGACCCGAAGGCGTACTTCGCCTTCAACAAGGGCCTGGCACGGGCCGATCCCTTCTTCTGGGCGCCCCTCCAGATCGCGGGAAGCATCGGCATGCTCCTCGGCGAGCGGTGGGGGTACCTTCTGGCCCTTGGGGCCTCGGTCCCGTTCTGGTACAGCGCGATCCTGATCTACACGTGGGACGGCGCCCTCGGCTTCCGACGACCCACGCTCGGCTACTGGATCGTGGTCTGGGGGATGTGGCCGGCCTTCGGGCTCGTCGAGGGGGTCTACACCTTCGCCCGCCTCGTGGCCTGAGCGGTCGCCGGACCGGCCGCTAGGCGCTCTCGAGGCGGTCGCGCAGGCTCTCGAGCCCGGCGGACATGACCTTCCCGAGCCGGGCCTCGATGTCGTAGCCCTCCACCTCGGAGGTGGCGGTCTGGCGCCAGAGCACGCGCGAGCCGCCCGGGGCGTCCACCACGCGCACCGTCGCGCGGTGGCTGGTGAGGCCGGGGATCCCCTCGATCACGGTGTACGAGTAGGAGCGACCGGCCTCGTCGCGATCGATCAGGCGCTCCACCAGCACCGCGCCGCTGCCCATCGTCGCCCGGCGCACGTCGCCCGAGACCTCGCAGGCCACGACCGGGCCGAACCACTCCCCGACCCGGGCCGGATCGCCGGCGAGCGCCCAGGCCGCGTCCGGCGGCACCGCCACGTCCACGCCCACCTCGAAGTCGTTCGCCATCCCCGCCCCCTAACTCGATCACCCGGACGGACTGAGACTAGTGTCCTGAGCCTGAAGTCGGCGTGCCGCTCCCGGCTACTCCCGAATCGGGACTCTCGCGCCCCGGGCCGGGCGCCCGCGAGTGGATCCCGTGCCGCGCGCGATCCCGGCCGGGGGCGCTCATCCGGGCGTCGCGCCCCCGCGGTCCGCGCGGGCCTGGGCGATCGCCTGCCGGAAGCGCAGGTGGCGCAGCATCAGGGCCAGGCAGGTCAGGCCGAGGGCCGCGTTCACGACCAGCACCGTGATCTCCATCCCCGCGCTGAAGGCCAGCACATCGGTACGGCCGGCGGTGCCCGCAAGCATCACCACCAGCAGCGCCTGCTTTGGCCCGAGGCCGCCGGGCGTGGCCGGGAGGAGGCTGCCGAGGCTCGCCGCGACCTGCACCACCAGGGCGCTCTCGAGGCTCACCGGCACATGGAACGCCGCCAGGAAGCAAGCCGCCCCGCCCACCCGGCAGCCCCAGCCGAGCGCCTGGTAGGAGACCACTGACCGCAGGTAGCGCCCCGGGGTGTGGAGGATCGCGAGACCCTTGCCGAACTCGCGCCAGAAGGCCCGCACCCGGCGCGCGAGCAGGATCGCCACGATCCCGAGCATCACGGCCGCGGCGAGCGTCACCCAGGGATGGCGGGCGGCGAAGGAGATCTCGAACGCCGGGATCTCGGGTAGTCGCAGCCCGGGCAGGACGCCGGTCCAGAGCACCCACACGAGCAGGCTGCTCGCCACCACGAAGTCGAAGACGGTCTCGGCGACGAGCGTGCCGACGAGGGTCGGGTAGCCCGCCGTCGGCGCGCTGCGCTTCACGAGGTAGACCTTGACCACGTCCCCCGCCCGCGCCGGGATCGCCGCGTTCACCCCGACGCCGGCGCAGTAGGCGCCGAAGGCCGTCCGGTAGCGGATGCGCTCCGCCGGGAGCGCCGCGCGCAGGATCGCCTGCCAGGCCCGGGAGCGCAGGACGAGGTTCGCCAGCACGAACGCCACCGCCGCGGCGAGGAACGTCCAGTGGACCGCCGCCACGCGCTCGCCGAAGGCCTCGACGGCGTCGGCGAAGGATCGGAGGGACTCGCCCATGGGCTCAGCGCGTCAACAGGTACGCGGCCCCGGCCGCGAGCAGGTTGGGGCGCCGTCCGCAGAGGGTCGGGGCCGCGCGTCCGCCGGCGTCGAGCAGGCGCCTCTCGGCCACCCGCAGACCCTCCGCCGCCGCGAGCTCCTCGAAGTCGCGAAGCGTGCAGAGGTGGATGTTGGGCGTCTCGTGCCAGGCATAGGGCAGCGACCGGCTCACGGGCATCCGGCCCCGCGCCCCCAGATAGGAGCGGACCCGCCAGTGGCCGAAGTTCGGGAACGAGACCACGCCCACGCCGCTGACGCGCATCATCTCCCGCAGCACCCGGGCCGGGTACCGGGTGGCCTGGAGCGTCTGGGAGAGCACCACCACGTCGAACGAGGCGTCGTCGAAGTCGGGCAGGCCGGCGTCGATGTCGGCCTCCACCACGGGGATGCCGCGGGCGATGCATGCGTGGATGGCGTCCGGGGAGACCTCCACCCCCTGCCCGCGGCACCCGCGCGCGCCGATCAGCTCGGCCAGCAGGTCACCGTCGCCGCAGCCCAGATCGAGCACCCGCGAGCCGGGCGGGATCATCGCGGCCACGATCGCGAGGTCGGGCCTCATCCGCCGCGCTCGCGCATCGCGCGGTCGAGGAAGCCCGCCACGGTGCGGTGGTACTCGGGCACCTTGAGCAGGAACGAGTCGTGGCCGTGGGGCGAGTCGATCTCGCGGAAGGTCACCGGCGCCCCGTTCGCGGCCAGGGTGCGGACGATCTCGCGCGAGTGGGCGGTGTCGAAGCGCCAGTCGCTGTCGAAGGACACCACCAGGAAGCGCGTGCCCGTCTGCGACAGCGCACGCGCGGTGGACACCGGGTCGGCGAACGCGTCGAAGTAGTCCATCACCCGCGACAGGTACAGGTAGCTGTTGGCGTCGAAGCGCTTCAGGAACGAGGCGCCCTGGTGCTGGAGGTAGCTCTCCACCTGGAAATCGACGTCGAAACCGAACCGGGGCAGCTCGGCGTCCTGGATGCGCCGTCCGAACTTGCTGCGCATCGACTCCTCGGAGAGGTAGGTGATGTGAGCGAGCATCCGCGCCGTGGACAGGCCGTGGTCGGGCCCCTCGCCGTCGTCGTAGTAGTCGCCGCCCCGGAAGGCGGGGTCGCCCATGATCGCCTGTCGGGCGACGGCCGAGAACGCGATGTTCTGGGCCGAGAGCCGGCTGCTGGCGCAGATGATGAGCGCGGAGCCGAGCTCCTGCGGGTGGTCGAGCGCCCACTGGAGCACCTGCATGCCGCCGAGCGACCCGCCGATCGCGGCGAGGGGACGCTCGATGCCCAGGTGGGCGGTGAGCGCGCGATGGACCCGGACGAGGTCGCGGACCGTCATCAGCGGGAAGCGCAGCCCATAGGGCCGTCCGGTGGCCGGGTCGATCGACGAGGGGCCGGTGGTGCCCTGGCAGCCGCCCAGGAGGTTGGCGCAGACCACGAAGAGGTGGTCGGTGTCGAGCGGACGGCCGGGGCCGATGATGTTGTCCCACCAGCCGCGCTTGTCCGGATCGCCGTGGTCGCCGGCGGCATGGGCGTCGCCGGTCAGCGCGTGACACACGAAGACCGCGTTGGAGCCCTCGGCATCGAGCGCGCCGTAGGTCTCGTACGCGACCTCGACCGGAGCGAGCGTCGCTCCCGAGTCGAGCGCCAGCGGTCGGTCCGCGGTGAAGAGGACGACTCTCTGTGTTTCGACCCGTCCCAAGGAAGCCCCCACGGCGCGGCGCAAGCTATTGAGGCCCCGGAGGGCTGTCAACGTGTCTATCCTTGCGCGCCATGGAGACCGGGACCAGCGTGACACGCCTCGACCACGATTCGCCCGAGCGGTTCGTCACGCTCCGGCGGGATCTCGGCATCTCGAGCTTCGGCATGAACCAGATCGTGCTGCGGCCGGGTGAGCGCGGGCGGATCCACGCCCACGAGCGCCAGGAGGAGGTCTTCGTCGTCCTCCGCGGCACGCTCACGATCGAGATCGAGGGCGAGGGCGAGGAGCGCGACCTCGGCGCCGACGAGCTGATCCGCGTGGCCCCCGAGGTGCGGCGGCGCATCCTCAACCGCGGCCCCGGCGTCTGCAGCATCCTCGCCCTCGGCGCGACCGGGGCGCACGAGGGCCGCGACGGCCTCGCCTACGCCGACTGGTCCGACACCGAGCCGCGACCGCCCCAGGAGATCCCCCTCCCCGACGACCTGCCGGCCTCGGAGCTGCGCACCGCCTGAGGCCCCGCCGGGCCCCCCGGTGACCTCGCCGGGGGGCCGCCGCTCACTTCGCCGGGGCGTCCTCGCCGGGGGCCCCTGGGTCCTTGACCGCGTCGAGGGCGGCCTTGGCCTTGTCGGTGACGCTTCCCTCGCCCGTCGCGATGTCCTTCAACTCGGTGGCGTCCTCCTTGAGGGCGTCCATCCCGCCGCGATCGTCGACGAGCTTCTTGGCCTGGTCGGTCAGCTTGCCGAGATCCATGGGTCAACTCCCTGCTGGTGGTGGGAACTCCCGGGTACGGCACCCATCTCACACCATCCGGACGGTCGGCACCAGTTCGCCGGTGACCAGCCCGGCCGTCGCGGTCGCGCGCTCCACGACGGCGAACAGCCGGGCCATCTCGTCGGGACGGGCGATCACCGTCACCAGCACCGGGGCCCGCCGGCGGATCGTGAGCAGGCGCTCGGAGTGCCGCGCGGCCTCTCCCGTGTGGCCCCACGTGCCACGCAGCGCCGTCGCGCCGGGGGCGTGCGCGGCGCGCAGGTCGTGGATCAGGCCGACGTGGAACGGCCTGCCTCCGGACCCGTCGCTCTCGCCGCCCGTCACGGTGAGCCGCTGCCACAGGTCCACCCCGGCGCCGTCGCGCTGGGGGGCGGTCGGCAGGGGACCGACCGGGACCCCGTCGCGGCGCAGGATGCTCACCCTCTCGACGGTGACGACATGGCGCCCGGAGATCGCGCGCACGCGGGGCAGGGCGGCGGCCACCCGTTCGTCCGCCCCCACGGCGATCACCATGGCGGGCACGCCGCGGTTGCGCGCGAGCACCCGCGCGCGGCGGCGCTCGCCCCCGACCACCCCGTCGACGCCGCTGAGGACGATGGCGCCCGCGAGGCCGGCCTCGCGGAGCGCGTCGGCGACCGCCGTGGGCACGAGCGAGCCCCGGTGCTCCTCGGCCCTGCCGCAGTAGACCGTCAGCTTGACCTCGGGCCCGGCGGCGCCCACGGAGGTATCGTCGTCGAGCCCCGCTCCGGGAAGGGCGACGCGCTCGAGGGTGATCAGGCCGCGGGGCACCAGCGAGGCCGCCTCGGCCGCGAGCGGAACGATCGTGGTGGGCAGGTCCACCGCCACCACGACCAGCGGGAGATCCTCGGAGAGGCTGAGCAGCCGGTCCGTCCGGAGCCGGTGCCGGGCGCCGAACCCCTCGACGCCCCGCAGCATGACGGCGGCGGCGACGCCGGCGGCGGCGATCCGGTCCATCAGGAGGTCGCTCACCAGGTGGCCGCCGACGCGCGCCGCCTCGCCCACGTGAACGACCATCTTCAAACCCTCGGCGCTCACAGCAGCGACCCCGCCCACCAGCCGAGCGCGACGGCGCTGAGCCCGACGGCGACGCTGAGGACCAGGTTCGCCAGCGCGAGGCGTCCCTCCCCCTCCTCGGCGAGCCGGTGGGTCTCGAGCATCCAGGTGGAGAAGGTCGTGAACGCGCCGACGAGGCCGCCGCCGAGGAGGAAGCGCGCGTCGTCGCCGGCGCCTGCGCCCACCAGCGCGCCGAGGGCCAGCGAGCCGAGCGCGTTGACCGCGAGCGTCCCCCACGGCATGTCCCCGGCGGTGCGCCGGGCCACCGCGCCGTCCATCGTGAACCGCGCCAGCGCGCCGACGGCCCCGAGGGCGCCCGCGCCCAGCCAGATGAGGAGGCCGCTCACGCGCGCACCAGGCGCGCGCGGCGCACGAGGCCCGCCGCGAGGAGCACGATCGCCAGGCCGAGCGTCATCGAGACGGCGAGGTAGGCGCCGGCGAGCGCCGCGTGGCCGTCGCGGCCGAGCTCCGCCACCTCGAGCTGGAGCGCCGAGAAGGTCGTGAGACCGCCGCAGAGCCCCGTCCCGATGAAGGGGCGCCGATAGGTGCTGGGCGGCAGGCGCTCCATCAGCCGGGTGCTGGCGTACCCGAGCAGGGCGCAGCCGATCAGGTTCGCCGCGAACGTCCCCCAGGGCCAGCGCCCCGGCTCGGTCGGCGCCAGCTCCGTGAGCCCCAGGCGCGCCCACGCCCCGATCGCCCCGCCGACCGCCACGGAGACGAGGGTGAGATCGACCCCGGGGCGGCGCACGGTGCGATGCTAGCGTCACTCCCGGTGGAGCTCCGGGCGCAGCCATTTCCCTGTCGGGTCGTCCGCCACCGCGGTGCCCGGCGCATGACCCTGCGGGTCGCGCCCGGCGGGATCCGGCTCACGGTGCCGCGGCGCACCTCGGCCGCGCAGATCGAAGCCTTCCTACGGGCCTCCACCGGCTGGGTCGATGAGCAGCGCGAGCGGCTCGCCCCGGCGCCGGCGCCGCTTCGCCACGGCGACCGGCTCGCCTACCTCGACGGGGAGCTCGTGCTGGAGCTGCGCGGCGGCGCGCGCGCGGCGGCCGTGCGCCGCGGCGAACGGCTCGTGGTGACGACGGGCCCCGGCGGCGGCCCGGAGGCGGCGGTCGATGCCTGGTACCGGCGCGAGGCCCGGGCCCTGATCGCGCCGCGCGCCCACGCGCGGGCCGGGTCGCTCGGCGCCTCGGTTGCGCGGGTGACCATCCGGGATCAGCGCTCGCGCTGGGGGAGCTGCTCGGGCTCCGGGACGCTGTCGTTCTCGTGGCGCCTCGTGCTCGCGCCCGAGCGTGTGCTCGACTACGTCGTGGCCCACGAGGTCTGCCACCTGCTGCGCGCGGATCACTCGCCGGCCTTCTGGGCGCTCGTAGCCGAGACCTTCCCGGGCCACGAGGAGGCCCGGGCATGGCTGCGAGCCGACGGGGCGCTCTTGCACCGCGGCCCCGCCTGGAGGACCCGGGAGGGGCTCAGCCCCTCCTGATCCGGGCGATCCGGTCGTCGATGTTGGCGGCGCCGAGCTGGTCGTTGCGCGCCAGGCAGTCCTTGCGGAGCACCTGGAGGCCGGCGAGCACGCCCGGGACGTCCAGGCCGAGCGAGGCGGAGCGCTCCCAGGCGTCTCCGGCCCGCAGCGCCTCGCCGCGGTCGGTGAGCACGAAGGCGAGGGCGCGCCACCCGTAGGGGTCGTCGTCGTCGTCCTCGATGATCTTCATCGCCGCCTGCTCGGCCCCATCGAGGTCGCCGCGCGCGCGCAGCGTCGCCGAGAGGGCGATCCACCCGGGGGCGTTCTCCCGCACGGTGGGCAGGAGCGCCACGCTTTCGCGCAGCACCGCCTCGCTGCCGGCGATGTCGCCCACGTCGCGGCGGGCGCCGCCGAGGGTGTTGAGCGAGCCCGCGAATGGGCGCAGCGCGTGCGCGCGCTCGGCCAGGGCCAGGCCGCGGGTCGCCGCGCCCTCCACCCGCGCGCGCCGGGCGGCGCGCAGGGCCTTGCCCGCGTCGGCGATCGTCGCGGCGGCGGCGCGCTCGGCCTCGAGCTCGGCCCGGGCCTCGGCGCTCGAGAAGAACATGGCCGGGCCGGCGGCCATCCGCGTGTCGTCGTCGTCGTAGTGCTGGATCCGCTCCCGGGCCACCCGCAGGCGCTCCTCGCGCTCGGCGATCGCGCGCGACTCGCTGGTCACCGCGCGCACCGGCGATCCACCGGAGCGCAGCAGGGCGTCGTACTCCTTGCGCACGTCGGGTCGCAGCAGGGCCTTCTCGCCCTGATCGCAGAACGCCTTCTCGATCGAGCGCTTGTGCTGCGGCATCGGCGTGTGCGAGATCTCCTGACGCTTGACCTCGGCGGCGGCGCGGATGGCGTCGGCACCGGCGTCCGGTGGGATCCCGAACCAGGCGTAGAGGTCGCGGGCGGCGAGCTCCTTGAGGAATCGCTCGCGCCGCTTTCGTGCATCGTCGGCCACGGCGGCACTCTAGTGGAGGACCCCGGCGCTGTCCGGCGCGCGGACGAACCGTGACGAACGGGGGGCCTTGCGCCCGGGGGCCCACTCCGGTTCCATGGTCGAGGTTACGCATCGTCCCCGGTTGGGGAAATGCGATGCGAACCCCGCGGCCGGCAACGACGCCGTCGCGACGCAGGAGGCCCCCGTGCCCGGGGCGCCCCCTCTCGCCCGCAACCCGACCGGAGCCCCGTGTGCTCCCGTCGGTCCCGTGCACGGATACGCGCGGGCCCGTTCCCGGCAGAAGGCACCGAATGAAGACGATCATCTCGCTCGCCGTCGCGCTGGCCGCCATCCCCATCGGCGCCGGCATCGCCGCCCCGTCCGATCCGACCGATCCCGGACAGCTGATCGCGGTCATCCTCCCCGACCCGCCCCCCCACCAGGCCGAGGCGGAGCTCCGGTCGCGTGTGCACCGCCTGAACGCCAGGGTCCGCACGCACGCGACCCGCCTGGGCCTCACGCGCACCCGCGCGGCCCGCCCCGCGGCCTCGCCCGAGGCCCTCCTCACCCAGGAGCGGCGCCTGGAGCGCATCGTGGCGTTCCTGTCCCATCGGCGGGAGGTCGGCCTCGCGGTCGACGAGCGCCCAGCCGTGCCGACGCGCGCCGGCGACACCCTGGGCTGGGCGCCCCTCGCGCGCTCCTACACGGCGGTGAGCCGCCAGGCCCGCCGACTCGGCCTGGACCGGCCCCGGCGGCCGCGCCTGGCGGCGACGCCCGAGGCACGGGCCGCCCAGCTGAAGCGCTGGCGCGGCATCGCGCGCTGGCTCGCGCACCGGTCCGAGTCGATCAAGCCGGGCGAGCGCCCCCTGTCGGAGCGCATCGCCCACTACGACGAGTGGATGTGCATCGCCCGGCACGAGTCGAGCGGAACGTGGGACACCTCCACCGGCAACGGCTACTACGGGGGCCTGCAGATGGACCGCGGGTTCCAGCGGGCATACGCCCCGGGTCTCTACCGGACCAAGGGCACGGCCGACAACTGGACCGCCGAGGAGCAGATGCGCGCGGCCGAACGGGCCCACGCGACGCGCGGCTTCACGCCGTGGCCCAACACCGCACGGATGTGCGGCCTGCTCTAGTGCGGGCCGCGCTCCGGCCCCCCTTCGGGACGGCCGGACGCTCCCGACGACCGCCGGCGCCCGGCGCCGGCCCGGACGCGCTGCGACGTGCCGTCCGGGCCCGGCCGCCGGGCGCCCGGGGCCGCATGGGGCCGGGTGCCGGACCGGATCGGGACGCGGATCCGCCCATTGTGCGGGATGTCCCGGGCCTCAAGTCCGGGGGTGCGACGACGACGCAATAGTGCGCGCCCCCGGCGAGCGCGCGTCACGCAACCCACCTCGAGGTCCGCGATGCTCACCCGGTTCTCCCGCTTTTCGATCCGCCTTCGCCTGCTGCTCGGCTTCGGCGTGGTGATCGCGGCCTTCGTGACCGCCATGGGCGCCTCGCTGGTGCTGTCGGCGTCGGCCGGGACCGCCTGGGAGGACACCGCGCGGTGGGATCGCGCGACCGAAGGAGCCGCGGCGCAGATCACGGGGACGCAGGACCAGATGCGCGCGCAGTCGATGGCGGTCGCCACGATGGACAAGCGCTACATCAAGGACTTCGATGCCGCGCTCACGCGGACGGAGGCCGCCTCCGAGGCGGTCGCGGCGATCGGCGATCCGGTGATCGCCGACATCGCCCGCAGGGCGTTCAGCGCCGACCAGGCGCACGATGCCGGCGTCACACGCGTGGTCTTCCCGGCGGTCATCGCCGGAGACCGCGCCAGGGCCGCCGCCGGCCTCGTGCAGGCGGATGAGAACGTGCGCAGGGTCCGTGAGAGCCTCCTCGAGATCGAGTCCCGCGTGTCCGAGCTGCGCGCCGCAGACATCGCCGCGGCGAAGAGCGCCGCGTCCAGGGCGATGTCGATCGGGGTCGTCCTGTCGGCCGTCGGCGTGCTCCTGGCCATCGGGCTCGCGCTGATGATCACGCGCTCGATCGTCACCCCGCTGCGCCGCCTCCGGGAGGCCACCGAGACCGCCGCCGGCGGCGACCTCACCGTCCTGGTCGCCTCGACCTCGCACGACGAGATCGGCGCTGTCTCGCGCTCCTTCGACGTGATGACCGCCTCGCTGCGCGAGATCGTCGGTCGCCTGGTCGAGGCCGCCGAGGGCCAGGCGCACACCTCCGAGGAGATGGCCCGCGCCTCCGAGCAGACCGGCATCGCGATCGTCCAGATCGCCGCGACGGTCGAGGAGGTCGCCCGCGGCGCGAGCGACCAGGCCCAGGCCAACCAGCGCGTGACGCGGGCCGTCGAGGAGATGGCGCGCGGCATCGAGCAGGTCGCCCAGGGCGGGCAGGTCGCGGCCGGCGTCGCCGCCGACGCCGACAGGGCGGCCCTCGAGGGCGCCGAGACGGTCGCCTCGGCGACCCACGCGATGAGCCGCATCGAGCAGAAGGTGGCCGACGCGGCCGACGTCGTCGAGGCCCTCGGCACGAAGAGCCAGGCGATCGGGGACATCGTCTCGACGATCGGCGACATCGCCGGCCAGACGAACCTCCTCGCCCTCAACGCCGCGATCGAGGCCGCCCGCGCCGGCGAGCAGGGCCGCGGCTTCGCCGTCGTGGCCGAGGAGGTCCGCAAGCTCGCCGAGTCCACCCAGGAGCAGGCGGGCTCGATCGCCGGCCTGATCGGGGAGATCCAGTCCGAGACCGGGCGGGCCGTCGCGGCGATGGCCGCCGGGCGCGCGGAGGTCGGCTCGGGCGCCGAGCGGGTCAACGCCGCCGGCGTGGCGTTCGAGACCATCCGCGAGCTCGTCGTCCGCCTCTCGCACGAGGTCGGCCAGGTCGCGTCGGCGGCAGAGGAGTTGGAGGCCGGCACCCATGAGGTGCAGGACGGCGTCGGCACCACCGCCGCCGTCAGCGAGGAGAACGCGGCAGCGGCCCAGCAGGTGTCCGCGTCCACCGAGGAGACCTCGGCGGCGAGCGAGGAGATCTCCGCCTCGGCCCAGGAGCTCGCCGCGGCCGCTCAGGAGCTGAGCCAGCTGGTGACGCGCTTCACGGTCTGACCGCGCCCGCGTCCGGCGGCCTGGGCTAGCTCCGCGAGCCGCCCAGCAGCCGCAGCATGAACAGGAAGACGTTGAAGGCGTCGAGGAAGATCGAGAGCGCGATCAGGGCCACGTCGCCGTTGCCCGCCCGGCGCAGGCGCCAGAAGTCGAAGATCGTGAGGCCCGCGAACACCACCAGGCCGCCGATGCACCAGATCAGGTCCCCACCCGGGATGTTCACGAAGATCGCGACGATCCCGAAGACCAGCAGGACGATCAGCCCGACGAACGAGATCCGCCCCAGCGCGGTGAGGTCGCGGGTGGTGAGGTACCCCACCGTCCCCATGACGCCCATGAAGAGGGCGGTGAGGCCGGCCGCCTGGGCGATCAGGGTGCTGCCGCCCTCGAGGTTCGCGTACTGCTGCAGCGTCGGCCCGATGGCCAGGCCGAGCAGCGCCCCCACGCCGAAGAGCATCCCCATCTGGAGGGGCGTCGCCTCCTGGGGCCTGCGGCCCACGCCCATCGCGATGACCAGCCCGAGCGACACGATCCACGCGAGCAGCGCCCAGCCGCCGGAGAGGTCGCGGCCGACGTAGGCGCCCACCGCGGCGAAGCCGGCCGTCATGGCCACCAGGAACATGACCTTCCCGAAGATCGCGCGGGCGTCGTCGCGCGCCCCGCCGATCGCGCGATCCCAGGTGCCGCGCTCGTACCCGTACTGCTCCGGACTCTCGGCCACCGTCTCTCCTCGCTCGCTCGTCATGCCGCCGCGTCGGCGACCGCGTGACCCGCAGCCGCCGACCGGCGCTACAGGGTACTCCGGCCCCCTCCCCGCGCCCCACCGATCGCGCGGGCGCCTCGACGCCGACGCCCGGGGCGACCGAGCCGAGCGACTTCACGCGGCCGGCCTCGAACATCCCGCCCCGCTCGCCCTCGGCCAGCGCCGTGGCGATGCCGGCGGCCTCCTCGCGCGAGCGCGCGTTCACCACCATCGACTGCGTCAGCGGCGACACGCCGCGACGCCTCACCGTCACCCGGAAGATCGACATGCGACGAAGCTCCTCTCGTCTCTGGTGGCGGCCGCTGTCGCGACGGCCGCGGGCATCGCATTCGGCATACGTCTTAGATGCATGCAACTCAGAGATGCAGTCCGAAGGGCAAGAGACCAACCGCACGCAGTCGCCGCACGGGCCCCGGGCTACGCCCCGAGGAAGAGCCGGTACGCCGGGTTCGCGCTCTCGTCGCGGTGCGGGTAGCCGACCGTCTCCAGGAAGGAGGAGAAGGCGCCCGTATCCGCCGGGGGGACCTGGATGCCGACCAGGATGCGGCCGACCTCGGCGCCCTCGTTGCGGTAGTGGAAGAGCGAGATGTTCCAGTCGGGGCTCATCGCCGAGAGGAAGCGCAGGAGCGCCCCGGGGCGCTCGGGGAACTCGAAGCGGTACAGCGACTCGTCCTGGGCCCGCGACGATCGCCCGCCGATCATGTGGCGCAGGTGCTGCTTGGCGAGCTCGTCGTCGGTGAGATCGAGGGTGGCGAAGCCCCCCGCGCGCAGGGACTCGGCGATCCGCGCCGCGTCGCCCCGCCCGCCGACCTGGACCCCGACGAAGAGGTGGGCCTGCTCGCCGTCGGCGATCCGGTAGTTGAACTCGGTGATCCCGTGCCCGTCGAGGGTCGCGCAGAACCGCAGGAAGGAGCCGCGCTCCTCGGGGACGGTGACCGCGAACACGGCCTCGCGAGACTCGCCGATCTCCGCGCGCTCGGCCACGACGCGCAGGCGGTCGAAGTTCATGTTCGCCCCGCAGGCCACGGCGATCAGATCGGCGTCGCGGGCCCCGGTGCGATCCACCCAGAGCTTGAGCCCCGCGATCGCGAGCGCGCCCGCGGGCTCGAGGATGCTGCGCGTGTCCTCGAAGACGTCCTTGATCGCGGCGCAGACCGCGTCGGAGTTGACGCGCACGATCTCATCGACCAGCTCGCGGCAGAGGCGGAAGGTCTCGGCGCCCACCCGGCGCACGGCCGTTCCGTCGGAGAAGAGGCCGACGTCCGGGAGGGTCACGCGCTCGCCGCGCTCCAGCGAGCGGGCCATCGCGTCCGAGTCGGTCGTCTGCACGCCGATCACCCGGATCTCGGGGCGCAGCGCCTTGACGTAGGCGGCGATCCCGGAGATCAGCCCTCCCCCGCCCACCGCGACGAAGATCGCGTCGATGGGGCCGGGGCTCTGGCGCAGGATCTCCATCGCCACGGTCCCCTGGCCGGCGATCACGTCGGGGTCGTCGAAGGGGTGGACGAACACCAGGTCGCGCTCCGCCGCCAGGGCGTCGGCCCGCGCCTGCGCGTCGGAATAGGAGTCGCCGTGGAGCACGACCTCGACGGCGTCGCCGCCCAGCCGGCGCACGGCGTCGACCTTCACCCTCGGCGTGGTGACGGGCATGACGATGACGGCGAGGCACCCCAGGCGGGCCGCCGACAGCGCCACGCCCTGGGCGTGATTGCCGGCCGAGGCGGCGATCACCCCGCGCGCCAGCTCGGCCGCGCTGAGCTTCGCCATGCGGTTGTAGGCGCCCCGCAGCTTGAACGAGAACGCCGGCTGAGTGTCCTCGCGCTTGAGCAGGACGGTGCAGCCGGTGCGCTCCGACAGCTGGGGCGCGCGCTCCAGCTCGGTCTCCCGGGCCACGTCGTAGACCCGCGCCGTGAGGATCTCGCGCAGGTAGTCGGGGCCGGCCGCGCCGCGGGGCACTAGGTCGGTACGGGGCGTCCCTCGTCCTGCGCCTTGCGGCAGGCCCCGCACTGCGTGCCCCGGTTGTAGCGGTTGAGGACCGTGGGGCACGTCTCGCACACCCGCGGCCGCGTGGAGGGCTTCACCCGCTCGGGACTCGGACACCCGCAGAGCTTCGGCCGGCGCGACCCGCGCGGCCGGTAGAGCTCGGCGATCAGGCCGCAGGTCGGGCACGCGACCTCGATCGCCTCCAGCGGTCGCGTCCTCACGGTGACGACTCCATCCACCCATTCTGCTCTTCCGCGCACGTCACTCCCACTCGGCGCGCGGATCGCCAGAGTTGAGCGCAGGCGCCGGAGGCGGCCCCCGGCGGGCGCCGCGGGCGGGACACACTCACCACGGCGAGGGCCGGTAGTCCTTCAGGAAGCAGCCGTGCACGTCCTCCCCCGCCTCCCCGCGGACGATCGGGTCGTAGACGCGGGCGGCGCCATCGACCAGATCCAGGGGTGCGTGGAAGCCCTCCCGCGCCAGGCGCATGCGCGTGGGATGCGGGCGCTCGTCGGTGATCCAGCCCGTGTCCACGGCGGTCATGAGGATGCCGTCGCTCTCGAGCATCTCCCCGGCGCTCGTGCGGGTGAGCATGTTGAGCGCCGCCTTGGCCATGTTGGTGTGCGGGTGCCCAGGGCCCTTGTAGCCCCGGCTGAACTGACCCTCCATGGCCGAGACGTTGACGACATAGGCGCGCCGGGCGGGCGATGCCGCCAACGCCGGGCGCAGGCGGCTCACCAGGATGAAGGGCGCCGTCATATTGCAGAGCTGGACCTCGAGCAGCTCGATCGGGTCGACCTCGTTCACGCGCTGGATCCAGCTGTTGACCGGGTGCAGATCGGGCACGAGGCCGCCCGCGTCGATCGCCCGCCTCTCGGCGATGCGGTCGAACGACGCCGAGCCCGCCGCGAGGGCCAGGCTGGCGAGCGCCTGCGGCGTCGGAGACCAGTGGGCGCCGTCGGGATCCGGCAGCCCGGCGGGCGGATCGGCGCCGGAGGGGCCGAGCACGAGCATCTCGGGCAGCGCCCCCTCGGGCAGCTCAGCGGCCTCGGCGGCCGCAAGGAGCGAGTAGGCCTCCGGCGAGCGGCGAACCGTCTGCGCCGCGTTGTTGATGAGGATGTCGAGCGGTCCGCGCGCGCTCACCGTGTCGGCGAGGGCGACCACGGCGGCCGGGTTGCGCAGGTCGATGCCCACGATGCGCAGCCGGTGCATCCACTCGGCGCTGTCGGGCATCGCGCCGAAGCGCCGGGCGGCGTCGCGCGGGAAGCGCGTGGTGATCGTGGTATGCGCGCCGTCGCGCAGGAGGCGCAGGGCGATGTACATGCCGATCTTGGCCCGGCCGCCGGTGAGGAGCGCCGCACGCCCGGTGAGGTCGGCGCGCGCCGCGCGCCGCTCGTGGTTCAGCGCGGCGCAGTCGGGACACAGCTGGTGGTAGAAGGCGTCGACGCGCGCGTAGTGCACCTTGCAGACGTAGCAGGCGCGCGAGCGCAGCAGGGTGCCCGCCGAGTCGCCGTCGGCCCGCGGCGCGAGCGGCAGGCCCTGGGTCTCGTCGTCGATCCGCCCGGGTGCCGCCGTGGCGGTGGCCGCGTCCACGGCCCGGTCCGCCGCGAGGATGGCCTCGCGGCGCTCGGCCTTGCGACGCTTGCGCACCGCCTTGTAGAGACCCGCCGTCGCCCGCCGGATCGCCATCGCGCCCGGGTCATCAGCCGGCAGCGCGTCGGCCTCGGCGAGCACCCGCAGGCAGACCTCGAGGTCCGCCGGATCGATGCTCACGTGCTCGGTTCCCTCCTCGACGACGCCCGCCATGGTAGCCACCACCCCGCCGCGCTTCTCGACGGGGCCATAGGCTCGGCACATGCGGCCCTCGTGCGCGAGGAGTTCCGTGGGCCACCAGCAGGGCGCCGCGTGACGGCGTCCTGCCGCCCTGCGCGCCCGCGCCGCGGGCACCGCGGCGCTCGCCCTGGTGGCGGCGCTGATCGGCGGCGGCGTCGTCGCTGTCGTCGACGGCTCGGGCGAAGGCCCTCCGGCCGCATCGCCCTCACCCGCCGTGACGTTCGCGGCCACCGACGGCTCACAGGCCTCGGTGACGGCCGTTGACTTCGCGGCGGTCTACGCCCGGCGCCGGGCCGGCGTCGTGTCGATCATCGCGACCGTCCGCGCCACGCGCGGCCCCGGCGGCAGCTCCGTCCAGGAGGGCTCGGGCGTCGTCATCGACGACCAGGGGCACGTCCTCACCAACGACCACGTCGTGGAAGGAGCGATCGCCGTGAAGGTGGAGCTCGCCTCGGGCGAGACGGTGAGCGCGAAGATCGTGGGAACCGACCCCTCGACCGACGTGGCGCCGCTCGACATCGAGGTCCCCGCCGGCGACCTCGACCCCATCCCGCTCGGCGACTCGTCGTCGCTGAGGGTCGGCCAGCCCGTCCTCGCGATCGGCGACCCGTTCGGGTACCAGGGGTCGGCCAGCGCCGGCATCGCCTCCGGGCTCGGCCGCAGCATCGAGGCGCCCAACGGCTTCACGATCACCGGCGCGGTGCAGACCGACGCCGCCGTCAACCACGGCAACTCGGGCGGCGCGCTCCTCGATGCGACCGGCGCCCTGGTGGGAATCCCCGCCCAGATCGCCGACTCGGGGGTGGACGCCAACGTCGGCGTCGCCTTCGCCGTACCGGTCGACACGGCCCGCACGATCGTCGACGCGATCGCGGCGGACGGCTCGGTCGAGCACTCACGGCTCGGGGTCACGACGGCGACGGTCGACTCCGGCCTCGCCGGCCTGAAGGACGTCGGAGCCGCCGCCGGCGCGCTCGTCACCGGCGTCGTCGCCCGCGGCCCCGCGGCCGCGGCGGGCCTGCGCGGCGGCACCCGCCTGGCGCGCGACGACGGCCGGCCGGTGTGCGTCGGCGGGCCCGTCGTGACCGCCGTGGACGGCACCCCGGTGAAGGACGCGTCCGACCTCCAGAACGCGATCGACGCCTCCAACCCCGGCTCGGCCGTCACGCTCACGGTGGTGGACCCCGGCGGCGGTGAGCGCTCGGTGCGCGTCACCCTGGGCACCCGGCCCGCGAGCAGCGCGCAGACGCAGACCCCGGAGTGCGGCTGAGGGGGCGCGTCAGCCCAGCAGGCGCCCGGGCTCGTCGCTGATGAACCCGGTGACCCCCCAGGCGCCGAGCTTCTCAGCCGTCTGAGGGTCGTCCACCGGCCAGCTCCAGAGCTGGCCGGCGCTCTCGCGCAGGATCCCGGCGATGACCGGGCTGAGGAGCCGGCGATGGATCGAGACGCCCTCGGGCCGGTCCGCCCCGGTCCGGCGCAGCAACGCGTGGAGCTCGCGGGGGCTGCCGACCGAGTGCAGCGTGCGGACGCCCTCGGTCCCGCGCAGCCGGTCGATCGTCCGCCAGACGCGGCCCGACACGATCAGCCCGCGCTCGGCGATCAGGTCGCCGGCCGTGCGCAGCACGGCGGGGCCGATCCGGGGGTCCGGCCCCTTCAGGTCGATCATCAGGTCCACCCCCGGCGGGATGAGGGGAAGGATCTCCGACAACGGCGGGCGCGGGGCGCCGCGCTCCAGCAGGTACCACTTCTCCCAGAGGATCGGCAGCGGCCAGAGCGTCTTGGCGTGACGCACCTCGAGGCGCCCGTGGAACAGGTGGACGTCGGCCTCGACCACGTCCACCCCCGGAGGGACGGACGCGAGTGACTCGGCGGTGTTGGCGGCCCGGTGGGCGACGACCAGGCCGGGGGCCTTCACACGCGGGCCCGGTCGCCCGAGGCCGCCGGGGCGCGGTCGGCCGCGATCACGAGCGCGCACGCGAAGCCGATCAGCGCGACCGCCGCGCCGGCGACGACGTCGGCGACGTAGTGGTTGCCCGTCACGACCACCGCGTAGGCCATCGCCACCGGCATGACGACGGCCACGACGTGGAACAGGCGCCCCGAGGTGGCCCGCCAGATCACGATGCCGACCAGGAGGTTCCAGCCGAAGTGCAGGCTCGGCATGGCCGCGTAGCGGTTGATGAGCCCCGGTGGCTGCAGGGCGCGGTACGAGCTCGAGCGCTGGGTGACGGTGTCAACGATGTCGAGGATCCCCAATCGCGGGGGCACGACGGGGTACAAGGCGAAGATCGCCAGCCCGATCCCACCCGAGATGAACATCGCGTTCCTCAAGATCCTGTACTCGGAGGGGGCGCGGAGGAACAGCCAGACCAGCGTTATGCCGATGACTGGCCAATGGCCGTAGATGTAGACCCAGTTCGCGATGTTGACCAGCCAGTCCTGCCCGATGATCAGGTCCTGGAAGGCGCCCTCCCAGTCGATGCGCAGGGCGCGTTCCAGGGAGACGATCCCCTCGGCGTTGCCCTCGGCGATCTCGATGTCTCCCTGCGTGAGGTCGCGGACGCCGAAGTAGGCGATCGCGGCCGCGAATACCAGGAGCACCTGCAACCCGAAGGGCCGCCAGCGGATGAGCCCGCGGGCGGGCGGAACGGGCCTGCCATCGCCGCGCGGGGGAGTGAGACCTCGTCGGCCGGGCATCGCCATCCGCCGATGGTCCACCCGCGCGGCGCCCACCGCAACACCCGCCTCCACCCTGACCCGGCCTTGAGGAAGGGCTTGTCGGCTCCTGCTACCGTCAGAGACGGGCATTCGCCCCCACCTGCTCTGAACGCACTCACCCCCCCCACCGCCGTCGCCACCCGACGACGCCGCGGCCCGCGCTCGATCGCGGTCGTGCTCCTGGGTCTGATCCTTGCCGCCACGGCCTTCATCGGCCTGACGCAGGTCAATCCGGGCTCCGCCATGGCGGCTCTCTCGGGCGCCGACCCGCAGATGCTCGCGACGGGCATCGGCTTCTTCTTCCTGGCCCAGACGATCTCGGGCGTCATGTGGGGCGTGTGCCAGGAGGCCGGCGGCGTGCGCGGGATCTCCATGCCCACGACGCTCGGTGTGCACTGGATCTCCCGCGCATCCTGCGAGTTGCTCCCCGCGAACCTCGGCGAGGCCGTCCGCGTCGGCCTCGTGCGGCGCCACCCGTCGGGGGCCGAGGCGGGCGCCTGGCGCATCACCGGCGGCATCGCCGGCTACAAGGTCATCGACGCCGTCCTCGCAAGCGCCGCGGTGCTCGCGATCGCCGTCGCCTCCCCCCTGCCCGGTCCGGCCGGAAACCTGCGCTGGACCGCCCTGGGTGCGATCGGCGCGATCGGCGCGATCGCCCTCGCGTGGCGCCTGGGTGCCGGCGCGCGAATCGTCGCGCTGCTGCCGCTGCGGGTGCGCGGGGCCGCCTCCCGGATGGGCGAGGGCGCCGGCGTGCTGCGCGACAGCGGCGCCGCCCGCACCGCCGCGATCCTCGGCGCCTGCGCCCTCGTCGCGCGCATCCTCAGCATGGCGGCCCTCCTCGCCGCGATGGGCGCGCCCCCGGAGGCGGCCGCCCTGGCATTCGCCATCACCGTCCTCGCCGGAGTCGTCCCGGCCGCCCCCGGCGGCGCGGGCACGCGCGAGATGCTCCTCATCCCGGCCTTGGTGCTGGCCTACGGCATGCCCGCGAGCACCGCCTTCGCCTTCAGCGTGGCCATCCAGGCGACCGCACTCGCCACCTCGCTGATCGTCGGCGCTCTCGCGCTGGCGTGGCTCGGCCCGCGCCTCATCTTCCGCCGCGGGACGGCCGCGGAGCCCGACCTCGTTCCCGAGCCCGTCCTCGCCGTGGCGGCGAGCGTCCCCACCGCCCCCTAGGAAGGGGCGCCCCCGGGCGTCAGATCCGGATCACGGCCGCGCCGGTGAAGCGGCCGGCGCGCAGGTCCTCGAGGGCGTCGCGCGCATCGGCCAGCGCATATTCGTGCACCTCGGTGCGCACCGGCACGCGAGGGGCCAACTCCAGGAAGTCGCGGGCGTCCTCACGCGTCAGGTTCGCCACCGAGCGGATCACCCGCTCACCCCAGAGGATCTCGTAGGGGAACGACGGGATGTCGGTCATGTGGATCCCTGCGCAGACGACGGTCCCCCCCTTTGCCAGCACCCGCAGCGAGGCCGGCACCAGCGGGCCGGCAGGGGCGAAGATGATGGCCGCGTCCAACTCCTCGGGCGGCTCCTCGTCCGAGCCGCCCGCCCACGAGGCTCCCAGAGTCCGTGCGAACGCCTGGGCATCCGCGTCGCCCGGCCGGGTGAACGCGAAGACGCTGCGCCCCTCGAAGGCAGCCACCTGCGCGATGACGTGCGCGGCGGCGCCGAAGCCGTAGAGCCCGATCCGCGCGGCGTCGCCGGTCATCCGCAGCGCCCGGTGTCCGATCAGCCCCGCGCAGAGCAGGGGCGCCACCTGCAGGTCGGAGTAGCCCTCGGGCAACGGGAAGCAGAAGCGCGCGTCGGCCACGGCGAACTCGGCGAAGCCCCCGTCGATGTCGCGTCCCGTGAAGCGGGCCCGGTCGCACAGGTTCTCGCGGCCCCCGCGACAGTAGCGACACCGCCCGCAGGTCCAGCCGAGCCAGGGGATCCCGACCCGCGCGCCCTCGGCGAAGACGGGGCCGTCGGCGATGCCGGAGCCCGAGGGCGCGTCCGGCCCGCGCCGCACGACCGTCCCCACGATCTGGTGCCCCGGCACGACCGGAGGGCGGGGGATCTTCACCTCGCCGTCGAGGAGGTGCAGGTCGGTCCGACACACCCCGCAGGCGTGCACTCGCACCAGCACCTGCCCGGCGGCCGGCTCGGGCTCGGGCGGCTCGGCCGCGCGCAGGACTCCCGGGGCCTCGATCCGCATCGCTCGCATCGACACCGCGCTCAGCCCCCGCCGGGGGGCGGATCGTCGCGGACGGCGCTCACGCGCCAGGGGGCGTCCGGGGGGCCCTCGAGCGCGAGGGTCCAGGTGCCGTCGAAGCGACTGACGCCGGTCTTGGAGCCGGCGACCGTGTCGAGGGTGTTGCGATCCTCGACGTAGCGCACCCCCTCGAGGCCCATCCGGACGGTCGCGGTGGCCGGCTCGGCATCGGTGTCGAGCGCCGTCAGCACGACGGATGCGACGACCGGCGCCCGGACGACCAGCCGCAGACTGCGTCCCGGGCTCGGCGGGTAGAGCAGCTCCTCGAGCAGCGCGGGCCGGGCCAGGTGCGCGAAGGCCGAGTCGTCGCCATCGACCGCCTCGGCCCATGCGGCGACGGCGCGACGCACCGCCGCCTCGATGATGTCGGGATCGAAGCGCGGGTCGGCCAGCGCGAGGTCGCGCGCCTTGGCGACGACGCTACGCGCGTCGTCGTCGTCGACCTCGGAGGGTCGCACGCCCGCAGGCAACGCGTCGGCCACCGCGGCCTCCACGCGCACGCGATCGCGCAGGCGCGCGTCCTCGGCCGGATCGGCCTCCAGAGGAGCGTCGAGCTGGTGAGCGCCCTCCTCGTCCTGCTCGATCGACAGGAGCGTCCAGCGGTCGTCCTCGCGCTTGCCGAGCGTCCAGTACTCGCGCAGGTGCGTCTCGCCGCTCGTGTTGCCGTCGTGGTGGATGCGGTCGCCGCCACGGTCGAGCACGTAGTCGTCGAGGAGCGCCGACACCCGCACGACCGCACGGTCCTCGGAGTCCTCGGCCCGATTGGTGATGCCCACGTACTCGATCATGCACGAACGGACCGCGACGTGGTTGCGCCAGCCCTTGGAGGCGAAGTCCTGCAGGCGCAGGCGCCACTCGGCCATGAGGTCCGGCGCGACCATCGCGTCGAGCGCGGTGCGGTCGTCGCGGTCCCAGGCCTCCTGGATGGCCCGGAAGAGCGCCTCGGCCTCGGTCCGGACCTTCTCCGCCGCGAAGGCCGCGTCGTCGGCCTGCGCGATGACGGCGGTCCCCTCGACCTCCTGCGTCCGCGAGCGGCGGCGCGCCGCGGTGGCCCTGTCGCGGGCGGCCGCGTAGGCGCGGCTCCAGGTGGCCTTGCGCCGTTCCTGGACGGCCCCGAAGACGAGCACCGCGGCCACGCCGCCGAAGACGACGAGCAGGCCGGTGAGCGAGCCGCCGCCGTCCCCGCTGCCACCGCCCCCGCCGAACCCACCGCCGCCGCCTCCGCCGCCCCCGCCGCCGCCTCCGCCGCCGAAGCCGCCGCTGCCGCCCCCGGCCGCCGCGCTCGCCGTGGCCGCCTGGACGGCCAGCCCGGCGAGGGCGCCCGCGAGGGTGGCGAGGCGCCGCCCCGCCGGCGTGGACCTCATCGCCGGCCTACGACTTGGCGAGCAGGGAGAGATCCCGCGCGATGGCGTCGGGCTGGAAGCCGACCGGATAGGCGGTGAGGAGCTTCCCGCTCGAGGAGACGCCGTAGATGAGCGCCGAGTGCTCCACCAGTTCGGGGTTGTCTTTCGGGACCTGCTGGGCGACCTTCCACGCCGCCCACACCGGCTCGAGCTGGGCGCGTGTGCCGATGGCGTAGTCGACGAAACCGGAGACGCCCCGCTGCGCGAGGAACTTCCGGACGACGGCGGGCGTGTCGCCCTCCGGATCGACCGACACCGCGATCACGCGGGTGCGCTCCCCGAGCGCTCCGGCGTCCTTCCGTGCCGTCTTCAGGTTGGACATGATGAGCAGGCAGACGTCCGGGCAGTTGGCGTAGACGAACGTGACCAGCACCGGGTTCCCGCGCAGGTCGGCGATGTCCACGACCTTGCCGTCGATGTCGCGCAGCCGCAGCGGCGGCGCCGCGCGCACCGGCGAGATGGTGCCGCCCTCGAAGTCCGTGGAGGCGTGTCCCGCGTGGTCCGTCCCAGCCGTCGCGGCGGAATCCCCCGAGGATCCCCCGCAGCCGGCGACCAGGGCGATCGCGAGGAGGACGGAGATCGCTGCGGCGGCGCGGAGGGATGGTCTCACTGGCGGAACGCTCCCGGTCGGAACTCGATGGGCCGCGAGGCTCCGGCGGACAGGCCGCCGCGGGCATCGACCTCCGCACGGTAGACGCCCGGGGCCCCGAGTGTGAACCGCGCGTGTCCGGCCGAGAGCCGTCGCGCGGCCACCGGCGCGCACCGGTAGGTGTCGAGATCGAGGCGCGCGAGGCGCACGCGCACGCCCCGCGGGGCGGACCTCACGCGCACCACGAGCCTCCGGCCGGCGCGGCGCGCGGTGACGACGCGGCGCTCCACCCGCACCGGCGCGCCGGGCCCGGCGCCGGGGACCACCCCGCGCAGGACCACCGGCCGCCCGGCATCCACGGGCCCGGGCGGGGCTCAGGGGACCAGCGACACCGCCAGCCAGAGGGTCGTCAGGGCCGCCACGAGCAGAAATCCGTCGAACCCTGCGCCCAGGAGCCTCCATCGCCGGGCCCCCGCGAGATCCCCGGCCTCCTCCAGGCGACGGGCACGGGGCCCCTGCCAGAGGGAGTGGAGGACGGTCACGACGCCCATCGCCGCCAGCAGGCAGATCTTGGCGATCAGGCGGTGCCCGTAGTCGGAGTCGGGGAGGTCGCCCAGCGCCAGGCCCCGGTGGTGGATCAGGCCGAAGCCCGAGCCGAGGAGCACGACCCAGGCGACGGCCCCGAGCAGCCCGAAGCGCCGGCCGGCCGTGGTCATCACGCGCCGCCCGGCGTCCCTGTCGCCCGCCGCCCGGGCGGCGGGGACGGCGACCACCCCGATGGCGATCATCCCCCCGACCCAGGTCGCCGCGCCGAGGACGTGGAGGAAGCGCACCAGCGTCCACAAGTCGTCCCGCACGCGCGCTAGCCTACCGGCGCCTGGCTGCGGTAATACCGTAATCACCCCGGTCACAACCCGGATGCCCACGTCTGCTCAGACCGCGAGCCGCCCGTGGCCGTCAGGGCCTTCGCCCGCCGCCCAGTGATTCGCATCCCAACCAAGGAGCACCATGCGCCGCAGATCCATGCTTGTGATCGCGTTCGCGGTTCTCGCCGCGGCCTCCCTGGCCGTCGCGGGCTGCGGCGACGACGACAGCGCCGCCAACACCTCCACGCCCGCCGCCGCAACGACGGCTCCGGACGCGAGCGACACCGCGCCCGCCACGGCGACCAAGGTGACGGTCGTCCTCGGGAAGCCCCAGGAGCTCTCGCTGGTGGCGACGCCGGCCCAGATCCCGGCCGGCCCGACCACCTTCGTCGTGTCCAACGACGGACTGAGCCTGCACGAGATGGTGGTCGTCCCCGCGCCGAACGGCGTGGCCGGCATCACCAATCCCGACGGCACCGCCAACGAGGACGGGGCGCTGGGCGAGGTCGCGGATGTGGAGCCGGGCGATGGCGGAGAACTGACGATCGACATGCCGGCGGGTGACTACGTCCTGCTCTGCGCCATCCCGGGCCACTTCGAGGGTGGGATGTACCAGACCCTCGTCGTGAAGTAGCGGCACACGTGAGCCTCTCGGCTCATCCTCCCGGCCGGCCGGGAGGATGAGCCGGTGGTTCGCGCGCCGGGGCCCGAGTAGAGCCTCGGCAACGCTCACTCGGCGCGTCGGGGCGCGGTCGACCGCCCGCGCCGAGGCAGGCGCTGGCCACGCAGACACCGTGGCGGACCGCCCACAGTGGCTCGCGGTGGAGCTCGGCGCATCCCGCATCGACGACGTCTGCGCCCTGCCCGGCCCCCTCACCGCGCGCGCATCGTCGGGGCCACGCCGATGCGGCGCATCGACCTCCCGAGGAGGTCGCGGAGGCCGTCGCCTTCCTCGCCGCCCCCTCGGCCGCGTTCATCACCGGCCGTCTGCTGTCGGTCGACGGCGGCGTCGCCGTGTAGGTCGCCGGGCCCCGTACGCGACATCCCCGCCCGGGCCGTGCGGGTTCCTTCCCGCGCCGGGTGTGGATTCCCCGGATGGCCCTCTCGGCCGGCGCTGTTACGACCGTCCCAGATTCCCCGCATGCGAACGGAGGCGGCGATGAGAGGCGTGGTGTACGAGGCCCCCCACGAGATGCGGCTGGCATCCCTCGACGACCCGCGCGTCGTCGAGGAGACCGACGTCGTCGTGAGGATGAGCCTCGCCGCGATCTGCGGCTCGGACCTCCACGGGTACCATCGCGGCGACGCGATGGGGATCCCGGCGGGGGCCCGGATCGGGCACGAGTTCGTCGGGACCGTGGAAGCGGCGGGGGCCGACGTCCGCGGCGTGCGGCCGGGAGACAAGGTCCTGGCCCCCTCCTGGATCAGTTGCGGCGCGTGCTGGTTCTGCCGGCGGGAGCTCTACACCTCATGCGAGCGCGGCGGCTGCTTCGGGTGGCCGGCGATGTGGGGCGCCGGGGGCGCGGTGGAGGGGGGCCAGTCCGAGCTGGTGCGCGTGCCCCTCGCCGACGGCACCCTCGAGCGCATCCCCGACGCCCTCGCGGGCGAGGAGTTCGACCATCGCGTGCTGCCCCTCGGCGACGTCTTCTCGACGGGGTTCCACGCGCTCTCGGGGACCCGGCCCGAGCCGGGCGACACGATCCTGGTGATCGGCGACGGCGCGGTGGGCCTCATGGCCTGCCACGCGGCCCGGCTCTTCGGTCCCGCCGCGATCGTGCTGGCCGGCCACCACGACGACCGCCTCGACCTCGGGCAGCGCCTGGGGGCCACCCACGTCATGGACGGCGAGGGCGCGGACGTGCGCGCCCTCCTGGCCCGTCTGACGGGCGGGCGGGGGCCCGACGTGGTGATCGCCTCCGTCTCCCACCCGGACGTCATGCGCACCGCCTGCGAGGTCGCGCGGCCCGGCGGGCGCGTCGGGTGGGTCGGCATGGAGGTGTTCTTCGCGCCGCCCGAGATCCCATGGGACGTCGCGTGGTTCAAGAACCTGTCCCTGACCGGCGGGGTCTGCCCCTCGCGGCGCTACATCCACCGGCTCTGGCCCCTGCTCGAGCAGGGGCGGATCGAGCCGTCGGCGGTCTTCACCCACACCGTCGGGCTCGAGGGGGTGCCCGCCGCATACGCGGCGATGGCCGCCCGGGAGCCCGGCTGGGTGAAGGTGGCCGTCCGGCCGTGAAGCGGGCGGCCCGCCGCGACACAATGTCCTGCCCCGATTCGCCGAAGGCCGCATCCGGGCCCTCGCGGACGACGCAGGCGCGCCCGCGGTCCTAGGTTCGGTGGCGGAAGGGCCCATGAGAGGAGAGCGCCATGCTGACCGACATCATGAGGTGGGATCCGGCGCGCGAGCTGGCGGCCATGCGCGCCGAGATGGAACGGGTGATGGCGGGGTCGGCCGGTGGCACGCTGCCCCGGAGGTGGACGCCTGTCAGCGACGTGATCGAGACCGAGGATGCCGTGGTGATCACGGCCGAGCTGCCGGGCGTCAAGGACGAGGACATCACCATCACCGTCCATGACGGCGTCCTGCGGATCGCCGGCGAGCGGCACCTCGAGGAGGAGGTCCGAGAGGACAGGTTCCGGCGGCTCGAGCGCTCGTACGGCGGGTTCGAGCGGACCTTCACCCTGCCGCCGGGCGTCTCCGAGGACGACATCTCGGCGGGCGTCGCCTACGGCGTCCTCAAGGTGACCGTCCCGAAGCCCTCCGCGCCCGCGCCGAAGGTCATCGCCATCAACCCCGCCGGATGACCGGCGGAACCCGGCCGCTCGAGCCGACGCACGGAGACCCGTGATGCCGCTCTTCGCCATTCCCCCCGTCCCGCCGTGGAAGCGGCCGGACGATGAGGTGGCGCAGGTGATCGCCGGCTATCTGGCCCTCTCCCGGTCGCCGCTGCGCGCGACCGAGCCAGAGTGGTTCGCGCTCGCCGAGCAGGCGGAATGGGAGCGCGTGGTCGCCGCGGCGGGGATTCGCGGGGGCCCGGAGCCGCCGGAGCGCACCGCCGTCCCCGGGGAAGGCGGCCCGTGAGGCGCCGGGCGGCCGAGTACGCCGACCGCCGCGATGCGGGCCGCGTACTGGCGGACGCCCTCCTGCACGAGCGCGGGCCGACGACCGTCGTGGTCGGGCTGGCGCGCGGAGGGGTGCCGGTGGCCGCCGAGGTGGCGTCCCTTCTCGACGCACCCCTCGACGTCGTGGTCGTGCGCAAGATCGGACATCCCCTGCAACCCGAGCTCGCACTCGGCGCGGTCACGCCCGACGGCCGGGTCTCCCTCCCGCCGGCGGGAACGCGCGCCGGACGCCCCGTGCAGGAGGCGATCGCCGACGCGCTCGCCGAGGCGCGGGCGATCGACACCCGCCTGCGCGCCGGTCACCGGCCGGTCCCGCTGGAGGGCGCCGACTGCGTCCTCGTCGATGACGGACTGGCGACCGGCGCGAGCATGCGGGCCGCGATCGCGTGGGCCCGGGCGAGCGGGGCCGCCCGGGTCGTGGTGGGCGTGCCGGTGGCCTCGGCGCTGTCGGCCGGCGCGCTCCGCGAAGAGGCCGACGCGGTCGTCTGCCCGCTCGAGACCGACGCCTTCGGATCGGTCGGCGAATGGTACGACGACTTCGGCCAGGTGGCGGAGGCCGAGGTCGCAGCCCATCTGCGCGCGGCGCGCATCGCGTCGGCATGAGCGCCCCGCGGTGCATCGTGCCGGCCCTGGTCCGCGCGGGGCGCCGCCACCGTGGCACCGGCGGCGCTCGCCCTCGACAGCGTGGCCACCCCGGCAGGAGACTGGTCCACGCGTCATCCCGGAACCCCGCGACGCCCCTCGAGGAGCGATGACATGGACATCCCCACCGCGGTCGACCTCACCACTGAGCGAGCCCGCAAGGCGCTCGAGGAGGTGCTCCCACCGGCGCTGATGCCCCTCCCCCACATCTCCGTCACCGCCGAGGCCTGGGAGGAGGAGCGCCACGTGCGGCTGCGGGGCGACGCGATCTACGCGGTGCACCGCGGGCCGCAGGCCTGGTGGGCGGTGGTGGTGCGCGAATCCAACAGCGTCGCGCCGGGCTGCGTGCGGCTCATCCCGCTCTCGGAGATCCGCTGCGAGTCGTCCTCGGGGCGCCGGGGGGGCTGACGCGGTTCCACGAGGTCTTTCAGAATGACGAGCGCGGTCTGCCCTTCATTCCGAAGACCTTCTCAGGCGGCCTTCCAGCGCTCCAGCGCGTCGGCCGCAGCCGCGTCGGCGCTCGGGCCGGTCCCGACGACCCTCCGGCCGCGCCCCTCGATGATGCAGCGCTCCTCGCCGCCGGCCTCGCGCTCGAGGTCGACGGCGATGCCCAGATCGACGAGCCCCCGCAGCGCCAGCGCGCGATCGGCGTTGACGCCCGTGTAGCTGAGCACGGCCTCAGCCCTCCGGGTCCGCGAGCTCGGCGAGCTCGTGCCCGTACTCGTGACGGATCCGCGCGACGAGCGAGCGGTCGTCGTCATCGAGGGCCTGGCCCGCGGCCAACCGCTCGGTGATGTCCGCCAGGCGCTGCACCACCTCCGGGGGCTCTCGGCCCACGAGGAGCGCGCGGAATTCGGCGACCTCGCGTGCGGTGGGGGCGGGGCTGGTCATGACGCCCCCTCCTCTGATCGTCCCCCGACGATGCGAAGGATGCGACAGAGGCGGCCCATCGGGTGGAGCGCCATCAACGCCAACATCTCGTCCTCCCATGTTCGACGGGACGCATCGTCTCGCCGCGCCGCGAGACGGACATCGGCGCAACCTCGCAGAGCCGGCGCGGTTTCCCCGCAGCGGGCACGGGCCGCGCCCCGTCGCCCTCCCATCGCGGCGGCGGGAGGTTGTCGACATGGACGACGCGGCCCAGGCACCCGCCCCCGGGGCGGCGGCATCCCCGGGGGCGACCGGGCCAGGCGGGGGCCACCTGATCGCGCTGGAGGGGGTCTCCCGGCGCTACCGGGTCGGCGACTCGACCGTGAGCGCGCTCGAGGACGTCGACCTGGTCGTCGACGAGGGCGAGTTCATCGTCGTGCTCGGGCCGTCGGGCAGCGGCAAGACCACGCTCCTCAACCTGATCGGGGCCCTCGACTCGCCCACCGAGGGGCGGATCGAGGTGGCCGGCCAGGACATCACGCGCGCCTCGCGGTCGGAGCTGTCCGCGTTCCGCCGCCGGGGCGTCAGCTTCGTCTTCCAGACCTTCAACCTCTTCCCGGGGCTGTCCGCACTGGAGAACGTCCAGTTCGGGGCGGACGTCGCGCGGCGGCCCGGACGGGAGCCGCGCACGGCCGAGCGCGTGCTCGAGCGCGTCGGCCTCGGTGCGCGTACGGCGCACTTCCCCCACGAGTTGTCGGGCGGCGAGCAGCAGCGGGTGGCGATCGCCCGCGCTCTGGCGACGGGCAACCCGGTCATGCTCGCCGACGAGCCCACCGGGGAGCTCGACTTCCGCACGGGGGTCCAGATCCTCGAGCTCCTGCACGAGCAGACGCACGCCTCCGGGACCGCAGTCCTGATCGTCACGCACAACCGCGAGATCTCGCGCGTCGCGGACCGGGTGGTCGAGCTCTCCAGCGGACGGGTCGTGGCCGACGGCCCGCCGGCCGGCGGGCCGTCCTCGATCTCGGATCTTCGGTGGTGAGGAGGTGAGCGGGCCGGGGCTGTGGCTGTGGCTCAGATGGTCCGGGCGCGACCTGCGCGGGCGCTGGGTGCTGGTGACGGCGCTCGCACTCGTGATCGCGCTCGCCACCGGCATGGCGGCGGGGCTGGGGAGCGTGCAGACGTGGCGCTCGCGCTCCGCGGACGAGAGCTTCGCGCGCCTGAATCTGCACGACCTGCGCCTCACGCTCACAGAGGGCAGCCACGTCCCGGCCGGCGACCTGCGAGGGGTCGCGGCCGCCATCCCCCGCCCCGACGACGTCGTCGCGACGCAGGAGCGCTTGAGCGTCCGCGCCCAGATCGACGCCTCGCACGGCGACACGACCATCCTGGTCCCGGGGCGCATGATCGGGGCGCCGATCGGCGGCCCGGCGATGGACGCCACGTTCGTCGAGCGCGGGCGCGCGCTCGCACCGCGCGACGCCGGGCGGCCGATCGCGGTGCTGGAGGCGAACTTCGCCGAGCACTACGCCCTCGCGCCAACGGGCACCGTGCGGATCTCCGGGGGGCGCGTCGTGCGGTACGTCGGACAGGGACGCCAGCCCGAGTACTTCATCGTCACGACACCCGGCGCCGGATTCGCCGCCCAGGCGAACTTCGCGGTGCTCCTCATGCCCCTGGCGAGCGTTCAGGCCCTGTCGGGGAGGGAGGGCCGCGTCAACGAGCTGGTGGTGCGGCTGCGTCCGGGCGCCGACGCCGCCACGACCGGCCGCCGGCTCCAGGAGGCGCTCTCACGCGCGCACCCCGGGGTCGGCGCGTCGATCACGCCCGGGAGCCGTGAAGAGGCATTCCGGCTCACCTACGCCGACGCCGCGAGCGACCAGCGCTTCATCGACGTCTTCGCGTGGCTCCTGCTGGGGGGCGCCGCGCTGGCGGCGTTCAACCTGATCAGCCGCGTGGTCGAGTCCCAGCGGCGTGAGATCGGCATCGGCATGGCACTCGGCCTGCCCCGGGCGACCCTGGCGGTGCGGCCGGTCCTGTTCGGACTCGAGGTCGCCCTGCTCGGCGTCGTGCTGGGCGTGGGGGTCGGCCTGGGGGTGGCCCGGATGCTCGGCCCGGTGATCGACAGGCTCGCCCCCCTCCCCTACCTGCGGACGCCGTTCCAGCCCGAGGTCTTCGCCCGCGGCGCCGCGCTCGGGCTCGTGATACCGCTCCTTGCGACGCTCTACCCGGTCTGGCGCGGCGTCCGCGTGCCGCCCGTGGAGGCGATCCGCGTCGGTTCGCGCTCGGCATCGGGCAGCGGCCTCGCCCGGCTCGCGCGCCGGCTGCCGCTGCCGGGCGGCAGCCTCGGGCGGATGCCGCTGCGCAACGTCGTCCGCACACCCCGGCGCACCGCCATGAGCGTCCTCGCCATCGGCGCCGTCATCACCGTGGTGGTCGCCCTCGGCGGGGTGTTCGACTCCTTCGGGGCGTCCTTGCGCCAGGTCCGGGAGGAATCGCTCGTCACGAGCCCCGGCCGGATGACGGCCGTCCTCCAGGCCCCCGTCCCCCTCGGCTCGCCCGCCCTCGCCGCACTGGCGCGATCGCCCGCGATCGCCCACGCCGACCCCGCGCTGACGCTCCCCGCGCGACTCGTGAGCGCGGACGCCGCGTTCGCCGTCCGCCTCGACCTGATCGACCCCGCGGCGACCGTCTTCCGCCCGCGCGTCCGCGAGGGACGGTTCCCCGTGGGCGGGCCGGGGATCGTCCTGTCGTGGGTCGCCGCCCGCGACCTCGGAGTGGGCGTCGGCGACCGGATCGAGGTCACCCACCCGGTGCGCACGGGGCCGGGGACGTTCCGCACCGGCACGACGCCGGTGGTCGTCGCCGCGGTGCACCCGAGCCCATACCGCTTCGCGGCCTACATGGATCTCAGCCAGGCGTCCCTGATGGGCCTCGCCGGAGCGGCGAACGCCGTCGAGATCGAGCCGGCCGAGGGAGTCAACCCCGTCGCCGTCCAGAGGGCCCTCTTCGGCCACGCCGGGGTGGTCTCCGTGCAACCGGCGGCGGCCGGCGCCGACGCGGCGACCCGGCGGCTCGACGAGTTCCTCGACATCCTGCGCTTCGCACAGGCCGTCGTGCTCGCCATCACCGTGCTGATCGCCTTCAACACGACGACGATCAGCGCTGAGGAACGGGCTCGCGAGCACGCCACGATGTTCGCGTTCGGCGTGCCCGCCCGCCGGGTGCTCGGCCAGGCGGTCGTGGAGAACGCGATCATCGGCGCCCTCGCGACGGCCGCGGGTGTGGTCGGGGGGCTCCTGGTGCTGGGGTGGGTCACCGGCACGCTCTCGCGCGACGTCTTCCCGGAGCTCGGCGTGGCCGTGACGATCTCCCCCGCGTCGATCGCGACGGCGATCCTTGTGGGCACGGTCGCGGTGGCGCTCGCGCCGCTGGCCGGCGCGGCCCGGCTGAGGCGGCTGGACATCCCCTCCGACCTCAGGGTCGTCGAGTAGGCCCGCGGGACCCGCCTCCGGCTCAGGTGCCGAGGTCGCGCCGGTCGACCACGACCAGCGCGGCGGCGGACGCGACCACGACGACGAGCAGGAGCGCGACCAGGTGCCATCCGGAGAAGCCGTTGCGCAGCGGGTCGGGCGCCGAGTAGTGATAGAAGGGCGAGAACCTCTGGGCGGTCTCCAGTTGCGACACGAGGGCGGCCAGGGAGTTCACGAGGTACGCCGCCACGGCCAGGGCTGCCGAGACGCCGATCGCCGCCCCGCGGCTGCCGGTGGCGGCGCCGAGGAACAGCGCGATGGCCCCGAAGCCCGTGGCGAGGATGACCGCCGCCAGCGTGACGGCCGCGAGGTGGGCGAGCGAGAGCCCCATGTCGATCGCCTGCACCCCGATCCAGAGGGCCACCAGCACGACGAGGCCCAGAGCCGCGACCTCGGCGGCCATGGCGCCGAGCTTCTCCGCCGCGACCCGGCGCCGCGTGACCGGCAGCGACAGCAGCAGGTCGAGGGTGCCGCGATCCTCCTCGCCGGCGATCGCCGCGGCCCCCGTGGCGACGGCCGCGATGATGAGCAGCAGCGGCACGATGAGCGAGAACAGCTCGATGCCGAGGTAGCCGGCCGGCGAGGTGTAGTCGAAGCTGCCGCCGAAGCCGAACAACTCCTTGAGCACGTCGGGGTAGCTCTCGGTGAGCTCCGAGAAGCCGGGGTCGTCGCGGACCGTCGGGTAGACGGATATCTGCATGGCTACCAGCCCCACCAGTCCGAGCGCCCACCACGCGAAGCCGCGGCGCATGTCGCGCAGGGACTTCAGGAGGACGTCAGGCATCGGCCGGCGCCGCGCGGTAGAGGCCGAGGAATACGTCCTCGAGGTCGGCTTCGTGGCTGTCGATGCCGAGCACCTCGAAGCGGGCGAGGCGCTTCACCAGAGGGTCGGCCGGCCCCTCGAGCGCCATCAGCACGACAGGGCCGTGCCGTTCCAGCTCGCGCACCCCGGCGATACCCGCCATCGCATCGGGCGGCGGCGGCGCGGCGAAGGTCACCTCCACGCGCTGGGGTGCGCGCTCGCGCAGCGACTCGACGGTCTCCACCAGCTCAAGGCGCCCCTCGCGCACCACGCCGACGCGGTCGGCGACGTGCTGCACCTCGGAGAGCACATGGGAGCTGAGGAAGACGGTGCCCCCGCGGTCGGCCGTCTCCCGGGCGAGCGCGGCGAAGGTCTGCTGGACGAGGGGATCCAGCCCACTGGTCGGCTCGTCGAGGACGAGTAGGTCGGGGCGGTGCATGAACGCCTGCACCATGCCGACCTTCTGGCGGTTGCCCCGCGACAGCGCCCGCGCCGGGCGGTCGAGGTCGAGGTCGAGGCGTGCCGCCAGCGCCTGCGCGTCGCCGGTGCCGTCCATGCCCCGTAGGCGCGCGAACCAGCCGACGAGCTCGCGACCCGTCATCCGTGGGTAGAGGCGCAGGTCGCCCGGCATGTAGCCGACGCGCGCCCGGACCCGCGCGCCCTCGCGCCGCGGGTCGCGCCCGAGCACCGCGAGCCTGCCCGCGGTGGGCCGGATCAGGTCGAGGATCATGCGGATGGTTGTCGACTTCCCGGCCCCGTTGGGGCCGAGGAAGCCGAACACCTCGCCCGCCTCGATGCGAAACGTCAGCCCCTCCACGCCCCGCACGCCGTGACGATATGTCTTGGTGAGGCCCTCGGCCTCGATCGCCGGCGCGGGCGCGGGGTGCCTACTTCTCGGAGGGCGTGGGGTACTCGGCGCCGCACCACTCGCAGTGGGTGATCGGCTCGGCGGCGTCGCCCTCGGCCGTCTCGGGGGCGGCGGGGGGCGCTCCGCACGCGCCGCAGCGGACGGCGGGGGCCTGCCCTGTGGAATCGGTCATGGCGACCTCCTCTGGCTGGTCCGGGCCGACCGTCATGGCCGGGCTCCGGGGATGTGCTGCACGACGGAGTCGGAGCCAGGGTAGTGCAGGGAGACGCGGCCCGTGTCCTCCCAGCGCACGAGGTACGGGGGGCCTCCGTCGGCGCCGCGGACCTCGAGCACCTCCGCGTCGCGGGGAGGCTGCCCCTGGCGGTGCGGGGTGACGACGAGCCGGTCCCCCGGCGACACCGCGGCGCGGCGCCCCGCCCCCGTGGGGGGCTTCGGGCGCTCGCCGGCGAGGGCGCGGGCGACGTCGAGCGCGGAGAGGATCCCGACGGGCTCGTCCACGCCCTCCTCGATCACCAGGACATGGGCCGTGGCGTACTCGGTCATCAGCAGCGCCGCCGCGGACAGGCTGTCCTCGGCGCGCACGACCACCTGTGGGGAGGCCGCGACCGCGCCGGCCTCGGCGCTGTCGTCCCCCTCTCCCCACGGGGCGGCGGCGACCAGGTCGAGGTCGGAGAGGACTCCCCAGCGGCGGTGGGCGGGAGCGGCGTCATCGCCCCCCGGCTGGAGGACGACGACGCTGTGGATCCGGTTGCGCGCCATCAGCTCCGCGACCTCCTCGATCGGGACGTCCGGCGTGCAGGTGACGATGGGGGTGGTCATCGCGTCGCGGACCAGGACGGCGCGAAGTCCGTGTGGGTGATGGTTGCCACGACTGGGCATGTCGCCTCCTCTGGCGTGTCACCCGAAGCCTCGCTGTGGGCCGGTGCGGCGGCATCGGGGCGGGCTCTGAGCGCCCCCTCGGTAGTAGACCGCACGACCCCCGTCGCGCCCGGTCAGCCCTCCTCGGGCTCGGGCGGACGCACCAGTAGAACCGGGCAGGGAGCGTGATACGCGACGTACGCGGCGAACCCTCCGAGCAGCGTCCGCTCCACGAACCCCCGGTGCGCGGCGGCGACGATCAGATCGACGTCGTTCTCGGCCGCCCATCGGCAGACCGCTCGCGGCGGATACCCCTCCAGCGCGACGGCCGTGGCCCCGGGGACGGCCGCGGCACGGGCGTCGAGCCACTCCCGCGCCCGCCCCTCACGCTCGGCCGGGGGGTCCGCGTAGTAGGAGAAGGGGCCCGCGAGGGACGCCCGCGCCGGGGCGACGACGGTCACGAGGTGAAGGGCGCCCGGCGAGGCGGCCCGCAGGGAGGCGGCCTCGGCGAGGGCGGCCTCCGCGGCGGGGTCGTCCGAGATGCAGCAGGCGATGGTGCGATAGGGCGCGGGCATGTCGTCCTCCGTCATGGCGGGGCTCAGGGGTGCCGCACCGCGATGCTCCCACCCGCCGGCAGCCCCCTCCATCGGGGCCGGTCGCCGCAGCACGTGCGGGTTAGCCGAAGAGGCGTCCGGCGCGGACCCGTTGACGGGGGGCGGGGGGGCGGGGCTAGCCTGGGGACATGTCCACCACCGAGCCCCCGCGATCGCCGACGATGAGTGGCGGCCGGATCGCCCTCTTGGTCGTGGGCTCACTGCTCGCCCTCCTCGGTTTCGGCATGGCCGTCGGGGGCGGGGCGCTCTGGTTGGTCCACGGGACCCAGCGCGACGCCGACGGCTACTTCACGAGCTCGACGGAGCGCTACGCCTCGACCGGATACGCCATCACCTCGCAGGAGGTCGACCTCGGCGGCGGGGGCGATGCCGCATGGGCGGCCGACCTCGGCGACCTGGCGCGCGTGCGCGTCACCGGCCAGGACGCCGCCCCGGCAGGACGGCCGCTGTTCATCGGCATCGGTCCGCGGGCCGCGGTGGAGGCGTACCTGGCGGGCGTTCCCCGGAGCGAGGTTGACGACGTCGACTTCGACCCGTTCCGCGCCCGCTACCTCGACGTCCCCGGAACGCGCGCGCCCGCCCCCCCGGCGGCGCAGGGCTTCTGGGTCGCCCGCGCCGCGGGCCCGGGCGCCCAGACGCTGGAGTGGGACGTCCGCGGCGGCACCTGGATGCTCGTGGTCATGAACGCGACGCCGGTACGGGGCGTGGCAGCCGACCTCGGGTTCGGGGTGAAGGTGGACGTGCTGCTTCCGATCGCCATCGGCCTGCTCGTCGTCGGCCTCGTGCTGCTGGGCGCCGGGGTGACCATGGTCGTCTTCGGCGCCCGCGGGGGCAGCGGGGCGCCCCCCGACATGGAGCCGGCGGGAACCCTGTGACCGCCCTCGCGCGCCTCATCCCGGAGCCCTCGCTGACGGAGGTCGACGCGGTCGACGTTGCCGCGGCCCCGGACGCGGCGTGGGAGCGCATCCGCCGCGGCGACCTCGGAGACTCCGCCCCGATCCGGGCGCTCCTCGCCCTGCGGAGCCTGCCCGATCGCCTCCGCGGCGGGGAGCCCGACCCGGCCCTGCGCCTCGACGATCTCGTGTCCTCACCCGACCGCCCGGGCTTCGCGATCCTGGCCGACGACCCGCCGAGCGAGGTCGCCGTGGGCGCGATCGGGGAGTTCTGGCACCGGGTGGTCCCGTTCGTCCACGTCGACGGCCCCGAGGCGTTCGCCGCCTTCGACGCGCCCGGGCAGGTGAAGGTGGCCTGGGCCCTGCGGGTGCTGGCGGGACCCGACGGGGGCTCGACCGTGTGCATCGAGGTTCGGGTCGCGGCCACCGACGCGGGCTCCCTGCGGCGCTTCCGGCGGTACTTCCGCCTGATCGGGCCCGGTTCGCGCCTGATCCGGCGCGCTCTGCTGAGCCGGATCGCGCGCGACCTCGGCCCGCGCGAGCGGTCGCTCCCGGGCGACGCGCTGCTGCCCGACGCAACCGAGCAGAGCACGCACTCGGTGGCCATCGCGGCGACGCCGGAACGGATCTGGCCCTGGCTGGTGCAGATGGGGCACGGCCGGGGCGGCTTCTACTCGATCGACGTCCTCGACAACGGCGGCGCCCGCAGCGCCCGGGAGATCCACCCGGAGATGGCGGGCATCCATGTCGGCGACCTCGTGCCGATCCGCCCGCGCGGCGACGCGGGGTTGGAGGTGCTCGCCGTCGATGAGGGCCGTGCCCTGGTGCTCGGCGGCCTCTGGGACGCCGGCGCCGGTCACCAGCGCCCCTTCGCCGCCCCGCGGCCGAAGCGCTTCTGGCACGCCACCTGGTCGTTCGCCCTCGAACCGCTCGGCGGCGGCGCCACCCGACTGCTGGTCCGCACGCGGATGGCCGCCCCCGCCGGCGGGCGGGTGAACCCGGCCTGGCTGCGCCCGGCCCATAACCTGATGCAGGCGACCCAGCTCAGGAACCTCGCGGCCCGGGCCGAGGAGCGCCTGCCGGCCAACGACTGGCGCGACGTCATGGCCGGCCTTGGAGCCGTCGGCCGGATGGGCGTCTCCATGCTGACCCCGACGCAGCGCCCCCAGCGCTCCCGCTGGGGCGCGACGCCCGAGCTGCTGGAGCGCCACCACCCCGGCGACGACCTGGTCGACGAGCCGCGCTGGGGCTGGACCCATGCCGTCGAGGTCGCCGCGCCACCGTGGCGCGTGTGGCCCTGGGTGGCCCAGATCGGCGCCGACCGGGCCGGCTTCTACAGCTACTCGTGGCTCGAGAACCTGGTCGGCTGCGCCCTGCGCGACGCCGAGCGGGTGCACCCGGAGTGGGAGTTGCGCGAGGGCGACGCGCTCCGCCTGCACCCCACCGCCCCACCCCTGCGGATCGTCGCGGTGGAGCCCGGACATCACCTGGTGGCCTACGGGGCGCCGGACGAGCAGGCGCGCCGGGCGGGCCGCCCCTGGGTGGCGGCGAGCTGGCTGCTCCTCGTCGAGGAGACCACCCCCGGGCTGACCCGCGTGGTCAGCCGCTACCGCTGCGCCACCTCGGACGACCTGCGGACACGGCTGTCGTTCGGTCCCGCCCTGGTGGAGCCGATCGGCTCGACGATGGACCGCCGGATGCTGCTCGGCATCCAGGGCCATGCCGAGCGGGCCCCGCGGGCCGTCGGGAGGATCTGACCCGGCCCGGCGCCCCGAGGCCGGACGGTGCGCTTGGAAGGTCTTTCAGAATGAAGCGGGGTCGGTCCGCCGCGAGAATCCCGCGAGGCAAGGACGCAGGGAGGGTGCGATAGCGGTCGCTATCGCCCCGACCGAGGACGCCGCTTCGCGATGATTCGCGGCGAGCGGATGGCCGTGCTCGTCATTCTGAAAGACCTTCTCAGGCCGGCGAGATCTCCCCGTTCTTGACCAGCCGCTCGCGCGCGAGCGGGGCCAGGTGGTGGTCGGCGGCGACCAGCGCCTCGGTGAACAGCACACGGTCGATCCGCCCCTGGTAGACCGGGACGTCGGTCTCGTCGGCGGCGTGCTCCACCACGTGGGGCTCCACCTCGAGGATGGTCGCGATCTCGTTGGGCGTCATGTGGACGGACATCTCGTCTCCTCGGGCTTCGGGTGCGCGGGCCGCGCCGGGGTCCCTCCTGGGACCGGTGTCTCGACCTCCCAACCGTACCCGTCCGGCGGCATCCGCTCGTCGGCGCTCGCGCCGGGGTGGGTCGGTGCCCGCGACGTCGGCGCGTCCACCATGGCTCCCCGCAGGGCGCCGCGGGGTGAGGTCAGGCCCTGCGCAGGGCCACGAGCCCGCCCGCGGACACGGCGACCGACGCGAGGACGAGGGCGAGGGTCGTCGCCAGAGCCGGTCCGGTCGACACGCTCACCACGTGCGCGACATCGGACGGGACGCCGCCCTCGGCCGTGCCGGCGTCGAAGTCGAGCCGGTTGGCGATCTCGCTCACGCGCATGAGGCCGGTCATCGCGCCATAGACGGCCCCGACCGATACGATCGCGAGTACGCCGAGCAGCCCGCGGATCTGGGCCGCCGGGCGACCGTGCCACACCAGGAACGCGCCGACGAGGGCCACGAGCATCGCGATCGGGCCGGCTCCGGCGACGATCCCGCCACCGCTCACCTCGCCCCCCGCGAGCGTGACCGCCCGGTCGGCGTTCGCGATCCTCATCCAGGGGCCCCGCGTCAGCCCGGATGCGCCCGCGAGGAGCAGCCCTACGGCGAGCATCGGCGCGAGCGCCCGCACGCGGGCGCCCACGGCCGGCGTGGCGACGGCGAGCGGGGCGGGATCGGTTGCGAGACCGGTCGCCGCGGCCTGCTGCCAGGAGAGTACGACCGTGCGGAGGATCGCCGGAGGCGGGGCCGCCCGCCCCCTGGCGCCGAGGGCGGCGACGGCCCTGTCGACGGCCGCCGGGTCGAGGTCGGACAGCGCGCCGGCGTACGCCTCGGCCGCGCCGGGCTCGGCGAGCGCGGCGGGCCAGATCCGGGCGAGCGGGGCGGTCGCATCCGGCCGCGGCGAGGTGGTGCGCACGCGCCCCCATCGGCACCGGGGGGCGCCGGGGATAGCCGCGCGCCCGCGGGGGACGATCGCCGGAGGGCCCCCGACGCGCTACGGTCCGGGCGTGAGCCGCGACGACGCGACCGGGGAGCCGCCCGCGCAGGGTCTGCGCTGCGCCGAGTGCGGCGAGCGGATCCGGCCCGGACGCGCTCCGGGCACCTACACGCACGTCGCGCGCCTCGTGGCCGCGTGCGACCTCGACTCCGACCACCGCGCCGCCCCTCCGCCGGCAGCGAGCGCGCCCGGCGGAGAGCCGCCCGGGGCGGACCCGGGCTAGACGCCCTTGACGGTCGGCCCCGGCACCCGCCGGGCGCGCAGGGTCGATCTTCCCGCGTCTACCCGCGCTCGCCCTCGCGCTTGATGGTCACCTTTCGCCCCTTGATCGTGCTCGCCCGCAGCGCGGCGATCACCTCGTCCGTCGCCGCGGCGGGGATCTCCACCAGGGAGAAGCGGTCGAAGATCTCGATCGCCCCGACGTCGCGTCCGGTCAGTCGCGACTCGCCGGCGACGGCGCCGACCAGGTCCTGCGGGCGCACGCCGGAGCTGCGGCCGGCGCCGACGAACAGGCGCGTGGTGTCGCCCCGCGGCCCCCGCCCGCGGCCCTGCGCCTTCCCCCGCGGCCGCCCCCCCGCTCCGCGGTCGGGAACCGCCCGCTCCACGCGGGGCGCGACGTCGGGGATCTCCTGTTCGTCGGCGGGCGCGCCGCCCGAGGCGGCGTTCGCGAGCTTCACCGCCGCGAGGGCCACCTCCATGATGTCGAACTCGTCCGAGAGCGCCTCGACGACGACCCGGAAGCCGTCGAGGTCGCCCTCCACGATCGTCTCGCGCAGGGTCGCGCGCACCATCTCCAGCCGGCGTGCGCGCAGGTCGGCGACCGTCGGGACCTTCTCGATCTGGATCCGCTGCCCGGTGACGCGCTCGATGTTCTTCAGCATCCGGTGCTCACGCGGCTCGGCGAGCGTGATGGCCACGCCCTCGCGCCCCGCCCGGCCGACGCGGCCGATGCGGTGGACGTACGACTCGGGAGCCGACGGGACGTCGTAGTTGACGACGTGCGTGAGCTGCTCGATGTCGAGCCCGCGCGCGGCGACGTCGGTGGCCACCAGCAGGTCGGAGGTCCCGGTGCGCAGGCGCGTCATGACGCGGTCGCGCTGCTCCTGTGTCATGCCTCCGTGCAGCGCCTCGGCCCGGTAGCCGCGGCCGTTGAGGGTCTCGGCGAGCTGGTCGACCTCGATCCGCGTCCGGCAGAACACCAGCGCAGCGGCCGGCGCCTCGACGTCGAGGACGCGTCCGAGGGCGGCCGGCTTGTGGGCCCGCGAGAGGACGTAGGCGCTCTGGCGCACTCGCGGGGCCTCGCCCGCGACGGCGGCCTCCCGGGCGATCCGGATGCGGACCGGGTCGGTGAGGTGGCGCTTGGCGATCGCGCCGATGCGCGCCGGCATCGTGGCCGAGAAGAGCACCGTCTGCGCGTCGTCGGGCGTGCTCGCGAGGATGGCGTCGATGTCGTCGGCGAAGCCCATGTCGAGCATCTCGTCGGCCTCGTCGAGGACGACCACCTCCAGCCGGTCGAGGGTCAGGGTGCCGCGCCCGAGGTGGTCGAGGGCCCTCCCGGGCGTGGCGACCACGACGTCGGCGCCGCGCTCGAGCGCCCGCAGCTGGCGACCGATCGGCTGACCGCCGTAGATGGGCAGGACCCGGGCGCCGAGCGCGCGGCCATAGCGGTGGATCGCCTCCGAGACCTGCATGGCCAGCTCGCGTGTCGGCACCAGCACCAGCGCCCGCGGCACGTCACCGCCGGCGCCCGCCGAGATCCGCTGCAGCAGAGGGAGCGCGAAGGCAGCCGTCTTGCCGGTGCCCGTCGCCGCCTCCCCCAGCAGGTCCCGCCCCTCGAGCAGGGGCGGGATGGTCTCGCGCTGGATCGGTGTCGGCTCCTCGTATCCGAGGCCGGCGAGCTGGGTCAGCAGCTCCTCGCGCAGGCCGAGGTCGGAGAAGCTGATCCGGTCGTCGATCGGGTCCGTGGCCGCCGTCCTTCGCTCGCTGCAGGGCGGGCAGTGTCGCACGGGGGCCGCGGCCTCGCGCCGCTCCAGCCCCGGCTTCCGTGCGCGGCTTTGCCGGGGGGCGATCGTGGCCCGCCCCGATGGGAGGCGATCGTCCGGTGCGTGCCCCATGGGCACGCACCGGGGATGAACGTGCGAGTGTTCGGGCATGAACGAGGACGCGCTCGGCCTCGCGGTTCTCCTGCTCCTGTTCGTGGGCTATGCCGCGGTCGCACGACGCCTGGATCGCTTCTCGGTGACCTCGGCGATCGTGTTCACCGGCGCGGGGGTCGTCCTCGGCGCCGAGATGCTCGACATCCTCCCCCTCTCGTTCGGGGAGGAGAGCACGAAGCTCCTGGCCGAGAGCACGCTGGCGGTGCTGCTGTTCGCGGACGCCTCGACGGTCAACGTCCGGGCGGCGCGCGACGACGCCGGCCTCATCGGCCGCATGCTCCTCATCGGCCTGCCGCTGACCATCGCGGCAGGCGCGCTGGTCGCGACCACGCTCCTCACCGACCTCGATGGGACGGAGTGCCTGCTGCTCGCCGCCGTCCTCGCGCCCACCGACGCGGCCCTCGGCCTGGCGGTGTTCGGCAACCGCGCCGTGCCGGCACGCGTGAGGCGGGTCGTGAACGTCGAGAGCGGCCTCAACGACGGCCTCGCGACGCCGGTCGTCTTCTTCCTGATCGCGGCCGTGATCGGCGAGGCGGGCTCCGGGCCGGCGGGGCTCCTCTCGGGCCCGGTGTCCGACGCCCTCGTCGACCTCGCGCTCGGCGTCGGGGCCGGGGCGGTGGTCGGGGGGCTCGGGGGGCTCCTCCTGCTCCGCGCACGGCTCCTGCGGACGGCCACGACCGAATCCGAGGAGATCGGCGTCCTGGCGCTCGCGGCTCTCTCGTACGCGGGCGCCGTCGCCATGGACGCCAACGGCTTCGTGGCGGCCTTCGTCGGGGGCCTCGCGTTCGGGGCCCTGACGCGGGGCGCGTTGCGGGACCGCACGGACCTGACCGACACCGTCGGCCAGGTCCTGGCGGCGTTCGTGTGGGTGATCTTCGGCGCGCTCCTGGCGGGGCCCATCCTCACCCACGACCCGCGCTGGTCCGCGATCGCCTACGCGCTCCTCAGCCTCACGCTGGTGAGGATGGCCCCGGTGGCGATCGCGCTGCTGGGCACGGGGCTGCGCCCGCGGACGACCGCCTTCATGGGCTGGTTCGGGCCGCGCGGCATGGCGTCGGTCGTCTTCATCCTGGTCGTGGTCATCGAACTCGGGGAGGACGCCTCCGGGGTGACGTCGCTCATCGCGGAGACCGGCGCCTGGACCATCCTCCTCAGCGTGATCCTCCACGGACTGACAGCCGGCCCGCTGGGGCGCGCGTACGGGAGATGGGCCCAGCGGTTGCCGCAGTCGGCGCCCGAGCGGACCCCCTGCCCGGAGCCTCAGATGCGCCGCCGGCACCTCTCCCCGGCGCAGGACGCCCCCTCACCCTGAGGATGTTCCAGATCGCCAGGGGAGGCCGGTGGCCGCGGGCGGCGCCTCAGGCGGGCGCATAGCGGCGGTGCAGCATCAGCGCGTTGCCGTCGGGGTCGGCGAAGAGGGCCATGTGACAGACCCCCGTGTCGAAGGTGTCGCCCTCGAAGACGACGCCCGCCGCCTCCAGCTCCGCCCGGGCCGCGGCGACGTCGGGCACCCGCAGGGCCACATGGCTCGACGACGCCGCGAACGGGCGCCCGATGGAGGTCGGATCCCACACCGCGAGCGTGACCTGCCCGGCGGCCACCTCGAATCCCCCGGGCGTGTCGCGCTCCAGCGCGAGCCCGAGCGTCCCGACGTAGAAGCGCCGGGCCTCTGCGACGTCGCGGGTGAGGACGGTGACGAAATCGACGTGCTCGACCGTGATGGGCATGGGGTCTCCTCGGTCTGTGGGCCGTGGCGGCGGCGGGCGCCGCGGGGCGGGAAGGGGAGCGGCCGAGCCCGGCCGTAGGATCCTCCCCATGATGATGCAGACCGTCCCGCGGACCGGCGGCTGGGTCGAGGTCGTCTGCGGCCCGATGTTCTCCGGCAAGTCCGAGGAGCTGCTGCGCCGCCTCACCCGTGCGCTGATCGCCAACCAGCGGGTGGAGCTGGTGCGCCCGGCCTCCGACACCCGTCACGACGGCGACGAGCTGGTCACGCACGCCGGGCGGCGGATGACGGCGCACCGCACCGGCGACCTCGACTGGATCCGCGAGCTCGACGTGGAGGTGCTCGGCCTCGATGAGATCCAGTTCTTCTCCGAGGGGATTCTGGACGTGGTCGACGAGATGGCGGCCCGCGGCGTGCGCGTGGTGTGCAGCGGCCTGGACATGGACTACCGCCGCCAGCCCTGGCCCGTCGTCCAGATCCTGCTCTCGCGGGCCGAGTTCATCGACAAGCTCCAGGCGGTCTGCCTGCGCTGCGGCGGCCCGGCCACCCTCAGCCAGCGCCTCGAGGCCGACGGCTCGCCCGCCCCCGCGGCCGGATCCACGGTCGAGATCGGCTCGGGAGAGCGGTACGAGGCGCGCTGCCGCGCCTGCCACGAGGTGTCCTAGGGCCTCACGGCGCAGACCCCCGAGCCGTCGGCGGGGCCTCATGCGTGCGGCGGCCCTGGTCGCGCGCTCCGCCCGGGATCCCGGCGTTGCCGCCGACGAGGAGGTGCGTCGTCGTCCCGGCCGTTTCGGCGGACCCCCACGGGGCGATCCGTGCCCATGCCGGTTCGCGGCCGCGGCCCCGCGGCCTGGTCTTCCACGACGCGCAGGCCCTCGGATATGGTCCCCGGGGCGCTCAAATCGTCATTGGAGAAACAGGCCATGTCAGAGCTGGTGACGTATCGCGACGGCGAGCAGTTCCCCGGGGTAATCGGACGAACGACCATGGAGTCGAGCCCTGCCTGGCCGACCCCCGAGAAGGCCCGCGAGGGCGCTCCCAACGTGCTCATCTTCGTCCTGGACGATGTCGGATTCGGCCAGCTGTCGTCCTTTGGCGGCCTGGTGGAGACACCCGTGCTCGACCGGATCGCCGAGAACGGGCTGCGGTACACGAACATGCACACGACGGCGCTGTGCTCGCCGTCGCGCGGGTGCATCGTGACGGGGCGCAACCACCACTCGATCGGGCTTGCGACGATCTCGGAGACCTCGAGTGGATATCCCGGCTACAACGCGATCCTGCCGTTCGACAAGGGCATGCTGAGCGAGATGCTGCTGCCGCACGGGTACAACACGTTCCTGGTCGGCAAGTGGCATCTGACCCCGCCCGAGCACGAGACGCCCGCCGGCCCATACAACCGGTGGCCGCTCGCGCGCGGCTTCGAGCGCTACTACGGTTTCCTGGGCGGCGACACCAACCAGTGGTATCCGGAACTGGTCTACGACAACCACTACATCGAGCAGCCTGCGCAGCCCGAGGACGGTTATCACCTGAGCGCCGACCTGGCCGACAAGGCGATCGAGTTCGTCAAGGACGCCCACGTCAACGCGCCTGACAAGCCTTTCTACCTCCACTACTGCACCGGTGCCGGCCATGCGCCGCACCACGTGCCCAAGGAGTGGGCCGACAAGTACAAGGGCAAGTTCGACGCCGGGTGGGACGAGTACCGCAGGATCGTCCACCAGCGCCAGCTCGACATGGGGATCATCCCCGCCGGCACGGCGCTGTCGGCACCGGACCCCGACTTCCCGCGCTGGGACACGCTCTCGGCCGATCAGCAGCGGCTCTACGCCCGGATGATGGAGGTGTACGCCGGCTTCATCAGCTTCACCGACCATCACTTCGGCCGGGTCGTCGACTTCCTCGAGGAGATCGGCGAGCTCGACAACACGCTGATCATGGTCATCTCCGACAACGGCGCCAGCTCCGAGGGCGGCCCGATGGGATCCGTCAACGAGATGTTCTTCTTCAACAACCTGCCCGAGACGCTCGAGGAGAACCTGGCTCAGCTCGACGACCTGGGCGGCCCCAAGGTGTTCAACCACTATCCGTGGGGCTGGACGAACGCCGGCAACACCCCGTTCCGCCGCTGGAAGCGCGAGACCTACCGCGGCGGCGTCAGCGACCCGTTCATCGTGTCCTGGCCCAAGAAGATCGCCGCGCGCGGCGAGATCCGGACCCAGTACGCCCACATCATCGACATGGTCCCGACGGTGCTCGAGGCGCTCGATGTCGAGCCCCCCACGACGGTCCGGGGTGTCACCCAGGCGCCGATCGACGGCATCAGCTTCGCCCACACCTTCGACGCCGCCGACGCTCCCAGCAATCACCACACCCAGTACTTCGAGATGTTCGGCCACCGCGCGATCTACCACGAGGGCTGGCGCGCGGTCTGCCCCTGGCCGGGCGCCAACTTCACCGAGGCGGCCAAGAAGGGACGGGCCTTCAGCTCACCGATCACTCCCGAGGTCCTCGCCGACATCGAGGCCAACGACTGGGAGCTCTACGACCTCACCAAGGACTACGCCGAGACCGACAACGTCGCCGCCGACCACCGCGACAAGCTGATCGAGATGGTCGGCAGGTGGTGGGCCGAGGCGGGCAAGTACAACGTGATGCCGATCGATGGCGACGCCATGACCCGCCTTTCGCTCGAACGCCCCACGATCGCCGCACCGCGCGACGCGGTCACCTTCTACCCCGACGGCGCCCCGGTGCCCTTCGCGGCCACGCCCAAGACCTACAACCGGCCGTTCAGCATCAGCGCCGAGGCCGTGATCCCCGAGGGCGGCGCCGAAGGGGTGATCCTCGCCCAGGGCGGCAACACCGGCGGCTTCACCTTCTTCGCCAAGGATCAGCGGCTGCACTTCGTCTACAACTTCCTCGGCCGCGACCGCTTCACGGTCAGCTCCGACGTCGAGATCCCCATCGGGGAGGTGTCACTCCGCTACGAGTTCGAGCCCACCGGCCCGCCCGAGCCCGCCGAAGGCAAGGGCGTTCCCGCTCGCGGCCAGCTCTACATCGACCGCACGCTCGTCGGCGTCGTCGACATGCCGCACAGCGTGCTTGCGATGTTCGGCACCGAAGGGCTGACCTGTGGGCGCGACGGAGGAAGCCCCGTCGCGCCCGACGCCTACACGGGCGACTTCCGGTTCACCGGCACCCTCAAGCGGGTCACCCTCGACACCAGCGGCGAGCTCATCCCCGACACCGAGCGTGACATCCGCATCGCGATGGCCCGCCAGTAGGACGCACCGTCAGGGTCGTTCCGGCCCGTTCCTCGCTGTGCTCCACCGATTGGCATGAGCCCGTCGGTGGAGCACAGCGGCAGGCCGGGCGCACCGTGATCAGGACTGCTCAGCCGGCGGGCGGCGACTCTTCTCTTCTTGCGCCCCGCCTTGGGTGGGAACCTACGAGCGGTCCGGGAACCTTTGCGTGGCGCCCGAGATACCTGTCGCTATGCGGGCTCTCAGGTTCGGACCTGAGAGCCCGCGTGAGGACCACGCCCCTACTGCACCAGCTCGAAGATCTTGAACATCGGCAGGTACATCGAGATCACGACCACGCCGACGATGCAGCCGACGCCGATCATCATCATCGGCTCGATGATCGAGGTGAGCGACTTCAGCATCGTCGCGACCTCGTCGTCGTAGAAGTCGGCCAGCTTGTGGAGCATCGTGTCCACGGCGCCGGTCTCCTCGCCCACCGACAGCATCTGGGTGACCATCACCGGGAAGACGCCGGTGCGCGCGAGCGGGGTCGCCAGGGGCTGGCCCTCGCGGACGCGCTCGGCCACCTCGGCCATCGGGTCGGAGATGACCCGGTTGCCGGCCGTCTTGGCCGTGATGTCGATCGCCTGCAGGATCGGCACGCCGGACGCCGTCAGGGTGCCGAGCGTCCGGGCGAAGCGGGCGACCGCGATCTTGCGCACGATGTCGCCCACCCGCATGGGGAAGCGCAGCTTGATGGAGTCCCACATGTACTGACCGCGATCGGTCGACTTCCACTTGCGGAAGATCGCGATGAGCACGATCGGCGCCAGGATCATCAGGTACCAGTACGACCGCATCGCATCCGAGAGAGTGATCATGAACTGCGTGAGGGCGGGCAGCTCGCCGCCGAGGTCTTTGAAGATGTTGGCGAACACCGGGATGATGAAGAGGATCATCCCGATCAGCACCAGCACGGCGAAGACGCCGATCAGGATCGGGTAGACCATCGCCGAGCGGACGGTCCGCTTGAGGTGGTCGTCCTTCTCGAGCTGCACCGCGACGCGCTCGAGGACCTCCTCCAGGTTTCCGCCCGTCTCGCCGGCGCGGACCATCGCCACGAACAGGTCGTTGAAGATCTTGGGGTGCTTGGCCAGCGCCTGCGAGAGAGCGAGCCCGGCCTCGACGTCGTGGCGCACCTCGATGATCGCCCGCTTGAGCTTGGGCGCCTCGGTCTGCTCCTCGAGCACGTAGAGGGCGCGCAGGAGCGACAGGCCGCTCGAGATCATGGTCGCGAGCTGGCGGGCCATCACCGTGACGTGGCGCGCCTTGAGGCCGCGATAGCGGTCGAGCAGCTCCTCGACGGTCGGCGTGGCCGACTTCTTGTCCACGTCGGTGACCGTCAGGCCCCGCAGCCGCAGCTGGGCGGCGACGGCGGCCTTCGAGTCGCCGAGGATCTCGCCCGCCATGGGCGATCCCGTGCGATCGAGGGCCTTGTAGGTGAACGTGGTGCTCATGCCGCCTTCACCATCCCCAGGAGGCGCTTGAGCTCGTCCGGATGGCCGGCGCGCTCGATCGCCATGTCGAGGGTCACGACGCCCTGGCGCACGAGGGTCGCGAGCGTCGCGTCCATCGTCTGCATGCCGTGCGCCGACCCGGTCTGCATCACGGAGTAGATCTGGTGGGTCTTGCCCTCGCGGATCAGGTTGCGGACGGCGGGCGTGGGCATCAGCACCTCGCAGGCGACGGTCCGGCTGCCGGAGATCGTGGGCACCAGCTGCTGACAGCAGACGCCCTGGAGCCCGTTGGCGAGCATGATGCGGACCTGCTCCTGCTGGTGCGGCGGGAAGACGTCGATCACGCGGTCGATGGTCTGCGGCGCGTCCGAGGTGTGCAGGGTCGCGAACACGAGGTGGCCGGTCTCGGCCGCGGTCAGCGCGATCTGCATCGTCTCGAGGTCGCGCATCTCGCCGACGAGGATCACGTCGGGGTCCTGGCGCAGCACGCTGCGCAGGGCGTTGGCGAACGAGAGCGTGTCGGCGCCCACCTCGCGCTGGTTGATCATCGAGCGCTTGTGCCGGTGCAGGAACTCGATCGGATCCTCGACGGTCATGATGTGGCAGGCCCGCTTCTCGTTGATCTCGTTGATCAGCGAGGCCAGCGTCGTCGACTTACCGGAACCGGTCGGGCCGGTCACCAGCACCAGGCCGCGGGGCCTGGTCGTCCAGTCGCGGAGGGCCGACGGCAGGCTCAGCTCCTCGAGGGTCTTCAGGCCGCTCGGCACCACGCGGAAGGCCGCGCCCAGCGACGCGCGCTGGTAGTAGGCGTTCACACGGAAGCGCACCCGGCCCGGCACCGCGTACGAGAAGTCGAGCTCGAGATCTGTCTCCAGGCGCTGGCGCTGGTCCTGATTGAGGAGCCCGTAGACGAGCTCTCGGGTGTCCTGCGCGGTGAGCGGGGTGTCCCCCAGCCGCACGAGGTCGCCGTTGAGGCGCATGACCGGAGGGGCGCCGACCGACAGATGGAGGTCGCTGGCACCGCTGGCGATCACGTTGGTGATGAGCTCGGCGAAGTCGACCATGGACACCTTTCGCGAGGGAGGACGATCGGGCCATGAGCCGACCCGACAGAACGACTATCGACCGGGGGGGCGTGCGGCTGTAGGCCCGGTGCCCCACTCCGATCCCGGCGCTCCGGGGCGCGCGCGCCGCCGGCCGGCCGGGATCGCCCGCCGCCCTTCCCGCCGCCACGCGACGCACCGGAACCCGGGCACCGCATCAGCCGACGGCGCGGGCGACCTCCTCGATGCTGGTGTGCCCCGACAGCACCTTCAGCAGGCCGTCCTCGCGCAGGGTCCGCATCCCCTCGCTGCGCGCCTGACGGGCGATCTCCTCGGCTGAGGCGCCCGCCACGGTGAGCCGCTCCATCGCCTCGCTCATCACCAGCATCTCGTAGACGCCCACCCGGCCGCGGTAGCCGGTGTCCTGGCAGCGGGCGCATCCCGCAGGGCGGAAGACCGGCACCGGATCGGGCAGCCCCTGCGGCAGCGCCGAGACGTCCATCAGCTCGCGCAGGGTCGCCTGGGGGACCATCGCCTGCTGCTTGCAGTGGCTGCAGAGCCGCCGCGCCAGGCGCTGGGCGAGGATCCCGGCCACCGCGCTCGCCGACAGGAACGACTCGACGCCCATCTCGGTGAGGCGGGTCAGCGCGCCCGCCGAGTCGTTGGTGTGGATGGTCGCGAGCACCATGTGGCCGGTCAGCGCCGACTCCACGGCGATCTGGGCCGTCTCGCGGTCACGGATCTCACCGATCATCACGATGTCCGGGTCGCACCGCAGGATCGAGCGCAGACCGGCGGCGAAGGTCAGGCCGGCCTTCGGGTTCACCTGGACCTGATTGATCCCGGCGAGGCGGTACTCGACCGGATCCTCCACCGTGATGATGTTCTTGTCCGTTGAGTTCAGCTGGTTGAGGGCCCCATAGAGGCTCGTGGACTTGCCCGATCCGGTCGGCCCGGTGACCAGGACGGCGCCGTACGGGCGCTGGTAGCACTCCTCGAACTTCGCCAGCACGTCCTTGGTGAAGCCGAGCTCGGAGAGCGTCAGCATCACGTTGCTCTTGTCGAGGATCCGCATCACGATCTTCTCGCCGTACACCGTCGGCAGGGTCGCGACGCGCAGGTCGAGCGGCCGCCCGCCCACCGTGAGGCCGACGCGCCCGTCCTGCGGCACGCGGCGCTCCGAGATGTCGAGGTCGGCCATGATCTTGATCCGGCTGGCGACGCCGACGGCCAGCCGGTACGGCACGGCCGTGACCGTGCGCAGGACCCCGTCCACCCGGTAGCGGACGACCATCTCCTTCGCCTGCGGCTCGAAGTGGATGTCGGACGCGCGCTCCTCCACCGCGCGGGCGATCAGCGAGTTGACCAGCCGCACGATGGGGGCGTCGTCGGAGGCGTCGGAGATGTCCGCCTGGTCGAGGGGGGTGTCATCACCCCCGCTCTCCTGGACGAGACCGGCCACGACCGCGTCGAGGCGCGACGTCTGCCCGAGCAGGGTCTGGATCTCCTCGGCGCTCGCGAGCGCGGGGCGGATCTCGTGGCGGGTGAGGATGCGCAGGTCGTCGATGGCGAAGACGTTCGAGGGGTCGGCCATCGCGACCAGCAGGCGCCCGTCGGGCTCGAGGCGCACCGGCACGGCCTGATAGCGCCGTGCGTTCTTCTCGTCGATCAGGGTGCCCACCGCCGGATCGACGCCCTCGGCGAGGCTGTAGATGGGGACGCCCATCCGGGCCGCCATCGCCCGGGCGAGCTGATCGCGCGTGATCCTCCCCTCGCTGACGAGGAGCTCGCCGAGCTTCTTCCCGTCCGACCACTTCTGGCGTTCGAGCGCCTCGGTCAGATCGTCGACCGAGATGAGCCCCATGCGCACCAGCACCTGCCCGAGCGGCTCGCCCCGCGGGATCCGCGCAGGGCCGGGGCGCAGCGCGGGCGGGCCGGCCACGGCGGGCGCGGCCGCCGGGGGACGGGGCGGGGCCGGCGGGCCGGCCGGGGCGCCCGGCGGCCGGCCCGCGGGTCGCCGCGGGGCCGCGGGCGGGCCGACGGGCGCAGCGGGCCGGCCGGCCGGCGCGGCGGGCGCGGAGGCTGCTGGGGCAGGCGCGCCGGGGTGCGGCGCGGTGGCACCCGGACGGGACGCCGGGGGCTTGGAGAAGAGAGGCAGGGCACGTCCTCTGGGAGGAGGGAGGTTCCCATTAGGAATCGGCCGCGCGGGCGAAACGCTTGATGCCCGGGGGGCGGCGCGCGGACGGGGGTGGCGCTACGCCCCGGGCCGGATCGTGGACGCGGTCAGGAGCGCGTCGTCGGCCGCGCGCAGCACGTCGTGGAACCAGTCGCCCGGGCCCGCGTCGGCCACCCCGGCGATGAAGGTTGAGGCCGGCACCCCGACGGCGCTCACCGCGCTCGAGAGGGCGCCTCGCATGCGCTCCGGCACCTCGGCGGCCTCGTGGGTCGCGCAGCGCGGGAAGGCCCCGAGGGACTCCTCGCCGCCATACCGGGCCGCGACGTCCCCGACCCGGACGCCTAGCCGAGCGCGGCGCGCATCACCTCGACCGGCGCGGCCTCGCCGGTCCACTGCTCGAACGCGGCGGCGCCCTGGTGCAGGAGCATCCCGAGCCCGTCCACGGTCCGGGCCCCCTGCGAGGCGACGGCCGCCAGCCACGGCGTGCCCCCGGGGCGGTAGACGATGTCGGCCACCACCTGATCGCTCCCGAGCCCCTCGAGGGGCAGCGCGTCGGGGACGCCGTCCCCGTGCAGGCCGAGGCTGGTGGTGTTCACGACCAGGGCCGACCGGACCGCGACGGCCTCGAGCGCCTGCGGCACGAAGGGCACCGGGTCGCCCAGCTCCGCCGCCCGCGCGTGGGTGCGGTTGGCCACCCGCACGCGCGCGCCCCGCGAGCGCAGCGCGAACACCACCGCGCGGGCCGCACCGCCCGCGCCGATCACCAGGACGTCGCGTTCGGCGACGTCGAGCGGCGCCTGCTCGTCGAGGGCGCGCAGGAAGCCGGCCGCGTCGGTGTTGTCGCCGCGGAAGCCGCCCGCGCCGTCGGGAACGAGCGTGTTGGCCGCCCCGATCGCCGCGACCGCCGCGGAGACCTCCGAGCAGTGCTCGATGACGGCCTGCTTGTGAGGAATCGTGACGTTGAGGCCCGCGCATCCGGCGGCCGCCAGCCCCCGCATCGCCTCCCCGACGCGCCGGGGCTCGACCGGGAAGGCCGCGTAGATCCAGTTGAGGCCGAGCGCCGCGAACGCCGCGTTGTGCATGGCCGGCGACAGCGAGTGCTCCACCGGCCAGCCGATGATCCCCGCCACGCGCGTGCGCCCGTCGATCGTCACCCCAGGTTCGCGCGCGAGCGCTGGACGTCGATCTCGAACTGCGCCGGGGTGGTCGAGAAGTAGTGGCGCCCAGTGCCGTCGTTGCGGGCCACGTAGTAGATGTAGGCGGTGCTCGCCGGCCGGGCCGCGGCGCGGATGCTGTCGGCTCCGGGGCTGCAGATCGGGCCCGGGGGCAGGCCGCCGAACCGGCGCGTGTTGTATGGCGAGTCGATGGCCAGGTCGGTCCTGGTCAGCTCGGCCTTCCACGAACCGATCGCGAACTGGACGGTGGCATCGATGTCGAGGCGCATGCCGGCCTTCAGCCGGTTGTACATCACCGAGGCGACGATCGGGCGCTCCCGCGCGACCACCACCTCGCGCTCGATCATCGAGGCGAGCGTGAGCACGTCGAAGCGCGTCAGGTTCTTCGATCGCGCGTAGCTGTAGTCGATGCCGGCGGTGTTGGCCCTGTACGCCGTGAGCTGCCTGTCCACGAGCTGCCGGGCGGTGGTCGCGTCCGTGATCTCGTAGGTCGCCGGGAAGAGGAAGCCCTCGAGCGAGGTCGGCCGGTCGGCCTTCGCGAGCGCCCGCCCGCGGGCTCCTGCGGCCGTCAGGGAGAGGTAGCGCGCGCCGGAGATGCCGGTCTTGTCGTCCAGCAGCCGGGCGACGTCCTCGCGGCGCAGGCCCTCGCGGATCAGGAGGCTCTGCGCGGGGGCGGCGGCCGTGGCGATCTGGGGCGCGTCGTCCTCGAACGCCTTGCCGGACAGGGCGATCCCGGCCGCCGCCACCATCACCAGGATCAGGATCAGCCAGATCAGGGTGCGCCCGCGGCCGGCCCGCGGCCGGCGCCCGTGGAGGCGGTACCCGCGATCGCGCGCGCTCACGGGCGCGCCGCCAGATAGGCCTCGAGCAGGACGCAGGCGGCCAGGCTGTCGATGTCGGCGCGCGAGCCGCCCTCCCGCCCGCGGCGGGAGGCCTCGACCGTGGTCAGCCGCTCGTCCCAGAGGTCGACCGGCACGTCCACGCGGGCCTTCAGCCGCCCGGCGAAGCCGGCCGCGGCGCGGGCCTGGGTGCCGCGCTCGCCCGACAGCGAGCGGGGCTCTCCCACCACGATCCGCTCCGGCGCCTCGGCCGCGATCAGCGCGTCGAGCGCACGGCGCCCCGCGGGCGAGTCGACCCGGAGGATCGCCGGCAGGGGCCGCGCGATCGTGCCCGTGGGGTCGCTCACCGCGGCGCCGGTGCGGGCCGGCCCGTGGTCGAGGGCGAGAACCTTCACGCCCCCCGGGGCGCCGTCAGGATCGCCCGGGCGGCGTCGAGCGCGTCGGCGAGCCCGCCGGGGTCCTTGCCCCCGGCCCGCGCCATCGCGTCCTTGCCTCCCCCTCCCCCGCCGATGATCGGCGCCACCTCGCGGATGATCGCCCCGGCGGACAGGCCGGCGGCGACCGCCTCGGGCGCGAGGTTGGCCGTGAGCAGGGCCTTGCCGTCGGCCACGGCGCCGAGCACGACCGCGGCGCCGGGGCCGAGCCTCTGCTTCACGCGATCCGAGATCGCGAGCAGCTCGTCCATGTCTCCGGCCTCGACCCGGACCGCGAGGGCGGTCACGGGGCCGACCGAGACGGCGCCGTCGGTGAGCCCGGCGACGTCGGTCCTGGTGGACTTGGCCTTCTTCAGCTCGGCCTGCAGTTCGCGGATCCGCTCGTCGCGGGCGGCGATCTCCCGGGTCAGCGCGCGCTCGCGCCCCCGCAGCCACTCGACCGCGGCGATGCCCGTGAGGGCCTCGATGCGACGGGCGCCGGCACCGGTGGACGCCTCCGAGACGATCACGAACGGACCGATCTCACCGGTGCTCGCCACGTGGGTGCCGCCGCAGAGCTCCTGCGAGAAGTCGCCGGTGCTCACGACGCGGACGAACTCGCCGTACTTCTCCTCGAAGAGGCCGATCGCCCCGCGGTCGGTCGCCTCCTGGCGGGGCACGACCTCCCAGGCCACCGGCTGGTCCTCGGCCACGCGTTCGTTGACCATGGCCTCGATCCGCGCGAGCTGCTCGGGCTCGACGCGGCCGCGGTGGGTGAAGTCGAAGCGCAGCTTGTCGGGCCCGACGTACGACCCGGCCTGGCGCACGCCGTCGCCGAGCGTGCCGCGCAGCGCCCAGTTGAGGACGTGCGTGGCCGTGTGGTTCGCCTGGATCTGCCGCCGCCGCGGGGCGTCGACCGTGGCCACCACCTCGCTGCCCACACCGAGGGCACCCTCGCGGAGGCGGGCGCGGAGCACCTGGTCCGAGCCGAGGCGGAAGGCGTCGGTCACGACGGCGCGGCCGCCCGCGCCGGCGATCTCGCCGATGTCCGACACCTGACCGCCGCCCTCGGCGTAGAAGGGCGAGCTCTCCAGCTTCAGCAGGGCCGTCCCGTCGCCCAGGTCCTCCCAGGCGCTGATGCGCGTCTCGGCGCGCACGGCGTCCCAGCCGACGAACTCGCTGTCGGTGGTCTCGCGCGCGACGGCGGCGACCCTCTCGGCGAGCCCGGAGTCGTCGCCGGCCGCACCCCCGCCCGCCCGCGAGCGCACGCGCTGGTCCTCCATCAGGCGCTCGAAGCCCGGGGCGTCCACCACGAGGCCGGCCTCGTGGGCCGCCTCGAGGGTCAGGTCGAGGGGGAAGCCGAACGTATCGTGGAGGCGGAAGGCGTCGTCGCCCGAGACCGTACCGCCCGCGCGGGAGCGGTCGATGACCTCCGACAGCAGGCGGCGGCCCTGGGTGAGCGTCCGTGCGAACTGCTCGGCCTCGGCGCCGATCACGTCGTGGACCTCGCCCGCGCGCCGGCGCAGCTCCGGGTAGGCGTCTCCCCAGCCCTCGACCACCGGCGCGACGAGCGCGGCCACTGAGGCCGGCTCGAGGCCCAGGTGCCCCGCCTCGCTGACGGCCCGGCGGATGATGCGGCGCAGCACGTAGTCGCGGCCCTCGTTGCCCGGCAGCACCCCGTCGGAGGCGAGGAAGGTCATGGCGCGGCCATGGTCGGCCAGCACGCGGAAGGCGCGGTCGTCGCGCGGATCGGCGCCGTAGGAGCGGCCCGAGGCGCGCTCGGCCCACCCGATCAGCGGGCGGAACCCGTCGGTCTCGAAGACCGAGGGCACGTCCTGGAGGATCGCGGCCATGCGCTCCAGCCCCGCGCCGGTGTCGATGTTCTTGGCCGGCAGGGAGGTGAGGGTGCCGTCGGCGGCCCGGTCGTACTGCATGAACACCAGGTTCCAGTACTCCAGGTATCGGTCGCCGCCCGTCACCGGGCCGCCCTCGGGCCCGAACCGGGGGCCACGGTCGAGGTAGAGCTCGGTGTTCGGGCCGCAGGGCCCGGTCGGGCCGGCCTTCCAGAAGTTGTCGGCCTCGCCCAGCCGCTGGATCCGCTCGCGCGGCACGCCCATCTGCACCCAGCGCTCGAGCGCCTCGTCGTCGCCGGGCACGCCCTCCATGCCCTCGAAGACCGTGATCCAGATCTTCTCGGGGTCGAGCCCGAACACCTCGGTGGAGACCTCCCATCCGAACCGGATGGCGTCGTCCTTGAAGTAGTCGCCGATCGAGAAGTTGCCGAGCATCTCGAAGAAGGTCAGGTGGCGGGCCGTGTGCCCGACCTGGTCGATGTCGTTGGTGCGGAAGCACTTCTGCGAGCTCGTCATGCGGCGCGCCGGCGGGTCACCCGCTCCCAGGAAGTACGACTTCAGGGGCTGCATCCCGGCGATCGTCAGCAGGACCGACGGATCGTCCTCGAACGGGATGAGCGAGGCGGAGGGAATCGTCAGGTGGCCCTGCTTCTCGAAGTACGCGAGAAAGGCCGCACGGATCTCGTTGGTGGTCATTCGAACGATTCTAGTGGAGCGCCCCTCGGGGGTCGGCCTCCGGGCTCAGCGCGGATCCCGCCGCGAGATCCGACGGAACCCGGCTCAGGCGTCGCTGGAGAAGGCGTCGCGGATCTCGCGGTCGAGATCCGCCTCCGCCTCCGCGGCCGCGCGCTTGCCGGCCCCGAGAGCCTCCCGGATCTGCCCGGGGATGCGCCGGCGCTCGCGCGCGACGGTGTCCTTCCAGAGCTTCGGGTCGAGCGCGCCGATCGAGTGCAGCCATCCGACGACGCCGGCCGCGACGCCGATCTTGATGAGCTTGCCCATCAGTAGGGGCTGTCGTGCCGCGTCTCGGCCCCGGGCGTCTCGGCGCCGGGCGTCGCGGCGCCGGGGTCTGCGGACGGCGGGGTCGGCGGCGGGGCCGACGAGGTCTCGACGGGTTCGGACGGGGCCACGGGCGGGGGCGGCAGCGGCGCCATCGGCAGCACGGCATCGGCCGCGCGGCGGGCCCTCAGCGTCGCGACGGCCTCACGCGCCCCGGCGGCGAAGCCGGTCAGCTTGCGCACCGGCGAGGTGACGGCGCTCGAGACGGTCTGCACCGTCCGCTCGGCGCCCTTGGTCGCGCCGACGGCCGTCTTCATGATCTCGTCCACGCGCAGAAGCTCGAGGTTGACCCCGTCCACCGTGGTCTGGGCCTTGTTGAGGATCGGCACCGTCTCGTCGGTCAGCCGCGTCACCGAGACGCCGAGCCGCGCGAACACGCCCGCCATTCGCACGAACAGATACGCGAGCCCGACGCCCGTGAGCACCAGGAAGATCGACAGGGCGAGCTTGAGGACATCGGACCAATCCACTACGTGGGCCTCCCGTGCGGGGCTTCGTCTGACTCCGGCCTCGCGATGGTACCCGCCCCGACCAGGCGGCCGTCGCGATACAGCGCCGCGGTCTGCCCCGGCGCCACCCCGTCGGCGGCGTCGGACAGATCGATCCGCACACGCCCGCCGCCCCCGGAGACGCGCCCCTCGAGCGGGCGGCCGCGATAGCGCAGGCGCACCTCGAGCGGTCCGTCGCCCACGTCGCCGTGCAACCGGGCCGGGTCGAGCGAGACCGCCTCCACCGAGAGCCCCTCGCGGGGGCCGACCACGACGGCGTTGCGCTCGGCGTCCGTGGAGAGGACGTAGAGGGGCTCCGCGCCCGCCACTCCGATTCCACGGCGCTGGCCGACCGTGAAGCGCCAGTAGCCGCCGTGCGTGCCGAGGCGGTGGCCCGCGGCGTCCTCGATCGGGCCGGGACGCGAGGTGAGCCCGCCCGTGCGCTCGAGGAACGGCGCGTAGCCGCCCTCCCCCACGAAGCAGACCTCCTGGCTCTCCACCGCATCGGCGGCCGGCAGGCCGGCCTCGCGCGCCATGGCGCGCACGCGTTCCTTGGCGAGGTCTCCGAGCGGGAAGGCGACCCGCTCGCGCGTCGGGCGATCGAGCATGGCGAGCATGTAGCTCTGATCCTTGCCCGCATCCCGGGCGCGGGAAACGAGGGGATGGCCGCCGGCGTCGCGCTCCAGGCGCGCGTAGTGGCCGGTCGCCATCATCCGGGCGCCGACGAGCGCGGCGGCGTCGGCCAGGACGCTGAAGCGAACCCGCCCGTTGCAGGTGACGCAGGGGTTGGGCGTGCGCCCCTCGCGGTAGCCGGCGATGAAATCCTCCACCACGTCCTGCCGGAAGCGCTCGGCCACGTCGAGGGTGAGGTGCGGGATGCCGAGGGCGTGGGCGCCGGCGCGCGCCAGGCGCACCGTCTCGGGCGAGCAGCACGAGCGCTCGGCCGCGGCCGCCGAGGGGTCGTGCCAGAGCCGCATCGTCACGCCCACGACGTCGTACCCCGCGTCGCGCAGGAGCATCGCCGCGACGGCGCTGTCGACCCCACCGCTCATGGCCACCGCGATGCGGTCGGCACGCTGCGGGATGCCCGGGTCGCCGAGCCGTCGCGAGTGCCAGGACTCGAGGGCCCGGGCGGCGGCGTCCTCGACGATCTCCACCCCGTGACGCCGCGCCGAGCCGAGGCCGCCGAGGTCGGCGTCGAGCCGATCGCGCGAGAGGCGCATGGCGTCGTCGAGCGAGGCGCCGTCCAGGCGCGCGCAGGCGGCGCTCGCCGCCGCGGTGGCGGCGCCGCAGCCGAACGCCTCGAAGCGCGCCGCGCGCACTCGGCCGCCCGCGATCCTCAGAGAGATGCGCACCAGATCGCCGCAGGAGGTGCTGCCCGACTCACCGACAGCGTCCGGCGAATCCATCGGACCGGCGCCCGCGGGGGACGCCAGATGGCGCATCACCTCGGGGGGATAGGGGGGCACCGGACGAGGCTACCACGCCCTTTTCGGGCTCAGGGGGACCGCAGCGCCGGCGTTCCCGCGCAGCCGTCCGCCCCGGCCGCGGGAGTGATCTCAGGCGCCGCCGGGCGGCCGTGCGGGTCGCCTCACCCGCACCGCGGCGCCCTCCGGGGAACGCGCGCGAGGCCGATGTCGCTGACGAACGGAACCGCGCCCGCCGAGCAGGCGGTGGCGATCGCCCGGCGGGCGGATGCGTCGCCGGCGCGCCGGGTGTAGTCGGTGGCCGTCACCAGTCGCACGCGCCGGCCGATCCTGCGCAGCGCCGCCGCGTTGCCCCGGCGCAGGCGCGGCGGCGCGGCCGTCCGTCGATCATGTCGACGTTGTCGAGGAAGAGGCCGTCGAAGCCCCGCGCGAGCATCCGTGGCGCCACACGCCGGGCGATGAGCCTCCGGTAGCCGGGTCGCGAGACATCGGCGAAGTGCTCATCGGGCCAGTCGCCCCAGCGTTCGAGCCGGTACCGCCTCGCCGCCGGATACCACCACCGGTAGCGCTCGATCGTCCCGACGCTGAGATACCCGAGGACGATGGCGCCCGATGCCCGAAGCGCGGCGACCTTCGCCGACGAGGCCTCGGCCCCGTCGAGGACGACGAGGTCGTAGTCGCCGTAGCGGCGGTCGAGGCGGCCGCCCAGGGCTCCGTCGCCGATCGCGAGGGCGAACGACCTGACGGCGCCGAGCCGCTCGGCGGTACCGGGCTCGGGCGATGGAGCGGCGCCGGCGCACGGCGGCCCGGCGAGCGCGAGCGCGACGAGGGCCGCGACGGCCGTGCGCGTGCCGGACACGTTGGCCGGACCGCGGGCCGCGACGCGCGAGGGAACCGCCCGAGCGCGCCGGGTTCCCGGCGCGCTCACCCCTTCGGCGGGGACTTCTTCTTTGCGGGGGCGGCCTTCTTGCCCGCCGCGGCGGCGCCCGGGTGGGCGGCGACCGTGTCGGCGGCGTCCGAGATCGACTGGCGCAGGATGTCGGCGTCCACGAGGCCGGACCAGAGGTTGACCAGGGTGCGGTCGCGCCCGATCACTGCGACCGACGGGGTGCCGGTGACGCCCAGGCGGTCGGCGAGGTCGCCGAACTTCTGCTTGCCGACGGTGTAGGAGAAGAAGGCCACACCCTTGGTCGCGCGGCGATCGGAGCGGACCTCCGAGAGGGCCTTCGCGACGCTGGCGTCGTCGGCGGCGCCCGCGACGACGAAGCTGACGACCACGACTCCGCTGCCCTTGAGCGCCTTTGCGACGGGCTTGGGGGTGGTCGGCCCGGCGGTCACCGTGCCGCCGAGACCGACGGCGGCCACGGCCACCGGGGCGGCGGACGCCACGGGGGCGGTCGCGGCGGGATCGGCGGCCGCGTCGGACGCGCCGCCACCGCCGCCACAGCCGGCGACGAGCACGGACGAGGCCGCGAGGGCCGCGCAGGCGGACAGGAGACGCCTCATGAGCGACCGGGCATGATGCCCCGCGATGCCGTTCCGGCCTGTGACTTGAACCTGCGGTAGCAGGTGGGACTCGACCCGGACACGCCAGGACGTGACCGCGATGCCGTTTCCCTCATCACTCGTATTGGCTCAAGATGTGAGCCGGTGGCGAACACAGCAGGGCACCTCCGAGTCTAGCCGCTACTCCCGTTGGTCGGCACACCACCCCGTGGGCTTGAACGGCGGAACCAATCGGCATGGGCATGTGGTCCATCGGCCCTTGGCTCCCGTATCGACATGGGCGACCCTCGAACGGCAGCCCACGCCCCCCTGGAGCAGCCCGTTGCTCATCCCCGCCCCCCCTCCCACCTACACGCTCGCGCCCGGAATGGAGGCGCTCACCCGCGCCCAGAAGGCCGCGCTGGAGGCCTGCCTGTCGGCGCTCACCGGCCGCCTGTCGAGCGTCCTGGTGACCTCCGTCTGCACCACCCACACCCATCACGTGATCGAGCTGATCACCCCCGCCGGCACGTTGCTGGCCATGGAACGGGTCCTTCCGGAGACGTCGGCGGCTCCGGGTCTCGGGGGCGCCGCCGCCGCCTGAGCCCGGTCGCCCGCCGCCCGCCGCGCGATACCCTGGCGACGTGAACGCGGACGCGGTGGGCGATCGCCTCGAGATGCTGCTCGTGGCGCGATGGCTGGAGGAGGGGGCCGGTGACGACGGCGACGTGTCGGTCTCGGTGCCCGCGCTCGCGCGGGAGCTGGGCCTCGAGCCGGACCGCAGCGGGATGATTGCGGTCATGGGCGCGCTCGGCGAGCTCGAGGACCGGCGCCAGGTGCGGGTCTCCTGGCCCCTCGGGACGGGCGGCAGCGAGGCCCTCGTGAGCCTCTCGTCCGACCTGCGCAGCGACGCGCGCAGGCTGTTCGGGCGCGAGGGCTAGGCCGGGGGTCCGGCGGGCTTCACCCCGAGCTCGCGCAGCTGCAGGGGGTCGACCGACGCGGGCGCACCGGTGAGCGGGTCGGCGCCGGTCGCCGTCTTCGGGAACGCGATCACGTCGCGGATCGAGCGCTCCCCGGCCAGCAGCATCACGATCCGGTCGAGCCCGAGGGCGATGCCGCCGTGCGGCGGCGCGCCCAGGCGCAGCGCCTTCAGCAGGAAGCCGAACTTGGCCTCGGCCTCCTCGTCGGACAGGCCGATGAGCGAGAAGACCCGCTCCTGGGTGCCGCGGTCGTGGATGCGGATGCTCCCCCCGCCGATCTCGACGCCGTTCAGCACCACGTCGTAGGCCTGCGAGAGCACCTCGCCCGGCGCGCTCTCCAGCCGCCCGAGATCCTCCGGCCGCGGCGCGGTGAAGGGGTGGTGGGTCGAGTCCCAGCGCGACTCGCCCTCGTTCCACTCCACCAGCGGGAAATCGACCACCCAGACCGGGGCCCAGACCCCCTCGGGGATCAGGCCGTTGCGCTCGGCGAAGCGCAGGCGCATCGTGCCGAGCACCGCCTGCGCCACCGGCTCCGCGTCGGCGACCAGGGCGATCAGGTCGCCCGGCGACGCTCCCAGGCCGGCGGCGATCCCTCCGAGGAACTTCGCGACCGGCGAGCGCAGCGCGCCCTCCTCCTCGACGGCCGCCCACACGAGCCCCTTGGCCCCGAGCTCGCGCGCCTCCTCCATCAGCTCGTCGCCCACCTTGCGGCTGACGGCGGCGCCGGCGCCCGGCACCACCAGGCCGCGGACGACCCCACCCGCCGCGATGGCGCCCTCGAACACGCCGAAGCCGGACTCCGAGGCGGGCGTGGTCCAGTCGAGGATCTCCATGCCGAAGCGCGTGTCGGGACGATCGGTGCCGAAGCGGCGGACCGCGTCGGCGTGCGTGATGCGTGGGAACGGCGTGGAGATCTCGACGCCCGCGGCCGCGAAGGACTCGCGCAGCACGCGCTCCATCAGATTCTGGACGTCCTGCGGCTCGACGAACGACGCCTCGACGTCGAGCTGGGTGAACTCCGGCTGGCGGTCGGCGCGCAGGTCCTCGTCGCGGAAGCAGCGGACGATCTGGTAGTAGCGCTCGATCCCGCCCACCATCAGCAGTTGCTTGAAGAGCTGCGGGCTCTGGGGCAGCGCGTACCAGGAGCCGCGCTGCATACGCGCCGGCACCAGGAAGTCGCGTGCGCCCTCGGGCGTGGAGCGCGTCAGCACCGGCGTCTCGACCTCGAGGAAGCCCTCGTCCTCGAGCACGCGGCGCATCGCCGAGGCCACCCGGCTGCGCATCTCGAGCGCCCGCAGGCGGCGGGGCCGGCGGATGTCGAGATAGCGGTAGGTGAGGCGCAGGTCCTCTCCAGGCTCGTGGCCCTCGTCCTCCACCGAGAACGGCAGCGGATCGGCCTCGGAGAGCATCTCCATGGCCGATACGCGCAACTCGACCGCACCGGTGGCGAGCCCGGGGTTGACGGTCTGCGCCGACCGGGCGACGACCTCGCCGCCGACGCAGATCACGTCCTCCGGGCTGAGGGCGCCGGCCGCCCGGTGGACCCCCTCCCCCGCCTCGGGGTGGAAGACCAGCTGCAGGAGCCCGGAGCGGTCGCGCAGATCGATGAACACCACGCCCCCGTGGTCGCGGCGCCGGTGGACCCAGCCGGACACCCGCACGTCCTCGCCGAGGGCCTGCGCGGCCCCCGCGCAGGTGTGGCTCCGATAGCGCTGCGCACCGATCAAATCGTCAACTCCTCGACAAGTTCACCCAACGGGATCTCGCGCTGCTCGTGCGCCGTCATGTCGCGCACCGTGGCCACGCCCGCGGCGTGCTCGCGCTCGCCGACGATCACCGCGTAGCGGGCCCCGAGGGTGGCGGCGTGCTTCATCATGGTCTTCAGGCTGCGCCCGCGCAGGTCGCTCTCGCAGCGCAGGCCGGCGGCGCGCAGGCGCTCGAGAACCGGCAGCATCGGCAGGCGCAGGGATTCGTCGAGCACCGCGAGGTAGCAGTCGATCCGGGGCGCCGAGTCGGCGCCCTGCGCCTCGAGCGCGAGCACGATCCTCTCGATGCCGGCACCGAAGCCGATGCCGGGGGTCGGCGGGCCGCCCAGGCCCTCGACGAGGCCGTCGTAGCGGCCGCCGCCACCCACCGCGCTCTGGGCGCCGAGGGCGTCGCTGGTGAACTCGAAGACGGTCATCGTGTAGTAGTCGAAGCCGCGCACGAGGGTCGGGTCCTCGACGTACGCGATGCCGAGGCCCCCGAGCGCCTCCAGCACGCGCTCCCGGTGGGCCTGGGCGGCCGGCGAGAGATGGTCCAGGAGCGTCGGCGCGTCGGCCATGACCGCCGCCACGGCGGGGTTCTTGGTGTCGAAGAGCCGTAGCGGGTTGACCCGCATGCGCTCCCGGGCGTCCGCGTCGAGGTCGGACAGATGGTGCTCGAGGTACTCCAGCAGCAGCGCCCGGTAGGGCCCGCGGCTCTCGGGGTCGCCCATGCTCCCCAGGCGCAGCTCGAGGCCCGTCAGCCCGAGGCTGCGATAGATGCCGTGAAGGAGCGCGATCACCTCGGCGTCGAGCAGCGGGTCGTCGCTGCCGATCGCCTCCGCGCCGATCTGCCAGTGCTCGCGGTAGCGCCCCGCCTGGGGGTGCTCGTAGCGGAACATCGGGGCCAGGTACCAGAGCTTCACGGGCAGCGGCAGCTTGTGCATGCCGTGCTGCACGAAGGCGCGCACGACCGACGCGGTGCCCTCCGGGCGCAGGCTCAGGCTGCGCCCGGCCTGGTCCTGAAAGGTGTACATCTCCTTGCGGACCACGTCGGTGCTGGTGCCCACCCCGCGAACGAAGACCTCGGTCTCCTCGAACGTCGGAGTCACGATCCGCGAGTAGCCGTAGCGCTCGAAGGCGTCGCGGGCGACGTCGATCACGCGCTGGCGCAGGCGGCTCTCGGCCGGCAGGACGTCGTGGGTCCCCTTGGGCGCCGCCGCGCGGCGGTCTCCCCCGCTCACCGCCTCGCCGACCCGGCCCGCTTCTCCGTGTAGCGGCGCATCTGGCGGTTGTAGCGGACGCGGTCGAGGAACAGGCCGAGCGGCACCATCATCGCGAAGGCGATGACCGAGATGATCGCCGACGTCACCGGGCTCTCCCCGGCGAGGAAGACCAGGTACGGGTAGAAGACGGCCGCCACCAGTCCCGCGCGGATGAGGACGCCCCTCGGCGACGCCATGACCGGCTCGCGGGAGTTGCCGGTGCCCGACTTCACCTTGACCGTGCCCTCGGCGATCGCGTCACGGCGCGGGCTGGACGAGGGCGGCGGGCCCGCGCCCTTGCGCTTCTTGCGCTTGGCCGCCATCAGGCCGCCATCCTGGTGGTGCGGTCGTGCAGCTCGAGGAGCTGCCCCGGCCGGAAGCCGGCGAGGCCGAGCGCCGACGGCGAGGGGCCCCCGCGCAGGGCGTCGCCCGGGATCAGGCCGACCAGCTCGGCCTCACCGGCCTCGATGCCCAGCCGCTCGGCCTCGGCGCGCACGAGAGCGATCACCGTCGCCGGCGGCGCCGCCTTGCGATCCTCGATGTTCATCGACACCTGGGCCATTCCGGCCTCCGGGAGGTAGAGGCCGAGGGCGCGGACGCCGGGGGGTCCACCGCCGGCCTCGCGCACACGGGCCGCGATGGTCCTGGCCTCGGTGAGGGTTCCCTCGGGAAGCCAGACGTTCAGGGCGATCAGGGGCTGGCGCACGCCCACCAGCACGGCCCCGGCGCTCGGGTGCAGGCGCGGCGGGCCGGCGTCGGGCACGATCTCCCCGTCGGCGACGGCGCGGGCCAGCTCCTCGAGGCCGCCGCGGCGGAAGTCGCGCGGGCGGACGTGGTCCGGGTCGGTCGCGACGGCCCCGTAGAGGAAGACCGGCAGGTTGAGGTCGGCCGCAAGGCGCTCCGCGAGGCCGCGGGCGATCTCCGAGGCGAAGGGCACGTCGTCCTCGTCCATGGCGACGATCGGCGCCACGTCGAGCGCGCCGGTGCGCGGGTGCGCGCCGCGGTGGCGGCGCAGGTCGATGCGGTCGACGCACTCGCCCGCGAGCGACACCAGCGACTCCTGCAGGGCCAGCGGCTCCCCGGCCAGGGTGATCACGCTGCGGTGGTGGTCGGGGTCGGAGTGGACGTCGAGGACGTGGACCCGCGGACGCCGGCAGGAGTCGGCCAGCGCGTTGATGGTCGGCGCGTCGCGCCCCTCGCTGACGTTGGGCACCGAGTAGGCCGCCGGAGGCGCCGGGGCCGCCGGCATCGCGGCGTCCAGGAGCGCCTGGTGTCCTTGTGTGGCCACAAGCCCTTCCCTATCGTTCACCAGTGAATCACCTTGAGAGTCCTCCTCCGCCTTCTCCGCTTCCTGACGCCGTACACCGGCAAGGTCGCGGTCACCGCCATCAGCGCCGTCGGCCTCATGGCGTGCAGCGTCACCTTGCCATACCTGACGGGGCGGGTGATCGACGACGTGCTCGAGGGGGGTGACAGAAGCGCGCTCGCTCCGCTCGTCTGGGCCGTGGTCGGAGTGGTGAGCGTGCGCATGATCTTCGGCGTCGTGCGCCGCTGGGTCTCGGGCCAGGTGAGCCTCGCGGTCGAGTTCGACCTGAGGGCGCGGCTCTTCGCGCACCTGCAGCGCATGTCGCTGTCCTACTACGACCGGATGCCCGTCGGGCAGCTGATGTCGCGCGCGACCAGCGACCTGCAGACGGTGCGGTTCTTCCTCGGCTACGGCCTGATCTTCCTCTTCATGCAGGCCTTCACCCTTATCCTGATCACCGGGATCCTGCTCTGGATGAACTGGTCGCTGGCGCTGCTCGCGCTGCTCACCGGGCCCGCGCTGCTCGTCGTGGCGTGGCGCTACAGCCGCAGGTCCAACCCGGTCCTGATCGACGTGCAGCAGCGCGTCGGCGAGGTGACCGAGATGGCGGAGGAGAGCGCCGTCGGAATCCGCGTCATCAAGGCCTTCGGGCGCGAATCGGACCGCACCCGGCACTTCGGCGCGACGGCCCGGCGGGCCTACGACCGGAGCATGGATGCGGCGCACATCCGCGCCCTGTACCAGCCGCTGATGGGCTTCCTTCCCGTGCTCGGCCTCGCGGTGATCCTGACCTACGGCGGCATCCTCACCATCGACGGGCGCATGAGCCTCGGCGAGTTCGTGGCCTTCTACCTCTACCTGACCCTGCTCATGGCGCCATTCCGCTCGCTCGGGATGCTCGTGGGCCAGGCCCAGCGGGCGATCGCCGGCGGCACCCGCATCTTCGAGCTGCTCGACGCCGAGCCGGAGATCGTCGAGGCCGACGACCCGCTCCCGATGCCCGCCGGCCAGGGCCACGTGCGCCTCGAAGGCGTCACGTTCGCCTACGCGCCCGGCGCGCCCGCGGCTCTCACCGGCATCGACCTCGACGTCCCCGCGGGCCGCACCGTCGCCCTGATCGGCCCGACCGGCTCGGGCAAGACGACCCTGACCCAGCTCATCCCGCGCTTCTACGACGCCGCGTCGGGACGGGTGCTGATCGACGGGGCCGACGTGCGCGACCTGCGCCTCGACCAGCTGCGCCACGCCGTGGGGATGGTCTCGCAGGATCCCTTCCTCTTCTCCACGACGGTGCGCGAGAACATCGCCTACGGGCGGCCCGAGGCCGGCGACCACGAGGTCCGGGCGGCCGCCCGGATGGCCCAGGCGGAGGGCTTCATCGACGCCCTGCCCGAGGGGTTCGACACCGTCGTCGGCGAGCGCGGGCTGACCCTGTCCGGCGGCCAGCGCCAGCGCCTGGCGATCGCCCGGGCGATCATCACCGACCCGCGCATCCTGATCCTCGACGAGGCGACCGCCTCGGTCGATGCCTCCACCGAGCGCGAGATACAGACCGCCCTCGCCGCCGTCATGGCCGGGCGCACGACCCTGGTGATCGCGCACCGGCTCTCCACCCTCTCCCTGGCCGACGAGCTGGTGGTGCTGGAGGGGGGCGAGATCGTCGCCCGCGGCACCCACGATGAGCTCTACGACACGAGCGTCGTCTACCGGGAGATCCACGACGGCGGGCTCGCCCGTCCCGACCTGATCGCGCGGGACGCGTGAGCACCGCCGCCTCCCCCGCCCCCGGGCTCACGCGCCGCGAGCGCGCCGCGCCGCCGCTGGCGACGCGCAAGCTACGTCGCCTGCTCCCGTACTTCCGCCCCTATGCCGGGAAGGCCACGGCCACCGTCGGACTGATGCTGGTGGTGACGGCGAGCGGCCTCGCGATCCCCGCGCTCGCCCAGTTCGCGATCGACCGCGGCATCACCCCCGGCGACAAGGGAATGCTGCTGCTCGCGGTGGGGCTCTTCGTGATCGCCGGCCTGGTCGGCTGGCTGGCCGGCTACTACCAGACCTACCTCTCGAGCTGGGTCGGCGAGCGGGTGCTGCTCGACCTGCGCACCGACACCTTCCGGCACCTGATGCGCCTGGAGCTCGGGTACCACGAGCGCACGCCCACCGGCCGCACCGTCAGCCGCCTCACCAGCGACATCGAGGCGCTCGAGCAGCTGGTCACCGACGGCGTGACGTCGCTGGTGATCAACGGGCTCACCTTCATCGGGGTCGTGATCATCCTGTTCTCGTACGACGTCGAGCTGGCCCTGTTGACGTTCGTGATCTTCCCCGCCCTCGCGATCGCGCACGGCGCTCTTCCGCGTCTACTCGACCCGCGCCTACCGGCGCACCCGCGAGCGCGTCGCCGACGTCCTGGCGACGCTCCAGGAGACGCTCTCGGGGATCCGCGTGGTGCAGGGCTTCGGCCGTCAGAAGCCCTCCCAGGAGGTCTTCCGCCGCGTCAACGAGGAGTACCGCGAGGCCAACATGTCGACGATCCGGCTCTCGGGCGCCTACTTCCCGGGCGTCGAGCTGCTGTCGGGCATCGGGACCGCGATCATCCTCTACTTCGGCTCCACCCGGGTGCTCGACCAGGAGATCTCGATCGGCGTGATGGTGGCGTTCGTCGGCTACCTGTCGAGCTTCTTCGACCCGATCCAGCAGCTCTCGCAGCTCTACTCGACGTTCCAGTCGGCGATGGCGGCGCTCGAGAAGATCTTCGGGGTGCTCGACACCGAGCCCGAGATCGCCGACACGCCCGGCGCGGTGGACCTGCCGCACATCGAGGGGCGCATCGAGCTGCGCGGCGTGAGCTTCGCCTACGACCGCACGCCGGTGCTCACCGACCTCGACCTGATCATCCCGGCCGGCGAGACCGTGGCGCTCGTGGGGACGACGGGCGCCGGCAAGTCGACGCTCGCGAAGCTCGTCTCGCGCTTCTACGACCCGCTCGAGGGGCAGGTGCTGATCGACGGCCACGACCTGCGCGGCGTGACCATGAGCTCGCTGCGCGAGCAGCTGGCCATCGTCCCCCAGGAGGGCCATCTGTTCGCCGGCACGGTCGCCGAGAACCTGGCCTTCGGCCGCCCCGAGGCCACCGACGAGGAGCTGCGCGCGGCCGCCGACGCCGTCGGCGCCACCGGGTTCATCGAGGCGATGCCCGATGGGTTCGGCACGCGCATCAACGACAAGGGCTCCGGTCTGTCCGCCGGCCAGCGCCAGCTGATCTCCTTCGCCCGGGCGCTGGCCGCCGACCCGCGCCTGCTGATCCTGGACGAGGCGACCTCGTCGGTCGACCTGCGGGCCGAGCAGCTGATCGAGGACGCCCTGCGCGGCCTGCTGGAGGGACGCACGGCGATCATCATCGCCCACCGCCTCTCCACGATCCGCGACGCCGACCGGATCGTGGTGCTGGAGGGCGGGCGGATCGTGGAGCAGGGGACGCACGACGAGCTCGTCGACCACGGCGGGCGCTACGCGGCGCTCTACGGCGACTGGGCGGCGGTCTCCGGGGGCGCGTGAGCCCGGGCGCTCAGATCGAGCCGACGGACGCCGAGGTTTGGTACGATCGCCAACGGCCCGTCCGGTGGTGGGGGATCGTCTAGCGGTAGGACGCCGGGTTCTGGCCCCGGTAGCGGGGGTTCGAATCCTCCTCCCCCAATCCCCTCCGGTTCGTGGTCGATAGGCCGGTCCGTGGCGCATTCGTCTAGGGGCCTAGGACGCCGCCCTCTCACGGCGGTAACACGGGTTCAAATCCCGTATGCGCTACTTGGTACGACCAAGGAAAAACCCCGCTCAGGCGGGGTTTTTTGTTGCCCCAAGGGCGAACGCGCGAGGTCACGGAGAGCCGGCCCGATGCGGCGCCCTCACAGAGCCGCCAGCCAGAGGACCGCCAGCCCCGCCAGGAGAGCCGCGAAGTACTCGAGCTGGCGCCCCAGCCCCGTGGCCCTGAGCTGCGGGATCAGGTCGCTGGCGGCGATGTAGGCGAAGTTGCCCGCGGCGAACGGGAGCAGCAGGGACACGTCCACCGCGCCCGACATCGCCAGGGCGATGAGCGCTCCGATCAGGAACGTCAGCCCGGAGAGGAAGTTGTAGAGGAGCGCTCGCCATCGATCCCAGCCGCTGTGGACGAGGATCCCGAAGTCGCCGAGCTCCTGGGGGACCTCGTGTGCGGCGGCCACGAGCCAGGTCACCAGGCCGACCTTGACGTCGATCACGAAGGCGCTGCCCACCGCGAGCCCGCCGATGAGGTTGTGGACCCCGTCCGCCAGCAGGATCAGGTAGCCCAGCGGCTGATGCCGCGAGACCGGCTGGTGGCAGTGGTGCCAGTGCAGGAACTGCTCGAGCACGAAGAAGACGAGGAAGCCCGCCATGAAGGCGACCCAGACATCCAGCGTGTCGCCGGACCTCGACACCGCCTCCGGCAGCATGTGGAAGAAGGCCCCGCCCAGGAGCGAGCCGGCCGCCAGCCCGACCAGCGGGAGCAGCAGCCGGCGCAGCGCGGGCTCCGGAAGGATCAGAGTGACGCTGCCGACCAGGGCGATGGCGGCCATCGCCAGGCCCGCGGCGACGATCCACGCGAGGGTGGTCAGGTGCGCATCCGATCAACGACCGCAGCGGCCCTCACGCGCGACGACGCATGCGGGCGCCCACCCGGAGGGTCCCCCGTCCCTGGATCAGTCTCCGCGCGTGTGGGTCCACGCGGGCGGGTCGGAGGCGGGGAACGACTCGAGCGACGCTTCATCGACCTCGTCCCCCGGCGCGGGCGGCTCCTCGGGAGCCTGAGGTCCGGCAGCGCCGGGCGTGACCTTCGACTCCGCCGGGGCCGCCGTCTTCTCGGCCTCCCGCGCCGGCGCGGGAGGCGTGTCGCCCGGACTCGTCGGGGAAGGTTGCCCGGGAGACGTCTGCTCGGGTGGATCCGCCATGGCCCGCATGCTGCCGGGGCCCATCGCGGCGCGCATCCGCGCCGACGCGGACCCGGGCGTCGGCTTCTCCGCGCGGACACCGGGCCCGCCGAGAGGGCGGCGCCACCCCACCGCGGCTGATTACCCGGATCGACACGGTGTTTGGCCGCATCGCGGTGAGCGGGGAGACCTGATGGGCCCGACGCCGCGCGGGGCTAACCTCAGCCCCGATCCCTGCCGTCGAAGGGCGTGGGATGGACGGCTCGAAGCCCGCGAAGGAGGACCCATGGCATGATCCTGGTCGGCGTCGACGACTCGCCGGCGGCTGCGGTTGCGGTGCGGTGGGCCGCGCGCGCGTCGCACGCGCCCTGCCCCGTCGTCATCGTCCGCGGATAGCGCGCGTGGCCCGCATTCGCCCGCGTCGATGAGCCCCGCAGGCGACCGCCGCGAATCAGGCGCCGGTGCGGGTGACGCTGCCCGGCGGGTGCGTGGGGCCCGCCCGCCGTCGTGATCGGGGACCCCGCGGAGCCGGCGGCCGCGATACGGGCCGGCGGGCTCACGATGACCTACGGCACGGGCGGCGCGGCCGTGCGGGCGCTTCGGGGCGTCTCGTTCCGGATCGAGCCCGGGGAGCTCGTGGTTCTGCTCGGCCCGAGCGGGTCGGGCAAGACCACCTGCCTCAATCTCATCGGCGCCATCGAGAGGGCCACCGCCGGATCGCTGGTCGTGGACGGCGTTGACGTGACGGCGCTCGACGCCGACGAGCAGACCGCCTACCGGCGCGCGAAGGTGGGGTTCGTCTTCCAGTTCTTCAACCTGATCCCGACGCTGACGGCGCTGGAGAACGTGCAGCTCATCGCCGAGCTGACCGGCCCCGAGGCCGAGGCCCGTAGCCGCGCCGCGCTGGACGACGTGGGCCTCGGCTCCCGCGACGGACACTTCCCCGGCCAGCTCTCGGGCGGCGAGCAGCAGCGGGTCGCGATCGCCCGCGCGCTGGTGAAGGACCCGCCCCTGCTGCTCTGCGACGAGCCGACCGGCTCGCTCGACCTGGAGACCGGTCGCCGGATCCTCGGCCTGCTGCGCTCCGCCGCCGACGGCGGGCGGACGGTGATGCTCGTCACCCACAACTCCGTGATCGCCGGGATCGCCGACCGCGTCCTCCACCTGCGCGACGGCGAGATCGTCGGCGACGAACGGCACGACGCGCCCGGACGGGTCGACGAGCTCTCCTGGTGAGGGCGCGAGGACACCCCGCGCGCATCCTCCGGCGCAAGCTGCGCCGTGACCTGTGGCGCCAGCGGTGGCAGTTCGCCGCGGTCGGGGTGACGATCATGCTCGGGGTCGCCCTCTACGCCGCCAGCTACGACACCTCCAAGAACCTGGAGGCCTCCTACCAGCGGACCTATGAGCGGCTCGCGTTGGCCGATCTCACGGCGAGCGGCGGCGCCGAGGCCGCCTTCGCGCGGGTGGCGAGGGGCACCCCGGGCGTGCGGGCGGTCACCCGGCGCGTACAGGCGGACGTCCCGATCCGCATCACCGACGGGCATCGGCTCCTCGGTCGCGTGGTGGGCCTCCCCCCCGGCGACCAGCCGGCCGTCGGCCGGGTGGACGTGCTCGAGGGCCGGTACCTCGACGCCGCCGATCCGAGCGGGGTGCTCGTCGAGCGGCACATGGCGAGCCACTTCGGCCTTCATCCGGGAGACACCCTCGAGACCCTCACCGCGCGCGGCTTCACCCGCGTCCGCGTGCGCGGGATCGTCGCCTCACCCGAGTACCTCTGGCCGGCGCGCAGCCGCCAGGAGGTGCTCACGACCCCCGACTCCTTCGGGGTCGTGTTCGCGGCGAACCGCTTCGTCGAGGGGGCACCCGCGCGCGCACGGGTGCCCCAGGACCTCGTGCAGCTACGCACCGGGCGCGGACCGCGCCGCCCTCGACGCGACGCTGGCCCGGCGGGCCGGCGACCTGGGTGTCGCCGACGTCACGACCCGGGCCGAGCAGCCCTCGAACGCGGCCCTCTCCGAGGACCTCCAGGGCTTCGGAGAGGTCGCGGTGCTCTTCCCGCTGCTCTTCCTCACGGCCGCGGGCATCGCGACGCTCGTCCTCGTGAACCGCATGGTCTGGTCCCAGCGCTCGGCGATCGGGACGATGAGGGCCGAGGGCATCGGGCGCGCGACCGTGATGTGGCACTACCTCAGCTTCGGGCTGGTCGTCGGACTGGCGGGGGCGCTCGCCGGCGTGGCCATCGGCGTTCCGCTCGGAGCCCTCGTCACGGGTACGTACACATCGGCGCTCTCCATCCCGGACACGGTCACCCGGGTCCACCCCTGGACCCCGGCGCTCGGGATCCTCTTCGGCCTGACGGTGGGGGCGCTCGCCGCGCTGGCGCCGGCGGCGACGGCTCTGCGCATGACCCCCGCCGAGGCCATGCGGGGCTTCGCACCCACGATCGGCCCCGCCCACAGCCTCGTGGAGCGCCTCCTCCCGCCGGCGCGGCGCCTGCCGATCCGCTGGAGGCTGCCCCTACGGGCCGTCGGCCGCTCCAAGCGGCGCTCCCTGGCGACGGTGCTCGGGATCGTCCTGTCGCTGGTCCTGGTCCTGGCGTCGTGGGGGATGATCGACACGGTCCAGCTGCTCACCCAGCGCCAGTTCGACCGGATCCAGCACGACGACGCCCGCGTCTACTTCACCGGCCCCGCCGACGCGTCGGTGCTGCGGCAGGTGCGGTCCGTCCCGGGCGTGGCCGACGTCGAGGAGCTGGTCACCCTGCCGGCCACCGTGCGCCGCGGCGGCTCGGCGTACGCCACCGAGCTCCAGGGGTATCAGGCCGGCACCAGGATGCACACGTTCCTGGCGCCGGACGGAGACGCCGTGCCGCTGCCCGCCGGCGGGATCCTGGCCGGCCGGGCCCTCTCGAAACTGTTGGGCGTCCGCGCCGGGGATCGGGTCACCGTGTCCTTCCCCACCCTCGGAACGCGCATCGACACGAGGATCGCCGGGTTCGTCGACGAGCCCCTCGGCACCTACGTCTACATGCGCGCCGACGCCCTTCGGCGGTCGCTCGCCTCCGCCTCGCCGCCGGCCCCGTCGACGGCCCTCGCGTCACCGGCGATCACCTCGGCGCTCGTGTCCTACGGCCCAGGAGCGCGGCCGGCCGCGATCCGGGACGAGCTCGGCCGCCTCGGCGCGGTCGCCGCCGTGGTCACATCGGACGCGCTCGCGCAGCTCGTCGACCAGTACCTGGCCCTCTTCTACGCCTTCGTCGGGGTGATGCTGGCCTTCGGCGCGATCCTGGCCTTCAGCCTGATCTTCAACGCGATCTCCGTGAGCGTCGCCGAGCGGTCGGTGGAGTTCGCGACGATGCGCGCCAACGGGCTCTCGGCGCGCGAGATCTCGGCCATGCTGGCGCGGGAGAACCTGCTGCTCTCCCTCGTCGGCATCCCCGTGGGCCTCATCGTCGGCTACCGCGCCGCGGCCCTGATGATGTCGTCGTACACATCGGATCTCTTCTCCTTCGATCTGCAGATGCGCACGAGCACGCTCGTGCTCTCGGGGCTCGCCGTCCTGGCCGTCGTGCTCGCGGCGCAGTGGCCGGCGAGTCGCGCCGCGAGCCGGATCGAGATCGCCCGGGTGGTCCGAGAGCGCGCTCAGTGACCCCGCGCTCAGCCGGGACCGCGACCGCCCGGCGGTCAGGAGCCTGCAGCCGGGTGGGGTGCGGTCGCCGCCTCGGGCGGCCGGACGGGCAGCACCGAGCGTTGGGCGTGGTGCACGATGTGACCCGCGAAGCTGCCGAGCGTCGCCCGTTCGAAGGCGGTCCGGTGGACGCCCACGACGAGGACGTCCACACCGGCCCCTCGGGCCCATTCGATCACCGCCTGCGCCGGGTCGCGACCGCTCAGGGCCACGGGCTCGGCGCCCGGGATCTCGCCCGCCTCCTCCTCCACGCGCCGGCGCGCTCGCGGCGAGGATGTCGTCGCCGCCCGGACCCACGCGCCGAAACCCGCCGCGCAGGGGAGCGGCCACCGGGCCACGTGGACGAGGCTCAGCCGCCCGGTACCGCAAGCGTGAAGACACTCGGCGTGTTCGAGCGCGTGGCCGTGGCTCGACGGTGCAGTCGATGCAGCGGGCGATGTGTGCGTACCGCATGTCCTCAGCCTGCCGCTCGACGGGCCCCTGGCATGCGAGGCGCCGCCGTGTTCCCGTGCGGGAGACCCACATGGCGGCGGAGCGGCCCCACGCGTCGCGTGCTGGCTCAGGCGCCGTCGAGGCCGACGAGCGGGTCACCCCGGCGCCCCGGCCGCGACTCCACCCCGGCGCCGGTCCAGAGCGCGGTAGGCGATGAGCTTCGCGGCGTCGAGGGCGAGGAACCAGACGAGGGCCCAGCCCCAGGCGAGCGCCGCGTAGGCCCACGGCAGCGGCGGCATGAGGAAGCCGCCGACGGCGATCAGGGTCGCGAGGATCTGGGTGCCGAGGACCGCGGCGAGCAGTACGTTCGCCGGCCTGACCGACCAGAACGGCCCGCGGGTGCGGGCGACGAAGACGGTCAGGTGGCCGGCGATCGAGAGCTTCAGGTACATGAGCGTTCGCAGGGTGTCCTCCCCGAGGTCGAATCCGTGCCGGCCGACCAGCAGGAGAGAGAAGCTCGAGACGACCCCGACCAGGCCGAGCACGCTCGCGATCGTCAGCACCTCACGCATGTCCCAGCGCTCGGGCAGCGCGGAGGCTGCGACCCGGTCGAAGGCGATCGAGAGGATCGCGGCGTCGTTGAGCAGGGCGAGCAGCACGATCATGCTCGCGGTGACCGGGAAGAACCCGAGCACCAGGATCGCGAGGGTCACGAAGAGGACGACCCGGATCGTCTCGGTGATCCGGTAGATCGCATAGTTGCTCATGCGCCGGAAGGTCTCCCGGCTCAGGCGGACCGCCTCGACGATCACCGACAGGCCGGGGGCGAGCAGGACGATGTCGGCCGCCGCGCGGGCCGCGTCGGTCGCGCCGGCGACCGCGACGCCGGCGTCGGCGCGCCGCAGCGCCGGGGCGTCGTTGACCCCGTCGCCGGTCATCGCGACGATGTGTCCGGCACCCTGGAGCGCCTCGACGATCCGATACTTCTGCTCGGGCACCACCTGCGCGAAGCCGTCCGCCGCCTCGACCCGCGCCGACATGCCCGGACCGCCCTGCTCGAGCGCGCCGGCCTCGAGGATCCGGTCGCCGAGGCCGACCTCACGGCCGACCTCCTGCGCGATCTCCACCCGGTCGCCGGTGACCATCTTGACGGCGAGCCCGAGCCGGGTCGCCTCTGCGAGCGTCGCGGCCGAGTCGTCCCGCGGCGGGTCGTGAAGCGGCAGCACGCCGAGCAGCCGCCAGTCCCCGTCGTCGCGGCGGGCCACTGCCAGCGAGCGGAAGCCGCGCCTCGCGAACGCGGCGACCGCGGCCTCCATCGCCTCGTCGGCGCCGCCGGCGGCGAGCGTGGCGATCGCCTGGGGCGCCCCCTTCGCGACCTCGAAGACGGCGCCATCGGCGCTTCGCACCCGCGCCTCGGCGCGCTTGCGCTCCGGATCGAACGGGTGGAAGTCGATCGTCGTGAAGCCGCCCAGCCCCCGATCGGGAACCGCCGCCAGGATCGCCAGGTCGATCGGGTCGCGGCCCTCCCCGCTCGAGGCCAGGGCCGCGGCGAGGATCAGCGCCTGGGCGTCGGCCTCCGGGTCGAGCAGCGCCGGCTCGGCGAGGGTCAGCGCGTTCCGGGTGATCGTCCCGGTCTTGTCGGCGCAGAGCATGTCAACGCCGGCGAGCTCCTCGACCGCGGGCAGGTGGCTCACGACCGCCTGCCGGCGCGCGAGGGTGCGCGCGCCGATCGCCATCGTCACCGACAGGACCGCCGGCAGGGCCACGGGCACCGAGGCGATCGTGACCACGAGCGCGAACTCGAGCGTGGTCGAGACCGGTTCACCGCGCAGCAGGGAGACGACGACGATCACCGTCACCAGCGCGAGCGCGAGCGCGATCAGGTAGCGGCCGATCGCCAGCACCGCCCGCTGGAAATGGCTCGGCGGCGGCTCCGCCCCCGCCAGCTGCGCGCTGCGCCCGAAGAGCGTCCGCGGGCCCGTCGCGGTGACCAGCGCACTCGCCTCGCCGCGCGCGAGCACCGACCCGGAGTAGAGGTCGTCGCCGGCGCGCTTGCCGACGGCCAGCGACTCGCCCGTCAGGGCCGACTGGTCGACCTCGCACTCGCCGCCGGCCACGCGGGCGTCGGCCGGCACGATCTGACCCAGCTCGACATGCACCAGGTCGCCGGGCACCAGCAGCCGGGCCTCCAGCGTCTGCCAGCGCCCGTCGCGACGCACGCGTGCCTTGACCGCGAGTTGCTCCCTCAGGGCGGCGATCGCGCCGCCCGCCTGGTGCTCCTCCCAGAAGCCGACGGCGCCGTTCACCAGGAGCAGCGCGCCGATGACCGCGAAGTCCGCCCAGCGCTGGACCAGCGCCGTCAGCACGACGGCCGCCTCGATCATCCACGGGATCGGGCCCCAGAAATGCACGCCGACCTCCAGGAGAAGGCTCCGCCTCTCCTCGGGGATCTCGTTCGGCCCGTACCGCTCGAGCAGTCGCTGCGCCTCCTCCGAGCCCAGCCCCTCGTCGCCACCCCGTGCCTCGTGCCCTCCGGCGGTCGCCTGGGACTGCGGTCCCTCCGTCCGGCGGGACGCGGGTCGAGGATCCGGCGGAGAGGGTGCCGGCGGGCGGCGGTGCCGGCGCCTCACGACCGCCGCCTCGAAGTCGCGCCCCCGTGCCGCGGCACCACGGCCTCGGCGAGGCCGATCCATGGCGGCGAATGGTTCGGCCATCCGCGCCTCGGCGGGGGCCGCGGCCGTCCGCCACGCCGCGGGCCGTCTCCTCGGCGTGGGGCCGGCACCCGGCACCCGGCCTGCGCCACGCGGTCCCGCGTACCCTCGGTCTCGTGACCGGCGACGCCCGACCCCTGACACCACACGAGCGCCGCCTGCGCCGTGCCCTCGTCGCGACCAGCATCGGGGCGGCCGTCATGGCCCTCGTGGTCGGCGCGGTCCTCCTCTACTGGTTCCGCTACTTCCTGCCCACCGAGCCGGACCCCTTCACCCGCGGGCCGTACGTGGTCGCGGTCGGCACCACCACCGCGACCCTGCGGTGGAAGGTGGAGGGAGACCGCCCGGTCGAGATCGTGGCGACCACCCCCGACGGCCGCACCCTCACGAGCTCCGACGGCCGCCTGCGCGGACTGGAGCCGGGGGCCCGGCAGGGATGGGTGGCACGCGTCGGCGGCCGCGCCCGTGCGGCCGGCACCATCACGACGGCGCCGACGGACGCGCGAGCGCCCATCCGCTTCGTCGCGTTCGGCGACTACGGCGCGGGAGGCGAGGACGAGTGGGCGGTGGGACGTGTGGCTGCGGCCCAGCAACCGGCCTTCACGGTGGTGCCGGGCGACAACAGCTACCTGCTCTCGGCGCCGGCCCTCTTCGACCGCAACATCTTCGCGCCCATGCGCGCGCTGCTCGCCCAGGGGCCGTTCGTCGCCACGCTGGGCGAGCACGACATCGCCTGGTTCGGGGGCGCCGACGTCGCCCGGGCGCTGGGGCTGCCGAACGGGGGCGATCGCTACACCTTCGACTACGGGCCCCTGCGCTTCGTGGTGCTGGGCCTCCAAGCCGACTCCGCCGACGTGGGGTTCGTGCGGACCGCGCTGGCGCGGCCGGGGGCGCGGCACACCTACATCGTCGTCCACCGCCCGCCCGGGCCGGGGAACCCCGTGCTCGCGCTCGCGCGCGGCAAGGTGACGGCCGTCCTCGCCGGTCACAATCATCGTTACGAACGCCAGATCATCGACGGCGTGCTCACCCTCACCGTGGGCACGGGAGGCGCTCCCCGCTCCGGTGATGAGTCACTCACCCCCCGCTCGGCCGGCGCGCTCGCCTCCCTGGCGGTCTTCGGCGTGCTGCGTATCGACGACACGCCCGGACGGGTCACGATGACCTTCATCGACAGCGGCGGGCGGGTCCGGGACCGCGTCGTGGTGCGCTGATGCGCATCGCCGGCGCATTGCTCGCATGCGCCGGTGTGGCGGGAGCGCTCGCCGTGCCGCTACTCGGCCTGCCCGGGGCCTTCCCGGTGCTGATGGCCGCCGCCCTCGTGCTGTGGCTGGTGGGCGCGGGCACCGCCGCCGCCTGCGTGGCGCCCCCGCGCAAGGGCCCGGGCCTCGCGGCCCTCGCGGCGGGGATCCTGGGGTGGCCGATGCTGTTGCTCTATGCCGTCGCGCCGCTGTGGGGCCTCCTCGCAGCGGGCTGCGGGCTGGTGGTGGCGCTGCGCGGATCGCGCACGACGACGTGACCGCCCGAGCGGTGGGCGGTCACGTCTCGGCCTGGGGCATCGGCGCGAGCGGGGCCCTACCGCCCCCCGGATGCACGCCGCGCAGTGCGCCGACGGCCCGGCGAGGGCGTCCACCGCGGCGCCCGGTGGACGGCGGCCCCTCGGCCGCCGGCCGAGGACGTCCGGCGGCGACGGCGAAGAGGTGGATCTGATGGATGACGTCACGCCAGAGCTCGCCGCGGCGCCTCGACGCCGCGCACTTCGACGACGACTCGCCTCACCCCAGCCACGTCCCCGACGCCGATCGGGTCGCCGGTGACGCCTCGCGCCCGTCGGCGATCCTGATGGTGCTCTCCCTGGCGATGCCGGCCCTGCGCCGAGCCCTGCGGCACCTCCGCGTCACGCCGGTCGCGCCGCTTGTGTGCGGCCACGCGCAGCGCCCGCGCGTCGGGGGGGCATGACCGCCGGGGAGACCCCGCCCGGCCGCGACGCCTCCGCGGACGGGGATGAGGCGCCGCCGACGCCGGCGCCCTCCATCACCGCGGCCGGTGCGATCACGGGGTGGCTCGGCGCGATCCGCGTCCGACAGGCCGACGACGACGCCCGGGCCTCGATGCGCGAACTCGTGCCGGACGGGCCGGGGATCGGCGAGTTCCTGGTGCGGTTCAGCGCCCTCACGGTGCTGTCGGCGGCGATCGCCGCGTTCGGCCTCCTCGCCGATTCCGGGGCGGTGGTGATCGGCGCCATGCTGGTCGCACCGCTGATGACGCCCATCCTCGCGACCGCGGCGGCCACGGTCACGGCCGACAACCGGCTGCTGGTGAGAGCGATCTCGGTCATCGCACTGGGAACCGCCATCGCCATCGCCGTCGGGTGGGTCGTGGGGTTCATCGCCGGAGTCCACGTCATCGATGTCGTCACGCTCCCGGACGAGATCCGCAGCCGGACGTTTCCCGGCCTCCTCGATCTGGGCATCGCCATATCCGCGGGCGCCGCCGCCGGCTACATCCAGCCGCGCCGGTCGGCGATCTCCGCGCTTCCGGGCGTCGGCATCGCGGTGGCCCTCGTGCCCCCGCTCGCGACGGTCGGCATCACCGCGCAGCTCGGCCTGGGGAGCGACGCGCGCAACGCATTCCTGCTCTACCTGACCAATCTCGCGGCGATCGTCTTCTCGGCGGGGATCGTCCTGCTGGCCACCGGTTTCCGGCCGCACCCCCGGGCCGGGCGGCGGGCGCTGAGGCTCCGGCTCGCGCTGACGCTCGGGGCCGTGGCCCTCGTCGCCGTCCCGCTCTACCTGCACACCCGCGCGGCGGTGGCCGACCTGCGCCTCGAGCGAACCGTCGTGGACGCGGTGGCGGCCTGGGACGACAGCGTCCGCATCATCGAGGTCGATGCCTCCGTGAGCAGCGGGGTCGCCGACGTCGAGCTGCTGGTCGTCGGGCGCGGGAGCGCTCCGCCGGCCTGGGCGCTCGCGGACGCGATCCGGGACCGCTTCGACGGGCCGGTCGATCTCGAGGTGTCCTACCAGCGCGACGAGCAGTTCCGGGTCAGCGCCCGATGAGGCGCCTGGCGCTCGTGGCCGCCTGCCTCGCCCTCGTGGCCGGCTGCTCGGGGGCGTTCGATCGCCGGAGCGACGATCGCCCGAGGATCGACGTCTTCGGCCCGTACACCGGTCGGGAGGCCGACGCCTTCGCGGCATCGATGGCGCAGTTCGAGCGCACGACCGGGATCGGGGTCGACTACACCGGCAGCGCCGACTTCGCCGCCGACCTTCGCGCGCGGGTCGCCAGCGGCATCGACGCGCCCGACATCGCGCTCGTCCCCCAGCCGGGCTTCATCGCCGAGCTCATCGACGAGGGCGACCTGGCGCCCCTCAGCCCGGAGACGGTCCGGTCGGTCAACGACAACTACGACATCACCGAAGCCCGGCTCACGGCGGAGGGCGACCGCTTCGTCGTCCCGTACCGGTCCAGCGTGAAGTCGATCGTCTGGTACCGGCCCGAGGTCTTCCGCCGAAACGGCTGGCGCGTGCCCCGCACGCTCGACGGCCTCGAGCGCCTCGTCGCCGAGATCGACGGGACGCCGGAGATCTCGCCGTGGTGCTTCAGCATCTTCTCGGGGACCTCCTCGGGGTGGCCGGCGACCGACTGGGTGGAGGACCTGCTGCTGCGGCGCGCGGGGCGCGCGGCCTACGACGCGTGGGCGGCCGGCCGCCTCGCGTTCGACTCCCCGGCGGTGCGCGCGGCGTTCGAGGAGTTCGAGGCGCTCGTCCTCGCCACCGGTCGCACGGCGGGTGGGCTGCGCGCGATCCTGGAGACGCCGATCCTCGAGGCGAGCGGGCCGCTGTTCGCCGATCCGCCCGCCTGCGCGCTCTACAAGCAGGCGAGCTTCGCCGTGTCCTGGTTCCCGGACGGCACGACGATCGGACCCGGCGGCGACGTGGACTTCTTCGTGCTGCCCGGCGTCCGCGCCGACGCCCCGGCGCCGCTCGTGGTTGCGGGCGACGGCGCCGTGCAGTTCAACGGACGGGGCGAGGTGAACCGGCTGATGACGTACCTGGCGACACCCGACGGCGCGCGTGCGTGGGCGGCGCGCGGGGGCTACGTCAGCGCGCGCACGAGCGTCGATCCGCGCAGCTACTACTCGGGCGTCGACCAGAGGTTCGCCGGACTGCTGCGCCAGGACCGCGCGGCCCCGTTCGACGCCTCCGACCTGATGCCGCCGGCGATCGGGACCGATCTCCTCTGGACGCAGATGACCGCCTGGGTCTCGGACGCCGAGTCACTGGACGCACTCGTCACAACCATGGATGAGGCACTCCGGAAGTCCCCCTGAGGCCGTGAACACGGGGGCGCCCCGGCTCCGTCGGTCCCGGATGGCCCACCGCAGCCCGGCCGGCTCAGGGAAGTAGGCGCAGCCGCGCGCCGAAGCGCAGCGCCTTGCGGCCGGCACGGATCGTGGCGGTGCACCGGCCCGGCCCGACGCGGCCGGCCACGCGGACGACACCGCGGCGGCGGCCGTCGCCGACGAGGGCCGGCCCGCGGCCGCAGCGCAGGATCACGACGAAGTCGCGGCGCGCGGCTCCGCGACGCCCGACGACCAGCGCGACCCTCTTCCGCGCCGTCAGCCGGAATGGGATCCTCACGATGCCGCGGGCGCGCAGGCGCCCGGCGCGCCCGAGGCCCCTCCCCCGCCGCAGCACCGGCGCTTTCCCGGCTGCCGACGGGACCCCGGTGGTGGGCGCGGAGGGCTCCGGCCGCGGCACCGGCTCGGGCGGGGCTCCGGGCGGCGGTGCGGGGGTCGCGCCGGCCAGCGCGACGACGTCCTGACGCAGCGCCTCGAGCACGGCGGGACCGGGCTGCCCGAGGGCCCCGCGGCTGACCGCGCCGGCCACGTTGAGCACCCGGTAGTCCTCGGCGAAGACCTCGGCCACGGAGCGGCCCCAGCCCGAGGAGTAGTCGCAGCGCAACCGCCCCGACGCGAGCGCCGCCGCGGCGCCGCGGGCCGCCCACCAGCGCGCGGTCCCGTCGGAGCAGGCCCCGGCCTGGTGCCGGACCGTCGAATCGACGTGATGGCCGTACTCGTGAACGAGCGAGTCGCGAACGGCGGAGGCGGTCCGGGCGGGCACGACGATGGTGGCGACCCGCCCGACGCGCTCGAAGCAGGCCGCCGCGCCGTCGCCGCACTCGGCGGCGATCGCGGAGGCCGGGACGACGCGGATCGTCACCGCTGAGATCTCGTCGCCGTGCAGCGACTCCGAGAGCACGCGCGCGTAGCCGTTGACGTCCACGCCGGCCGCCCGCAGGTCGAAGGTGATCGCGCGGCCCGCGGCGTCGGAGCGCGTGAGCGTCTCGGCGAGGGCCGGAGCTGCAGCGGTCGCGAGAAGGGCGGCCGCCCCTGCGGCGGCGGTGATCCTTCGGAACGGCATCGCCGCCGAGGCTACGGCCCCCGGTTGCACGAACTGTGCGGGGTCCGTTAGGGGGACGTGAGGACCGCCGCACCGGACCGGCGGCCCCGGCGGACCCGCGCCTGGCAAGATCAGTCCCGTGCTCGACGTGTCCCTCGTCGCCTGGGCGGTGACGATCGCGCTGATCCTCGGCCTGCTGGCCCTGGACCTGACGGCGACGGCGGGCGGCCGCGCCCACGAGGTCGGCTTCCGCGAGGCCGTGGCCTGGTCGGTGTTCTACATCGGCGTCGCCGTGGCCTTCGGCGTCGTGTTCGGGTTCCTCGCCGGTTGGGACTACGGCACCGAGTACTTCGCCGGCTACATCGTCGAGAAGAGCCTGTCGGTCGACAACCTCTTCGTCTTCGTGATCATCATGGCGACCTTCGCGGTGCCGGCCGAGCACCAGCAACGGGTCCTGACCTTCGGGATCATCATGGCCCTGGTGCTGCGGGCGATCTTCATCGCGCTCGGCGCCGCGCTGCTGGCCGCGTTCTCGATCATGTTCCTGCTGTTCGGCCTGCTGCTGCTGTTCACCGCGGTGCAGCTCTTCCGCCACCGCGATCAGGATCCGACGATCGAGGACAACCGCATCGTCGCCTTCGCGCGGCGCCGCCTCCCCATCTCCGACGCGTACGACGGTCAACGCATCGTCACCCGGGTCGGGGGCCGGCGCATGCTCACGCCGATGTTCCTCGTGCTGCTGACGATCGGGACGACCGACCTGCTGTTCGCGCTCGACTCGATCCCGGCGGTGTTCGGCGTCACCGAGCAGGCCTACATCGTCTTCACGGCCAACGCGTTCGCGCTGCTGGGGCTCCGCGCGCTCTACTTCCTGGTCTCAGGGCTCCTCGACCGGCTCGTGTACCTGTCGACCGGCCTGTCCCTGATCCTCGCCTTCATCGGCGGCAAGCTCGTCCTGCACTACCTGCACCTGCGCGACGACGACATCCCGGAGGTCTCGACCGGCGTGTCGCTGGCGGTGATCGGGGTGATCCTCTCCGTGACCACGCTCGCCAGCCTCGCGAAGTCGCGGCGGGACCCGAGTGCGCGGGCGCACGCGGGCACCCTGCGCGAGCCGAAGTCGCACCGGGACCGAAGCGACTACAACTAGCCCGCCGCGGCGCCGTCCCCGCGGCGGCCCGCGATGAACGAAACCACGAGCAGCAGGCCGATCAGCACGAAGGCGCTCAGGGCCATGACCGGGATCGTCACGTACCCGAACTCGTCGATCCACCGCGTGGAGCACGGGATCCCGGCCTTGCAGGACGCGCTCTCCTTCTCCGGGTTGACCTCGATGTAGATGTGGTAGATCGAGATCGCCGCGCCGACCACCGGGAACACCGCCGCATAGAGCGAGACGCGACGGTCGCGCAGCAGGGCCCCGACCAGCAGGATGATCGCGAGCGGGTACATCGCGATCCGCTGGTACCAGCAGAGCTGGCAGGGCGTGAAGTCCTCGACGAGGGAGAAGAACAGGCTCCCGGCCATCGCGACGGCCGCGACGAACCAGGCGAGCCACACCGCCTGGCGCCCCAGCGTGGCCCGCGACGACATCAGGGCCGCGCGCGCCCTCGGGCTGACGGCGCCGGCGACGATGGCCGCCGCGACCGCGACGGCGGCGAGCTGGGCGACGATCGCGAGGGCCGCGAGCGTGGCGTTGACGAGCTCGTTCACGTGCCTCCCCGCCCCGCGGGGGTCCACCGATAGATCACCGCCGCGCCGATGTCGTCCTCCTCGAGTCGCCGCGGGCCAGGGTAGCGGAGCCCCGGCGGACGCCGGGGCCTCCGCCGGGCGGGGTCACACGAAGGGCAGGTCCAGCACGCCGAGGTACGCCAGCCCCCCGACCACGATCACCATCAGCGCCGGCACCAGGAACGCCGGGCGGCTCCACCCGCGGCGGCGGCCCTCCCCGGGCGGTCGCGCGGGTGGCGCGTACCTGCACGGGACGCGGGCGGCCCGGCATCGGGGCGAGCGTGTGGTCGGACGGGAGCTCGCGGACCGGGCCGTCGACCATCACCCCGAGGTGGGCGGCATAGGCCCTCACGAAGCCGTTGACGTAGGCGGGATCGGGGAGCGACTCGAAGCGACCGTCCTCGATCGCGACCAGATAACGCTCCCGGATGCGCGTGGCTGTGGCGCATTCCGAGATCTCGAGATTCTGCCGAAGACGGGCCTCGCGCAGAGTGGCGCCGATCGGGGGCCTTTCCTGCACTGCTTCAGCCTACGCGCACTCGGCCCGCCGCGCGCGATCCGTCATGCTCACGGCGCACGTGAGCGACGACGACGACCACTACGACGACCTGGACGTGCCGGCCGACGCCGGCCCCGACGAGGTGCGCGAGGCCTGGCGCTTCCTGCTCGCCGCCTTCCACCCCGACCGCTTCCGCGACCCGGTCCAGCGCGAGCGCGCCGAGGAGATCACCAAGCGGGTCAACGCGGCGTGGCAGGTGCTCGGCGATCCGGTGCTGCGCCGGCGCTACGACCTGCGCCGGGAAGCGGCGGCCGAGGAGGCCGTGGACGCCGCGCCGCGGATGCGCGAGCTGCCCTGCCCCACTTGCGCCACCCGCAACGCCGCGCCGGACGCGGGCGGGCGCCTGGTGCACCTGGCCTGCCCGGCCTGCGGAGAGCGCTTCCCCGCGATGATCGGCGCGCGCTGCATCGACCGCCCCCGGCTGGAGAAGCGGTGGATGGGCCTGCGCTACGAGGCGGTCTTCGCCGACGAGGAGGGCGCGCGGAGCGCCGTCGTGTTCCGGCGCCTGCCCCAGGAGCTCGCCCTCTCGGAGGGCGAGCTCTTCTCGATCGTCTTCCATCCGCGGCGCTCGAGGCCGATCTACGCGGTCGTCCACGGAGGCACCATCGACCTCGGCTGGCGAGTCGGCTGAACGGCCTACCGCACTCTCAGCCGGACCCTGTCGAGCCGGCCACCGGAGGCACGGGCCGTCACCACGTAGACGCCGCGGGCCCGCATCCGCCGGGCGGAGGACCTCGGTACCGCCACCTTCGTCGCGCCGGCGCGGACGCGACGGGAGAAGCGCGCGAGAGGTCGCTTCGACGACGCCCGGCGCACGGTGAACTTCACGCGTGCCGGCCGGGTGAGCCGCAGGTGGAGCAGCGGGCGCGATCGCGAGGCGATGCGCGACCGCGAGGTGATGCGCGACCGCAGCCTCAGCCGCAGGGGGCGGACCCGCGCGGGCGCCTTCACGGCCTTGCCCGTCACGACGAACGAACGGGTCGGGCCCGCCGAGGCGTTGCCCGCCGCGTCGGCGGCCTGGACCTGCCAGGTGTGGCGGCCCGGGGCGAGGCGCACGCGCACCGAGCGCCCGCCGGGACCGGTCGAGTCCAGCCCGGCGCCGTCGACGATCACGCGGTACTCCGCCACGCCGCTCACCGCGTCGGTGGCAGGCGCCCACGCGAGGGTCACCGCCGGCCCCGCCACCCTCGCCCCGGAGGCGGGCGAGGAGAGGGCGACGCGCGTCGGCGCGGTCCGGTCGATGATCAGCGTCCGAGCCTCCGAGGCCCTGGCGTTGCCGGCGCCGTCCACGGCCGTGATGCTCCAGCGGTGGGAGCCCTCGGCGAGGGGGATGGCCGGCGTCGCCTGGGTCACGCCCGCCGCGACCTGTGCGACGACGGAGGTGCCGACCACCAGGCGGTAGCCGGCCACGCCGCTCTGGGCGTCGCTGGTCGGGTTCCAGCGGAAGAGCGGGGTCGTCACGGTGGTGATGAGGCCGTCCGCCGGCGCGACCATCGCAAAGGGATCCGGCGGTGCCGCGTCGAGGCCGACGCCCGAGGCGGCGACGTTGATCGCCCCGAGCAGATCGGCCCGGCGGCCCGAGGCCGTCGTCCCGGTGAGGGCCGGGAGGGGATCGCCTCCCCCGGTGATCGCCGCCTTGACCTGCCACGGCGCGATGCCGGGGTGAAGGCCGGCCAGCGTCGCGGCGATGCCCGTCACCTGGGGAGCGGCCATCGAGGTGCCCGACTTGTAGCCGTACGAGGCGGCCGGGATCGTGCTGAACACGTCCTCCCCGGGCGCGCCGACATCCACCTGGGTCGCCCCGCGGTTCGAGAACGAGGCGAGCCCGTCCGACGGGGTCGTCGCGGCGACGCTCACCAACGACGCGGCCGGGCAGTTGGCGGGCCACATGGGCGTCGCGTCGTTGTCGGTGCCCGCGTTGCCCGCGGCGGCGACGAAGAGCACGCCGGCCTCCCCCGCCTGTGCGATCGCGTCGCACAGCGGCTGCGAGTAGCTCGGGCCGCCCCACGACGCGTTGATCACCGTCGCGCCCTCGGCCACCGCGTACTGGATGGCCGAGATGGCGTCGGAGGTGTAGCCCCCGCCCGGCTTCAGGAACTTCAGGGGCATGATGCGCGCGTTGTCGGCGACGCCCGCGATGCCCGCCCCGTTGCCGCGGCGGGCGGCGATGATCCCCGCGACGTGGGTGCCGTGGCTGTCGCCGTCGGCGGCGCTGTAGACCTGGTTGGTCCAGTCGTAGAAGTTCCAGCCGCCGACGTCGTCCACGAAGCCGTTGGCATCGTCGTCGACCCCGTTGGCGGCGATCTCGCCCGTGTTCGTCCACAGACGCCCGGCGAGATCCGGGTGGGCGGTGTCCACGCCGGTGTCGATCACGGCCACGATCACCGGCGCCGCCCCGGCCGCGGCGTCCCAGCCCGCCGGGGCGTC
>CAWGMB010000015.1:0-45000 GCA_963823515.1 uncultured Thermoleophilia bacterium
GGCGATGAGGGGCCATTGCAGGGGGAAATCGGTGTCGTCCGGGGTCTCGAGCGGGAGCACGCGGGAGTCCAGCTGGACCGCGTCGGCCGCGTCCGAGTCGGCCAGCTTCCGGCGCGCCTGGGCCAGGCTGACCGGGGCCGGCAGGTCGTAGACGCGCCAGCCGGCGGCAAGGGTGCGCGAGCCGTCGGAATCGAGGGCGCGGCCCACGGCCGCCCGCTCCCGCGAGGTCGCGGAGTCGTCGACGCGGACGAGGACCGACTCGCTGCGCGCGGGCGCGGCCTCGGCGCGGTTGGCCGCCTGCGCGGCCGATCCGAGGGCGAGGACGGTGAGGCACCACGTGGCGGCGGCCCCGCGCATGCGCGGGCGTCCGGGCAGCGCGGGGGCTCCCGTTTCGGGTTGGTGGTTCGAGACGGCGCGGCCTCCTTGCCAGGTCGTCAGCGGATTGCGGCCTCATGCGCCATCCCGGCGCGGTGCGACGGCCACTCTGAACCGGATTATCGGCATCACCCGTCTGGGGGATAACCCCCCTCGGGAGTCCGATGGCGTTCAGGGTTTCGCGCCGACCTGCCGATCGTTCTGATACCCGAACACTGCGAGCATCCGATGCCCTATCTGAACGGCGTCGTCACCGCCGGGTTCGCCGAGGCGACCCGAGTCGCACAGACCGTCATCCACCGCTCGGCGGAGGCCGGGGTCGTCGCGGCCAACGGGGAGCGCGAGGACCAGGCCCACGCCGAGCGGATCCCGGAGGCGGGCGAGGGGGCGCGCATCGACCGCCGCGAGCGCGAGCGTCAGCGCCGCCGGGGCCGGAACGGGCACGGGCGCGAGGAGGACGCGCCCCCCAAGGACGCGACCTCGGGATCCCTGGTCGACGTACAGGCCTGAGCCTGATCCGCCGCGAGATCGTGGGTGCGGGGCGTGCGGATCGCGCCGCGAGCTCCGACGGATCCAGGCTGGGGCCGGCCGCGTCCCGCGGCCGGCCCCGCGCCGGGGCTCAGTCGGCCGAGCCCGCGAGCCGCGACGCGAAGAAGGCGCGGATGGCCTCGCGACCGCCCTCGGTCGCCACCTCGGCGAAGCGCGCGGCGAGGGTGCCGCCCTCGTCGAGGCGGACCACGTCGGCGTCGAGGGAGTGCCAGCCGATCTCGGCCAGCTCGATCTCGATGCGCACCTGGCTGGCCGACGGGAAGTCGGTGCCGGCCAGCAGGATGCCGCCCTCGCTCAGGTTGACGCTGCGCGCGTCGACGCGGTCCTCGCCGATCAGGACGCGGGCGGGGAGCGCCACGTCCTCACGCTGGAACGCGCGCCGGTCGTCGTGCGGGGTCGATTCAGCCATTGGGCTCTCCGATGTCGCCGTCTGCTGCCGCCCGGGCGATGCTAGCGAACGAGCGGGAGAGGGCGCTCGAACACGATCCGGTCGACCCCCTCGCCGAGGAAGCCCTCGTGCATCGTGCCGACGAAGCCGAGGCGCTCGTGGAAGCGGCGCGAGGCCTCCCGCTCCGGCGCGGCGAGCGCGCGGACCCTCCGGCAGCCGCGCACGTGGGCCCGGGCGCAGAAGTCGCCGTAAAGCCGGGCACCCACCCCCCGACCCCGCCAGGCGGGGTCGACGACGTGCATGTGGACGTAGGCGAGGTCGGGCTCGGCCTCGCTCACCAGCCCGAGCAGGAACCCCACCGGGGCCCCCGTCTCGTCCTCCAGCCAGACGCCCGAGGGCCCGAGCTGCTCGAAGAACAGCCGGTGCATGACCAGCCCGACCGGGTGGCCGAACCACGCGTCCACGACGGCCCGGGCGCGCGGGAAGTCGTCGCCCTGCAGCGGGCGCGAGGAGAGGGCGCCCGGGTCCATCCACGGCCCCTCTCCCGCGGCGCTCAGACCGGAGCGCTCGCCCGGCGGGCCACGTAGTCCTCGAGCAGGAGCAGGTTGGACTCGCCCGCGCGGCGGGTCACCTGCAGCAGCTCGCTCATCGTCGCGATCTCCTCCACCTGCTCGGTCACGAACCACTGCAGGAAGACCTGCGTCGGGTGGTCGTTCTCGGCGACCGCCAGGTCGACCAGCGCGTGGATGTGGTCGGTGATGGTGGTCTCCCATTCGAGGCAGCCGGCGACGGCCTCCTCGGCGCTCTCGAAGCTGGGCTTGGGAGCCCCGAGGGCCGGGATGACCACCGGGCCGCCGACGTCCTGCACGTAGGTGAGGAACTTCATCGCGTGGACGTGCTCCTCCGCCGCCTGCGCGGAGAAGAACCTCGTCAGCTCCGGGAGGCCCTCGGAATCGAACCAGCTGGAGACCGACAGGTACTGCAGATGCGCCTCGAACTCACGTCCCATGTGGATGTTCAGGGCATCGATGACGGACTTCTCGACGGGCATTCGCGGACTCCTTGGACGACTGCGGCCAGTCTACCGACCCCCCCTTACGGGGGGTCGTGTCCGTCCCGTCACGCCGTTAACCTGCGCCGCGTCCTCTCGTCAAGGAGATTTGGCATGCCCCTCGCTCGTCGCCGGCCCCTCGCCGGCATCGCCACGCTCGGCGTGGCGGCCGTGATCGCCGGCTGCGGAGGAGGCTCCGGCTCGCTCAGTGCCGCCGAATTCCGCACCCAGGCGGACGCGATCTGCGCCGACTACAACGCCAAGTCCGACGCGCTCACCGACCCGTCGAGCCCCGCGGAGTACCTCCCGTCGCTGAAGGCGATCGTCCCGCTGCAGAACGCGCAGCTGGCCAAGCTCAAGGAGCTGAAGCCGCCGTCCGAGCTGTCGGGCACCTTCGACGAGGCGATGGCGCTCCTCGACAAGCAGAAGGGCGTGCTCGACTCGGCCGTCACGCGCCTCGAGGACGGCGAGGACCCCGCGGCCGTCCTCGACTCGATCGCGACCGAGGCCGGGGACCTGGGCGACCAGGCCGACGTCAAGGCGAAGGATCTCGGCCTGAAGGTCTGCGGCACCGACGGCGCCGGCACGACGACCGACACGACCGGGTCGGCCACGACGGCGCCCGACACGGCGACCGCCCCTGCCACGAGCGCCGCCGAGACGGCGACGACCACCGGCGGCACGGCGGACTACGTCTCCGACGTGCAGTCCGCGGCGACCGCGCTGCAGGAGTTCGGCACGATCCTCTCCACCAGCACGGGCATCTCCGACCTGAAGTCGAAGGTCCCCGAGGCCCGCACGAGCCTCGACTCCTTCGACACGGCGATCGCCAAGCTCGACGGCTACTCGCTCGGCATCCCCCGCCTCGACGAGCAGCGCACGGGCCTCGCCCGTACCGGCCCGAAGGTCAGCGACGTGCTGCGCCGCTTCCTCGCCGCCGCCGCCGCCGGCAACCTCGCCGCGGTGCAGAAGCTGGTCCCCGAGGTCACGCAGACCATCGGCGAGTTCCAGAAGGCCGCCACCGGCTGAGCCGGGCGACCGCGCGGTGACGGGACCGGCCGGGTTCCGTCACCGCGCGGTCACCTGTTGCGGCGGGCCTTCTCCGAGCGGCTCGCGCCCACGATCGCCGCGGCGGCGAGCGCACCCCAGAAGACGCCGTAGGCCAGCCCCCGCCCGACCGGCTGGTTGAGCAGGAAGACGTGCGCCGCCCACAGCACCACGATCGCCAGCGGCAGCACGACGGCGATCTGGACGATGATGTGCAGATCCTCCCACCACCGCAGCCAGGCGGGGACGGGACGCTGGGGAGCCGGGCTCACACGGCCAGGATACGCGCGCCCGGACCACCGGGACCGCGCCGTCGAGACCGCGGACTAGTATCCGCCCCGTGCCGGGCCGAACGTCAGCCGATTGGGAGCTCGTCCGCGAGTGGCTGGGCACGCTCGCCGACCTCGCGGGAGCGGCGGGGCTGCTCGGCTGGGACCGCGAGACGCTGATGCCGCCCGGCGGCACCGAGGGCCGCGCACGGCAGATGGGTACGCTCGCGGCGCTCCGCCACCGCGAGGTGGTCCGTCCCGACGTCGGCGACGCCTTGGCGGCTCTCGGCGACGGCCTCGACGCCGACGCTCGCGGGATGATCCGCCTGGCGACGCGCGAGCGCGAGCGCGCCCTGCGGGTGCCCGAGTCGCTCGTGCGCGAGATCAGCGAGGCCTGCTCACGCTGCGTGGGCGCGTGGAGCGATGCCCGCGCGGCCGACGACTTCGCGGCCTACGCCGGGCCTCTCGCGCGCGTCGTCGAGCTCAAGCGACGCGAGGCCGAGGCCCTGGAGGTCGGCGAGGAGCCCTACGACGCCCTGCTGGACGAGTTCGAGCCGGGCGCCCGCGCCGCCGACCTGGAACCGGTCTTCGCCGACCTCAGGACGCGGCTCGCGCCGATCGTGGCCGAGGCGGCGTCGCGCCCGCCGGTGGAGCTGCCCCCGCGCGAGTGGAACCCCGCGGGCCAGATGGCCATCGCCCACGAGATCGCGCGCCTGGTGGGCTTCGACGAGACCTCCGGCGTGATCGCGCTGTCGGCGCACCCGTTCACCGGCTCGCCCCACCGTGGCGATGTCCGCTTCACCACACGCCTCGAGCCCGACAGCCCGATCGGGAGCATCAGCGCCGTCCTGCACGAGCTGGGACACGCGCTCTACGAGCAGGGTTTCCCCGGCGAGGTGGCGCGAAGCCCGCTCTACGACGCGCCGTCATTGGGGGCTCACGAATCGCAGTCGCGCTTCTGGGAGAACCAGATCGGTCAGACGCTGGCGTTCTGGGAGCAGATCGAGCCGGCCATGCGCCGCCTCTTCCCGGAGGCCATGACCGGACTCGACGCGCGGCTGCTCCACCGCGCGGCGCACCACGTGAGCCCGTCGCTGATCCGGGTCGAGGCCGACGAGGTCACCTACAACCTGCATATCGTCCTGCGCTTCCAGATCGAGCTCGGGCTGATCCGCGGCGACCTCCGGGTGGCCGACCTCCCCGGCGCGTTCGCCGACGGGATGCAGGAGCTGCTGGGGATCAGGCCACCCAGCGACGCCCTCGGCGCGATGCAGGACATCCACTGGGCCGACGGCCTGTTCGGCTACTTCCCCACCTACACGCTGGGGAGCCTCTACGCGGCGCAGCTCGCCGAGGCCGCCGAGGCCGAGCTCGGCGGGATGGAGAGGGCCATCGCCGAGGGGCGCTTCGGCGCGATCCTCGGCTTCATGCGCGAACGCGTCCACCGCCACGGCGCGCGCCTGCCGACCCGCGAGCTGATGCGACGCGCAACCGGCGCCGAGCTCGGCTCGGACGCGCTGATCGCCCACCTGGAGCGCTCCTACATCAGCGCGGGGTAGCGCCCGGCGCGCCGGGCGCCGGCGGGCGGCGCGCCGGTCCAGACCGGGACCCCGCCGACCGATAGAAGGGGTGATGCGACCCCGACCCATGCCGGCCGCCGGACGAGGCGTCGCCGTGCTCGCCGCCGTCGTCCTCGCCTGTGCGCCCTCGGCGCTCGCCGGCCCGTCGGCGGATGAGCTGCGCGGCCGGAGCGACGTCCTCGCCGCGCAGGACGCCACCCTGGGCGACGAGCTCGCCAGGGCGGAGGGCGCCCTGGCCGCCGGGCGGGCGCGGCTCGACCAGGCGCACGCGCGCCGGCGCGCGGCGCTCGACGGCCTCGCGCGGCGCCTCACCGCCATCTACGTGAGCCCCGAGCCGAGCCCGGTCGTCGAGGTCCTCACCGGCGGCGACCTCACCTCGGCCCAGGCCGGCCTCGACCTCCTCGAGGCGCTCGGCGCGCGCGACCGGCGCCTGGTCGAGGAGTACCGCGTCTCGTCGGCCGCCCTGCGCGCCGCGGAGGCCGCGATGCAGCGGCGCAAGGACGCGCCTGGTGGAGGCGCGGCGGCGCATCGGCGTCGAGCGACGGTTCGTCGACGGCCGCCTGGCCACCGCGGTGCGGCGCGAGCGCGCGATCACGGCCAGCGCGCGCGCCGCCACCGCCCCGACGCTCACCACCGGCGGGGGGATCGCGGTCACGAACCCCCTCGGGCTCCCCGTGACCGGAGCCCCCGCGGGCGACACGGCCGCCCCGACATCCACCACCGGCTCGGCGCGCGGGCTGCCGGAATCGTTCCTGGCCCGCCGCAACCTGCCCGGCGAGGCCCCCGTCGACGCCCGCAGCGGCGCGGCCGTCAACTCCGACCCCGCGCCCGCCGGGCCCGCCGCCACGCGCGCCTACCCGGGCCTCGGCGTCGTCGGGCCCGCGAACGGAGCGCCGATCACCGGGCTGCTGCCCACCTTCACCGCCGTCGCGTCCTGGTACGGCCCCGGCTTCACCCGCGCGCGAATGGCCGGCGGGGAGCCCTACGACCCCAACGCGTTCAGCGCCGCCTCGCGGACGCTTCGCCTCGGGACCCTTCTGCGCATCGCCTACGGCGGTCGTGTCGTGACCGTGCGGGTCAACGACCGCGGCCCCTACGTACGGGGGCGCGACCTCGAGCTCTCGCAGGCCGCCGCGGCCGCCCTCGGGCTTCCGGGGGTCGGCACGGTCACCGTCCAGATCCTGCCGGGGTACTCCCGGCCGCTGACGCGCGCTTAGCCCGCGGGCGCGGCGCCGCACGGCGGCGCGGAGGCGTCAGGATCTCTCGGGCCCGCGACGCGGCCCCCACGATCCCGGCCTGGTTCTGGAGCGCGGCCGCCACGACGGGCGGGCGGATCTCGAGCAGCGGGATGAACTTGCCGGCCTTCCGCGAGACGCCGCCGCCGAGGATGATCAGGTCCGGCCAGATCAGCTCGTCGATCCGGTTGAGGTACTCGCCGAGCGCCGGCGCCCACTCGGCGAAGCTCTGCTCCTTGCGCTCGCGGGCGCTCGCCGAGGCGCGCCGCTCGGCATCCTTGCCGCGGATCTCGATGTGGCCGAGCTCCGTGTTCGGGACCAGCGTCCCATCGACGAAGAGCGCCGAGCCGATCCCGGTGCCGAGCGTCAGGAGGAGCACGACGCCCTTCACGCCGCGCCCGGCCCCGTAGCGCACCTCGGCGACGCCGCCGGCGTCCGCGTCGTTCAGCACAACACACGCGCGCCCGATCTCCTCCGCGAACAGCGCCTCGGCGTGCACCCCGATCCAGCCCGGGTCGATGTTGGCCGCGGTCATCACACGGCCTCCGACGATCGCCCCCGGCACGCCGATCCCGATCGGGCCCGAGTCCGGCCCGAGTCCCGCGACGAGCTCGGCCGTGGCCTTCACGACCGCCTCGGGCGAGGCGGGCTGTGGAGTGTCCACGCGCACGCGCTCCCCGATGAGGAAGCCGCTCTGGGCGTCCACCACGCCCGCCTTGATCCCCGACCCGCCGATGTCGACACCGATCAGACCCTTCACCGCTGCGCCACCTCGCTGTCGTAGGCCACCAGGGACATCACGTCGTAGCCCGCGAGCGTCACACGGCCGGGCAGGAAGGTCAGCTCGGCCACGACGGCGATCCCCGCCACCACCCCGCCGAGCGCCTCCACGAGCCGGCAGGCGGCGAGCGCGGTACCACCGGTCGCCAGCAGGTCGTCGTGCAGCAGCACGGACTGACCCGGCTCCACCGCGTCGCGGTGGAGCTCGAGGGCGTCGCTGCCGTACTCCAGGTCGTACGCCTCGCTGACCGTCCGGCCGGGCAGCTTGCCCGGCTTGCGCGCGGCGGCGAAGCCGGTGCCGAGCGCCGAGGCGATCGCCCCGCCGAGAACGAACCCGCGCGCCTCGACGCCGAGCACGAGCTCGGGCGAGCGCGGCCGGGCCCACTCCACGATGCCCTCGACACCGGCGGCCAGCCCGCCCGGGCTCTGGAAGAGCGGCATCAGGTCGTAGAAGAGGATCCCCGCGTGCGGGTGGTCCGGGATGCGGCGGATCGCGCCGTCGATGTCGAAGCGCATGGGACGGGTCGCCCTGCTCACTGGCTCGCGATCTCCCGGAGCTCGGAGATCAGCATCAGGTGGCGCATGTGCGAGGCGAGGGCGGCCAGGCTCTCCAGCGAGTCGAGCGCCTCGCGGCGACGGTCCGGGTTGCGCGAGCGCAGCCCCACGGTGAGCAGCTGCTGCAGGAGGCCGGCCTCGCGCTCGGCCGCCACGCGGAAGAGGCGCAGGTGGCGCGGCTCCACCCCGTAGCTCGCGAGCTCCAGCGCGGTCTGCACCACCTCCCGGTCGGTCTCGTCGTACACGTCGGGGCCGTGACCGCCCACGAGGCCGTACTCCTCGAGGGCCTTCAGCAGCTGCGGGCTCGCCCCCGTCGTGGCGATGATGTCCTGCGCGCCGTATCGGCGGCTCGGAGCCGGCTCGGCCAGCTGCGCGCGCTTGAGCTGCTTGGCCTGGTTGGCCACGCTGAAGGCGCCGGAGGTGGACGATTCCAGCTCCTGCCGGATCACCCGCAAGGGCAGGAACTCGTCGCGCTGGAGGCGCAGGATCGTGCGCAGCCGCTCCACCTCGAGCGGGCTGTAGAGCCGGTAGCCACCCGCCGTCCGCTTGGGCGTGATGAGGCGCTGGTCCTCGAGGTAGCGGATCTTCGAGATCGAGACGGACGGGAAGTCGGCCTTCAGGAGGTCGCAGACCGCCCCGATCGTGATGGCGTCGTCGTCTCCGGCCGGGATGTCCTCCGGGAGGAGGCTCGGCTGGCTCATCCGAGCAGGAAGGTCAGCCGGAACTTGCCGATCTGGATCTCGTCGCCGTCCTCGAGCCTCTCGTCGCCCTCGATCCTCCGGCGGTTGACGTAGGTGCCGTTGAGGCTGCCCAGGTCCCGCAGCGCGGCGCCCGAGGGGTCGATGCTGATGACCGCGTGATTGCGCGACACGGTGACGTCGTCGAGGAAGACGTCGGCCGAGGGCTCACGCCCGATGGTCACCGTCTCGTGGTCCAACGGGAAGACCGCGCCCGTCGGCCCCCCCGAGCGCACGGCCAGCGTCGGCCCGTCGAGCGTCGGCCCCTTCCAGGCGCCGGAGGCGGCCTCCTCGTCGCTGACCGCCAGCGGCCCGGTGATCTCCCCGGTCCCCTGGTTCTCGACGATCAGCAGCGCGCCGCAGCGGCCGCAGAACTTGTGCGCCTCGCTCTGATGGAACCCGCACTCGGAGCAGTACATGGCGTGACCCTCCCGGCCGGTCCGGCGCCGCTTCGGCGCTCAGTCGCCCTGGAGCTGGTCGAGGTCGGGCAGGCGACCCGCCAGGATGCGGCTCAGCGCATCGAGGTCGACCACCGACAGCTCGCCCTCCTCGCGGCCGCTCAGGCGCCCCACCAGCTCGGCCTTCAGCAGCTCGATGCGGCCGTGGAGCATCCGCCGCTGCATCGAGACCTCCCGCTCCTCCTCGGTGAGGTTGCGGATCAGGTCCTTCAGCTCGGCGTCCGTCAGCGTGCTGAGGTCGGGGTGGGCGTCCATCGGGGCTCCTCGTCAGGTGGGGAACCAGCATAGCGACCCCGCGCCGAACCCTCAGGGCCGGGTCGAGGTCTCCGGGGGGCGCCGCATCATGGCCGCGGCCTGGCGGATGTAGTTCGCGAAGGTCCCGAGGGCGACGACCACGGCCACCCAGAGCACCAGTTCCACCCATGCCTGGTCGAAGAGCATCGCCGTGCCGGTCGCGAGCATCGTCAGCGTGGAGGAGATCTTGCCGGCCATGTCGACCCGAAGGTCAACGCCTCGGCGCAGCAGGTACACCGCGCCGCCGACGATCGCCACGTCGCGGATCAGGAGGATCGCGGGGGCCACGGGCGACACCCCGCCCAGCAGGATCACCCCGACCAGGCCGACGCCCACCAGCAGGCGGTCGGCGAGGGGGTCGGCGATCTGCCCGAACCGGCTCTCGGCCCCGAGCCGCCGCGCGAGGAAGCCGTCGAAGAAGTCGGTGAACGCGACGACGGCGAAGATCGTCCACGCCAGGAGCGATGTCGTGCCGTCCTCGCGGATCAGCACCGCGAGCAGCACCGGGAGGGCCGCCAGGCGCGCGATGGTGAGCGCGTTGGGCAGCCAGCGGAGTCGAGCGCTGCCGTGTGGCGTTTCTGACCGGCCCACGTCGAGGAAGAGTAATCGGGGCGAGAGGATTTGAACCTCCGACCGCCCGGCCCCCAGCCGGGTGCGCTACCAGGCTGCGCCACGCCCCGAGAGCAGCCAGGTTACCGCACCGGGGGGCCCGTGTCGCGCGGGCACGACTCCATTAGGATCCGCCGCCGATGGCCAAGGCTCCCATTCTCACCCCGCGCGCCGACGACTTCCCGCAGTGGTACCAGGAGGTCGTGGCGAAGGCCGCGCTTGCCGAGAGCGGGCCCGCACGCGGCACGATGGTGATCCGCCCCTACGGCTACGGGCTCTGGGAGCGCATGCAGGCCGAGATGGATGCCCGCATCAAGGCCTCCGGGGCCGAGAACGTCTACATGCCCCTCTTCATCCCCGAGTCCTACCTGAAGCGCGAGGCCCAGCACGTGGAGGGCTTCAGCCCCGAGCTGGCCGTCGTCACGATCGCGGGCGGCAAGGAGCTCGAGGAGCCGCTCGTCGTGCGGCCGACCTCGGAGACGCTCTTCGGCGAGCTGATGGCCAAGTGGATCCAGTCGTACCGCGACCTCCCCCTTCTCCTCAACCAGTGGGCGAACGTGGTGCGCTGGGAGCTCCGCCCGCGGATCTTCCTGCGGACGACCGAGTTCCTCTGGCAGGAGGGGCACACCGCCCACGCGACCCGCGAGGACGCTGCCTCCTACGCGCGCCGCATCCTGCACGACGCCTACCGCGACTTCATGGTCAACGTGCTCGCGATGCCGGTGCTGGTGGGGGCCAAGACCCAGCGCGAGCGCTTCGCCGGGGCCATCAACACGATGACCTGCGAGGCGATGATGGGCGACGGCAAGGCGCTGCAGATGGGCACGAGCCACGAGCTGGGCCAGAACTTCGCCAAGGCCTTCGGCATGCAGTACCTCGGTGAGGACGGCGTCCTCGAGCACTGCTGGACCACCTCGTGGGGCACGACCACCCGCATGATCGGCGGGCTCATCATGTGCCACGGCGACGACAACGGCATCCGGGTCCCGCCCGCGCTCGCCCACATCCAGGTGGTCGTGATGGTCGTCCGCGACGACGACACCGGCGCCGTCGCCGCCGAGGGCCGCCGGCTCACGGCCGAGCTGAACGCCGCCGGCGTGCGCACGCGCCTCGACGACCAGGTGGCCACGGGCTTCGGCCGCCGCGCCACCGACTGGGAGCTGAAGGGCGTCCCCGTGCGCATCGAGATCGGCCCGCGCGATCTCTCCGAGGGGGTGGTCACCCTCGTCCGGCGCGACGCGCGCACCAAGGACACCGCCCCCGTCGCCGGCGTCGCAGAGACGGTCGCCGCGCTGCTCGGCGAGATCCAGACCGGCCTCCTCGCCGAGGCGACCGCCTTCCGCGACGCGCGGATCGCCGACGTCTCCACGATCGACGAGGCGATCGAGGCGGGCCGGACCGGATTCGCCCGGATCCCGTGGCAGGTCGTCGGCGACGACGGCGAGGACCGCCTCGGCGAGCACGCCATCTCCGTGCGCTGCCTCCAGACCCCCGAGGGCGGCGTCCCGGACGACCTGGACGGCCCCCTGAGCGCGATCGTCGCCCGCTCCTACTAGTGCCCCGTGTCGGAGGTTCGTCGGCGGTTCCCGACCCGGGACACTAGCCCGGGACCCCCGCCCCGACCCGGGGGTAGTGGGCCTCTACGTAGTCCTCGACCATCCGGATGAAGTCGTCCGCCAGGCCGGCGCCCTCGAGGGTGGCGACCTTCTCACCGTCCACGTAGACCGGGGCGCGCGGCGACTCGCCGGTGCCGGGCAGGCTGATGCCGATGTCGGCGGCCCGGCTCTCCCCCGGGCCGTTGACGATGCAGCCCATCACGGCGACCTTCAGGTCGACCACGCCGGGGCGCTCGGCCCGCCAGCCCGCCAGGCGCTCGTCGAGATGGCGCTCGATCGACTGGGCCAGCTCCTGGAAGACCGTGCTGGTGGTGCGCCCGCAGCCGGGGCAGGCGGTGACCTCCGGCCGGAAGGCCCGCAGCCCGAGGCTCTGCAGCAGCTCGCGGCAGACGCGGACCTCGATCGCCCGGTCGCCGCCGGGCTCCGGGGTGAGGCTCGCCCGGATCGTGTCCCCGATTCCGTCCTGCAGGAGGATCCCCAGGGCGGCGGTCGTCGAGACGATGCCCTTGCTGCCCATCCCGGCCTCGGTGAGCCCGAGGTGGAGCGGGTAGTCGCAGCGCTGCGCGAGGTCGCGGTAGACCGCCACCATGTCCTGGAGGCGGCTGGTCTTGCACGAGAGGACGATCCGGTCGCCGGGCAGCCCGATCTCCTCCGCCGCCTCGGCCGACGAGATCGCGCTCTGCACCATCGCCTCGCGCAGCACGGCGTCGGCCGGCAGCGGGTCGTCGAGGCGCCCGTTCTCGTCCATCAGGGCGTCGAGGAGCTCCGGGTCGAGCGATCCCGCGTTGACTCCGATGCGCACCGGTCGCCCGTGGTCGATCGCCGCCTGCACCATGGTCGCGAAGTTGGCGTCGTGGCGGACGCCGCGGCCGACGTTGCCGGGGTTGATGCGGTACTTCGCGAGGGCCTCGGCGCAGTCGGGGAACTCGCGCAGCAGGGTGTGCCCGTTGTAGTGGAAGTCGCCGACCAGGGGCACGTCGACGCCGTGGTCGTCGCGCAGGCGCTCGCGGATCTCGGCCACCCGCGCCGCGGCGGCGCGGTTGTTGACGGTGATGCGGACGATCTCGGATCCGGCCTCGGCCAGCTCGGCGACCTGCGCGGCCGTCGCGACCGCGTCGGCCGTGTCGGTGTTGGTCATCGACTGCACCACCACCGGGGCGCCCGCCCCGACGGTCACGTCCCCGACCCGGCACGCGCGGGAGATCCTGCGGTCCGTCGTCACACCACGGACGTTAGCCGAGCGGCGTCACGGCTGCCGCGACGCGGTCCGCCGCTCATCGGCTAGCGGTCGAGCTGGAAGCCGTCGCCCGTGAGACGGCCGATGTCGTTCTGCAGGGCGATCACGAAGATCAGCATCACGATCGCGAAGCCGATGAACGAGGCCCGGCCGTAGGTGACGGCGCTGAACGCCGATCCCTTCACCTTCTCGGCGATCGCGAAGACGATGTGCCCGCCGTCGAGCGGCAGGATCGGCAGCAGGTTGAAGATGCCGAGCGCCAGGCTGATGACGCCGATGAACTGGAGGATGTCGATCAGCCCGTTGTCGGCCACCTCGTTGAAGGTGGCGCCGACGCCGACGATGCTCGAGACCTGTCCGCGCGCCTGGCTGCTGGTGAACGCGTCGCCGATCACGCGCACGTTGGTCTTCACGATGTACCAGGCGAAGTCCCAGCCCCTGCTCAGGCCCTCGAGCGGCCCGAAGCTGATCGTCGGGCCCGGGGTCGCGTCGAAGGTGAAGCCGAGACCCGTCAGCGGCTCGCCCGTGTCCGGGTTCGTGCGGGCGTCGCCGGTGAGCGGATCCTCCAGCACCTGCAGGCGAGCGCTCAGCACGACGGTCTCGCCCGCGCGCTCGACGGTGAGCGCGCGCACGTCACCGGGGGCGCCGGTCTGCAGCGCGGTGCGCACCCGCTCGGAGTCGCCGTTGGCGCGCTTGCCGTCGACGGCCACGAGGCGGTCGCCCGGCTTCAGCCCCGCCGCCAGGGCGGCGGAGTCGGTGTTCACGCTCCGCACCGAGGTGGTGGTGTCGAAGGTGGGGATGCCGATCCAGAAGATCGCCGCGAAGATGACGATCGCGAGGACGATGTTCACGGCGGGCCCCGCGAGGATGGTCGCGACCTTCTTCCAGGCGGGCATGGCCGTGTAGGCGCGGTCCTTGACCTCCTCGTCCATCTCCTCGCCGACCGTCATCCCGCTGATCTTCACGTAGCCCCCGAGGGGCAGCCATCCGATGGCGTACTCGGTCTCGCCGCGCGTGAACGAGGCGACCGGCCGGCCGAAGAAGATCGAGAAGCGCTCCACCCGCATGCCGCACCACTTGGCGACCACCATGTGGCCGGCCTCGTGGATCAGGACCAGCGCCATCAGGATCACCACGAAGTACAGGAGGTTGAGGATCACGCCGGCACCCCCTCGACGGCGAGCGCCGCGGCGTCGCGGGCACGGTGGTCGGCCGCCATCACGGCGGCCAGGCTGCCGGCCGGCTCCGCCGGGACGCGCTCGAGCGCGCCCGCCACGACGCGCGGGATGTCCATGAAGCCGATCCGCTCGTCGAGGAAGGCGGCGACGGCGACCTCGTTGGCGGCGTTCAGCACGGCCGGCGCGGTGCCGCCCTCGATGCCCGCCGCCCGCGCCAGCGCGAGACACGGGAAGGCGGCCTCGTCGGGGGCGTCGAAGTCGAGCCGGCGCCCCACGAGGTCCATCGGCTCCCCGGGGGGCGGCGCCTGCGGGTGACGCAGGGCGTGTCCGATGGGCACCCGCATGTCGGGGGGACCGCAGTGGGCCAGAACGCTGCCGTCGTCCAGGCGCACCATCGCGTGGATGAGCGACTGCGGGTGCACCAGCACCTCGATGCGCTCGTACGGCAGGTCGAAGAGGTGGTGCGCCTCGATCACCTCGAGGCCCTTGTTCATCAGCGTCGCCGAGTCGATCGTGATCTTCTCCCCCATCGTCCAGGTGGGATGACGCAGGGCGTCCGCGCGGGTGACCCCCTCGAGGTCATCGGCCGCCCGGCCGCGGAAAGGACCCCCCGACGCGGTCAGGATCGCAGAGCGGACCCGCTCCGCGGGTACGCCCTCCATCAGCTGGAAGAGCGCCGAGTGCTCGGAATCGACCGGCACCAGCGCCGCCCCGGTCCGGGCGCGCACGGCGGCGACCAGGTCGCCCCCGGCGACCAGGCTCTCCTTGTTGGCGAGCGCCACGGTGACGCCCCGCTCGAGGGCGGCCAGCGTCGGGCGCAGGCCGGCCGCGCCGACGATGGCGTTCAGGACGATGTCGGGCTGCGAGGCCTCGATCAGCGCGTCCAGGTCGGGGTCGAAGCGGATCGTCCCGCCGCCCGCGGCGGCGGCCGTGTGAGGGATCGACCGCTCGGCCGCCTGGGCGGCCATCTCGGCGACCCGGCCACCGCACGACAGGCCGCAGGCCGTCAGATCGGGAGCCCGATCGATGACCTCGAGGGCCTGGACCCCGATCGACCCCGTTGAGCCCAGGACGAGAACGCGTGCCACCAGGCGAGTGTAGCGAGGACCCCGCCGCGCCCGTGGTAAGGGCTCCTTAAGGTTCCACGGCTAGCCTGGATCCCGTGCTCCTGCTCATCGCCGTCGCGTTCCTGGCCGGGGTCGTCACCGCGCTGTCGCCCTGCGTGCTGCCCGCGCTGCCGATCGTGCTCGCCGGATCGGCGGGCGGGGGGCCGCGCCGGGTGGCCGGCATCGCCGCCGGCTTCGTGGCCGCGTTCGTGCTCTTCACGCTCGCGCTGACCACCGCCCTGCGGAGCCTCGGGCTGAGCCCGGACGCGCTGCGCAACCTCGCGATCGCCGCGCTGATCGCGTTCGGGGTGACGCTCGTCGTGCCGGCTCTCGGCGAGCGCCTCGCGCTGGCGCTCGCGCCCGTGGCGCGACTGGGCGAGCGCATCCCGCGCGGACGCTCGGGGCTCGCGGGCGGGCTGCTCGTCGGCGTGGCGCTCGGGCTGGTCTGGACGCCGTGCGCCGGGCCGGTGTTCGCCGCCATCGCCGCGGTGGCCGCGACCGGCGACGCCGGGGCCTCGGCCTTCGTCGTGCTCACCGCGTACGCCGTGGGGGCGGTGCTGCCCCTCTGCCTGGTCGCCACCGGCGGCCAGCGGCTGCTGGGCCGCCTTCGCGGACGCGGCGGGGCCGCGGTCCGCCCGGCGCTCGGGGCGCTGATGATCGGCGCCGGCGTGATGATCGCGCTGGGGGTGGACACGCGCCTGACGACCTACGTCGTCCGCGACCTGCCCGCCTACACCGACACGCTCCAGGCCCTCGAGCGGACCCCCGCCGTCGACCGCGAGCTGTCCGGGCTGCGCCCCGGCGCACCGACCGACATCCCGCCCTTCCTCTCGGCGGCCCGGGGCTCGGGCGCGGGCGGGGCCGACCTCGGGCTGCCGGACGCCGGACCCGCCCCGGAGCTGCGCGGCATCTCGGCGACCTTCAACGCGGACGACGCGGCCCTCACGCTCGCGTCGCTGCGCGGACGCGTGGTGCTGCTCGACTTCTGGACCTACTCCTGCATCAACTGCCTGCGCACGATTCCCCACCTCGAGGCCCTCTACGAGCGCTATCGCGCCGACGGCCTGACGGTGCTCGGGGTGCACACGCCCGAATTCGCCTTCGAGGCCGACCCGGGCAACGTCGGCGACGCCGTCCGCGACCTCGGCATCACCTACCCGGTGGCGCTCGACCCGGACTTCGCGACCTGGGACGCGTTCGGCAATCGCTACTGGCCGGCGACCTACCTGATCGACCGCGACGGCCACGTCCGCGACCTGCACATCGGCGAGGGCGACGAGGCGCGGACCGAGACTCTCGTCCGCCGGGCGCTTGGCGTGCCGGCACGGAGCCCGCGCGCCGGCGAGGAAGGCGCCGAGGCGCCGCCCGGCGGGCTCGACCGGACGCCGGAGACCTACGTCGGGGCCGCGCGGATCCGGAGCCTGGTGGCCGGGCAGCGGATCCGGCCGATGCTCCCGACCCGGTACACCGCGCCGGACGCACTCCCCGACGATCAGATCGCCTTCGACGGCGACTGGACGATCGACGACGAGTACGCGCGCGCCGGCGCGAACGCGGCGATCGAGCTGTCCTTCCGCGCGAAGGGCGTCTATCTGGTGCTCGACGGCGACGGCGGCAGCCGCACCGGACGCGTTCTGATCGACGGCCGGGCCCCCACCGCCGACGAGGCCGGCTCCGACCTCGGCGCCGACGGCGCCCTGACCGTGACGACGCCCCGCCTCTACCGGCTGCTGCAGCTCCCCGCCCCGCGATCCGGGCGGATCCGGATCGAGCTGGCACCCGGCACGAGGGCCTTCGCCTTCACCTTCGGCTGAGGATCCGCCCGGACCGGCCGGCCCGGGCGGCTGCGACGGTCCGTGGGGAGGGCGCGCCGGCCGCTCCGGAGGACCCGCGCCGAGCCACCGGCCCTCGCGGAACCACCGCCGCATGGTCCGCGCGCTCGGCGGAACCGCCGATCCCCCTGCCTCGCGGGCCCGGAGGCGACGGATCACCTCCCCCGGCGGCTCTCCGGCGGCGAACGCCGCCTCCGCCTCGCGGCGCAGCGACGGCCACGCGTAGGAGCCAGGGGCCACCCGGGCGGGCATTCCGGCGGCGAGTCGCGCGCGATGAAGGGCGAGCGCGCGGGCACGAGACACGGTCAGGCAGCCCGCCGAGCGCCACACGTGGAACAGGCTCGCCTCGAGATCCCGGCCCGCGCGGCGCGTCACGAATGCCGGGGACCGATGCGCCGCGCAGAGCCACACGCTCACCCCGCACGGCAGATGAAGCGGCGCTCGCCCGCCCTCCCCGGCCCCGACGCAGATCGCGCACGCGGGACGGCTTCCAAGCCCCCGCTCCTTGTAGAAGCTCCTGGCCACGCATCCATCGTGCCCACAGTGGGCAGACGCGGGGGGGTCGGCGTGCGCGCGACTTGGAACGTCTCCGTGTCGCGTGGGGTCCCAATTGGGCGAGCGGCGTGGGTCCAATCGGACCCCACCCACCAGACCGCCACCGGCCTCGACCCGTCCCCGGCCATGTGCCGCGATGGTCCGCCCGCGGGAACGTCGCCCCGAGCGGTGTCTGCTGGTGCTAGGTGAGCCGCCCACACAGGTTGTGAACGCCTGAAGGCATCCGGGCTTCCGGGAGAAGCTGTGGGTCTCCACACCTACAGGCAGCTCCAAGGAGGCCCGGATGCGGCTGCACCGTAGCGCGGCGCCCGGCCTGGCCGGGCGCCGGCGGCTCGTGTTGCTGGTCACAGAGTGCGGTCTTAGCCAGCGCCAGGCTGCGATGAGGCTGGGCGTCTCGCCGGCGACCGCGAATCGCTGGGTCTCGCGCTGGCGGGCGGCCGATGGGGATGCACACGCGAGCGGCACCTGCCTGGCCGATCGCCCGAGCCGGCCGCGAGCGCGCGCTCGGCCGCGAAGAGGCCGTCCTCGAGAGGCCTGCGATCAGGGGACCAGCGCCTCCGCGGTCTCGCAGAAGGCGGTGACGAGCGCGACGCAGGCGTCGAGGTCGTCGGGGTGGCACGCCTCGACGACCTGGTGGACGTAGCGCGTCGGGATCGAGACGCAGCCCGCCGGGGCACCGTCGCCCGAGAGGCCGAGCTCGCGCGTGTCGGTGCCTCCCCGGACCATCACCTCGAGCTGGCTGGGGATGCCGCGCACCCCGGCGATCGCGACCAGGTGGTCCACGACCTCGCGCGGCACGATCGCGCTGGTGTCGTAGACCTTGATCGCAGCTCCGCCGCCGACGGTCGTGATCCGCTCGTGGGGCTTCGCGCCCGGGCCGTCGTTGGCCAGGGTGATGTCGATGGCCAGGCCGATCTGGGGCCTCACCCGCTGGGTCGCCACCCGCGCGCCGCGCAGGCCGACCTCCTCCTGTACGGTGGCGACCGCCACGACCTCGCAGTGGTGCTCGGAGAGCGCGCGGAAGGCCTCGATCATCACGTAGAGACCGGCCCGGTTGTCGAGGCTCTTGCAGGTCACCAGATCGCCGAGGCGGGCCATCGCGCGCTCGCGCGTGACCACATCGCCCGCGCGCACCAGCTCCCGCACCCGGTCGGCCGGCAGGCCGACGTCCACGAAGTAGTCGTCGAGCGCGGGCGCCTTGCGCTTCTCCTCGTCGCTCATCAGGTGCACCGCCTTGGTGCCGAGCACCCCGAGCAGGTCCTCGCGGCCGTGCACGATGACGCGCTGCGCCGTGAGGGTCTTGGGGTCGAAGCCGCCGAGCGGGATCAGGCGCAGGAAGCCCCCGTCCTCGACGTGGGTCACCATGAACCCGATCTCGTCCATGTGCGCCGAGAGCATCAGCGTCGGCCCGCCGCCGCCCGCGCGGCGGGCGATCAGGCTGCCGAGCGGGTCCACCTCGACCGAGTCGGCGAGCGGCTCCAGCTCGCGCCGCACCACGGCGCGGATGCGCTCCTCGCGCCCGGGCGCGCCCGGCGTCTCGCAGAGCTCGCTGAGCAGGTCGAGGTTCACGAGCGGGAACCTACCGCGCGGACGCCTCTCCGGGAGGGGCTCAGTAGACCATCCAGATGGTCACGAAGTACGCGGCGACCGACCCGAACAGGAGCGCGTCGAAGCGGTCGAGCACGCCCCCGTGGCCGAGCAGCAGCCGGCCCGAGTCCTTCGCGCCGGCGTCCCGCTTGAGGACCGATTCGAACAGGTCGCCGAGGAACGCGGCCGGGCAGATCGCGAGGCCCAGGATCAGCGACTGCCATCCGCCGATCCAGTCCATGTAGAGCCCCGCCACCCAGACCGCCGCGGTGGCCGTCACGAGGCCGACGGCAGCGCCCTCGACGGTCTTCTTGGGCGAGGTGAGCGGGGCGATCGGGTGCCGGCCCCACATGCGGCCGCCCACGTAGGAGGCCGTGTCGAAGATCCACACGCCCACCAGCACGTTGACCACGGCTCCGGCCCCGTCGGGCAGGTCGCGCGTGATCACGAGGATCGCGAGCGGGAAGCCGAGGTAGACCACCCCGAGGAGCGTGGTCGCCATCCGGGCGGTGATGTCGTCGCGGCGGGGAAGGATCAGTGCCGCGATCGCCACCAGGAAGACGCTGATCCCGAGGCCGAGCAGGACGCCGTGCTCGTGGTCGTCCATCGCCCAGGCGAGGACGATCAGGCTGAGCGCGCCCAGGTATCCGGCCCAGCGAAGGGGGCGCGCGGCGGCGGTGAGGCTGTAGAGCTCGTAGAGGCCGAGGGCGGCGATGATCGCCAGCGCCAGCGCGAAGGCGACCCCGCCGAGAGCGACGACGGCGATGGCGAGGATCACCCCCGGGACCGCGACGACCAGGCGGCTGGCGAGTCCGGTCGGTGCGGTGATGTTCAGCGTCCGCCGAAGCGGCGATGACGCCGCCCGTACTCCGCCATGGCCGCCTCGAGGTCCTCGGGTCCGAAGTCGGGCCAGAGCCTGTCGGAGAAGTGCAGCTCGGCGTAGGCGCTCTGCCACAGCAGGAAGTTGGACAGGCGCTGCTCTCCGCTGGTGCGGATGACGAGCTCCGGGTCGCGCAGCTCGGGCGCGTACAGGTACTGCGCGAACTCGGCCTCACCCGCCTCCGGGCCGCACTCGGCGGCGAAGCGCCGGGCGGCGTCGGCGATCTCGCGCCGGCCGCCGTAGTTCATGGCCACGAACAGGCGCAGCCCGGTGTTGGCGGCCGTCTCTGCCTCGGCGGCGGCGATCCGCCCGCGCAGGTCCGCATCGAGCTCGCCGAGGCGGCCGATGAACCGCATCTGCACGTTCTCGGCGTTGAGCTCGGGGACCTCGCGATCGATCAGCTCGCAGAACAGCCCCATCAGGTCGCCGACCTCCGAATCCGGCCGGGTCCAGTTCTCCGTGGAGAACGAGAAGACCGTGAGGTGCTTCACGCCGGCGTCGGAGGCCGCGCGCACGACCCTCTTCAGCGCCTTCGCGCCGGCGCGATGGCCGGCGCCCACCGGCAGGTGGCGCTCACGCGCCCAGCGGCCGTTGCCATCCATGATGATCGCGATCGACTCGGGGACCTCGGTGAGGCCCGCCGGGGGCTCGAGCCGTGGCACGCGGCCGAGCCCGAGGACCGATCGCGCGGTCCGCAGGCGGGTGAAGAGCGTCATCGGGGCACGCGGGGCCAGCGCTCAGACCTCGAGGATCTCGGCCTCTTTGACGGCCATCAGTTCGTCGATCGCCTTGACCTCGGCGTCGGTCAGCTTCTGCACGTCGTCCTGCGCGCTCTTGAGCTCGTCCTGGGAGAGCTCGCCGTCCTTCTCGGCCCGCTTCATCTCGTTGAGCACGTCGCGGCGCACGTTGCGCACCGCCACGCGGCCCTCCTCGGCCATCTTGTGGATGAGCCGCACCATCTCCTTGCGCCGCTCCTCGGTGAGCTGCGGGATCGCCAGGCGGATCGTCTGGCCGTCGTTGTTCGGCGTCAGGCCGAGGTCCGACTCCATGATCGCCTTCTCGACCGACTGCATGATCGAGCGGTCGAACGGCTGGATGGTCAGCATCCGCGGCTCGGGCGCGTTGATCGTCGCGAGTTGGTTGAGCGGCGTCCGCGTCCCGTAGGCGTCGACGGTGACGCGGTCGAGCAGGGCGGTCGAGGCGCGCCCGGTGCGTACCGATGCGAACTCGGATCCGAGGGCCGCGACGGCCCCTTGCATCCGGCGCTTCGCGTCCTTCAGTCGTTCCTCCACGGGAAGCCTTCCTAGTCCGTTGATTCGGTGGCGACCATCGTGCCGATCTGCTCGCCCTCGAGCAGCCGGCCGATGTTGCGCTCGTCACCCATGTTGAAGACGTAGATCGGGAGACCGTTGTCCATGCAGAGGGTGAGCGCAGTCGTGTCCATGACCCTGAGGCCCCGCTCGATCGCCTCCATATGGCTGATCCGCGGGATGAGCCGCGCGTCGGGCACCACCCGCGGATCGCCGTCGAGGACGCCCTCGACGGCGTTCTTGGCCATCAGGATGCACTCCGCGCCGATCTCGAGCGCGCGCAGCGCGGCGGTGGTGTCGGTCGTGAAGAACGGGTTGCCCGTGCCGCCGGCGAAGATGACCACGCGCCCCTTCTCGAGGTGCCGGATGGCGCGGCGGCGGATGTAGGGCTCGGCGACCTCCTGCATCGCGATCGCCGACTGCACGCGCGTCGTGAGCCCCAGCTTCTCCAGGGCGTCCTGGATCGCCAGCGCGTTCAGCATCGTGGCGATCATGCCCATGTAGTCGGCCGTGGCCCGGTCCATGCCGATCGCCATGCCCTGCAGGCCGCGGAAGATGTTGCCCGCGCCGACCACGATGGCCACGTCCACGCCGCGCTCGGCGGCGCCCTTCACCTGGCGGGCGATCCCCGCGATCCGCACGGGGTCGATGCCGTAGGGCTCGTCGCCCATCAGCGCCTCTCCCGAGAGCTTCAGGACGACCCGGTTGAACACCGAGCCGCCCGGCCGGACATCCGGCCGGGCGTCCTCGCCGGGGTCGGGGCTACTGGCCAAGCTCGAACGCGACGAAACGCCGGATCGTGACGTTCTCGCCGAGGCTGCTGGTCGCCTCGACGCGCAGGTCCTCGATCGTGCGGGGCTTCTTCTCACCCTGGTCGCGCACGAACTCCTGCTCCATCAGGCAGATGGAGGCCAGGTGCTTCTTCAGCTTGCCCTCGACCGCGCGCTCGCGCGCGTGCTCGGGGATGTCCTGAGCCTGGGCCTCGTAGATCGCCTTCTCGGAGGCGACGTACTCCTCCGGGACGTCGGCGACGCTGACGAAGCGCGGCTTGAGGGCCGCGATGTGCAACGCGATGTCGTGGACGAAGCTCTTGAACTCGTCCGTGCGCGCCACGAAGTCGGTCTCGCAGTTGACCTCGAGGAGCACGCCCACCTTGCCCCCGGCGTGGATGTAGCTGTCGATCAGCCCCTCGTTGGCCGCCCGGCCGGCCCTCTTCGCGGCGTCCGCGAGCCCCTTGGTGCGCAGGGCCTTGGTGGCCTCATCGAGGTCGCCGCCCGCCTCCTCGAGCGCCTTCTTGCAGTCCATCATCCCGGCGCCGGTCTTCTCTCGGAGCTCCTTGACGAGCTTCGCGCTGATGTTGCTGCTCACTCGGCGACCTCCGCGGCGGGCGCGGCGGGAGCCCCTGCGGGCGCGGGCGCACCCTCGGCCGGAGCCTCGGCGGCGGGAGCCTCCGCGGCGGCGGGCGCATCCTCGGCCGGGGCCTCGGCGGCGGGAGCCTCCGCGGCGGCGGGCGCATCCTCGGCCGGAGCCTCGGCGGAGGGAGCGTCCTCTGCGGGCGCCGGAATGCCCGAGGTGGGCAGCGTGCCCTTGCCCTCCAGAACGGCGTCGGCCAGGGCGCCGAGCACCAGCCCGCACGCGCGGATGGCGTCGTCGTTGCCCGGGATGACGTAGGTCGCCTCGTCCGGATCGCAGTTCGTGTCCACCAGGCCGATGACGGCGAGGCCGAGGCGATTCGCCTCGCGCACGCCGATGGCCTCCTTCTTGAGGTCCACGATCACGACCGCGTCGGGCAGCCGCTGCATGTCGGCCACGCCGCCGAGGTTCGTCTCGAGCTTGATCAGCTCACCCTCGCGGGCGAGGCGCTCGCGGGTCGGCAGCAGCTCCAGCTGGCCCTCGCGCTTCTGGTTGCGCAGCTCGTGCAGACGGCGGATCCGCTGGGAGATCGTCCCCCAGTTGGTCAGCAGGCCGCCGAGCCAGCGGTGCGAGACGTACGGCATGCCGCAACGCTTGGCCTGGTCGGCCACCGCGTCCTGCGACTGCTTCTTGGTGCCGACGAACAGCACCGAGCCGCCGCGCTCCGAGATGTCGCGCACGACGTCGCAGGCCTGCTCGAGCAGGACGATCGTCTGCTGCAGGTCGATGATGTAGATGCCGCCGCGCTCGCCGAAGATGTAGCGCTTCATCTTCGGGTTCCAGCGCCGCGTCTGGTGTCCGAAATGGACCCCGGACTCCAGCAGCTGCTTCATGGTGATCGTGGGCATGGGACTCCCTTGCGACAAACGGGTTTCGGGTGGTTCGTGCGCCGGTGCGCGGCAGATGGAACGCAGGCCGAACGCGTGCGGACACGCGAAAGGACCCGAGCACCGCCATCTGGCCGGATGCGCCGGGGAGGGGTCGTCTAGGTGGAGATCATCCTAGCGTCTGAATCCCGGGCCGCTCGACGGCGTGGCCACCGCGGCGCGGCGGGCGCGGCCGAGGGCCAGCTCGAGGTCGTGCGGCAGGGGGCTCTCGACGTCGACCGGCTCGTCCGTGATCGGGTGCGGGAAGGCGAGGCGCGCGGCGTGGAGGAACTGGCGCTCCAGCCCGAGGGTCTCCTCGCGGCGTCCGTACACCCGGTCGCCGACCACCGGGTGCCCGACCGACTCCAGGTGGACGCGGATCTGATGGGTGCGCCCCGTCTCCAGGCGCACCTCGAGTAGCGAGAAGCGCCCCAGCTCCTCCAGCCGGCGAGCGCGTGTCACGGCCTCGCGCCCGTCCTCGGCGGAGGCGATGGCCATGCGCGTACGGATGCGGCGATCGCGGCCGATCGGGCGGTCGATCGTCATCGCGGGAGGCGTCACGCCGTGCACCAGCGCGAGATATGTGCGCTCCAGCACCCGCTCGCGCAGCATCCGCTGCAGGCGCCGGTGGGCCCGCTCGGAGCGTGCCACCACCAGCAGCCCCGAGGTGTCGCGGTCGAGCCGGTGGACGATGCCCGGCCGGGTGGGGTCCCCGCCCCCCGCGATCGCGTGCGCCAGCAGCCCGTGCACGAGCGTCCCTCCGGAGTGGCCGGCGGACGGGTGGGTGACGACGCCGGCCGGCTTGTCGACCACGAGCAGGTGCTCGTCCTCGTAGCGGACGGTCATCGGCACGACCTCGGGCACCAGCTCCGACAGCGGCGCCGCCGCCGGCCTGACCTCGAGCACCTCGCCCGCGCTCAGCAGATGGCGCTTGGGCCGCGTCGCGCCGTCCACCAGGACCCGGCCGGCGTCGATGAGCCGCTGCGCCTCCGCGCGGCTCCCGACCCGCTCCAGCGAGCCCACGCCGGCGTCGAGCCGCGTGCCCGCCAGACCGGCGCCCACGACCACCCGCAGGGGCCGGGGGTCGCGGTCCTCAGTCAGGCTCCTCATCCTCCTCACCGTCCTGCACCAGGCCGATGACGATCAGCGCGGCGCCGATGGTGATACCGCAGTCGGCCAGGTTGAACGCCGGCCAGCGGGAGAAGTCGAGGAAGTCGGTGACCGCGCCGTGGGCGAGGCGGTCGATCAGGTTGCCCAGGCTCCCCCCCACGAGCATCCCCGCGCCCGCGGCCACCAGGGCGTTGCGGGACACCAGGCCCGCCAGGGCGATGGCGATCGCCGAGAGGGCGACGACCGTGAGAACCGCCACGAAGGCCTGCCGGCCGGGGAAGAACCCGAACGCGATGCCCTCGTTGGAGACGCGCGACAGCGAGAAGCCGGGGAACACCTCGATGGTCTCGCGGGGCTCGAGCGTCATGCGCACCACGATCTTCGCCACCTGGTCGAGCACCAGCACCAGGGCGGCCAGGATGCCGAACCGCCACCAGCGGGCCTGGACCTGACGGCGCTGCCGGCGGGCGATGGCGTGGATCAGCGCATCGCGCGTGGTGGGCTTGGTGGGGTTCACGTGGGACCGCCCAGAGTACCCAGCGCAGCGGCCAGCCGGCCCGCGAGCGCCTGCGGGTCGCCATCGACCTCGATCAGCTTGCGTGCGCCGCCCGAGCCCCGGCGCACGCGCACGGCCGTGGCCCGCACCCCGGCCAGGTCTGCGAGATAGGCGCACAGAGCGGCGTTCGACTGCCCCCGGTGGGGCGGCGCCGCGATCTGCACGCGCAGCGCCCCGTCCTGCGTCCCCACCGCGCGCGTCGCGCGCGAGCGCGGCACCGCCTTCACCGCGACCACCACGCCCTCGCGCCCCACCGTGATCCAGGGCGGCAGGTCGCTCAGAAGGAGCCCAGAGCAGACAGCAGGAAGCCGCGCACGATGTAGAGGACGATGATCGCGACGATCGGCGACAGGTCGAACATGCCGAGCGGCGGGATCATCCGGCGGAAGATGTTCAGGTACCAGTCGGTGCTCTGGTGGACGAAGTCCCAGAGCGCCCGCGCGACGCGCGAGCCCGGTGCCATCGGGACGAACGAGAGCAGGATCCTGACGAAGATCAGGACGATGAACACGGTGAACAGCGCCGCGACGTAGGTCTCCACCTTGTCCATCGCCGTCAGAGCTCCTCTGCGCGGCGGGCGGCGGCCAGGACGGCGTCGGCCACGTGAGCGCGCACCGCCGCGCGCTCGAGCACGGCCACGCCGGCGATCGTGGTCCCCGCGGGCGAGCTGACCCGCTGACGCAGGAGCGCCGGGTCGGTGCCGTCCGCAAGGAGGGCCGCCGTTCCGCCGAGCACGGCGCCCACCAGCTCGCGCGCCTGCGCGCGCGTCAGCCCGGCGGCCACGCCGCCCTCCTCGAGCCCCTCGGCGACCACCGCCACCAGCCCGGGGCCGCTGCCGGCCAGGGCGGTCGCGGCGGAGAAGAGCGACTCGGGCAGCGGCACGACCGTGCCGAGCGGGGCGAGCAGATCCGCGACGCGGGCGGCGCGCTCATCGTCGAGGTCGCGGGTCGCCAGGGCGACGATGCCGGCGCCGTGGCGCACCGCGAGGTTCGGCATGGTGCGCACCAGCGGGGCTCCGGGGGCCGCCTGGGCGAGGCGCGCGAGATCCCAGCCCGCGACCACCGAGAGGATCACCCGCTCCGGCCGGGGCTCCGCGACGACCCCCGCCAGCGCCTCACGGGCGTCCTTGGGCTTCACCGCCACGCAGACCAGGTCGCAGGCCGCCGCCTCGGCGACGCGCGCCGGGCGCCCGCCGGCATCGGCCACCGCCGCCTCGACCGCGGCGGGGACCGCGTCGGCGATCAGCAGGCGCTCGGCCAGCTCCGGCCCGCCCCTGCACAAGCCGACGGCGAGCGCGCGCCCCATGGCGCCGGCCCCGATGAGCCCGATGCTGGCCGGCCAGGCACCCACGGTCAGTATTGGTTGAAGAAGCCCTTCTCCAGGAGACGGGCCCTCTCCTCCGCGGACACCTCGACATTGCGCGGCGTGAGCATGAAGACCTTGTCCGCCACGCGCTGCATCCCGCCGTCGAGCGCGTAGGTCAGGCCGCTCGAGAAGTCGATCAGGCGCTTGGCGAGATCGGTCTCGGCGCTCTGCAGGTTCAGGATCACGGGGATCGTGTCCTTGAACTTGTCCGCGATCTGCTGGGCGTCGTTGAAGCTCTTGGGGACGATGAGGTGCACCTCGGCCGGCTGCGGGCGCGACTCGACCGAGCGCATCACGGGCCGGCTGTTGGTCCGCGTCTCCTCGGCGAAGATGTCGTCGAACTCGTTCTCGCGGCGGCGCGGGCCCAGGCGGCGGACGTTGGGTCGCTCTCGGTAGGTCCTCTCCAGGTCGTCGTGCGCCGCCGCGCGCTGCTCGCGGTCGCGGTCGCGGCGATCGGCCTCGTCCTCGTACTCGTCGGCGTAGTCATCCGGCTCGTCAGCCATACCGAAGTAGACGAGGGTGCGGTGCCAGAGATCGGTGACGGCCATCTAACGGTTTCCCTGAGTGGTTGTCTGAACGCGCTCGAGGAGCCCGCGACCGACGCGGACCTTGGTGGCGCCCTCTTCGGCCGCCACGAGGAAATCCTGGCTCGTGCCCATCGAGAGGTCGCGGAAATCGTGACGCCCTTCCCACTCGCGGGCAAGATCGCCGGCCAGCCTCCGCACGGCGGCGAAGTGGGACCGACTCATCTCTGCATCGCTGTGCGACGGGGGCATGGCCATGAGACCACCGATCACGAGGTCGGTCTGGGCCGACACGTCATCCACGAACGCCCGAAGTTGGGGCGGCACGATACCACCTTTGGTTGGCTCCTCGGCGACGTTCACTTCGACGAGAACCCGCGTGGGACCTTCCGAACGGGAGGCGATCTCCTGGGCGAGCCGCAGGGAGTCGACCGAGTGGACGAGGCGCACGAGGGGCAGGACGTCCCTCACCTTGCGCCGCTGCAGGTGACCGATGAAGTCGAACGTGAGCCGGCCGTCCGCGATGGCGGCCTTCTCGCGGAGGTCCTGCAGGCGGTTCTCCCCCACCACCGTCACCCCGGCCGCGACGAGGGCCGGCACGTCCTCGGCGGGCATGTACTTGCCGGCCAGCACCAGTTCCACGTCGCCCGCGGCGCGCCCGCCCCGCACCGCGGCGGCGTCGAGTTGCTCGCGGGTCTCGGCGATGACGTCCCGCAACCGATCGGCGTCCATCACGCGGCCACCGCCCACACGACGGCGGCCTGGCGGCCCGTCCCCGCGCCGTCGCGACGGTACGAGTAGAAGCGCTCGGGCTCGCACGAGGTGCACGCGCCGACCGACTCGACGGCGGCCGCCGGCACCCCGGCGGAGGCGAGCGCCACACGGGCGGCCGCCGTCAGGTCCACGGCCCGCCCGGTGACGACGTCCTCGCCGAAGCGCTTCGCGAACGCCTCGCGCACGTCGGCGGAGACCGGGTAGCAGCAGGCGCCGATGCCCGGGCCGATGGCCGCGCCGACCTCGCCGGGCTCACCGAGCGCCGCCACCGTCGCCTCGAGGACGCCCGCGACCAGCCCGCGCCAGCCGGCGTGCGCCGCGGCCACCCGGGGCCGGTCGCGCCGCCAGAGGGCGACGGGCAGGCAGTCGGCGCCCAGCACGACGAGGGCCGCGCCGGGCTCCTCGGTGACCAGGCCGTCGCCCTCCGGCCAGTCGCGCAGGCGTCCGGTGAAGCCGCCGTCGCCGGGGCCGGCCACCTCGCGCACCCCCGCGCCGTGCACCTGGCGGCCCATCGCGACGCGCGCCGGATCGATCCCGAGGGCCGCGCAGACACGCGCGCGGTTGGCGCGGACCCGCTCGTCGGGGTCGTCGCGGTCGGTGCCGAGGTTGAGCCCCGCGAATCCCCCGGTGCTGACGCCGCCGCGACGGGTGGTGAACACGGCGCGCGCCGGGGCGCCCGTCGCGACTTCGATCAGGTCGAGCCCGGTCATGCGCGCTCCCGCGCGATCCGCAGCGCCAGCGCGAGCTGCTCGTCGTGGCCGCCGATCCGCCCGTCGAGCACCGCCTCCCGGACCTCGGCCAGCGCGCGGCCGATGGCGGGGCCGGGGCGCACGCCCTCACGCACGAGATCCGCCCCCGTGAGGCTGGCGTCGAGGTCGGAGGCCCACCAGGCCGCGACGGCGGCCGCTCCGTGGACGTGCGCGCCGATCGCCGTGGCCGGCGGGGCCGTACGCAGCAGGCGATCGACAGCCGAGGGCGCGCCGGCGCGCTCGAGGCGGGCGGCGAGATCGGCGCCCGCCTCCGCCTCGGCGGCGATCGCCCGCGCCCACCCGGGCAGGGCCGTCCGCGCGAGGGTCCGGGGCTCCACGGCGGCCCCGAGGCGCAGCGCCCATACCGGCACGCTCGGCGCGTGCGCGTGCGCGGCCGCGTCCTCGAGCGCCGCGATCGCCGCGGCCGCGCCCGGCCGGATCCACGGCACGCCGAGCTCGCGGAGCAGCTCGAGGGCCCCCGGCGCCCCGTCCTCGTCGAGCACCCGGCGCAGCTCCTCGGCCACGCGGGACGAGCCCGGATCCAGGCCCGGCGCCACCGCGCGCGCCGCCGCCTCGGTCTCGGGCGCGGGCGCCAGCCCGAGCCGGGCGGCGTAGCGGGCGCCGCGCACGAGGCGGCTCGGATCCTCGGTGAAGGCGTCGGCCCGCACGCTGCGCAGCACGCGCGCCGCGAGGTCGGCGGCGCCTCCGTGGGGATCGACGAGCACCCCGCGACGCGCGCCGGACAGGCCGAGCGCCATCGCGTTGACCGTGAAGTCGCGGCGGGCGAGGTCGTCGCGCAGGTCGCCCGGCCCGACGGTCGGCAGGGCCCCGGGGGCCGTGTAGGTCTCGGTCCGCGCGCTCACAAGGTCGATGTGCCCGCCGTGCGGCAGCTCGATGTGCGCCGTGCCGAACCGCGGATGCGTCACGACGCGCGCCCCGAGCGCACGGCCGAGCTCCGTCGCGGCCGCCACGGCGTCGCCCTCCACCACGAGATCCAGCTCGTCGCCCGGCCCGCGGCCGGCCAGGGCGTCGCGGACGACGCCGCCGACAGCGCTCACCTCCCCCTCGAGGGCGGGCAGCACGCGCCGCACGATGGGATGCGCCTCCACGGCCCCCGCCGCGCGGCTAGGATCCAGGCCGTGGCCTACGATCCGGTCTCCCGAAAGCTCGCCGCGGTGGCGCCCGTGGCACAGGACCTGCTCGCCCGCTTCGAGGCGTTCGAGGGCTTGACGCTGGTCGAGCTGCAGGAGGCGTTCACGGCCGCCGACCAGCGCTTCCAGGACTGGGTGAAGGCGCCGGAGAACGCCGGCCGGCCGATCGCCGAGGCGCCCGACTACCTCGACCGGATCGCGCTGGACAGCCTTCTGGAGCGCCGCACCTGGGCTGAGTAGCACCGCGCGCGGGGCCTCGTGCCGGGTCCGGCACTAGCGTCTTGACTCAGAAGTCGGCGTGCGGCGGGGCACTAGGCGGCCGGGATCACGGCCACGGCATCGATCTCGACCCGGGCGCCGAGCGGCAGGGCCGCGACGCCGACCGTCGCCCGTGCGGGGGCGTGGCCGGCGAACGCGGCCGCGTAGACCTCGTTCATCGCCGCGAAGTCGCCCGACAGGTCGGTCAGGTAGACCGTCGTCTTGGCGACGGCGCCCAGACCCGCCCCGGCGGCCTCCAGGATCGCCGCGACGTGGCGCAGGGCCACCATCGTCTGCTCGCTCACCCCCTCGCCCACCAGCGCGCCGGTGCCGGGATCGATGCCGAGCTGCCCGGAGACGTGCACGGTCTCACCGGGACCCGCGGCGACGGCCTGGCTGTAGGGGGCGCCGGCCACGGGGGCGGGCGCGGCCTCTGTGCGGATGAGCCTCACGCCCTCAGACTACTTGCGGACCGGCACACCCGCGCTCGCCATGGCCGCCTTGACCTCGGCGATCGAGTACACCCCGTCGTGGAACACCGACGCCGCGAGCACGGCGTCGGCGTGGCCGCGGGTCACCGCCTCGGCGAAGTGCGCCAGGCTGCCCGCCCCGCCGGACGCGATCACCGGCACCGGCGCGGCCGCGCTCACGGCCGCGAGCAGCTCGCAGTCGAAGCCGTCCTTGGTGCCGTCGCGATCCATGCTCGTGAGGAGCACCTCCCCCGCTCCCCGCGCCGCGGCCTCCGCGGCCCAGGCGACCGCCTCGCGGCCCGTCGGCAGGCGTCCCCCGTTGAGGAACACCTCCCAGCCCGAGCCGTCCTCCCGGCGCTTGGCGTCGATCGCCACCACCACGCACTGGGCGCCGAACCGCGCCGACGCGCGCTCGATGAGGCCGGGGTCGCGCACCGCGGCGGAGTTCAGCGAGACCTTGTCGGCGCCGGCGGCCAGCACCGCCCGGATGTCGTCCTCCGAGCGCAGGCCGCCGCCGATCGTGAAGGGGATGAAGACCTCCTCGGCGGTCCGCTTCGCCAGCTCGACGATCGTCGCGCGGCCCTCGTGACTCGCTCCGATGTCGAGGAAGACCAGCTCGTCGGCGCCCTCGGCGTCGTAGCGCGAGGCGAGCTCGACCGGATCGCCGGCGTCGCGGAGCCCGACGAAGTTGACGCCCTTCACCACCCGGCCCTCGTTCACGTCGAGGCACGGGATGACGCGGATCAACCCCGGCCCCCGGCCCCCAGGACCTCCAGGGCCTCGGCGATCGAGAAGCGGCCCTCGTAGAGGGCGCGGCCCACGATCACCCCGTCGAGGTTGGCGATGCCGAGGTCGCGCAGCCGCCGCAGGTCGTCGAGGGAGGAGATGCCGCCCGACGCGATCAGCCGCAGCGGCGGGGCGGCCTCGGCCAGGCGACGCATCGCCGCCAGGTTGGGCCCGCCCAGGGTGCCGTCGCGGTTGATGTCGGTGTAGGCGAGCCGTCTCACGCCCATCGAGACCAGCCCGGTGGCCACCTCTACGGCGTCGCGGTCGGTGACCTGCGTCCAGCCGTGGGTCGCCACCTTGCCCTGGCGCGCGTCGAGCGCCACGACCAGGCCGTCGCCGAGGCGGTCGATCGCCCAGGACAGCAGGTCGTGGTCGTCGATCACGGCGGTGCCGACGACGACCCGGGTCACGCCGGTCGCCAGGGCGGTCTCGATCGCCGGGCGCGAGCGCAGACCGCCCCCGAGGTGGACCGTCCCGGCGAATGCCGCCGCGATGCTCGCCACCAGGGCCGCGTGCACCGGCTCGCCCGCACGGGCGCCGTCGAGGTCGACCACGTGCAGCGAGAGGGCACCGTCCTCGGCGAAGCGCCGGGCCTGGTCCACGGGGTCGTCGCTGAAGACGGTCGACTGCGCGAAGTCGCCCTGGCGCAGCCGGACCGCCTGCCCGCCCTGCAGGTCGATGGCCGGATAGAGGGTGATCACGAGAGCGACGCCACCGGGCCGCGGGCGGCGACGCCCGCCACCCAGCGCCCGAGCAGGCCGAGGCCTGCCGCGCTCGACTTCTCGGGGTGGAACTGCACGCCCATCACGCCCTCGCGACCGGCCGCCGCACAGAACTCGACGCCGTGCTCGGCGCGCCCGAGCACCAGGGCGGGGTCCTCCGGCTCGCAGCCGAAGGTGTGTACGAAGTAGTAGGTCGATGAGGCGTCGTCCTCGACCTCGGGCGCCAGCGGGCACCCCGCCTGCCAGCGCACGCGGCTCCAGCCGATGTGGGGCAGCTTGCGCTCGGTGGCGAGGCGGCGGACCGCGCCCGGCAGCACGCCGAGGCCGGCGGCGCCCGGGCTCTCCTCGCTCTCCTCGAACAGCAGCTGCTGGCCGAGGCAGATCCCGAGGACGGGCAGGCCCGTGTCCACCGCGTCGCGCACCGCGAGGTCGAGGCCGGCGGAGCGGATGCGCCGCATCGCCTCGCCGAAGTGTCCCACGCCGGGCAGGACGACCCCGTCGGCGCCCGCGACCCCGTCGGGGCCGGTGACCACGCGGACCTGGGCGCCCACGTGCTCGAGCGCCTTGCAGGCGCTGCGCAGATTGCTCATCTCGTAGTCCAGGACCGCGATGACGGGCGTCACAGGCGTCCCTTCGTGGAGGGGACTCCGGCGACACGGGGGTTGCGGCGCCACGGCCTGGGCGAGGGCGCGGGCGAGCGCCTTGAAGCTGCCCTCGATGGCGTGGTGCGCGTTCCCGGGGACCAGAAGGCGGACGTGCACGGTCATGCCCGCGTGGTTGGCGAGGCCCCGGATGAACTCCCCGAGGAGCTCGGTCTCGAAACCGCCGATCACCATCGCCGGCAGGGGCACGTCGACCGCGACATACGGACGCCCGGAGAGGTCGAGCGCCGCCTGCACCAGGCACTCGTCCATCGGGATGAGGGCCGCGCCGTAGCGCTCGATGCCCGAACGGTCGCCCAGGGCCGTGGCGAGGGCCTGGCCCAGCGTGATGCCGACGTCCTCCACCGTGTGGTGACTGCCGGTCTCCAGATCGCCACGCGCCTCGACCTCGATGTCGATCAGCGAGTGGCGGGCCAGCAACGTGAGCATGTGGTCGAAGAAGCCGACGCCGGTCGAAACCGTCGACGCGCCGCTGCCGTCGAGGTCGATGCGGACGCGGACGTCGGTCTCCCCCGTCGTGCGCGTCGTCTCGGCACGCCGGCTCACGACGGCCTCCGGCGCGCCTCGGCCGAGCGGCGGTGCATCGTGAAGCCCTCGGCATCGGCCAGCGCCGCCAGGTGCGGCGTCAGCGCCTCGACGGCCTCGTCGGTCATGTTGACCACGGACATCCTCCGCAGGAAGGTGGTGGGGCCGAGGGCCGACGCGTGGCGCGCCGCCCCCCCGGTGGGCAGGACGTGGTTGGATCCGGCGATGTAGTCGCCGAACGCGGTCGCGCCGTTGGATCCGATGAACACCGCCCCCGACCGCGTGATCCTCTGCGCCATCGCCCCGGCGTCGCGCGTCGCGATCTCCAGGTGCTCGGGGGCGAACGCCTCGGCCAGCTCGATCGCCAGGGGCATGCTGGCACACTCGACCAGGGTGATGGGGCCGAGGCCCTCTCCGAGCTCGTGCAGCTCGGCCTCCACGTCGGATATCACCTGCGGGTCATCGCTCACGAGCACGGCCGGCGAATCCTCTCCGTGCTCGGCCTGCGCGAGCAGGTCGAGGGCCAGCGCCCGCGGGTCGCACGAGGCGTCGGCGATGATCATCACCTCGCTGGGACCGGCTACCCCGTCGATGCCCACGGTGCCGACGACCTGGCGCTTGGCCTCCTGGACCCAGGGGCTGCCCGGCCCCACGATCACCGCCACCGGGGCGATCGTGGCGGTGCCGAAGGCGAGGGCGCCGACCGCGGCGGCGCCCCCGGCGGCGTAGACCTCGTCGATGCCCAGGAGTGCCGCGGCGGCGAGGATCGACTCCGCGGGGCGGCCGTCAGGGCCTGGGGGGCTCACCACGACGATCCGCGACACCCCGGCCACCTGCGCCGGGACGACGCCCATGATCAGGCTCGACGGGTAGGCGGCGCGGCCCCCCGGCACGTAGCACCCTGCCGCATCGACCGGGATCGAGCGGACCGTCACGCCCTGCCCGGCGGGCAGGCGCACGCTGACGTCCTCGGGGAGGGTCGCCTCGGCCACGTGCCGCACCTGCGCGGCCGCGACGCCGATCGCCACGCGCAGGTCGTCGTCGAGCGAGGCGGCAGCGCGGGCGAGCGTCGCCTGGGGCACGCGCAGGCGGTCGTGCGTGAAGTCGGCGCAGTCGAAGCGGCGAGCGCCCTCCACGAGAGCGTCGTCACCACGCTCGCGGACGGCCTCGAGGACCTCGCTCACGCCGCCGGCCACGCCGGCCGTGTCCAGCACGGGGCGCAGGGTCTGCGCGAGCACCGCGGTGCCGCCGGCCCGCAGCCGCGCGCGGCGGGGGCCGGCGCTCACGGCGAAGACTCCCCCATGCGCCCGACCAGCGCGTCCAGCTCCTCGGCGCGCAGTGTCTGGCTGACGCGGTTCACGATCAGACGCGCCGACGACTCGAAGATCTGCTCGCGCTCCACCAGACCGTTCTCGCGCAGGGTGCGGCCCGTCGCCACGAGGTCGACGATCCCGTGGGCCAGGCCCACCAGAGGAGCGAGCTCCACGGATCCGTTCACCTTCACCACCTCGGCCTGGCGGCCGGTCGACGTGAAGTGGCCGGTCGCGGTCAGGGGGTACTTGGTGGCCACGCGCACCACGCCCAGGTGCTCGAGCGCGGCCGGCGTCGGATCCTCCCCCTCGCGGGTCGCGTAGACCATGCGGCATCCGCCGAAACCGAGGTCCAGCACCTCGTAGACGTCCGGGTCGCGCTCGTAGAGGACGTCCTTGCCGACGATTCCGATGTCGGCGGCGCCGGCCTCGACGTAGGTCGGCACGTCGCTGGGGCGCGTCGTGATGAAGGTCGTCCCGCTCGGGCTCTCCACGATCAGGCGCCGCCCGGCGTCGCGCAGGGGCTCGACGTTGACGCCGGCGCGCTCGAGGGCCTCGAGGGAACCCGGCAGGAGCGCCCCGAGCGGCACGCAGATCCTCAGTCCCGCCATGCGGCCACGTCCTCCAGGTTCGCGCACGAGCGGGTCACGCCCGTCGCGCGGTCGGTGACCGAGAAACCGTCGTCCGCCCGGCGCGCGACGTACCGCCAGCCGTCCGCGGCGGCCAGGGCGTCGGCGTCGGCCGACCCCTCGGAGAGCGCGACCACCGGGAGGCCCGCCGCGCGCAGAGCGGCGACGGCCGCCAGGTCGGCGTCGAGCCCGCCGGCGAGCACGAGACCCGGCCGGGGCGGAGTCGCCGACGACCCGGAGGCGATCAGGGCCTGGTGCAGCAGATCGAGGGTGATCGCGAACCCGACGGCGGGGCGGTCGCAGCCGAAGCGCGCCCCGAGCCCGTCGTACCGGCCCCCCATGGCGATCGGCGCACCCACTCCGGGGGCGTACGCCTCGACCACGACCCCCGAGTAGTAGGACCAGTCCCGCAGCACCCCGAGGTCGAGGATCACCGCGTCCACGGCACCCTGTTCGGCGAGCAGGTCGAGCGTGCGCCCCAGGCGCTCGCAGGCCGGCGACGCGGACGGGACCTCGGATGCGATCCGCGCCAGCACCTCGCGGCCGCCGCGCAGGGAGGGCAGGTCGCGCAGAAGGCCGGAGCCGGGGCCCGACGGCAGAGCGTGCGCGGCGAGCCGCCGCCACTCCACGAAGTTCCGCGCGGCCAGCGCCGCGCTCAGATCGGATCGCACCCGCGCGTCCACCCCGAGGCCGTCGAGCACCGCGGTGGTGAGAGAGACGTCGCCCACCCCGACGCGCAGGCCCGTCAGGCCGGTCGCGCGCAGGCTCTCCACGAGGAGGGCGAGCACCTCGGCGTCGGCGCCGGGACCCCCCTCGCCCACGAGCTCGACGCCCGCCTGGCGCTGCTCGGAGGCGCGCGGGTGACCGGGCGACGGCGGACGGAAGGCGCGCGCGAGGTACGAGACGCGGACCGGGCCGGGGTGGTCGCTCATGCGCGTCGCGACCAGGCGCGCGACGGGGATCGTGAGGTCGGGACGCAGCACCAGGACGCGCCCCGTCTCGTCGAAGAGGCGGAAGCTGTCGCGCAGACGCCCCTCCTGGGCCCGCTCGACGACGTCGGCGAACTCCAGGACCGGGGTCATGACCTCGCGGTACCCATAGGCCTCGAAGCGGCCGCGCAGAGCGGCCTCGACGCCGCGGAGCTCCCGCGCCTCGACCGCCAGCACGTCCTTGCCCCCGGAGGGGAGGCCGGCGGCGGCGAGGCCGCCGCGCCCGCTGTCGGCGTCACTCACGCACACGCTCGATGTCGGCGCCGAGGTCGCGCAGCCTCTGGTCGATGCGCTCGTATCCCCGGTCGATCTGGCCCACGTTGCCGATGACGCTCACTCCGTCGGCGGCGAGGCTCGCGATCAGCATGGCCATGCCGGCGCGGATGTCCGGGCTCTCGAGCCGCTCGCCGTAGAGCCGGGCGGGGCCGCTCACGAGCACCCGGTGCGGGTCGCACAGGACGATCCGGGCCCCCATCGCGACCAGCTTGTCCACGAAGAAGAGCCGGTTCTCGAACATCTTCTCGAAGATCATGACCGTGCCGTGCGTCTGCGTGGCGACCGCGGTGGCGATGCTGGTGAGATCGGCCGGGAAGGCGGGCCAGATGCCGTCGTCGATCTTCGGGATCGCATCGCCCTCGTCGGAGACCACGCGCAGCGACTGGTCCGGCGGCACGCGCAGCGTGTCGCCGTCCATCTCCACGCGGATGCCCATCCGCTCGAAGGTGAGGTTGATCATGCGCATGTCGCTGGCGCGCACGTCGGTGATCGTCAGGTCGGAGCCCGTGATCGCGCCGAGGCCGATGAACGAGCCGATCTCGATGTAGTCCGGGCCGATCCGGAAGCGCCCGCCGTGGAGGCGGTCGACGCCGTCGATGATCAGGCGGTTGGTGCCGATGCCCTCGATCCGACCGCCCAGCTCCACGAGGAAGCGGGCGAGGTCCTGGACGTGCGGCTCGCCGGCGGCGTTGAGGATCACGGTGCGGCCGGTGGCGGTGACCGCCGCCATCAGCGCGTTCTCGGTGGCGGTCACCGAGGCTTCGTCGAGGAACAGCTCCGCGCCGCGCAGCCCGCGGTGACTGAGGCTGTAGCTGCGGTTGACCTCGCAGTCGGCACCGAGGGCGCGGAACGCGAGCAGGTGGGTGTCGACGCGGCGACGGCCGATGAAGTCGCCGCCCGCGAGGGGCAGCTCGACCTCGCCGCAGCGCGCGAGCAGGGGCCCCGCGAGCAGCAGCGAGGCGCGCAGGCGGCGGCAGAGGTCCGGATCGAGGTGCGTCGTGCGGACGCGGTCGGCGCGCAGAGCAAGGGTGTTGGGGCCCTCGTCGCGGACGCTGACCCCGAGGTCGTCGAGGAGCGCCAGCATGACGTGGACGTCGAGGATGTCGGGCACGTTCTCGAGCACGACCTCCTCGTCCGTCAGAAGGCATGCGGCGAGGATCGGCAGAGCGGCGTTCTTGTTGCCGCTCGGCACCACGGTGCCGGACAGCGCTCGGCCGCCCCGGATGACCAGCCTGTCCTGACTCACGACCCTGGACGCTAGCAGTCGCCGCGCGCGATCGCGGTCACGAGGCCGCTCAGGAGCTCCGCGTCGGATGCGTCGCTGAAGAAGCCGAAAGCGGCCCGGAGGGCGGCGGGCCGCTCCAGCCAGCGCACGATGCAGCCGCGCTCGGCGAGGGCGGCGCACGCCGCCTGGGGATCGCGCCCCTCGATGACGAACGTCACCAGACCGGCCTGCGGAGCCGCTGGGGTCAGCACGCGCACCCCGGCGACGGCCTCGAGCGCCGCCCTGCCCTCGGCGGCCGCCTCGGCGACTCGCCGGTGGATCCATCCCCACCCGAGCCCCTCGAGCCACTCAATCGAGGCCCGCCAGGCGGGCAGCAGTGCCGCGGGCGGCGTCGAGACCTCGTAGCGCTGGGCCCCCGGGTGCGGGGTCAGCGCCCCCCCGGGGCCGTGCCCGGCACCGCTCTCGTATCCCGACGCCGCGAGGTCGATGCGGTCCATGGCCTCGGGCGCCACCCAGAGGGCGCCGAGCCCCTCGGGGCCCAGGAGCCACTTATGGGCCGGGAACGCGTACGCGTCCACGCCGAGCGCCGCGACGTCCACCGGGATCGCCCCCGCCGACTGGGCGCCGTCCACGAGCACGAGCGCGCCCACCGCCCGCGCCGCCCGGGCGGCCCCGGCGACGTCGAGCACCGCGCCGGTGGCCCAGGAGACGTGCGACAGCGCCACGAGCCGCGTCCGCGGACCGCAGGCGGCCGCGACCGCCGCGGCCAGGCCCTCCCCCGAGCCGCCGGGGTCGATCCAGCGGACCACGGCGCCGTGGCGACGGGCGATCACCGCCAGGGGGACGGTGAGCCCCGGATGCTCGAGCGCCGGCGCGACGATCTCGTCGCCCGGGCGCCAGTCGAGCCCCCATGCGACGACGTTGAGGCCCGTGGTCGTGTTCGCGGTGAGCGCGATCTCCGCCGCCGGCGCCGCGACGACCCGTCCGGCGGCGGCCCTCACGGCGGACGACTCCTCCACCATCGCCTCGAACGAGGCCAGGCTGCCCCGCACGCGTCCCACCGCGTCGTCGGCCCAGTCTCGCAGGGCCGCCGCGGCCGCGAGCGGCAGGGGGCCGCACCCGCCGGCGTTGAGATAGGCGCCGGGCGCGAGGCTCGGCAGCTGGGCGCGCACAGCGCGCAGGACGGGATCCACGGGGCCATCGTAGCCCCGCGCCCCGGGAGCGTTGCGCGCCCCGCCGGGCGGTGGATGCAACCGCGGCATGAGGCTCCTGCGACTGATGCCGGGATACGGCGAGACCCTCGTCTGCGAGGGCGACCCGCGCGTCGACGAGGAGCGCGCCGAGCTCCTCGCGGCGTTCCGTCGCCAGCTCGACGAGGGCATGTGGGCGGCCGTCCCGGTCACCGACGACCGCAGCGGGCGACGTGAGGCGGTGCTGGTCACCGACTTCGCCGACATCACCCCCGGGGCAGAGCGAGTCCTCTTCTGGCCGCGCGCCGGCGGCGGCTCGACCCGCGCGCCCGCGGGCTGAGCCGGGCGCGATGGGCTCCGGGCTCATGGTGATGGCGCTCGTCCTGACCCTGGGTCTCATCGGCGTGGCCCTCGGGTTCGCCGGCCGCGGCACAGCCGGGTCGCGGGCAGGCGCCGGCCCGCCTTGTGGCTCACCGAGCGGCCGCCCTCGCCCGAGCAGGCCGAGGACCGCTCGCGGGACCTGCTGCGGTGGTGGTCAACCCCGAGGAGTGGCAGATGTTCCACGACCTCGGCTTCATCTGCGTCACCGGCCGCCGCCGGGCGCGCGGCGGCCGGCACTTCGAGCGCTCCCCGCGCCACCGGTACCTGATCTACCCGCACCTGCCGGTCGTGGCGCTCCTGCCGCGCTCGATGGCCCCGGTGCGCGAGTACTGCGTGCATTTCCCGGACCGCGGGGGCGCCGCCGGCTCCACGCTGCCGCCCGCCGGCGACGACGTCCTGGCGAAGTGGATGACGCTCCGGGCCGACGAGGAGCGCCTGCTCTCGTTCGCCAACGTCTCCGGGGTGGGCTGCCAGGTACCGCTCGCCCGCATCGAGCGGGACCTCGCCCGCCTCGAGCGCTGGACCGCCCGGCGCGCCGCTCAGAAGGGGGCCGAGGGCTCCTCGCCGGCCGGCAGGCCCTCGGCGGTCAGTTCCTCGATGCGCCTCTGGGCCGCTCCGAGGCGCTCGCGGCAGGCCGCGAGATACCCCTGACCGCGCTCGAAGAGCGCGACGGCCTCCTCGAGTCCCACCTCGCCGCTCTCGAGGCGGGACACCACCTCGTCGAGCCGGCGCAGGGCCTCCTCGAAGGTGACCGGGGCCTCCTCGCCGGAAGGGGGGGCCGGCACCGGGTCGCTCATCGCTCCGCCTCCGTGCGCGCGGCGATGCGCCCGTCGCGCAGGCCGATGTCGAGCCGGCGGCCCGGGCCGATCCCGCTCGCCGACGCGATCACGGCGCCGTCCTCGGCGTCGCGGACGATCGCGTACCCGCGCGCGAGAGTCCGCTCGGGCGAGAGCAGGGCGAGCAGGGCCGCGGCCCGCTCCACGCGGCCCGCCGCCTCCTGGGTGCGCCCGGTCATGGCACGCTCCAGCGAGGCCGACCTGGCGGCGAGCCCGGCGGGCGCCGACGCGCCCACGCGCGACAGCGCCGCCGAGAGCCGGGGGGCCAGCCGCTCGACGCGGTCGCGCCCGAGCGCGCCGTTCGCGCGCAGCGCCCGCACCAGGGCCTCCCCGCGGCGCTCGACCGACCGGCCCGCGGCGGCGCTCGTCCGCTCCAGCCCGCGCCGGATCGCGAGCGAGGCGTCGGCGAGACGCGCCTCCACGGCCTCGATGCTCGGCACCACCACCGCCGCGGCCGCCGTCGGGGTCGAGACGCGGACGTCCGCCACCAGGTCGCACAGGGTGACGTCCCGCTCGTGGCCGACGGCCGACACGATCGGGGTCGCCGACGCCGCGACGGCGCGGCACACAGGCTCGCTGTTGAAGGCCATCAGGTCCTCCAGCGACCCGCCGCCGCGGGCCACGACGATCACGTCCACGTCGGGACGGGCGTCCAGGTGGCGGAGCGCCCGCACGATCAGTCCGGAGGCCGTGTCGCCCTGCACCGGCACGCTCACCAGCACGACGTCGGCCGACGGGAAGCGGGCCCAGACGGTGGTGAGCACGTCGTCGCGGGCCGCGCCGTCCGGGCTCGTGACCAGCCCGATGCGCCGCGGCAGCATCGGAGGGCGCCGCTTGCGAGCGGGATCGAGCAGGCCCTCGGCTTCGAGACGGCCCCGAAGCTCGTCCACGCGGGCCCGCAGCAGCCCGTCGCCCGCGAGCTCGAGCTTCTCGACCCGCATCGAGATCTGCCCGCGCTGGCGCCAGAACTCGATGCGGCCATAGGCCTGCACCATCGCCCCGTTGGCAGGGCGATGGGGAAGCCGGTCGAAGACGATTCCGTTCATCGAGGCGTCGAGCACGTGCTCCCCGCGCAACGTGAAGCGCATCTGGGTGCGTGCCGGGCGCAGGTCCTGCACCTCGGCCTCCACCCAGAAGGATTTCAGGCCCTCGAACATCCCCGACAGGCGCGCCGTCACGTCCTCGACGCTGAAGACCCGCCGGTCGCCGACCAGCCTCACGGCGTCAGCGCGTCAACGATCCCGGCGGCGCGGACGCCGCTCGACACCGCGCCCTCGATCGAGGGGTGCGTCGTGATGTCTCCGGCGAGGATCAGGTTGTCGACGGCGGTCCGCGCGCCCGGGAGCCGCTCGCGCACCCCGACGAGGGGGCGGAACTGCGCGAAGGGGTGCTCGTAGACGCCGATCGGCTCCGCGAGCTCCGCCCAGTCGAAGCGCGGCGCCCAGCGCCGCACGAGGTCGCCGACGGCCTCGACCAGCCCGCCCGCATCCCCACCCCCGGTCGTGACACGGGTGGCGAGCAGGATGTGCGGCCCGTCGGTCGCGCCCGGGCGGGTGATGTTGGTGGTCTGGCAGAGCAGGTCGACGCGGGGGGAGCCCGCCACCACGGGGGCGGCGTTCAACACGATCGAGCGGCCGCGGTAGAGCGGCCGGCGCAGGGCGAAGGCCGCCGACACCGACGAGGCCGCCTCACGCGGGAGGTGGTCGGCCGCGGCGGCGTCGAGCGGGCCGAGCAGCTCCCGCGCCACCGGTGCCTCGACGGCGAGCACCACGTTGCGTGCGCTGAACGCCCGCCCGTCGTCGGTCCGGACGCTCGTGACCCGCCGGCCGTCCGTGCCGGTCTCGAGGGCGACGACGCGCGCGCCGAACTCGACGACGCCGCCGGCCTGTCGCACGGCCGCCGACGTCCACTCGGCGATCATGCCGAGCCCGTCGCTGGGGATGACCGCCGGCCCGCGCGCCAGCATCGACATCAGGAAGCGGAAGTAGCCCTCGTCGGCCCCGAGGCTCCGGTCGAGGGTCACCACCCCGAACAGCGGCCGGAAGAAGCGCTCGATCGCGGCGGCCGAGAAGCCGCGGTCGCGAAGGAAGTCCTCCGTCGACCGGCCGGCTGCGGCCGGCTCGAGCAGCGCGTGGGGAGGGCGGGCCACGACGGAGGCGGCGAGCTTCACGAGCAGCGCGCGGTCGCGCGGCCCGATACCGCCGAAGCGCAGCGCGCCGAGCTTCGAGGCGCCGAGGCGGTGGGTCTCCCCCGCATCCCCGATGAAGACCGCGCCGCCGTCGATGGGGCGCAGATCCCGGCGCGGAAGCCCGATGGCCTTCAGGAGGCCGCGCGTCTCGGGATAGGAGCGGAAGAGGACCTGGAAGCCGCGGTCCACCGGGCGCCCGCGATGCCAGACCGTGCGTGCGCGCCCCCCGGGGGCCTCGTCCGCCTCGAGCACCGTCACCGAGCTCCCGCCCGCCGCCAGCCGCTGCGCGCACGCCAAGCCGGCGATCCCACCGCCGACGACGATGCAGTCCAGCTCCTGCCGGGGCGGTCCTGGTTCGGTCATCATCGCGATGGTACCAGCGACCCCGGAGGCCTCAGGGCGCTTTCCCAGCGCCGGCCACCGCCGGCCCCTGGAGCCCGGCGCAGATCTCCCGGGCACACGCGATGAACGCGCGTGCGGCCGGCGAGAGCGCGCGATCGCGGCGCCACCGCGACAGCGATCAGGCGGTCTGGCACCTCCCCGCTCATGGGCAGCACCGCCACGCGCGGATCCGCCGGGCGCGCGGCGAGCAGGGACACCAGGGCGGCCGCCATCCCCGGCCCACGAGGCCCTGGACCGTGCCGTTCTCATCCGAGCGGAGCACCGTCCGCAGCTCGACCCCCTTCCGGCGGACGACCTCATCGGTCCTCTCGCCCGCCACGCGCGTCCGGAAGCCGATCCCGGGAAGACCGGCCAGATCGCCGAGCGCCGGCGACCCGCCGTCCACGGCCAGCCGATCGTCCGCCGCCACGAGCGGCAGGTACCGATCGCGCATCAGCTCCACACCCCCGAACGGGCCCTGCGGAAGCGGCAGCACGCTGAATGTCAGCTCCAGCTCCCCCCGCTCGAGCAGATCGAGCACCTCGCGTTCGGAGCCGGACTCGGTGAGCAACAGCTCCACCCCGAGGCCCCTCGGCGACGAACCCCCGCACGATCCTCACGCCGCGTCGCTCCTTCGTCCTCGGGCGAACCCTCCGCCGCGCGCGCCCAGCACCTCCCCACGCCACCCGCGAGCGCCGCGCAGCGAACGCCGGCGCTCGACGGGTCCTGCTCGGAGCCCTGCGGCGCCGCTCGCGCATGAGCGGCTTGCGCCCCCCGCGCGCGGGGCGCACCGGCCGTCCCCCCGGCCCGTCGACGACGAAAGCCGCCGGGAATCCGACGGCTCACGACGCACGACTATTCAAACTAATCCCGGCGGCGACCTACTCTCCCGCGAGTCTTCACTCGGAGTACCATCGGCGCGGAGAGGCTTAACGGCTCTGTTCGGAATGGGAAGAGGTGTTTCCCTCTCGCTACGACCACCGGAAAATCGTGAGGGACGTACCCTCAAGACTGCATAGCGGCGTCGGTGTGCTCTTGTGTTGGTCAAGCCCTCGGCGGATTAGTACTGGTCTGCTGAACGCATTGCTGCGCTTACACATCCAGCCTATCAACCAGGTGGTCTACCTGGAGCCTTACCCCCTTAAAGGGGTGGGAGATCTCATCTTGAGGTGGGCTTCCCGCTTAGATGCTTTCAGCGGTTATCCCGTCCAGACGTAGCTAGTCAGCAGTGCCGTTGGCACGACAACTGATACACCAGAGGTCTGTTCATCCCGGTCCTCTCGTACTAGGGACGACTCCTCTCAAATCTCCAACGCCCACCGCAGATAGGGACCGAACTGTCTCACGACGTTCTGAACCCAGCTCGCGTACCGCTTTAATGGGCGAACAGCCCAACCCTTGGGACCTACTCCAGCCCCAGGATGCGACGAGCCGACATCGAGGTGCCAAACCCTCCCGTCGATGTGGACTCTTGGGGAGGATAAGCCTGTTATCCCCGGAGTACCTTTTATCCGTTGAGCGACGGCAATTCCACTCTCTACCGCCGGATCACTAAGGCCTACTTTCGTACCTGCTCGACCTGTCAGTCTCGCAGTCAAGCTCCCTTATGCCTTTACACTCTACGCACGATTTCCAACCGTGCTGAGGGAACCTTTGCGCGCCTCCGTTACAATTTGGGAGGCGACCGCCCCAGTCAAACTGCCCACCTGACAATGTCCGAAAGCCGGATCACGGTCTTCCGTTAGAAGCTCAGAACATCCAGGGTGGTATCCCAAGGTTGGCTCCTCCGCAACTGACGTCACGGGCTCACAGCCTCCCACCTATCCTGGACAGGATGTCCCAAACACCAATATCAAGCTGCAGTAAAGGTTCACGGGGTCTTTCCGTCTTGCGGCGGGTAATCGGCATCTTCACCGATACTACAATTTCACCGAGTCCCTCGTTGAGACAGCGCCCAACTCGTTACGCCATTCGTGCAGGTCGGAACTTACCCGACAAGGAATTTCGCTACCTTAGGACCGTTATAGTTACGGCCGCCGTTTACCGGGGCTTGATTTCAAAGCTTCGCCACGAGGGCTAACCTCTCCACTTGACCTTCCGGCACCGGGCAGGCGTCAGCCCCTATACGTCGTCTTACGACTTCGCAGAGACCTGTGTTTTTGGTAAACAGTCGGTTGGGCCAATTCTCTGCGGCCCCCTCGAGCTCAAGACGCGAAGTCCGTCACTCTACCGGGGCGTCCCTTCTCCCGAAGTTACGGGACAATTTTGCCGAGTTCCTTAACGAGGGTTCTCTCGATCACCTCGGTATGCTCTACCTGCCCACCTGTGTCGGTTTTGGTACGGGTGCGTTCCCACTCCCTAGAGGCTTTTCTCGGAGGCATGGACTCGACGACTTGCCGGCTTACGCCGACCGACATCCCCTCTCGGAGTATGTGG
>CAWGMB010000015.1:50000-105894 GCA_963823515.1 uncultured Thermoleophilia bacterium
ACGCCCAGCTTCACGCGCAGGGGGCGTCCGAGCGCCAGCTTCTGGGCCAGGGCCTCCGGCGGCAGGCAGTTGACGGCGCGGGCGGCGAGCGCCGCGGCGTCGGCGCTCACGCGGGGGCCCGGAAGGGCTTGGAGAGGTACGGCGATCCCGCCAGCCCGAAGCGCCACGGGCGGTCGGCGGCGACCGAGACGCCGATGCGGGGGCCGCTGACGACCTCGACCGCGCCGGTGCGCCCGCCGAGTGCGACGTGGCCGCCGGACCGCAGGGCGTCGGCCCCGTCGAGGTGGCGGTCGATGGCGAGGGCCTCGGTGAGCCGGCCGGGGCCCGCGCAGAGCAGCCGGTCGGCGACGCCCCGGCGGCGCGCGCGCATCGCCGGGATGCCGTGGAGCGGCGCCAGGGCCCGGATCAGCACGGCGGCGCCGCTGCCCTCGGGCTCGCAGACGAGATTGACGCACCAGTGCAGGCCGTACGAGCGGTATACGTAGAGGTGCCCGGGAGGCCCGAACATCACGAGCGCGCGGCCCTTGGGGCCGCGGAAGCTGTGGGAGGCCGGGTCGTCCTCCTGGTAGCGCTCGGTCTCCACGATGACCCCGCCGACGCCGTCGACCGTGAGTACGCAGCCCACGAGATCGGGCGCCACCTCGGCCACGGGGCGCGCGAAGAAGTCCCGGTCGAGCCGCACGCCCCCCGAGGGCGGGGCGACGGCGCTCACCACGCCGCCACCCGAGCGCGCGCCGTCTCCAGCTGCTCCACGACGGCCGCGCGGGCGGTGCCGCCGGGCGCGGACTTCGCCTCCACCGACGCCTCGGCCGTGAGCGGCGGCAGCGCGACGCCCTCGAGGCCCGCCCCGGCGATCTCGTCCGGGCCGGCCTCCTCGAGGCCGACGCCGCGCTCGAGGCAGGCGCGCACCAGGAGCCCGACGGCCTCGTGCGCCCGCCGGAAGGGCCAGCCGAGCCGGACCAGGTGGTCGGCGAGATCGGTGGCGGCGAGGAAGCCCCCGGCGGCGGCCTCCGCCATGCGGTCCCCGCGGAAGCGGGCGCCGGCGATCATCCCGGTCATCGCGGGCACGAGTAGCTCGACGGTGTCGATGGCGTCGAACAGGTACTCCTTGTCCTCCTGGAGATCCTTGTTGTAGGCGAGCGGCAGACCGGCCAGCGTCCCCAGCAGGCCGACCAGGCCCGACAGCAGGCGCGGGGCCTTGGCGCGCGCGAGCTCGGCCGCGTCGGGATTCTTCTTCTGCGGGAGCATCGAGGAGCCTGAGGTGAAGGCGTCGTCGAGCTCGACGAAGCCGTACTCGTCGCCCGCCCACTGGACGATCTCCGCCCCCAGGCGCGAGAGGTGGACCCCCAGCTGGGCCGCGAAGTGCAGGTAGTCGACCAGCGCGTCGCGGCTGCCGACCGCATCGAGGCTGTTGGGGCTCGGGCGGGCGAAGCCGAGCTCGGCCGCCGTGGCCTCCCGGTCGATCGGGAAGCCGACGCCCGAGAGCGCCCCCGATCCGAGCGGGCAGTCGGCCGTGGCGTCGATCGCGTGGCCAAGGCGTGCGCGGTCGCGGTCGAGCATCCACACGTACGCGAGCAGGTGGTGGGCCAGCCGCACGGGCTGCGCGCGCTGGCTGTGGGTGTAGCCGGGCAGCAGCGTGTCGAGGTGGACCTCGGCCTGGGAGAGCAGGGCCTGAGCCAGCTCCGACAGCAGGGCTATCTGTCCGATGCAGCGCTCGCGCAGGTAGAGCAGCGTGTCGGTGATCACCTGGTCGTTGCGGCTGCGGGCGGTGTGGAGCCGCCGGCCCGCGTCGCCCACGAGCTCGGTCAGCCGGCGCTCGACGGCCGTGTGGATGTCCTCGTCGCTCGCGCGGAAGGCGAACTCGCCGGTCTCGAGCTCCTGCGCGATCCGGGCGAGCCCGGAGTCGATGGCCGCCGCGTCCTCGGCCGGGATGATCCCCTGCGCCCCCAGCATGCGGGCGTGGGCCCGCGACGCGGTGACGTCCTGCGGCCACAGGCGCCGGTCCACCGCCAGCGACGAGTTCAGCCGGTCGAAGGCGTCCGCGGGGCCGGAACCGAACCGCGCCCCCCAGAGGCGGACCGGCTCGGTCATGCCCCGAGGACGGTGGCGAGGGCCTCGCAGACCTGGGCCACCTGGGACTCCGTCATCTCCGGGAAGAAGGGCAGCGCGATCGTGGACGCGCTGATCGCCTCGGTGACCGGGAACTCGCCGGGGCCGTGCCCGTGTGCGTCCTGGTAGTAGGGCTGCAGGTGGATGCACGGCAGGTAGGGCTTGGCCGAGATGCCGAGCGCGTCGAGCTTCCCGATCACCTCGTCGCGGTCGAACCGCGGGTCGAGCCGGGGCGCGTAGACGAACCACGACCTTTGCTGCGGTCCCTCGTACATCGGGGTGACCCCGTCGATCTCGGCCGCGCGCGCCTGGTACCAGCCCGCGACCCTCGCGCGGCCGGCCAGCATGTCGGTGAGGCGCTCCAGCTGCGCGACCCCGATGGCGCTGTGCACGTCGGAGAGCCGGTAGTTGAAGCCCAGGCGCGAGTGGACGAGCCAGGCCCCGTCGTCGGAGCGCCCCTGGTTGCGCAGGCTCGAGAGCACCCGGGCGAGCTCGTCGTCGTCGGTGAGCACCACGCCGCCCTCGGCGGTCGTGAGCTGCTTGTTGGCGTAGAAGCCGTAGACGGCCGGGTGTCCGAAGGTGCCCAGCTTGCGCCCGTCGTAGGAGCCGTCGATCGACTGGCAGGCGTCCTCGACCCGCGCGAGTCCGTGCCTCTCGGCGATCGCGACGAGCGTCGGCACCTCGGCCGGATAGCCGAAGATGTCGACGATCAGGATCGCCTTGGTCCGCGGGGTGATCGCGGCCTCGACCGCGGCCGGGTCCATGTTGAAGGTGAGCGGGTCGACCTCCGCGAAGACCGGCGTCGCGCCGGTGAACAGGATCGCGTTGGCCGAGGCGACGAACGAGAACGACGACGTGATGACCTCGTCGCCCGGGCCGAGGCCGAGCGCGTGCAGGCACAGGTGCAGACCCGCTGTGCCACTGGAGACGGCCACGGCGTGCTTGACGCCGATCCGCTCGGCCCAGGCCCGCTCGAAGCGCGGCCCCATCGGGCCGAGCGAGAGCTGGCCCGAGCGCAGCACCTCGTCCACCAGCTCGCGCTCGCGGTCACCGATGACCGGCTTCGCGAGCGGGATGCGCTCCTGCGCTCCGCTCACCCCGCCGCCGGCGCGCGAAGGCGGGCGACGCGGCGCGTCCCGTGCTCGACGCTGTCGAGCAGCGCCTCCCAGGAGGCCTCGATGACGTTCTCGCTCACCCCGATCGACCCCCATGTCCCGTGTCCGTCGCTCGAGTCGAGCAGGACCCGCGTGACTGCGGCGGTGCCCTTGGTCTCGTCGAGTATCCGCACCTTGAAGTTGACCAGCTCGATCTCTCCCAGCTCGGGCACCCGCGGCCCGAGGGCGATGCGCAGCGCGCTGTCGAGCGCGTTGATGGGGCCATTGCCCTCGGCGGTCGCCACGAGGCGCTCGCCCCCGTGGAAGACCTTGATCGTCGCCTCGGTCTCGACCTTGCCGTCGGCGCGCTTCTCGGTGATCACGCGGAAGCTCTCGAGGGTGAAGAGCGGCTCGTAGACGCCGGTCTCTCGCTCGAGCAGCAGCTCGAAGGAGCCGTCGGCCACCTCGAAGTGGTAGCCCTCGTGCTCGAGTTCCTTGAGGCGCGCGAGGATCCCCGCGATCCGCTCCGGGTCGTCCTCGAGGTCCACGCCCAGCTCGCGGGCCTTGGCGACGATCGTGCCCCGGCCCGACAGCTCCGAGACCAGCACCCGGCGCTCGTTGCCGACGGCGTCCGGGTCGATGTGCTCATAGGTGCGCCGGTCGGCGTTCATCCCCTGCTGGTGCATGCCGCCCTTGTGCGCGAAGGCGTTGCGGCCGACGTACGGCGCCCAGGAGTCCGGCTGCAGGTTGGCCGTCTCGGCGACGAACACACTGAGCGAGGTGAGCTCGGAGAGCCGCTCGGGGTCGAGCACCTCGTAGCCCATCTTCAGGCCGAGCGCCGGGATGATCGAGATCAGGTTCGCGTTGCCGCAGCGCTCGCCGTAGCCGTTGACCGTACCCTGCACGAGCCTCGCGCCCTCCTCGACCGCGGCCAGGCTGTTGGCCACGCCGCACTCGGCGTCGTTGTGCGTGTGGATGCCGAGGGCGACCGCGGGCAGGGCGGCGCGGATCTCGCGCATGACCGTGGCCACCCGCGATGGCAGGGTCGCGCCGTTGGTGTCGCAGGGCGTGATCCAGGTGGCGCCGCCGGCCTCGGCCGCCCGCAGGCAGTCGAGGGCGTAGTCGGGATGGGCGTCGTACGCGTCGAAGAAGTGCTCGGCGTCGTAGACGACCTCCTTGCGCTGCGACACGAGGAATGCCACCGACTCCTCGATCATGCGCAGGTTCTCCTCGCGCGAGACCCGGGTCACCTTCTCGATGTGCAGGTCCCAGGTCTTGCCGACGATCGTGATGACCGGGGCGAAGCTGTCGGCGAGCCCGCGGATGGCGGGGTCCTTCTCCGGGGCCACTCCGCGGCGACGCGTCATGCCGAAGGCGGCCAGCTTGGTGGAGCCGAGGTCCTCCCGCTCGAGGAGCGTGAAGAGCTCGCCGTACTTGGGGTTGCTGGCGGGAAAGCCGGCCTCGAGGTACTCGACGCCGAACCCGGCCAGGCGCACCGCCACCGCGAGCTGCTCGCCCACGGACAGGCTGAGGCCCTCGCGCTGCATTCCGTCGCGCAGCGTGGTGTCGTAGATGCTGATTCGCTCGGCCATGGGGGTCAGGGCGAGAGCGTCGAGGCCGGAGCCGACACGTAGTCGAGCCAGCCATCGGAGAACGCGTCGCGGCCCTCGGTTGCGGCGAAGAAGCGGCTCTGCAGGCGCTGGGTGATCGGTCCCGGGGGGCCGAGCGGGTGCTCGTCGACCTCGTTGATCGGGCAGACCTCTGCGGCGGTTCCGGTGATGAAGACCTCGTCGGCGGTGTAGAGCTCGCCGCGGGCGACCTCGCGCTCGAGGACCGGGATGCCCTCGTCCCGGGCGAGCGTGATGATGCTCGCCCGGGTGATCCCCTCGAGGATCGAGGCCTGCACCGGCGGCGTGATGAGCACGCCGTCACGGACCAGGAAGAGGTTCTCGCCGGAGCCGTCGGCCACGTAGCCGGCCTCGTTGAGGAGGATGGCCTCCTGGTATCCGGCCTTGTGCGTCTCGATCTTCGCGAGGATCGAGTTCAGGTACTGGCCGCCGGCCTTCGCGGTGGCGGGGATGGTCGTGGAGCCGATGCGCCGCCAGCTGGAGATCTTGGCGCGGATCCCGTCGCGCAGGCCGTCCTCGCCCAGGTAGGCGCCCCATTCCCAGGCCGCGATGGCGACGTCGACCGGGGCCTCGAGCGGGAACAACCCCATGGTGCCGTAGCCCCGCATCGCGATCGGGCGGATGTAGCACCCGCCCAGGCCGTTGGAGGAGATGACCGCGTGCACCGCGGCGCGCAGCTCCTCGCGCGAGTACGGCATCGGCATGTGGTACATCGCCGACGAGCGCTCGAGGCGGCCGAGGTGATCGTCGAGCCGGAACACGGCGGTGCCCTTGTCGGCGGCGTAGGAGCGGATGCCCTCGAAGACCGTGGTGCCGTAGTGCAAGCCGTGCGACAGGACGTGCACCTTGGCATCGGCCCAGTCGACGAGCTCGCCGTTCATCCAGATCTTCTCGGCTTCCTGCATCTTCACGAGTCCTTTGCGACAGCGGGTCGGTCTAGGTTACCGGGCGGGTCCAGGGTGGGAGGACCCGGGGCGGGGCCGGTTCGACGCCGGTCCGCAGCCGCGGCGGTAGACCATGATCGTGCGCAGGAAGGTGATCACCACGACGCCATCCTGGTTGGAGCCCGTCGTGCGGACGGCGACGATCCCGACCTGCGGCCGCGAGCGCGAGGGCCGGACGCTGACGACCTCGCTCTCGGAGTAGATCGTGTCGCCCTCGTAGACGGGGGCGGGAAGCCGCACCTCGTCCCAGCCGAGGTTGGCCATCACGTTCTGGGAGACGTCCGGGACGCTCTGGCCCGTGACCAGCGCGAGAGTGAAGGTGGAGTCGACGAGGGGGCGGCCGAACTCGGTCCCCGCCGCGTAGTGGCGGTCGAAGTGGATCGGCGCCGTGTTCTGGGTGAGCAGCGTGAACCAGGAGTTGTCCACGTCGAGCACGGTGCGCCCGAGGCGGTGGACGTAGACGTCGCCCACCGCGAAGTCCTCGAAGTAGCGCCCCTCCCAGCCCGGGACCTCGGGCACTAGAGCGCTGCCAGGATCAGGTCGCCGACCGCCGTCGTGCCGAGGTCCCCGCCCAGGTCGCGGGTGCGGTGCCCGTCGCCGAGGACGCGCTCCACGGCGGAGTCGATGCGGTCGGCGGCCTCGGGGGAGCCCAGCGAGTAGCGCAGCATCATCGCGGCCGACAGCAGGGTGGCGATCGGGTTCGCGATGCCCTGGCCGGCGATGTCCGGCGCCGAGCCGTGAACGGGCTCGTAGAGGCCGAGCGTGCCGGGGCCCAGGCTGGCGGACGGAAGCATCCCGATGGAGCCGGTGATCATCGCGGCCTCGTCGGAGAGGATGTCGCCGAACAGGTTCTCGGTGATGATCACGTCGAATTCGGACGGGCGGCTCACCAGCTGCATCGCGGCGTTGTCGACGAGCATGTGCTCGAGGGTGATGTCCGGGTGGCCCGCGGCGGTCTCGATCACCTTCTCGCGCCATAGGCGCGAGGTCTCGAGCACGTTGGCCTTGTCGACGGAGGTGACCCTGCGACGGCGCCCGGCGGCGGCCCGGAAGCCGACCTCGGCGAGCCGCACGACCTCTTCGGTGGTGTAGAGGCAGGTGTCGAAGGCGCTGTCGGGCTGGCGCCCGCGCTCGCCGAAGTAGAGCCCGCCGGTGAGCTCCCGCACCACCAGCAGGTCGGTGCCCTCGATGCGCTCGCGGCGCAGCGGGCTGGCGTCGTAGAGCGCGGGCCACGGGCGGACGGGGCGCAGGTTGGCGTAGAGGCCGAGTCCCGAGCGCAGCCCGAGCAGGCCCTGCTCCGGACGCGGCTTGTCCGGATCGGTGGTGTCCCACTTCGGCCCGCCGACGGCTCCCAGCAAGACGGCGTCGGCGCCCGCGCAGGAGGCGAGGACCTCGTCGGTGAGGGCCGTGCCGTGGGCGTCGATCGAGATGCCGCCCATGAGGTGCTCGTGCCAGTCGATGGCCAGGTCGTGATCGGGGGCGATCGCGTCGATCACGCGGACCGCCTCGGCAACAACCTCCGGGCCGATCCCGTCACCCGGCAGCAGCGCTACGGATACCTCTGGCACAGACTTCCTCCTCGACGGACCTCAGACGGCGAGGGAGCGTAACCCGGATCGCAGCCCTCGTGGACGAAGACCCGGCCTGACGGTTGCCGGGGCCTGCTCAGCCGCCGTCGGCGGGCGTGGCGGCGACACGGTTGCGGCCGCCGGCCTTGGCGGCGTACAGGGCACGGTCGGCGCACTCCACCATGTCCGCCGCCGACCCCGCGCGGGCGAGCTCGCCGACACCGGCCGACACGGTGACCCGCCCGACACCGGGCAGCGGATCCCGGCTCACCAACTCGATGGCGCGCTCGGCTGCCAGGCTTGCACGCGAGACATCAGCCTCGGGAAGGAGCCAGGCGAACTCCTCGCCCCCGATGCGGGCCATGAGCTCCTCTCCGCGCACGAACCCCTGGAGCAGGCGGGCGACGGCCGCCAGCACCCGATCGCCCGCCGGGTGGCCGTGGGTGTCGTTGATGGCCTTGAAGTGATCGATGTCCAGCATCACCAGGCTCAGGGGTCTGCCGTAGCGAACGGCCCGCCGGACCTCCCGGTCGAGCCGTTCGCGGAAGGCGCGCTGGTTGGGGAGCCCGGTGAGCTCGTCGCTGGTCGCCAGGCTCACGAGCTTCTCCCGCGCTTCGGCGGCCGATACGGCGAGGGCGACGAGGTTCGCGAAGCGCTCCAGCCGCTGGGTGGCGGCGTCGTCGAACTCCGCGGAGCCCGTCGTCGCGACGGTCACCGCACCCCACAACCGACCACGGACGTGCACAGGGCCGGCGGCGCCGGAGCGGTACGGCGCCGGAGGGCCGGCCGCACGCCGGAGGCCCTCGTAGCCGTCAACGCGCGCCGGGCGCTGCTCGCGCAGAGCCCGTGCCACGGCGGTTGGGGCGTCCAGGGCGACGGCCTCTCCGACCTCGGGGCGCTCGAGGCCCTCCTTCGACCAGGCGCCCACGACGCTCGCCCCGCCGTCCGGTTCCGTGCGAACGACGCCGGCAGCGTCGGCGTCGAGCACCCTGGCAGCCTCCTCGGCGACGGCGGCGAAGACCTCGGAAGGCGCCGCATCGGCGGCCACCAGGGTTGCCACGCGCGTGAGCGCGGCGTGCTCGACGCCGTCGGCCCGCAGCGCGATCTCGGCCGCACGGCGCTCCGTGACGTCGGTGAAGGTGCCGAGCACGAGGGGCCCTTCCCCGGACCGCTCGGGGGGTAGCAGCTCCGTGGCGATCGAGATCCAGCGGAGCGTTCCATCGCCACGATGGACGCCCAGGATGACGTCACGCACGGGGCGCCCCGTGCGCAGGGTCTCCAGGGCGGGGTGATCGTCGTCCTCGAAGGGCGTCCCGTCCTCGCGGACCGCCCCCCAGCGCGGGTCGCGGGACGCGCGGTCCGCGATCTGATCCGCCGTCAATCCGAGGATCCGCTCTGCGGCGGGATTGCTCGCGATGACGGCCCCGTCGCCGTCCTGGAGGACGACTCCCTCCGCCATGCCTTCCACGAGAGCCCGGAATCGCCTCTCCGAACTGCGCATCTGCTCGTGCGCGCGCTCCCGCTCGGCGATCGCCCAGCGCAACTCCAACTCCGTCGTGACGACGCCCGCGAGGTCGCGGAGGACCGAGAGCTCCTCGTCGGCCCACGCACGAGGAGACGAGTCGATGACGCAGAACGATCCGACGCGCTCCCGCCCGACCACCAGGGGCATGCCCGCGTAGGCGATCACACCCAGGTCGTGCACGGCCGCGTTGTCGCGCACGAGCGGGTGCTCGCGTGCGTCGGCCACGATCAGGGCCTCACCACTCGTCACGACGTGCTGACAGAACGAGTGCGAGAGCGGCGTGCCCCCCCGGGCGGACCACGGTTCCGCGAGGCCGATCTGGCTGGCGAACGTCTGCTGAAGGTCGTCCACGAGGGAGACCAGGGCGACGGGCGCGCCGAGCAGTCGGCTCGCGAGGCGCGTAAGCCGATCGAGCGACTCCGCCGCCCGATCGTCGTGGCTCCCCCCGAACCGGATCTGGTCGAGCCGCGCGAGCCGCCCGGGGTCGTCGAGGCTGGCGCGATCGGGCGTCATGGAACGGCGCTCTCGCGTCAGGCGAAGGGGGTCGTGACCGGTCCGTCCCGCTCGTGGTCGCGCTCGAACGCGGAGATCTCGGCCTCATGGGTCAGCGTGAGGGCGATGTCGTCCCACCCGTTGAGGAGGCGCTCGCGGATCACGCCGTCGATCGCGAAGGGGAACTCGCTCCCGTCGGCCGCGATCACCACCTGCCGCTCGAGGTCGATCGTCGCCGTGGTGCCGGGCTCTCCGACGGCCTGGTCCATGAGGATGCGGACCTGATCCTCGGGGAGCTCGACCGGCAGCATCCCGATCTTGGTGCAGTTGGTGCGGAAGATGTCGGCGAAGCTCGGCGCGATCACCGCCCGGAAGCCGTGGTCCTCGAGCGCCCAGGGGGCGTGCTCACGCGACGAGCCGCAGCCGAAGTTGCGGCCGGCCACGAGTATCGGCGCGCCGGCGTAGGCCGGCTTCTCGAGCGGGAAGCCCTCCTCGCCCCGCCAGTCCCAGAAGAGGAACTCGCCGAAGCCGGTGCGCTCGATGCGCTTGAGGAACTGCTTGGGGATGATCTGGTCGGTGTCGACGTCGGAGCGATCGAGCGGGCAGACCACGCCTTCCACTCGGATGAAGGCTTCCATCAGACCACCTCCGCCAGCTCGGCGTCGAAGGAGCGGACATCGACCAGGTGCCCGGCGATGGCCGCGGCGGCCGCCATCGGGGGGCTGACGAGGTGCGTGCGGCCCCCCTTGCCCTGGCGCCCCTCGAAGTTGCGGTTGCTGGTGGAGGCGCAGCGCTCGCCCGGCTGCAGGATGTCGTCGTTCATGGCGAGGCACATCGAGCAGCCGGCGTCGCGCCACTCGAAGCCCGCTGCCCGGAAGACCGCGTCGAGCCCCTCGGCCTCGGCCTCGGCCTTCACCTGCATCGAGCCGGGCACGACCATCGCCCGCATGCCCTCGGCGACCTTGCGGCCGCGCACGACCGCCGCGGCGGCGCGCAGGTCGGGCAGGCGCCCGTTGGTGCAAGAGCCGATGAAGACCGTGTCGACGGCGATGTCCTCGATCGCCTCGCCGCCGGTCAGGCCCATGTACTCCAGGGCGCGCTGCACGCCCTCTCGGTCGGCCGCGTCCTCGTAGTCGTCGGGCGTGGGTACCCGGCCCGTGATCGGCGCCACCATCCCCGGGTTGGTGCCCCAGGTGACCTGCGGCGCGAGCGAGGCCGCGTCGACGTGGACCTCGCGGTCGAAGCGGGCGTCCCAGTCGGTCGGCAGCCGGCGCCAGCGATCGACGGCCGCGGAGAAGTCGCTCGGCGCGCCGGGGCGCCCCTCGAGCCAGGCGAAGGTGGTCTCGTCGGGGGCGATCATGCCCGCCCGGCCCCCGCCCTCGATCGACATGTTGCAGACCGTCATGCGCCCCTCCATCGAGAGGGCGCGGATCGCCGACCCCGCGTACTCGATGACGTGGCCCTGCGCGCCGGCGACGCCGATCTGGCCGATGGTGCCGAGGATCAGGTCCTTGGCACCGACGCCCGTGCCGACCTCGCCGTCGATCGTGATGCGCATCGTGTGCGGCGGGCCCTGGGTCAGGGTCTGCGTGGCGAGCACGTGCTCGACCTCGCTGGTGCCGATGCCGAACGCGAGCGCCCCGAAGGCGCCGTGGGTCGAGGTGTGGCTGTCGCCGCAGACGATCGTCATGCCGGGCTGGGTGACCCCGAGCTCGGGGCCGATGATGTGGACGATCCCCTGCCGCGAGCTGCGCAGCGAGAAGAGCGGGACGCCGAACTCGGCGCAGTTGCGCTCGAGCGCCTCGATCTGGGCCCGTGAGAGCGGGTCGGCGATGCCGGCCTCGCGCCCGATGGTCGGGACGTTGTGGTCGACCGTGGCGAGAGTGCGGTCCGGGCGCCGGACCTTCCGGCCCGCCAGGCGCAGGCCGTCGAAGGCCTGAGGCGAGGTGACCTCGTGCACGAGGTGCAGGTCGACGAACAGGATCGCGGGGCCCGACGCGTCGGCCGCGCGCACCACGTGGTCATCCCACACCTTCTGGAACAGCGTTCTCCCTGACATCAGACTCCCCCGACGATGCGCTCGCCGTGCTCGGCATGGCGGCTGGCGTTGACCGCTCGTACGTAGGCGATGGCGCTCGCCTCCAGGACATCGGTCGAGACCGACTGGCCGGCGAAGCGCCGTCCATCGATCTCGCACACCACGCGCGCCTCGCCCAGCGCGTCCTTGCCGCTCGTCACCGCGGAGACCTGGTACTCGATGAGGGTCCCCGCCGTTCCCACGGCCGCGTCGATCGCCTTCATGAGGGCGTCGACGGGGCCGTCGCCCGAGCTCGCGGCCTCGCGGACGTCGCCGTCCGAGTCGGCCACGACGACCCGGGCACTGGCCTCGTCGCCGGTGCCGCCCTCGAAATGCAGCTCGCGGAGCGAGTAGCCCTCCCCCGCCCCCTCGACGCGCATCTCGTCGCCGACGATCGCCTCGAGGTCTGCGGCGGAGATCCGCCCCTTGCGGTCGGCGACCTCCTTGAAGCGCGTGAAGGCCTGGTCCAGCTCGTCGCGGTCGAGCTCGTAGCCGAGCTCCTCGAGCGCGTTGCGCAGCGCGTGGCGTCCCGAGTGCTTGCCCAGGACGATCTCGCTCTCGGAGAGCCCGACCGACGCGACGTCCATGATCTCGTAGGTCAGCGGGTTGGCCAGCACACCGTGCTGGTGGATGCCGGCCTCGTGGGCGAACGCGTTGCGCCCGACGATCGCCTTGTTGGGCTGGACGACGTAGCCGGTCATGCGACTGACCAGGCGGCTGGAGCGCGTGATCTCGGTCGTATCGACGCCGCACCACAGGCCGCCGAGCGCCTCGGCGCGCGTGCGCAGGATCATCGCCAGCTCCTCGATGCTGGCGTTGCCCGCGCGCTCGCCGATCCCGTTGACGCAGCCCTCGACCTGGCGGGCGCCCACCTGGCAGCCGGCCAGCGAGTTGGCCACGGCGAGGCCGAGGTCGTTGTGGCAGTGCACCGACAGCGTGACGTCGCGCAGGCTCGGGCACGCCTCGTAGAGGTCGAGCAGGAATCGCTGGAACTCGTTGGGCATCGTGTAGCCCACGGTGTCGGGGATGTTGATCGTGGTCGCGCCCTCGGCGATCGCCGCCCCGACCACCTCGGCCACGTAGAGCACGTCCGAGCGCGTCGCGTCCTCGCACGAGAACTCGACGTCGTCCACGATCGTCCGCGCCAGCCGGACGGCGTCGCGCGCGGCGCCGAGCACCTGCGCCCGGTCCATCTTGAGCTTGTAGGTGAGGTGGATGTCGCTGGTGGCGATGAAGGTGTGGATGCGGCCGCGCTCGGCGTCGCGTACGGCCTCGCCCGCGACGGTCACGTCCTTCTCGTTGGCGCGGGCCAGGGCCGCGACGGTGATGTCGGGCACCTCCGCCGCCACGGCGCGCACGGCCTCGAAGTCGCCCGGCGACGAGATCGGGAAGCCGGCCTCGATGACGTCGACGCCGAGGCGCGAGAGCTGGTGGGCGATCTCCACCTTCTCGCGCGTGTTGAGCGTGATGCCCGGGGCCTGCTCCCCGTCGCGCAGGGTGGTGTCGAAGAAGGTGATGCGCTGGGCCGGGTCCTGCGGGGCTGCGGGATGCTGCTCGTCGACGGTCACGGAGAAGTCCTCCTCACGAAATGGGCTCGAGGCTGAAAGGGCCCGGCACATCCGGGCATGGGTGTCGGCAAGCTCCCCCTACCGGGGGAGGAGCCCACGGAGCCTCAGGAGGCCGCACGGCAGGATCGTGATGGGTGCGGCGTCCACGAGCATGTGTCGGAGGATACCCATGCGGGCCGGACCGGGCAATCCACCCTTGACGGAGCGTCCCGGGGGGAGGAGATTCCGACCCCGATGCCTGCCGTCTCGTCCGTCCGCCGCGCCGTCCTGGCGGGCGCGGTCCTCGCCCTGGTCGCGTGGCTCGCGCCGGCCGCCCTGGCGGCCCACAAGCATCCCACCCCCGGAATCCAGATCAGCAAGCGCCCGGCGGCCGTCCGGATCGCCATCGCCCTGCCCTCGGGCACGGACCTGGGCGCCCCGACCTCCGACGTGGAGGCGCTCGACGCCGCGCCGCTCGACGGGCGGGCGGTGATACGAGTCCGGGCGCCGGGTCTGCGCGTGAGGTCGAGGAACGCCTCCGGCGCCGGCATCAGGGTGCGTCTGCGGCCCCGCTCCAACGGCCTCACGGTGCTCGTCTCCGGGCGCACGCACACCCTCAAGTTCATCTCCCACGGCCGCTCGTCGGGACGCCGGCTGGTCATCGACGTGTGGCGCAACACGACGGCGGCCCGCGCGCGCATCCTGGACGACGGCTGCCTGAAGCTGACGCGCTGGGCGACGACGCCCGGCATCGCCACCGCCCGCGGGCGAGAGCTGACCCCGCTCTTCGAGCACGGCCTCGTGCTCTCGCTGCGACGCGAGGGGCCCGGGAGGACGACCATCGCGCAGACGCCGGTCACCGCGACCGAGGGCGTCTTCAGAGCCGACTTCTCCGGCTACAGGATCCCCGGGCGCTGGAACGCCCGCCTGCCCTTCACCCTGGTGCCGGCGCCGGGAACGACCCGGACCCGGGCGATGCTCGAGGCGTGGTCGTCGTCGGCCCGGGACGGGTCGCTCGAGTGCCTCGTCCAGACGCCGGTCATCGTGAGGCCGTCAGCCCCCTAGGAACACCGTGGCACGTCATCCCGCGGCGGGCCAGACGCTCCGCGCGAGGGTGCCACCCGGCGCGACGCAGGGCCGAGATGTCGCGGTAAATCCCGCTACCCCGGCGGGCCCGCGTCGGGCACTCTGTGAATCCGGCCACGATAAGGGGGTTCGCATGCCCGACGAGGGTCAGGTCGCCACCATCGTCTCCTGCCCGGAGTGCGGGCGCCGCAGTCGCGTCCGTCCGAACCCGGCGGCCGTGCCGAAATGCGCCGGCTGCCACCGACCGCTGCCCTGGGCGGTCGATGCCGACGAGAGCAGTTTCGATGCGGAGGTCCGGTCCGCGGTGCCCGTGGTCGTCGATCTCTGGGCACCGTGGTGCGGCCCCTGCCGGATGATCGCCCCGGTGCTCGAGCGCCTGGCGCGGACCCACGCCGGGCGCCTGAAGGTCGTCCGGGTCAACGTGGACGAGAACCCCCGGCTCGCGTCCGAGTACCGGGCGATGAGCATCCCCCTGCTCGTGGTCATCCGCGGCGGCGAAGAGGTCAACCGCATCGTCGGCGCACTGCCCGCACCCGCGCTGGAGCAGCGGCTGGCGCCCCACCTGGCGGTCGCGCACCGCGACTGAGCGGTGAGCCGCCCCGGCGCGGTCGCCGGAGCGCAGCGCAGCCGGAGGACCCGCTCGCCCCGCGTGAGGCTAGCCGACGTCCAGCGCCACGAACCAGGCCTTCTCGAAGCCGTCGATCGCGGCGATCTTCTGGGCGGCGAGCCCGGGCACCGGCGAGTCGAGCGTCACGGCCATCACGGCGCCCCCGTCGTCGCGCGAGCGCGAGACGGCCATCGAGGCGATGTTGACGTGGGCGCTCCCGAGGATCGTCCCGACGCGCCCGATCTGGCCGGGTACGTCGAGGTAGCGGAAGATCCCGATGTGGGGGCCCAGCTCGATCTCGATGTCCTGATCGAAGGCCGACACCAGCCGCGGCCGCGAGGTCGTCCCGACGGTGGTGCCGCCGAGGCTCACATCGCCCGAGCGCAGGGAGAGGCGGTTGGTGTACTCCCGCGACCGTGGTGAGGTGGTCTCCGACCACTCGATCCCGCGCTCCGCCGCGAGCGACGCCGCGTTGACGACGTTGACCGGCTCCTCGACCCGCCCGTTGAGGACCCCGGCGAGGACCGCCGAGGTCAGCAGACGGGTGTCCAGGTTCGCGAGCTGGCCCTCGTACGAGATCTCGAGGGGCGACGGCCCGCCGGTGAGCGCGGTGATGAGCTGCCCGAGCTGGTTGGCGAGCGGCAGGAAGGGGCCGAGCACGGCGAGGGCCTCGGGACCGACCGAGGGGATGTTGACGGCGGAGGTCACGACGCCACCGGTGAGGGCCGCCACGACCTGCTCGGCGACGACCACCCCGGCGCGGTCCTGGGCCTCCTCGGTGGACGCCCCCAGGTGGGGCGTGACCACGACGCCCGGCAGCCCGAAGAGCGGGCTCTCGGTGGTGGGCTCCTGCGGGAAGACGTCGATGCCCGCGCCGCCGAGCCGCCCCGATGTGAGCGCGGCGACGAGGGCGTCCTGGTCCACGACGTCGCCGCGGGCGGCGTTGATGAGGCGGGCGCCCGGCTTCATCGCGGCGAAGGCCTCGGCGTTGACGAAGCCGCGCGTCTCCGGGGTGGATGCGAGGTGGAGCGAGATGAAGTCGCTCACCGCGTAGAGGTCGGGCGGTGTGTCGGCCTTGTCGACCCCGAGCTCGCGGTAGCGCCCCTCGGCCACGAGGGGGTCGTAGGCCACCACGTTCATCCCGAGGCCCTTCGCACGCTCGGCGACCATCTGGCCGATGCGGCCGAAGCCGAGGATGCCGAGGGTCTTGCCGGTGACCTCGATGCCGCCGAACTTCGAGCGCTCCCACTTGCCCTGGACCAGGCTGGCGTGCGCCTGCGGAATATTGCGGGCCTGCGAGACGAGCAGAGCGATCGCGTGCTCAGCCGCCGACAGCGAGTTGGAGCCCGCGGCGTTGCAGACCACGATCCCCCGGCGGGTGGCCGCGGGGACATCGACGTTGTCCACGCCCGTGCCGGCCCGGCCCACGACCTTGAGGCGGTCGGCGCGGGCGATCAGGCCGGAGGTCACCTTGGTCGCGCTGCGCACCACGATCGCGTCGTAGCCGGCGATGTGCTCGGCGAGCTCCTCGGCGCTCCAGCCCAGCTCCACGTCGACGCTGAACCGCTCGGACAGGAGGGCGACGCCCGCGTCGGCGATCTTCTCGCAGATCAGGACGCGCAGGTCTGCCCGGGCGAGCGTGCCCGGCGCCTCGGATGTGGAGGTGGGGTTCAGCTCAGAACTCCGTGTCGATCCAGCTCATCATCCCGCGCAGCCGCTTGCCGACCTCCTCGACCGGGTGCTCGGCGTCGCGCCGCTCGAGCGCGTTGAAGCGCGGCCGGCCGATCAGGTTCTCGCTGAGCCACTCGTTGGCGAAGTCGCCGTTCTGGATCTCGGCGAGGATCTTCTTCATCTCCTTGCGGGTCTCGTCGGTGATGATCCGGCGGCCGCGGGTGAGGTCGCCGTACTCGGCGGTGTTCGAGATCGAGTAGCGCATCCCGGCGATGCCCTTCTCGTACATCAGGTCGACGATCAGCTTGAGCTCGTGGAGGCACTCGAAGTACGCGAGGTCCGGGTTGTAGCCGGCCTCGGTGAGGGTGTCGAAGCCCGCGCGGACCAGCTCGGTGAGGCCGCCGCAGAGCACGACCTGCTCGCCGAAGAGGTCGGTCTCGGTCTCCTCGGCGAAGGTGGTCTCGATGACGCCCGCGCGGGTGCAGCCGATGCCCTTGGCGTAGGCGAGCGCGGTGGCCTTCGCGGTGCCCGTGGCATCCTGCGCCACGGCGATCAGGCCCGGCGTGCCGGCGCCCTCGGCGTAGGTGCGGCGCACCAGGTGACCCGGGCCCTTGGGGGCGCACATGATCACGTCGACGCCCGCGGGGGGCACGACCTGGCCGAAGTGGATCGCGAAGCCGTGCGCGAACAGGAGGGTGTTGCCCGCGACCAGCCCCGGGGCGATGTCGCTGATGTGCAGCTTCGCCTGGAACTCGTCGGGCGTGAGGATCATGACCAGATCGCCGGCCGCGGCGGCGGCGGCGGGCGACAGGACCTCGAGGCCCTCCTCGCGCGCGGCGGCGACCGACGACGAGTCCTCGCGCAGGCCCACCACGACCTTCACCCCGGAGTCGCGCAGGTTGAGGGCGTGCGCATGGCCCTGGCTGCCGTAGCCGATCACGGCAACGGTCTTGCCCTTCAGGACCTCGAGGTCGGCGTCGTCGTCGTAGTACATCGGCACGGTGGTCGCTCCGGGGGCGTGGATGTGGTGGATACGGGTCCGGGAGGGCCCGGGCTCAGGTGATGGAGGCGCCGCGCCCGAGGGCGACGACGCCGGTCTTCACCAGCTCGATCAGGCCGAACGGGCGCAGGAGCTGCTCGAAGTTCACCAGCGCGTCCGTCTCGCCCGTCACCTGGATCGTCAGCGACTCGGGGGTCACGTCGATGATCCGCGCCTCGAAGATCTCGACGAGCTGGATGACCTCGCTGCGGGTGTGCGCGTCTGCGGCGACCTTCATGAGGGCCATCTCGCGGGACACCGCGTTCTCGGGGTCCATGTCGCGGATCTTGATGACGTTGACGAGCTTGTCGAGCTGCTTCGTGATCTGCTCGACGGGGAAACGGCTCGCATCGACCGCGATGGTCATGCGGGAGCGGTCCGGATCCTCCGTGGGGCTGACGGCCAAGGAGTCGATGTTGTACCCGCGACGGGTAAACAGGCCCGCGACGCGGGAGAGGACTCCTGGCTTGTTCTCAACCAGGACCGAGAGGGTGTGCTTCACGGCCCGGCAGCATACCCGACGCACCGATCCGTTCTCTGGACCGGCCTTCACAGCGACTACGCTTGTCCCATGGACGGCCGGCTCCTGGTGGTGGAGGACGACCCCCAGGTGCGCGCCATGCTGGCGCGCGCGCTGGGCTACGAGGGCTTCCATGTGACCACCGTGGCCACGGGCGCCGGGGCCATGGACCAGCTGCGCACGGCCGATCCGGAGCTGATGCTGCTCGACCTGCTGCTGCCCGACGGGGACGGGATGGACGTGTGCCGCCGCATCCGCGCGGCGGGCGAGCAGATCCCGATCCTCATGCTCACCGCCCGCGACACGGTCTCGGACCGGATCGAGGGGCTCGAGGCGGGCGCGGACGACTACCTGGTCAAGCCCTTCTCCACCGCGGAGCTCGTGGCGCGCGTGCGGGCCCTGCTGCGCCGCGCCCGCGACCGCGATCCCGGCCCGGTGCGGAGCTTCGCCGACCTGACGCTCGACGCCTCCACCCACGAGGTGCACCGCGGAGGGAGGCCCGTGTCGCTCACCCGCAGGGAGTTCGATCTGCTCGCGCTCTTCCTCGACAACCCCGGCGCCGTGATGCCCCGCGAGCGCCTCCTCACCGACGCCTGGGGCTTCGCCTCGAGCGTCGAGACCAACTCGGTGGACGTGTACGTGGGCTATCTGCGCCGCAAGCTGGAGGAGGCCGGCGAGCCGCGCCTGATCCACACCGTGCGCGGGGTCGGGTACGTGATGAGGGCGCGGTGAGGCTGCAGACCCGCATCGCGCTGGCGGCGGCCGCCGTCGTGCTGGCGGCCGTGGCGCTGTTCGCCGTGGGGGCGTACTTCCTGATCTCGGAGCGCGCCTACGACCGCCTCGACCGCTCCCTGAACGAGACGGCCGACCGGGTGACGCAGGAGCTCTCGGGGCCCGACCTCGGCGGGCGCGACTTCGTGGAGCCGCCCACGCCGAGCGCGCCCGTGCAGCCCTCCCGGAGCGCGGAGCCGGACGCGGCCGGCACGCGCGTGGAGCTGGATCCCTCCGGCGCGACCCCGCCGAGCGGCCCGCGCACGGTGGTGCTGCAGGGGGAGCGGTACCGGCTGCTGGTGCGCGCGCTGGAGACGGGCACCGACGGCGGGCGCCGCACGGTCGCCGTGGCCCGGCCGCTGACCGACGTCGAGCGGACGCTCGACGAGGTCGCCCTGGCGCTCGGCATCGCCGCCCTGGCGGCCGCCCTTCTGGCCACGGGCCTGGCGATCCTGATCGTCCGCCGGGCCCTGCGGCCGCTGACCGACGCGCGCCGCGCCGCCGACTCGGTGGCCGACAGCCAGGACCCCTCGCTGCGGGTTCCCGAGGGGCGCGCGGACGAGGTCGGCGGGCTGGCCCGCGCGATGAACCGGATGCTCGGGCGGCTCGAGGACGCTCAGGGGCGGCTGCGCTCGACCCTCGACGAGCAGCAGCGGTTCGCCGCCGACGCCTCGCACGAGATGCGCACGCCCCTCACCGCCCTCCGAGGCGAGATCGAGACCCTGCGCGCCCACGACCTCCCCGGCCCCGAGCGCGGGGAGGCGCTCGCGGACATGGCCGAGGCGGTGGACCGGATGGACCGGCTGGTCGCGGGCCTGCTCGGCCTCGCGCGCGTGGACGGGGACGGCGGCCGGGCCGAGCCGATCGACCTCGGCGAGCTGATCGGCGAGCTGGCCGATGTGGACGAGTGCCCGGACGCCCCCGCCGGCGTGGTAATCGTCGCGGACCACGCGGCCGTGCGCGGCATGCTCGTCAACCTGCTGGAGAACGGGCGCCGCCACGGGGGGCACGTGAGGATCTCCCTGCGCGCCGAGGACTCCGACGCGGTGATCCGGGTGGGCGACGACGGCCCGGGCATCTCCCCCACCGACCGGGAGCGGATCTTCGACCGCTTCTACCGCGCCGCCGACCGCCGCTCCTCGCCGGGCGCGGGGCTCGGCCTGCCGATCGCCCGCGCCACCGCCGAGCGCTGGGGCGGCACGCTGGCGCTGCTGCCCTCCGACGAGGGGACCGTCTTCGAGGTGCGCCTGCCCCTCGCGCGCGAGGCGGGGCTCAGCCTGAATCCGTCGTAGATCGTGGATGCGGGGGGCGAAAGCGCCGCGAGATCGACGGATTCAGGCTCAGCCCAGCCCGCTCTTCTCCCTGACGAGGGCGCCGACCCGGGCAGGGTCGGCGCGGCCCCCCGAGGCCTTCATCGCCTGGCCCACGAAGAAGCCGACGAGCTTGTCCTTGCCCTCGCGCAACTGGGCGGCCTGGTCGGGGTTCTCGGCGAGCAGCCGCTCCACGATCTCCACCAGCGCGCCCTCGTCGGAGATCTGCCCGAGCCCCTTCTCCTTCACGACGGCGGCCGGCTCGGCGCCGTTCGCGATCACCTCGGCGAGCACCTCCTTGGCGAGCGGCACCGAGAGGGTGCGATCCTCGATCAGGCCGATCAGCGCGGCGAGACGGGCCGGCGTCACCCTGCTCTCCCACGGCTCCTGGCCGAGGTCGCGCAGCTGGGCGCGCAGCTCGCCGCGGACCCAGTTGGCCGCCGCCTTGGGATCGGCGCGCCCGGCGACGTCCTCGAAGTAGGCCACCAGCTCCTGGGGCTCGGAGAGGACCTCGGCGTCCTCGAAGCTGATGCCGAGGTCGCGTACCCAGCGACGGCGCAGGTCGGCGGGCAGCTCGGGCAGCCCGGCGCGCAGCTCCTCGATCCAGGCGCGGTCGGGCACGACCGGCACGAGGTCGGGCTCGGGGAAGTAGCGGTAGTCGTGCGCCTCCTCCTTGCTGCGCAGGGAGTGGATCTCGCCGGAGTCGGGGTCGAAATGGAGCGTCTCCTGGACGACCCGCTCGCCGCTCTCGAGGATCGCGATCTGGCGCGCGATCTCCGCGTCCACCCCGCGCTCGAGGAAACGGAAGCTGTTCATGTTCTTCAGCTCGGTCTTGACGCCGAGCTCCGTCGCGCCCGCGGGGCGCACGCTGACGTTGGCGTCGGCGCGCATCGAGCCCTCGTCCATGTTGCAGTCGCTGACGCCCAGGCGGCGCAGAGTGGAGCGCAGCTGGCGCAGGAAGGCGCCCGCCTGGGTCGAGGTGCGGATATCGGGCTCCGAGACGATCTCCAGGAGCGGCGTGCCGCCCCGGTTGAAGTCGACGCCCGAGCTCTCGGCCCCGGCCCGCCGGCCGCCGCCTCCGACGTGGATGAGCTTGGCCGCGTCCTCCTCGAGGTGCGCGCGTGTGATCCCGACCTCGAGGTCACCCTCGGGGGTGAGCACGCGGACGTGGCCGCCCACGCAGATGGGCTCGTCGTACTGGGAGATCTGGTACGCCTTCGAGAGGTCCGGATAGAAGTAGTTCTTACGGTGGAACTGCGAGCTCGGCGCGATCTCGCAACCCAGGGCGAGGCCGGTGATGATCGCCAGGCGCACCGCCTCGGCGTTCAGCACCGGGAGCACCCCCGGATGCGCCAGGCAGACCGGGCAGGTGTGGCTGTTGGGCGCGTCTCCGAAGCTCAGCTCACAGCCACAGAACATCTTGGTGCGGGTGAGCAGCTGGACGTGGATCTCCAGCCCGATCACCGGCTCCCAGCGGGTGAGGTCGATCGCGCTCACGCGGCGCCCGGCGGGGAGCGGTCGAACGCGAGCGCGCCCTCGAGGGCGTGTGCGACCTCGAACAGGTGGTTCTCGCTGAAGGCCGGGCCGGCGATCTGCAGGCCCACCGGCAGGCCCTCGGAGAGTCCGCACGGGATCGAGATCGCCGGGATGCCCGCCAGGCTCACCGGGATCGTGCAGACGTCCGAGAGGTACATCGAGTACGGGTCCGCGATGCGCTCGCCGAGACGGAAGGCCGTGGTCGGCGAGGTCGGCGAGAGCAGGAAGTCGACCTTCGCGAAGGCCGCCGCGAAGTCGCGCATGATCAGCGTGCGCACCTTCTGGGCCCGCACGTAGTAGGCGTCGTAGTAGCCGGACGCCAGCGCGAACGTGCCGAGCATGACGCGCCGCTTGACCTCGGGGCCGAAGCCGCGTCCGCGGACCTGCTCGTAGTGCTCCAGAAGGTCGCCCGCCGCGCCGTCGAGGTGGGCGCCGTAGCGGATGCCGTCGAAGCGGGCGAGGTTGGCCGAGCACTCGGCCGGCGCCAGCAGGTAGTAGGTCGCGATGCCGTACTCGCTGGTGGGCAGGCTGACGCGCTCGACGGTGCCCCCCAGATCCCGGACGCGGTCGATGGCCGACTCCACGGCGTCGCGCACGCCGGGCTCGACGCCCTCCCTCATCAGCTCATCGACGACCCCGACGCGCAGGCCCGCCAGGTCGGTCGCCTCGGGCAGCCGGATCGGTTCGGCCCAGTCGAGCGAGGTCGAGTCCATCTCGTCGCGCCCGACGATGTGCGAGAGCAGGAGCGCCGAGTCGCGCACGGTGCGCGCCAGGGGTCCGACCTGGTCGAGCGAGGAGGCGAAGGCGATCAGCCCGTAGCGCGAGACCGCGCCGTAGGTGGGCTTCATGCCGACGATGCCGCAGAGGGCCGCCGGCTGGCGGATCGAGCCGCCGGTGTCGCTGCCGAGGGCCCACGGCGCCTGGAGGGCGGCGACGGCGGCGGCCGAGCCCCCGCTGGAGCCGCCCGGCACGCGCTCGGGGTCCCAGGGGTTCCGGGTCACCTGGTAAGCCGAGTTCTCGGTGCTGGACCCCATGGCGAACTCGTCCATGTTGGTCTTGCCGATCACCACCGCCCCCGCCCTCTCGAGGCGCTCGACGCAGGTCGCGGTGTAGAGCGGGCGAAAGCCCTCGAGGATCTTCGAGCCCGAGGTCGTCGGCAGGTCGCGGGTCGAGAGGGCGTCCTTGATCGCGATCGGCACGCCGCCCAGGGGCGGGCGCTCGGGCATCGCGTCGATCTCGGCGGCACGCGCGCGGGCGCGCTCGGCGTCGTGGGCCAGGAAGCTCCCCCAGGGGTCGTGCTCCACTCGGGCCAGCGCCGCCTCGACGAGGTCGGCCGCGCTGGTCTGGCCGGAGTGCAGCGCGGCCAGGCACTCCTCGGCGGTCAGCTCGTGGGGCCCGCTCACGGCTCGAACTTCACGACCGCGAAGCGGCCCTCCACGACCTCGGGCGCCTCGCGCAGGGCCTCCTCGACCGAGAGGCTCGGGCGCGGCACGTCGTCGCGCATCACGTTCACGAGCTCGAGCACGTGGCTCGTCGGCGGGACGTCGTCGAGGTCGAGGGCCTGGATGACGTCCACGTGCTCCAGGATCCCCGACATCTCGGTCTCCATCCTCCGCGCCTCCTCGTCGTCGAGGTGCAGGCGGGCGAGGCGGGCCACGTGCCGGACGGTCGCGTCGTCGATCACCGGCGGGATATTAGTGGCTCAGCCGGGAGGCGGCAGGCTCACCAGCAGGGCGACGGCGATAAGCAGCGCGGCCGCCATCGCGAGCTCGGCGCGGATGCTGACGCGCAGCGCCGCGACCGCGCCGCGGTCGGTCGCCTCGAGGCCGAGAGCCGCCCGCTCGAGGCGCGGGTGGACGATCATGCGGTTGTAGGCCCCGCCGACGAGCATCACCGCGAAGAGGCCGAGCTTCACCAGCAGAACCCGCCCGTAGCCGGTGTCGATCAGGTCGCCGACCGGGATCTCGGCGAGCGCGCGATAGACGCCGGTCACCACCAGCACGGCCACGGCGACCATCGCAAGGGCGGAGAAGCGCACCACCACGGACGCCGCCAGCCGCACGCGGTCGCCCTCCCCCAGCCGGGCGACGGCGGGCGTGACGAGCACGGCCAGCCCGAGGAGGCCGCCGATCCAGGCGGCGGTCGCCCCGCTGTGCAGCAGGTCGATGACGATGTTGGCCGTTGCGTCGCCGCCCGCGGACGCGTGGCCGCCCCAGCTGATCGCCGCCAGGGCCAGCGCCGGGCCGCCGCCGAGCACGAGGGCGGCGCCGGCGCTGGCCGGCAGTCGTTCACCGCCCCGGGACCGCCGCACCAGCAGGGCCGCGACGACCGCGATCACCAGGCCGGCCACCTGCACCAGCCACGCGTCGCCGAAGCGGGTGCCCCCGATCAGGGCGTCCAACCGGCCCGGCCCCTCCCGGAGGACCCGGAGGGTGGCGAGGGGCCCGAGCGCGAGGCCCACGGCGGCGCAGGCGACCAGGGCCCACCAGGTCGTCCACCAGCCGCGCGAGGAGGGTGCGAGCGCGGCCACGGCCCGCTCGCGGAAGCCGGCCGTGGTGGGCGGCCTCTCGCCCGGCACCACGATGCCGCCGGCGCGGACGGCGGGCGCGACGACCCCGACGGAGAGCGCGAGCAGGCCGATCAGGCCGAGCGGTCCGACCAGGCCGAGCAGGCGGGCGAGGACCGGCAGGGCACCGTGGTCCGAGCGGACGACGGCCGCCGCGGCCGGAGGACGCGGAGCGGTGCGCACGCCGATCGCGTAGGCGCCGCCGGCGCCGTGGCCGTCCTCGGAGAGCACCCTCCAGGTGACGTCGAGCACCCCGCGCGGGGGCGCCTCGACGGCCACGGCCACGGCGCGCGGGTCGCGCGGGTCGCGGGTCGGCTCCCCCGAGACCACCCGGCCGCCCGGGCCGGTGACGGTGAGCCGCAGGAACTCCTCCTCCACGGGCGTCGGCAGCACGAGGCGCACCGACGCGGGAGGCGCTTCGACGCGGGATCCGGCCGCGGGCTCGGCGGCGACGGGGGCGTACCCGGCCACGGCGAGCGACGGCGCGGCCAGCAGGCCCACCGCGACCACCAGACCCGCGAGCCACGAACCGCGCACGCGATCGACGCTACCACCGGCCCGCCGCGGCGGCGTGCCGGGGGAGGGTCAGCTGGTCAGGAGGTGCACGGCCACGATCAGTATCGACGTGAAGACGAACCCTGCGGCGGCGATACGGAACTCTCGGACGGCCATGCGTTGCTCCGGCGGACGCGGTGTGCGCTGACACCCTTGTCGTCGGCAGGTCTGCGCCGTGACATGACGTCCGTCGGTCTAGTTCCGGACCCGACCTCCGGACAGGTTGTAGAGCGCCGCGCGCGAGATGCCGACCGCGGAGATCACGGCGGTGTGACCGTTCTCGTTCCACGTCACGACCCTGCGCCCCGCCACGTCGAAGCTGCGCAGAAGGACGCCCCGTCGCCCGGTGCGCCGCGCGTCGTCCGGGGCGTCGACCGGATCGCCGGACACCATCGAGTAGGCGACCCGGCGGCCAGCCCGGTCCCAGAAGACGGTCGAGATCGTGCGCCCCTCCAGGCTGTCCTCGCGGGCCCCCGAGGGCACCCAGCCCGCGCGCGCCGCGAAGTCGGAGAACCCGTCGCGCGGGCCCGGATCGGGAATCGGCGAGGGCGGCGGGCGGTCGGAGCCGCGGTCGTGCCGCGCAACGACGCCGAGCACGACCTCGCCGGGATCGTCGGCGCGGGACAGCCCGAAGGCGACCGCCACGACGAGCGCGACCAGCGTCACCAGGATGCCCGCGACCAGCCCGGCGCGGGAGGCCCGCTCGGACGCGGGTCGATCGGGGTCGTCAGGTCGGGGCATCAGGGGATCTTGACAGCGCTCGGCGACGGGCCCGCGGGCGTACGATGGCGCCGATGAACTCCCTGCGGGCCCTCCCCTCGGTCACCCTCCGCGCCCTGCGCACCCCGACGGGCTTCACGCGGCTGTGCCTGGTGACCCTCGCGATGCTGTGGGTGATCATCCCGAGCGGCGGCATGGTCCGGCTGACCTCCTCCGGTCTCGGGTGCCCGGACTGGCCGCTCTGCGACGGCGGGGTCGTGCCCGCGAGCGCCGGCCACCAGCTGATCGAGTACTCGAACCGCCTGCTGTCCGGGGTGGTCCTGATCGTGGCCGTCCTCACCTGGGTGGTGGCGCGACGGCTCCCCGGCCTTCCCCGCTCGGCTCGGCGCTGGTCGGCGGCGGTCGCGCTGACGACCTTCGGCCAGATGCCGCTCGGCGGGGTCACGGTGCTGACGGGACTGCACCCGCTCGCCGTCGGCTCGCACTTCCTGCTGTCGATCGTCGCGCTCGCCTGCGTCACGATCCTGACCGTGGGGGCGCTCGACTGGCGGGCCGGGCGCCGGCGGGGCTGGGACCCCCGCCGCGGCGTCCTCGCGGGGATCGTGGCGCTGTCCTGCCTCGTGGTCGTGGTGAGCGGGGTGGTCGTGACCGCGGCGGGGCCCCACTCCGGAGACGACGACGTCACCAAGCGGTTCGGCGACCTCCTCGATGCGGTGACCGTCCACGTGCGGGCGGCGATCGCCTTCAGCCTGCTGGCCGCGGTCCTCGTCGCATGGGTCTGGCGCGAGGGCGGCACCGACCGGCTCACCGCCCGCCTGGCGGCGATCGCGCTGCCGCTGGTCGCGCTCCAGATCGGCCTCGGCGAATACCAGTACCGCCACGGCCTGCCCTGGGGCGTCGTCCTGGCGCACGTCAGCGTCGCGGGCGCCCTCTGGGCGGTCGTGCTCGCGGCCTGCTGGGGCGTGGCGCGCCCGGTGACCGCGACCTACGGACGACGCGAGGCGACCCTCTGGCACGGGACGCAGCGCACCGAGTCCGGCAGCGCCCTCAGCCGCCCCTCCGGGATCTCGGCGCCGCAGTCCACGCAGATCCCATAGGTCCCGGCGTCGATCGCCGCAAGGGCCGCGCGCAGGCGGGCCTCGCGCTCGCGCCACCGCAGCTGCTCGCGCAGCTCGCGCTCCCGGTGCTCGGCGTCGGTGGCCGCCTCGGCCGGATGGTGGTGGCCGTCGCTGATCCCCTCCGTATCGGTGAGATCGCGCTGCTGGAGGGCCGCCGTCACCTCCTGACGGAGGCGCTCGAGCCGCTCGGCTTGAGTGCTCTTCTCGGGCATCGGGGGCGATGGTAGCGAGCGACCCGCGCGCCGCACAGGCGCCATGGGGAGGCCGCACGCTAGCCTGACGGGCGGGCGTCACACGAGGAGGTGCTCGATGTCATCCGACCGTGCCGTCGAGGCCGAGGGTCTCGAGAGGGTCTTCAAGGGGGGCATCCGCGCGGTCGACGGCGTCGATCTGTCGGTCGCGAGCGGCGAGGTCTTCGGCTTCCTGGGCCCGAACGGCGCCGGCAAGAGCACGACGGTGCGCATGCTGGCCACCCTTCTGCGCCCCACCGGGGGCCGCGCATCGGTGGCGGGGCACGACCTGGTGACCGATGCCGCCGCCGTGCGGCGCAGCATCGGCGTCGCCCTCCAGGACGCCGCGATCGATCCCTACATGACCGGACGCGAGCTCCTGCACCTCCAGGCGGTGCTGCACGGCTTCGACCGGGCGCACGGCCGGGCGCGCGCCGTCGAGCTGCTCGATCGGGTCGACCTCGTCGATGCCGCCGACCGGCGGGTGGGCACCTACTCCGGTGGCATGCGGCGCCGGCTCGACCTGGCGCTGGCGCTGGTGCACGAGCCCGAGGTGCTCTTCCTCGACGAGCCCACCACCGGCCTCGACCCGATCTCGCGGCTGACCCTGTGGGACGAGGTGCGCCGGCTCAACTCCGAGTCGGGGACCACGGTCTTCCTGACCACCCAGTACCTCGAGGAGGCCGACCAGCTGGCCGGCCGGGTCGGGATCATCGACGGCGGGCGCATCGTGGCCGAGGGCACGCCCGCCGAGCTGAAGGCGCAGGTCGGTGATCCGACCCTGACGGTCACCCTCGCCGACCCCGAGTCCCACGACCGGGGGGCGCGGGCGCTCGCGGCCTTCGGCGAGCAGCTCCCCGACCGCTCGCGGGGGCTGGCGGTGCGGCTGCCGGGTGGAGCCTCCGCGCTGCCGGCCGTGGTGCGCGCGCTCGACGAGGCCGGGGTCGCGGCCTCCGGACTCGATCTCGCGCTCCCCTCCCTGGACGACGTCTTCGTGGCCAAGACCGGCCGCCACCTGGAGGCTGAGGGCGCCGACGACGCCGCGCCCGTCCCGACGCCGGCGTGAGCCCGGCGCTCGTCCAGACGGCGGCCCTCGCGCGCCGGGCGGTGGTGGGGACGCTGCGCACGCCGCAGGCGCTGGTGCCGAGCCTCTTCTTCCCGCTCGTGCTGATGGCCATCTTCACGGGATCGTTCGGCAACGCCCCCGGCACGATCCCCGGCTTCCCGCCGGTGCGCGGATTCCTCGACTTCGCGCTCGCCGGAGCGATCCTCCAGGGGATCCTGATCGGGGGCACGAGCGCGGGGTCGGCCTTCGCCCTCGACATCGAGGGCGGCTTCTTCGACCGCCTCGTGGCCTCGCCGGTCTCCCGCACGGCGATCCTGACCGGGCGCCTCGTGGGCGGAGTCGTCTTCGCGATGGCCCAGACGCTCCTGTTCGTCGCCATCGGAGTCGTCTTCGGGGCGCGCGTGGAGGGTGGCCTGCCCGGCCTGCTGATCCTCCTGGTGCTGGCGGGCTTCCTCTCGATCGCGGTCGCGGGTCTGGGCGTCGTGCTGGCCCTGCGCACCGGCTCGGCCGAGGCGGTGCAGGGGACGTTCCCGCTCTTCTTCGCGCTGCTGTTCTTCTCGTCGGCCTTCTTCCCGCGCGAGACGATGACGGGCTGGTTCAAGGTGGTCGCCGACGCGAACCCGATCTCGTACCTGGTCGAGGCGATGCGCGATCAGATCGTCACAGGGGTCGAGCTCCGGCCCACCCTGATCGGCCTCGGCGTGGTGATCGCGATGGCGGCCGCGGCCGTGGCCGGGAGCCATATGGCCTTCCGCAGCCGCCTGAGGAGCGCGCTGTGATGTACGCGCTGTCGGTCAGCCGCGGCCTCGCCTGGCGCAGCCTGATCCTCGTGCGGCGGATGCCCTCGGTGTTCCTGCCGTCGTTGATCATGCCGCTGTTCATCCTGGTCGCCACCGCCGGCGCCTTCCGCGGCATCTCGCAGCTACCCGCGTTCGAGGGCGCCTCCTACCTGGCGTTCACGATCCCCCTGGCGACCGTCATGGGCGCCGGCTTCGCCGGGATCAACGCCGGGATGACGCTGGCCCGAGACATCGAGGGGGGGTTCGTCGACCGGCTGGTGGCCAGCCCCGCTCCCCGGGTGACGCTGATCCTCGGCCCCCTCCTGGCCGCGGGTGCGCGGAGCCTTTTCACGACGACGGTCGTGCTCGCGGCCGGGCTGATCGGCGGGGTCGGCCTTCCAGGAGTGCCCGAGACCCTCGCGATCTACCTCCTGGCGATCGGCTTCTCGGCCGCCACCGCGTGCTGGGCGATGGGCGTCGCCTTCCGCGCCCGGACGATCCAGGCGGCGCCGATCATGCAGGTGGTGGTCTTCCTGGCGGTCTTCACCTCGGTGGCCTACGCCCCCCGCGAGGCCCTCACCGGCTGGCTCCACCACGTCGCGAACCTGAACCCGGTCACCTACCTGCTCGAAGCCTCCCGGGCGGCGGAGCTCGGGACGCTCGGATGGTCGGAGCTGTGGCCCGGCATCGTCGCCGTGCTCGGACTGGTCGCCGGGCTCGGGGCCTGGGCGCTGGCCGGTCTGGCGACCCTCGGAAAGCGGTAGCGGTGGCGCTCGAGCGGCTCCCCATCGACGACGCCCTCTCGGCGCACCTGGACGCCTTCGTCCGGATCCCGGGCGAGCTGGCCGCGCTCTACCGCGAGATGGAGGGCGACGAGTGGGCGATGATGATGACCCACCCCGACCTCGGGTCGCTCCTCGAGATCCTGGTGCGCGCGACCGGGGGCCGCTCGGTGCTGGAGATCGGGACCTTCGTCGGCACCTCGAGCGGTTGGATGGCCCGCGGCCTGGACCCGCACGGCCGCATCGACACCCTGGAGGCCGACCCCGCCCGCGCCGACCGGGCCGAGGCCTTCTTCGCGTCGGTCGGCCTCGCGGACCGTGTGCGCGTGCACCGCGGTCCGGCCGCCGCGACCCTCCCCTCCCTCGCGCCCGCCGCGTACGACCTCTGCTACATCGACGCCGACAAGACCGGCTACATGGGCTACCTCGAGCAGGCGCTCCGGCTGGTGCGCCCCGGGGGCCTGATCGTGGCCGACAACGTCCTCTCGGGCGGGCGCGTCACCGCCCCGCCGGATGAGCGCGACGCGAACGCCGCGGCCCTCGTGGCCTTCACCGAGGCCGCGGTCGCACACCCCGGGCTGCGCACCTCGGTGCTCACCGTGGGGGACGGCGTGACGCTGAGCGTGGTCCTCGCCGAGCCCGGCGGCGGCTAGTGTCCCGCGCCGAAAGTCTCGTGACACTTCCCGGCTGCATCCCATCGCGATGCGGCGTCCTCGGCAGCCCTGATATTCCCGATGTCGGGGCTGAACTGCGTCCTTGTCTCGCCGGGGATTCGCTCGGGAACTGTAAACGGACTTCCGACGCGGAACACTAGGAACCCGCCGAGCGGCGCTGGCGGGAGCGCAGCACGAACCAACCGGCGACGAAGACGAGGAAGATCAGGCCCGAGACCTCCAGGGACCCGAGGGCCAGCGCGATCATCTGCACCACGAACAGCGCCAGGGCCGCTGCGACCAGGATCAGGCCGATGCGGCGGCGGCGCGCTTCCTCAGGGGTCCGCTCCATTCCGCCGACGAGAGTAGCGAGCACATGCGACCGACGTTCACACCGATCCTGTGACCACCTCGCCTACACTGCCTCGGATGCGCCGCCTCACCCTCCTGTCCGCCGCCCTGGCGGGCGCCGCCCTGGCGGCGGCCCTGCCGGCGACGGCACCCGCGCAGACCGGGGTCGTCTCGGCGATGAGCTGCCTCGCCCAGAGCGATGCGGCGGGCATCGACGCGATGCTCGCGCGCGCCGGCAGCCCTCTGGCGGGCGAGGGCGCGACCTTCGTCTCCGAGGGCGCCTCCGCGGGGATCGATCCGCGCGCGCTCGTCGCGATCGCCGCGCACGAGACGATGCTCGAGACCTACGTCCCGTCGCAGGCGATCCACAACCCGTTCGGCCTCGGGCCCGGCATCGCGTTCGCGACCGACGCCGCCGCCATCGCCCGCGCCGCCTCGACGCTGGGTGCGTACTACCTGCCCGAGGGGCGCGTGACGCTCGACGCGATCGGCGCCAAGTGGGCTCCGATCGGCGTCGCGAACGACCCCGACGGCCTCAACGCGAACTGGACGGGGGGCGTCGGCGCGTATTACTCCGCGCTCGGGGGCGACCCGGGCAGGCCGGTGCTCGCCGCCGCGCAGGACGAGGTCCCGTCCTGCCTCGGCGCGCCGTCGCTCGCGCCCCCGCTCACGGCCGCCGCCGCTCCCGCCGGTCCGCCGGTCGTGACCGCGTGGGGCGGCGCGGTGCCGCGCGTCTCGGGCACCGGCGCGGCCGGAGGCTCGGATCCGCGCGACGGCCGCCCCGCCGTGCTCGACGGCTTCATCTTCCCCCTCGCCCTCCCGCAGGGGGCGCCGGCCGCATATCGCGATGCGTACGGGGACCCGGGCCCCACGGAGTGCGACGGGGGCCGCCGCCAGTGCGCCGTCACCATCGCGAGCGCGCCCGGCGCGGCCGCCGTCGCGATGATCGCCGGGACCCTGCGGGGCGCCGACGCCGCCGAGGCCGAGCGCGGCATCGCCTTCTGGATCGAGACGGCTGCGGGCGACCGCGTGGGCTACGGCCCGCTCGCCTCGTACGCGGGCGGCGTGGTGCACGGGGCCGCCGTCACCGCCGGCGAGCAGCTCGGCGCGACCGCGGGCTGGGTCAGGATCGCCTGGGAACGCGACGGGGCGCCGCTGAACCCCTTCCCGCTGCTCGCCGCGACCCGGCCGCCGAACGGCTGACCCTCCGGGCGGGCGCCGCGTGGACGATCCCGGCTCCCGCCACGCGGCGCTCGACGCCTTCATCGCCGACTACGCGGCGGGGCGCTGGTTCGAGGCCCACGAGGTGCTCGAGCAGGCCTGGCGCCGCTCCGACGAGCCGCCGATGCCCTTCCTGCAGGGCCTGATCCAGTGGGCGGTCGCCCTTGAGCACCACCGCCGCGGGAACGCGCACGGGGCCCGGGCGCTCGCCGACCGCGCGCTGCGCAACCTCGCCGGCGCCCCTACCGGGTACCTCGGCGTCGACCTGTCGGCCTGCAGACGGGCGGCGCCCGGCATCCGGAGCGCCTTCGCGGCATGGGAGGCCGGAGGGCCGCGACCGGAGATCGCCCCGCCGCCGATCCCGCCCCGGGGCGACGACCCGGGCGCGGCCGTAGGCTGACGGTCTCCCGCACCCTCGCGAAAGGCCTTCCGTGAACGCCGTCGTCCTCACAGAGACCGGACCCCCGGACGTCCTGCGCCCGGGCACCGCGCCCGACCCCGTCGCCGGGCCGGGCGAGGTCGTCGTGGCCCTGCGGGCCGCCGCGCTGAACCGGCGCGACGTGTTCCTGCGCAAGGGCATCGCACCGAGCCCGCTCCCCGTCATCCCCGGTTCCGACGGCGCCGGCGTCGTCCGCGCGATCGGCGCGGGCGTGAGCGGGATGTCGGAGGGCGACGAGGTCGTCATCCTGCCCTCGCTCGGGTGGGGCGGCGGCGAGGACGCGCCCGACCCCGGGTTCCGCATCCTCGGGGGGCCGGACGACGGCACCTACGCGGAACTGATCCGGATCCCGGCCGAGAACGTCTTCGCGAAGCCGCCGCGCCTGTCGTTCGAGGAGGCCGCGGCGCTGCCCCTCGCCGGCCTCACCGCCTACCGCGCCCTCGTCAGCCGCGCGCGCGTCCGCTCGGGCGAGACGGTCCTGATCCTCGGCATCGGGGGCGGCGTCGCGACGATCGCCCTCCACATCGCGCGGGCCGCCGGGTGCCGGGTGATCGTCACCTCGTCCTCCGACGAGAAGCTCGCCCGGGCCGCCGAGCTCGGCGCCGCAGGCGGCGTCAACTACACCGCGGGCGACTGGGTGGCCGCCGTGAAGGAGATGTCCGGCGGGGGCGTCGACGTGGTGGTCGACTCGGTCGGCTCGACGTGGGCCGACAGCATCAACAGCGTGCGACCGGGAGGGCGGGTGGTCGCCTTCGGAGGCACCGGCGGCGGCAAGGTCGAGCTGATGGTCAGGCCCGTCACCATGGGCCAGGTGTCGTTCCTCGGCACGACGATGGGCAGTCCCCGGGACTTCGCCGGGCTGCTCGCGGCCGTCGCCCACCAGACCTGGGCCCCCGTCATCGACTCGGTCCGTCCGCTGGCCGAGGTCGCCTCCGCCCACGCCCGCGAGGAGGCCGGCGAGCACTTCGGCAAGCTGGTGCTCACGATCTGACCGCAGGCGCGCAGGGGGTGGGACCGAAGCGGTCTCACTCCCCTTGCCGGGGCCGATCGTCCCCCGCAAAGGGTGCGAGACCGCCAACGTCCCCGCAGGGGACCGACAGCACCCCCCGCTACGCGGTGAGCTCCCGGACGACCCCGTCCTCCACGACGACCCTCCGGGTCACCGCGACGCGCTCCAGCATGCGGCGGTCGTGCGTCACCAGGATGAGCGTGCCCTCGTAGCCGCCGAGCGCGTCCTCGAGCTGCTCGATCGCCTCGAGGTCGAGGTGGTTGGTGGGCTCGTCGAGCACCAGGCAGGTCACCTCGCGCGCGGCGAGGATCGCCATCAGCGCGCGCGTGCGCTCGCCGGGTGAGAGGTGCTCGGCGGGGCGCTCGACCCGGTCGGCGTCGAGGGAGAACTTGGCGAGCAGCGTTCGCGCCTCCTGGGCGGGCAGGCCCGAGCGCTCCATCACGGCGTCCAGCAGGCGCGGGGCGCCGAAGAGCGCCGTGCGCTCCTGCTCGATCTCCCCGATCACGACCGAGGGGCCGGTGCGCCCGGCGCCGGCCGCGAGGACGATCCGCCCGAGCAGCGCGGAGATCAGGGTGCTCTTGCCGCCCCCGTTCGGACCGGTCACCACCAGCCGGTCGCCGCGGCGCACGTCGAGATCGACCGGCCCCAGGCGGAAGCCCCCCCGCTCCACGACGGCCCCCTCCAGCACGGCGACCACGTCGCCGCCGCCGCGCCCCGAGGCGAGGCGCAGCTGCAGCCGCCACCCCTCCCACGGCTTCTCCACCACGTCGAGCCGATCGATGGCGCGCTCGGTGGCGCGGACCTTCGACGCCTGCTGCTCGGAGCGCTCGGCCCGCATGGAGCGCCCGATCTTGTCGGGGTCCTTCGGCCGTTTCTTCTCCTTCTTCACGCCCTCCTCCGACCACGCGCGCTGGCGGCGCATGCGGTCCTCCAGGCGGCCCTTCTCGCCGGCGTAGCGGCCGTGCGCGTCGTACTGGCGCTCGCGAGCCTGGTCGCGCTGGGCGATGTAGTCGCTCCAGCCGCCCGCGTACTCGCGCACCTCGTGCGTGGGCTCCACCACCTCGACGATCCGGCGGACGCAGCGGTCGAGGAAGGCACGGTCGTGCGAGACGGTGACGACCGCCCCGCGGTGGGCGTCGACCAGGCGCTCGAGGATGTCGAGACCGGAGAAATCGAGGTCGTTGGTCGGCTCGTCGAGCAGAAGGAGGTCCACCCGCGCCAGGATCAGCACGGCCAGGCCGACCCGGGCGGCCTGGCCGCCGGAGAGGGCCCCCATCGGCAGGTCGAGCCGATCCGGCGAGAGGCCGACCTCGGTGAGCGCGGCACCGGAGCGGGCCCCGAGGTCGTCGCCGCCGAGGCCGAGGAACGCGTCCAGGGCCTCCGAGTACTCGTCGACCCGGCCGGGATCCTCCGCGAGCGCCGCGGTGAGCGCGTCGAGGCGCGCCTCCGCCGCGGCGACGCCGGTGCGTCGCGCGAGGTGCTCCGCGACCGTCTCGCGGCCGGCCGGCCGGCCGCGCTGGTCGAGAAGGCCGATCCGCAGCCCCGGCGGCGCGCGGAGGATCCTCCCCTGGTCCGGCGGCTCGGCCCCGGCCATCACCCGCAGCAACGTCGACTTGCCGATGCCGTTCGGCCCGACCACCCCGATCCGGGCCTCGTCCGGCACCAGGAGCGAGACGGCCTTCAGCACCGTCCGGGGCCCATAGGCCTTCGAGACCCCATCCAGCGAGAGCATCGCGGCAGCGTCGCAGATCGATCGGCGGGGCGCGGGCGGGCCTCGCGATGGCCTCTCGGACGGGGTGGAGGCGGGGGCGCGCCAATTGGCGCGCGCGGGGTGCGCCAATTGGCGCGCGCCCACCCACGACACGCCGGCACCACCCCGCCGACCGCCCCCGGCGTACGCCGCTGCCGCTCCACTAGTCTCCCCGGCCGTGGACATGGACCTCCTCACGGCGCTCTGCGAGGCGGCCGGCACCTCCGGCCGAGAGGAGCGCGTGCGGGCCGTGGTGGCGCCGCGCCTGGAGGAGCTGTGCGACCGCGTGGAGACCGATCCGCTCGGGAACCTGTCGGGTGTCCGGGAGGGCGGCCCGCGGCGGCTGATGCTGGCCGCGCACATGGACGAGATCGGGCTGATGGTCACGCACATCGACGACAACGGCTTCGTCCGGATGATCCCGATCGGCGGATGGGACGCGCGGACGCTCGTCGGGCAGAGCGTCAGCGTGCACGGCCGCGAGGACCTCGAGGGCGTCGTCGGGCTGCCGCCGGTGCACCTGCTCGACCAGAAGGACCGTGCCAAGGCGCTCGAGGTCACCGATCTCGCCATCGACCTCGGCCTCCCCGCCGACCGCGTCCGCGAGCTGGTGCGCGCCGGCGACGTCGCCACGCGCGTCCGCGCCCTCCGCCGGCTGGGCGATCTGGTCACGGGCAAGAGCCTCGATGACCGCGTCGGCGTTTTCGTGATGCTGGAGGCCCTGCGCGCGGCCGGGCCGTCGGCGGTGGAGGTCGTCGCCACGGCGACCGTGCAGGAGGAGGTCGGCCTGCGCGGGGCGCGCGTCGCCACCGCGCGGATCCGGCCGGACATCGCCCTCGCCATCGACACCTGCCCCGCCAACGACGGGCCGGGTGCGCCCGCCGGCGGCGCGACCACGCGTCTCGGCAAGGGCACGGCGATCCGGGTCATGGACGCGAGCGCCATCGGCGCTCCCGCGCTGGTGGACCTGCTCACCCGCATCGCGCGGGAGCGCGACATCCCCCACCAGTTCCACGTGGCCAACCGCGGCGGCACCGACACCGGGAGCCTGCAACTCTCTGGCGAGGGCGCGGTGGCCGGGTGCGTCTCGATCCCGACCCGCTACGTGCACTCCAGCGTCGAGGCGTGCCACCCGGACGACATCGAGGCTTCGATCCGCCTGGTTGCGGGCCTCATCGAGCGGATCGGTGAGCTCGAGGTCCCCGCCTGACCCCGCCCGGGCTCAGGCGATCAGCACCCCGACGACGAACGCCCCGACGATGAGGGCGCCGACGGCGGTCCAACCCGGGACCCCGACCCGCCCGTAGGCCAGGTGCCCGCGCCCGTAGCCGGAGAGCACGAACGCGGCCGCGGCACCGCCGACGATTCCGCCGATGTGGCCGCCGATCGAGATGCCGGGCAGGACGAATGTGATGACCAGGTTGAGCAGCAGCAGCATGCCGACCGACGACTCCAGGAGCGCCAGGCCCCGCTGGCGCTCGAGCAGGTAGAGGGCGGCCATCAGCCCGAAGACGCCTCCCGACGCACCGATCGTGGGCGACCCCGGGCTGAGGAGGAGCGCGCCCACCGATCCCCCCAGGAGCGCCGAGAAGTAGATGGCCAGGAAGCGCGCGGAGCCGGCGTACCGCTCGAGCGCGCCGCCGAGGATCCAGAGCAGGTACATGTTGAAGCCGATGTGGATGATCGACGCGTGCAGGAACCCGCCGGTCACGAGGCGCCACCACTCGCCGTCGGCGATCGCCGGCCCGTAGACCGCGCCGTCGCCCACCAGGCTCGACAGGTCGGCGTCCTGGACGCTCCCCGCCTGGATCGCCTGCGCCAGGTAGAAGACGATGTTGAGGGCGATCAGCGCCCCGGTCGCGACCACGGTGTCGGAGCCCGCCCGCGCCCTCATGCGCCGGGCTCCCGCGCCGGCCGACGACGCCGTGCCGCGCGCGCACTCGGGGCAGCGCACCCCGACGGCGGCGGTGGTCATGCACGATGTGCAGATCGGCCGCTCGCAGTTGGAGCAGGACAGAAGGGTCTCGCGATCCGGGTGCCGGTAGCAGTGCATCGTGTCCGGCGCGGTGGTGTCGGTCGGGGCGGCCATACGACGCGGAAGGGTAGCGCGCGTGCCGGGCCGGGCCGCGCGCACCCGGGCTCGCCGTGCGGTGGGGTGCGCGGCGTCGCGGATGGAACCGCGCCGACCCCGGTCGGCTACCCGAGCAGGCCCATGGCGCGAGGACCTCGCGCGCGGCCGCGGCCGCGGCGCCGCAGCGCGATCAGGCTGAAGATGCCGGCGCCGAAGAGCCCGATGGCCGTACGCGTGGGGCTGACCCACCAGCAGGCGCCGAGGACGCCGACGGTCAGCACGGCGATGGCGATACGCGCCCGGATCGCGGTGGCGCGGCGGCTCCTCCGCACGGGGACGGCGGCGCGGAAGCGCGAGACCGCCAGCTCCTCGTCGATGCTCCGGGGGCCGTGGCTCCCGGGCGGAGAGGAGAGGTCGGTCCACGCCTCGCGCCCCGCGACGCGGGCGACCACGGCGAGCTCGGTGTCGCTGAGAGAGGGGGCGGGCATCTGGTGCTGCTTCTCGGCAGCGCCTCCCGGAACTTGAGGGTCGGTCGGATGCGCGTTGAACATTTCGTCACCGCCGGGTTTACTGGACGTTCGCGCGCCGGTCCCGTGGTGGGCCGGCGCCAGCGTGTTCGCAGGCCCCACGACCGAGAGGCCCGTGCATGACCGTCCGCCCGCCGTTCGCCACCACGCCGCCCAGCGGCCTCCCGGATCTGATCGAGCACGACGCGTGCGCCCTGGCCGCCTTCGCGACCCGCGACGGCAAGCCCAGCAGGGACATGGTCGCGCGCGCGCTGACATCGCTGCAGATGATGGTCCACCGGTCCGGGAGCGTGGACGGCGAGGGCGACGGCAGCGGGCTCATGGTCGACCTCCCCCGCCCCCAGTGGCGGCGCCGGCTGGAGGGCGCAGGCCGGGACGCCTCCGCCGCCGCCGACCGGCGCTTCACGGTCGCCCACATCTTCTTCGACACCGCCGAGGGCGCCGAGACTCAGTTGCCGCGCATCGAGGCGGTCATCGGCGAGCACGGCTTCACGGTGCTCTGGAGCGGCGAGGGCACGGTCGACCGCGGAGCCCTGGGGCCACGCGCTTCCGAGACCCCGCCGATCTTCTGGCAGATCGCCTGCCTGGCCAAGGAGCCGGGCGGAGCGGCGTCGACCAACTGCTACCGGGCGATGGTTCAGATCGAGCAGGATCTCGACTGCCACGTGGCCTCGTTCTCGGCCAACGACGTCGTCTACAAGGTGCAGGGCCAGCCCGAGGTGATCGCGCGCTTCTACCCGGAGATGGCCGAGGACGACTTCGCGAGCTCGCGGATCATCGCCCACAACCGGTACTCCACGAACACCTACCCGACGTTCAGCCGGGTCCAGCCCTTCTCGATCCTCGGCCACAACGGCGAGATCAACACGATCGCCCAGCTGCGCGAGCAGAGCGAGCAGCTCGGCCTGCCCACCAGCAAGCTCGGCTCCGACAGCCAGGACCTGAACCGCCTCCTCGAGGGCCTGATCTTCGAGAAGGGCCTGTCGCTGCTGGAGGCCGTCGAGTTCGCGCTGCCGCCGATCCTCGGCGAGGTCCACCGCTTGCCCGCCAAGCTCCAGGACCTCTACGTCCACTACCGCGAGGCGCTCGGCCCGTACGCGCAGGGCCCGGTCGGCCTGGCCTGCCGCGCCGCCGACGAGATGGTCTTCGCCGTCGACGCCATGGGCCTGCGGCCGCTGTGGTGGATGGAGACCGAGGACATCTACGTCGTCTCCTCCGAGCCGGGCATCGTCCCGGTCGCCGAGCTGACCCGCGACCCGGCGCCGCTCGCGCCGGGCGAGAAGGTCGCCCTGGTCACGGGCGAGGACGGCGCGCCGGTCGTCCTGGACTACTGGGAGGTCCAGCGCGAGGTGTACCAGCGCGCCAAGGGCCGCGGCGCCCTGCCGAGCGGGGAGACCCGCGCCCGCCTCGCCGGCGGCCTGGAGCCGGTCGCGATCGAGCAGGTCCTCGACGACGACCTGGTCGCGCCCGAGCTCGAGCTCGACACCCTGCTGGCATCCGCCGGCTGGATCGAGAGCGACAAGCAGCAGCTCCAGTTCCACGCCGACCGCGGCGCCGAGCCGATCGGCTCCCTCGGCTGGGACGGCCCGCTCGGCCCGTTCATGCCGGTGGCCATGCCACTCTCGGACTACTTCCAGGAGACGGTGGCCGTGGTCACCAACCCGGCCATCGACCGCGAGCGCGAGGTGGAGCACTTCTCGACCCGTGTCGTGCTCGGCCGCCGGCCCCCGATCGAGGGCGTCGAGCCCGACCCGCCGCAGCGCTGCGAGCTGCGGATGCCGCTCATCATCGGCGGGATGCGCCCCGGCACGACGACCCTCTCCCTGCCCGAGCTGCGCCGCGTCGCGGTGGGGCAGGGCGTCGCCTGCATGGAGGACGTGCTCGCCGCGTGGGACTGGCGGGTCGCCCGCCTGCCCCTGCACTTCGCCGCCGACGGCAGCGTGCGCACGCACCTCGGACACCTGGCCGAGGCCGCCGTGGCCGCGGTCACCTCGGGCGCGGAGCTGATCGTGCTCCACGACCTCGGGGCGGGCCCGGACGAGCGCGTCTGCGACCCCCATCTCGCCGTCGCGACGGTCGACAAGGCCCTGCGCGAGGCCCGCAAGGAGGACGGCTCATCGCGTCGCCGCGACGCCAGCCTCGTGCTCCAGGCCGCCGGCATCCGCAACGTCCACGACGTCATGGTCGCCCTCGGGTTCGGCGCCCAGGCGCTCTGCCCCTACGCGATGATGGAGAAGGCGATGGACGGCTCCCCGGAGCCGTCGGCCGCCGCGACCCACGTCCTCGAGGGCCTGCAGAAGGGCATGGAGAAGGTCCTCTCCACGCTCGGCATCCACGAGTTGCGCGGCTACGGCCGGCTGGTGTCGGCGATCGGGGTCTCCCCCGAGGTGCTCGACATCCTCGCCATCCCGGGCTTCTGCGCCTCGGACGGCCGTGGCCTCGGGCTCGACGGGCTGGACGCGCTCGCAGAGCAGGGACGTCAGATCCGCGCCGGCGAGGAGAGCCCCTCCAAGGTCAAGCTGCCGCGGATGTACCCCAAGGTGTGGAAGGCCCTCGCGCGGGTCGCCACCTCCGAGCGGGGCTACGACGAGTACGCGGAGACGCTCGAGAGGCTCGAGGACGAGCAGCCGGTCGCGCTCCGCCATGCCGTGCAGCCCCAGCTGGTGGCGTCCGAGGACCGCATCCCGGCCGACCGCGTCAGCTCCCGGGTCGGCGAGCACACCCTGCCCTTCCTGATCAGCTCCATGAGCTTCGGCAGCCAGGGCGAGGTCGCGTTCCGCTCCTACGCCGAGGCCGCGTCGCAGGCCGACATGCTCTGCATGAACGGCGAGGGCGGCGAGATCCCGGACATGTACGGCAGGTACCCGAAGCACCGGGGGCAGCAGATCGCCAGCGGCCGCTTCGGCGTCTCGGCCCTCCTCATCAACTCCTCGGAGTGGGTGGAGATCAAGATCGGCCAGGGCGCCAAGCCGGGCGAGGGCGGCCACCTGCCGGGGTCGAAGGTGACCCAGGCGATCGCCCAGGCGCGTAACGCCCAGGTCGGCTCCGACCTCATCAGCCCCTCGAACAACCACGACCTCTACTCGATCGAGGACCTCGCGCAGCTCATCGACGAGCTGAAGACCTCGAACCCCCACGCCAAGGTGATCGTGAAGGTGCCGGTCGTCCCGGGCATCGGGACGATCGCGATCGGCATCGCGAAGGCGGGCGCCGACGTCATCACGATGTCGGGCTACGACGGCGGCACCGGCGCCGCCCGCCAGCACGCGCTGCGCCGCGCGGGCCTGCCGTGCGAGATCGGGACGGTGCTCGCCCACCACGCGCTCACCGAGGCCGGCATCCGCGACCGGGTCGAGATCTGGGCCGACGGCGGCCTGCGGAGCGCCGTGGACTGCATCAAGCTGATCTGCCTGGGCGCCAACCGCCTCGGCTTCGGCACGGCGTCGATGGTGGCCATCGGCTGCACGATCTGCCGCGGCTGCCAGCTCGACACCTGCCACGTGGGCATCGCGACGCAGCTCGACGAGGAGGAGGCGCGCGAGCGCGGTCTCAAGCGGTTCGTGCCACGCGTCTTCGATCCCTCGGTGGACACCTTGGTGCGCTACTTCACCGAGATGGGCGTCGCCCTCCGCGAGCTCGCCGGGCAGATGGGCGTCTCGGAGGTGCAGGAGCTGGTCGGCCAGGCCGACCGCCTCGTTCAGGTCTCGCACCACGACCGCCTCGATCTGAACAGCCTGCTGACGCCCGTTCGCGAGTCCATCATCACCGCACCCGCCGGCACGCCCCGCTTCTTCCGGCCCTTCCACCCGCCGCCGCCCCACCGGGCTCCGGAGGTCGCGGCCGAGCGCCTCGCGGCCGGATCCGCGCTCGCCGTGGAGGAGGAGACCACCACGGCCGCCGACCGCAACCTCGGCACCGACCTGGCCGGGCTGATCGCCCGCGCCACCACGGGCGTCAACAACGCATGGGTGAACGGCTCGGGCAACGGGGTCTCCCCCACCAACACCGGGGGCAACGGCAACGGCAACGGCAACGGATCCGGCAACGGCAACGGCAACGGCAACGGTCACGCGACGCTGGTCGATCTCGCCTTCACCAAGGGCGCGGCCGTGGGCAGCGGGCTGGCGGCCTTCACCCTCGACGGGGTGCGGATCCGCGTCTTCGGCGGAGCCCAGGACGGCGTGGGCAAGTGCGCCCTCGGCGGCGAGGTCCAGGTCCTCAAGGCCCAGAACGGCGCCGGAGCATGGATCGGAGGCCACGTGGGCAAGAGCTTCGCCTACGGAGCCCAGCGCGGCCTCTTCCTGATCCAGGGCAACGCCGACGCCCGCGCCGGCATCCGCCTGTCGGGCGCCGACATGGTGCTCGGCGGCGAGCCCGCCGCGCCGCTCAACGACCGGCTCGGGACGCTCGCCGCCCGCGCCAACCTCAAGGGATTCGCCTTCGAGTACATGACCGGCGGACGAGCCGTCGTGCTCGGCGACCCGGGGCCGTGGCTGTGCAGCGGCATGACCGGCGGCGTGGTCTACATCCGCCAGAACGACGACTGGAACCTCGATGAGGCCGCCGTCCGGCGGCGCCTGTCGAAGGCCGCGAAGGTCAGCCTGGCGCCGCTCGAGGAATCGGACGCGGCCAACGTCGTCGAGCTGATCGAGGCCTACCGCGAGGCACTGCGCCTGAGCGGACAGGAGGAGGCGGTCGACGCGCTGCAGGAGCTGATCGACGACCCGGCCGAGCACTTCATCGCGGTCAACCCGGTCACCCAGCAGGCCGACCCGAACATCTCGACGGAGTAGGAGGGCGTGACGGCCCCGGCGATGCCGGTGGACGTCCTCCAGGTGACCGGCGGCCAGGACCACGGAGCCCGATTCGGGCTCCGTGGCTCGTCGGCCACGATCGGCCGCGGCCCGGTGATGGACGTGGTCCTCACCGACCCCCGGGTGTCGCGCCGCCACGCCCGTCTGCGCATCGACGGTGCGCGCCTCGTGGTGGAGGATCTCGCCTCGACGGACGGAGTCGCCGTGAACGGGGCGCGGATCGAGGAGCCCACGACGCTCTCCGCGGGCGACCGCCTGACGATGGGCGGCACGGAACTGACCGTCCTGTGGACGCCGACCGGCTCCCTCGCCCCGGCCGCGCCCGAGCCGGGTCCGGGGCCGCCGGCCGCCCCGGACCCGGTTCGGGCCTCCGCGGCGCGCGCGCCCGAGCCGGCGCCACCCGAGCGCCACCCGCCGGCCTGGCCGCCGGCCGGGCCCGAGGTGCTGCTGCCCACCGCGTGCCTGATCCTGGTCGGCCTCGGGTTGTTGGCGCTCGGGGCGCCGGCCCTGGCCGGCGCGTCCGGCACCGACGGTATCTGGAGCCTGGAGCCGTCGGGTCTGCGGCTGCAGGCCCTCGCGGTCGCCCTCGTGACCGCGCTGGCGGCCGGCTCCTGGCTCGCGCGCGCCCTCGACGGACCGAGCACCGTCGCGGTACCCGCCCTGGCCGGCGCCACCGCCGCGGGGGGCGGGCTCATCGCCGGCCTGCCCCTGTTCCTCGCCGCCGTCGACCTGCCCGGAGTGAGCGCGCGCCCGGGCCTCGGGCTGCTGGCGCTCTCGGGCGTGGCGATCACGGTCTGCTCCGTGGCCGGGCTCCTCATCCACCCGGACGCTCCGGCGCCACGGCCCCCGGATCCGACCGGCGTGCTGGTGCTGGCCGGAGGCGGCGTCGCGGGCAGCCTGCTCGCCGCGGCGGCATGCCCGATGACATGGGTATCGACCGCCGACACCGAGCTGAGCGGCCTGTCCGACGGCCTGGCGGCCGGCGGGCGCCTGCTGCCCCTCACGCTGGCGGTCGCGGCGGGCTGCGCCCTGACGGTCGCCGTCGCCCGGGCCGGTGCAGCCCGGCGGGCCCTCCACGTCGCCGTCGGCACCACGGCCCTCTCAGCGGCGGCCGCCGCCTACGCCTCGGGCGCGACCATCGGACTGCGCGGATTCCGGATGGAGGCGGGCCTCGGCCTGGTCCTGGCGGGGACCGCCATCGCCCTCGTCAGCACCGTGATCGGCACGGCCACCCTGCTCTTTGCCGACCCCGCCGACCCGCCTGCGGACTGACCGGGCCCCCGCAGCTGGGGGTTCCACGCGGCCCTGGGCCGGCGTGACGTGGCCGCGCGGCATCCCTCGACGACAGCGGCGTCACCGAGCAGGACGGCGCACCGGAGGCGCCGTCAGCCGGTGGTCGCCTCCGCCGCCTTCTCCCACTCGCGCATCAGCCACGCGAGCTCCTCCTGCAGGCCGCGATGCTCCTCGCCGCGTGCCGCCACCGCCTCGCGGTCGCCCAGGGTCGCCGGATCGGCCAGCGCGGCCTCGACCGCGGCGATGCTCGTCTCGACGCGGGTGATCTCCTGCTCCAGCCGCTTCACCTCACGCTGCCCCTTCTGGCTCGGCCGCCGCTCGGGCGCGCTCTCGGTCGGGCGCCGCTTGCGGGGTGCCGGCGCTGAGCGGCGCGCCGCGGGGGCGGGGGCGGACGCCGCCTGCGCGCGCTGGTCGAGCAGATCGGTGTAGCCGCCGGCCCGCAGGCGGGCGGTGCCGTCCTCGAGCGCGAGCGTGTGGGTGGCGATCGCGTCCACCAGGGCGCGATCGTGCGACACCATCAGCACCGTGCCGTCGAAGGCCTCGAGAGCCGCCTCGAGGGCCTCGCAGCTCTCGACGTCGAGGTGGTTGGTGGGCTCGTCGAGCACGAGCAGGTTGCCGCCCTTGCCGATCAGCGTCACGAGCTCCAGGCGCCGGCGCTCGCCGCCCGACAGGCGCTCCACACGCGCCTCGGCGGCCTCGCCCGAGAAGAGGAAGCCGCCGAGCAGCGTCCGCGCCTGGGTCGAGGTGAGGTCGCTCCCGGCGAGCACGGTCTCCACCACGGTGCGGTCCTCGCGCATCTCCTCCCCGTGCTGGGAGAAGTAGGCGGGGACGACCTTGTGGCCCATACTGACACGGCCGGCGGCCGGCGGGCGCCGGCCGATCAGAGTCTCCATCAGGGTGGTCTTGCCGGTTCCGTTCGGGCCGATCACGGCCAGGCGCTGACCGCGCTCCAGCGTGAAGCCGACATCGGTCGCCAGCGTGCGGCCGGGCACCTCCAGGCAGAGGCCGTCCACCTCCACCACCACGCGGCCGCTGCGCTCGGACTTGGGGAAGCCGAAGGCCAGGTGGGCGGCCCGCGTGGGCGCGGCCACCCGCTCGATCTTGTCCAGGCGCTTCTGGCGCGAGGAGGCCTGGCGCGACTTGGTCCCCGCCTTCCAGCGTGTGACGAACCGCTCCAGGCGGGCGATCTCCGCGGCCTGGCGGGCGGCCTCGGCCCCCTGGCGGTCGATCGCGAGGGCGCGCTCGCGCCGGAAGGCCGAGTAGCGCATCGGCCACAGCTTCGAGCGTCCGCGATCGAGCTCGAGCACGCCGGTCGCGACCGACTCCAGGAACCAGCGGTCGTGCGAGACCACCACCACGGCGGCGCCGAGCTCGCCGATGGCCCGCTCGAGCCACTCGACGGCGTCGAGGTCGAGATGGTTGGTGGGCTCGTCCAGGAGCAGCACGTCGGGGCGCGACACCAGCGATCGCGCCAGCGAGGCACGCGTCAGCTCGCCGCCGGAGAAGCCGCGCAGCGGCCGGGAGAGCTGCTCCTCGCCGATCCCCAAGCCGCGGAGCACGCGCTCGAGCCAGGACCGCCAGGCGTACCCACCGGCCCGCTCCAGCTGCGCGTGCGCCTCCTCGTAGGCCGCGAGCACCTCGGGGCCGGCGTCGCCGCCGGCCATCCGGGCCTCCAGGTCGGCCAGATCGCGCTCGGCCCGCTGGGCGCCGGCCATCCCCTCGGCCACGTACTCCTCGAGCGTCAACTCCGAGGTGAGCGGCGGGCGCTGATCGTGGAGGGCCACCTGGGCGCCCTTGGGCAGGCTGATCGAGCCGCCGTCCGGATCGAGCTGGCCGGCCAGGATCCGCAGCAGCGTGGTCTTCCCCTCGCCGTTGCGCCCGACCACCGCGAGGCGCTCCCCCGGGTTGATCCGGAAGCTCACGTCGGCGAGCACATCGCGTGCGCCGAATGCCTTGCTGATCTGGATGGCCTGCACGACCGGCTAGGGTAGCGGGGATGGCGACCCCGGAGACGATCACCGACCCCGCCGGGGTGGACGCCGTCGTGCGCGAGTGCCGCGCCGAGGGCCGCGCGGCGATCGACCTCGAGTTCCTGTGGGAGCGCACCTACGCCCCGGTGGCCTGCCTGGCGCAGGTCGCGACACGGGTCGGCGTGCACCTGATCGACCCGATCGAGGGGGCTCCCCTCGGGCCGATCGCGGAGCTGGTGGCCGACCCGGCGGTCGAGACGGTGATGCACGCGCCGTCGGCCGATCTCACGCTGCTCGGCATGGCGTTCGGCATCCGACCCCAGAACCTCACCGACATGCAGGTCACCGCCGGGTTCGTCGGCCTGGGCGCCGGCCAGGGCCTCGCCACGCTGCTCGACCGCGTGCTCGGGGTGAAGCTCGACAAGGGCGAGCGCTACACCGACTGGAGCAAGCGCCCGCTGTCAGCGGCCCAGCTGGAGTACGGGGCGGGCGACGTCATCCACCTGCTGGAGCTCGCCGACGAGCTGGCCCGCCGTGCCCGGGAGCTCGGGCGCACCGAGTGGGTCGCCGAGGAGCACGTCCGGCGCTACGGGCCGGGCGCCCGGATCCTCCCGGATCCCGACAGCTCGTGGCGCAAGGTGAAGGGCGCCGGGCGCCTCAACGGCCGCGACCGCGCCGTGCTGGCCGCGCTCGCGGCCTGGCGCGAGCGTGAGGCCCGGCGGCGCGACAAGCCCGCCTCCTGGATCATCCCCGACCGCACGCTCGTGGAGATGGCCCACCGGCGTCCCGCGAACCGGCAGGCGCTCGAGAACGAGCGCGGCCTGCCCGACCGCATCCGCGGCGCCGACGCGGAGTCGCTGCTGGCGGCGCTCCGCGAAGGCGAGGCGGCCCCGCCGATCACGGCGCCGCCGCCTCCCGCCGCCGAGGTGCAGCAGCGCCTCGAGGTGCTCGGGCCGCTCGGCGCGGTGCTGGTCACCGCGCGCGCCGCAGGGGCGGACCTCGCGCCCAGTCTGCTCGCCACGCGCGACGAGATCGGCGCCTTCCTGGTCGCGGCCGTCCGCGGCGACGAGCTCGACGGGCTGCAGCTCGGCTCCGGGTGGCGCCGCGAGCTCGCCGGCGAGGCGCTGATCGATCTGGCCGAGGGCCGCCTCAGCCTCGGCGTCGACCCCGAGCGCCCCTATCTCGCGGAGATCCCGCACCACCCGAACGACGACCCGAGGACATGATGCCCGCCCCGATCCGCTACGCGCACATCGCCTGCTTCATCGACGAGTCCGACGCCGCCCGGCACGGCCTCGCGCACGCCACCGCGCTCCGCGGGCTGAGCGGCGCCCGCCTGAGCGTCGTTCACATCGTCGCCGCGCCCGGCTTCCTGGTCTCCATGGCGGCGAGCTACGGGGGCGGAACGCTCCCGGACGCCGCCCTCGAGCGGGAGGCAGCCCAGATGTGGCTGACGGAGCAGGTCCGTGACATCCCGGGCGCCGAGCCCGTCCTGCTCGAGGGCCATCCGGCGAGCACCGCCTGTGACTGGGCCGCCGAGAACGGGTGCGACCTGATCGTGGTTGCCACGCACCGCGGGCTCGTGGAGCGCTCGCTCCTGGGCAGCTTCGCGGGACACGTCGCCCACAACGCCCCCTGCCCGGTGCTGCTGGTGCCCCCGGGTGCCGACGTCAACTGAGCCTCCTCGGACGCACCGCGGGCGGCGGCTCCGTACGGAGGACCGCCGCCCGTCAGGGTGATGCGGAGGACGCGCTACGCGGCGAGTGCCGTGACGCCCTCCCGGGTAGTCGATGAGACGTGCAGGTGGAGGCAGCCCGGGACTTCGCAGTCGATGGCGGGAGCCGGGTCGAGCCGTGAAAGCAGCTCCTCGATACGAGCGATCTCGGCGGACGTGAGGGTGGAATGCATGGTGTCTCCCGGTGAGCGGTGGGTGAATGCACGGCGCACTCAATCCGCCGCCCGTGTCAGCCGGGTTGAGCGGACGTTAGGGGTCGGTGAAGCCCTCGTCGTCCACGAGCGGGGCGAGATCCGCCATCGCCGTGACGAGGGCCACGCGCGCCACCGACGGCGCCGCCGCGGCCAGCGGGAGCACCTGCCACACGGTGCGCCGGAGGTAGGTCCCGGCCCAGTGGCGGTAGCGCTCGCCGGTGCGCATCACGAGGGCCTGGATGCTGCGCAGATTGTCCACCCGGTCGGCGATCTTGAGCACCTGAACCTCGTAGGGGGCGCTGGTGCGCAGCCGCTCGTAGTAGGCGGGCAGCTCGTCCGGGCCCGACGGCGCGGTGAGCCAGTCGACGATGTCGGCCACCTCCGCGCCGAACCCGACGCGGATCTCCCCGATCGTCGTGCGGGTGTCCTCGACCGTGTCGTGCAGGAGCGCCGCCTGCAGCAACGCCGGCGAGGTCTCGCCCCAGCCCTGGAGCTCCATCGCCACGCGGACCAGGTGGACCCAGTAGGGGGTCGGACTGCCGCGCCGGAACTGGGCGCCGTGACGGGCGCGGGCGAAGGCCAGCGCCTGGCGCAGCGCGGTGCGCTGGCCGGGGTCCGGCAGGGCCGCGACGAAGTCCGTCCAGACGCGCTCGACCGTGTCGGACGCGTCGAAGACGCCGGGCCAGGCCCGTCCCTCCACACTGGAGGGCCCGCCCTCGCCCGCGTCGCTGATCGCGGGGGGACGAAGCGGGGTCGGAGCCATGGCACCTAGGGTAGCGCCGCGCGCCGGCGCGGCCGAACGGCGGCTCGCCGTCATCGACATGGGCTCCAACACCTTCCGGCTCGTCGTCTTCCGCTACCGGCCGGGTGGATCGTTCCAACTCGTCAACGAGATCCGCCACGCCGTGCGCCTCTCGGGCGGCGCGGGTCCGCGTGGCCTGCACCCGGACGCGCTGGAGCGCGCCGGGCACGCCGCCAACCTCTACCGCGCCTTCTGCGACGCCGCGGGCGTGGACGACGTGGCCGCCGTCACGACGAGCGCCGTACGCGACGGCGCCAACCGCGACGAGGCCCTCGCCGCCCTCTCCGTGGACGGCGCCCTCGACGTGCGCGTGCTCTCGGCGGACGAGGAGGCCTGGTACGGATTCCTGGGAGCCGTCAACAGCACGACCCTCACCGAGGGTCACGTGCTCGACCTCGGGGGCGGCAGCGTCCAGGTCTCGCAGGTCGCCGGGCGACGCCTCGGCGAGGTGGTCTCCCGGCCGCTCGGAGCCGTGCGCATGACCGAGCGCTTCCTCTCCGGCGAACGCGCCGGCCGATCCGACATCCGGTCGCTGCGACGGCACGTGGGGAAGGAGCTCGACGAGCTCGAGTGGCTGACCGGCGCCGGCGGCCGCATGGTGGGCATCGGGGGGACGATCCGCACCCTCGCCTCGATGCACCAACGCCGGGTCCGCTACCCGCTCACGGGAGAGCTCCACGGATACCACCTGCCGCGCACGGGCATCGACGAGCTGATCGACGAGATGGCGGCCCTTCCGGCGTCCGAGCGCAGCCGCATCCCGGGCCTCAAGCAGGACCGCGCCGACATCACGCTGGCGGGCGCCGTGGTGGTCGGGGCCGTCCTCGAGCGCGCCGGCGTCGATGCGATCGAGATCTGCAGCCAGGGCCTGCGCGAGGGGATCTTCTACGAGCGCTTCCTCTCGCCCGCCGAGCCTCCTCTGATCACCGACATCCGCCGCCAGAGCGTGATGAACCTCGTCGACACCTACCGCTGCGACCTGCCGCACGTCGAGCACGTCTGCGCGCTGTCGCTCGCGATCTACGACGAGCTCGCCCGCCTCGGCCTGCACGTCTCCGACCCCTCCGAGCGCGAGATGCTCTGGGCGGCCGGGATGCTGCACGACGCCGGCGTGCTGGTCGACTACAACGACCACCACAAGCACGGCTACTACCTCGTCCTCAACGCGGGCCTTCCCGGCTACGCCCATCACGAGCTGGCGATGATCGCGCTCCTGGTGCGCGGCCACCGCAAGGGGCAGCCCGGCCTGTCGCCGCTCGAGGACATCCTGCGCCGGCGCACCGCGCGCGACGAGACCCGCCCGTCCGACGGCGACGAGGGCACGCTGCGGCGACTCGCGGCCTGCCTGCGCATCGCGGAGCAACTCGAGCGGGGCCGCGCCCGGGGCATCCGGGACGTGACCCTGGAGGCCCCGAAGGGCAAGCTGCGCCTACTGGTGAGGGCCACGGGCGATCCCTCGGTGGCCATGTGGTCGGCCGCCCTCGAGGCGCCGATCGTGCAGAGCGCCTTCGGAAGACGCCTGGAGCTCGCCGTCGCCGGCTGAGCCCGCCCGCACCGGCGCCCGTCCCGGCGGCGCCGCCGCGGCGCCGGATCACCCGCCGGCGGCCTTGACCCGGTAGCGGTCCTCCAGGTGGGCGATCACCCGCACGCGATGGTCGCCCTGGATCTCGACCACGCCTTCCTTGACCGACCCGCCCGAGCCGCAGAGCCGCTTGAGTTCCTTGCCGACCGCCGCGACGTCGGCGGCCGGCAGGCCCGTCACCAGCGTGACCGTCTTGCCCCGGCGGCCCGAGGACGTGCGGCTGACGCGCACGATGCCGTCGGCGCGCGCCTGAGGCCCGCCCGCTTCCCGCTTGCCCCTGCCGGGCGGATCGGGAACCCGCCCGCCCTCGCTCGAATAGACCAGTCTCGTATTGTCATCGCTTATCGACGCCATTTATGTTTTCACCTCTGGTACCCTCATCTCGGTGTCCACCCTGACCTTCTCACGCGCCGACGTCGACGCGCTCGCCGTCGAGTTCGAGGGGCGCACCGCCCAAGAGCTCCTGGCCTGGGCCGTCGACCGGTTCGCCGGCCGGATCGTGCTCACCTGCTCGTGGCAGCACCAGTCGTCGATCCTCGTCGACATGCTCCACCAGCTCGGCGCGAGCATCCGCATCGTCGAGCTCGACACGGGCCTGCTCTTCCGCGAGACCTACGAGACGCGCGACCGGCTGATCGAGAAGTACGACCTCGACGTGGAGCGCGTCGACCCGAGCCACACGGTGGCCGAGCAGGAGGCCGCCGAGGGCCCGGCGCTCTGGAGCCGCGACCCGGACCGCTGCTGCGCGCTGCGCAAGGTGGAGCCGCTGGAGCGCGCCCTCGTCGGCATGGACGCGTGGATCACGGGCATCCGCCGGGCGCAGAGCCCGACGCGGGCGGACGCCCGGATGGTCGAGCTCGACCCGCGCGGGGTCGTGAAGATCCAGCCCCTCGCCGCCTGGGGCGACGAGGACTGCAAGGGTTACCTCCTCGCGCACGACGTCCCGTACAACCCGCTCCACGACCGGGGCTTCCCGTCGATCGGCTGCACGCACTGCACCCGCGCCATCCGTCCGGGCGAGGATTCCCGCGCCGGCCGCTGGGCAGACGCCGAGAAGACCGAGTGCGGGCTCCACGTGCCCGCGCAGGAAGCCTCCAACAACCGCTGAGACAACGATCGGGGCCATCTCGCCCCGGAGGAGGGCGAGAGTGAGCGATCGCCGCGGCTTCACCCTGTGGTTCACCGGCCTGTCGGGCACCGGCAAGTCGACCATCGCCGAGCTCGTCGGCCCCGAGATCGAGAGGCGGGGAGGGCTCGTCGAGTACCTCGACGGCGACGTGGTCCGCACGCACCTGTCGAAGGGCCTCGGGTTCTCCAAGGAGGACCGCGACACCAACATCGAGCGCATCGGCTGGGTCGCGAGTCGCCTGACCCGCGCCGGCGCCGTCGTTCTGGTGTCGGCCATCTCCCCCTACGCCGACACCCGCGCCCACGCGCGGTCGATGGTGGAGGAGTTCGGCGCGTTCGTCGAGGTGTTCGTCGACACCTCCGTCGAGGCCTGCGCCGCCCGCGACGTGAAGGGCCTCTACGCCAAGGCGTTCTCGGGTGAGATCAAGGAGTTCACGGGGGTCAGCGACCCCTACGAGGCGCCGGAGAACCCCGAGGTGCACATCCGGACCGAGTCGCAGACGCCCCAGGAGAGCGCCGAAACGGTCATCGCCGCGCTCGAGGAGCGCGGGCTCATCGGCGGCGCCGTCCCCGCATAGCGGTCTCCGACCGGGCCGACCTCCACTCCCACACCGTGGCCTCCGACGGGTCGCTGGCGCCCGCGGCGCTGGTGGCCCTGGCGGCGGAGTCGGGGGTGGCGGTGCTCGCCGTGACCGACCACGACAGCCTGGCGGGCGTGCCGGAGGCGCTCGAGGCCGGTCGGTCGGCGGGCGTCCGCGTCGTGCCCGGCGTCGAGTTGTCGGTGAAGGTGCCCTCCGGGTCGATGCACCTGCTCGGCTACTTCCGCGAGCCGGCTCCGCAGCCGCTCGCCGGCCGGCTGGAGGAGATGCGCGCCGCGCGCGAGGACCGCGCCCGGCGGATCGTCGCCCGCCTCGCGGAGGTCGGAGCGCCGGTCTCCTTCGACGACGTCGCCGCCCGCGCCGGGGGCGCCATCGGCCGGCCGCACGTGGCTGAGGCCCTGGTCGCGGCGGGCCACGCGCGCGACCGCCAGGACGCCTTCGACCGCTACCTCGGCGACGGCGGGCCGGGGGACGTGCCCCACGGAGGGCTCGGCCCACGGGAGGCGATCGCGCTGGTACGCGAGTCCGGAGGCGCCGCCGTGCTCGCCCACCCGGCAAGCCTCGGCATGACGGCCAAGGAGCTCGGTGCGTTCGTCCAGCGGCTCACCTCATGGGGGCTCGCGGGCATCGAGGTGCACCGCCCCGAGCACACCCCCGAGCGCCGCAGGGAGTACGCCGAGCTGGCCCACCGCAACCGGATCGTCGCCTGCGGCGGTTCCGACTTCCACCGCCCGGACGACGCGCTGCGTCCCGGCGACACGGGCGACCCGCCGCTGCCGCCCGACGTGATCGACCGGCTGCTCACGGCCCCCGCCGAGCGGCATCCGGTACCGTGAACGGCATGACGACAGCCACCGACACACCCTCCTCCGGCCCGCGCGCGGCCGGCGTCCATTGGGACCTCTCCCCCCTCGTCGCCGACGCCGACGCTGCCCGCGCAATGCTCGCCGAGTCGCTCGAGCGCTCGCGCGCGTTCGAGTCCCGCCACCGGGGCGCCCTGGCCACGATGGACGGCCCCGGCCTCGCCGACGCGCTCACCGAGCTCGCCGCCATCGACAACGCGCTCTCGCGTGTCAGCTCGTACGCCCACCTGCGCGAGTCCGTGGACGTCACCAACCAGGAGAACAAGGACCTCTCGTCGGCGATCGACCGGGGGCTCGTCGAAGCCGGCAACGCGCTGCGCTTCTTCGACCTCGAGTGGCTCGCGCTGCCCGATGAGCGGGCGCGCGAGCTGTACGACGCCCCCGAGGTCGCGCCCGACCGGCACTACCTGGTGTCGATGCGCCGCTTCGCGCCCCACACGCTCTCCGAGTCCGAGGAGCGGATGCTCTCCGAGCGCAGCCCTGCGGCGGTGAGCGCCTGGCACACGCTCTTCGGGCAGATCACCTCCACCCTGGAGATGCCCTTCGATGCCGGTGAGGGCGAGGGCGTCGAGCCCCACACGATCGACCGCCTTCTCGCCCACGTGCGCAACCCCGACCGGGATCTGCGCCGCCGCGCCCTGGAGACGCTCTACGAGGGCCTCGAGCCCCACACGGATACGCTGGCCCACGTCTATGACACCCTCGTGGGCGACCGGCTGGCCATGGACAAGCTGCGCGGATACGCGGCGCCGATGGACCCGACCCACCTGCGCAACGAGCTGCCGGGGCCCGTCGTCGAGGGCATGCTCGACGCCGTCGAGCGCCACTACGGCATCGCCCACCGCTGGTTCGGCATCAAGGCCGGCATCCTCGGGGTCGACCGGCTGGAGCTGCACGACCAGTACGCACCCATCGGCGAGGCCCGCTCGGTGGACTACCCGGAGGCGCGCCGGCTGATCGAGGAGTCGTTCGGCCGATTCTCCCCGCGCATCGCCGACCTTGCGGACGGCTTCTTCGCCGAGCGCCGCGTCGACGCCGAGCCGCGCTCGGGCAAGCGCGGGGGCGCCTTCTGCGCTCCGGTCGCGCAGGACGCCTCGCCGTTCGTGCTGATGAACTTCACCGACCGCATGGACGACGTGATGACGCTCGCCCACGAGCTCGGGCACGGCATGCACTTCGCCCTGGCGTCCGGAGCGCAGACGGCGCTGTCGTTCGGCACCGGCATCGCCCTCGCCGAGGTGCCCTCCACCTTCGCCGAGCTGGTCACCTTCGACCACCTGATGGAGACCGAGGAGGACCCGGCCACGCGGCGCTCGCTGATCTCGGAGCGGCTCGAGGGCTCGTTCGCGACCGTGTTCCGGCAGACCGTCCTCACCCGCTACGAGCAGCGCGCCTACGCCCTGCGCGGCGAGGGGGGCACGCTCACCTCCGACCGCCTCTCGGACATCTGGTTCGAGGAGAACGCCAAGTACTACGGCGACTCGGTGGGCCTGCCCGAGCGCTACCGGCTGGGGTGGTCGTACATCCCCCACTTCATCTCGACGCGCTTCTACACCTACGCCTACGTCTTCGCGCACCTGTCGACGCTGGCCCTCTACGCCCGTTACCGCGAGGTGGGGCCGAGCTTCGTCGACGCCTACATCGGCTTCCTGTCGGCCGGCGGCTCACAGGGGCCGACCGAGCTGCTGGGCGCCCTCGGCGTCGACCTCGAGGACCCCGCCGTGTGGGATCCGGGCTTCCGCGAGATGGAGAGGCTGCTGGAGGTCGCCGAGGCGGGGTGACCCCCGCCCCGGCCCTCCGGGAACGCCTTCCGCCAGGGGACGCCGGCCGCGTCGCGGCCCGGACGCCCGCCCGGGCCTACTAGCCCTTCGAGGACTTCTTCGAGGCCTTCAGCGGGTTGAGCGCCTTCTGGACCTGCTCGGGCAGCTCGCCGATCGGGTAGAGCTGACGACCGCACTCGGGACCGCTGCGCGTGGGCCGCGCGTGACAGTGGGCGGGCGTGCTCCAGACGGCGACCGTCCGGTGGCCGCGCTCGCACAGGAGGATCCTCGCCTGCCGGGCGGGAGCCGCCATGGGCACCGGGATCGCCTCGTCCAGGACCTCGGCCTCGAGGTCGGCGACGGATTCCTCCGACGCCTCCTGAACCGGCTCGGCCTCGTCGGACTCCGCCACGGCCACGGCCCCCTCGGCCACGGCCTCCTCCTCGGCGGCCGCGTCCGCGGCCTGCTCGGTGTCGCTCATGCGCGCTCCTTCGACTGGCTACTGACCGCGTCAGGATAGCGCGAGCCCGAATCGGGGTCCTCGTCGCGGCCGATCGGGAGGTCGCGGCGGCCGCGCAGGCGGTCGAAGTTGGCCATGGCCCGGTCGAAGCCCACGATCGCCGGGTCGAGCAGCGCGCGCACGCGCCAGAGCCGGTACTCGGCGAAGTAGCCGGGGCTCACCCCGAGGACGCTCGCGAGCCGCTCGAGCTGCTCCGCGGTGGGCGGCGCCCCCGAGCCCGAGCAGAGCTGGTGCAGCCGGGTGCGGCTGATGGCGATCCCCTCGGCCCGCAGGAGGCTCCCCAGCCCGGAGACGGACAGGCCGCGGCGGTCGAGGATGGCCGCGACCGAGACCGAGAGGGGTTCGTCGCTGGCGGTCGGAAGAGGCGGGCGACGGTCGGGCAGCGGATGAGAGGCCATGTGGAGAGCGGACACTACGGATGGCCGCGGGCAAGCGAAAGCCCTGGAAGCGAAGATTTGCACCGACGAATATGTTCCTGCGCCGTGAACGACGGCACGTCATCCTTCGACGTCCTGCGCGAGGTGGTCGCGGTGGGCCCCCTGAGCCTGACCCTGGCGCGCCCGCGCTCGGCCGAGGATCTGATCGACGAGGGTGACTACGCCCGCGACGAGCGGCTGCCCTACTGGGCCGAGCTGTGGCCGAGCGCCCACGTCCTCGCGGCCGACCTGGAGCCGCGCGCGCTCGAGGGGCGGCGCGTCATCGAGCTCGGCTGCGGCGTGGGCCTGCCGTCGATCGTGGCGGCCCTGCGCGGAGCGGACGTCCTCGCGACCGACTGGTACGAGGACGCCCTGGGCTTCGTGCGGGTCAACGCGCGGGCCACGGGCGCGCCCGTCCAGGCGCGGCTGCTCGACTGGAACGACCCCCCGCCCGACCTCCTCGCCCCGGACGCGCGGCGGGACCTGGTCATCGGCGCCGACCTCCTCTACGAGGCGCGCAACGGCCCGGCGCTCGCCCGGCTGCTGCCGGCGCTGCTGCAGCCGGGCGGGGAGGCCCTGATCGCCGACCCGCGCCGCCCCCACGCCGACGCCCTGCTCAAGCCCCTCGTCGCGACCGGCTGGGGACACGAGCTCCGCGAGGTGCGCCACTCGGGGCGGCCCGACGAATCCGGCCCCGTGGTCAACCTCCACCGGCTGATCGCGCCGGGAGTCTGACCGTCCACTTGAGTCGTCCCCGCCCGAGTCCGATAAGCTGACGAGCGAGCGTTCCTCGGTAGCTCAATGGTAGAGCATCCGGCTGTTAACCGGAGGGTTGCAAGTTCGAGTCTTGCCCGAGG
>CAWGMB010000016.1:0-17281 GCA_963823515.1 uncultured Thermoleophilia bacterium
ATCGTCCTCGCCCACGGCACCGTCCTCGCCGAGGGCGCGCCCGCAAAGGTCCTCGCGGCGTACCGCCGCCGCCTGGTGGCCGACGACCGCGAGCGCGACGAGGCCCACGCCGAAGGAGCCCCGGACCAGACGGGGCCCGGCGAGGGCCAGTCCTGGGGCGACATGCGCGCGCAGATCATCGACGCGCGCCTGATCGGGCCGGAGGGCCCGGCGTCCAGCTTCGTGAGCGGCGACCCGGTCGTGCTGGAGATGAGCGTCGACGCCCGCGAGCGCCTGGACGGGGTCATCTACGGAATGACCGTGCACTCGACCGAGGGCGTCCTCTGCTACGGCACCAACACCCGCCTCGACGGCCGTGAGACGACCGTGCTCGACGGCGCGGCGACCGTGCGCTTCGAGATCCCGCACCTGCACCTGCACGCGGGCCACTTCGCGATCACGCTCGCGATCGTCGACCACGACACGGTCTGCCACTGGCTCGACCGCTGGATCGAGTTCGACGTCTTCCAGGCCGGCACCGGCGTGGGCATCGTGGACATGGTCGGCGAGTGGACGATCGCGCCCGCGCGGATCCCCCCGGAAAGACCGTCGGTACCGGCATCCGAGGGCGCTCATCCCTGAGCCCGGCGCGCGAGGGCGCTGCTAACCTGCCGCCGTCGTGAACGCCTGTACGATCGTCGCCCGCAACTACCTCGGGCAGGCCGCGGTCCTCGCGGAGAGCTTCCTGGAGCACCATCCGGGGGGGTCGTTCACAACCCTGGTGATCGACGCCGAGCGCGGGCTCCCCGACGGGCTGGACCCGAGGGTCGCGCCGGTCGGGCCCGAGGCGACCGGCCTCGACCACGCCGAGTACGCGCGGATGGCCGCCGCGTACTCCGTCGTCGAGCTGGCTACGGCGGTCAAGCCCTTCCTGCTGCGCACCATGCTGGCGGGGGGCATGGAGTCGGTGACGTACCTCGACCCCGACATCCGCGTCTACGCGCCGCTGGACGACATCGACGCACTCGCCCGCGCGCACGGCATCGTGCTCACCCCCCATCTCGAGCACCCGCTCCCGCTGGACCGGACGCTCACCGACGTGGAGGGCGTCCTGCTCGACGCGGGCATATTCAACCTCGGATTCGTGGCCGTCGGGACCGGGGCCACGCCCTTCCTCGACTGGTGGGGCGGGCGGCTGGCCCGCGACTGCATCATCGACCCCGAGGGCGGCAAGTTCGTCGACCAGCGCTGGGTCGATCTCGTGCCGGGCTACTTCGACCACCACATCCTGATCGACCCGACCGTCAACGTCGCATGGTGGAACCTGGCCGTGCGCGACCTGCAGGCGACGCCGGACGGCTACACGGTCGAGGGGCGGCCCCTGCGCTTCTTCCACTTCAGCGGCTACGACCCCACCCGCCCGCACCTGTTGAGCTCGCACGCGGGCCCCGCGCCCCGGGTACTCCTCAGCGACCGGCCCGGGCTGCGGAGGATCTGCGACGAGTACGGCGACCTCCTTCGGGCCGCGGGCCACGGCCCGCTGACCGCCCAGCCGTACGGCCTCGCGTTGACGGCCGCCGGCCTGCCGATCGACGCCCGCATGCGGCGCATGTACCGGGAGGCGCTCCAGGGAGCCGAGCACGGCGACGAGACCGAGCCCCCCAACCCGTTCGGCCCCGACGCGGGCGCCGCGTTCGCCCAGTGGCTGCGCGAGCCGATGGTCCCTCCGGGTGCGCCCGCGCCGGTGTCGCGCTACCTGCGGCGCCTGTACGCCGAGCACCGCGAGCTGGCGCCGCGCTTCCCCGACATCGACGGCGAGGACGGTCCGGCCTTTCTCGCGTGGTGCGCCGGCGCGGGGCGCGACGAGCTCTCGATCCCCGCGGAGCTGGTGCCCGACACGACGACCGTGGCACGCCCGCCGGCGCCGGCGCTGCTGCCCGGGGTCCAGGTGTCGGGCTACTTCACGGCCGAGGCGGGCGTCGGCGAGGCCGCGCGACGGGTGCTCGCCGCCGTCGCCCACGCGAAGCTGCCGCACTCGGTGCTGACGTACGACCGCACCCCCAGCCGCAGGGGGCACCCCCTGACCGGCGTGTCGGGCGACGATCACGCCTACGACATCAACCTCATCTGCGTGAACGCCGACCAGCTGCCGAGCTTCAACCACGACATGGGGGCCCCCTTCCGCGAGGGTCGCTACACGGTGGGGCTCTGGTGGTGGGAGGTCGACCGCTTCCCCGAGCGCTACCGGCCCGCCCTCGACATCGCCGACGAGGTCTGGGTGGGCAGCGAGTTCGTGAGAGCGTCGATCGCCCGGACGACCGACAAGCCCGTGCTGAGGATCCCGATCCCCGTGACCGCGCCGACGCCGTCGCCCGGCACACGCGCACGTCTCGGCCTCGGCGACGGCTTCCTCTTCTACTTCTCCTTCGACTTCGACAGCGTCCTGGAGCGCAAGAACCCCGCCGCCGTGATCGAGGCCTTCCGGGCCGCCTTCGCACCGGGGCAGGGGCCGCGCCTGCTGATCCGCAGCATCAACGGTGACCGGCACCTGCCGGCCCTCGAGAGCCTGCGCTACGCGGCGGCCGACCGCGACGACATCACCGTGCTCGACGGCTACCTGGACGCCGCCGCCAAGGACGGCCTCATGTGCGAGTGCGACTGCTACGTGTCGCTGCACCGCAGCGAGGGCCTCGGGCTCACGATGGCCGAGGCGATGGCGGCGGGCCGGCCGGTGATCGCCACGGCCCACTCGGGGAACCTGGACTTCATGGACGAGGGCAACAGCCTGCTGGTGCCCGTCCGCGAGCTGCGCCCGGTCGGCGAGGGCAGCGCCCCGTATCCGGCGGACGCCCTTTGGGCCGAGCCCGACCTCGACGCCGCCGCGGCCCTGATGCGCCAGGCGTTCGCGCACCCCGAGGAGACGGCGCGTCTCGGCGAGCGGGGGCGGGCGGATGTGCTCGAGCGGTTCTCCGTCGAGCGGGCCGCCGCCTTCGTGGCCGAGCAGGTGGACCGGATCCACCGCGACGGCGGAGTGGCCGCCCGGACGGCCGTCGCACTGATGCCGCCCACCGCCCGGGCGGCACGCTGGATCACCGAGGGCCCGTCGGTCCCCTGGGACGCGCCGGCGTCCCGCCCGCAGGTGCTGGCCCGCAAGGGGCTGCTGCGCGCGATGGCCCCTTATCTGCGCCGTCGCACCGAGTTCGACGTCGCCCTGGTCCAGAGCGACGAGCAGGCGAGCAAGCACATCGAGGTGCTCGACGAGCGCATCGGGCGCGCCGAGCGGCGCCTCGACGAGGACCTCGTCCGCCTCGAGGCCCGCGCGAACCGGGCCGAGGAGGAGGTCGCGCAGATCCGCGCCTCCCTGCGCGCCGTGCCGTACATGTCCGACCCGCGCATCCTCTCCACCCGGACCGCGGACGGGCGCCCCGCGATCGGATTCCGCGCGCGCGACCTCGGCGGGCGCGGTTACCGCGGCTTCGAGGACGTCTTCCGGGGCCCGGAGGACTTCATCCGCGAGCGCCAGCGGGTCTACCTGGAGCATCTCGGCGGGCGGGCCCCGGTGCTCGACCTGGGGTGCGGCCGGGGCGAGTTCCTGGATCTGCTCCGCGAGGCAGGCATCCCCGCGACGGGCATCGATCTGGACGAGGGCATGGTCGCCCGCTGCCGCGAGAAGGGGCATTCGGTCGAGCGCGCCGACGCGCTCGAGTGGCTCGCGTCGCAGCCCGCGGGGAGCCTCGGGGCGATCTTCTCGGCCCAGGTGATCGAGCACCTTCCGCCGGACGATCTGACGCGCCTGCTGGAGCTCGCAGTGCGCGCCCTGCAACCCGGGGGCGTGCTGATCGCCGAGACGGTCAACCCGCACCCGATCGGCTCGTTCAAGGCGTTCTGGACCGATCTGACCCACACGAGCCCGATCTTCCCCGAGGTCGCCGCCGCTCTCTGCGGCCTCGCGGGCTTCGAGTCGGCCGAGGTGGTCTTCCCCGTGGGAACAGGGTTCCTCGAGGAGGACCGCTGGGTGCAGGGCGAGTACGCCGTGGTCGCCCGCACGGCCGGAGCCGACGACGACGAACGCCCGCAGACACCCGACAGGAGCCCGTCATGACGGACCGCGCCGAGATCGAGCGCCGCATCGCATCGGTGCCCCACTGGTACCACCGCATCGAGGTCGCCCCCGGGGTGGTCACGCCCGGCGGCCACGACTCCCCCGCGGCCCTCGCGCTCACGCCGATCCCCGAGGACATGAGCGGCATGAGGGTGCTCGACATCGGCGCCCGCGACGGATTCTGGTCGTTCGAGATGGAGCGCCGCGGGGCGGACGTCACTGCCCTGGACTACGTCGCGCCCGAGGTGACCGGTTTCGCGGTGGCGCGCGATCTGCTGGGGTCGAAGGTCGAGTACCGGGTGGAGAACGTCTACGGCCTGGACCCGGCGCGTCACGGCACGTTCGACCTCGTCCTGTTCCTCGGCGTCCTGTACCACCTGCGCAACCCGATGCTCGCGCTCGATCGCATCTGGGACGTCTGCCGCGGCGACCTGATCCTGGAGTCGCACGTCATCGACGAGGCCGTCCTCGTGCCCGACGGCAGTCTGCAGCCGCTCGCCGACCTCGCGCCCGGCCTCGCCGGTGGGCTGTTCATGCAGTTCTATCCGGGGCGGGCCCTGCTGGGCGACCCGACCAACGCGTGGGCGCCGACCCAGGCGTGTCTGGTCGCCATGGTTCAGGAGGCGGTCTTCGACGTCTGGCACGACGTGCGCCACGGCAGCCGCGGCATCATCGGGGCGACGCGCTCCGACGACGAGGACCGGGTGCGCTGGCGCGACTCCGACGCCGGGCTGCTCCGCTAACCCGGTGTCCCGAGGTCGGTGTAGGCGCGACCGCCCTCGTGGGGCGGGTGACCACGGCCGCCGAGGAAGTAGTTGGGCGCTCGCACCGGCACCCGGTCCTCCGGCCCGAACGGCGCGGCCAGCTCACGAGCCACGTAGAAGGCGTTCACGCCGGCGAGGTCGGTGTGCACGAGCCGGTAGCCCTTGGCGTGGGCGAGGCTCGTGAGGGCGCCGAGCGAGGACCCGAAGTAGTCGGTGCCGTCCCAGCCGCCCGCCGGCTCGAGCGGCTGCACGAGCCGGCGGGCCGGATCGAGGGCCGAGTTGTACTCGATGACCACCAGCCGCGGGCGGACCCGCTCGATCGCCTTCCAGATCCAGTAGTCGGCGCCGTTAACGTCGATCGACAGCACGTCGAGCTCGGTCGGCATGCCCGCCCCGGCGAGAAGCGCGTCGATGTTCTGGGGGCCGACCATGGCCTGGACGGTCTGGACGCCGGGCCGGTGCCGGTACTTGCCGGCCAGGGCGGAGAAGCGGTCGGGGTTGCCCTCCATGAAGAGGGCGTCCCAGCCGAGGACGTCGGCAAGGAAGACGCAGTTGCCCTCGATGCCGGTCTCGATGCCGAACTCGACGCAGGTGCGCGTGGCGATGCCGATCCGCCGCAGGATCTCCTCGATCACGCCGTCCTCGCCGTTCTGGGAGAAGACGCGGAGCTCGTGGCGGGTGAGGTCGCCGCCCGCGGCCGGGTCGCCGGGGTGAGCCGCATAGCGTGCGCCCAGGCGCGAGAGCGCGTCGTAGACCGCCCGCGAATCCATGCTCATGCGGAGCGCGCGGAGGAGGAGTCCGGGCTCAGCGAGAGGGGGCCGGAGCCGCCCACGCCTCGGCGTTCTGCTCGTGCATCTCGCGCAGGATGCCCGCGACGTCGTACGTGATCGACCAGCCGGGGTAGTCGCGGCGGAACTCGTCCAGGTCGCTGACCCACCAGCGGTGATCGCCCATCCGGGCGGTCTCCGAGACGCTCCAGTCGAGCGTGGCGCCCGAGATGCTCTCGCACAGCTCGATGGCCTCGATCATCGAGCAGTTGCTCTCGCGCCCGCCGCCGATGTTGTAGACGGCGCCTGCGCGCGGCGCGCTGTGGAAAGCCTGGAAGGCCGCCACGAGATCGGCCGAGTGGATGTTGTCGCGCACCTGCTTGGCGCCGTAGCCGAAGACGGTGTACGGCTGCCCGGTGACGGTGCAGCGCATCAGATAGCTGAGGAAGCCGTGCAGCTGGGTCCCGGCGTGGTTGGGGCCGGTCAGGCAGCCGCCGCGGAAGCAGACCGTAGGCATGTCGAAGTAGCGGCCGAACTCCTGCACCATCAGATCGGCCGCCGCCTTGGAGACGCCGAAGAGCGAGTGCATGCTCCGGTCGATCGACATCGTGGTGTCGATGCCGCGGTGGTAGCGATGATCCTCGGGAAGCTCGAGCCGGGTCACGCGCTCGACCAGCGGCAGCTCGTTGGGAAGGTCCCCGTAGACCTTGTTCGTTGAGGTGAAGATGAAGGTGGCCTCCGGCGCGTGGTCGCGCGCCGCTTCGAGCAGGTTGAGCGTGCCGACCGCGTTCACCGCGAAGTCGGTCTGCGGATCGGTGGCCGCCCAGTCGTGCGAGGGCTGCGCGGCGGTGTGCACCACCAGCTCGATCGCCGAGCCGTGACGGGCGAATAGCGCCCGCACCGCGTCGCGGTCGCGGATGTCGATCTCCATCGAGCGGAACTCGGGGTGGCTCTCGATCAGGCGGCGCGTCGTCGCGGAGGTCGAGGCGTCCTCGCCGAAGAAGCGGGCGCGCATGTCGTTCTCGAGCCCCACGACGTCGAAGCCGGCCTGTACGAAGTGGCCCACCGACTCCGAGCCGATCAGACCACCCGAGCCGGTGACGATGGCGATCGGCATATGAGTCCCCTCGGTAGTTGTCGGTGGGCGCGGGGCCGCTGCCTTGAGCCCGTCGCGCGCAGGTCGACCGTGTGACGGGCATCGGTACTGTACCCGGCGTCGTGACCGGGACCCTCCTCATCATCATTCCCGCCTTCAACGAGGCGGGGCGGGTGGGCGCGGTCGTCCGCGACGTGGGGGGAGTCCTGCCGGATGCCGACATCCTGGTCGTCAACGACGGCTCGGCCGACGGCACCGCCGCGGAGGCGTTCGAGGCCGGGGCCATCGTCGTCTCGCTGCCGATCAACTCCGGCTACGGCGCAGCCCTCCAGACCGGCTACAAGTACGCGGTCCGGCACCGGTACGAGATCCTCGCCCAGATCGACGCGGACGGACAGCATCAGGCCCGCTTCCTGCGCGAGATGCTCGACGCGCTCGAGGAGACCCACTCGGACGTCGTCGTCGGCTCGCGCTTCCTCGACAGGGACGGCCACTACCGCCCGTCGGTGGCCCGCAAGGTCGGCATCGCCCTGTTCGGGCGGATCGCGAGCACCCTGACCCACCAGGCCGTCACCGACCCCACCTCGGGCTTCCAGGTGATGCGACTGCGGGTGGCCGAGTTCTTCTGCTCGGACGTCTATCCGAGCGACTACCCCGATGCCGACATCCTGATCCTGCTCCATCGCTCGGGATTCCGGGTGCGCGAGGTCCCGGTGCAGATGCGACCCTCCGAGGGTGCGTCGATGCACTCAGGCCACCGGAGCCTCTATTACGTCTACAAGATGACGCTCTCGATCCTGGTGACCCTCCTGCGGCCGCGCCGGCACGCCCCGTGATCGAGACCTCCACACGCCTGGTCGCCCTGGTCCTCGGGCTGGCGCTGCTGATCTTCATCATCGACCTGGTCCGGCGCCGGAAGCTCAAGGAGGAGTACTCGGTCCTCTGGGTCACGACGGCGATCGTGATGCTGGTGCTGTCGGTGTGGTTCGAGCTGCTCGTCTGGATCACCGACCTGATCGGCGGCGTCGCGCCCAGCAGCACGCTCTTCTTCTTCGGCCTGCTCTTCGTGTTCTTCATGCTGCTGCACTTCTCGCTGAGGGTCAGCGCGCTGGAGCGCCAGCTGGTATCGCTGGTGCAGGAGATCGGCCTGATGAGCGCGCGCGCGCCCGAACCCGGCGCCACCCCGGCCGCGCCCCCCGCACGCCGCACGGAGCCCCGGACGACCGTGATCATCCCCTGCTTCAACGACGGCGCGCTGGCGGCCGAGGCCGTCGCCTCCGTCCGCGAGGAGGAGCCGGTCGAGGTCGTGGTCGTCGACGACGGCTCGAGCGAGCCCGAGACGATCGAGCGACTCGCCGCCCTCGAGCGCGATGGCGTGAAGATCGTGCGGCAGGCCAACGCGGGCCTGGGGGCCGCGCGCACGGCCGGGCTGGCGGCCACCTCGGCGCCCTACGTCTTCGCCCTCGACGCCGACGACCTACTGGAGCCCGGAGCGCTCGCGGCGATGGCGGACGTCCTCGACGACAGGACCGACGCGGGCTTCACCTGGGGCGACTACGTCCTCTTCGGGGACGAGGGCGGCAGCTACCGGGCGCCCGACCGATGGCTGCCGTGGACGCTGACCTACGTCAACCCGTACCCGGTCTGCTCGATGTTCCGCCGCGAGGTGCTCGAGGGTGCGAACGGGTGGCAGGGCCGGGCCTACGAGGACTGGGACCTGTGGCTGCGCCTGGTGGGGATGGACGTGGAGGGCGTCAGCGTGGGCCGGGTCGTCTATCGGCGCCGGCTGCACGGGGAGGGCCGGCTTCTCACGGGGGCGCGCGCCGCTCACCAGCAGCTCTATACCGAGCTGAAGGAGCGCAACGCCGGCGTGTTCGCGGCCCGTGACGAGCTGCGACGCCGGGAGCGCCCCGCGGCATGGAAGCGCTCGGTCTACCCGATCGTCTTCGGTCCGCGCCGGGTGGTGCCCATGCGGGTGGAGGCCGCCCTCCAGCGCACCATGATGCTGAGGGGCACCGGGCTCCCTCGCTAGGGCCATAGGAGGGTGGCGAGCGGAGGCCTCAAGCGGAACATCGCCAGCAGCGGCCTGAACGTCCTCGTGGTGATCGGGACCTCCTTGCTGGTCGTCCCGCTGCTGATCGACCGCCTCGGCCTCGCCGCCTACGGGGTGTGGACGCTCGTCCAGACCATCGTGCTCTACGTCACCACCGCCGAGCTGGGCTTCGGACCGGCCCTCGCGCGGTTCACCAGCGTGCACGCGACCCATCCGCACCGGCCGCGCCAGGTGCTGCTCACGGCGCTCGCGCTCTACCTGGCCGTCGGACTGGCGATCGTGGTCGCCTGCCGGGTCTTCGCGGGCACGTTCGTCGAGATCTTCTCCGTGCCATCCGGCCTCCAGGACGACAGCATGGCGACGGTGGCGCTCATCGGTTGGGTCACGCTGGCCGCCCTTCTCGCCGGCGCGCTCGGCCACGTGCTCAGCGGACTCGAGCGGTTCGTGGCGTTCACCTGGTCGAACGTGCTCGGCTCCGCCACCTTCCTCCTCGCGTTGGTCGTGCTCCTTCGCCACGACCCGCGGATGCAGGACGCGGCGTACGCGGCGCTCATGCAGTGGTCCGTGGTGGCCGCGGTGCGCCTCGGGATGCTGCGGCGGATCATCCTCAGCCGCGGGCCGCGCCGTCCGGAGCGCGACCTCGTGCGCCAGCTTTTCGGCTTCTCCATGCGCCTGCAGGGGGCGGTCCTGGCGACGCTGCTCAACACCCAGACCGATCGCGTTGTGATCGGCGTCGTCTCCCCCGCGACCACCCTCGGCCAGGCCGGCGTGGCGACGCAGGTCGCCGACGCCGGCCGCTTCCTGGGATACGCCGCCTTCAGCCCAATCATGAGCCGGATGGCCGTGACCTACGGGGCGGGCGGGACCGAGGCCCTCGACAGGTTGCTCGAGCGGCAGCGCCGGCTGTGGACGATCGGCGTGCTGGGAGCGATCGCCGTCGGCGTCGGGGCGGCGCGCCCCGCGATAACGATCTGGCTCGGCGAGGGGTACGACGAGGCGGCCCTGTTCGCCGCGCTGCTGATCGCCGGCTACGGCATCGGCCTGCTACCGAGTCCCGCGTTCGGCTATCTGAGGGCGCTGGGCAAGCCCGGGCTCGAAGGCCTGTACGGGGTGGTCACGGTCGTCGTGAACCTGGCGGCGACCATCGTCCTCGGGCTGCTCGCCGGGGCCCTGGGGGTAGTCGTCGCCACGACGGTCGCCTACACGGTGAGCACGTACTGGGTAGTGCTTCGCTCGCGCCGCAGCGTGCCCGTAGCGACGGACGCGCCGATCCGGGTCGTACGAGTGTGCGCCGGGATGGTGCTCGCTGCGGCGGCCGTCTATGTCGTCGGAGAGGGCTTGCTGGCCGTGCTCCCCCGCGGCGTCGCGCTCATCGGCATGCTGGTCGCGGTGCCCGGCGTGATCGTGCTCTACCTGATGGCCCTCGCCGGGCTTCGGCCCGTCGCGGTTATGCGCGGTCTGCGAGCCGCCCGGGGGGCGCCCGGCTGAGGGGGCAGGGCGGCCGGTCCCGCGGCGCCACGGTGCGGCGGTCGGGGTAGAGTGGACTGTGTGGGAACCGTCGATCTCAAGCTCGCATCGGATCTCCGGAACCTGCTGGGGCTCCGCCGAGCGGTCGAGACCGGAACCTTCCGGGGCGGGACCGCCCGGAGCCTCGCGACCGTCTTCGACGACGTCGTGACGATCGAACTCTCGCCGGAGCTCCACCGCGCCGCGGAACTCGCGCTCCGCGACGCCTCCCGGGTGCGCGCCCTTCAGGGCCATTCGGCGCTGCGCCTCGCTGAGCTCACCGATCCCGCGGCTCCGACCCTCTACTACCTCGATGGGCACTGGAGCGGCGGGGTCACGGGCGGAGTGGAGGACGAGTGCCCCGTCCTGGCCGAACTGGCCGCGATGGGCGACGGCTGCTCCGACGACTGCATCATCGTGGACGACGCGCGCCTGTTCACCTCCGCACCTCCGGCCCCCCATCGGGCCGAGCAATGGCCGACGCTCATGGAGGTCATCGACGCGATCCGAGAGCGCCATCCCTCACATCTCGTGACCCTGCTCAACGACCAAGTCGTCGCCACCCCGCAGCGCGCGCGTCCCGCGATCGATGCCTACGGTGCGCGACTGCAGCCGCGGCCCGGCCCGCTCGACCACCTCCGCGGCGTCCTCGGCCGGCTGAAAAGCGCCGTCGCCGGCCGGGTGCGCGCGATCCGATCGCGCTGAGCCCGGACCGGGGGGCGATCAGGAACGCGCCGGGCGGTACCAGTTGACGAGTGACCCGCAGGCTGCGGCGATCGGGACGGTCTTCTCGGTGCCCACCGGCACCGCGGCCACCGTGGTCATGTAGGTAAGCGCCGAGGCGGGCGTGAGCCACTCGCTCGTGGGGTGGATCGTCACCGGGACGAGGCCGGTCCTCGTCACCGTGATCCGCCCGATCGGCCAGCGCGGGCCCGGGCGGTCGAGGTTCGCGGGAAGGGTGGTTCGCACCCCGGGGGCGCTGACTTCGACCGGCCGCGGGCCGCCGTAAGGGGTGACGAGATCCCACCTGCCGGGCGTCAGCGGCAGCTCGACGGTGAGGGTCGCGTCGGGAGCGATCACCGGAACGGACACGGAGACGTATGGATCGCGCACGGCCGCGACCCCTCCGCCGGCGACGATCGCCCGGCCCTGCGGCGTCGCGCAATCGAGCGGGACCGCGGCGACCGGACCTTCGGCCAGCACGCGCCGGGGGGGAATCGTGGCGGTGCGCCGGAAGACGTCGAAACTCGTCGTGCGGCGCACCAGCCGGAGCTGTGAGGGCGGGGCGCTGGCGGCGGCATCGCGTGGAGCCACGACCCAGTCGAACTCGTTGAGCGTAGCGCTGTCGAGGGAGTCGATGTCGTAGTTGTCGCCGTAGACCCAGGGCTTCTCGGGCCGCAGGTCCATCGACTGGAAGCTGATCACAGGCGAGCGCACCGGCACCCCGGCGAAGATCCACCGGGTGAAGTCGTCGTTGCCGAGGTACAGCGTCGGCCGGCCGTCGAGCAGGGATCGCAGGGACTGGATCTCCCGGGTGTGAGCGGTCGGCCCGACGGTGCTGAAGGTGAGCGCGCGCCAACTCGAGCCGATCGCCCCGAACATGAGGACGACGGTCAGGGCGGGCGCGGCGACCCCCCACCAGGACGGCATCCGCCGGGTCGTCGTGTCACGCTCCGCGAGCGGACGCACCGCCACGATCATCAGCATCGGGGCCAGCAGCACGAGGGCCTTCGCCGCGACGTAGGGCGACTGGGTGCGGTCGGTGGCCAGCCAGATCAGGAGGGTCGCCGCGGCGGCAGCGGGCAGCATCCACTCGCCACGGCGCACGGACCAGACGACGCCGGACAGGACCAGGACGATCACGAACGGGGTCCACAGGCCGTTCCCGAACGCGCCCGTGGGGCCGACGCGGTAGTCGGCGCTGTTCCAGACCCCGAAGACCTCCCAGAAGGGCAACCGCCGCGCGAGGTTCCCGAGGCTGTCCGTCGGGATTCCGGTGCCGTTCGTTCCGACGTTGTCGGAGGCGAATCGCACGATGCGCGGAAGCTGCGGCGCCACCGCGACGAGGAGCACGCCCGCCCCGACAAGAAGGGGCGTGACCTCGGCCCGGATGCGGGCGATCACCGCGCGCGCGGACCGGGTCGCGGTGTACCGGCGCACCGTGACCCCCGTGGCCCAGATGGCGAGGAACAGAAGGGGCCAGGGCAGGCCGGCGTGCGCGTACACGCTGAGCGTCCCCGCGAGCAGCAGCGCCACGGGGACCCAGCGCAGCCGGCGGTGGAGCGTCTCGGGGAATGCCAGCCGGATCGCGACCGCCAGTATCAAGAGAGCCTCGAAGACCTCTTTGAAGGAGCCCTGGCCGTAGTAGCCGGCCACGAGGAACGCCGCACCCACGAGCGGCGCGGTCGCGAACGGGCCCCACGGGCGCGGAGAGCGCAGCGCCCCGAGCGCCGTCCAACCGAGCAGCACCGGAAGGGCCACCGTGAGGCCGGCGAAGGTCAGATCGACCCCGGAGCCGAGGAGCTCGGCCATCGCGGCGACGAGCGCGTGGGGGCCCAGCGGGTAGGAGGACGCGACGGGATTGACGGCGGCGATCGCCGCCGAGCGGTAGCCATCCGCCCAGAGCAGGTGCGAGGCCATGTCGTTGTTGAACGCAACGCCGAGCGTGCCCGCCCGGCCGGCCGCAGCGAAGGGGACGAGCGCCAGGAGGAACACCGGCAGGCCGGCGAGCAGGCCGGCGATGGGAGGGCGCTGCGCCGGGTGGGTCGCGACATACGCCAGCGCTCCGCAGACGGCGAGCACCAGGACCACCGCCGTCGTCAGCGAGCGCCCAGGGACGTGCAGCGCCGGGACCGCTATCAGCATCATGATCGCGATCCCGATGGCCGGGGACAGCCAGCTCCACCGCACCGCGCCGCACAGGCCGAGGGCGGTCTGGCCTAGGACGAGCGCACCCAGGCAGACGATGGCGGCGCTGATGATCGTTGCGAGCACCGGGGCAGGATAGGGGTAGGATCGCGCGGCGGCGCCCGAGGCCGGCGGGCGCGCTAGGCTCGCCCGCGGCCGTGACGACACGCATCGTGCAACTCCACTTCGGGCGCCACGTGCACCCGATCTACCGCGAGCAGCTGCACGCGGTGCCGCCGGGGTGGGCCTACCTCTCCACGCACCCGGCCCTGACCCAGACGACCACGCCCACGAAACGCGTGGTGCAGCAGGGCCGTCTCGCGGGCGCGAGCCGCCTGGCCGAGCGCATCGGTGGGCGCATCGCCTCGGAGGCCGGCTACGTCCACCGCGTCCGCGCCGAGGCGCGCCCCAGCGCGACGATCATCCACTCGTGCGAGCGGTTGCTGCGCAACGCGCCGCTGCCGTACGTCGTGGACCTGGAGCACGGCCTGCTTTTCACGATCTACCACCGCGCGGCGCTGGAGCGCCCGTGGGCGCGACGCACTCTGGAGAAAGCCTTCCTCGACGAACGCCTGCGGTTCCTCCTGCCGTGGAGCGATGCGGCGCGGCGGAGCGTGCTGGCGATGATCTCCGACCGGGCCGCCGAGGAGGTGGCGCCCAAGCTCCGAGTGGTGAGCCCTGCCATTCGGGCCGCCGCCGAGACGCCACGCGAGCGCGGCGCCGGCCCCCTGCGCCTGCTGTTCATCGGCACCGCGTTCTACGAGAAGGGCGCGATCCCGGCAGTGGAGGCCCTGCGCCGCGTGCGGCAGCGACACGACGTCACCCTCGACCTGGTCTCGTTCGTCCCCGAGGAGTGGGCCCGCCGCTGGGCCGACGAGCCCGGGCTCACCCTGCACGCTCCCGGCGGCACGGACCTGGTTCAGAGCCTCTACGCCCACTCCGACGCGCTGGTCTTCCCGTCCCACATGGACACCTACGGCTACGTCGTGCTCGAGGCGATGGCCCACGGGCTACCCGTCATCGCCCCCGACCACCTCGCATACCGCGAGACGGTGCGCGAGGACGTCTCGGGGCTGCTGTTCCCGGCCGAGAACATGCTCTGGCTCGAGGACACCACCTGCCGCTTCCGCCATACGATCCCGGTGCCGAAGAGCTACCACCGGGAGCTCGCGAACCCGAGTGCGGAGTACGTGGCCGGGATGGCCACCGCCCTCGAGCGCCTCGCGGGGGACCCCGAGCTGCACGCGAGGCTGGCCGCGGGCGCCCTGGCGTCGGTGCGCGACGGCCACCTCTCGATGGCGCACCGGCGCGACCTGCTGGCGGAGATCTACGCGGAGACCGCGGCGGCGCCGGGCGCGGCGCCTGCGGGCGCCTAGGGCGCGCGCACGTCTAGCAGGGCCTCGTCGCACTCGGCCTCGGCGATCCGCCGCGAGATCGCCGCGATCGAGGCGGCGGGATCGTCAACTGGTTCTTCGACGGGGGCGGGCGGAGCGGCGCCCTCGCACGCCGACAGCAGCGCCCCCATCACAGCGCCCACCGCCTCCTCGCTCACCGAGCGCCGGTCGGCCTCGAAGTACGACCCGGGCGCCTGCGGGCCGGTGACGATCTCGTAGGCCGGGAAGTAGGCGACGCCGTCGGAGGAGGCGGCGACCTCGCCCGCAGCCACCCGGAGGACGGACTTGCTGTAGGTCGTCGCCTCGAGCACGTGGCGGCCCGACGCCGTGGCCACGAGGGGGACGGGCGAGACCGTGACGATGAAGCGGGCCGAGGGCCTGACGCTCCGGATCGCCGCGACCACCTCGCGCAGGTCGGCCACGATCTCGGCGACGGTGAAGTTGTGGAAGCGGTGGCGCGCCGGGTCGAAGGTCCCCGCCACCGTACCGGGGCAGGTGGGGAAGACCGCGCCGTCGAGCGCCGACTCCCACGCCTCGGTGAGGCCGAGGGTCAGCACGACGACGTCGGCCTGCTCGAAGGCCGCACGGGTGGCGTCGAGGTGGTTGCGCGTGATGACGTCGAACTCGACGTCCGAGACCGCCGGATAGGCGAGCCCCGGCCGGAAGGGGTCGCAGCACCACCCCGTCCTCGTGCCACCGGTCCTCGGCAGGGACGAAGAGCCCGAGGCTGCGCTGCACGAGCTGCAGCATCTGGCGCACGGTGTAGACGTTGCCGTAGGCCGCGCTGAAGCTGCGGTAGCCGAGGTTCTCGGGGAGGTGGGCCAGCTGGGGATGCGGCGCCTCGGTGCGCACGTAGTCGTATCCCGCTGCCTCGATGTGGGGCACGATGTTCGATGCGAAGCACGAGCCCATTGAGGCGAGCCGCTCGCCGCGGCGCAGGAGCGGTCCGTCGGCCGACAGGAGGGCCGCCGGGTCGAAGCCCTCGGCCACGCTGCGCCCCCAAAAGGCGCGCTCGGGGAGGCCGCGATAGGGGTGGACGGCCATCCTCAACCCGCCCCGACGTGGTCGATCAGGTGGCGCCACATCAGGAGACCGTAGGCCGGGTTGGCGTGGGTGGCGTCGGCCTCGCAGTACTCGGGCCGCAGGGTGCCCTCGTCGGTGCGCGCCGCATCGGGCACCCCCATCCAGCCCGCCCCGACCGCAGTGGCGATCTCGCGCATCGCGTCCTGGAGGGCGTCCCACGAGGCCACCCGGGTCGCGGTGTCGGTGACGGGCGCCGTCCGTGGCGTGAAGCCCGCGGCCGCGAGCAACTCCACGAAGTGCTGCTCCACCGCGATGCCCGCGCGCACCTGGGCCTCTGGCTTGGGCGGGGGCGTGCCCACGACGACCACTGAGGCCGGGTCGGGGTGGGTCGTCACGAAGTCGCGCAGGCCCTCCAGCGAGGGCTCCCAGAGCGCCATCACCATCCGGTAGGGGACCACCGCGCCGCGGACGACGGGCGGCGCGTCGGCGTGCGGGCTGACAACGGTGAGGGGCTCCTCGGTCAGCAGCAGGCTGACGTTGTGCTGGTTGCCGCCCCAGAGGACGGCCGTCGTGCGCCCGGTCTGCTCGGCCAGGCTCGGCCAGTAGTCGTCATGGAGGTCGGTGCGCACGGGGGCCGCGCGCACGTCGAAGACGGCTGCCCGCGGACGGGTGGCCTCGTCGAGCAGTGGCATCGAGTACCGGAACGCCAGCATGTGGGAGTGCCCGCCGACGATGACCGACGCCGAGCGGGGCCCGACCCGCTCCCACCGCGGCCCGGCCGACCGTCGCAGTCTCATCGTCTCGGCCCCGGACCCTCCATGCCCGGACTCTAGCGGGCTCGCGCCGGGCACCCGCGGCGCCGGGCCCGCGGCACGGCGGGTACGCTCCCCGGCGTGATGTCGCTCCGCGAGCTCTCGAATCGAATGCCGCCGGTGGTCGCCTACCTGGGCTATCGGGGCCTGCGGGCCTCGGCCACGGTCCCGGGCCTGGCGCACTACTTCCGCGACCGCCACGCCTACCGTGAGATGCCCGGGGCCGAGAGGCTGCGCTGGCGGGACGCGTTCCCGAAGGTCACCGACCGCCTGGTCAGCTCGCCGTTCGACGCGCACTACCTCTACCAGGACACCTGGGCCGCGCAGCGGGTGGCCGAGGCCGCCCCGCCCCGCCACGTGGACGTCGGCTCGCGCGTCGACCTGGTCTGCTTCCTCACGGCGGTGACCCCGGTGACGTTCGTGGACATCCGCCCGCTGACCGCGGAGATCGAGGGACTCGAGTCGATCGCCGGATCGGTTGTGGACCTGCCCTACGAGGACGGGTCGCTGCCCTCGGTGAGCTGCCTGCACGTGGCCGAGCACATCGGCCTCGGACGCTACGGCGACCCGCTCGACCCGGCCGGCACGCGGCGCGCGGCCGCCGAGCTGCAGCGCGTGGTGGCGCCCAGGGGGGAGCTGCTCTTCTCCGTGCCGGTGGGCCGGCCGCGCGTCTGCTTCAACGCGCACCGCATCCACGATCCCCACGACGTGCGCGCCTTCTTCGGCGAGCTCGAGCTGGTCGAGTTCGCCGGGGTCGACGACGCCGGGCGCTTCCGCCGCCGTCGCGAGCTCGGCGAGCTGGCGGGGCAGAACTACGCCTGCGGCATGTTCCGGCTCAGGCGACCCGCCGCGGAGTAGCACCCGGTCAGCGGCGCAGG
>CAWGMB010000017.1:0-26355 GCA_963823515.1 uncultured Thermoleophilia bacterium
GACGCGCGCGCGGCCCACCGCACCGCAACCGCAGCCGCCGGCGAGTCGTCGACGCCGACCAGGATCATGCCACGGGTCCTCCTTCGCGGGCTTCGAGCCGTCCATCCCACGCCCTTCGGCGGCAGGGATCGGGGCTGAGGTTAGCCCCGCGCGGCGTCGTGCCCATCAGGTCTCCCCGCTCACCGCGATGCGGCCAAACACCGTGCCGATCCGGGTAATCAGCCGCGGTGGGGTGGCGCCGCCCTCTCGGCGGGCCCGGTGTCCGCGCGGAGAAGCCGACGCCCGGGTCCGCGTCGGCGCGGATGCGCGCCGCGATGGGCCCCGGGAACATGCGGGCCATGGCGGATCCACCCGAGCAGACGTCTCCCGGGCAACCTTCCCCGACGAGTTCGGGCGACACGCCTCCCGCGCCCGCGCGGGAGGCCGAGGAGACGGCGGCCTCGGCGGGGTCGAAGGCCGCGCCCGGCGCTGCCGGACCTCAGGCGAATCCCGAGGAGCCGCCCTCGCCGGGGGACGAGGTCGATGAAGCGTCGCTCGAGTCGTTCCCCGCCTCCGACCCGCCCGCGTGGACCCACACACGCGGAGACTGATCCAGGGACGGGGGACCCTCCGGGTGGGCGCCCGCATGCGTCGTCGCGCGTGAGGGCCGCTGCGGTCGTTGATCGGATGCGCACCTGACCACCCTCGCGTGGATCGTCGCCGCGGGCCTGGCGATGGCCGCCATCGCCCTGGTCGGCAGCGTCACTCTGGGCAGGGCTTCATCGGCGGCGAGCCGCACGTGGTCCATTCCGACCGGCACCGCAGTCCGGCGTGCTCCGTCGGGCCCGGGCCCGGCCGCCGGCAACGAGGTCGTCAGATCTTCGCCCCGAGATCTGCCGCTCCCAGGCTGTCAGCGTGGCCGGATCTGGAACTCGGCCCACAAGGGGTAGTGGTCGGAGAGCCGCCAGCTCTGCTGGGTGCGGGTCATGCCGCTTAGCACCGCGGTGGTGAAGTCGAGGCGCCCCGCCCGCCCCGAATAGGCAAGGTCGAGCTTCGACGTGTCCCCATCGAAGAACCAGGCGATCTGGTCGAAGTGCTTGGCCCGGTCGGGCCGGGCGGGGTCGTCGAAGATCGTGCGGGTGAGCCCGTCGAGCTCCGCCGGCGGGCGCAGCCCGGTCGATGTGAAGGCCTGCCAGTTGGGATCGTCCTTGCGGTCGATGTTGAAGTCTCCGAGCACGACCAGGTTCTGGCGGTACTCGAGGATCTGCTCGGCCCAGGCCGCCATCCATCTGGCGAGCCAGCGCAGCTCGTGCTCGCGGTCGGCCGACGACGCGCCGTAGAGCACGTGAAGCGTCACCAGGATGAAGGTCTGCCCGCCCGAGCGGAAGCTGACGGCATAGGGAGTCCGGGCGAACTGGCGGGCGAAGACGTCGCCGCCGACGTGCGCGGCCCACTCGTCGGGCAGCACCAGCTCGCAGGCGAGTCCCGACGGCTTGACCCGGCGGGTGTCGAACACGAAGGCCAAGCGCTCGTCGTTACCGGCCGCGCCCCTGGTGACGTCGGTGAGGATCACCCCCCAGTCGTCGCCCAGCAGCCGCAGCATGTGCCGCAGGCCCTTGATGTTGTCGCGCACCTCCTGGATGGCGACGACGTCGAAGCGCGCCACGATCTCGGCGATGTAGCGAAGCGCCGCCAGGTCGCGCTTGGGCGTGTCCCCGGCCTCGGAGCGCCACTTCTCGGTGAGGTCGCCGAAATGGCGGATGTTCCAGGTGCCGATCAGCAGGTTGCGATCGACGCTCTTGGCGGGGACGGTCGCGTCCAGCACGGCGCTGAGCGCGGCCAACTCCTCGGCGACGTCGGGCGGCGGGGGATCGGTGATCGAGGGCACGGACTCGTCTTCTTTCTCGGAGGGGCGTCATGACCCCCTAGGGCTCGCTCTCCTCGGGAGTGAGGTCGGGAGTGGCGAACGGTAGCGCCGCTGATCACCTGTCGAGCGCGTCGAGTAGCGCTCTCGGGCCGATTCACATGTCGAGACGCGGGAGGTACGCCCCGGTCGTTTCGGCTGAGCCCGAAGACCGCCGGCATCGGCGAGACCACGCCGATCTGATCGTCGCCCAGGCCAAGTCGTCGGCCGAGTCCCGTTTCGCATCTGTTGCGCGGCGTCCACGGGCTGGGTTATCACCGACCCGACAGGCGGCCGTGGGTCCCGACCGGGCGCCGGGAGGCAATCACGAGGGGCCTCCCCCGGCCGCGTCCTCGTTCCAAGGAGTCGAGATCATGGATTATCAGGACGCGGGTGGGGCATCCGGAGCCGGGTACCCCGGCGAGACGACGGGCAGGTACCTGGTCCTCTTCGCGGAGGACGGCGTCAAGGCGGGGGTGAGCGCCCTCGCCGAGGCCGGTGTCGAGCTCACCACGGCGCCGACCAAGGGCGCCGAGCCCGACGAGGTCGGCTCGCTGCTGTTCGAGAGGCTTGGCGTCGCGGTCGTCAACGCCCCGCCCGAGGAGATGCTGATGGCCGCGGCCGGTGAGGGCGGGCCGATCGTCGCCGTGGAGCCCGAGCGGGTGGTGCACGCCCTCGGGCCGGGGCCGGCGTTCACGCCCTGGGGGAGCGAGTCGGGCGGCGGGCGCTCGGCCGACTACCTGCGCGGGTACCGCGACGCGGTCCTCCATCTCACCGACGGCGCCACCGGGACCGCGGCGGCACCCGACGCGGTCGGCCCCGCGGCGGCACCGGTCGACGAGTCCCAGGTGACCTGGGGCCTCCAGGCGGTGAAGGCCGTGTACTCCTGCCAGACCGGCAAGGGGATCCGGATCGCGGTCCTCGACACGGGCTTCGACCTGAACCACCCCGACTTCGCGGGACGGGCGGTCACGACCCGCTCGTTCGTCCCCGGACAGACGGCTCAGGACGGGCACGGGCACGGCACTCACTGCATCGGCACCGCCGCCGGCCCGCGCTGCCCGGCGATCCGCCCGCGCTACGGGGTGGCCTACGAGGCGGAGATCTTCGCCGGCAAGGTCCTCAGCAACGCGGGCTCGGGAAGCGATTCCGGGATCCTGGCCGGGATCAACTGGGCCGTGCAGAACAAGTGCGCGGTGATCTCGATGTCGCTCGGCGCGCCCGCGCAGGTCGGGCAGGCCCCGTCGGCGATCTTCGAGCGGGTGGCCTCCCGGGCCGCGCGGGCCGGCTCGCTGATCGTCGCCGCGGCGGGCAACGACAGCAACCGCCCCGGCCGGATCGCGCCGGTCAGCCACCCGGCCAACTGCCCCTCGATCATGGCCGTCGCGGCCCTCGACGCCGCCATGGCGATCGCGTCGTTCTCCAACCGGGGCATCAACCTCGACGGGGGCCAGGTCGACTTCGCCGCCCCCGGGGTCAACGTCTACTCGAGCTGGCCGATGCCCCGCCGCAACCGGCGCCTGAACGGCACCAGCATGGCGACCCCGCACGTGGCCGGCATCGCGGCCCTGCACGCCGAGGCGAACCCGACCGCGCGCGGTCTGGCCCTGGCGAGCGTGCTGACCTCGTCCGCCCAGAGGCTCCCACTGCTCTCATCCGCCGACGTCGGGGCCGGGCTGGTCCAGGCGCCGTGACCGGCCTGCCGGGCGATGGGGAGGAGCGACCAAGCCGTTCGATCGAGATCATCGTCAGCGTGGCGACCGATCACCTCGCCGGCATCGAGGGTGTCGCGTCCGCCCTGGCGACCGCCGGACTCGAGGACCCTCAGGTCCTCGAGGCGGCGGGCGTCATCACCGGGCGCGTTGCCGGTGAGCAGGCCCTCGTCGCGATTCGGGCGATCGAGGGCGTCGAGGCGGTCGAGCCCTCGCGGACGATCCAGCTTCCGCCGCCCGACGAAACGCTCCAGTAGGGTCGAGATCCGCGCCCGCCGACTCCGCCGGAGCGAGACCGCGACCGCGGCCGTCGTCCAGAAAGGCCTCTTCAGAGCAGGATGTCGGTCGCCGCTTCATGACTGAGCACCCTCCGCCGACCGTGGTCGTCGCGGTCGCCGACAGCATCGGGGGGAACGCGGCGCTGCCGCGCGCCCTGCGCTCCCTGGTGATCGTGCCGGTGCTGGAGGAGTTTCGGGTGGCGCCGTGCGAGGTGCCCGTGGGCTCTGACGCGGAGGGCTCGGCGCAGGCGCAGGCCCGGGGGCGGATCGAGTCGGCCCGCATCGTGATCGCCGAGGTGGCCGGCGCCTCGCCCGAGGTGCTGCTCTCGCTGGGCTGGAGGCGCGGCAGGGAGGCCGGCAGGACGATCCTGCTGGCGCCGACGACCTGGCCCGATGGACCGCCGGATGAGAAGGCGCTGCGCTACCCGCCGTCGGCGCGCGCGGTCGGCCGGGCCCGGGACTCGCTTCGCGCCCAGCTGCGGGAGGCGCTCGCGGGTGACCGCGAAGCGATGGCGAGGGCTGCGAACGCGGCGACGGCCGATGTGCTGGACCCTCGCCGACTCGAGCGGCTGCGACGCATCGACGCGGCGAGCCTGCCGCTCGACGAACCGGATCCGCTGCTTCGGGCGCTCTGCCGGGGATATGCGACCCTCGGGGAGTGGAGCGACGTGATCCGCCTCATCGACGAGGCGCTGCTCTGCCGGGGCGAGGCGGACCCCGCCCGACTGCCGCTCGATCTCCTCGAGCCATATGCGATGGCCCTCAATCGCCGAGGCCGCGGGGGTGAGGCGCTCCAGCTCGTCGAGGCCTGCCTGGCCCGCGGCGATGAGAGCTCGGAGCTCAGGGGAGTGCTCGGCCGGATCCACAAGGACCGCTGGGAGGAGAGCGGCAGGACGTCGCTCGCCGATCTGAACGGCGCGATCGACGCCTATCTGCGGGGATTCGCCGTCAACCACAACTACTACCCGGGGATCAACGCGCTCACGCTGATGGTGTTCAGCGGGAAGACCGGGGCGAAGGTGAAGGAGCTCACCGGAGCGGTCCGCGAATCACTCGAGCGCGGGCGAAACCCGGACGAGCACCCGTGGTGGCATCTGGCCACCTGGCTGCAGGTCGAGGTGATCGCCCGGGACTTCGAAGCGGCGGGCGGGGCCCTCGATGCCCTGCTCGCGCAGCCGTCCGAGCCGTGGATGCGGGAGTCGACCGCCCAGGATCTCGCGCGCCTCGCCGATCTCGGGAACCGTCAGTTTCCGACGAGCCCGGGCGAGGTGGAGGACTCCGAGGATGTGCGGGACATCCTCGAGATCAGGCAGGCCGTGCTCCTGAACGGGCGCACGACCGCCCACGGCGTGCCCCGGCACTGCGTGCTGGAGATGACCCGGCGCGGCGGAGACCGCTGGGTGAACTTCACCAACGAGGAGCCGCGCCCGCTGTTCTGCCGGGCGTCCAGCGACGAGGGCGACCTCTTCCTCGGCGACCCGGTCGCCAGGCTCCAGGAGGCCGCCGACCCCGCGGAGCGGCGGGACACGATCGAGGGCATCGGGCGGCAGCTCAGCGCCGGTTTCACGCTCGATGAGACCGTTGGGTCGTTGGTGGAGCTGATCGGCGGCTTCGGGGAGAGCTACCTCGTCCTGCAGGTCGATGAGCGGACGGCGGTCGAGCCCTGGGAGCTCCTGGCTCAGGAGCCCGAGCGGCACCTGTCGCTCGAGACGTCCTTCGCCCGCCGCCTCTGGCTCGGCTCGCGGTCCGTCCGGCGGCGATCCGGCAGGCCGAGCCGCCGGGCGCTGGTGATCGGCGACCCGCGCGACGATCTGCCGGCGGCGCGCGAGGAGGCCGGGAGGGTGGCCGAGCAGCTCGCGGACTCGCAGGAGTTCCCGGCCGGGGTCACGACCCTGATCGGGTCGGAGAAGGCCACCGCCGACGAGGTTGCGAAGGCGCTCGACAGGGGGGGCGTCGACCTTCTGCACTACGCCGGCCATGCGCAGGGACGCGAGGGCTTCGAGCTCGCCGACGGGCTGCTGAATCCCGGTCACCTGAGCGGCCGGGCGACCACGCCGGTGATCGTCGTCGCGAACGCATGCGGCACGGGCGAGGCGCCCCCGGAGGCGAATCAGCCGAGCTTCGTGACCGAGCTGGCCGCGGTGGGCGTCGAGGTGTTCCTCGGCTGCGCCTGGCCGGTCGGCGACGAGCAGGCCAAGTGCTTCTCGGAGCGGTTCTACGAGCGCCTGCTGGACGGCCGCCCGGTGGGCCACGCCGTTCGCTCGGGCCGCCGCGCGATCCGCCGGGCGTTCGACCCCTGGGATCCCTACTGGGCGGCCTACGTCCTCTACGGCAACCCCTGGTACCGGGTCATCGACACGACCCCCTGACGCGGCGATGGGGGATCCCCCGGGGTCGCCCCGCCTTGACGGGCAGATGGACGAGGCCACCCGTTCGCCGGCGCCATCACTCACCGCCACCGCATGCCGGCCGGCCGTGCCGGGAATGCGAACCCGGTGCGCGCCCAGGTCGTCGAAGGCATCATCGACCCGGTCGATCTGAGCTTCGCCGACCGTCAGCGCGCCGCCGGCTCGATCGGCGCCGGCCGTGGCGGGTGGTGTCCTCGCTGTGGGGCGGGCCTCGAGCGGATGCTCACCGGCCTGGATGGAAGCATCGACACGGCCGAGCTCAGCCAGGCTCGCAGTGGCGAGCTCGCGCGCCAGGGCGCCTGGGCCCGCGAACAGCTGTCGTGGATCGGGTAGCTCTCTTCCCAGTCGCAGGGCCGTTGCGCAGCACGCAGCGGCGCGATGGTGGCGGGGCCCTCGGCCGCCTCGACCGCCTCCAGCAGGCTGATCTCGGCCGCGGCCCGGGCCAGGCTGTAGCCCCCGGCCGGTCCCTGCTTGGCCTCCAGGACCCTTCGCCGTCTCCTCGGGCCACCGCGATCGTCGCCCGTACCGAGCAGTCGCCGGTGCGCCTGAGCGTGAGCTGCATGCTCGGGTGACCTTCCTGGTTCTCTCATGGCCGAGTTGCGCTGGTTCTCCAAGAACAGTCCAAACCGCCAGAAAGCGCTCGTATGTGTTGACGCTTTGTTAAGACGGCACATACGTTCCTCGCCTTCAGGCGTTCGTCAGGTTCGCGGTGCCCGCGCCCTGGCGCTTCGGGGGATCCCGCTGAGGGAGACGTCTGGGCTGATCGCACGTGTCATTGGCCTATTGAATCCAAGGAGGGGGAAAGGATGAGAGCGACCAATAGACCGGCCGGACACCGACGGCGATGGCGATGGCGAACGCTGCTCGCGCTCCTGCCACCAGGAGCCAGAACGGATACTCGAAACGCCCGCCAGCCATCAGCGAAGCCGGAGCGACCCGTGAGGCGGCTGCTGCTGTTGGCCGCGGTGGCGCTGATCGCCGCCATGCTCGTTCCGGCGATCGCCACCGCTCACACCCCCTCGGGGACGATCACCATCACGTGCGACCCCGAAACAGGGGGGCCGCCCCAGACGATCGTCGCGCAGATCGAGTACCGGCAGTTCGCGGCCGGCGCGAACACCGTCCAGTGGCGGATCGATGTCGATGGCGCCCTTTTCCAGGAGGGCGACTTCACGTTCGAGGGAACGTCCACATCCTCGCCGGTCACCGGCCCCCCAGACGGGGTCCTTGAGCTGAGCTACCTCATCGAGGATGCCGAACCCCACACCGTCACCCTGAGCACCGGCTGGGGCGCCCCGGGCCTCCCGGACGCCCCGGGCGCCTCGGGGTCCGTCCGGGACATGTCGGAGATCGCGTCTGCATCTTCTCCCGGCTGCACCACCCCCCCTCTCGATCCTCCCACCCTGGCGTACGCCCCGACGTGCACCAGGGTGGGCCTCGGCACGGGCGGCCCCCTGCCGCTGGCACCGAGCACCCTGACCACGAGCGGCACACCGAGCTTCTCGGTGACGCCACCCCTGCCGGTCGGGCTGACCCTGAACCCCGCCACCGGCGTGGTCAGCGGGACCCCGACGGCGGCTCAGGCGACCACCACCCACACGGTGACGGTCACCGACAGCGGCGGCACGGCGACGGCACCGCTGACGCTCACCGTGATCGGGCCCGCGCTCCCCGCGCCGCTGCTCTACTTCGGTGACGCGGCGAACCCCGGCCCGCCCAGGGCGGTCGTCGGCCAGCCGTACTCCGCCACGCCCACGATCACCGCAAGTGCCGGCACGCCCTCCTTCACGGCGATCGGGCTTCCGTCCGGCCTCACGGTCAACCCCCGCAGCGGGGCGATCACCGGAACGCCCACGGGCACGGGTCGGGGAGAGGTGATCATGACGCTCGGCTTCGACTCCCCAGTGTGCACCGAACGTTTCCCGGTCGCGGCCGACGTTGACGAGGTGAACGACGAGGTGAACGACGAGGTGAAGGGCTCGGTCAACTGCAATCGGGCGACCTACACGGTCAGCGGGATCGTCGCGCCGATCAGGGGCAGACTGTCGATCACCCGCAACGGGCGGGAGATCGCGAGTCGGACCATCAGGGCTCTCGCGCCGGGAGGCAAGTTCCGGTTGCCCACCCCGCCGCGGTATCGAGGGGCAGGAGCTGTTGCCTGGGTCGGGTCGCACTATGCGCCGGAGCTGCGCCAGGCCGCCCTTCGCAAGCTTGCGCGCGCCGCTGTCTACCGCTCCTACATCAGGTGGGTCAGCGAGAAGAATGCTCCGGTGGCAGGCAAGCGCCTGGAATGCGTGTCGATTCCGAGCTGCTCCGCCCTCAACCGGAACAAGGCCGGCCGTAACTGGTACGTCGTGTTCGGGTACAAGTGGTATCGCGAGAACCCGAAGAATCGGTGCGCTGTGTTGAATTTTCCCGGCTGATGGGCACACCGGCCAGCAAACCGAAAGAGAGGTTTCTGGGTGGCGGTCGTCCGGATCGCGAACGGGACCCACCCCGGACCGCCAGCCATCTGCCGCTGAGGGCCGGCTCTCGCTGACATGTCCAACTGGGCGGGGGAATCGGGTGTCGAAGACCCGACCACCCCCGCCCAGTGGATCACCGGGAGGGGACGCGCCGGAGGCTCAGCAGGACCGTGCTCGCGGACGCGCTGGCGTGGTCTCGCGCCGGTGGAGCACGACCCCCGAGCCGGCGAGGACCGGGGAAGACCACGCCTCGGCGAGAAGCAGCCGAGGTTCGGGGGCAGGGGGCCAGGCCCGCCCGCCCCTCAGGGGTGGGTGATGCGCTCGGCCCGCAGGCCGGCTGAGGCGAGGATCCGGGCGAGGTCGCGCATCGGCTCGCGGTCCTTCGCCCGCGCCGGCTCGTCGAGCTCCTCCCAGGGCCGCATGTCGGGGTGGTGCTTGCGCTCGTCGTCCCGGACCGCGCCGTAGACCCAGCCGGCTGCCGCCCTGTCGCGCATCCAGCGCTCGTGCTCGGCGCGGGCGAGCTCCTCGATCTCGTCGTCCGAGAAGATCGGAGGCACGTCATGGCTGGTGCCGAGCGTCGGATCCGGCACCAGCCGTCTGCCCGAGCGGGCGAGGTGCTCCGCGACCCCGCGGGCGAAGTCGCGGTTGGCCCGCTGGAGGTCGGCTCCGAGCTCCTCCCATTCGCGCATCGCCGGGTCGGAGCCCATCGCGCGCGCGGCCGACTGATCGCGAAGGTACTGGGCGTGCTTGGCACGCGCGATCTCCTCGATCATCCCGAACGACAGTAGATCAGAGCCATAGACGCCCGCGTTGACATCGATCACCCGCACGCGCCCGTCGCCGATCTCGTCGAGGGTCTGCGTCGCGGCGCGGGCCACGTCTGCCGAGGCCTCGTGAATGAGCAGGAGAACCCTCAGCGCCGGGCCGCCGGCGCCGGCGAGGGCGAGGGCGTCCCCGATCGACGCGGGTGGACAGAGATAGCAGTGGGTCGCGCGGGTCCCGAGCAGCGCCGCCAGCGCTCGCGGCTCCGAATCCTCGAGGGCGATGATCTCGACGAGCCCGGCCAGTCGATGAACCCCGGCGAGGCGCGCCCGCACGGAGGCGTCCACGTACAACCGCAGCGGGGCGTCGCCGGGCGGGGCCGACCGGGCCGCCTCCATCGCCAGGGCCTCCGCCAGCGGCCCTTCGCCGACGATCGCGGCGGCGCGGGCGGGCGGGCCGGACTGCGCCATGTCCGCGACGGCCCGCCGCGCGGCGATCTCGGGAAGGGACACGAGCTCGACGACGTGCCCACCCCTGCCGAGGATCCGCTCCTGCAGGAGCGAACGCGCCACCGGGTCCCGCAGCAGGCCGATCACCCGTCCCCGATTCGCCACATCCGCCGCGACCAGGGCGGCGTGCGTCGTGGATGCGTCGTCGGTCATGGCCACGACCACCGCCGCGGCCCGATCGGCGCGCGCCGCGCGCAGGGCGCGGGCATCGGAAGGGCTGCCGTGCACGAACACGACCCGGCGCGTCACGGCCCCGGCCAGGTCGGCGTTCGCCGAGACGAGCACGACCCGCGTGTCGCCCGTCAACATCGACGCCGCGATCCGGGCGGCATCGGGCCCGTCGCCCGCTACCACGACGTGGTCGCGGGCGAGCCGGCGCGTCACCAGGCCGCCCGCGGTCCGCCCGAGGACGGCGAGGGTCACCGCGACGACGGCCGACGTCGTGACGGCGAGGGCCAGCCAGCGCGCGAGGGTCACGAGTGCCGACTCCGCACCGAGTGAGCTGGTGTCGCCGGTGAAGAGGGCGATGGACCGGTAGAGGTTGTCCCACCAGGGCCCCGCGCCGGCCCGCTCGTAGCCGACCATCGCGAGCACGAGGGCGGTCAGCGCGAGGGCGATCTGCGCCGGTAGCAGCCATCGTCCCGCGCGCCCACCGCTCGGAAGCATCTCGCCCTGCCTCATCGACTGGGGGATTCGGCCGCGGATTCTCTCACGACGACCGGCGGGGCGAGCCGGTGGTTGCCCAGGGCGACCATATCGAAGAGGATCGGAAACGAAGGCGTCCGTAACCCCGAGGGGTGTGTTCCGGTGAAGAACGTCGCGGTTTCGGACGAGGTCCGGATGTCCGTCCCTTCCTGGGTCCGCGTGGACGAGGTGCGCCTGACGCGCGGCGGCAGAGGGGACCCGGTCGTCGGCGCGCTCGGGGACGCCGACATCACCGTCGCCGCAACCGCGGCGCTGGCCCCCGCGGCGCCCACCCGCGCGACCACGCGATCGGCGCGCGCGGCGGAGCCGACGCAGGTGACGGTGCGGGTCGCACCCGATGAGCGGGCGATCCTGCTCGTCGAGCGTGACGGCGTCTACGAGTGGGTGCTGCCGGAGGCGGAGCACCCGGACCGGGCGACCCGCGGCGGCGGCCGGGGCGGCGCGCAGCTCGTCTTCCAGGTGTCGCCGGGAACCCGCGCCGACTCGCCCACGCGGGGGCTGTCTCTGGGTAGCGTCGCGACGGCGGTCGTCCACGTCCTGAGCTTCCCGAGCCATCTCGTCGGGGACCTGGCCGTCCGGTACCTCGAGCGCAAGGTCACTCCGGGCCTGGTGAACATCACCGGCTCCTCGCTGGACAAGTGGCGCAAGACCGAGCGCCTGCCCAAGCTCCCCTCCGACCGCCCGGCCCGCGTCCTGCTCCTCGTGCACGGCACGTTCTCGAGCACCGCGGGCGGGTTCGGCGGTCTCACGCGCATCCCGGACGGGAAGCTGCTCCTGGAGCGGGCGCTCGAGGAGTACGACGCGGTGATCGGCTACGACCACCGGACGCTCAGCGTCGATCCCTTCGACAACGCCCAGGAGTTCCTGGACGTGCTGGAGCGGTTCAAGGCGCCGCTGCCGATGAGGATCGACGCGATCGCGCACTCGCGCGGCGGGCTGACGCTCCGCAGCCTGATCGAGCACCTCCTGCCCGCCCGCCCCGACATCGGCGTCGTTGAGCGGGCGCTCCTTGCGGCCTGCACCAACGGCGGGACCCAGCTTGCCCGTCCGGCCAACTGGAAGGCCCTGCTCGACGTCTATACGAACCTCGCGGTGGCGGGGGCGACGATCGGCGGGACCGTCGTCGGCCCGATCCTCGCCGGAGCGCTCACAGGTGTGTCGACCCTCGCCAAGTACCTCACCACCGCCTCCCTGGGGGACGAGAAGGCGATCCCGGGGCTCGCCGCGATGAACCCCGACGGGCAGTTCGTCGCCACCATCAACGCGGTCCAGCCCGGCGAGCCGACCGAGGAGGAGATCGTCTACGACATCCTGACCTCGGACTTCGAGCCGGCGATCGGCGGATCCGACCCCGTTGCGACGCGCCTCAAGAAGGCCCTCACGGACGCCGCGATCGACCGGCTGATGCGCGGGGTCGAGAACGATGGGGTGGTGGACGTCGGCGGCATGCGCCGCATCGGCCCGGGCGAGGGCTACGTTGACGACGAGCTCCACTTCAGCCCCGTCGAGGCCGTCAACCACAGCGGGTACTTCACGAACGCGCAGGCCGTCCGGCGCATGGCCGCGTGGCTGGGCCTGCTGACCGAGGCCGGGGTGCCCGAGGCGACCCCGGCGCCTCGGGCGGCCATCGGTGAGGCGACCAGGACCGCCACCGCCGCCACGCCGCGCAGGCCCGCCACGAAGAAGGCGAAGTGGACGGTGATGGTCTACCAGGCGGGCTTCAACAGCCTGAACGAGTTCGCCGCCAAGGACCTGCGCGAGATGCAGGCCGCAGAGCTCGATCCATCGGTGCGGGTGTCCGTCTTCCAGTGCCGAAACGACGCCCAGGGGCGGCGCGTGGCCTTCCAGGCGCTCGTCGGCGGCCCCGGCACGCTCGATGAGCGGACCGAGCTCGCCGATGTCGATTCCGGGCACCCGGGAACCGTGCTCGACTTCGCGCGCTGGACGATCGAGAGGGCGCCCGCCGAGCGGTACGCGCTCGTGCTCTGGAGCCACGGAACCGGCTGGGAGCCCGAGGACTTCGACGAGCTCTACACCTCGGTCACCGGCGGGGCCCTCGCGAAGGGCGCCGTGCGCTCCGGCGCGGCCGCGCGGCGCACCCTGTTCCTCACCAGCGCCGTGGAGCTCGTGGCGAATCCGAAGACGCGCGCCATCATCGTGGACGACGGCACCGGGCATTCGCTCGACACGCTCGAGCTGGGCGGCGTGGTGAAGTCGATCCGCACGCTGATCGGCGCGCCGCTCGACCTGCTCGGGATGGACGCCTGCCTCATGAACTGCGTCGAGGTCGGCCATCAGCTGCGCAATGACGTCCGCGCGATCGTGGGGTCGCAGGAGGAGGAGCCCGGCGACGGCTGGCCCTACACGACGATCCTCGACGACCTCAGCGCGCGACCGACGATGACGGGCGTCGAGTGGGGGACGGCGATCGCCGACCGGTACATCGAGTCCTATGTCAACGATGAGCAGGTGACCCAGAGCGTGCTCGATCTCACCAAGCTGCGCTCGCTCACGAGGCCGGTCAACGCCCTGGGGCGGGCCGTCGCGGCTACCTGCGTAGAGAGCAACCAGAACCGGACGATGGTGCGGATGGCGGTGATGGACGCCCTCTCGTTCCCGCGCAACGACGGCACGCAGGTCGATCTCGGCCAGCTGTGCGTCCGCCTGAAGGACGCCGGCCTCGGCGGGCCGCTCGATACGGCCTGCGACGCGGTCCTCGCGGCGCTGCGGCCCGGTGGGGCGGTGGCCGCCTGCCAGTGCCGGGGAGACGAGGTCGCCGGCGCGAGCGGGATCAGCATCTACTTCCCCGAGGGGGCGTCCCGGATGAGCGACGAGTACGCCCGACTCGCCTTCGCCCGCACCGGCGACTGGGCCGACGCCCTCGCGGCCGCCTACCCGACGGCCCCGGCCGGCGGGAGGGGCCGCTAGAGCGACGTGGTGACCCGTCCCGATCCCGAAGCGCACCTCCAAGGAGGCGTCCCATGGCGGCGTCATCGCCCGTGCCCGCAATGACCGCCGGTGACGGTGAGTACCGGATATTCATCAGCCACAAGCACGAGGACGAGGCGACCGCGCTCGCCGTGAGGGACGCGATCGGCCAGTTCTCCGGCTCGCTGAAGTTCTTCATCTCCGGCCAGAGCATCGCCGAAGGCGAGAGCTGGAGGGCTCGTCTTCGACAGGAGCTGCAGACCAGCGATCTTCTCCTTCTGCTCTTCACGGAGCCGGCCAGGAACTGGGACTGGTGCCTATACGAGGTCGGCCTGTTCGAAAGCCTCGAGGTCGAGCAGAGCGACGAGCCGGTCGTCTGCATCTTCGGTCCCGACGCCGACCCGCCGAGCCCGCTCGCCAAGCTGCAGGGCGTCGAGGCGTCACCGAACAGGATGGCCCAGTTCCTCGACCGTCTTCTCACCACCACGCAGATCACCCACCGCGAGAACCCGCTCAACGCGAACGTCACCGAGGCGAACATCGACCGGGCAGCCCGAGCGATCTGCGATCTCTTCGCCGGCGACGTGTCCGCCGAGTACACGTGCCACCGCGTCGTCGTGCAGCTCCCGACACGGCTCGACTACTCGGACGGCATACCGGGCGACGCCAGGATCTCCACCACCGCCGACACCATGCGCGTGTTCGGGCGTACGGCCGACACCGAGACCTGGGGTGAGCTCGTGCGACGGCACGCCGAGAAGCGCTCGCTCTGGCTCGACGAGCTCAACCGGGCCTTCAGCGAGGCCTGCGAGGGCGACCTGCCGACTCCGACGCACTTCACCTTCGGTGAGCACAACGGGGTGCGGATCTTCCGCCCGGAGCTCTATCGACTCGACAAGAAGGGCAAGACGCCCGTCTCGGCCGTGGTCATCTTCAGCGAGGAGGTCGCGCCCGCGATGGTCGGTGGCCCGATCTTCAACAGGCTGCGCACGTCGGAGCGGTTCAGGGCGGAGGTGTTCAAGCCGCTCGCGCAGAGCATGGGCTCCCCGGCCGAGGACCAGGTCATCGCCCTCGCCGAGACCTTCGAACGCATCAGCGACGAATCCGTTGCCCATAACGTCTTCGACGATGAGACGCTCCGCAGCCGCTTCCCCGACTCGGACGTGACGCGGCTGGAGGCGATCGGCGAGACGTGGAGGGCGCTGGCGCGCCAGCTTCATGAGGCCCTCGGGGCGCGGGATACGAACGGGATTCTGGAGATCCTCGACGAGGTCAGGGAGTTGAACGATCGCTATCGGGCGGTCGTCTCCCGTCGTTACGCGGACGTGATCAACTCCGCGGTATCGACCGCTGGGATGCAGCAGACCGGCGGTGACGGATGAGATCGCGATGCCTCGCGAGGTGAGCACCGGGACGAGGAGGCCCGCCGTCGGCAACCGAGTACGCGGCGTGTCGTCCCGCGGCCGACCGAAGCGCACCTGAGCAAGGAAGGCCCACCACCGAGGAGGCCATGATGGACGACGTCCCGCACGTCTGTTTCGACCGTATCCTGCCGCGCGACCTGATGCGCCCGCAGCGCACGGTGCCCGACCGCCCCGGGCGCACGCGCGCCATATCGCCCATCGGCAAGACCTGGATGAACGGCAGCACGCTGCACGTGCGTTTCATCGGAGGCAGCGCGGCGCAGCGCGCGAAGGCACAAGAGCAGGCCGGCTGGTGGGAGGCGGTGGCGAACCTGAAGTTCGTCTTCGACGACGCGCCGAACGCCGACATCCGCATCAGCTTCGATCCCGGCGACGGCGCCTGGTCGTACGTCGGCACCGACTGCCGAGGAATCCCTCTGAACGAGGCAACGATGAACCTCGGCTTCGAGGACGGCGGCACCGCCGCGCACGAGTGGGGCCACGCCATCGGCCTGGCGCACGAGCACCAGAACCCCGCCGGCGGCATCCAGTGGAACGAGGAGGTCGTGATCCGTGAGTTGGCCAAGAGCCCGAACTTCTGGGACGAGCAGAGCACCCGCCACAACGTCCTGAACCGCTACACGGCCGACCAGGTCAACGGCACCGACTTCGACCCCGAATCGATCATGCTGTACTTCTTCCCGGCTGCGTGGACGCTCAACGGCATCGGCACCGAGGCCAACGATGTGCTGTCGAGGGTGGACAAGGAGTTCATCGCCGGCGCCAAGATGTACCCCAAGACCGCGCCCACGCCTGATAGCGCCACGCCGCTCAGGGTCAACGCACGCACGCGCACGGCAGCGTCGATCGGCACCTTCGGCGAGGAGGACCTGTTCCGCTTCCGGGCCCGTGAAGGCCACTACGTGATCGACACACGCGGCCCGAGCGACGTTGTGATGAAGCTCTTCGGCCCCGATAACCCGACGGCGCTGATCGCCGAAGACGACGACTCCGGCTACGCGTACAACGCCCGCATCCGCTCCGACCTAGTGGCCGGCGACTACTGGGTGCAGGTGCGCCACTACAACCGCGAGAGCGGCGTGGGCGACTACAGCGTGAAGGTGCGACGGGTGCGACGGACCTGAGCACGCGGCGGGCCGTCGCAGCACGTGCGGGCGTCCGGCCCGGATGCGCGCTGCGCCCGCGTGCCTTCCTGAGAGCTCGGTGGCCGTCCGGGTGCCTGTTACTTGGCGCGCGCGGCCAACAGCTTCTCCGTCTCGTTGCCCCACTCGCCATCGACCCCGGCACCGATCTTCTTCTGCAGCCATTTGACTCCGGCCTCGGTCAGCGGCCCCCACTCGCCGTCCACGTCGAGCTTCGGGCGATAGCCGAGTGCGTTGACGGCCTTCTGCTGCTGCCGGATCGTGCGGACGGTCGTCATGGGAGTCACCGTCGCGCCGCTCGCGGTCATCGTGCCGGGAGGCGTGGCGCCCGAGCCGTAGGCCGGGTGGCCGTAGCCGTGGATCCTCGAGCCGCGTTGGACGGTCTTCTGATAAACGCCGTCCCCGTTGAAGTAGTTGCCGCCCATCGCGCCACCGGTGTTGCCGCCGATCGTCACGATGTAGGTCGGCTGGACGCCGATCACGAGCTCGACGTGCGTGCCGCCGTTCTTGCCGTAGTAGACGAGGTCGCCGACGCTCGGCGTCGAGGAGTAGAGGCCGCGCTGCGTGAACCAGCTCACGCCCGCCGCGCAGCCGGCCGTCCGGGGGCCGGCGCCCGCGTTGCGCGAGTGCCCGAGGCAGTAGGAGACGAAGGCATGGCACCACGGATAGCCGTAACCATCGTCGGGGTATCCCGCGATCCGCCCCAGCCATCTGTTGAACTTCGTGTCGTTCGTGCCCGTCTCGCGATAGCCGAGGTGCTTCTTCGCCTCGGCGACCATCGTCCGGGCCGATCCGGAGGCGCCCCTCGTCGGGGTGGCCGGCACCTCCGGCGCGATTCCGCCCTGCGCGCTCAGGCGATCGTCGAGCTCGCGCATGCGCGCCTGATCCTGTTCGCTGTCCTCGACGAGGACCGCCTCCTCGTCCCCGGCTGCGGGTTCGCTCGGGTGATCGGTCATCGGCCGTCTCCTCCGCTCGGGTGGCTTCAGCGCAATGCTCCCGTCGTCGCCGACCGAGGTGGCGTCCACGGACGTCGGCGTCCCGATGGTCGGCCGACTGAATGGCGAAAACACTATCCCGAGCGCCCCGCTCGAGCCAGACGCGTCGCATCGTCCCCGTCCCGGTTGCGCGGGCGCGAGCTCACGGGACGGTGACCCCCTGCCGCTCCCCCGCGCGGGTCCGAACCGCCCTCACCAAGCCTTGACGGGTCTCAAAGCCAAACTGGCCTCACGGTGCCACCGTGGCCTACTCGAACGGCCGGGTTCACCCGCTCAGGTCCCGGTGGGGACCGCCGCCAGCTGGGCGAGGAACGGCTCGAGGGCCGAGGGGCCGAGCCCGCCGGTCGCGTCCAGCACCAGCGCCTCGTTGGTGTCGTAGGTCGCCTTGGGGGCGCTCGAGGGCGGAGCGAGCAGCACCGCCGTGGCCTGGAACGGCTGGCTGCGCCCCCATCCGGGCGCCTTCAGCAGGTCCAAGAGCTTCATCCGCGCCCAGTGCTCGGTCGCGTTGCCCCAGTAGATCAGCACCGCGTCGCAGAGCACCATCGACGTCTCGTGGACCTCGCGCGCTTCGCTCTCGGTTCCCTCGCCCAGAGGCAACATCACGACGTGTCCCCGCTCCTCCAGCTGGTCCTGCACCGCCGCGGCCGGGGCGCGGTCGTCGGCGTCGCAGACCAGATAGACGCGTCCGGCCTGCCCCGGGGCCGCGGCGGCAACCGGCGCCGGCTCCGGCGGTGGGGCGATCCGCTCGAGGGCGTAGGCCTTGAACCGCTCGAGCGACGCGCGCACCACCTCCGCCTCGTCGCCGACATCGGCTTTCTGCAGCCCCTCGATCAGCGCGGCCTGGGCCTCCTCGGGCGCGTCGAGCTCCTCCGGTATCCAGATCAGCTGTAACAGGCCCCCGCGGGAGGCGACCCCGCGCGCGAGATCGATCTGGAGGTGGGGGATCGAGCGCTCCTCGCCCTCGGGCCGGATCCCGTAGCGGGCACCCAGCAGGTGAATCGACAGCTCGGCGCGGGAGAGGTCGTCGCTGATGGCGGCGCTCAGCCCCTCGACCGCCAGGGGCAGTGCCCGCCGGGGCAGTACCAGATGGCCACGCCGCTCCAGCTCGCGCTTCAGGTTGTCGCGATACGCGGCCAGATCCGAGGAGGCCTCGGCCAGGTAGACCGTGCGCTCCTTCGCCGGGACCTGCGGGGCGTCAGCGGGGGCGTCCTCGGCGAGGTCATCCATCAGCGCGGCGATGTCCTGGGCGAGGTCGTCGACGCGCGCGTAGAACTTCCAGCGCTGCTCGGGGTCGGGATCGAGGAGGAACTCGCGGATCCGGCTCTCGCCCGGGGGTTCCTCGTAGAACTCGTAACCCAACAAAGCATCCAGCGGCTCGGGCAACTCGTCGAGGGGCACCGGGGTCTTCAGCACCTTGAACACCCGGCTCTTGGTGCCCACCTGGACACCGCCGGCGGCCTCGGCGGCCTCGAGGAACCCATCGAGCTCGCGCTGGCACCACTCCGACTTGAGATAGCGCGGCGAGCAGACCGAGACCAGCACCGCGACCTTCGAGAGCCGCTCCACCAGCGTCTCGGCGAAGACGTCGTTGCCCTGGAGCTTGTCGTCGCGCCAGATCGTCACCTGCTCGCCGGACACCTGCTGGAGCCGGCTGGTCAGCTGCTCGTGCAGATAGGTGATCCAGCGCTGCTGCTCCGGCCCGAACGGCTGGTTGTCGATATGGGTGTAGCTGATGAAGACCGGTGTGCCGTGGTCGGTCGAGCCCGAGTCCATGAGGGGGCCCCTTTGGTGCGCGGTCGGCCGGGCGGCTGGGCGGCTGGGCGGCTGGGCGGCTGGGCGGACACTAGTCAGCGTCGGCTGCTCATGCGACGCGGATCCGCCAGAAAACGCAACTTCAAGGCGCCGATTACCTCAGTGGGGGTCGGCACCCGAGACGGCGCGGGCGGCGCTCACATGGGGCGGCTATCCGCCCAGGTAGATGCTCTCCTCAAGCGGGGTCAACCGGCGCGTCACATGTCCCTCGGCCTTCTTGCGCACCTCGTCGATGGCACCGCAGACATCGCACGGCCAGAAGACGAGAGTGCCGTCATCGGCGGCGCTCGCGACGACGCGGCCGCCGGGGACCACCGCCACGTCCCGGATGACCCCCTGCTGGCCGTCGAACCTCACGAGTGCCGCGCCGGTCTCCGCGTCCCACACGCGCACGGTTCCGTCCGTCCCTCCAGTGGCGACGAGCTGCCGACTGTCGAGCGTCCCGAAAGCGACCGCGGCCACCGGCCCCCGGTGCCCGACGAGCGTCTGCACCTCTCGCAGGGTGCCCGCGTCGCGCACGCGCACCACGCCCTCGTCGGTCGCAGCGGCGATGAGACGCCCGTCGGGGCTCACCGCGACATCGACGATGAAGCGGCGCTCGAGGACGGTGCTTCTAAGCTCTTGCCGCAGCTTCAGGTCCCAGACGCGCAGGTTCCCCCTGGCGTCGCCGGTGACCAGAGACCCGCCGTCGGGGAAAAAGGCCGCTCGCGTGCGACCCGTACCCGCGGCGCTCCCGTCGGAGGTGATCTCGCCATCCGGCGCAGCCCCTGGCCACCTCCACAGGAGCACGTGCCCGTCGAGGGTGGCGACGACGATCCTTCCCCCGTCCGGGCTCGCGATCACGGACGAGACGCGTGCGTCACGCTGGGGCGGAAGGGTCGTCGCATCGGCCGCGTCGTCTCGCCGTACGACGACGGCGGAGGTGCCCGCCGCGGCGGCGATCCAATCGTTACCCACGAAGGTCACGCCGGCCAGGTTGGCCCCGCCGCGAGGGTCACCCAGGCGATGCACGAGCACCGGCTTCTGCACGATGCCGCCCGCCCGCCAGCTCCACGTCTTGGCTTCGGCGCGGGATCCGGCGGCCCCGAGGGAGGCCGCCGTGCCGCCGTCGGAGGACAGCGCCACCGACCTCGCCAGGCTGAGATGGGCCGGTACCGGGATCGCGTCGCCGCCCCAGTCCCACACCCGGGCGGTTCCGTCGGTGCCCGCACTCGCCACCTGCAGCCCGGTCCGGGGGCTGAACACTGCACGGCGGACGGAGCCCCGGTGTCCCGCGAGAGTGGAGAGCACCCGGCTCGCATCCACGTCCTGCACGACGATCGTGCCGTCCAGCCCGGCGCTCGCCAGGAGTCAACTGCCCGTGCTGAAGGCGACGTCGTTGACGAAGCCCCTCTGGTTGCGGAAGAGGCGCGCGCGGCGCCCGCCCGGCAGGTCGTAGACGCGGACCGTGCCGTCTTCCCCACCGCTCGCGAGGCGCTGCCCATCGGGGCTGAAGGCCACCGCCAAGGCCGGCCCGGTGTGAGGCCCGGCCGCCAGCTTCAGCGGAGCGCGAGTGCTCGTGTCCCACAAACGGATCCGACCATCGTCGAACGCCGCGGCGAGGGTCCGGCCGTCGGGGCTGAAGGCGACCCGCCAGACCTTGGGGCCGTCGAGCTCTCCGAGGCGGCCCAGGATCTGGTCCCGGCGCCAATCCCAGAGCACGACCTGCCCATTCGCCCCCGCGGTCGCGACGAGTCGCCCGCCGGGACCGAACGCGACGGCGTTCACGCCCCTCGCGGGCCGCCGGGCCGGGGAGCGCCCCGCCCGCGGGTTGGCGGGCAGCGTCGCCACGACACGTCCGTCACCCGCGTCGCGCACCCTGACGACACCCCTGGTGTCGGCGGTCGCCAGGATCGCGCCGTCGGGCGAGAGGGCGACGTCGTTCAGGCGCGGCCCCTTCTCCACCAGGACTCCGAGCGACCCGCCCGTCTCGGGGTCCCAGGCCGCCACACGCCCGTTGTCGCCGGCCGTCACCAGCCGCGTGCCGTCGGGCGAGAAGACGACGGCCCGGACGACGCCGTTGTCGTCCACCTGGACCGCCCTCCGGAGGCGCACGTCGTTCGTCACCTGGCGAAGCGCCTCCTGGGCCTGTGGCGTGGCCGAGGCGTCGGAGGCCCGGAGCGCCAGAATCAGTCCCAGCTCGGGATCGGCCCCGAAGACCTCGGATGCGCGGGTTGCGAGGCTGATCGAACGTGCCACCTGCTGCTGGTCCCGCGCGTCGTTCCTCGCCCTGACGGCGAGGATGGCAAGGATGGCGAAAGCGCACGCGACCAGGGCGAGGCTCGCGACGCCCGCCACCGCCTGGATGCGCCGCCGCTTGGCTGCCCGTCGGCTGCGCTCGAGGAAGCCGGTCGCTCGTTCGAATGCGGGGTCGTAGCGGTCGGCCCAGGCCTTGTTCGGATGGTTGTCGGTCCACCACCGGGTGGCGACCTGCAGGTCGGGGTCGCGCAGCAGGGCGGCCTCGCCGCGTTGCCAGCGCTCGGCGGCGCTGGTCAGGCGCAGGTAGACCTTGCGCGATTCGGCCTCCTCGGCCACCCAGGCGCGCAGCCGTGGCCATTGGCGGATCAGGCTCTCGTGGGAGATGTCGACCACGTCGTCGGAGAGGTCGGCCACGTCGTCGAGCGACACCGTCACGAAGGAGCGCCCTCCGCGCTCGAAGTGGCCGATCACCTCCCGAACCTCGTCTGGGGTCGCCTCGGCGACGGCGGCGATCTCGTCGAGCGGGCAGGGGCGGCGCACCTCGCGGCGATCCGGGCCGAGCTCGGTGAGGCGCTTGAACATCAGCTCGGCGATCCGGCGCTGGCGGTCGTCGGCCAGCTCGTCGTAGGCCTCGTCGGCGTGGCGCGCGAGCGCCTGCTCGAGCCCGCCGGCGGCCTCGTAGTGCTCCAGATCGACGGGCCCGGCGGCCACGTCGCCCTCGGCCCACAGGTCCCAGGTGCGCATCAGGGCGTGCTGGAGGACCGGCAGCAGGTCGGGATTGGCCCCTGCGTCGTTGAGCAGGCGCTGCACCAGGCGGGGGGCGATGGCGCCGCCGCCGACCGCCGCCGGCGCGGTGATCGCCTCGCGCAGCTGGGAGCGGGTCAGGCGGGGCACCAGGTAGAGGCCGCGGTTGATCGTCTCGGGGAGATCGCGGAACTGGGAGCAGTCGCCCAGGAAGTCGGATCGCATCGTCAGGATCACATCGACCGGGGCGTCATCGTCGCCGGTGGCCTCGATCAGGAGCGCCACGAAGGCGGCGGCGTCCCCCTGCGCCCCGGTGTCGGCCGCCTGGAAGCGAAACAGCTCCTCGAACTGATCGACCACCACCAGCAAGCGGCCGCCGCGCAGCCGCGGCGCGGCGCGCGCCGCATCGGCCAGGCCGAGGCCGCTGCGGCGCAGGGTGGCCTCGATCTGGGCGGCGCCGATCAGCGGATCCGATTCCTCGCCGCCCAGCACCTCGGGCGCCGCCAGGGCGCGGGCCAGGTTGTGGATCGGGTTGCCCCCGGGCCGCAGGGTGGCGATCTGCCAGTGCGAGCCCACCCGCCGCGAGAACCCGCCGTGCAGGGCCGGCAGCAACCCGGCCTTGACCAGCGAGGACTTGCCGCTGCCCGAGCTCCCGAGGACGGCGACAAAGCGCGAGCGCTCCAGCTCGCCCAGCAGCTCGTCGGTCTGGGCGGCGCGCCCGAAGAACAGGTGCGCCTCGGACTCCTGGAAGGGCCGCAGCCCGGGGTAGGGGTTCACCCGCTCAGGCCGCGGCCGGGACCGCCTCCAGCCGGACGAGGAACGGCCGTGGAGCCGAGGGCGGTAGCCGGCTGGTCGGCTGCTCGTTCAGATGCCCGATCCCGTCCTGCTGGTCGGGCCCGAACGACCGACTGCCGAAATGGGTGCGGATGATGGAGGCCCGCGTGGTCGTGGCTCGTCGAGCCGGAGTCCATGAGGTCGGGGCTCCCCCCTGACGGCTGGCTCACCTGGTGGTGGGACAGTACCCGGGGCCTCCGTCGTCTTCTATGCGGATCGATGAGAAACCGCAACTTGACGCGCCGACGACCTCGGCTGATAGTCGGCGGTGTGGTGCGGGGAACCTGCCAAGGTCGGCTCCAGATCGGGTGGGTCACCGGCGTCTCGTCAACGCGGGGGGCGTCTCGACGAGGCGCTCGGCGCCGGTAGTGCCTGCCTCTCGAGCCGATCCTGCGGCGCGCCGTCCGGACGCGTTCCTGTCCTACTCGCGGCGGGACCGGGAGATCGCCGACCGCCTGGTCGCGCTGCTCGCCGAGCGCGGCAAAGACGTCTGGGTCAACATGCAGGACATCCCTGCGGCGTCGCGCTGGCGCGACGAGCTCGCGCGGGCGATCGAGGTGAGCGATGCGGTCATCGCGCTCGTGACCCCGGCGTGGATCGCGTCGCGGAACTGCCGGCAGGAGTTGGAGCACGCGGACTCCGTCGGCAAGCGGATCATCCCGGTCCTGGCGGCACCGACGGCTGATGTGCCCGATGCGCTGGCGGCGCGGCAGTGGGTGGAGCTCGGCTCCGGCGCCGACTGGGGGGCCGCCATCGAGGAGATCGTCGAGGCGATCGAGAGCGACCTGCCCTACGTCCGCGCCCACGCCCGCTACCTGGAGGAGTCCCAGCGCTGGAACGCCGTGGGCCGCGATCGCGGCTTCCTCCTGCGAGGAGGCGAGTTGCGCGCGGCCGAGGCGTGGCTCGCGACCCGCTCGGATCGCCCCGAGCCGCGGCCGACGACGGACCAGATCGCCTTCATCCAGGCGAGCCGCTCCGACGCGACGCGGCGCCTGCGCATCCTGACGGCATCCGCCCTCGCGGCCGTGGCCGCCGTGATCGTGCTCGGGCTGCTCGCGCTGGTCCAGCGCAACGTGGCGGTCGACCGGGAGCACACCGCGCGCTCGCGCGAGCTCGCGGCGCTCTCGGACGTGCGCCGATCGTCGGACCCCGAGGCCGCGGTGAAGCTGGCGGTCGAGGCCCTCGACGTGAAGCACACGCGCGAGGCCGAGATCGGGCTGGGCCGGGCGATCGCCGCGTCGCCGGTGGTCGCGCGTTTCGGCGGCCCCCGGGACGAGGTCGATGATGCGGCGATGACCGCGGACGGCACGACGGTCGTCACGGCGCGTGATGACGGCGTGGTGCGCGCCTTCGCGACGGCGTCCGGCCGTCGGCGTTGGACGTGGGCCGGCACGCCCGGATTGCAGGTCGTGACCATTGCGGCCGGCGACCGCGAGGTCGCCGTCGGACAGGGGGCCGGCGACATCACGGTTCTCGACATCGCAACAGGGGCACCGCTCGAGCGGTTCGCGGTCGGGGCAAAGGGCGCCCTCACGGGCGCGGTGCCGAGCCCGGACGACCGGACGATCGCCGGGGTCACCGCGGACCTGGGCTCGCTCGCATCGGTGCTGAAGCTCTGGGAGAGGGGAAGCGGACGCCTGATCGCCGATCTCAGCGCAGGCGGTGAATCGGCCCAGCGCCCGGTGTTCAGCCCCGACGGCACCCGGCTCGTGGTCCCCTATCGCAGTGGCCTCACCCGTGTCTGGGACGCCCGCAGCGGGCGCCTGCTGCACGTCCTCGCCGGCCACTCGGGGCCCGTCAACCGGGCCGATATCGACCCGCGCGGTCGCTGGATCGCGACCGGCTCGGACGACGGCGGCGTGCGTGTCTGGAGTCTCTCGAGCGGGCGGCAGCGGTCGGTGCTGCGCAGCAGCGGCGACGCGATCAACGCGGTGCGCTTCAGCCCCGACGGCGCGCGCGTGGCGGGGGCCGGCAGGGACGGAGCGGTCCATGTGTGGGAAACGGCCTCCGGAGCACTTCTGGCGTCGCTCACCGGTCACGAGGGTGGCGTGGGGCGAGTTCAATTCGTCGATGAGAACACCCTGGTGAGCGGCGGGGACGACGGCACCGCCCGGGTCTGGGATCTCGAACGCGCCCGCCAGGCGATGGTCCTGCTCGGCCACGGCCTCGGGGTGAGCGTCGCGCCCGGGGCGCAGGCGTCGCATGTTCTGACCGTGGGAGCGGAGGGGACCGCCCGGGTCTGGCGTCTTCCGGGAACAGACACGGTAACGATCGGCGACCCGGGCTCTGTGGGTGGGATAGCCGTCGGGCTCGACGGGCGCCGCGTCGTGACGGTGGACGCGCGACGGCCGACCGTCTCCCTCTGGGCTGTCGCGCAGACCGGGGCGCCGCGGCGCCTGAGGTCTGGCGGCAACTCGCTCGCCGGCGACATCTCGGCCGACGGCTCGGTGTTCGCACAGGCAGGTGACGGGCTGCGGCTGTTCGACCGCGACGGTGCGCCTCTGGCGGATCTCGGCGTCGGCGAGCGGACCTACTCGGCGGTCGCCGTCGGGCCCGACGGCCGTCGCGTCGCAGCCTCGCGGGCGGGGGAGGGCGTCAACATCTGGGATCCTGCGAGCAACGCGCCGATCGCCAGCGTGCCGGCTGCGGGGCTCTCACTCGTCACCTTGCTCCGCTTCAGCCGCGACGGCAGCACCCTCGCGTTCTCGGACGCCGGGGCGCCGGTCGTCGTGGTCGCTGCCGAGTCGGGAGAGATCGCGGGGTCGGTGCCCACATCCGCTCCGCTCAACCTGCCGGCGTTCGCCATCGATCCGACCGGCGAGAGGGTCTTCCGCCTCGACTACCGCCTGCCCGAGAAGCCGGCGATCGTGGACGTAGCGACGGGCGCACGCACGCGGCTGAGCGGCAACCCGTCCTCGTCGCTCGACTCCGCCGAGTTCAGCGCCGACGGCTCCGAGCTGCTCACCGCCGGCGGGCGGGGCGCGCAGATCTGGGATACGGGCACCGGCGGCCTTCGCGCCGAGATCGCACGCGATCTCGGTCGCACGCGAACGGCGGCGTTCAGCCCGGACGACCGGCTGGTCGTCACAGGCCACGACGACGGCCTGGTTCGCGTCTGGGACCGCGCCACGGGGGCGCAGCTCGGCGAGTTCGACGGAGGCCCCGGACCCGTGACCCGGCTGGCGGCAGGTTTCGGTGGCACGCGGATCTTCGCGCTGGGCAAGGACCTGACCGTGCGGATGTTCACCTGCGACGCCTGCGCCACCGGCGATCAGCTCACGGAGCTGTCTCGGCGCCACGTGGCCTTCGGAGATCTCGACGGGCCATGAGGCAATACCCACACGCCGCGTCGCGTCGCCCCCGTCATCGCCAGCCGCAGGAGCGGCTTCGACTCGCGCGCGGCGGCCTCAGGGCCGGCCGGGAGCGTGGACACGAGCTCCGACGTGGTCGCGGCCAACACCCCGTTCGCAACTGCCGGCGACCCCAGCCCGATGGCTTTCGGTGCCGCGATGCCAGG
>CAWGMB010000018.1:0-7602 GCA_963823515.1 uncultured Thermoleophilia bacterium
CTAGAGGCGCCCCGTCTCGACTCGGCGCAGGAACTGCCGGGTGCCCGCGGTCGGGGGCGGTGGCCATGGGGGGCGGTTGCGGCGGCCTACTTCAGGGCGAGAGCCGGCGCCTCGGCGCCGATCCACTGGTTGGTGATCGTCTCGAGCTCGACGGAGTCGCGGAGGGAGTCGATCGCCGAGGAGACGCACGCGGTGAGCGGCGAGTCCTTCTGGAGGGCCGCGCCCCAGTCGTCGCCGCCCGGGGCCGCGAACTGGCCGATGAGCTTCGACCCACTGACGACAGTGTCACGCAGGTACAGCGTGGTCGGCAGGTCGGTGACGATCGCGTCAACCTGCCCGTTCTTCAGCGCGCGAACCACATCGTTCGAGCTGTTGAGGACGCGCACCTGCTTGGAGGGCGCGATCACCGCGTTCACTGCATCGAGGCTGATGGTGCCGACCTGGACCCCGATCTGCGCGTCCTTGAGCTCGGCCACCGTGGTGGCCCCCACGAGCGACGAATCGCCGGCCACGAGCACTCCCTGGGGGGTCGTGTAGTCCGGCGAGGAGAAGTCGGCGGCCTTCTTGCGCTTCGCGTTGATCGAGACCTGGTTGAGGTCGAAGCCGTACTTCTTGGGCCCCGGCGCGAAGGTGGAGTTGAAGGGCACGCGGATCCACTTCACCTCTTCCTCCGTGAAGCCGAGCCGATCGGCGATCGCATAGGCGAGGGCGTGCTCGTGGTGTGCCGAGGTGGGAAGGGCGCGAGAACACCGGGCGCGCCACCGCCCCGCCACGCCCGCCGACCTCGGCCGCCGTGCGGCGCCTCGACACCGACCCGCCCGCTGGAGGACACTCGTCGCGGACGATCCGGAGGTCACCGATGCAGACGGACGAGCTGCGCGCCATCCAGGCTCCATTGAAGGAGCGTTACCGCGAGGACCCCGGCGCGGCCCTGGTCACGCTCTGCGCGAAGGCGAGCCTCGGAGAGGGCGTGACGTGCAACGTCGAGACGGGGCGCGCCCTGGCGGCGGCCGGGCTCCATCCGGCGACCGGGGGCGACGGCGCCGCGCTCTGCTCGGGCGACATGCTGCTCGAGGCGCTCGCCGCCTGCGCCGGTGTGACGATGCGGGCGGTGGCGACCGCGCTCGGGATACCGGTCGAGGGCCGGGTGAGCGCCGAGGGCGACCTCGACTTCCGCGGCACGCTGGGAGTGGACCGCGAGGCGCCCGTCGGCTTTCGCGCCATCCGGCTGCGCTTCGACCTCGAGTCGGATGCCGACGACCAGAAGCTCGCGAAGCTCATCCAGCTGACCGAGCGCTACTGCGTCGTGCTCCAGACCCTCGCGAGCCCGTCCGACCTCGCCGTCACCTGGGGACGCGACGCGGCATGAGGAGGCGCGGGGCCGGGCGCTGAGGACCCCGGGCGGGACACCGGCCGGGCGACCGGCGCCCGTGCGGCCGCCGCGCTGTTCTCCCCGCCCATGATCCGCCGATACCCGGTGGGCGGGCGTTCTGCACCGGTGGCCGCCCCCGGGAACCCCGGCCGGTACCGGGGGTCAGCCCCCGGCGGGTGTCCGGCGACCCTCGGATGCCGCGGTCATCGGCGCGAGTCCCCGGCACCGGGGGGGAGTCCCACCGCCCCGCCGCCCCGCGTGGTCGCGAACACTCCGCTGGGGCCCGCGACGATCGAGGCCGGCCGGCCCGCGACGGGCCAGCTCCCGACGATCGCGCCGGTAGCCGGGTCCAGCTCGACGATCCGCTGCCCCGCCGCGTCGGCGGCCCACGCCGCACCGCGGCCGACCGCCACGTCCGCCGGCCCCTTCCCCACCCGGGTACACGTGGCGGGACCGGCGCCCACCGGCGCGCGCAGGACCCCGTTGTCGCAGCCGTTCGCCACCCAGACCGCGCCCAGCCCGACGGCGATCGCCGTGCCGCCCGCCCCGGAGACGCGTCGCCCGACGACACGTCCGGTCGCCAGATCGTGGCGGGAGATGAGGCTCCGGGCGCCCTCGGCCCGCGAGAGCGTCCACGCCGATCCGTAGCCGGCGGCCACGTCGATCCCGAACGGCAGCGGGCGCGACCAGGTCCTGCCACCGCCCTGCGGGACGCCCACCAGGCGGCTCTCCCCAAGCACGACCACCCTCCCCGGCGGGGCGACGATCCGTAGCGGCAGCACGTCGCCGATGCCCACGACGCGCGCGACCTTCAGTGAGGGGCCGACCCGCACGAGCAGCCCGGCCCCGGATCGGCGCAAGGCCACCCACAGCGAGGACCCGTCCGGCGTCGTCGCCACGGGCAGGTCACCCTCCGAGCCGATCCTGCGCGAGGGCCCGGTGGGGTCGGAGCCGTCGGGCGGGAGGGCGCGCACCAGGCGCGAGCCCACGCCCACCGTCCAGACCGACTCCCGGCCGGCGGCGATCACGACCGGAGCGGCCGCTGGGGTGGCGAGCGCGACCGCCTCGGCTCCGCTCCGGACGCCCTCGTCGCGGTCCATGAGGGGCGAACCCCAGATCGCGGCCGTGACCATCCCGGCCACCACCACGACGGCGGCCACCACGACGGCGGCCCTCCCCCACGGACCCCGCACCCCCGACGCGCGCGACCGCCGTGCCGCCTCTCGGGCGCGACGCGCGAATCGGGCTCGCAGTGCGTTCATGGCCGGCGACGATACCGGCGCGATGCGCGATCACCCACCGGTCGGCCCCGAGATCGCCCCGGAGGCGAACGAACCGGCACCGGACACCGCCGGGCCGGGGATAGCCGCGCTCGGATTCACACGCGCCGTCAGTAGTCGACGACGCGGGTGAAGCTCTGCCCGTCGCCCATCGGGCGGTAGATCTCGTTGAAATCGAAGGTGTAGTCGAAGTCGCCCTGCTCGGCACTGCGCGCGCCCAGGATGTCGAGGTTGTGAACGATCAGGAGTTCCTCGTTCACGCGTGAGGCCTGCAGCAGGCACAGCCCGGAGGGCGCCCAGATGCCCGAGCCGCCCCAGAAGGCGGCGCCGTTGATGCCGTGCCGGCCGACCGCGTTGCAGGCGAACGTCCAGACCTGGTTGACGGCCGACGAGGCGGCTATCACCCCGTCCCACAGCCCTCCGTAGTAGAGGTCGGTGCGCACGTTCATGCCCGGGTAGTCCCGAGTGGAGGCCGCCCGCCAGGAGGCGATCTCGACGAGCACGTCGACGTGGTCGATCATCGCGTACTCGCGCAGCAGGCTGGGGAAGAGGTAGTCGTAGCAGGTCAGGAACCCGACACGGCCATGGCCGTGAGGGCTCTCGATCGTCAGCCGGTCGTCCCGCCCGCTCTCGGTATAGGTCTTCTCGATGCCGGGCAGGAAGACCTTGGCGTAGCTGCGCTCCGGGTGAAGCGCCGCGTCGGTCGACTCGTCGTCCGCGGTGATCATGAACGTGACGTTGTGGAACTTGCCCCCGGCGCCGCTGCCGCGCGAGAGGTTGTTCAGGACGATCACGCGGAAGCGGTCGTCGAGGAGCGGGCGCAGCTCGCGGTCGATCCACTCGATGTGCTCCTGGGTGCAGCCGCGGCGCATGTAGTCCCAGCAGGCGGGCTCGTCATCCCAGAAGTAGCCGGTCAGGCAGAACTCGGGGAAGATGGCCATGTTCGCGCCGCGCTCCTTGAAGACCCGTGCGGCGCGCACGACCTTGGCCTTGTTCTCCTCGATCCCCGGCACGAGGGCGTGGATGTTGGCCAGCCCGACCGATGGCAGCCCGGGGTCCGCTGAGTACGAGCGCTCGACGACCGTGAACTCGTCGACCTGGGCCAGGCGTCCCTGCGCGGGCAGCGGCCCCGGCGGCAGCGCCGTCGTCTCCGGCCCTCCGCGCTTCGAGTGCAGATCGGTCACGGTCCGCCCAGGTTACCCGCTCCGGGCGGCCGCGCGTCGGCGGCCACCCGCGGGCCACGTGGATCGCGACGGTCACGACGGACCGTTCCCCGACTCCGGCGTCAGCCGGGCCGGACGGGCTGGTGACGGCGGCCAATCGGGTGATCCGGTTCTTCGGGCGCCTCGGAATCCCTTCCAGAGACGCGGTCCTCACGGAGGATGGTGCATGCGGGTCGTGACGGAGCCGTGACCGCGATCATCGCGGTTACCGCCCTCGCGCCGGCCTTCCTGCGCCCACAGGGCGTCTCGGGGCGCTCAGCTGACCGTCAGGCGCTCGAAGCGCCCACCGGCGATCAGCCCGCGTGGGCATCGCTTTCGACGGGCCGGGCGTCGGCCGGCGGCCAGTGGTCCAGCCCGGCGCCGGGCGGCAGCGATCGCACGCTGCGATCGTCGTCGGAGATCTCCCCCGAGCCGGGTCTCGCGTCGACCGTGCCCGTCTCGAGTGCCGGCACCGTCGCGAGCCCGGCGCGGTCCGTCGCGAACATGACGCGGTTCCTCCCCGCCTGCTTGGCGCGGTAGAGGGCGGAATCCGCGGCGGCGATCAGAGCCGTCGCAGTGCTCAGCCCTTCGCTCAGCACCGCGACACCGACGGACGCCGTGACGGAAACCTGCGCGCCCCTCGGGGTCGTCAGCCGGAGCCGCGCTATGTCGTCGCAAACGCGCTGGGCGAACGCCATCGCTTGAGCGGGGGTCGTGTCGCTGATCACCACCGCGAGCTCCTCGCCCCCGTACCGGGCCGCCTCATCGCCAGGGCGGCAGCTACCGCCCAGGAGGCGCCCGACAGCCTGCAAGAAGAGATCCCCCATCTGATGCCCGTGGGTGTCATTGATGCGTTTGAAGTGGTCGAGGTCCACGAGCAGGAGCCCCGGCGACGCTCCCACCAGGGCATGGCCGTCGACGGCGGCTGCGAGTATCTCCTGGAATCGCCGGTGGTTGGCGAGTCCGGTGAGGTAGTCCGTCTCGGCCTGCCGGCGCACGCGTTCGTGGTTCGCCGCGCCCTGCAGCGCCGCGCCGAGTTGGGAGACGAGCGTCAGCAGTCGGTGTCGTTCCTCGGGTGAGAAGGGTGGACCCGAGCGTGCGCACACAACGACCGCGGGCTCGGGTAGTCCGGCCACCGGGATGGCGAGCGCCCGGCGTTCGGCCTCCTCGCCGCTCTCGGTGGCGTTCTGGGCGAGCGCGCGTCGGCCGACCGAGTCGGCCATGGGCCCGATCGGATCCCCGACGGCCGCGAGCAGGGCGCTCGGTGTTTGCACGATCGCCGCGTCGGCCCCCACGGCCTCCAGCGCGCTGCGAACTCCCAGGTCGACGAGCGCGTCGGCGTCGAGGCGAGCGCCCATGGCCTCGCCCACGCGCACGAGAGCCGACTCACCGCGCGTCCGCGCCTCCTCGAGAGCCTCGAGCCTCTCCTGGCTGATCCTGATGCGCTTACGGCGCCCCTGGTCGAGCAGGGCGAGCAGGCCGATGAACGGCGCGGTCAGCAGTGCCCAGGCCGCCTGGCCGGAACTCGTGGCCGCCGCCGCGGCCAGGAGGCCGCCGCAGAACAGCAGCGCGTCAACGACCTGCCCCTCGCCGAGCTCGATCACGTGGCGCAGGAGCGGGATCCCGCGGTCGACCCACTCCCGGATCGAGAGCACGAGCCCTTCGATGAGGATCTGAGCCCCGAAGGCCGCGGCGTACACATGCCAATCCGCCAGCGATGGCTCAGGTGCCCCCGCGAGGGCGAAGACGCCGACCGGCCCGATTACATGCCAGCTGTCGGCGACGGCGGACACGAGGCGATCGGGCGGGAGGCGGCCGCGGACGACCCAGACGGCGGTGCCCAGGGTCATGGCCGCCGCCACCAGCAGCGGAACGGCCCCCAGTGGTGCCAGGAACAGCAGCGGCACGAGCGTGAGCTCGGTCGGCAGCACGAAGCTCGGGCCGAACTCGAAGCGAACCTGGGTGGCCAGGACGTAGACGACCAGCAGGAGCGCGATGTCGAACGCCGGCGCGCGCGCGGGAACGTCGATCGTGAACAACGCGGCGATGCCAACCGCGAGAAAGCCGGCGGCGGCGAGTAGCCCGCCGACCAGGCCCCGCACCGAGAAGGGCGCCGGCTTCGGCGCCCAGTAGAGGTCGAGCATGTCGGGGACGGTGCCCTGCTGCGAGACGGCCTCCTCAGGCACGGCGGGGGGGCGCCGTGGCACCGGCCGCGATTCCGGCGCTCCAGCGGAGCGAGCTACCGCTCGGTCGCTGCTCGTCGGTGCCGGCAGAGCTGGTCTGGGAGCGCGGGTGGGAGACGCGGAGTGGTGAGATCACGGCGAAGCCTTGGGAGAGCTGGCGTGGGCCGGGGTTGGCAGGGCTCGGCTGTCCCGGCTCCACCTCGACCCGAGGGGCAAGAAAGACATCGACAGCGGGCATCTCGGTCTTGAAGACCGGAATGCCCGAACCCCGGCGCTCCAGGGGGAACGCCGGGGTTCGGGCCGATGCGGGAGCAGTCTGGGCGCGAGCTGGGCCTACAGCGCGCGGGGATCGACCCAGAAGTCGTCCACCTGGAAGTGGCTGGTGTTGCCCCCGGCGGTGAAGATGAACCGGACCTGCTGATTCGCGACCTTCATCGGCTGGACCTTCTGCTGCTTGGGCAGGTTCCAGGAGTCGCTCGCCTTGTCGCCGTCGAACCGGCCGTTGGTCTGCGGCGCGGTCCAGACGCCGTTGACGTTGTAGGACACGGCGAAGAACACCCCTTCTGATCCCACCAAGTTGCGCACGCGCAGTCGCGCGGTCGGGTAGTCCGGGGTGATGCACACGACCGGGCTGATCGCGACGGCCTTGCTCGGCAGGTCGAGCACGCCGCCGGTCGTGCCGTTGGCCTGCGTCGCCTGGACGATCGAGGCGCCGCCGCTCATCTCCCACCCGGCGGTCGCGCTGCTGAAGTCGCCACCCGGTGCCAGGAAGTAGAGGTTCGCGTCACCGACGCCGAGGAAGGGCTGCGAGAGCGGCGGCGGCGGGCAGTCGGTGGTCGCGCCGAGCGCCGGCGTGGCCCCCAGGGCGGCGGCGCATGCGATTGCGGCGACCCCGACCCAGCGGCCGAGCGAGTGAATCAACCTCATGAGACGGTCCTCCTTGGTGGGTAGCTGGCGCCCAGGGCGTCCTGTCCCGGAGTGCCTGGCCTCAGCGAATCCGGGTCGCGAGAGCGCCGGCCATGTCGCTGTACGGAGTCTTCATCGGCGTGGTCGGTCCGGCCGCCACGCCCACTAGAGGATCTGCCCGGCCCCCGCGGCCATCCGACCGGCGATCCATGCCGAACATGAGATCACCGATGCCGACCTCCGCACCGCAAAGGACGTTCGCCCGATGCGGTGCGTCGCTGCCGGGCAGGGAGTCCTGGTCACGCGACCAGGAAGGAGCGATGAACGCCGCCGTCATCACGTGGAGGCGAACGCAACCCTCGTCGGGCTCAGCCACGAAGCCTTGAACACTGCCGGCGTGGACACGCTCACCGAGCTCTTCGACGAGCGCCCCTCGTGGCGCACGCCGGGGCGAGGGGCGCCGCCGGCGTCCGGCAGAGCCGTCCCCTCCCCCCGCAATGCCTCACGTCACGTCCAGGACATCCCGCAACGCATCCAGACGCACCCGCCCACCGGGGGCGCCCGGCCCCAGAACCACGAAAACCCCGCCGTGGCAGGGTTTTCGGTATGGGCGTTACTGGGCTCGAACCAGTGACCCCCAGCTTGTCGAGCTGGTGCTC
>CAWGMB010000019.1:0-647645 GCA_963823515.1 uncultured Thermoleophilia bacterium
CAGAATGATCCGCCCGGCGGCCTCGATCAGCGCGAGGTGGGAGAAGGCCTGCGGGAAGTTGCCCAGGTGCCGGGCGCTCGCGGTCTCGAACTCCTCCGCGTAGAGCCCGAGCGGCGACGCGATCCGCAGGAGCTTCTCCATCAGGTCGCGGGCACCAGCCTGCTCGCCGACGATCGACAGCGCCGACACCAGCCAGAACGAGCAGATGAGGAAGGTGCCCTCCTCGCCCGAGAGGCCGTCGTCGGTCTCGCCGGTGCGGTAGCGCAGGACGAAGCCGTTCTCGGTCAGACCGCCGGCAACGGCTTCGACGGTGGCTCGCAGGCGCTCGTCGGTGCCGGGCAGGAAGCCGAAGATCGCCGCCAGCAGCGTCGAGGCGTCGAGCGCGTCGGTCGCGTAGTGCTGGCGCAGCACGCCCTCGTCGGTGACGCCGTGCTCCAGGATGTCGGCGTGGATCTCCTGGGCGGTGGCGCGCCACACGGCCTCTCGCGCCGGGTCGCCGCGGATTCCGGCGAGCTTCGCCGCCCGGTCGAGCGCGACCCAGCACATGAGCTTCGAGGAGACGTAGTGCTGGGGGGCGCCGCGGGCCTCCCAGATGCCCTGGTCCGGCTCGCGCCAGACGTTCGTGGCGCACTCGGCCTGCGTCTCGACGATCGGCCACAGCCGCCGCGGCAGGCGCTCGCTGCGGCGCGTGTGCAGCAGGATCGAGTCCAGCACCGCGCCGTAGACGTCGTTCTGGCGCTGGTCGAAGGCGCCGTTGCCGATCCGCACCGGGCGCGCCCCCGCGTATCCGGAGAGGTCGTCGCGCGTCGTCTCGGTGAGGTCGCGGCGGCCGTCGATGCCGTACATGATCTGCAGCGAGCCGTCCTCGGTCGGCTCGAGGTCGGCGACGAACTGCATGAACTCGTCCGCCTCCCAGTCGAGGTTGAGCCAGTGCAGCGCCTGCAGGGTGAAGGTGGCGTCGCGCATCCAGGTGTAGCGGTAGTCCCAGTTGCGCTCGCCGCCCGGCGTCTCGGGAAGCGAGGTCGTGAGGGCGGCGACCGTCGCGCCGGTCGGCATGTACGTCATGCCCTTGATCGCCAGCGCCGAGCGCTCGATCGGATCCCGGAAGCGGTGGTCGGGCATCCGCGCCCGGTCCAGCCAGGCGCGCCAGTAGCGCGTGGTGGCGGCGATCCGCGCCGCGGCGTCGCCCATGTCCTCCGGCGCGGCGAGCCCCTCCGCCCAGGACAGGGCGCAGTAGGCACGCTCACCCGGGCCCAGCACGTGCCGGCCCCGGACGCGGCCGCCCTCGATGCCGAGCGCGAGGTCTGAGCGCAGGCGGATCGTCTGGCCCGCCCCGGTCGCGTCGGCCGCGTGGCGGCCGCCGTCCACCAGGGTCCACTCGGCCGCCGTGCGCCCGTAGTCGAAGACCGGCTCGCAGACGAGGTCGATCTCGACCCGGCCCTCGATGCACTCGGCCGTCCGCACCAGCATGTGATCGGCGTCGTCGTCCGCCGGCGGCCGGGTGTGCGGGGTGACCGAATCCTCACGCTCCCACGGCCCGATCGTCAACGCGTCGCGTACGACGACCCAGCCGGAGGTCGTCTTCCAGGTCGTGACCATCACGTTGGTGCCGGGCTCGTACGCGCGCGCCGAGGGGTGGTTGATGCCGAACGGCGCGAAGCGGAAGAACCCCGCCTGGCGGTCGAGCAGACTGGCGAATACGCTCGGCGCGTCGAAGCGGGGCACGCACAGCCAGTCGATCGAGCCGTCCGGCGCCACGAGCGCCCCGGTGTGACAGTCCGACAGGAAGGCGTAGTCGGCGATCGGCGGAAACGGCGACGGTGCCGTGGCGCGCTGCGGCGCCCCCTCGGGATCCGGCGCCGCCGCGCTCATGACGCCACCCACGGGGGGCGCCCGCCGCCGACGTCATCCGCGAGCGCTTCCGCGGCCTCCGACCGGAACGTCATCACGCGCGCCAGGTCGCCGGTGATCCCCGAGATCACCGGGACGTCGCGGTCGGAACGAGATCGTGCGGGCATCGTCGCCTCCTCGGTCGCGGGCGGCCCGCCGAACGTGCGACGGGCCGCAGGGCAGTGGGATGGGGCTCGGTTCAGCCCCGCAGGTCCGCTCGCGCGTCCTCCCAGCCGGCCGTCAGCGCCCACAGGACCGCGACCCCGAGGCCGATGGCGACCAGGCTCCACAGGGGGTAGGCGGGGAACCAGGTGATCTGGACGATCATGTTGACGATGATCGCCGCGATCCCGAACCAGCGCCCGAAGCCCTTCGCCGCGAACAGCGAGGCGGCGGCGAGCATCACGACGGCGCCCCAGATGATCAGCGTCCAGCCCCAGGTGTCGAAGTTGGTCGTGACCAGAAGAGCACCCTCGCCGCCGGGGATGACGTAGGTGTTCTCCTTCAAGAGGGCCGTCAGGCCCTGGATGATGTTGATCGCCCCGACCGTGAACATCACGGCCGCGGCGAAGATGACCCATCCGCTCGCGGATGACGCCTTGTAGGAATCGGTGGACATCGAATCTCCTGTCCCGGTTGATGTTTGTCTGCTCGTGCGAGCCTACGACGGCTGGAGTTCCTGCACTGGGGCGAACGATGGATTTCACTCGGGTGAACGCGAACTGCGGCCTAGATGCCGTCGTCGATCGCGTTGACCCCGAGCAACGTGAGCCCGAGGTCGGAGATACGCTGGAGCAGCCCCTGGAGTTCGGCCTGGTCGCGCAGGCTTCCGGTCAAAGTCGTCGTGCCCTCGGTGCGCGTGAGGGTCATGCCGTCGAACGCACGCTCGGCAGCGTCGCTCAGCTCCCCTTCGACGATCAGCCGATACGTCCGGCAAGTCATGCCGACGAGGATCACACCCTCGACCGGATCTTCACATGCGGCTCGCATCGTTCACCCAGGTGACTACGCTTGCTCCAGCAGGCCGAGCGCAGTCGCCCGCGCGATGACGTCGGCTCGCGAGCCGACCCCGAGCTTGTGGTAGAGCGCGCGCCTGTGCGACCGAATCGTGTGGGGCGAGAGGAAGAGGTGCTCGCCGATCTCGCGTGTCGACTTGTCGGTCGCCAGAAGCCGGAGCACGGCGAGCTCGGCCTCGCTCGGCGGCTCGAGCACCTCCCCGCTGCGTGCGCGGGCCCTCGCCGTCTCGAGCTCGCGCCCCACCTCGTCGGCGAGCGCCTGGACGCGGCCGCTGTCCACGAGATCGTCGAGCTCCGTCCGGGCACTGCGCAGTGTCGCCTCCGCCTCGTCGAGGCGGCCGCGCCCGACGCGGACACGGGCGAGCAGGACGAGGAGCCACGCGTGGTTCACGGTCGCCACCTCGTCCAGGGAGAGGTGCTCCGCGGAGGCGAGCTCGCGCTCCGCCTCGGCGAGCTTCCCTTCGGCCGCCAGCACCGCGCCGAGCGCGACGGACGCGTTCGCGCCGAGCCAGCTCCGGCTGGCGCCGATCCGGCCTACGGCCGCCTTCGCCTTCTCGGCATGACCTCGCGCGAACGCGAGCTGCCCGCGCTCGATCGCGACGAGCGCGAGCGTCGCGCGAGCGAGCGCCAGGCTCGGCGCCCGATTCCCGGCATCCGGATGCTCGAGGAACCGCAACGCCATGGTCGACGCCTCGTCCAGGTCGCCGGCGAAGTAGAGGGCACGGGAACAGGCGGCCAGTGCGCCCGTGAGGATCGAGTCCGATACGGCCGGGGCGAGTTCGATCACACGGCGGGCATCGAGCACCGCCTGTCCGACACCACCGTCGATCATGAGCGCGCGTATCACTCGTGCCCAACCCTCGACGTAGGGATCCGAGCGCTCGGGCCGCCCTTCATTCGCCTGATCGGCGAGCCGAAGCCACCGATGTGGCTCGATCGTACCCTGGCCGAGCAGCACTGCGGACATCGCGGCCGCGACCGCGAGCTCCGGATGCTCGACGACGCAGCCGTCCGGCAGCGTGCGGACCCAGCGAAGGAAGGTACGGGCGCGGCCGCCCCTGATCAGAGGCAGGTGGTACTCCGCGAGCAGTTGCGCGACGAACTCGTGGTCACCTGCTTCAGCCGCATGCTCGATCGCGTCGGCCGGCAGCCCTCGTGAGCTCAGCCACTGGGCGGCCCGCCGGTGGATCCGCGTTGCAGCTGCCGGTTGCAGCAGGGCGAGCTGCGCACGGGCGTACTCGGCGAACAGCGCGTGGACCCGGAACCAACCTCCTCGCTCGAGCCGCACGATGAAGAGGTTCGCGCGCTCGAGCTCGGCCAGCAGGGACGCCGAATCGGCGCGGCCGAGCACGTCGTCGCAGAGCTCCGGGGTGAAACGGCCGAGGACGGCGGCCCCGTGGAGGAGCGAGCGGCGCTCGTCGTCGAGGGACGAGAGCACCTCGTTGCTCAGGTACTCGCCCACGAAGCGCTGCTCCCCTCCGAACAGCCGCACGGACCGAGCAGGGTCGTCCACGGTCCGCAGCCAGAGCCCGGCCAGGACGAGCGCGGCAGGCCAGCCCTCGGTGCGCCCGATGAGCACGTCGATCTCCTCCGCCCCGAGCGCCAGGTGACCACGTTCGACGAGCAACCCGTGCGCCTCCGCGGTGGTGAACGCGAGCTCGCTCGCGCGCAACTCGGTGAGCCCGCCACCCGCGCGGAGCCGCGCGAGTTCCAGCGCCGGATCCGCACGCGTGAGGGCGAGCACGCGAGCGGTCGCCGGCAGGTGCGCCACGGCATGGTCGATCGACGACAGTGATTCCGCATCGGTCACCGCATGCAGGTCGTCGAGCACGATGATCAGCCCGCGGCCGAACGTCGCGACGGCGTTCATGAGCTCGTCGACGGCATCCTCGATGGGGCCGCCCGGCGCGCCGAGCCGCCGCAGCGCGCCCCGCCCGAGCCCCGGTCGCACGCGATCGACCGCCGTCGCGATGTACTTCCACATTCGGGCCGGATCGTTGTCGCCGGCGTCCAGCGTGACCCAGGCCAGCGCCGCGTCGAGGCTCGCGCACCAAGCGCGCACCGCGGTCGTCTTGCCGTACCCGGCCGGAGCCGCCACGAGGGTCAACCTCGCGTCCTCGCCGGCGGCGAGCGCCTGCCCGATACGCGGTCGATCCACCATGCCGCGACGCACACTGGGGGCCGCGAGCTTGGCCTCGACCAGCGGGTGAAGCGCATCCGTATCCGGCGAGACCGCGGGGGCGAGCGGGTCCTCCGCCGCGTGCCGTAAGGCCTCGTCCCTTGCTGCGGCGGGTCCTTCCATTGCTGCGCATCTTCGCAGCGCGGCCGCGCGCACGCCACCACCCGGACCCGCATGGTGCCCAGGCCCGTGTGGCGTCCCCATCGACGGCTCATCTGCCCGGGTCGTTCGGCATTCCCGCAGCAGCGACGCGCTGTGCGTCCGGATGTGCGTCATGCGGGCCTGCTGGAGCAAGCGCAGTCACCTGGGTGATTGACCTGCTCGGCGCGTCAGGGACGTGTCGGGCGTGCGAGGCTCACCGTGACACTGGCCATCGGCGGGCACCAGCGGACTCCCAAACGAGGGGGCAGCACCCGGACGCCGGCCGCCGGAGAAACCCGACACAAGAAAGCTGACATGACCGAAGACACCGAAGGCACGCCGGTCCTCGACACCCTCGCGGTGATGACCGCCGCGTCGATCGAGCAGTGCGACCTCGCACCGCGCGAGCTGATGCTCGCCCGGATCGCCGCGCTGGCCGCCGTCGATGCGCCGCCGGTCTCGTACCTGCTCAACGCCGGCACCGCCAGCGACGTCGGGGTCACGCTCGAGGACGTCCAGGGCGTGCTCGTCGCCGTCGCCCCCGTCGTCGGCACGGCCAGGGTCATGTCCGCAGCAGGCAACATCACGCGCGCCCTCGGCTTCGCGATCGCCGTGGCCGAGGCGGAGCTCGAGGATCTCGAGTAGTCAGAACCGCTCCTTCACGGCGCACCTCGCCTCGCGCGCCCAAGGCGGTCGCATCGCCACCGCGCGGTGAAGGCCGCCACGACATCTCCGACTACGAAAGAGAGCTGACAGACAATGGCTGCAGCCACATTCATGGCCTACGTGGGCGTCTACAACAGCGTCGACGCCGCCAAGGCCGACTACCAGGCGATCCACGACCTCCAGACGAAGGTCGGCCTGATCGACGCCTACGACGCCGCGGTGATCGAGCGCAAGGACAACGGCAAGGTCAAGATCGTGAAGAAGCACGAGACCCCCACCCGGGTCGGGGGCGTGGGGGGCGGCACGCTCGGCCTGGCCACGGGCCTGGTGATCGCGCTCTTTCCGGCGGCCGCCATCGGCGGCGGCCTGCTGGCCGCCACGACGGCCGGCGGTGCGGCGATCGGCGCGGTGGCCGGGCACGCGGCCGCGGGCATGAGCCGCAGCGACCTCAAGGAGCTCGGCGAGCACCTCGACAGGGGCCAGGCCGGCCTGGTCGTGGTGGCCGTCTCCGACCTGGAGACCGACATCACGGCCGCGATGACGCAGGCCGACAAGGTGGAGCAGAAGCAGATCGAGGCCGACGTCGACGAGGTCAAGAAGGATGCCGAGGAGAAGGGCTGAGCGCCCGTTGGGGATCCGCCCCCACCGGCGAAGCGTCGCGGGTGGGGGCGTGATCCTCGAGCCCGCGGAACCCCCTTCGGCTCTCCCTGGGAGAGGGAGCGCGCGTGCACCCGGCGCGGCCGGGCCCGATGACCGTCGGCCGCAGGCCCCCGGCATGCCGTGCGAGGAGGCCCGGGGGGTCGCCGAACGGGCCCATCGCGGCCAGGTGGAGCCGAGCGGGGCGCCGTACATCGACCACGTGCGCCGGGTGGCGGCGAGCGTTCCCGCCGAGGCGGCGAGCGTCGCCTGGCTGCACGACGTGCTCGAATGGACCGGGCTCACCGACGACGACCCGGCGCTCGCGGGCCTCGCACCGCACGAGCGCCGCGCCCTGCTGCTTCTCACGCGCCACGGTGGCGACGATGACGATCGGTTCCTGTCCCACCTCCGGGACATCAGTGTTGCGCCCGGCGCCGCGGGTGAGATCGCCCGCGCCGTGAAGGGCGCCGACATGGAGGACCGCATGCGCCTCCCGCGCGACCCGAACGCCGCGTGGAGACCGCCCTACCGCCGCGCCCTCACAATTCTCGCCGGAGGCCACCCCGACCCCGCGAAGGGAACGACGGCACGCTACGGAGCCACTGTGCGCAGTTCCCTGATGGGGTGCGCCGGCGCGCCGGATCGGCTGCACCCGCCGATCCCCGCGGGGCCACCCACATCCCCCCGCCTCAGAGAAGGCGACAAGGAGACCGCAGAATGACCACGAGCGACGAACACAGAGTCTCGACGACGGTGCCTCTGAACTGGAACGAGGTGTGGTTCACCAACTGCCCGATGGTGTCGGCCAACAACGTCGACCAGGAGCTGGGGTGGTGCCGCGAGGAGTTCAAGAAGATCGGCGTCGAGTACGCCTACTTCCGCCACGCACCCGAGAACAACTGGTACCCGCACTACATCCACAACCTCGACAACCTGATCCGCTTCGGCGGCCTCTACCCGCCGATCCACGTCCACGCCGACCTCCGCCGCACCGTGCTGCTCGGGGCGACGTGGGTGTATGAGGGTGGCTGCATGGCCGTGCGGGCCCGCGACGACATCTTCAAGATGTCGGACCTGAAGGGCAAGAAGATCGGGATCTCGAAGAGCCTGAACACGATCAAGAACGACTGGTGGCGCATCCAGGAGCACATGGGCATCCTGAACATGCTCAAGCTCAACGACATGACGATGGATGACATCGAGCTGGTCGAGTTCCCCTATCCGGACGACTGGTACGACAAGCCCGAGATGCTCGTCCCGCCGATGAACAACCCGTCCGAGCTGTGGATGCGCCGCGACCACAAGCACGACCTCGCCTTCCGCCCGCTCGAGACGGCGTTGCTGGGCGGCGTCGTCGATGCGATCTACACCCAGAGCAAGCCCTTCCAGCACCTCCAGGAGGCCACCGGCCGGCTCAAGATGATCGAGGACCTGTCCAAGTATCCCGACTGGACGATCCAGGTGGCCAACACGCCGGCCGTCATCACCTGCACGGACGTGATGGCCAAGGAGCACCCCGAGCTCGTCATCGCCTACATGAAGGCCATGATCAAGGTCGGGCGCTGGGCGAACGAGCACAAGCGTGCCGCGGGAGCGATCCTCAACCGGCAGACGTTCTACCGGGACGCCGAGGACACCTACCAGGGCATCAAGGACGTGGACATGGTGCCGAGCCTGAGCGCGCAGAACATGCAGTGCATCGAGATCGGCAAGGACTTCATGGTCGGCCACGGCTACATCGAGAACGACTTCGATGTCAAGGAGTGGGCGGCGCCGGAGTTCCTGGAGCAGGCGGCGGTCGAGGTGCTCAAGGAGGAGTGGCAGAGAAGGAGCTGGAGCAAGCTCCCCGAGGGTGGCGGGCTCGATGTCGAAGGCACCCGGCTCGGCTAGCGCGAGGAGGATGCGATGACCACCGTCACACACGGCGACCGGCCGGTCGCCGAGGCCCGCCAGACGAGCCTCGGGCTCTACGTCACCGCGAAGGAGGCGTACGACATGTGGCAGGCGGACCCCGAGGGCGTGAGGGTCCTCGACGTCCGCACTCCCGAGGAGTGGGTCTTCATCGGCCACGCGCCGATGGCGATCAACATCCCGCTCGCCTTCCTGGCCTACGCCTGGGACGACGACAAGAAGGGCTTCCCCTGGGAGGTGAACCCCGACTTCGTCGCTCTCGTGAAGGCGCGGTTCGCGCCCGACGACACGATCCTCGTCTCGTGCCGCTCCGGAGGGCGCTCGGCGATCGCCATCAACATGCTCGCGGCGGCCGGGTTCACCAACACCCACAACATCCTCGACGGGATGGAGGGCGGCAAGGTGGACGACCCCGACAGCGTGTTCCACGGCATGAGGCTGAAGAACGGATGGAAGGCGTCCGGACTGCCGTGGACCTACGACCTCGATCCTGGGCGGATGGAACTGCCCGAGCGCGAGACCGGGACGCTTCACCCCGGCAACGCCGAAGACTGACGTCGCCGAACCTCTGCTTGGCCGGCCGACGTGGCCGGCCGAGCGGGGGCGAGGGAGATGCCGATCGCCTGTACGAACGCGTCAGTTCGTCGAGGCGATCGTCCCCCTGTGAGCGGCCCAGCGTCATGGCCGGACGTCCGTGCCTCGGGCAGGAGCGGCGCTCGGTGGGTGCGCTGCGGCGAATCCGTGGCGGGCGAAGACCGGCCGCGGACACCTCATTGGCGCCATCGGGAGAGCTCCTGGCGCCACCCGATGGCGCCAGGAGCTATGAGCCCGGAGGTCGGTAGGCGATCGTGCGGCCGATGGCTTCGTCAACCTGCTCGGGCGTGAGCAGCTTGACCGTCTCGACGGTCGCGCCGCCGGCAGCGCCGACGGTCAATGCGATCCCTGTTGCCGCCTCGTCGTCCGGCAGGTCGACGACGACATAGAGGTCGGTCTCGCCAAAGGCGAAGTAGACGCCCTCAACGGTGCCGCCGCCGCTTGCGGTGAGGTCGTGGATCGCCTTGACGCGGCTGGCAGCGCCTTTTCCCTTCAGGCCCTCGAGGCCCATTTGGGTGTAGTTGGCCTTGAAGAGGTACTTGGGCATATCGGTCTCCCTTCGCCGCTGGAGGCGCACGCAGGTCAGTGAGGCGACTACCAGAGCGCCTGGACGGCCGTTCCGCAGTGCAGCGTCGCGACCGTGCCCCTGGCGCTCAACTCAACGACCCTGGCCAGATCCCCCCAGTTCTCCGTGGCGTCCTGCCAGTGCCTGGCGACGCCGGCCGGGGACTCGTAGAACTCATCGAGCAGGAAGATCGTGTTGCCGGTCGGCTCGGAGTTCGGGTCCAACGGGTTTGCGAGCTCCGGCCCCTTGGAGATGCTGTAGGACAGAAGTGCCGTGTCGCCCTCGCGTGGGTGCCCCTTCATCCACTCGGCGTGGCTGGCGAAGATCCGATCCGCCTCGGCCACGTCATCGGGGCCCACCGTCCACATGATGATGATGTGGGTCTTGCCCAGGTTGGACATGCTGACGTCCTTTCATCAGTCGGTCCGACGGGAACACCGTTCGCAGCCCCGCCTCCCGCCCACCGGAGGGGCCGCCGACCACCGATCCCTTTTCGTGAATCCAGTGACGCACCGCCGCCCTCGACAAGTCAACGGGGGTCTCGCCTGGCGAACCCTCTCCGAGCGCCCCGGACGCCGGCGGACATCCGCGCGCACCGAGGCAGCGCAGGGGCCCGCGGTGGGTTCTTGTTGGGGGACAGGGGTCCCGCCCCCGGGCCGGTGAAGCGCGGAGATCGCGCCGTCCAGGGCACCATGGTGACGCTCACGGCGGAGAGGGAGAGCGCGATCGCCAGCAGGTGGTTTGCGAGGCGCCTGACGCACGCGGGCTAACAGCGCGCCGAGGATCTCGAGCGCGACCGGCGGCTCCGCCTCCCGGCAGCGATACCCGGAATCGACTTCCGCGTCGTCAGTCGGGCTCCGCGCGAGAGGAGCCGGACTGCGCGGCCTCGTACTCCACCCTTCTCCACGGCAGCATCCCGTCGAGTTCGATGTCGAGTGTGAAACTGAGGACGGTTCTGATGAGGACGAGGACACCGAGCACGCTCACGCTCTCGAGGCTCGGGTCCACGGTGACGGTCTTGATGATGTCGGCGGCCACCAACACCTCGAGCCCGAGCAGCAGAGGACGTCCGAAGCGGCGTCGTGCGACGTCGAAGTAGCTCCTGCCGCCTCCGCGGCGCCCGAGCGAGATCGCGAGCGCACCCACTCCGCCGATCACGATGATCCCGACGCCAACCCCCTCGAAGACCTTGGCGATCCACTCCATCGTCTCCGAGAAGTCCACACTCGCACCCTTCCAACTGAGGGAACCCGCTTTCGTGCGGGGAAGGGTACCCGACGCACCCACGCCTCCTGCGCGTGACCGGATGTTTGCAGGGCATCCGCGAAGGCGCCGACCTGGAGGCGCATGTCATCCCGGTGGCCGATGGGGAGGCAGCAGTCCCCGGAGGAGGTTCGCGGTCTCGTCGACCAGTTCGCGCCGCTTGTCCAGGGAGGCGGGGCGGCAACGTAGATGAGTGGAAGGGGGTCTGCGCGGGGTCGGCAGGGACAAGGCCGAGGACGCGCTCGACGATGGTCCCAGGTACTTCCGGCGGCGCGGCATGCCTGCGGGCCGCCGGGCTCGCGGCGGGAGAGCGACCCAGCCCTCACGCATCGTGCGTGATGAGCGAAACCGACGGCGAGGCCGATGCAGGGGGTGCCCGCCGATCTGCGCCGGAGGACCCAGGAGGATGGACATGACCGCACGAAGCCGCTGGATCACAGGCTGGATCGCCGCGACGGCGCTCGCCCCCGTCGCGATCGGTGCCGTGGTGTCCCCGGCGCTCGCGGGCGGCGGTCAGGTCACGATCTGCCACGCGACGTCCTCGGCGACGAACCCCTTCGTCGTGATCCACCCCGCGTCGCCCGCAGTGCTGCACGCGCACCAAAAACACCACGACGGGGCCGACATCGTCCCGCCCTTTAGCTACAAGGGCGTGGACTACCCCGGTCAGAACTGGACCGCGGAGGGCAGGGCGATCTCCGAGAACGGCTGCATGGCGAAGGGGGGGCCGCCGCCGGAGCTCGCGCCGCCGCCGGAGCTGACGCCGCCGCCGGTGCTCGCGCCGCCGGAGCTGACGCCGCCGCCCCCGTCGGACGACCCTCCCGCCGATGAGCCTCCCGCCGAGGAGCCTCCCGCCGAGAGTCCGCCGCCGGTCTTCAGCTTCTAGCGATGAGCCGCTCGGCGGCCCTCTGGGCCGTGATCGTGATGATCGTCCTGGCCGGCGGCGCGGAAGCCGCCGTCGGCCTGCCGGCGCCCGCCTACCGCGCGGCGGCCGAGCGGGTCTGTACCACCGCCAACGCCCGACTCGCGGCGCTGCCGGCCCCGCGGACCTCCGACGAGGTGAGGACCTGGGTCGCCGGGGCCGTGCCGATCGTGACCGCCTCGTCGAAGCGCCTGCGCGCCCTGGCGCCGCCGCCCCGGCTGCGCGCGCGTCATCGCGCATGGCGCGTCGCGCTCGCCCGCCGCTCGGCCGCCGCGCGGGCCCTCCGTACCCGTATCGCCGCCGGCGCGCCGCCGGTCGCCGCGCTCGGGGCCGCCCTGCCGCGCCTCAACGCTCTCAAGCGCGCCGCGCGGGTCCGGGCCCGGGCGCTCGGGCTGCGCACCTGCGCGGGGCGGCCGCGCGGCTGACCCTGGGTCGCGCTCTCGCCCCCCATCCCTGCGGTAGAGCATGTTCAGGATGTCGCGGCGCGCAACCACGGTGGATTCATGGGCGGGCGGGCGACCGTGAGGCCCGTCGAGATGCAGGTGGTCAACATCGTGCGCCTGGACGTCGACGGCCTGGCCGGCGCGCGCCGGCCCGTTCGCTGCGATGGCGATGATGCGGCGGCTCGAGGGCGGTACCAAGGGGTCTACCCGGGGTCTGGCGCCCGCGGCGGGTGAGGCGGCGGCACGGGTTCGAATCCCGTTGGGGGCATCCCTGATGGGCAACAAGACCCGGCATCATGCGGCAGGTGTGAGCACGGAATGGTCACGTGGTGGTCACGCGGCACCCCCCGGGGTGGAGGGGATCGGGGCACCCGCGCGAGCGTGGCGGACCACTGCGCGACCATGGACTGCCTGTGAGGCCTGGCAACGGGTCCGGGCACGCTGAACCCCAGGGCTCGTCGCCCATGGCGTCGGCGGGTACGCGCTCGATCCCGTTCGCTCGCGCTCGACTGGCTGCGCGGATACAACGCCGCGCGCGGACCGCTCTTTCCGCCGCGTCGGCAAGCCCGGCAAGACGAGACCCGGCGTGGTTGCGGTTACGCTCCGCGCCCAGACGCGGATCCGGGTCACCTTTCGCATCGGGGTCCGGTACCAGCGCCACCGCGCGGTCGCGCGTGGCACGCGGCGGGTGACTTCCCCATCCCCCGCTGCGGATCCTGCACGGTTATGAAGGTGCGGATCGTCGCCTCCGGCGCGACCTGCGACACCTCCCGGATCGCCGCGGACCGCCGGAGCGCCCTCCGCCAGCCGGGCGGGCCGCCCGGCGCGGAACCGGAGCCACTCATCGGCGTGCCCCTGGGGTCTGGCGACGGACGATTCGGAGTTCGCATCAGCGTCACTCAGCCCGGCGGCGAAGCGAGCGCCGCGAGGAGTTGAAGCCCGATGCGCAGACCTCGTCCGCTGCTACGGGGTCTCCACCGAGACCCGGTGGATCGACCAGGGCCGGCCCTACGACGCCGTCGTGACGAGCGACGTCGCCGGCATGGCGATCCCCCCGCCGTCGCGGAAGGGTGCGAGCCCGTCGGCGACCTGAGCCCGCACGGCGGCGCGCTCGTCGTCGTCGAGGCGGGCGATGACCATCGCGAGTGCGCCCGCCGCGTCGTTCACGAAGGCCCAGTAGTCGTCGGCGTCGTCGAAGGTCCAGGTGAAGGCCACCTCCTCGACGTCGAGGCTCGTGAACCCCGCCTGGGCGAACAGGGCCTCGAGGCGGGCACGGTCGCCGAGGGCGAGGATGCCCGGGGCGCCGCTCTGCGGGGCCGGCATGTGTCCGCGCTGGTTCAGCACGCCCGAGGGCAGCGCCGCCCAGGGGTTCTGCTGGGCCCCTGCGAAGACGGCGCAGGACAGCCGGCCGCCCGGTCGCAGAACCCGGCGGGTCTCGGCGAGGGCCGCACCCGGGTCGGCCATCAGCATGTATCCCCATCGGCAGAGCACGGCATCGACGGCATCGGTCGGCAGATCCAGTCGCTCCGCGTCGAGGACCCGGAACTCGACGTTTTCGAGTCCCAATGCCGCCGCATGCCGCTTGGCGGCGTCGATCATCGCCGGAGAGAAGTCGCTGACGATCACCCGGCCGCCGGGGGAGACCGCGCGCGCCGCCGCCAGTCCGACAACCCCCGTGCCGGCCGCAAGATCGAGGATCGTCTCGCCGGCCCTGAGAGCCACCCGCTCGAGCATCCGCTCGGCTACCGGCCGCGCCCTCTCCTCGAGATAGGCGTGGCGGTCGTCCCATCCGCGCGCCATCGCCTCCCAGACCGCACGACTCACGCGAGTGAACTCAGACGATCCCATGATGTGGCTGACCCTATTACGGCCCCTTGGGAAAATGCCACCGCCACACCGGCGGGCCTCCGCGTGGACGGTGGTCGGGCGCGCAGTCGAGGACCTGCCTCCCGTGTTCGAGCGCTACCCCGAGTGGTGGCCGGAGACGTGGCGCGCGCGGCGACTCGGTAGCGCCCATCCCGGAAGCCGTGAGACGATCGCCCGCGTGCATGCCAAGGTGTTCCGGGTGCGTCCGGCGGTGCCTGGCGTCCGGGGCTCGAGCGGCGGGCGCGGGCGTGCAGGCCGAAACATCGACAGAGAGGTGCGAGGATGCGCATCTCAGGACGCGCTCTGACCGCGGCGGCAACCGTCGCGATAGCCGCGGTGGCGGCGGTCGCCGCGATGACCGCAGGGGGGCAGACCGCGGCCGGCGACGAATTCGACGTGATCCGGCAGGTCTCGGTCGGCAAGAACCCGGGTCCGGTGACCTATGGCTACGGCGCGGGATGGGTGATCAACCAGGGCGATCCGAGCGTGACCCGGATCGACGCCGTCACCGGGGTGACGGTCACGACCGCGGTCGCGGCCGGTCCCATCTCGATCACGGCCGGGTTCAACTCGATCTGGGTGCTCACGGGAGAGGGCAAGTCGACGGCCACGATCTACCGCCTGAACGGGGCCACCGGGAAGGTGCAGAAGACCCTCCGCGCGTCCCTCCCGATCAACTACGGCGCCGATATCGCGACTGCCTCCGGCTACGTCTGGGCGAGCAGCGACGGCCAGGCGAAGCTGGTCCGGATCGACCCGTCCAACAACACGGCGGTGATCAAGAAGGTGCCGACCCACGCGGGCTTCACGACCGGCGACTCGAAGCTCTGGACGACTGTCGGCTACTCGAGCCCGAAGCTCCAGTCCTGGAACCCGAAGACGCTGGAGGTCGAGCGCTCGATCGGGATCGGGAGCGTGTACGACGGCGCCGGTTTGGTCCGGCTGACCTACGGCTCCAGCCACGTCTACGTGAGCGAGACGGAGCCGAACGACGACGGCTGGACCGGAGCGGTGTCGCTCAGCCAGGGCAAGGTCGTGGCGAGATACGACAGCAACGTCGAGCTGCGGTGCACCGACACGGGCAACAACGCCCTGTGGCTCGGCATCGACTACGACGACCTCAGCGCCACGCCTGCACAGATCGTGGCGCTCAACGAGGACAACCTGGCGGTCCTGAAGTCCCAGCAGCCGTTCCCGAGCGGGTCGACCAACGGGTCGGTCGGCTGCGTCGGAACCGGCGGGGGCTACATCTGGGTGCCCGACGGACAGACGCCGGGATCGGTCTACCAGCTGGTGTCGAGCACGAGCTGAGCCATACATGGCCGGCGCCGCCCTGCGACGGCGGCGCCGACCGCACAGGGCCGCGGAGCGACCCAAGGCCGTGCCCGGAGCACGCGTCGCTTGGGGGACCGGGGCGCAGCCACCCGGTAACAGGCCGACGGCATTCCATCGCTCCGGAGTCGGTGACCAGGCAGCGACAGGCGGGGCCCCGGCGCCCGGTGGATGGAGTCACGAGCCCTCGCTCGCATCCGTCGCGGCGGGACTGCCTGCCCTCCTTCGGATCCCCTCACACCGTAGGCTCCCGGAATGACGAGCCTGCGGCGAGACGAAGGCACCGGCGGGGGACTCGCCGAGCCGGCCGCCGAAACGGAGGGTCGGAGGGAATGACGCCGACGCGTGGCGAGGCGGCTTCAGCGAACATCACGACGCGGATCCACGAGCTGGGGGATTGGAGAGGCGAGACCCTCGCTCGTGTCCGCCGGCTCATCCACGATGCCGACCCCGATATCCAGGAGGAATGGAAATGGCGGGGGACCCCCGTCTGGTCCCACGACGGCGACGTCTGCACGGGGGAGTCGTACAAGCAGGTCGTGAAGCTCACCTTCTTTCGGGGCGCCTCCATCGAGGACCCGAAGAGGCTCTTCAACTCCAGCCTGGAGGGGAACGCGCGGCGTGCGATCGATCTCCGCGAGGGGGAGAAGATCGACGAAGCCGCCTTCACGGAACTCATCCGCGCCGCGGTGGCGGCCAACTGCGCAGCGCGCGCTCAGCGGGCAGCCAAGAAGAAGTAGGCCCGGCTCCCGGGAGCACTCTTGGAGGAAGGGTCACCCCGGTTGGGAGACCCGCCCCGCCGACCGGTCAGGATGGTCGGCCCGCGAGAGCCTGGGGCGTCAGCGAGTGACGGCCCGGCCACGCGCGGCGGCGGCCCGGCGGCGTGCCGCCGCGGCGCGCGCGGCCGCCGCGAGCGCCTTCTTGTCGGCGACGCAGAAGTTGCTCACCCCCAGGGGCGCCCGCGTGTACCTCGTGCCGCGATAGGGCCAGATGCGCCAGACGTAGCAGGTGCGCGGCCTCAGCTTTCGCGGCGGAAGACGGAAGGCGCGGCCGCGCGGAAACGCCGAGAGGACCTTGCGGACCGTGGTGGGCCGCCGCCCTTGGCCCCGCGTGACGCGGAAGACCTGGACGTTGTAGAGCTTCGTTCCGCGCGGCCCCTTGCGCCAGCGCAGGACCGGCCTGCGCGTCCGCACGACGAGGCCGGCCCGCGGCCGCAGGCGCCGGGCGTTGGACCGCGGCAGCGACTTGGGCGTGCCGGCCGCGCCGACCTCGCCCCCGACGGTGGCCGGCGGCGGTCCGGCGGGCGGCGGCGCGGGACGCGTGACCAGCGCCGAGGTCACCTCGCGTGAGAGGCCCGCGTTGTCCTTGGCCTCGAGCACGAAGCGGATCGTCTCGGCGGGCGCAGCGTAGGCGGCGAGATCGATGTCGCTCGTGACCTCGCCGGTGGAGGAGGAGGCGACGGGCGGGCCGTCGGCGCTTCGGGCGTGGAGGGTCCAGTCCTGGACGCCGCTCGTGGCGTCGCTGACGTCCACCGTCACCCGCACGCCGTCGTTGGGTAGCCCGAGCACGCGGACGGCCGCCGAGGGTGGGGTGCGGTCGATCCGAAGGGTCGCGTCCTGGGGGGCCGCGGCGGCCGTCCCGTCGCCGTCAACCTCGAGCCGGAGCGGGTGCACGCCGTCCGGAAGGGACGCCAGGTCGAGCGCCGCGGCGTGCGCGCCCTGCCCCGGTGCGGCCCCGTAGAGGGGGCGCCCGCCGGCGCCGACGCGCTGCCGGCCGATCCCGTCGGAGCCGAAGTTGTCCGAGACCTGCCACGCGACCCACGCCGTGTCGCCGCTGATCCAGCCGCTCGGCACGCTCGTCCACCGCGCCGAGGGCGCCTCGGTGTCGCGCACCCAGATCGCCGGATCGAGGAAGGTCCACACGCGGTTCGGCTGCCGGCGCGCCTCCGTCTGGTAGAGCCGCAGCGACGCCGTCAGCGCACGCATGCCGACCCGGTAGGCCTTCGGCGCCGAGGGGCTGCGCGGGATGTCGGACTCGGGGAGCTCCCAGGCGAGCGCACCGTCGGCGAGAACCTGCTGCGCGACGGAGGTCGCCGTCTGGTGGAAGCGGACGACGCGCCAGCTGAGGGCCTCGATCACCGACCCTGCCACCGGTGTGCGCAGGTCGATCTGCCACTTGGTGCCCGTCAGGGACGTCGCGATGGGCGGGCAGGTCACGCCGAAGCTCGCCCCGGCCTGGGCGACCGAGCATTGGCCGTCCGCGGCCGACTGGGCGACGAGTGCCTCGATCCCGAAGCCGTAGAGGCTCCCCTCCGTGGCCGCGGCGGGCGTCGCCGTCACGAGCCCCGCCGCGACGGCGACGCAGAGACCGAACCCTCGGGCGGCCGTCGCTCGCCGGGGCATCAGGCCGAGCTCACCGGACGAGGGGCGGACGTGTCCTCGGCACGCCGGACCGCCGACGGCGTGACGAGGGCGGGCCCAGCCGGTCACAGTCGCTCGAGATCGTTGTCGTCAACGTCGTCGCCTTACCGCCGCCGTTCGTGGACGGAGCGAACCACCCGCCAAGGAGAGCAGCAGTGAGGAGGGCTCGCAAGACGGCCAGGAGGGAGGTTGACCGCGCGGTCTGGATGGTTTCGCGGCATTCCCGGCACCCGCGACGGCCGGCCGTCGCCCCGCCCGCCCGCGGCGCTAACCTCGCCGGGTGGCTTCGCTCCCACCCTCCCCTGCCGGAGCGCCCGACTGGGATGCGCGCTACGCCGGCGGGGGCTACCTCTTCGGCACGGAGCCGAACCGATTCCTCGTCTCCTGCCGACCGCTGATGGGAGACGGCGGGCGGGTGCTCTGCGTCGCCGACGGCGAGGGCCGCAACAGCGTGTGGCTGGCCGCCCAGGGGTTCCAGGTGGACGCGTTCGACCCATCGGCGGTGGGTGTCGCCAATGCCGGGCGCCTGGCGGCCGAGCGGGGCGTCTGCGTGAACTTCGAGGTCGCGGACGCCGACGGCTGGCGCTGGCCGGAGCAGACCTACGACGTGGTCGCGGCCATCTTCATCCAGTTCGCTCCCCCCCGCTGCGGCGGCGGATGTTCGCGCGGATCGAGCAGGCCCTGCGACCCGGCGGGCTCCTGCTGCTCGAGGGCTACCGCGTCGAGCAGCTCGCCTACGGCACCGGCGGGCCTCCGGTAGCGGACCAGCTCTACACCGAGGCGCAGGTGCGGAGCGAGCTGTCGGCGTTCACGCTGGAGACGGTCCTCTCCTACGAGGCGGTCGTCGACGAGGGCTCCGCCCACTCGGGGATGTCGGCGCTGATCGACGTCGTCGCCCGCCGGTCGCGCTGACACGACCCCCGGGGACCGCCCGCCGGTGCCCGGCGGCCTCCTCCGGCGCGGTGGGTCAGCTGCGACAACCACCGGGATGAACGTCCTCCGCCACGGCATCGCGTTTCAGCGGTCAGCCGGCGTGGATCCGAAACGCCGCCGGCCGCCTCGTCGGGGCCGTCGTCATGTCGGCCGGTATCGCGCTCGTCACGGCCGGCACCGCAATATGACCTCGGCGTTCGTCCAGGCGGCCCGCGAGGCCCTCCGGCCGTCGGTGTTCGCGCTGGTGCCGCCGGAGGAGCGAGCGGCCGACGCCGGCGAGGGGGGCGGGGTCGTCGAGAGTGGGTGCAAACGAGTCGGGGCGGGCTCTGCGGCCCGCCCCGACTGTCTCGTCGTCCGGTCGGTTCCGGTCTAGGAAACGACCTCGAGCACGCGCATCAGCCGACCTGGAGCACGCGCATCATCTCGTGGTCTTCGTGCGAGAGGATGTGGCAGTGCCAGACGTATCGGCCCGACTTGTCGAAGGTGGCCTTGATGCGGGTGACCTCTCCCGGCAGGGCGACGACCATGTCCTTGGGTGCCTTCTCCACCGGGGAGGCCGGCTTTGCCTGCCCGATCGTTCTGATGGGCCCCATCCTGAAGCCGCTGCCGAAGGCGCCGTTGTGCTGCTCGACCGGTTGCGGGATCAGATCGGCGCGGAACTTCTGCCGGTCGAGGATCTCGAAGTTCACGAGATGCAGATGCATCGGGTGGGCATCGCCGGTCGTGTTGTAGATCTCCCAGATCTCGGTCGAGTCGAGAGCGGGCGCCTCCGTTGTGTCGCTTGCCCAGGCGACCGAGCCGGCCGGGGTGCCCAGCAGCGGCTGCAGGCGCCCGTACTCGTCGGTGCCCTCGTAGAGCGCAACCTGTCGGGTGTTGGTCACCGCGTTCTGGTTGCCCGTGTACCCGCCGATCGCGGTCGGGTCGAACGCGTCCGGCACCGCGTTGTTGAACGGCATGGTGACGTCGAAGGCCATGACCCGGTCGGTCTGGCGGTCGGGGAAGAAGTTCGCGCGACTGCCGCGTGCCTTGCCGGCGAACGGCGCGTCACTGGCGATGTTGTCCATGATCACGCGGCTGCCGTTACGCACCTGCGAGAAGTTGACGACGATGTCGTAGCGCTCGCCGGGGCCGATGAGCAACTCCTTCACCTCGGTCGCCGCCGAGCCGAGGCCCTGATCGCTGCCGATCACCCAGAAGGGGAGCGGCGCACCGGCTCCGCGCAGGTCGGTGCTGTCGGGCCTGCGTGCCTGGCGGAAGCGGATGACCATGAACCGCGAGTCGCAACCGTTCAGCAACCGCATCCGGTAGTGGCGCGGCTCCACATCGGCCTTCGGCCAGATCTTGCCGTTGACGACCATGTGATCGCCGAAGAACTCCGCAAGCGCCGTCGGGCCGCCGAGTTCGAAAGGTGGATCCGGTAGTGGTGTGGTGATGAAGTCGGCGTAGAACGGGTCACCCGGGAACGCCGGGTAGAATAGCCGGCCGTCGTTTTGGAACATGCGATCCTGGATCGCGTAGGCCAGCTCGTAGGGATGCGCGGGCAGCCCGAGCTGGTTCCCCGGAGCGCCGGTATCCATGGCGTCACGAACGAAGTAGAAGCCCGCCATGCCCGCGTACACGTTGAGGCGGGTGATCCCGAGCGCGTGGTCGTGGTACCAGAGGTTGCCGGCCGGAACGTCGTTGTCATAGACGAACGTGTTGGTGAAACCGCCCGGAACGCCGTCCCACTGCGGTCCCTGCAGCGCTCCGCCCGGGCTGAACCAGAACTCGGGGTTGCCGTCGTACTGGAAGTCCGAGTGGCCACCGTGCAGGTGCACCACGATCGGAACGCCGTTATCGCCGATCGAATTGCCCGTGCCCGAGTAGGCCCAATGCAGGCTCGTGTCGACCGGCAGCAGATGCTGCGTGCCGAGCATGTTGTTCCAGGTGACCTGAGTCGTCAACTGGCCGCTCTGCACCTCGAACGTCTTGCCCGGCCACGTGTACGCGCCGTTCTGCCCGTACCCGAAGATCGGCGTCGCAACGGGGGAACCGGCGGGGTCCTGCAGCCCCGTCATCGTCGAGCCCAGCCCGACATCAACCGTGTAGGCGGGCCCTCCCGCATACTTGAACCCCGGATCCAACGCGTTCGGCGCCAGTTCCACGAACTTCGGCTGCGCTGCCGGGTCGCTCAACCCAGCAGCGAGCGGCGCCGCCGAGGCGCGGCCCTGGATCAGACCGCCGCCGACGCCGCCTTCGCGAAGCGACCACGGAACCACCGCGCCGACGCCCGCAGCCGCGCTCCACTTCAACAGTTCTCTTCGAGTCAACATCCTCCAGCCCTCCCCGTGAGACAGGATCTGCGGCTCCACGCCCGACACCGCCTTCGTCACAGGAGAGATGCTGCTCGGCAACACCGCAAAGCCGTAACGTCATCCCCCGTGCGGGGCCTTTATAAGGCGGCGGACCACGGCCGAGAAACCACCCATACGTTCAGGTCGTCCCGAGCGCGGGCAGCAGCCTTGCGTCGTCGCATTTGCTCGATCCGTCATTCGGTTGCGGAAAGCGCAGGGATCGACACAACGACGCGCCGGCCCGCCGCCCGGCCGCCGCAGATCGCCCGGGCAACGGCTCGCAAGGTCTCCTTCGTGCCCGGGGGCGTCGGCTCCCACATGAACGCCTTCCACTCCGACGACGGGCGGTTGCCCGACCAGACCAGCGGGCGATGGTGTGGATACGGTGCGGGGGGCCAACGGGGGGTCGTGGGTGAGTGCCCCCCCGATTGGGGGGGTGGGTGGCCCCCGAGGGACTCGGCCTCGACGGGGTCGTGAGAGTGCGCCGGCGGGCCTCCGCGAGGTCGTTGATGGCGGAGTTGATCGACGTCGTGTTGACGGAGATGAGGAGGATCGCCATGCATGACGCGATGAGCGCCCTCGACGGATCGGGCTCCCCACGTGGCGCGCTGATCGAACTCACGCGGACCCCCATCGCCGTCGGCAACCGTCGGCCTCTGCCATGCCGGCAGGCTAACGGTCACGTGTCACGAATCGACGACACGGGCCGGGGCGCTCTGCTTTCGGACCGGGTGACTCGTCGTCTCCTCCGACGCGAGCGGCCCCGGGGGGTCGTCTCCGGCGATGGCCGGAAGGCGGCGCTCACCGCAGGTGGGCAGCCAGGTGCGGGGACGGGGAGGTACGCCACCCGCGGGATCTCGAAGGCGCGCCCTCAGCCTGAGGCGGCGGCCTCCGCATGCGCTCCCCGTGTGGCGAGAGCGCCCGCCGTGGCGATCGACAGGGTGGCCGCGACCGCCAGCACGACGAAGCCGGCCGTGAACGCGCTGGACCCGGCCACGGCGGCGGCGAGGCCCGCCGCGGCGATCGCGCCGGTGTAGCGCACGGTCATGAACACGCCGCTCGCGACCCCCACCATCCCGCCGGACGCGGACTCGACCGCGGTCGTCTGGAGGGACGCCGCGGCGAAGCCGACCCCGACCCCGGCCAGCGCCACGAACGCGGTCGTGCCCGCCACGCCGGCCGGACGCGTGACCAGCACCAACCCGTACGTCGCGACGGCGGCGACCGCCCCGCCGATCAGGACCGGGGCCCTCCGCCCGAGGCGGTCGCTCAGGTGGCCTCCGGCCGGCGAGACCACCATCATCGCGCCGGTCATCGCGCCGATCAGCAGACCGGCGCCGGAGGGGCCGAGGCCCAGTTCGCGCTCGGCCAGGATCGGGACGATCAGGAGCAGCGAGTACAGGACCAGGTTGTGGAGGAAGACGGTCGCCGTCGCCGCGACGTACGGGCGGTGACTGAACAGCGACAGCGCGACGAACGGTTCGCGCGCCCGGCGCTCGATCCGGATGAACACGGCCAGGAAGATCGCCGCCGCCGCGACCGCCGACAGCCAGCGCGCGACTCCCTCGGTCGCGAGGAACAGCGCCGCGACGATCGCCGCCATGAACGCCGTGAACGCCGCGGCTCCAGGAAGGTCGAAGTGCATCCTGCCGACCGGCAGCGGATGGTCCCGGGGCAGCGCGCGCAGAGCGAGCGCAAGGGCGACCGCGCCGGCGGGGAGGTTCACGAGGAAGATCGCGTGCCAGCCGAACGCCGCCACCAGGATGCCGCCGAGCACCGGGCCGACCGCGGCGGCGAAGCCCATCACGGTGCCGAACCAGCCGAACATCCAGCCGCGGCGCTCGGGCGGGACGATCTCCCGCAGCAGCGCCGCGGCGCTCGGCAGGATCAGCCCGCCGAACAGCGCCTGCGCCATACGCAGGACGACGAGGACCGCGAACGACGAGGCGAACGTGGCGAGAGTCGAGACGGCGATGAACGCGACCAGTCCGGCGAGGAACGCGCGACGGTGCCCGAGGGCGTCGCCGATGCGCCCGCCCACCGGCTGGACGAGGGCCATCACGACCAGGTAGCCGCTCACGAGCCACGTGACGGCGCCGACGCTCACGTCGAGGTCGCTCTCGATGTCGAGCAACGCGACCGCGATCATCGTCGAGTTCAGGGGGACGAGCGCGGCGGCCGTGCACAGGCCGGCCGCCACGCCACCGATGCCTCGACGTGCCGGCTCGCTCGCGCGAGCTGTGGCGGCGTCAGACGATGGGCACCACTCCGGCCTCGCCGTCGATCGTGGTCCGCCGGCCGCCCGGGGTGATGGGCGCCGCGATCCCGGTGCCGACCACGAAGGCTCCGAGCCGGTGGGTGGCGGACGGAGGCGGAGGCTCCCGCGGGACGCGCCCCCGGGTCAGGTCACTGGCAGCGATGGCTGGAGACGGCGGGCAGCTCACGACCCGACCAGCCTAGGGCCTCGGGCTGCGACGGGGCGGGGCGTGGTGGTGGGAACGCCCCTGAGATCCCGTTCTTCACGCGGGCCTCGACCGCACCGGCTCGCGAGCGCCGGAACCGCGATCAGGCGGTTGCGAACCGGCCGACGGCGGACTCGGCGCAGACCCCGGGGAGATGCTCCCGGAAGATGCGGTGGTAGGCGAGCTCCTCACGGGTGCGCAGCGGCGGGTGGGTGAGGTGGCGCTCGCGCATCAGGTCCGCCTCGGTGACCGTCGCGGCGACGCGCTCGCGCAGCGCCTCGGCGGCACCGCTGCCGTCGCCGAACTCCGCCTTGGTGCGCCACAGGAGCGCGTCGGGCAGCCAGCCCTCGAAGGCGCGACGCAGGAGTTGCTTCTCGGGGCGCCCCGGGCCGGCGAGCTTCCAGGCGGCCGGCAGCGACAGGGCGTGGGCGATCACCCCGCGATCGAGGAACGGCACACGGGCCTCGAGGCTGTGCGCCATCGTCACCCTGTCGCAGCGCTGCAGGTTGAGGTTGTGCAGCCCGCCGACCGTGCGCACCATTTCCTCGTGCAGCGCGTCGTCCTCGCGGAAGCGCCGCATGTACTCGTATCCGGCGAAGATCTCGTCGGCGCCCTCGCCCGTCAGCACGACCTTGACGTGCTCCGACGCCAGCGCCGAGAGCATGTAATTGGGGACGGCGCTGCGCACGAGGGAGGGCTCGAACGACTCGATGGCGCGCACCACGCCCGGGAGCGCCGCGACGGCCTCGTCCGCCGTGTAGACGCGCTCGCGGTGATCGGTGCCCAGCGTCGCGGCGGCGGCCCGGGCGGCGGCGAGGTCGGGGCTGCCCTCCAGGCCGACCGCGAAGGTGAGCAGGCGCGTGCCCCGGGCGGCGCACCAGCGCGCGGCGATGGCGGCGACGAGGCTGCTGTCGAGCCCTCCCGACAGGAACACCCCGACCGGGACGTCGCCCATCATCTGCGACTCGACCGCCTCGACGAGCACCCCCCGGATCGCCGCGAGGTCGGCCGCCGAGGGCTCGGCGCCGCCCGCGGCCCGGCGCGTCCGGCGATGACCGGGCTCGACCGCGTGGGCGAAGCGCACCATGCCGCCCTCCGGCGTCCAGAAGCACCCCGGCGGGAAGGGCTCGACGAACGGCAGCCACTCGGGCTCGAAGGCGCTCATCTCGGAGGCGAACCGCCTCCGCCCGCTGCGCTGCGCCCAGTAGAGCGGCTTGATGCCGACGGGATCGCGGGCGGCCACGAAGCGGCCGTCGCGCCCGGCGGCGATGAAGGCGTACATGCCCTCCAGGCGACCGAGCCCCTCTGGGCCCAGCGCATCGAGCAGGTGGAGGGCGACCTCGTTGTCGGACCCGGTCGAGAAGCGGCGCTCGCCCAGCTCGCGCCGCACCTCGTCGTGGTTGTAGATCTCGCCGTTGCCGACCATCCACAGGTCGCCGGCCTCGGTCGCGAGGGGCTGGTCGCCGTGCTCCAGATCGACGATCGAGAGCCGCCGGTGGCCGAGCCACGCGTCGGCTCCGAGGCTCACCGCCCCCCGGCCGTCCGGCCCGCGGTGGAAGAGCCGCGCGAGCATGCGCTCGGTCTCCGGCACGTCGGGCTCACCGTAACCGGCGACGATTCCGCACATGGATTGAGACTAGCCGGTCGCCGCGAGCGGCGCCTCCATGCCGGTCCCGGACGGCGGCATGTACGCGTCCGGGCGGCGGTCGCCCAGGTGCGAGACCGACTCCCGCGCGCGGGCGACCTCGGCCAGGTGGACCCGGGCCACCGCAACGCCCGAGCGCCCGCGCGTCGAAGCACGCACCTCGCCGTCGGGGCCGATGACCTTGGCGCGCCCGGGGAAGCGCAGTTCGCCGAGGCGCCCGGTCAGGTTGCTGCTGACCCAGACCACCTGGTTCTCGATCGCCCGTGCACGGTCGAGGATGTCGAAGTGCCGGGTCTGCACGTCGGCCGCGGCCCGGCGCGCCGGGCTCACGCGACAGAGAGGCCAGGCCGCCAGGCACGCGATCACGACCGCCCCGTCGAGCGCGAGCGCCCGGGCCGCCTCGGGGAACGACTTGTCGTAGCAGATGAGCATTCCGACGCGGCCCACCGGCGTGTCGAAGGCGCACAGCCGCTCGCCGGCCGAGAAGTGGCCGGCCTCGGACGGGGGCAGGTGGACCTTGCGATGGATCCCGAGGACGCCGTCGCCGCTCACGCAGACCGCGCTGTTGTAGGGGCCGCCGGGCGCGTCCTCGACGAAGCCCGCGCAGACGACCGTCGGCCCGGCGATCTGGACGAGCCGGCGAATCTCGGGTCCGTCCGGGTCGAGCGCCCGCGGCATCTGGGGCTCGCCGTCGGGCCCCGGAACCAGGTAGCCACCGAGCGCGCACTCCGGCAGGACGACCATCTCCGCCCCGCGGCGTCGCGCCTCGCCGACCAGGGCCGCGATGCGGCGCAGGCAGTCGTCAAGATCCCGCCCGAAGGGCGCCGCAACCGCACCGAACATCGTCGCCGCCATCGCCGCCCCTCTCCGTCGTGTAAACCCTGACGGGAGTATCGACTCGACGAGGCGCCCATCCCTACGGCCGTGGAGACAAAGTGGCGTGGCCTCCCGTTCGCCCGCGGGCGAACCGCGTGCGCCGGGTGTCCCCGGCCCCCGGCCCGCGCTCCGAGACGCTCCGGGACCACCTGGGGTGCTGGTCTGTTCGTCGTCTGAACGTCGGTCGGGCGCCGATTGCGACGGAATCGCAAAGGGGGCTACGGTTGGATTCCACGAAAAAGGGGCGGAGCGAATGGCGTTTCTTCTGACGCACTTCTGGCCGGGTGGGACCGACGACCAGTACCGGGCGGTCGTGGCGGCGGTACACCCGAAGGGCGCCCTTCCGCCGGGCCAGACCTTCCACGCCGCGGGGCCGACCGAGGGGGGCTTCCTGGTCTGCGCGCTGTGGGACTCGAAGGAGGTCGCCGACCGCTTCGTCCACGAGGCGCTGATGGCGGCGATGCCGATCGCGGGCGGGTTCGAGGGGCGCCCCGAGGAACGGGCGGCGGAGGTCGCCAACCTCGAGACGGCCTGAGGGCGCGGCGACGAGGCGCCGGGGCGCGTTGGCGGGAGGCGAGCTCCCGGCGCCTGCCGGCCGGTCGCAGGCCCGGGCTTCGACACGCGCGGTGCTCTGCCGGGCGGCACGCACCTCGTCGCTCCCGAGAACCAGGTCGCGTTCGGGCGGCGGGTGATCCCTGAGCTCGGAGATGCAATCCTTCCGCTCGAGATCGCATCCCACGTTTCCGCTGCCACCGAGGAGGGCGCCATGGGCGAATCCGCGAGGCCGAGCATCCGCGTGACCGAGAACGGCCCGTACTCTCTCGAAGGGGTCGTCGAGGTACGCAGCGCGAATGGCGAGACCGTTTCTGAGGGCGGGAAGGTGTTTCTGTGCCGGTGCGGGCGGTCCGCGAAGAAGCCGTTCTGTGACGGCACCCACAAGAAGGTCGGCTTCGTGGGCACCGAGTCCGCAGACCCGGGCCCCATCGCGGACCGCCGCGACGCCTACCGGGCTGCCGAGGTCACGATCTTCGACGATCGCACCATCTGCGCACACGCCGGCGAGTGCACCGACGGACTGCCGGCGGTCTGGAAGCTGGGTGTCGAGCCCTGGATCGACCAGGACGCTGCCCCGGCCGACGCGATCAAGGCCACGATCCGCCGGTGCCCCTCCGGGGCGCTGAGCTTCGCCGAGCCCGATGGCACCGATCCGGTCGAGGAGGCGGTGAGCCCGGCGGTCATCGCGTCGGTCGACGGGCCATACCACGTGCGCGGAGGCATCCCGGTCACGTCGTCGAGCGGACCGGCCTACGAGACCCGAAACCGCCAGACGCTGTGCCGATGCGGCGGATCCTCGAACAAGCCCTTCTGCGATGGGACCCACTGGAAGGGGTTCAAGGACCCGGAGGTCGCGACCTAAGGCCCCACTGGCGCCGCGCGGTCGTGGGGGTTAACCCGTCAGTCCTGCGGGCCCCACCGGCCCTCCGCGCCGTCCGGCCCCCGGGGCCACCCGCCGGCCCTACTGGCGGAGAAGGTAGAAGCGCCAGAAGTCGTTCTCGATCGGAAGGACCTCGCACGCCCCGAAGCCCGCCTCGCGGGCGTAGCGGGCGACGGTGTCGGCGCGCATCACGGTGCCGGTGCCCGCCGGGTCCTCGCCGACCATCCCGACGGGGAGGCAGTGCGTGACGCTGAAGCCGTAGTACAGGCGCTCGATGTCCCCCGCGTCGGGGCTGAACCGATCCGCGGTCATCTCGTCGCCGATCAGCACGACGCCGCCGTCGCGGAGGAGGCCACGCGCCGCACGCAGCGTCGCGACCGGATGGGACATGTCGTGCAGCGCCTCGAAGATGGTGACCAGGTCGTACGCGCCGGCCAGGTCGGCGCTCGCGGCGTCACCGTGGATGAAAGTGACCCGATCCCCGAGATCGGTCCGCGCGTCGATCGCCAGCAGCTCGTTGGCGCGGATGATGGACGCTTCGTCGAGGTCGATCCCGTCCACCCGGACGAGGGGGTACCCGCGGGCCATCGCGACCGTCGATCGCCCGAGGCCGCACGCGATGTCGGCGACCCGGGCCGGCGGCTCCGCCGTCAGCCGCTCGTGGACTCCCGGCACGGCGGGGAGCCAGTCGCCGGTGAGCAGGTTGTCGAAGAGGATCCGTGAGAAGCGGGCCTGCCCTTCGTGAAGGTCGGGTCCGTAGTCGGCATACGGGACCCCGCCCCCCGAGCGGAACGCATCGAGCACCGCCGCCAGGGGGCCGGTGCACGCCACGAAGAGCTGGGCCATCGGAGTCATGAAGTTCATGCTCAGCTCGTCGAGCAGCACCTCCGCGTGCGCGGACGGCAGGTCGTAGCGCCGTTCGTCGTCTGAGAGGTCGGGGTCGTCGACGGAGAGGATCCCGCTCATCGCCTGCTGCTCGAGCCACTCGCGGGCGTACCGCGGGTGCACGCCGGCCGCATGGGCCAGGCTACCTGCGGTCATGGGGCCGCCGCCGGCGAGGGCTCGGTAGAGGCCGAGGCGGTCTCCGATGTAGACGCACACCAAATCGAAGCCCCCCAGCGCGGCGCCGAACAGTCGCTCGACGAGCGCCGCCGCGTCGTGTGCGTCAGCCATCGGAGCCCCTCAGGTCGCCAGCGTCCAGGCTACCCCGCCACCCCCGGATCGGTCCAGCGTCCACCCTCCCGCGATGGCGGCGAGCGTCGCCGTGGACAGGGCGACGAAGGGCCCGACGAGCGGGACGGGCCCTCGACGGCCTCGACCGATTGCCATCGATCGGGGGGACGCATAGCTTCGCCGCCAAGAGGCCCGGGTCAGGCACCGGGTCGGCGTACCCATCCCAGGAGGAGAGCCCCTCATGCCACGCACCCTCCGGCGCCTCGCAGGCACCGCCCTCCTGATCCTTCTCATCGCCACCGCGGTCCCGGCCGTCGCAGCGGCAGCCGACGACTACGTCGCGCTCGGCGACAGCTACTCGTCGGGCGTCGGCACCAACTCGTACACGCTCGACTCGTCCTGCAAGCGCAGCACGTACGCCTACCCGTACCTGCTCTCGCGGCAGCGCCCGAACACCTCGCTGAGCTTCGTCGCGTGCTCGGGCGCGACCACGGCCGACGTGATGAACGAGCAGATCTCCGCGGTGAACGGCACGACGGACATCGTCACGATCACGGTCGGCGGTAACGACCTCGGCTTCACGGGCATCATCGCCACGTGCGTCCGCTTCAACTGCAACGCGACGCTGAACAGCACGCGGGCGACGGCGGACGCGACGCTGACGCCGAAGCTCGACACGGTGTACGCGGCGATCAAGGGCCGCGCCCCCGGCGCCACCGTCGTGGTGCTCGGGTACCCGCGCCTCTTCTCGACCTCGGGCTGCTTCGGGACCCTGGGCATCAGCGCCAGCGAGCGCGCCAACGCGAACCTTCTCGCCGACGAGATCGACCGCGTCACCGGGCTGCGCGCAGCGGCCTACGGGTTCACCTACGAGAGCGCGACGGCCGCCTTCACCGGGCACGCGGTGTGCGCGCGCCCCGCCTGGCTGAACGGCCTGAAGCTCTTCAACACGACCGAGAGCTTCCACCCGACCCGCAACGGTCAGAGCTCCGGCTATCTGCCGCTGGTGCGCGCGGTCGTCGGCTAGCGGGTCACGCTCCCCGGCCTGCGGGCACCGGCGGCGACCGCGATGTCGCGATTCTCCGGAAGCCGTCCTCCGATGCGGGCAGCCGGTTCGATTCGTGGGCGTCCCTGGGGGGCTCGCCGGGATGTGGGTGGTCAACCAACCGCCCTCGGAGCGCGCGAGCCCGGTCGCCGATGGAGCACCGACCGATCGAGTTGCGCACCGGCAGCCGATTCTCGGCGTGGTGCATCGCGATCGACCCGAGCACATCGACTGGCGGAGGCCGTCGAGGCGGGGGCGAGGACCCGATCAGGCGGTCGGGGCGACCGAGCGTGTTCCCCTCGGCCGCGAAATCGGCGAGAATATCGTGTCGATGGGACTCGTCGTGATCCTGCTGCTCGCCGTCGTTGTGCTCGCCGTCGTGGGCGCGGCCATCATGGGCATCGTCGCGCAGCTCCTGTGGTGGGCGCTCATCGGCCTCGTCATCGGCGCGCTGGCCCGCCTCGTGGTGCCGAGCCCGCGCGGGCTCGGGCTGCTGGAGACCGCCCTCTTCGGGATCGCCGGGGCGCTGCTCGGCGGGATCGTGGCCCGGGCGTTCGATGTCGGGAGCGTCATCCAGTTCGTCATCGCGGTGCTCGTCGCCGCGGTCCTCATCGCCGCGTTCGGGAGCGCGAGCCGCGACCGCGAGACGGCCTCCTAGCAGGAGCCCGAGGGCGGCGACGTCCTCCGCTATGCCGGGGGCGAACGGGAGCCCGTCGTGGTGCCGGGTTGCACCGTGGGGATGCCGCGCGTGAACAGCAGCGCCACCAGGCTGAACAGCGCCAGGATCGACACGGCGGAGCGCAGCCCGACGATCCGGCTGTCCGCGTTGGTCTCGACGACGGCGTCGGCCGTGGCCCGAGGCACGTCCGCATCCGCCAGGGCGACCTTCAGGTCGGCATCCGACAGGAACGGGATGCCGCCCGCGAGCTCCGTCCGCGCCGTCGAGGCGACCGTCGGGGGAACGTCCGGATTGCCCTGGATGCCCGTGAAGAAGGAGGCGGTCAGCGCGGAGATCAGCACGGCGCCGGCCAGGGCGGTGCCGATCGAGGCACCGAGCTGGGCGCCGGTGTTCTGAAGCCCGCCGACCTCGCCGGCCTGCTCGTCGGGGACGGCGGAGACGGTGACGCTGCCCAGCTGCGAGGCCATCGCGCCCATCCCCGATCCGGCGAGCAGTAGCGGCCACGTCACGATCTCCGGGCCTGCTCCCGCGTCGAGCAGGGCGACGAGGAGCACGAGGCCGGCGAACACCATCACGAAGCCGAGGTTGACGACGCGCCGCGGTGACGCGTTCGGGAGCAGCTTGGGGACGCCCACGGCGAAGAGCAGAAACGTCAGCGAGAGAGGTAGCAGCCGCACGCCCGTCGCGACCGCCGACAACCCGAGAGAGACCGACAGGAACAGCGGGAGGACGAAGAGGATGCCCGCCTGGATCACGAACATGAACAGGAACGAGACGACCCCCGCGCGCAGCTGGATGTTGCGCAGTAGCGCCGGGTCGATGAGCACGCCCTCGCCGCGTCCGAGGCGCCGGCTCTCCCATCCGAGGAAAGCGGCGAGCACCACACCGCCCGCCAGCACCATCCAGATGACCGGGGAGAGCCCGAGCCACTGGGGCGCCTCGGGCCTGGCCCGGACGAAGCCCCATGCCCCCGCGCGCAGGACGCCGAGCACGACCAGGCCGAGTCCGCCCGCCGAGAGGGTCGTGCCGACCAGATCCAGCTTCACGCCCTCCTCCGCCGGGGTGTCGTTCAGCCGGCGTGCCAGCAGAAGGATCACGAGTACGATCAGGACTTCGCCGGCGAACACCCAACGCCACGAGGCGTACGTGGTCAACGCACCGCCGACCACCGGACCCGATGGCCGCCGCGATGCCGGCGGCGGCGGCGATGAGCCCGTAGGCGCGGGGGCGCTCGGGCTTGGCGAAGTTCGACGCGACGAGCGCCACGATCGCCGGCATGATCAGCACGGCCCCAAGGCCCTCGAGGAACGACCAGCCGATGATGAGGACCGTCAGGCTGGGGGCCAGGGCGGTCGTGAGGGACCCGCAGGCATAGACGGCGCACCCGATCGAGAACGCGCGCTTGCGGCCGACGATCTCGCCGATCTTGCCGCCGGTGATCATCAGGGAGGCCATCACCAGCGTGTACAGCGTGATCGCCGTCTGAATCCCGGTGACGCTCGTTCCGACGTCATTGGCGACCGTGGCGATGGCCGTGTTCATGACGGTCGTGTCGAGAGCCATGACGAACTGGCCGGTCGCCAGCATCACCAGGACGAGCCCCGTTGCGCCGACCTGTCGCCCCGCCGCCTGCGTCACAACCTCTCCCCTGCGGTCGGCTCCGCTTCCGCCCGGGCGTGGCTCCCATCGGGCCGGGGACATCACGCTCATCCGGCCACCTGACTCCGGATGAGGAGGGGCGCCGGGGAACTACCGGTCAGCCACCCGGCCGCAACTGCGGCCGCCGCCGGGCACGCGCGGCTCGCGGCGGCGCGGGCGCGTCATCCCTGCTTGGCCGGCCCCGCGCGTTCCACCTGGATGCGGATCAGGACCCGGCGCTCACGCTCCATGCGGACCCGGTAGTCGTCCCAATCCACCTCCACCGCATCCGCGAAACTGCGCCGATAGTCCACGAGGGGTTCCATCGCCTCGGGCAGGGAGACGATCTCGGTCGCCCCTTCGATCCAGGCCCACGGCCCGAAGAACCGGTCGGTGAACAGGCAGAGCTGCGCCCATGGGTCCTCGCGCAGATAGCGGACCTTGTAGGCCGTCTCGCGCGAGCTGATCACGATCCTGGCGGCGTCGTCCACCGCCGCGACGACCGGCGACTGCCGGATTCCACCCGATGGATGGCGTGTCGCCAGGATCCCGTGGTGATGCTCGCGCGCAAACGCGCGAGCGCCCTCGATGTCCATCGTGCCCCCCTTTCGGTGCTCGGGGCGATCCTACGCCAGCCCCCGGCATCGGACCGGTGAGCGACGACCGCCGGCACCCCCGAACCCGGCGGCGGGCACCCACCGGTCCGAGTCGCCCGGCCGGCAGGAGGATGAGCGAGCCGGGGCGCAGCATCTTGAAGCGCGCGTGGACGGGCTCGGCGATGCAACGACGGGCGACCGCGATGCGACATCACGGTGTGGCGACGGCGATGTCCATGATCGCGTGACCGGCGCCGTCGAGCCGGTCGGCGGCGTTGGAGAGGTGGCGGTAGACCTCGCGCCGCCGTAGGGCGCTGAGCAGCCCCTCGATCGCCTCCCCGCCCGTGCCCCATCGCGCCGCGGCATCGGCCCCGAAGAGTTCCGAGAAGGCCGCGCGGTAGATCTTCTCCACCCGTCGCTCGGCCTTGTGCACGCGCGCGATGTGCTCGGCCACCAGTGCCGGATCGCCGCCCAGCCCCGCGATCCCGGCCCTCAGCTCGAGGGCCCCCTCGCAGAGGATCTCGGCGATGGCGACCACGGTCGCGTCGGGCTCCATGGCGAGCATCCCCATCTCACGCACCGTGGTCTTGGCGTAGTTGGCCACGTCGTCGATGCGGCGGATGGCGACCGCCGTGAGATCGCGGTCGAACATCGTCGTGAACGACCGGTTGAGCGTTTCGAGGTTGCGCTCCCGCAGACGGTCGCCGCGCTTCTCGATCGCCGAGACGCTCTCTGCTGCTGCGGCGTCGCCCGTGCGCGCATACTCCGCCAGGGCGGCGAGGGCGTTGACGGCGATCTGGGCCTGATCCACCAGGAGGGCGGAGAAGTCGGCGGTGCGCGGGAACATCCCGCGGACGAACCGGGAGAGCTCGGGTCGGTAGCGGCGCGGCGCGGTCACGAGCCCAGGCCTGTCAGCCCACGAGCGCGGCCGCGGCCGCGACAAGCCCGTAGAGGGCGAGCCCGGCGGCCGCGGATGCGGGGGAGGTGATGAGCCACACCATGATCATGGCCTTGCCGGTGTCCCACCGCACGCTCCGGGGCCGCTCCGCCGAGCCCGCGCCGGTGATCGACGAGGCCACGACCTGGGTGGTGGAGACCGGGCCACCGAGCAGGACCGCTCCGTAGACCACCCCCGCCGCTCCCGCCTGCGCGCCCGCGGCGTGCAGGGGCTCGAGACGGTAGATGCCATAGCCGAGGGTGCGCGCGATCCCCCAGCCGCCGGACACACCGCCGATCACGAGCGTCGCCGCCGAGACCACGATCACCCACGGCGGGATCGAGAACGACGACTGCCGACCGCTCAGAACCAGCGCCAGGGCGATCACGCCCATGCTCTTCTGGGCCTCGTTGCCGCCGTGCGCGAAGGCGAGCAGGCCGGTACCGCCCACCAGCAGGCGACGCAGGGGGCGATTGGCGCGCCGCGTCGCGCGGCGCAGCGCGAGGCGGCCGAGCCGGAACACCACGAAGCCCGCCGCGAGGCCGACGATCGGCGAGAGGATCAGGGCCACGAGGATCTTGGTCACGCCCTCCAGCTGCCCGTCGGCAAGAGCCGAGAGCCCCCACTGCACGTGGCCGGGACCGGCGGCGGCCACGGTGACGCCCACCAGGCCGCCGACCAGGGCATGGGTGGACGAGGAGGGGATCCCGAACCGCCATGTGACCACGTTCCACACGGCCGCCCCGGCGATGCCTGCGGCCACGATCCCGAGCGCGGTGGTGGGGGCCAGGTCCGACAGGGTCACGAAGCCGCCGATCGTGTCGGCGACGGCAGTCCCGGCCAGGAAGGGCCCGACGAAGACCATGACCGCGAAGAACGCCAGGGCGCCGGCGGGACGGATCGCGCGCGTGACGACCGCCGGCGTGCAGATCTCGGCCGCGTCGTGGAAGCCGCTGGTGACGTTGAAGGCGATCGCGGCGATCACGGTCAACGCGAGGAGTGCGGATTGCATCGCGCCCTACCGCGCCGCCTCCGGAGCGCGGTCTCCGTTCGCGTGATCGACGACCCTCATGGAGAGCGGCGGGGCCGGGATCGGCCCCGATGGCGAGGAGTTGCCGGAGGTCGTTCAGGTGCGCGCCCGGCCCCGACAGGCCCCACCCCGACGACGGGAGGCCGAGCAGCGCCTCCCCCTGAGCATCCCGGTGTTCGCGACCGAGAGCCGAGCATCAGAACGACCGGACTGAACCGCCGCCGGGGCATACCTCTCCTCGGGCCGTACCGGGGCCCTTGCGTGCGACGGGTGACAGCCGCACAGGAACTGCACGATACTCGGACGCGTCCCGGCGGCGAGCAGGGAGGGCAAGGTGGCGAGCAACGTCGTGCATTTCGAGATCATGGGGCCGGACGGGTCCGCGCTCCGCGACTTCTACGGGGAGCTGTTCGACTGGTCGTTCCAGACCATGGAGGGGATGGACTACGGCCTCGTGAATCCGCCCGAGGGCGAGCCCGGCGTGGGAGGCGGAGTCGGGACGAACCCGGCCGGCCAGCCGCTGGTGACGGTCTACGTGACCATCGACGACGACCCGCAGGCCTACCTGGACCGGGTGGTGGCGATGGGCGGCGGGGTCGTGATGCCACCGACCAAGGGCCCGGGCGACATCACCTTCGCGCTCTTCAGCGACCCGCAGGGCAACGTGGTGGGGGTCGTGAAGGGCGCGTGAGCGCAGACGCCCCGGGCCTACCCGCCGGGCCCGGAGCCCGGCGACAGGACGCGGATCTCCTCGCGCGAGGTGATGCGCAGCGTGAGGTTGACGGGGCTTCCCAGCGCGGCGGTGAGCAGCTCCGCCAGAGAGGCCGCCGCGGCCGGGGTGCTGGCGCCGATCAGGTCGACCACCACCTCGATCCGGGGTGAGCGACGCTGCACGTCGGTCTGCTCGACGGCGAGGTTCCGGTCGCCGAGCCAGTCGTTGACGGCCCGCGCGACGGCCTCCGCGTCGCGCGCCTCAGCCAGTGCGTCGCTGCTCTGGCGGCCGAGCGGATACGCGACCGCGATCACCGCGACGAGAGCCATCAGGAGGCCCGTGCGGATCCGGCGCGTGAGCCGCGCCGGACGGAAGGTGGCGTGGAAGCCCATGACGAGGAACACCACGGCGGCCGTGAAGACGATCGCGGCGAGGTTGGTGAGGAAGAGCAGGAGGGCGCCGCTCGCCATCGCGCCCGTCCCATGCTCGAGAGCGATGCCGAGCGCCGCGAGGGGCGGGACGAGGGCGACCGCGATCGCGACGCCCGGCAGCGCGGCCGCCCCCGCCTGGGGCCGGATGGTCACGTAGGCGGCCGCCGCTCCGGCCGCGATCGCGATCCCGAGGTCGAGGACGCCCGGCTCGGTGCGCGAGACGAGCTCGTTCGGCAGTTCCGCCAGCCGCTCCTGGGGCACGAAGCGCGCCAGGAACCACGCCAGGGCGACGGCGCCCGCGCTGGCCCCCGAGACGATGCCCAGCTGGGTGCCCTGGCGCCCCGGCCAGCCCATCACGAGCGCCGCCGAGAGCGCGGTGATCGGCGTCATCAGGGGAGCCACGAGCATCGCGCCGATCACCACCGCCGGCGAGTCGCCGAGTATCCCGAAGGTCGCGATCGTCACCGACAGCGCCATCAGGACCGCGAGGCGGCGGATGTAGGGGAGCAGCTCGGGCCCCTCGAGGAAGAGCTCGGCCAGGGCCGCCCGCCGCTCCTCCTCGCTCAGCCGGACATGGACGCGCCGGGACCGCGACCAGCGCCGCCGCTGGTCGCCCTCGTCCGATCCGATCCGGTCGTCGTCCTCCCCGCTCACCCGGGCATCCTGGCGGATCCTCCCGGGCGGTGCAGGGCGGAAGGACGTGCCATCGGCCGCCCGCACCGGCCCCGCAAACCGGGGGCCCCGGCAATCCGGCTTCGTTCGTCCTGCATGTGACCGGCGGCGGCGAAGCGGGATCCGCCCCGGACGCGGCGCCACTGCACGAGCCTCGCACGGCGATCCGGGGCCCTCCGCGCACGCCGCCCACTCGCGAGCGCCCGCGAATCCGAAACGCCGCGCTCACACGCCCCATTCATCCGGGCGCGGGAGTAGCTCGCCGCTGCAGTGAACATCGTCTACGGATTCCTTGTCGTCGCCGGGGCGGCCCTCGTCACGATCACCCGATGCGCTCGTCCGCCGCCGTGGCCCGAGGGGAGCTACTTCGCGGACGGCGACCGCGCCTCGGGGGTGTTCGGCGTCCTCGCGACGGGCTTCTCGATCCTGCTCGGGTTCATCATCTTCCTGGCGTTCACGAGCTACGACCAATCCCGCACCGGAGCCGCGGCGGCGGCGCTGACGGTCAACAGCAGGTCGAGACGGCGCAGTTCCTGCCGCGGAGGGCGGCACCGACGAGCTGACCGGCGTGCTGGCCTGCTACTCGCGCGCGGTCGTGAACCAGGAGTGGCCGCGGATGGAAGACGGCACCCAGGGTGACGCGATCAATCCCTGGGGCGTCGCCTCTTCGACACCGTGAAGGGGATCGAGCCTGCGACCGCGACCGGCAGTCGGCGACGACAAGTGGCTCGACCAGACGTCCACGCGGGAAGAGGCTCGCCGCGACCGCATCCACTGGGGCCACCGGCATCATCCCGACGCCGCTCGGGATCGCCCTCTTGTTCCTGTCCGCCATCGTCTTCGTCTACATGCTCTTCTTCGCCGACAGCGCCGAGCGTGCGGCTGACCAGGCCCTCCTGATGGGTCGGTCACCGCGACGATCACGTTCAGCTGCTACCATCTCGCGCTCGACCCTCCTCTTCGTGCGCGCCGCACCCCGGGCGTCACCCCGTCGCGCGACAGGCGTCTTCGAGCCGACCGGAGCCTGACCCGCCACCGACGTGCGCGCGCTTCCGATCGGGACGGCGACGCGGCTGCTGGGTCAGCCGATCCGGCCCGACCCGCACGCCGACCCCCTCGGCGCTGCCCGTTGATCGGCGGTCCGGGGGATCAGCCCTCGGGCTCGTCGTGGGCGAGGCCGATCGGCGCCTTCACGACACGCACGGCGCGGGTTAAGGGCCCCGAGGAACGCTGCGAGCAGCGCTCTGCGCTCCCGTCTGTAGCCGGGATCGCCGCTACGGCGCAGATGTGCCAGCCAGCCGACGCTGAGCAGGATGTTCGCGCCCACGTAACCGGCGTGAAGGACATGCACGATCGCCGGCACCCGGAGCGCCGCCCGCTGCACCGACGCCTCGACGTCCATTCCGAGGCGCTTCTCGGCGGCGATCACGCGCCCGGCGTTGCGATGGGCGCGGCGCCGCCCTCCGGATGCCAGCACGGCGCGCCGGACGGCGAGATAGGCGGCGTAGGCGCCGATTCCGAGGGCGGCCTCCGCGCGCGCCGAGGGCGGCCGGCTCACGCCGTCGCCCCGTCCCCGATCCACCGGATGGGGTAGGAGGCGGCCCACTGGTCGGGGTACGCACGGATCATCTCGCTCCAGCCGGCGGCGAGGATCTGGAGCACCCGCCGCTCGCCGTCGGCCCCCTCGGCCCGCCGCGGCGCGTCAACCGCCGGCTCGACGATCACGCGCCAGCACCGCGGCCCCGACGGTAGGACGTGGAAGGGGACGATCGGGGCGCCGGTGATCCGTGCCAGGGAGACGATGCCGACCGGAAGGCGCGCGCGGGCGTCGAGGAAGCGAACCTCGAGAGCGCGGGGCTCACCTCCGGCACCGTCGTCTCCCAGAGCGAGCAGGGCCTCGCCCCGGCGCAGCAGGCGGGCCGCGCGAATCGCGGGCTCGGTGCGGTACATGACGCGCAGCCCGGCCGCGGTGCGCATGTGGTCGATCGCCCAGGCCAGCCAGTCGTCGGCGACGATCACCGTCGTGGGCGCCTCGAGCACGGCGCGGGGCACGGCGGTGGCGACCTCCCATCCCCCGATGTGGATGCCGGCCAGGATCAGGCCCCGGCCGGCGGCGGCCGCCCGGCGCGCGTGCTCGGCGCCCTGCACCACCACCGTCTCCCGGAACTCGTCGGGGCGGCCGAGGGCCCACAAGAGGTCGGCCGAGCGGCGCGCCTCGTTGACGAACTCCCGGCGTACGAGCCGGCGCACCTCGCGGGACCCCGGCGGCCGCCCGACGGCGTGGGCCAGGTTGACCGCGAGCCGCCGCCGCTTGGCGGGCCTCACGGCCCATTCGCATGCCCCCCCGGCGCGGGCGGCGCCGTGGGCGATCCCCGGCGGCAGGCGGGTCCCCGCCCAGGCGGAGGCGTCGATCACCCTGGCGAGGAAACGCGCCGCGACCGGACCCCGGGCGAAGGGAGCGCCGGGGCGCGGGAGCCCGTCGGGCGCGCGGCGCATCGCCTCGAGGCGGCGACGCAGACCGCCCGCCCCCCTCACGTGCGCGGCTCCAGCGAGTTGAGGGTCAGGTCGTAGCGCTCGGTGAAGGTCACGTCCCCGAGCGGCGAGCCGTTGATGCTGCGGGCGCGGGACCGGAGGCGCACCGGCAGCCCGCTGCGGCGCTCGAGCCAGCGCTCCTCCACGATCCGCCCCCGCCCATCGCCCCGCTCGTCCTGGGCGATCCGGATGTGGACGGTGCCGACCGCGGCCCCGCCGACGTCGATCGTCTCCGATCCCACAACGACCAGGCGCCCCTCCTCCACGGTGTCGGTGGAATCGCAGCGGTAGGGACTCGTCGTGCCGGCGGCGCCCGCGACCAGCCAGCCCGAATCGCCGCAGCTCCACGTGGTGCTGTCGTCCTGCCCGAAGAACTGGTGTCGCTCCGTCCATCCGCGGAGGCGCTGCACGACCGGCGCCGGCCCGCGGGCGCAGACCCGCCAGGTGGTGGAGCGCGTCTGCAGCACGTCCCACCGCAACATCACCCCGCAGGGCGCCTCGGTGACCGTGATGGTCAACCGCTGCGGATAGACGTGGGTCGCGCCTCCCAGCGCGCTGACCGATTCGGAGCCGATGGTGGAGTAGACGTACACGCCTGCCGGGATCGGCGTCGGCGCCCGCGCGGCGGCCGCCCGGTAACGGGCGAGCGCGTCCTCGAGGGACGCGGGCGCGGCGGTGTCGCGGAGCACGATCCGCGGAACGACCACCGCGGCCACGACGCCGGCGAGCACCGTCGCACCGAACACCATGAGGATGACGCGCCGTCTCCTGGTCACGATCCCTCCCTCGGGGTGACCCTACCCCCGACCAAGGGGCGGTCGGGAGGGGGAGACCCCCAAGGCGGTGGGTGGCGGTCGCGCTTCGCCGCCGCCGCGGGCTTCGCCCGCGCGACCGCGCCAGCCGGCGGGCGAGGTCGGGTGCGGTGATCCCTCCGAAGTTCATTCTCGGTTGGCCCCCACGATCATGGGTCACCGGGTCGTGATCGCGATGTCCCAGCCGACGCAGCGCAACGGGAGGAAGGGACCGGTCGCCGAGCAGGCGAGGTCGAGCGCCTCCCGCCATCCGGCGAGCTACATGCCTTCGACGCGGATTCCACTCGAGGGGATCTCCGGCGTCGCCACGAAACCGCAACCCTCGGGACAGGACACGAGCAGCGGCCCCATGCGGCCGCCCGTCGCCGGGTCGACCTCCGCACGTCCGTTCCCCGCGCCGTCCTCACCGAATTTGTCGGTGGGCCCCCCACCGAGACCGAGGCGGACCGAGCGCTGGGCCACCTCCCGCGCCGGATTCCCAGGTCACGCCGGGCCGTCGTTCGCCCGGACGGCGGCCCGGCTCAGTCCACGATCCAGGCACGAGCCCCCTCCAGGTCGTCCACGGGGAAGACCCTGACCTCGCCGGGCATCAACCAGGCGAACGCCCGGACCGAGCGCCGGATCAGGGCGGAATCGGTCACCACGGCGATGCGCTCGTACGAGGTGAACGTGCGCACGCCGAGCTTGGCGTCCTCCCACGCGGCGTCGGCCTCGTATCCCGCGAACTCCGATCCGAGCACGTAGAGCAGGCGGATCTTCTCGTGCCGGCCGAGGCGGTCCCGGATGGCCGGCACCAGGACGTCCTCGTAGTCGTCGCCCTCCACGTCGCCGATCGCCCTGATCCCCACGACGTGGTCGGGCAGGTCGGGCAGCAGCTCCAGCATCGATCGTCCTCCTCGTCCTCCTCGTTCCCCTGGGGACCCGACCCCACGAACCGCGGTCCGGCGCCGACCGGGCGCGCGCCCGCTCAGCCGCCGGAGGTACCGGTTCCGGCCTGGGCGACGGTGACGTCCACCGCCGAGCCCTCGACGGCCTCATCGCCCGCGGCCGGATTCTGAGCCACGACGGTCCCGGGCGACGAACCGTCCGCGGGCGCCTGCCGCACCACGCCGAGGGTCAGGCCCGCCGAGCGGAGCGCCACCGAGGCGTCCTCCACGGTGCCCCCCACCAGGTCCGGCACGTCCACCATCGGGGGACCGGTGCTGAGGGTGACCGCCACGACCGAGCCCACCGGGATCTGCAGCCCGGCCACGGGATCCTGCGAGACGACCGAGCCCTCCGGCACGGAGGCGCTCGCCGCCTGAAGGTACCGCCCCTCCAGCCCCGCAGCGTCGAGGGCGGCGGCGGCGGCGTCCCGCGTCAGGCCGGCGAGAGCGGGCACCGCGGTGGACCCCGTCCCCTGGCTGACCGTGACGGTCACCTCGGACCCGTCCTCGGCCTTCTCTCCGGCGGGCGGGGAGGTGGAGATCACGATGCCGCGTGCGACGGTCGCGTCGACGCGACCGTCGGTGCGGGGCGTGAAGCCGGCAGTGCGGAGCGTCGCGACCGCCTCGGCGGAAGTACGGCCCGCCACGTCGGGGATGGGCGTCGTGTTCCCGTCGCCCCCGCGGCTGAGCAGGAGGGCGGCGGCGGCGATCACGAGAAGGGCGGCGATGACGCCGATCACCCACGGCCACCGGCGGGAGGGCGGCGGATCGACAGGCGGCGGAGGCGGGAGCACGGCGGCCGTGCCGGCCAGCAGACGCGCCCGCATTCCGTCAGCGGTGGGGATGCGCCCGGCGAGCGCGTCGTCGATCGTGCGTCGCAGGTGGGCCGGGGGCGTCGAGCCGGCCAGCAGGGCCTGGAGCGTGCGGGCGACGGCGGGACACGCGGGGTCGCACCCGCCGGGGCCCGGCGCGGAGTATTGGAAGCGCGTGACCCGGACGCGGCGGCCGTCAGGCGACTGGAGCGCCGAGGCGACGACCGTGTCGGCTCGCCCCCCCTGGTGGCGCTGCACGGCCAGACATGCGTCGAGAAGCTGAACCGCGACGTCGACGGCCTCTCGAGCCGGCAGGGGGGCACGACGGCGGGCGACCTCCTCCAGAGGCGTTCCGTCAACCAGTTCGCTGGCCGTGAAGGCTCCGCCTCCGTCGATCTGGCCGGCGTCCAGCACTGCGACGGCCTCGAGGGACTCCCCGGAGAGCGCCGACATGCGGCGCCCCTCGTCGAGGAGTGTCTCGGCGGCGGCGGCGTCTCCAACGACGAAGCGCAGCGCCACCTCGCGCTCCAGATGGCGATCGTAGGCGACGTACACGCGCCCGGAGGGGCCTCCGCCGATCATCCGGATGAGCTCGTAGCGCCCGGCGAGGACGTCTCCCGGCCCCAATGTCACGCGATGACCGCCACGGTGCGGGAGTCTACCCGCCGGAGTCCATCAGCCCGTCGAGTGCGCGGTGCGGCCGGGCGCCGCGGCCGGATCGAGCGGCTCGGCCGACTCGAGCTGCTCGAGCTGGGCCTTCGCGTCGCCGTACAGGAGCACGAAGGCGCTGGCCGAGTAGCAGACGACCACCGCCGACGACCCGCTGACCAGGATAGAGAACAGCCACAGAGGGATGCCGGCGAGCCCGAGCAGCAGCACGAGCCCGACCCCCACCGCGATCAGCCCGACCAGAGCATTGAGGACCATGGCGACGACCGCGGTGTGGAGCCAGCGACCCCGGATCAGCGCGGTGCTGCGATCGAGAGCGGCCCGTCCGCCGAGCCCCTCCAGCATCGAGGCCGGCGCCATCAACTGGTAGCGCACGAGCTGCCGGATGCCCCACGGGATGCCGACGACGCTGATCAGCAGAGCAACGACGATCACGATCGCCCGCGCGAGCGCGGAGAGTAGGTCGCCGCGCCGCGCGAAGGTTCGCCGGACGGCCTCGACCCCTCCGATCTCGACCCCGCCGTCGAGGCCGTGGATCAGAGTCGCCACCACCGCGGTGACGAGGACGAACCCGATCGCGTAGCCGACGCCGCCGACGACGAGCGTGAGGATCACGCTGACCGCGCCGACGCCGCGATCGCCGTCGACCAACGAGCCGATCGGTGGGATGAGCTGCAGGAGCACGACGACAAGGCCGATTACCAGCGCGACCGGACTGTAGATCAGCGCGACCTGGACGAACGGGATCGGCCGCGATCGCACGAGGAGCGGGGCCGAGACGATGATCTGGCCGGCGCGGCGGCGGCGGGCGATCGGGAGTGGGCGCACGCGGGTCCAGTCGGTGCGCGCGAGAAGCAGGCTCGCCAGCACGACGACGAGCAGGGCGCCGATCACCAGGGGCAGTGGATCGGTGCGCAGCGCGATCAGCTGATTCGACCCCCAGCTCACCACGCCGCAGAACGCATTGATCGTCTGGGCGCCGATGTCGTTGCCCGCCGGAACGACGGCGCTCGAGGACCTGAGGTCGTCCTGCCAGTCGATCGGCTCCGACCAGCGATCCTTCGCGGCGGGCCCGGTCGGCCCGTTGAACGGCGCCGGCTGGCGCTCACCCCACCGGCCCTTGAAGGACAGCCACGCGAGCGGATCGCCGGGGTCGTCGACGGCGTCCGGAAGGACGACGACCTCGGGCTCGATGGCATCCGACGGACCGTCGGTGTTGTCGCACCCGAACCCCTCGGAGCCACTGCGACCGAGGTAGACCTCGGAGGAGTAGTAGCTCGCGTGCGAACCGCGCGACGAGTACACCACGGGGTGCGTGCCGCGCCGCTCGAGCTTGTCGTCGTCCCAGCCGGCATGCTCGCCACCCTCGTGCTGCGCGTAGCCGACGCTGGCCGGGTCGGCGGCCAGGGCCTCCTCGACCGTCCCCGCGTCGAACACGAGCTGGATCCCCTCCCAGTCGCCCTCGTGCTTGTTGTTCCAGTCGTTGAAGTACCAGTAGGACCAGTACTGCAGCGCCAGCTGGCCGGGCCGGTCGGCTTGGCCGACGATGTGGGCGTAGACCACGGCGGGCCGGCCGCCGGAGTAGGTGCGGAAGTCCTGCTCGTAGATGCATCCGGGGGCGAGGGCGCTGCCGGGGAAGTCGAGGTAGAAGCCCTCGCCCAGCCCGAACACGTCCGAGGCGCCGGGGCCGTTCATCAGGACCGGGTTGTCCGTGCCGAGCTGGCGCAGGAAGACCTGCGGGTTGTCGAGGACGATGTCGACCGTCGTCGGCGCGTACTGCTCGCCCTCGGTGTCGCACGGGTTCTGCTGCGCCTTGAGCATCATCACCGGCGCGTAACGATCGGCCAGGCGCTGGGCCGCGTCGTCCTGGCCGAGGGCCGGCGACGGCACGCCGGCGAGGAGCAGGAGGAGCACGAGCGCCGCGATCGCCGCCGATGCGGTCAGGGCCCCCCGTCGTGGTGGGACCGCTTCGGAGAGAGCCGGTGCGGGCGGGCGAAGCGCGATGGGGAGCCTTTCCGGAGCGGGCCGCGGCGCAGTATATGAACCGCGGAAGGACGGGAGGCGGGGTCCCAGGCGTGAGTGCATGGCAGTGCGGCACCGATCGGCCCGCTGTAGCCTGCGTCGGAGGGTTCGGCTGGTTCGCAGACGCCGAACGAGACTGGCTGACGAGGACCTAAAAGGAGGCACGCTATGGCGGTGGGCCCGGTTGACGTCGTGATCATCGGCTTTCCCGGGAACAAGTTCACCGGCCGGATTGCACCTGCTCTGATGGAGCTGGTCACAGACGGCACAGTGCGCGTTCTCGATCTACTGTTCGTTACGAAGGACGCCGACGGCGTCACGAGCGTCGTCGACCTCGTGGACCTCGACCCGGAGACGGGGCCGGCCTTCCTGGAGGTCACGGTCGCCGAGGCGGGCGCCCTCGGCCCCGACGACGCGGAGGAGGTCGCCGACGACCTCCCGAACAACAGCTCGGCGCTCCTGATCGCGTTCGAGAACAGCTGGGCGGCGAAGTTCGTCGAGGCCGTTCGCGCGGCGGACGGCGTGCTCATCGACCAGATCCGCATCCCCGCGGACGTGGCCGAAGCGGCCCTCTCGGGCAGCTAGAGGCCGGACTCCCCACCGACTGAGAGGCACTGACATGGGACTTCTACGAATGGCCACACGGACGGCCGTCGTCGCCGGCACCGCGACCGCGGTGTCCGGGCGGGTCGCCCGCCGCCAGGCGAACAGGTATGAGCAGCAGGATCAGGCGCAGTACGCGCAGCAGGCGCCGGAGCAGTACGCCCCGGCCCCCCCGGAGCAGGACGAGCAGACCGCCAAGCTGCAGGAGCTCGCGCAGCTGAACAAGCAGGGCGTGCTGACCGACGAGGAGTTCGCGGCCGCCAAGGCCAAGGTCCTCGGCATCTGAACGAGGCCCAGCCCCCGGGGCGGATGAGCCGCTCGTGAGCGCGGATCACCCGTACACCCGCCTCGCAGGGGTCTACGACGAGATCGTCGTGGACCCCTGTTACGGGCGGTGGGCGGCATTCCTGGACGAGGTCTGGCGAGCGGACGACGCCGGGGTGAGGACCGTCCTCGACGTCTGCTGCGGGACCGGTCTCATGGCATCCGAGCTCGTCGCGCTCGGCTACCGGATCACCGGCGTGGACGCCTCGGCCGCGATGCTCGCCCGCGCCCGCCGGCTGCTCGGCCCCGACGTGCTCCTGGTCGAGGAGACGCTGCCGGACCTCACGATCGACGAGGTCTTCGACGCCGCGGTGTCAACGTTCGACGGCCTCAACTACCTCACCCCCGCCGAGCTACGACGGACCCTGGTGACCCTGGCGGATCGAATCCGCCCCGATGGCTGGCTCGTCTTCGACGTGCACACCGATGCCATGTTGGAGTTCACCTTGGCCAACCCGGTCGTCGAGGGTGAGGCGGACGGGCATCGATTCGCGATCACGAGCATCGTGGACGCCCGCGCCCGCACGTGCGACACGCGCATCGAGGTCACCCGCGACGGCGACGGTGACGCCTTCACCGAGCGACCACCGCCAGCACTTCTTCACAGACGGGCAGATCCGGGGGGCGCTCGCCGCCGCCGGCTTCGAGGTGGTCGCGGTCACCGACGAGTACGCCCACGAACCGGTCAACGACGCGACCCTGAGGGCGACCTGGACCGCACGGCGGCGCCTTCTGCCGCCCGCGTGAGGCTCAGTTGCTGACGCGCGGCGCGGCCGACATCGCTTCGCCGAGCGCTCCGCGGCGAGAGAGCACGAACCCCTGGCCCGGATGGACGAAGGTTCCCCGTGAACCGGTTGGGGCAGCGGCGAGGCGCCCGACGCCTCTCGGCGGGTCCGGGAAGGATCGGATACCGCACCACAGCGACCACAGGGCCGGCGGCACTCGGAAGAACCGCAAGAATGGACGGCGAATGCCGGTTGGCGTCTCCTCCGAAGGGCTGAAAGGCTCCAACCGGAGCCATTCGGCGCACGCGCGGACCGGCTCGACGATCGCCCACCCGGAGTCCTGGAGCCGCCGGCGACTCCCAATGGAGAGGAAGCGAAATGAACGTCGTGATGATCGCCGTACCGTCGCGGGAGGCGGGCCTCGCCGCCATGGACCGGATCACCTGGGCCGTGGAGGAGGGCAGCATCAGCGTGGATGACACCGCGATGGCCTACCGGGACGAGAAGGGAAAGGTGAGGATCCAGCAGACCGGCGACGCCACGGCGGGCAAGGGCGCGCTCAAGGGCGGCGCCCTCGGCCTGCTCGTCGGGGTCTTCGCGGCCCCCCTGGTCGGAGCCGCCGCCGTCGGAGCGGGCATCGGCGCCCTCGTGGGCAAGGCGCGCGACAAGGGCGTGTCCGACAAGCTCATGAAGCAGGCCGGCGAGATGATCGCGGGCTCCGAGGCGGTGGTCTTCGTGCTCGCAGACGACTCCTCGACGGTCGCGATCAGCGCGGTCCTCGAGGAGGAGATCGCGGGGGGCGCCAGGGTCGACTACGACGTCCTGCCCGCGGAGGCGCAGGACTTCCTGCGCGAGGCGATCAAGCTCGCGTAGCCCCCCTGGGGTCGAGCGCTCGCCGAACGTCCCCCGGCGAGCGCTCGAGCTCCTCAGGATGAGCGCCGTGTGCGATGCGACCGCCCCCACCGCCTTCACCCATTGCTCACTCGCCGGTGTCGATCCACGCGCCGAGGCGGCGCGGCCGGCCGAGGATCACGCTCATCGTGGCGCGACGGCACGCGCACCGGCCTCGTGCACCGCCCTCAGCCGCGCGCGTCGAGGTAGGCTCCCGATTCGATGCTTCCTCGCCTGAGCCGCAAGTCGTCCTCGAACGACGGGACCCGCCGGCTCGACCTCACTGCCCAGCAGTGGGTGGTCGCCTTCCTGATCGGCACCGCGACCGTCCTCGCGGCGATCTTCGGCTGGCGCGCGGCCGCGATCGGCAGCACGGCGGCCTTCGACGACCGCCAGTCGATCTCCGAGACCATCAGGGTCGAGCAGCAGCGGATCGACATCGGTATCGGCGTCGGCGGGGACACCCGCGAGTACAGCCGCTACCTGGCCGACTACGCCGTCGCGGCCGAGCTCGACAACCAGGCCGCCGCCCTCGCGGCGGCCGGGGATTCCGCAGCGGCGGCGGAGAACCGCGACGAGGCCCGCCGCCTGCGCGTCGCGGCGACCTTGCGGGCCGCGGACTCGGGAGCCTTCGGCCGTTACTCGATCCAGGATGACCTGAGACGCCCGACCGTGAGGCCGCGACCGTTCGACCTGTCGGAGCGCACGAGGGCGCGCGCCGCGGAGATCTCGACGAGCCTCGACTCGCCCGGCACCCTCGACCCGGCCGGGTGGGCCGATCAGGCGGAGGGTATCCGCGAGCGCATCAAGGGACTCGCCGTCTGGTCCCTCCTTCTGCTGGGGGCGGTGCTGATGTTCACGGTGGGCCAGGTCAATTCCGATCGCCGCCCCGCCTTCTACACCTTCATGGCCATCGGCATCGTCGCCCTGCTCGTCGGCGCGATCGCCGGCTTCTCGATCGACTTCTACGCATGAGCGCGACCGAGGATCCTGCACGCGACGACGACGAGGGAGGCGGCGAGGGCGGCGGTAAGGAGAGGATCGCCGGGCGCTGGATCGCCATCACGCTCGCCGCGATCGTCGTGATCGGGGCCGCACTCGGGATCCTCCAGACCGATGCGGGCGTCAACGAATCGAACACCGCTCGCGAGACCACCCGAACGGCCGTCGGGGCGCTGAGGGCAGGCGTGCTCGAGCGCGCCGCCGGGGAGCTCGAGCGCGACATCGCGGCCGAGTCCGATGCGCTCCGCCGCGAGCAGGAGTCCGTCGTACGCCAGGCCGAGAGCGCGGGCGCCTCGGCCCCGCCCCTCAGCATCGGCGAGCTGCGGGGGCTCGTCGAACCCGGCTCCGACCTGCCGCGAGCGCGCACCGAGGAGCAGGTGCGCGCGCTGAGCTTCGACGCCGAGCGGCTGAGCCTGAGCCAGACCGCCCTGGCCAAGACCCGCGTGACCTGGAACGACCGCAGCACCCAGTACACGACGGCGATATCGATGCTGGCCGTCTCGCTCTTCCTGGTCGGCTTCTCCGTCGTGCTGCGGGGGTCCCGCCGGACCCTCTTCTACGTCCTCGGCGTCGCCTTCGGGGCGGTCGTGCTCGGATGGGCGGGCTACATCTACGGTCTGTCCATCCCGGAGACCCCGGAGGACGCCATCGCGGCGACGGCACGCGGTCGCGTGGACGCCGCTCGGGACCGTCAGGAGCAGGCGGTCACCGAGTTCACCCGGGCCATCGATATCAAGGGGGACTACGACGCCCCATACCGGGGACGCGCGACCGCCGTCTTCCTGCGGGCGAACCCGGACTTCCGCGTGACTGGGGCCGTGACCAGCGACCAGGCCGTTTTCGAGGAGGCGATCGCCGACGCCCGGAGGGCGCTCGAGCTCGGCGGGGGCAGGGACTCCCTCACCTTCACCCTCATCTCCCTTCTGAGCCTCTACTCGGGCGAGTACGACGACGCGGTCCAGGCCGCCGACGAGGCGATCGCCATCAACGGCAAGGTCCCCGACATCCGGCTCGTCAAGAGCGCGGCCGAGGTGGGGCGGGGCGACGCCGCCGCGGCGCGTGCCACGCTCGAGGGCGCCCTGCGGTTGCTCCAGGGAAGCGATCCCTCCGAGCGGACTCGCGGCCTCGTCTCGCAGTACGTGACCTACCTCGAGCGGGTGATCGCCACCTCACCGGAGCAGACCGCTCTCGCGCGCGAGCTGGAGCAGGAGCTCGTCGCGCTGGAAGCCGGTTTCAACCGTGAGAGCCCGGTGTCGGGCGCGGCCCCCGCGCGAGGAACGGCGGTGGTGGAGGGGCTGCGCTACGCGGACGGCAGGCTGGGGCTGAGGCTCCGCTGGACGGGCCTCCCGCCGAAGACGGCGCTCACGGCGATCGGTTTCGAGCGCCCGACGCCCGACGGGCCGTGGGTGCAACCACGGGATCTCGCCCTCTTCCGGACCGTCTCGGGAAGCGGCGAGGAGGCGTTCTCGGTGCCGCTGGCGCGGGCATGCACCCCGACGGAGGTGCGGGTCAACGTCTACCTCGACGGTGCCCGCGTCGATTCCGTCACCGGCCCCGGCGGCACGCCGACCTGCTGAGGACCGGCCGGGTTCCGGCGGGCCCACCGCGGGGGCTCTCGAGGCGTACCGCCTCCGCGCGGCCACGGCGAAGGACCGCGTTGCCGCCGGCCGCTCGCACGTCGGCCACCCATGAGGCCCCTTCGCCGAGCATCGCCACCAGACGGAGCTCCCCCTGGTGGTCGGCCACCATCACCGGAACCCGGACGGGGCGGCCGCTGCGGCGCCCCCGCACCTCGAGGGTGGCCGGGCGGCTGGGACCGCGCCCAGCCGACGCCGCGGCCGCCCAGGCCCGATTCAGCGCCGCGGCGGGGCGATGCGGGCGCCCGCGCGGGTACATCCGCCTCTGGCAGGCGTACATCCATCGCATGCGCCTGGTCACTGCGGATCCCTCTCGTCTCGGTCGCCGAGCCGTCCGGGCGAGGACGCCAGGGCCGAGGGGAATCGCCATGGACCGTCCGGCGCGCGAGATCCTCGCTGCAAGCCTCGGCGAAGACGCCGACCCAGGTCATCGGTATGCCGCCGCGCGCCGCACGGGGCCTACGGCACGTCGTGGCGCCGCCGGCCCGTGTGACCCCGGGACGGCCGTCCGGCCGCCCGGCCCCGCCCGAGCGTGCGGCGAGGCGGGCAGCGGTGCCGGTCTACGCCGCGGGTGCCGGGGTGGCCGCGGCCGAGGCGCAGAGCTCCGCGACCTTCTCACGGGCGGCCACGCGACCCTCGCGCAGCGCGGTACGGAACGCCTGACGGGTGATCTTCTTGTCCTTGAGGATCGCCCGGAGGGCGCGGTCCTTGCGGGCGGCCTTCAACTCCTCCGCGGTCATGCCGAGAAGCGCGAGAACGGGCGCGGTGCGAGCGGCCACCCTCTCGGTGCGGAGGGTGATCTGCTTCTGGCGGCGGGAGAAGATCCGGTCCTTGCGCTCGACCGAGATCCTGCCCGCGTCGACGAGGGCGGTGAGCCGCTTGTCGATGCGAGTCAGAGCGGCGCTGTCGGCCAGGGGGACGAGCTCGCCCGGGGCGATCTGGCAGCTCGCGCCGCGTGCCCCGTGGTGGCCCCCGGCGAAGTGGCCGCCGCCGGGGTGGGCGCCGGCCACACCCGCGCCCGCGAGGGTCAGCCCCATGACGGCGACCGCGAGTACCGGGGCGCGGCGGCGTGAGGACATCTTCATGGGCTGGTCTCCTTGGATCGGAATCGACTCATGGCGCACCCGGAGTCTCGGCATTACCTATGGGCGGCGTGACATCGGATACGTAATGAATCCGCCAAGAAGGGTGAGCGCGCCTCCACGGCGATGGAGCCGAGCGCTGCAGAAGCAGGAAGGCGACGCCGCGCGCCCCGGCCGTGCGACGCAGCCGCCGCGCGGTGCCCAGCCGCCGTCGCCAGCGGCGAGCGGGCCGCACCGTGGCCGGCAGGCTCGTCATGGCCGAATCATCCACCCGCGGCGGCGCGCGGACGGCCGAACCGGCGGTGTCACGCTCAGCGCGTGGCGCAGGACCGTAGCGCGTACATGAGCGAAGGACGGGGCATTCCGTCGCGCACCCGCCAGAGCCGGTTCTCCCCCGGCACGAGGAACGGCCGGCGCGCGCGGAGCGTGTGGTCCTACTCGCGCAGCCACCCGATCCGCAGGCCCTCGCGGACCAGGGCGGACACGACCGTGCCGAGCGGCGCGTCAGCTCTCGAACGACTCCCCGTGGACCGTGAGCGCGTAGATGATCAGGCCGTCGACGACCATGATCGCGATCGAGCGGGCCGGGTCGGCCCCGATGAACAGGAAGTGCCAGAAGCCGTTGAGGCCGGCGACCATGACGCCCAGGAACTGGCCGAAGACGTTAGCCCGCAGCACCAGGACGCCGGTCAGGATCTCGACCGCGCCGATCACGAGGTAGGTCGTCCCGATCGCCGTCCGGTCGCCGAAGATCAGGTCGGCGCTCGCGTAGACCTGCTCCTGGTTCAGCGCGACGAGGCCGGCGAGGACGTTGAGGACGCCGGCCACCAACAGGGCCACGGCCGCGAAGGTCACCCATCCGCCGCGGGGCAGGCGCATCGTCGACATCGGGGGCACCTCCGGATCACGGGACGGACCCGAGCACCCTAGCGGTGGCATGGCCTGCGAGGCGCCGCCCCGCGCCCGCCCCGCCGCGCGAATCGGCCCCTGGAGGGATTCCGCAACCGCCCACGATTCGCCAGATTCGCGAATATGTCTGCTGGCGGCGCCCGACCGGCATCGATGGGGTGATCATCGGTCGGGGGGCTCAAGCCGGCACCGACTTCTGCCGAGGCGCACGGGGCACGAGCCCGCAGCAACGAGCCAGGACGTCCCGATCCCGTCACCCCACGCCCGACGTGCCGTGCTCGCCCGAGTCCCCGCCTCGGGGTACGCGCTCCGCCGGGTCCGCCGCGGGCTGCTGGCCTCCTCGGTCGCGGCCGCCGCCCTTCTGGCGGCGCTGCCGGCGGGCGCCGGCGCCGAGGGCGGTGCCGTGACGAGCACCTGCGTCGCCCCGGCCGACGCGGCGAGTATCGACGCGCTGCTCGGACGGGCCGCCAGCCCACTCGCCGGCCAGGGCGCGACGTTCGTCGCCGAGGGCGTCGCGGCGGGCATCGATCCGCGCCTCCTGCTGGCGATCGCGGCCCACGAGACCCGCTTCGAGACCTACGCCCCCGCGCGCGCCATCCACAACCCCTTCGGCCTCGGCCCCGGGATGGTCTTCACCTCGGACGCCGCCGCCATCGCCCGCGCCGCGCGCACGCTCGACGCCTACTACGTGCAGGAGGGCCGCATCAGGATCGACACCATCGGCCCGAAGTGGGCGCCGATCGGAGCGGCGAACGACCCGAAGGGCCTCAACCGCCACTGGGTCGCGGGCGTGAGCACCCAGTACGCCGCCCTCGGCGGCGACCCCGGCGAGCCCGTCCTGATCGGCTCCCAGGGCGCCTCATGCGCGGCACAGACGCCCACCGGTGCGCCGGAGGCCGCGTCCTCCACTCCGCCCGCCGCGAGCGACCGTTCCTCCGGTCCGGCCGAGGTGACCACCCTGGCGGGGGCGGCGTTGATGATCTGCCTCGTCGGATACCTGGCTGTACGGCGCCGGCGGGTGGTCCTCGCGGCCGCCGGGGCCCGCGATTCGCGCTTCGCCTGGGAGCGCGAGGAGAGCGCGCGCAGGGCCCCGTCGCATTTCGCCGACGAGATGACCGCGGCCCACTCGCAGAGCGCCGCCACCGCGTCGGAGGCCCTCTCCATCGCCTGGACCTCGGAGGATGCCATCGAGGACGCCGAGTGGACGCTCGACGACCCGCCGGACGATGAGGCGACCGGCGAGGACGGCGAGACCGCCGAGGAGATCCCTGCCGAGGACGACGTGCCCACTCAGCCCTTGGACGAGGCTCTCGCGGCCCCGCAGGCCGCCCCCGAGGCGGCGGCGGCGATCGACCCGGAGGCCGCCTACTGGTCGTGGGCGGAGGACGAGTGCTCCGGGCACGACGACGAGCAGCCCGACTGGCCGGCAGGGTGGCGCCCTGCCGAGGAGCCCGATGCCGCGCCGGCCGCCGTGATCGCGGAGGCGGAGGAGGCGGCCGTCGCCGACGTCGTCGATCAGGCCGCCATCGTGGCCGACCTCGTGCCCGCACTCCTCGAGGGCATCCTGCCGATCGAGCGCGTCTGCGACCGTGCCGAGGTCACGCCGCGGATGCTCGCGCTGATGCGCATCGTGGCCGACGCCCCCCTGCCGGTCACCGAGCAGGCCCGGCGGCTGGGCCTCCCCCGCGCGCTCGTCGCCGGGCTGTGCGCACGCATGGAGGCCCTCGGCCTCGCCCAGCGCGAGCCACTCGCCGACGACGCCCGTCGCCATACCGTCGCCCTCACGCCCGCCGGCTACGAGCTCTGCGCCGACAGCGCGCCCGCGCCGGACGCCTCACGGGTGGAGACGGTCCTCGCAGGCATGAGCCCGGCCGAGCGGGCCGCGCTGCTCGCCGGCCTCACGGCACTGACGAGCCCCTCCGCCGCCTAGGCCGGAGGGGCTCGTCAGTGCGCGGGGCGGAACTACGCCTCGGGCGTGGAGTCCTTGGAGAAGGGGCTCCCCATGATGCCCCCGGCGAAGATCATCACCAGGAAGCCGACCCCGATGATGACGAACAGGATCCCGGTCGCAATCGAGAAGAGCGAGACCTGCTCGCCGACGTACGCGAGCTCGAGACCGGTGGCCAGCGCGCGCTCCGAGACCCAGAGGTCGCGGGCGGGGTTGGACACGGGACGTCCGGTGGGACCCTTGGCGGCGTCAGCCTCGGTGAAGACCTCCTCGCCGTCTTCGTCGAGGAAGCGGCCCATCTGCGAGTAGGTCCGCCCGCCGCTCGACTCGAGTGCGTGGACGCGCATGTACTCGGCGAAGCAACGCGCCTCGCTGCCGCTGTCGATCTCCTTTTCGGCCACGTTGCACGACGGGATGTCAACCTTGCCCTCGAGCCCCGCCTCCTCGATGCCCACGAGGATGGCCGTCGGGCTCATGTCGGGTGAGCCGACGATCTGCTCCTGCTTGATCGTGTCGCTGACCTCACCGCGTGCCTGGACGCCCGCGAAGACCCACACGGCCCCGAGGATGATGAGGAGCACACCGGAGACCACGCCTCCCCACCAAAGCACTTTCTTCCCTGTTGTCATGAATAGCCTCTCTCCTTGGGCGCGCCCGGCGAGGGCGTGACGCCGGTTCGTTACTTCCATCACAAGACCCCACGCCCGGCCCGCCGTCATCCGTGGGTTTCCGCAGCGATCAGGACGCGAGTACCGAGACCGGGCGTGGATCCCCCGCGCCAGGCGCGGCATCCGTCGCGCAGGGACGCGCGAGCGTGCGGTATGGCCGCGCGCCGCGTGCGGGGATCCGCCGTTGCGCGCGCGCCGCCGCGGGTGAAGGATGGGCCCGATGTCCGCCACCGTCGCCGACCAGGTCTATACGCGGGTGACCGCTCTGACCGGAGCAGATCCGGGCATGACCCGAGCGTCCGCGATCCGGGCGGTTTCGGCCGAGATGGGACGCTCGGTGCCGGCCACCTCGTCGGCCTTCTACGCCGGCGCCAAGCGCGCCGAGGCCGCCGTCGCCGCATCGGCTCCCACCCGCAGCCGGCGCACCGCCGTGGCCGGGCACCCCGACGCCCCGGCGCTCTACGCCGAGATGCTCCCGTTGATCGAGGCCGGCGCGACGGTCGAGCAGGCCGCCCGCCGCTTCGGCGACGAGGAGACCGTCATCGAGATCGCCGCCGGCTTCTCGCGGTGGCGCGAGCGAGAGGACCCGTCCCCGGCGCCCGCCCCGGACGACACCGCGCCGGGCGACGTGCTGGCGCGACTCGCCTCGGCCGAGGCCGAGAACCGGATCCTGCGCGGCGAGCTCACCCGCGCCCGGCAGGCTCTGCGCCGGGTCCGGGTCATCGTGGAGTCCGTGCCCGACCCCTGAGCGGAGCGGGGCCCGGCGCGCCTACCGCCCCGAGCGCTCCCAGGTCCGCTGTTCGTCGGCCGTCCGCTCCGCGGCGGGCAGGCGCTCCAGCCGCGCGTCGGAGATCGGCTCGCCGCTCTCGACGCTCAGGCCGTAGGTGCCGTCGGCCAGGCGCGCCTCGGCGCGCGCGAGGGCCTCGAGCTCCCCTTCCAGCTCGGCGATCCGCCCCGCGTCGCGCTCTCGCTCGTTGAGGCCGAACGCCTGGTCGCCGGCATCGGTGTCGTCGATGAGCGAGTCGGACGGCATGTCGCCGCGCAGCCGGGCGAGGTGATGCTCGATGCGCTCGCGCTCGGCTGCCAGCAGCTCCGCGGCGTGATCGGCGTCCATGTGGTCCTCCTCGTGGGGAACGGTCCGGGCTGACTCGCCTGCGGCATCCTCTCATCCCGGGGGGCGCCGCCGCGCGCGATTCGAGCCCGGGCACCGCCCGGGGGGCCGACGCGTCCGGCCGACGCCCGCCCGGCCGCGTCGATCCCCCGACGGATGACCGCGAACGGGCCCGCCCGCTCCAGGGCCCGCACGCATCGACATAATGCCGCCCATGACGGCGACCGACCCCGATGTCACAGCGCAGGCGGAGCGATACCGCGACTTCAGGCGCACCCTCGAGGCGGAGATCCTCCCGCTCGCCACGTCGCTGGACGGGCGTCGCTTCCGCCTGCAGGCGCCGGTGGGCCTCGCGCTGCGCACCGGCGGCTACGTCAGCATCGGCGGAGACGACGAGCTGCTGCTCGGGCAGGTCGTCGACTACGACCTCCGGCTCGAGGAGGGCCCGCAGATCTCCGGCGCCGCCGGACCGACCCCCTTCACGACACACATGCGCTACAGCGTGGGGGTCGGGCATGGGGTGGTGCTGGGCGACGCCGAGCCCTTCCACGACGCCCCCGTGCGGCCGGCGGAGCCCCACGAGGTCGAGCGCTGGATGGCGCGCACGGCCCGGCCCCGGGCGCGCCTGAGTATCGGCGAGGCAGTACGCGCCCCCGGTGTCCCGGTCACGCTGGACGCGGGGGGCTTCGACCGCCACACCTTCCTCTGCGGCCAGTCCGGGTCCGGCAAGTCGTACGCGCTCGGGCTCCTGCTCGAGCAGCTCCTCCTCGAGACGGACCTGCGGATCGTCGTCCTCGACCCGAACTCCGACTGCGTGCGGATGCCGATCGTGCGCGAGCACGCCGACCCCTCGCTCGCGGAGCGCTGGCGCGCACTCGCGCCCGGCATCCACGTGCGGTCGGCCGGCAAGGGTGCGGAGCGCCCCCTGCACCTGCGCTTCTGGGATCTCGACCCGCGCCTCAAGGCGGCCGTGGCCGGCCTCGACCCCATCCGCGACCGCGGTGAGTACGGCGCGCTCCTCGACGCCATCGCCGACGAGGCGGCGGGGGGGTCGCCCGAGGAGATCCTCGAGGCACTGGCGTCGGGCGACGCCGAGGCGCGGGGGCTCCTCGTCAGGATCCGCAACCTCGGCCTGCTCGAGTGGTCCGTCTGGACGCGGGGCCGTGAGGGGCGCGGGCTGCTGGACGACCTGGAGGCCGACGACTGGCGCTGCCTGGTGGTGGACCTCGGGAGCCTGCCCACTCCTGAGGAGCGCACGGTGACGGCGGCCGCCGTGCTGAAGCGACTGTGGCGGCGCCGGGCCGACCGGCGCCCGGTGCTGGTGGTGATGGACGAGGCCCACAACGTCTGCCCCCAGGATCCCGGAGACGCCCTCGGGCGGCTCGCCACCGCCGCCGCGGTCCGCATCGCGGCGGAGGGGCGCAAGTTCGGCATCCACCTCCTGGTCGCGACGCAGCGACCGCAGAAGGTCCACGAGAACGTCCTCTCGCAGGCCGACAACATCGTGCTGATGCGGATGAACTCCGCCCCCGACCTCTCCCGGCTCGCCGGGCTCTTCTCGTTCATCCCGCCGAGCCTGATCGACGAGGCCGGCTCGCTGCGACTGGGAGAGGCGCTCGTCGCGGGCAAGGTCTCACCGAACCCGATCCTGGTGCGCTTCGGCGGGCGGGTGGCCGAGGAGGGCGGGGGCGACGTCCAGGCGTCCTGGGCGCGCCCGCTGAGCGCGGGCGGCGGATGAGGGGGCGGGCGCCGGCGCTCGCGCTCGTGCCCGCACCCCCGGCGGCGCGGCCACCGCGACCCAGAGGGCGACGCCCAGCAGCGCGGCGGCGAGCCCGGAGAGGCGCGTGGGGGGCACCGACCGGAGACCAGGCTGCCGAGCAGGAGCGCCAGGACGGGGCCGAACCGATCCTGGTCCGCGTGACGCCACCAGGGTGGCGTCACGCCGGGCGCCCCAGGAGCTCGAACGTGGCCTCGTCGGAGGTCCGGCGCGGGATCCCGGCTGCCGGGGCGGCGAGCGGATCGAGGCGCGGAGGGACCGCCTCCTCCAGCCGCGCCTGGACGTCGGTGTTCGCGAACAGGGCGTCGACCAGATCGGCGGCGGCGACCCGACGGACCCGGTCGTCCCCGAGCAGCTGACCGCTCACGCCGACCCAGTTGCCCGTGTCGAGCGCCTGGCGCGTGACCCACACCGTGAGAGACGAGAGGACGATCACGACGACCGCCGGCCCGAGGACGGTCCATGCGAGCTAGCGACGGCCCACCAGGGACTCACTCATCCGACGGCCCCTCGGCCCGGTCATGTGTGACGGAGAGCTGTGCGTTGAGCATGGCGCCGCCGACCATCAGGCGGGCGATGATGAAGAGCCACAGAAGGAGCGTCAGCGCGGTGCCGATGGTCCCGTAGACCGACGCCGCGCGCTGGGCGCGGCCGGCGAGGTAGTAGATGGTGAACAGCTGCAGGCCCTGGATCCCGAGGGCGAAGACGAGCGCGCCGGGCATGAGCCTCCTGAGCGTCGCCGCCCGGTGAGGGAGGCGCCGCGAGATCTCCAGCCAGAGGAAGAAGTAGAACGCCGTCATCGCGAGCGTGGCCAGGAGACCTCCCGCGAAGGAGACGTGACGGAGCCAGCCGACCATGCCCGACACCACGAGCGTCCCGGCGACGACGGCCAGGAGCCAGAGCGAGCCCCGCAACGGGTTGCCGCCGCCGCGCTCCGGCCGCATGCCCCAGGAGGCGGCGTGGCTGATGCGCAGCGCCCGCACCGCGCCCATCCCCGCGTAGAGCATGGCGAAGAGGCCGATGAACATCGCGATCCACCAGCCGCTCTGGCGGGCGCCGTCGGCCAGCGTGTCCCCGAGGAAGCCCCGCAGCCCTACGTTGTCCGAGATCTCCTCGGGCGCCTCCCCGTCGATGCTCGTGATCGCCCCGAGGGCGCCGACCGTGAACAGCGAGAACGGCAGCACCCAGAGGAACAGGCGATAGGCGAGGGCTCCGGCCAGCAGCCCGCCCAGGCGGGCCCGGTCGCGCTCGGCGAGGTCGAAGGCGAGAGCGACGACGCGCGAGCGTTCGCGCTCGGCCTCGGCCCAGTCGCGCGCCCGCTCGGCCGTGGCGCGGGCGCGAGCGGTCGCATCGCGGCCCCACCCCACGGCCTCCGAACCACGGCGGCGGGCCCGGGAGTCCTCCCTACGAGGGGAGTCGCTCACCGGGGCCCGTCCGCACGCTGCGCCGATCCCCTACCCGAGCGCCTTCGCCTTCAGGGCGTCGAACTCATCCTGCGAGATGGCCCCGCTGTCCAGGAGGCTCTTCGCCGTGGCGATCTCCTGCGAGGGCCCGCCGGAACCCGCGACGCCCTTGACGTAGCTGTCGAACTCGCTCTTGGCCGCCTCCTGCTGCTTCGAGGCGCGCTCCACCATGCCCTGGTGGCGCGCGATCACGTAGACCAGGATTCCGATGAGCGGGAAGATCACGAGGAAGATGATCCACCCCGCCTTCGCCCAGCCGGAGAGCTCCCGATCACGGAACAGGTCCGCCACGATCGAGACGAGCATCATGATCACCACGAAGAGCGCGTAGACCACGATGATCGTCCACATCAGGTCCCAGAAACTGAAGTCGTTCACTTCCCACCTCTCTCTGCGTTCCGAGGTCTCACCCCCGCTTCCCGGGCACCCTATCCGCGCCCGGCCCCTCGGGAGGCCCGTACCGTCGTGATGACGTCGTGCGGGGTCGCGGGGCGCTCGGCCGGCGGCGCAGGTCGCGCACGCCCGGGGCTGGTATCGTCCACCGTCGCCAACGCGGTTCGGGCGGTTAGCTCAGCGGTAGAGCACCTGCTTTACACGCAGGTGGCCGGCGGTTCAAATCCGTCACCGCCCACTTCCGTCCCGTCCCCGCAGTCGGCGTGCTGGGGGTGTAGCTCAGATTGGTTAGAGCATCGGACTGTCAATCCGAAGGCCGCGGGTTCGAGTCCCGTCACTCCCGCCTCAGGTGAACCGAGGACCCGTCCACGCGGGTCCTCGCGCGCCGGGCCGTTAGCCTGCGGACCGTGCAGGACGAGCCCCGCGACGAGCGCGACCCCCTCGATGCGCGCTTCCCCGATGCCCGTCCCCTGAGACGGATCCAGGCGGCGACGGCCGGGCTGATCGCGCTGGCGGCGGTGGTGACGCTGCTCAGCGATTCGCGCCCCGCCGGGGTGCGCTGGGGGACGATCGTGGGCCTCGGCGCCCTGGTCGTCGTCGTGGCCGTGATCCTGCGCCGCCGCAGGCGCCCCCCGGGTGCGGACGCCTCGGGCTGATCCGCCCGAGGGCGCGGTGCAGGCTCCTTCCCGCGATTCCCCATCGATTTCGGGGGTCTCGAAACCCTATGCAGGCCGCGACGCGCGGGAGTAGTGTCGCGCGATCGTGACGCGGCGAACCCCATGTCAGACGCCCCGTCGGGCGGCGAATGAGCACCGCGGAGCCTGAGCCCGCCGGCGCCGCCGGCGCCCCCACTCCGGCGGCCGACGACCATCAGATCGTCGGAAAGACGCCGTGGCAGCTCTTCTGGAAGCGCTTCACGCAGGACCGCTTCGCGCTCGCGGGCCTCGCTCTGATCATCCTCCTGGTCCTCATGGCCATCTTCGCGCCGCTGTTCGCGGCGCTCGTGGGTCACGGGCCCAACGAGCTCTTCCAGCGCGAGACCACCGACATCTTCGGGATCCCCGACGGACCGTCGTCGAGCTTCTGGTTCGGAGCCGACAACAACGGGCGCGACGTCTTCGTGCGCACGATCTACGGAGCGCGCGTCTCGCTGGTGGTGGGCGTGCTCGCCACCGCGATCGCGGTCACGGTGGGGATCGTCTTCGGCGTCCTGGCCGGCTTCTTCGGCGGCGGGGTCGACACGGTCATCTCCCGGGTCACCGACATCATCCTCTCGGTGCCGCTGCTCCTGTTCGCGATCGGGATCGTGGCCGCGTGCTCCACGTCCAAGGACGGCTGCCTCCACGGCACGCTGAAGCCGGGCCTCAGCATGGTGATCGTGATCATCTCGCTCTTCACCTGGCCCTACGTCACCAGGCTCGTGCGCGGCAACACGCTGTCGCTGCGCGAGCGCGAGTTCGTGGAGGCCTCGCGCTCCCTCGGTGCGAGCGACCTGCGGATCATGTTCCGGGAGATCCTCCCGAACCTGGTCTCGCCGATCATCGTCTACGCGTCGCTCCTGATCCCGGCCAACATCCTCTTCGAGGCGTACCTCTCCTTCCTGGGGCTCGGCGTGCCCGACGACACGCCCTCCTGGGGGAGCATGGTCAGCGACTCGCTCCAGAACTTCGACGTCGTCTGGTGGCTCTGGCTGTTCCCAGGGCTCTTCCTGCTGGTCTCCGTGCTGGCCTTCAACCTGCTCGGCGACGGCCTCCGAGACGCACTCGACCCCCGGGCCGACCGGTCGTGAACCGGCACCGGCCCATCGACGCCCCACTCCCGGAACCGCCGGCGGTTGGAGCCGAACCACCCCCTGAAACAGCACGAATCATGGAGGACATCACATGAAACGGCGATGGCTCACGTGGACTGGGATCGGCACTCTCGCCGTCCTGACCGCGCTCGGACTCTCGGCCTGCGGCGATGACAGCAGCACCGCCGACACCACCGGAGGCGCGAGTCACCGAGGACGACATCAGCGCCGTCATCGACCAGCTCGGTGGACCGGTGACGATCGGCGATGTCGCCAAGGGCGGCACATACCGGATCGCCAACACCGACTTCGCCCAGAGCGACGGGTTCGACCCCACCGGCGAGTACTTCGGCAGCGCCTGGACCATCTACAACTCGCTGATGCTGCGGACGCTGGTGAGCTATCCGTTCACCGCGGGCCCCGCCGGCAACGAGCTGGTTGCCGACCTGGCCACCGAGATGCCCGAGCCCACCGACGGTGGACTGAAGTACACCTTCACGATCAAGCCGGGGATCAAGTTCGGTCCGCCGGTGAACCGGGACGTCACCTCGAAGGACATCGCCTATGCGTTCCAGCGCATCGCGACCTCGAGCGTCGGGGCGCAGTACGCCAACTACTACCAGGTGATCAAGGGTCTGCCGGAGTACACCGCCGGCAAGGCCAAGACCATCACCGGCATCGAGACCCCCGACGACAGCACCATCTCGTTCACCCTCACCGAGCCGACCGGTGACTTCCTGTACCGCCTCGCGATGCCGGCCACCGCGCCGATCCCGCAGGAGGTGGCCAAGTGCTACACGCAGGCCGCCGAGTACGGCCGCTACGTCATCGCGAGCGGCCCGTACATGATCGACGGCTCGGACAAGCTCAACATCTCGAGCTGCAAGACGCAGAAGCCGATCTCGGGCTTCAACCCGAACACCGGTCTCAACCTGGTGCGCAACCCGAACTACGACCCCGCGACCGACGACACCGAGATCCGTCAGAGCAACCCGGACCGCTTCGAGATCTCGGTCAACACCAACCTCGACAACATCTTCGCCAAGATCGAGCGCGGTGAGCTGGAGGGCTCCTTCGAGACGCCGCCGAACGCGGTCCTTCGCCGCTACCTGCAGGACCCGAGCATCCGCGAGCGCCTGCGCGTCAACTCGGGCGACCGCATGTGGTTCGCCTACATGCAGCTGACCCAGCCCCCGTTCGACGACATCCACGTCCGCAAGGCCATGAACCTCGTGATGGACCTCGAGGGCATCCAGCGCGCCTGGGGTGGCCCGGTCCAGGGCGCGATCCCGACCGACCTCCTGCCCGACGCCATGGTGCCGGAGCTGACGGCCGAGACCTACACGCCGTACCAGAAGGCGCCGTTCGCCGGCGACGTCGAGGCCGCCAAGGCCGAGATGAAGCTGTCGAAGTACGACACCAACCAGGACGGCCTCTGCGACGCCCCGCAGTGCAGCGGCATCGTCCACCTGAACCGCAACTTCGCGCCGTGGTCAACCCAGTCGCCCATCATCGTGCAGTCGGCGGCGAAGATCGGCCTCAAGCTGGAGACCCGCGAGGCCTCGCGCAGCACCGTCAACGACGTGTCGGGCCAGCCGGGCAAGAAGACCCCGATCAGCTCGGGCAACGGCTGGGGCAAGGACTACGCCGACGCCTCGACGTTCATGGTGCTGTTCGACGGGCGCAACATCCTCCGCGACGGCAACACGGCCTTCGCCCTGGTGGGCATCACTCCCGCCAAGGCGAAGGAGGTCGGGGTGACGATCCCCGCGGGCGGCGTGCCGAGCGTGGACGCGGACATCGACGCGTGCCAGGCCCTCACGGGCCAGGAGCGCATCGACTGCTGGGTCAACCTCGACAAGAAGCTGATGGAGGAGGTCGTCCCCTGGATCCCGCTCATGGACGCCACGGCGATCGACCTCATCGGCCCGTCGGTGACGCAGTACGACCTGGACCAGAACGGCACCGAGATGGCGCTCTCGCGCGTCGCGGTGGACCCCTCCAAGCAGAAGTGATCGGAGGGATCTCCGGATAGGGGAATCACGGGCCGGGGCGTCTGACGCCCCGGCCCGGCCCCCGGCTCAGCGATGACCCGCTACATCATCAGACGCCTCATGTACGTGTTCCTCGTGGTCTTCGCGGTCACGGCGGTCGCGTACGCGATCTTCTTCGTGCTCCCGTCGACCGACCCCGCGGTCGCGTTCGCGGGACGCAACCCCACCCCTGAGCTCGTGCAGGAGGTGCGCGAGCAGCTCAACCTCGACAAGCCGGTGCCGGTTCAGTACGGCCTGTACGTCAAGCGCCTGGTGACCGGCGACGAGTACGGATGGCCGGGCCTCGGCCAGTCGTACAACACGCGATCGCCCGTGCGCGAGGAGATCATCAAACGCGCGGCGGTCACCCTCCAGATCGCGATCGGAGGAGCGATCCTGTGGTTGCTCCTCGGGATACCGATCGGTGTCATATCGGCGCTCAAGAGAGGCACGTGGGCCGACCGCGCGTCGATGGGCTTCGCCCTGGTGGGCGTCTCCGCACCGGTCTTCTGGCTCGGCCTCGTGATGCTCTACGTCTTCTGGGAGAAGCTCGGCTGGCTGCCGGGCACCGGATACGTGCCCTTCGCCGAGGACCCGACGCAGTGGTTCCTGCACATGCTGATGCCGTGGACCGTGCTCGCGCTGCTGTTCGCGGCGATCTACGCGCGGATCGTGCGCGGCAACATGATCGACACGATGGGCGAGGACTACATCCGCACCGCCCGGGCCAAGGGGCTCAGCGAGAGCCGCGTCGTGATGCGGCACGGGCTGCGGGCGGGCCTGAGCCCGGTCGTCACACTGCTCGGCATCGACCTCGCCCTCCTGGTGGGCAACACGGTCGTGACCGAGACGGTGTTCAACATGCCCGGGCTGGGCAACTACGTCCTCATCTCCACCGACACCGGCGACCTGCCCGGAGTGCTGGCCGTGGTCGTGCTCGCCTCGTTCGCCGTGGCCTTCCTGGGCCTCGTGAGCGACATCGTCTACGCCTATCTCGACCCACGGGTGCGCTACCGATGAGCACCGCCGACGGGGATCCGCTGCTGGACGTGCGCGACCTGCGCGTCCACTTCCCCACCGAGGACGGCCTGGTGAAGGCCGTCGACGGCGCCACCTTCCAACTTGCCAAGGGCGAGACGCTCGGCGTGGTCGGCGAGTCCGGGTCGGGCAAGAGCGTCACCTTCCTCACCGTCATGGGCCTGATCAACCGCGAGCGGGCCGATCGTGAGCGGGCAGGTCCTCTTCGACGGCATCGACCTGCTGTCGATCCCCGACCGGCAACTGCGCAAGCTGCGCGGTGAGCGGATCGGGATGGTCTTCCAGGACCCGATGACCTCGCTGCACCCGATGCACCGCGTGGGCGACCAGATCGCCGAGACGGTCCGCGCCCACCGAGACACCGGCAAGGACGAGGCCGGCGCGATGGCGATCGAGGCGCTGCGGAAGGTGGGGATCCCCTCGCCCGACCAGCGTGCCCGTCAGTACCCGCACGAGTTCTCCGGCGGGATGCGCCAGCGGGCGATGATCGCCATGGGGATGGTGCTCGAGCCCGACCTCCTGATCGCCGACGAGCCCACGACCGCGCTCGACGTGACCGTGCAGGCGCAGATCCTCGAGCTCATCGCCGAGTTGAAGGAGCGGCTCGGGATCGGCGTCGTCCTCGTGAGCCACAACCTCGGCGTGATCGCCGACGTGGCCCAGCGCGTGATGATCATGTACGGCGGCCGGCCGGTGGAGATCGGCACCCGCGACGAGATCTTCGGCGAGCCGCGCCACCCGTACTCCTGGGGCCTGCTCGAGTCGATCCCGCGCCCCGACGTGCGCGTGGAGCGCCTGCACCCGATCGAGGGCTCGCCTCCGTCGCTGATCAACGTCCCGCCCGGCTGCAGCTTCCACCCGCGCTGCCCGCACCGCTTCGCACCGTGCGACGCCGAGCGCCCCGAACTGCACGGCGAGGGCGGGCACCTGGACGCGTGCCACCTGTCGCCGGCCGAGAAGGTCACCGTCTGGGCCGAGCGCCGCCGCCGGTTCCAGGACGCGGCCGCCTGATGTCCACGGAGGCGGCCGCCACCCCCCCGGCGGGCCGGACCGCGACCGCGGCGCCGCCCCTGGTCGAGATGGAGAACCTCACCAAGCGCTTCCCGATCTCGCAGGGGATCATCTTCCAGAAGCAGATCGGCGCCGTGCACGCCGTGGAGGGCGTCACGCTCGCGATCCGCCGCGGTGAGACCCTGGGCCTCGTGGGCGAGTCCGGCTGTGGCAAGTCCACCACGGCGCGCCTCGTGACGCGGCTGCTCGAGCCGACCGAGGGCACCGTGCGCTTCGACGGCCAGGACATCACGCACCTGGGTCGCAGGGACCTGCGCGCGCTGCGGCGCCAGATGCAGATGATCTTCCAGGACCCCTACGCGTCGCTGAACCCACGGCACCCGGTGGGCTCGATCATCGCCGAGCCCTTTCGCATCCACGGCGTCGACGGCGACCGGCGCACCGAGGTGCAGGGGCTGATGGAGCGGGTGGGGCTCAACCCGGAGCACTACAACCGCTATCCCCACGAGTTCTCCGGCGGTCAGCGCCAGCGCATCGGCGTGGCCCGGGCGCTCGCGCTGAACCCGCGCTTCATCGTGGCCGACGAGCCCGTGTCGGCGCTCGACGTGTCGATCCAGGCGCAGATCCTCAACCTGCTCATGGATCTGCAGCGCGAGCGCGACCTGACCTACCTGTTCATCTCGCACGACCTCGGGGTGGTGCGCCACGTCTCCGACCGGATCGCGGTGATGTACCTGGGACACGTGGTCGAGGTGGCGGGCGCCGACGACCTCTACGAGGACCCGCGCCACCCGTACACCGCCGCCCTGCTGTCGGCCGTCCCCAAGGGGCATCAGGGGACCGAGCGAGAGCGCATCATCCTCACCGGCGACGTGCCCTCCCCGGCCGCGCCGCCGAGCGGCTGCCCGTTCCACCCGCGCTGCCCGAAGGCGGTGATGGTGAGCGGCACGGCGGGCGAGGTTCCCGAGAGGTGCCGCACCGAGATGCCGCCGCTGGCCGAGGTCGCCCCCGGGCACACGACGGCGTGCTGGTACCCGGTCGCCCGGGGCGAGGAGCTCCAGGCCGCCGCCCACGCCTAGGACGATCTCCGAGCGGGAGCCAGGCCCGGCGTCGGCGAGATCCTCGACCGGCACGATCAGCGGCGGATCGCCCGGAACCTCACGACCGGCGTACTGAGCGGCGTGGCCACGACGCCGGATTCGTCCTCGACCGCGGCGGCCTGGTCCTGCTGGGGTCCCGGTGATCGGCCGGCCCGGATTCCTCCTGCTCGCGGTGGGCACGACGTCCCGCGTCGCGGGCTCGTCGCCGGTGCGGGGGTGAGGCCGTCGATCCTCCTCCGCGGGCCGGGGGTCGTGGCATCCGCGACGTCGGACGCCCGCGCTTCGTCCCGCGCGGAGGTGCCGCCACCGACTAGGATCGCGTGCACGAACCCGATGCGGGAGACGAGCGATGAGCGAAGGGCGGCGGCCGAACATCCTGGTCATCTGGGGCGATGACATCGGGATATCCAACGTCAGCGCCTACAGCGACGGGATGATGGGCTACCGCACGCCCAACATCGACCGGATCGGCGACGAGGGCATGCGCTTCACCGACTCCTACGGCGAGCAGAGCTGCACCGCGGGCCGTTCGGCCTTCATCACCGGCCAGAGCATCTACCGCACCGGGCTCAGCAAGGTCGGCCTGCCGGGCTCGGACATCGGCCTGCAGGCAGACGACCCGACGATCGCGGAGCTGCTCAAGCCTCTCGGGTACGCGACGGGCCAGTTCGGCAAGAACCACCTCGGCGACCGCGACGAGTTCCTGCCCACCGCTCACGGATTCGACGAGTTCTTCGGGAACCTCTACCACCTGAACGCCGAGGAGGAGCCCGAGCTCCCCGACTACCCGCCCGCCGCCGACTTCCCCGAGTTCCGCGAGCGCTTCGGCCCGCGGGGGGTGATCCACAGCCGCGTCGAGCCCGACGGCTCCCATACGGTCGAGGACACGGGCCCGCTGACCAAGAAGCGCATGGAGACGATCGACGACGAGGTCTTCGAGAGGGCCGCCGACTTCATCCGTCGCCAGAAGGAGTCGGACACCCCCTTCTTCGTGTGGTTCAACTCCACGCACATGCACTTCCGTACCCACCCCAAGCCCGAGAGCCGCGGCCAGTCGGGCCGGTGGCAGTCGGAGTACCACGACGTGATGATCGACCACGACGCGCTCGTCGGGCGGCTGCTCGGGCTGCTCGACGAGCTGGGCCTCACCGATGACACGATCGTGATCTACTCGACCGACAACGGGCCGCACGCCAACAGCTGGCCGGACAGCGCGACCACCCCGTTCCGCAGCGAGAAGAACACGAACTGGGAGGGCGCGTTCCGGGTGCCGCAGATGGTGCGGTGGCCCGGCCGTATCGCGGCGGGGACCGTCAGCAACGAGATCATCAGCCACCTCGACTGGCTGCCGACGCTGCTCTCGGCGGCCGGAGAGCCCGACGTCGTGGCCGAGCTGCGCGAGGGCCGGGAGGTGGGCGACCGCACCTTCCGCGTGCATCTCGACGGCTACGACTTCATGCCCTACCTCACGGGCGCCGAGGAGCGCGGGCCGCGGATCGAGTACTTCTACTTCTCCGATGACGGCGACCTGCTGGCGTTGCGCTATGACAACTGGAAGCTCGTCTTCATGGAGCAGCGCGTCCCCGGCACCCTCCAGGTGTGGTTCGAGCCCTTCGTCGTCCTGCGCGCCCCCAAGCTGTTCAACCTGCGCACCGACCCCTTCGAGTTCGCCGACACCACGTCGAACACCTACTGGGACTGGTACATGGACCACCTCTTCCTGGCGGTGCCGGCCCAGAGTGTGGTGGCCGACTTCCTGCGCAGCTTCGTCGACTTCCCGCCGCGCCAGAAGGCGGCCAGCTTCACCATCGACCAGGTGATGCAGAAGATGGAGGCCGCGATCACGGGCGGCCGATGAGCGAAGGTGGCCGGCCGCTCCCATCCTGGCGCGACGGCCACGTGCGCGATGCCGTCCTGAGCTTCGCCGAGGAGGCCGTCACCCCCGGCTCCACCGGCTTCGTCGCCCCCGCGCGCCGGGTGGCGGTCTTCGACAACGACGGCACGCTGTGGTGCGAGCGGCCGGCGTATCCCCAGCTCCTCTTCGTGCTGGATCGTCTGCGGGGCCTCGCGGTCGAACGGCCGCGGATCGCCGAGGCCCCGGCCGCGCGCGAGCTGCTGGCCGGGGATCTGGAGGGCGCCCTGCGGGTCGGTCTCGACGCCGTCGCCGCCCTCGTGCTCGAGGCGCACGCCGGGCTCACCGCGGAGGAGTTCGCGGCGGAGGCCGAGGCGTGGCTCGCGGTCGCCGGCCACCCCCGGTTCGGCACGCGGTTCGCCGGCACGGTCTACCGGCCCATGGTCGAGCTGATCCACCTCCTCCGCGACCGGGGGTTCCGCGTCTTCGTGGTGACGGGCGGGGGCGTCGAGTTCGTACGCGCGGTGTCCGAGGAGGCCTATGGCATTCCGCCGGACGACGTGGTCGGTTCGGCAATCAGGCTCACCCTCGAGCGCCGGGACGGGCGCACCGTGCTCGTGCGGCTCCCCGAGTTCCTGGGCTCCCCGAACGAGGGCGCGCCAAAACCGATCAGCATCCAGGAGCACATCGGGCGGCGACCGTGCGTGGCGGTGGGCAACAGCGCGGGCGACCGGGAGATGCTCGAGTACGCGCAGGACGGCGACGGTCCCTCCCTGTGCGTCGTGGTCGACCACGACGACGCAGAGCGCGAATACTCCTATCCCGGGACCTCGCTCACCGACCCGGACGCCGAGCCGATCCTCGTCACGGCCGCCCGGCGCGGGTGGACCGTGGTGAGCATGGCGCGGGACTGGGGACGGGTCTTCTGATGACCCGCGTAGCGCTCCGCGACATGATCGAGATCCCCGGCGGGGTCTTCAGGATGGGCTCCGACGACCACTACCCGGAGGAGCGCCCGGCGCGGCGCGTCGAGGTGTCGGCCTTCCGCATCGACCGGGCGCCCGTGAGCAACGCGGCCTACGCCGAGTTCGTCGCGGAGACGGGCTACGTGTCCGTCGCCGAGCGCCCCCTCGACCCGGCCGACTTCCCTGGAGCGCCGGTCGAGAATCTGGTGCCGGGGTCGATGGTGTTCCGGCGCACACCGGGCCCGGTGGACCTGCGCCACCTGAGCCAGTGGTGGGCCTGGACACCGGGGGCGTGCTGGCGGCACCCGGAGGGCCCGGGCAGCGACCTGGTCGAGCGGCAGGACCATCCCGTGGTCCAGGTCGCCTTCGAGGACGCGGCGGCCTATGCGGCCTGGGCGGGGGTCGATCTGCCGACCGAGACCGAGTGGGAGCGCGCTGCGCGTGGCGGGCTCGAGGGAACCGCCTTCGTCTGGGGCGACGCCCCCGAACCCCCAGGCGCGGCCCTCGCCAACTTCTGGCACGGCGACTTCCCCTGGAGGTCCGACCCCGGCTACGGGCGCACCTCACCGGTCGGCTCACACCCGCCCAACGGCTTCGGGCTGGTGGACATGGCCGGCAACGTGTGGGAGTGGACCCGCGACTGGTACGCGGAGGTGCCCGAGGGCTCCTCGGGCTGCTGCACGCCGCGGGACCCGCGGGGCGGCGACGAGGCCGGCAGCCGCGACCCGGCGCAGCCACAGTTCCCGGTCCCGCGCCGGGTGGTCAAGGGCGGATCGTTCCTCTGCGCGGACAGCTACTGCATGCGCTACCGGCCCGCGGCCCGCCGCCCCCAGCCGATCGACACAGGGATGAGCCACATCGGCTTCCGCTGCGTGGCGCGGGGCACGCCGTGACCGAGGCGCCTGCGTGGCCGTCCCCCGACGTCCCGGACCCCGCGGCACCGTGGGCGGCGGGTCACGCGGATCCTCGCCCGGGGGCGTCGGTGAAGGGCTGTTCGCCGGCGTCCTGTTCTTCCCCGGCAGCGCGACCGAGGTGATCGCCGAACGCGGGCAGATCTCGATCCTCGGACCGAGGTCCTCGCGCTGATCGGGGCCGCGATATGGATCGTGACGTTCCCGGTCTCCTTCGGGATCTGATGTCGTCGCGGGCCGGGTAGCGGCTCCGGGCGGCGACTGCCCGCCATGGGCGCTATCGCCCGGCGCCCGGAGCACTGGTGGATCACGTCGGCCGGCGCGTTCACGCTCGTGACGGCGGCACGACGCGGGCGATCGCCCTCCCGCGCCGTGGGCCGTCCTCCTGAGCGTGCTCGCCCACCGCTCGAGCGCGCGCCCCTCGGCGAGCGCACGCGCCGACTCGAGCCCGACTCAACTGCGATGAGGCCTTCGGAGAACGCCCGAGGGGCGAGCCGCGAGGTGTGGATATGCTGGGCCCGTGCGATCCGGGCTCATGAACGCGCCTCTGTGGGTCACCGGGGTGCGGATCGTCGCGATCGCCCCGCTCATGGCGCTGCTCCTGATCGATGACATCCCGGGCGGACGATGGTGGGCCTTCGGCGTGTTCGTGGTCGCCTGCCTGAGCGACTCGCTGGACGGCTGGCTGGCCCGCTCGCGCGGCCTGGTGACCGTGGCCGGCGCCTTCCTCGACCCGCTCGCCGACAAGCTGCTGATCTCCGCCGTGCTCGTCTCGCTGGTGGAGACCGGCGACGTGGCGGCATGGGCGGCGATGGTGATCATCGCCCGGGAGTTCGCCGTGACCGGCCTGCGCCTCGTGGCCGCGGCCGAGAACGTGATCATGTCCGCCGGCAAGTTCGGCAAGGCGAAGGCGCTCAGCCAGAACGTGGCCCTCGCGCTGATCATCGCCCCCGGCGTCAACCAGGACGTCCGCGACGCGTTCCTCTACCTCGCCCTCGTGCTCACGGTCCTCAGCGGCGCGCACTACTTCCTGGTCGCCCGCTGGAGGCTCTTCACGGGCAAGGCGATGTCGCACCCCGACTCGATCAGCGAGCCGTGAACGAGGCGCTCGCCGTCGCGGCGGCGTACCTGCTCGGCTCGATCCCGTTCGCATTCCTGGCCGGCCGGTCGCGGGGCGTCGATCTGCGCACGATCGGCAGCGGCAACCTCGGCGCCGCCAACGTCTTCCGCGCGCTCGGCAGGGGCATGGGCATCGCCGTCATGGCCGCCGACATCGGCAAGGGCGTCGCGGCCGTCCTGATCGCGCGGGCGCTCACCGACGACCCCTGGCCGGCGATCGCCGCCGGCGCCGCGGTGGCCGGGCATGTCTTCCCCGTCTGGATGGGCTTCAAAGGAGGCAAGGGCGTCGCCGTGGGAGGGGGCGCGGTCATCGGCCTGATGCCGCTGGCGAGCCTCATCCTGCTGCCGTTCTGGCTGGCCGTTGTGCTCGTGAGCCGCTTCACCTCGCTCGGCAGCATCCTCGGCGCGATCGTCGCGACCCCCGTCGTGTGGGCGCTCGGCTACTCGACGGCCAACGTGGTCTTCACCGCGATCGCCTCGGCCGCCGTCCTGGTGCTGCACCGCGGCAACATCGTCCGCCTGGCGCAGGGGCGGGAGAACCGCATCGATCTCCGGGGGCGGACGGCCCGCAGCAAGCCCGGGGCGCAGGCCTGAGCGCCGCCCCGGCGGGTAGCCTGGCGCGGATGCCCTCCGCGCCGCGCCGCCGTCCACCGACGCCACCGCCCGCGGGCGACGCACCCGAGGGCGCGAAGCCCGCCGGAAGCGGCCCCTTCCGCCTGATCGTCCGCGGCGGCCTGATCCTGGTGGCCGCCGTTGTGGCGATCGCATTCGCCACCGGCACCGCCGACGACCTCCCATGGGGCGCCCTGATCGGCGTCGTGGTTCTCCTCGGCGCGATGCTCGTCAACGCCCGCCGGCGTGAGCGCCGGATGCGCGAGGTCTTTCCCGACGACGAGGAGTAGCCGCGGGCCGCGATCGTCCCGGAGGGCACGACTGGCGATTCTGGCGGGCCGGGGGAGGAAATGCCGCGCGCACGGCGCGGAGGGGGTTTCGCCGGCGACCGTGGCTGGGAAAGGATCGTGTCGATCGGCACAATCCGAGAGGTGGTCTCATGACAGAGGCGCAGAACGGGAAGAGGGGCTGGCGCGAAGGCCAGGTCGGGGAGCTCATGTCGGAGTTCCTCGGCACGATGGTGCTCATCCTCTTCGGCACGGGCGTCGTGGCGATGGCGGTCGCAGGCCTGCCGCAGTCGGGCCGCGGCGACGGCATCGTGAGCGACGCCGACTGGCTGCTCATCACGTTCGGATGGGGCATGGCCGTCGTGATGGGCGTCTACGTGGCCGGCGGGATCAGCGGGGCGCACATCAACCCGGCGGTGACCATCGCGCTCGCCGTGCGGCGCGGCTTCCCCTGGGCCAAAGTGCCCGGCTACATCGGGGCGCAGATCCTGGGGGCGTTCGTCGGCGCCGCCATCGTCTTCGCGAACTACGCCGACGCGATCAGCGCGGCCGAGGACGCCGCCGGCGTGGGCAGCAAGGACGCGAGCACCGTCGGCATCTTCGTCACCGGCCCCGCCCAGTACTTCGACAACTACTTGGGCCCGGTGATCAGCGAGATCACGGGGACGGCTCTGCTGATCATCATCGTCTTCGCGGTCATCGACCTGATGAACATCCCGCCCAAGGCGAACCTCGGCGCCCTGATCATCGGCTTCGGCGTCATGGCGATCGGCATGTCGTTCGGCTCGGGCTCCGGCTACGCGATCAACCCGGCGCGCGATCTCGGTCCTCGTCTGTTCACGGCGGTCGCCGGGTGGGGCGAGGCGGCGTTCCCCGGCAACACCGGCGGCACGCTCCAGGCCTACTGGTGGGTCCCGATCGTGGCGCCCATCATCGGCGCCGTCATCGGGGCCTTCGTCTACGACTTCTTCATCAACGACGTGCTCAAGGCCCGGCACAAGTCGGCCACCGAGGGCCTCGAGCAGCGCGGCGAAGTGGCGGAGGACGTCTGATGAAGAAGCTCATCAACGATCCGGGCGACGTCGTCGCCGAGTCCCTCGCAGGCTTCGCCGCGGCGCACCCCGACCTCGTGCGGGTCAACCACGACCCCGCATACGTGGTCCGCGCCGACGCCCCGGTGAAGGGGAAGGTGGGGATCCTGTCCGGCGGCGGCTCGGGGCACGAGCCGATGCACGGCGGGTTCGTCGGGCGCGGGATGCTCGATGTGGCCTGCCCCGGCGAGGTCTTCACCTCGCCCACGCCGGACCAGATGCTCGAGGCCACCAAGGCGGTCGACGGCGGCGCCGGCGTGCTGCACATCGTCAAGAACTACACCGGGGACGTCCTCAACTTCGAGATGGCCGCCGACCTCGCCCGCGCGGAGGGGATCGAGGTGGAGGCCGTGATCACCAACGACGACGTCGCCGTGCAGGACAGCCTCTACACCGCGGGCCGCCGCGGGGTCGGGGTGACCGTCCTCGCCGAGAAGATCGTCGGGGCGGCCGCGGAGGAGGGCAAGGACCTCGCGGCCGTCGCCGAGCTCTGCCGGCGGGTCAACGCCGAGGGCCGCAGCATGGGCATGGCGCTGACCTCCTGCACCGTGCCGGCCGCGGGCAAGCCCACCTTCGAGCTGGGCGAGCAGGAGATGGAGATCGGGATCGGCATCCACGGCGAGCCCGGGCGCGAGCGACTGCCCCTGGCCCCCGCGCGCGAGGTGGTCGAGCGCCTCGCGACGCCGATCCTCGACGACCTGCCCTTCGCCTCCGGCGACCGGGTCCTGGCCTTCGTCAACGGCATGGGCGGGACCCCGCAGATCGAGCTCTACCTCGTCTTCAACGAGCTGAAGAAGGTGCTCGACGGGCGGGGTGTCACGATCGCCCGCAACCTCGTGGGCTCGTACATCACGTCGCTCGAGATGGCCGGGTGCTCGATCACCCTGCTGCGCCTCGACGACGAGATGATCCGCCTCTGGGACGCACCGGTGCTGACGGCCGGCCTGCGGTGGGGCGAGTGAGCGAGGACACGCTGATCACCGTCGCGGAGCTGTCCGCGTGGCTGCGGGACTTCGCGGCGGTGATGACGCGCGAGAAGGACGCGCTGACCGCACTCGACGCGGCGATCGGCGACGGCGACCACGGCATCAACATGGACCGCGGCATGCGCGCGGTCCTCGAGAGGCTCGACGCCGGCGATGAGCCGGCCGACGTCCCGGCGCTGATGAAGCTGGTCGGGATGGCCCTGATCTCGAAGGTCGGGGGAGCGGCGGGCCCGCTCTACGGAACCCTCTTCCTGCAATTCGGCTCGGCGGCGGGGGCCGGCGGGCTTACCCCCGAGGGCTGGGCGTCGTGCCTCGCCGCCGGCGTCGCCGGCGTGCGTGCGCGCGGCAAGGCCGAGCTCGAGGACAAGACGATGGTGGATGCGCTCCAGCCGGCCGCCGACGCGGTCAGCGCGGCGCTCGCGGGGGGCGCGTCCTTCGCGGATGCGATCGCCCGGGGCGCCGACGCGGCCCAAGAGGGTGCCCGGGCCACCATCCCGCTGGTCGCCCGCAAGGGACGCGCCAGCTACCTCGGAGAGCGCAGCGCCGGGCACCAGGACCCGGGTGCCACATCGAGTGCCCACCTCGTGCGGTGCGCCGCGCGCACGTGGGCCGGATAGCGACGGATCGGAGAACGACGTGGCCAAGTACGTAGGCGCCATCGACCAGGGGACCACCAGCACCCGCTTCATGATCTTCGACCACGGCGGCAAGGTGGCCGGGATCGCGCAGAAGGAGCACGAGCAGATCTACCCCAAGCCCGGCTGGGTGGAGCACGACCCCGCCGAGGTCTGGAGCCGCACCGAGGAGGTGATCGGCGCGGCGCTGTCGGCGACCGGCATCGGCAAGGGCGATCTGGCCGCCATCGGCATCACCAACCAGCGCGAGACCGCCGTGGTCTGGGACCGCAACACCGGCGCGGCGGTGCACAACGCCATCGTCTGGCAGGACACGCGGACCGACACGATCTGCGACCGGCTGATGGCCGACGGCGGGCAGGACCGCTTCCGGGCGAAGACCGGCCTTCCGATCGCGACCTACTTCTCCGGGCCCAAGGTGCGCTGGATCCTCGAGAACGTCGAGGGCGCGAGGGCCAGGGCCGACGCCGGCGACCTGATGTTCGGGAACATGGACACCTGGGTCATCTGGAACCTCACGGGCGGCGTGGACGGCGGCCTCCACATCACCGACGTCTCCAACGCCAGCCGCACCATGCTGATGGACCTCGCGACCCTGGAATGGGACGACGAGCTGCTGTCGGCCATCGGCGTGCCACGCTCGATGCTCCCCGAGATCAAGGGGTCCAGCGAGGTCTACGGCGAGGCGAAGACCGCGGCCGTCGCGGGCGTCCCGGTCGCGGGCGACCTCGGCGACCAGCAGGCGGCGCTCTTCGGCCAGACCTGCTTCGCCGTCGGCGAGGCCAAGAACACCTACGGCACCGGCAACTTCCTACTGCTGAACACGGGCACCGAGGCCGTGCAGTCGAAGAACGGGCTGATCACCACGGCGGCCTACCGCATCGGCGACAACCCGACGGTCTTCGCGTTGGAGGGGTCGATCGCCATCACCGGTGCGCTCGTGCAGTGGCTGCGCGACAATCTCAAGATGATCAAGGCCGCCCCCGAGGTCGAGGAGTTGGCCCTGACCGTCGAGGACAACGGCGGCGTCTACTTCGTGCCCGCCTTCTCGGGCCTCTTCGCCCCCTACTGGCGCAGCGACGCGCGCGGCGTGATCGCCGGCCTCACGCGCTACGTCACCGCCGGGCACATCGCGCGCGCCACACTGGAGGCCACCGCCTACCAGAGCCGCGAGGTCGTCGAGGCCATGAACGCCGACTCCGGCGTGGACCTCGAGTCGCTCAAGGTGGACGGCGGCATGGTGCAGAACGACCTGCTGATGCAGTTCCAGGCCGACCTCCTCGACGTGGACGTCATCCGGCCCGCCGTGGCCGAGACCACCGCGCTCGGGGCGGCCTACGCCGCCGGACTCGCGGTCGGCTTCTGGGCGAAGCAGGAGGATCTGCGCGAGAACTGGGTCGAGGACAAGCGCTGGAGCCCGACCATGGACCCCGAGCAGCGCGAGCGCGAGTACCGCCATTGGAAGAAGGCGGTCACGAAGTCGTTCGACTGGGTCGAGAAGGAGGAACAGGGATAACCGACCACCAATGTGACGTACTGGTCATCGGCGGCGGCGCGACCGGCCTCGGGGTCGTTCGCGACGCCGCCGTGCGGGGCTACCGCACCATCCTGGTCGAGCGCGTCGACCTCGGGCAGGGCACGACCGGCCGCTTCCACGGGCTCCTCCACTCCGGCGGCCGCTACGTCATCTCCGACGAGGGCTCGGCGACGGAGTGCGCCGAGGAGAGCGCCATCGTGAAGCGGATCGCCGCCGAGGCGGTCGAGGACACGGGCGGGCTGTTCGTCACCACCCCGGCCGACGACCCGGACTACGCCGACCGCTTCCTGGCCGGCTGCCGCAAGACCGGGGTCGCGGTGCAGGAGATCCCCGCCGCCGAGGCCCTGCGGCGCGAGCCGCGGCTCAACCCGGGCATCTCGCGGGCGTTCGAGGTGCAGGACGCCGCCGTCAACGCCTGGAAGCTCCTGTGGGGCAATGCCCGCTCGGCCCAGGAGCACGGCGCGACGATCCTCCCGTACCACTGGGTCACCGAGGTGATGCGCGAGGGCGACCGGGTCGTCGGCGTCACGGCCCACGACAACCGCTCCGGCGAGATCGTGCGCATCGAGGCATCCTTCGTGATCAACGCCGGCGGCGTCTGGGCCGGAGAGATCGCCGACATGGCCGCCTGCCCCGGCGTCACGGTGGTCCCCGGCAAGGGGATCATGATCGCGATGAACCACCGGCTCGTGCGCACGGTGATCAACCGCTGCGAGCAGCCGGGCGACGGCGACATCCTCGTCCCCATCCGCACCGTCTGCGTCATCGGCACCACCGACGTGAAGGCCGACAGTCCCGACGACCTCGACATCGGCCGCGACGAGGTGCAGCAGATGCTCGACGCGGGCGAGGTGATCGTCCCCGGCTTCCGCCAGGCGCGCGCGCTGCACGCCTGGACCGGCGCGCGGCCCCTCTTCAAAGACGAGCGGGCGGGCGAGGGCGGCGAGGACACGCGCCACATGAGCCGCGGTCTCGCCCTCGTCGACCACCTGCGCCGCGACGGCGTGAGCGGCTTCCTCACCATCACGGGCGGCAAGCTGACCACGTACCGCCTGATGGCCGAGACCGTGGTCAACGCGATGGTGGAGCAGATGGGCGACATCCGCCCCTGCACCACCGCGTCCGAGGTCCTCCCCGGCTCGGAGGACGGCCGCAACTACTGGCTCGGATCGCGCCTCGCGGCCCAGGAGGAGAACCTCCACGACGACCAACTGGTGTGCGAGTGCGAGCTGATGCCGCGACGGCGCCTGATCGAGGCCGCCCGGCGGAGGCCGGGCATGACCCTCGACGACGTGCGCCGTGTCCTGCGCCTGGGGATGGGGCCGTGCCAGGGTGGCTTCTGCACCTATCGGGCCACCGGGATCCTCCACGGCATGGGGGACGCCGAGACCGAGCGCGCCGACGAGCTGCTGCTCACATTCCTCCAGCACCGCTGGCTCGGCCTGGAGCCGATCCTCTACGGCGACCAGATGCGCCAGGCGTGCCTCGACGACTGGATCTTCCAGGGGACGCTGGACGTCGAGCACCTGCCTGTGACCGCGCCCACGTGACCCGCGTCGTCGTGATCGGCGCGGGACTCGCGGGGCTCGTCGCGGCGCTGCGCCTCGCCGAGGGCGGCGCCCGCGTCACCGTCGTGGCCAAGGGCGCCGGCAGTCTGCACCTCTCGCCGGCCGTGATCGACGTGCTCGGGTATGCGCCCGGGAGCGTCAACTCGCCACGCGACGCCATGGAGGACTTCCTCGCCGCGCGCCCCGGTCACCCCTACGCCCACCTCGGCGGTGGCGCGATCGAGGACGCCCTCGCCTGGTTCACCGAGCGGGTGCCGGACATGGGCTACCGCGGCGACGGGCCCCGCAACCTCCTGCTGCCGAGCGCGGTCGGCGTCCCCCGCCCCACCGCCCTCGCCCCGGCGTCGATGCGCGGGGGCGACGTGCGCGCCGGGGGCCGCTTCGTGGCGGTCGGCCTGACCGCGCTGAAGGACTTCTTCCCCCGCCTGCTGGCCGAGAACCTGGGCCGCGCCGAGCTCCCGGGCGGGGCGCGGGCGCAGGCGCGCCACGCCGAGGTCTCGGTGGCCGCGCGGCCGGGGGAGGCCGACGTGAGCGGGCCTGTCTACGCCCGCGCGCTCGACGAGCGGCCGGCGCTGCGCGTCCTGCTCGGCGACGCGCTGCGCGCGGTCGTGGAGGATGGCGAGACGGTGCTCATGCCCGCCGTGCTGGGCCTGGCGCGCGCGCCCGAGGTGTGGGAGCAGGTGCGCGAACGCGCCGGCGCACCCGTCGCCGAGGTGCCCACGGTCCCGCCCTCGGTCGCCGGGATGCGCCTGCAGCACGAGCTGACGGCGGCCGTGGCGGCGGCGGGCGGGCGCATCGTGATGGGCCCGCCCGCCGTGGGCTGCACCGGCGCCGGGGGCCGCATCACCGAGGTGCTCGTGCGCGACGCGGCGCGCACGCGGGGCATCCCGGCCGACGCCGTCGTGCTCGCCACCGGCGGCTTCGCGGCCGGCGGCCTCGAGCTCGACTCGCACGGCGGACTGCACGAGACCGTCCTCGATCTGCCGGTGAGCGGTCCGCCGGGGGGGATGGAGCCGCTGAGCACGCGCCATCTCGACCACCAGCCGCTGATGGCGTCCGGGGTCGCGGTGGACCCGCACCTACGGCCCCTCGGGCCGGACGGGGCGGTCGTGTGGGCGAACCTGCGCGCGGCCGGCTCCATCGTGGCCGGCGCGGAGCCGTGGCGCGAGAAGTCCGGCGAGGGCATCGCCATCGCCGGGGGATACCGGGCGGCCGGCGCAATCCTGGAGGAGACATGACCCACCAGCTGAACGAGCTGATGCGCGACTCGCTCGACCATTGCGTCAAGTGCACGATCTGCGAGACCTACTGCCCGGTGGCGGCCGCGACCCCGCTCTTCCCCGGGCCCAAGTACGTCGGCCCGCAGGCCGAGCGATACCGGGGCGCCGACGCGACGGCGGACGACTCGCTCGACTACTGCTCGAGCTGCGGCATCTGCACCCAGGTCTGCCCCCAGGGCGTGAAGATCGCCGAGATCAACTCGCAGGCCAAGGCCGAGCTGGCCCAGGAGCGCGGCGTCTCGCTGCGCGACAGGCTGATCGCGCGGCCGACCCTGGCCGGGTGGATGGGTGCCCCGGTGTGGCCGATCGCCAATTGGACGACATCGTTCGGACCCTTCCGGCTCCTGCTGGAGAAGGCCCTGCGCATCCACCGCAGGGCTCCGATGCCCCGGTGGGCGGGGCGGACCTTCCAGAGCCGCACCCGCGGGCGGCGCCGTGCGCCCGACCCGGCCGCGCCGCAGCGCCAGGTGGTCTTCTTCCACGGCTGCGCCGCCAACTTCTACGAGCCGGACACCGGGGCGAAGGCGATCGCCGTGCTCGAGCACAACGGGCTCGAGGTGATCGTCCCCAAGCAGGGCTGCTGCGGCCTGCCGCTGCAGAGCAACGGCCAGTACGACGCCGCCCGCGGCTACGTGCGTCGTCTCGCCGCCCGGCTCGCGCCCTACGCACGGGCCGGCCACGACATCGTGGCCACCTCCACCAGCTGCGGGCTCATGCTCAAGCGGGAGGCCCACGAGATCCTGGGCGTGGACGACGACGACCTGAAGGTGGTCTCGGAGCGCCTCTACGACATCTGCGAGTACCTCGTGATGCTCGACGAGCGCGGCGAGCTGCGCCGGGACATGCGCGAGGTGGACATGGAGGTGCCCTACCACGCGCCCTGCCAGCAGCGCGGCCACGGGATCGGCACGCCGGCGATGGACCTGATGGGCATGGTCCCGGGCCTGCGCGCGCACCAGGTGGACGCGGTCTGCTGCGGCGTGGCGGGCACCTACGGGCTGAAGGCCGAGAAGTACGACATCGCGATGGAGGTGGGACGCTCCCTCTTCGACCAGGTGCGCGCCTCGGGGGCTGCCCTGTCGGTCTGCGACTCGGAGACCTGCCGCTGGCAGATCACGGCCGCCACCGACCGTCCCTCGGTGCACCCCGTGGAGATCCTCCACCGGGCCTATGGGCTGAGCTGACACCGTGAGCGCGCCCGTCGTGGGCCTGGTGATCGTGTCGCACAGCGCACGGCTGGCCGAGGGAGTGGTGGAGCTGGCACGCGAGATGGCCGGGGCCGACGTGCCGATCGCCGCGGCGGGAGGCCTCGACGAGCCCGGGGACCCGATCGGCACGGACGCGGTGCGGGTGATGACGGCCGTCGAGGGCGTGGCGTCGGGGGGCCGGTCGGCGCTGGTGCTGATGGACCTCGGCTCGGCGGTACTGAGCGCCGAGACGGCGCTCGACCTTCTCGACGACGACGTGCGCGGTCGCACCATGCTCTGCGAGGCGCCGCTGGTGGAGGGGGCCGTGGCCGCCGCGGCCGCGGCCCGCGCGGGCGGCTCGCTGGAGGAGGTCGCGCGCGAGGCCCGCAACGGGCTCGCCGGAAAGGCGGCGCACCTCGGCGCCGCACCCGCGCAGGCGCAGGCGCAGGCGCAGGCGCCGACGGGCGACGGGGGCGGGGGCGACTGGAACGCGGTCGAGGCCGTCGTGCGCGCGGCCCACGGGCTGCACGCGCGCCCGGCCGCGGCCGTCGTGCGCGCGGCCGCGGACCGCGACGCCGAGGTCCGCATCCGCAATCTCACGACGGGCGCCGGGCCGGCCGACGCCCGCTCCCTCACCAGCCTCTCGGCACTCGGCGCGCTCGACGGGCACCGCGTGCTGATCGAGGCGCGCGGCGCGCAGGCGGACGACGCGCTCGCCGCGGTGCGGGCGATCGTCGAGGAGGACGAGGAGGGCGCGCGGCCCACGCCCCCCACGCCCGCTCCACCGCCGCCGGCGGCCGCTGCGGCACGGGCCCCGGAGCCCGGGGAGGAGCTGCGCGGGATCGCCGCGTCCCCGGGGCTCGGCGCCGGCCCCGCCCACCTCCTGGGCGCGGTGGTGGCCCTTCCCGAGACACCCTCCGCCGACCCTCCCGGGGAGCGGGCCGCCCTGCGCGAGGCGCTCGCGGCGGCGGAGCGCGACCTGCAGGCCATCCGGGCGGGCGCCGCGCGCGAGACCGCCGACATCGTCGGCGCCCAGATCCTGTTGCTCGGTGATTCGGCCCTGGTCGATGCCGCCGACCGCGCGATCGACTCCGGCGCGCCCGCGGCGCGGGCCTGGCACGACGCGGCGGCCGGCGCTGCGGCGGCCTATGAGAGCCTCGACGACCCCTACCTGCGCGCCCGGTCGGCGGACGTCCTCGACGTGGGCCGCCGGGTGGCGGGGATCATCAGCGGCGGCGGGGGCACGGAGGCGGGCGGCGTGCTGGTGGCGGCCGATCTCGGCGCGGCGGAGGTGGCGGGGCTCGACGCCGGGCGGGTGAGCGCGATCGCGATGGCCGCGAGCGGGCCGACGGCGCACGCGGCGATCATCGCCCGCGCGCTCGGCATCCCGGCGGTGACGGGGCTCGGGGGCGGCATCCTCTCCGTGGCGGAGGGCACCCCTCTCCTGGTGGACGGCGGCGCGGGGACGGTGGTGGTCGACCCGTCCGCGCACGCGCGGGCCGCCCACGACGCCCGCGTGGCCGACGAGGCGCTCGCGGCCGGGCGGGCGGCGGCGCGCGCGCACGAGCCGGCCCGCACGCGGGACGGCCACCCGGTGGAGGTGGCCGCCAACATCGGCGCGCCGGGCGACCTCGAGCGGGCGGTCGGCGGGGGCGCGGACGGGGTGGGCCTGCTGCGCACGGAGTTCCTCTTCCTCGGGCGCGCCGACGCGCCCGACGAGGAGGAGCAGTACCGCGTCTACGTGGATGCGGTCCGGAGGCTGGGAGGCCGCCGCCTCGTGCTGCGAACGCTCGACGCAGGAGCCGACAAGCCCCTCGCCTACCTGCCGATGCCCGCCGAGGAGAACCCCTTCCTGGGCGTCCGCGGCGTGAGGCTCTCGCTGCAGCGGCCGGCGATGCTGACCGCGCAGCTGCGCGCCGCCCTGCGCGCGGCGGCCGAGGGCCCGGTCGGCGTGATGTTCCCGATGATCAGCGAGCGGGCGGAGCTGATCGCCGCGCGCGCACTGCTGGAGGCCGCGGCCGAGGCGCTGCGGGCCGAGGGCGTGCCGTCGGGCGAGGTCGAGGTGGGCGCGATGGTGGAGGTGCCGGCGGCGGCCCTGCTCACCGGCCTCATCGCGCCGGAGGTGGCGTTCCTGTCGATCGGCACCAACGACCTGGTGCAGTACACGATGGCCGCCGAGCGGGGCAACGCCGGGGTTGCGGCGCTCTCCGACCCCCTCCACCCCGCGGTGCTGCGCCTGGTCGCCCGCGTGGCGAGCGCCGGCGGCGCGCGCGGATGTCGGATCGCGGTGTGCGGCGAGGCGGCCTCCGACCTGCTGGCCGTGCCGCTCCTGGTGGGGCTCGGGGTGGACGAGCTGAGCGTCACGCCCCGGCGGGTGGGGGCCGTGAAGCAGCGGGTGCGCGAGCTGCGCATGCCCGCCGTGCGGGCCCTGGCCCAGGCCGCGCTCGACCTCCCCGACGCCGCCTCGGTGCGGCGGCTCGTCTCCGCCGGTACGGTCGGGGGGTGAGCGGAGGGGTCCTCATCACCGGCGGCAGCGGATTCGTGGGCCGCGCCGTGCTCGACCGGCTGATCGCGCGGGGCCGCACGGTCCGGGCGCTGACGCGCTCCGACGCCTCCGCCGCCGCCCTCGCGAGCGCCGGCGCCGATCCGGTGCGGGGTGATCTGGCCGACCCCGCCTCGCTCGAGCGGGCGATGGCCGGCTGCGAGGTCGTCTACCACGTGGCGGGGCTGAACGGCTTCTGCCTGCCCGACCCCGGGGCGTTGACGGTCGCGAACGTCGAGGGGACCCGCGCCGTCGTGCGCGCCGCGGGCGCGGCCGGCGTGCGGCGCGTCGTCTACACCTCGTCGGCCGCGACCCTCGGGGAGGCGCGCGGCACGATCGGCAGCGAATCGTCGCCGCACCGCGGCAGCTTCCTCTCGCACTACGAGCGCTCGAAGTACGAAGCCGAGCGCGTCGCCTTCGCAACGGCTGCCGAGGCCGGAGTGGAACTCGTGAGCGTCAACCCGTCGTCGGTGCAGGGGCCGGGGCGCACGCGGGGCACGGCGAAGATCCTGATCGATGCGCTCAACGGGAGGCTGAAGCTGATCGTCGACTCGCGGATGTCGATCGTGGACGTGGGCGACTGCGCCGAGGGGCATCTGCTGGCCGAGGAACGCGGCGCGCCCGGCGAGCGTTACGTCCTCTCGGGGGTCACGCTGACGGTCGCCGAGGCCGTGGCGCTCCTCGGCCGGATCTCCGGGCGCGACGAGCACCCGCGACGGCTGCCCGCGCCGGTGGCCGTGGCGATGGCGACCGGCGCCGAGCTGCTCGGCCGCGCGCGCGGGCGGCGGCCCTCCATCTGCCGGGAGATGATCCGGACGATCCTGCACGGGCACGCCTACGACGGCTCGCGGGCCACCAGGGAGCTCGGCCTCGTCTACGCGCCGATCGAGGAGTCGCTGAGGCGGACGGTGGAGTGGTACGTCGCCGAGGGCCTGGTCACGCGGCCCCTTCCGGGGGTCCGGGCGCCCACCTGAGCCGGGGGACGCCGCCGGGCCGGACGATCGCGGGGGCGGCGGCTCCGGCGGCGGCGCGCCGCGGGAGGGGCCGTGGAGCCACCGCCCCTCCCGGAACCACCGCCGCATGGTCGCGACGCTGGGTGGGCGGGCCGGACCCACCGCCGCGCGCGCCCGCAGCCGGCCGATGACCGCACCGGGGCGCTCGCCGGAGGCGAAGCAGGCCTCGGCCTCCTCGCGCAGGGACGCCCAGGAGTAGGACCCCGGCTGCTCCCGGGCGGGGAGCCCGGAGACCAACCGGGCACGGTGCAGATCGATCGCACGGGCGCGGCGTGCAGTGAGGCACCCGGCGGCGCGCCACACGTGGAACAGGCTGGCGGAGAAGTCCCGCCCGGCACGCCGGGCGAGGAACTCGGGAGACCGGTGCGCCGCGCAGAGCCAGACGCTCACCCCGCCGGGGAGATGGAACTCTGCACGCGCGCCCCGGCCCGGCCCACCACAGATCGCGCACGCGGGCAGACTCCCCAGCCTCTCGCCCTTGTAGAAGCTCTTGACCATGGACCGACGCTGACAGCGATCCCCGTTGACGGGGCGCCAGGGGAGGGTCGAATCGGGTGCCCCTCCGTGCCGTTGGGGGATCCAATTGGACGACGCGTCGTCGTCCAATTGCACGACCAACCGCGACCAGCCCCGTCACCCACCCCTCTCCGGCGAACCCTCCCCCCGCCCGAGCGCGCCGCGGTAGTAGGCACGCGCGGCCATAACCCGCCCGACCCGCTCCAGCTCGTCGTCGAGGAACTCCTCCCGGTTGCGCGTCTCCCCGAGCGCGACCCCGGTGAAGTAGAGCGACGCGAACACCCCGAGGGTCGTGGCCACGCGTACCAGCGCCTCGCTGACGATGATCTCCCTGCCCGAGACGCTCACCGAGAAGAGGACGTGCGGGTCCTGGCCGATCCACTCGGCCGTGAGGGCGCGGTCGACGATCAGGAGCCCGAAGAGCAGGAAGGCCGCCGTCACGGCCAGCCCGACCGCGACGACCCGGATGGCCAGGGAGACGAACAGGGCCACCGCCAGGTTGACCCGCTCACGTCGCTCGAGTGGCGGGAAGCTCGGCGTCACGCCCGCGTCCAGCAGGGCGGCGGCCGGAGTGGTCCGGGCCGCCGCCTCGAGCTCGGGGCCGGGCTCCCAGGCCGCGAGGGCGTCCCGCTCGCGCCGCAGCCCGGCAACCAGGATCACGGCCGAGAGAATCCCGAGGCCGATCAGCACGGCGCCGTAGCGCCAGCCCTCCAGGCGCCCGAAGGCGCGCCAGGTCTCGGTGGCCAGGGAGAGGAAGAGCAGCACCGCGAGCAGGGGCGGCAGGGCGCGGACGGCCACCGAGGCGGTCGTGCGCAGCCCCTCGAGCGCGGCCCGGCCCTGGTGGACGAAGAGCGCCAGCACGCCGAGGTCGACGAGCAGGTAGCTGAGCGCCGCCGCGAGGGCCGGGATCGCGAGGGCGACGAGGACGCCGACCCACCAGCGCACGTCCAGCACCGGCACGAGGATCCCGAGAGCGATCCATGCGACGATCACCGCCGGGCGCCTCCAGCGCCGGATGCTGTCGCCCATCCGGTCCTCGACCGTCAGGTGGGGCAGGCCGCTCCGCCGGAAGAAGGCCTCCACCGCGGCGAGGCCCGGGCGGGGGGCGGGCGCGCTCACACGCCCTTCCCGACGATCGGCCGCCGCAGGGGGATCCGTCGGGCGCTCACCGCTTCGCCGGCGACCTCGATCAGGCCGATCGCCGGTACGCGCGCGTCGGGCGCGAGACGGTCGCGGAAGCGCCGGTAGCCGCGCCCACCGAGGCCGGACCAGTCGTAGCCGGGGTCGGCCTCGGGCACGAAGACGGCGCCGGGAGAGAACAGCAGGGCCCCGCCGACGCGGCGCTCCATCGGCATGTGCAGATGGCCCGTGACCACGCAGTCCACGGCCCCGAACCGGCGGCGCATCGCCCAACCGAAGCCCAGCAGCCGCGGGCGCCCGCTCACAAGGGAGAGCCCCGCCGCCGGCAGCTCCACCGCCTTCGACCGGTGGCCGTGAGTGAGGCCGATGCGCACCTCGCCGACCCGCACGGTGAGGTCGCGGGGCAGATCGTCGATGCCCCCCTGCTCGTCGTGATTACCGCGCACGGCGACCACCGGCGCGACGCGCTCGAGCTCGTCGAGCACGACCCGGTCGGCCAGATCGCCGGCGTGCAGGATCAGGTCCACGCCGTCCAGCATCTCCAGGATCTCCGGGGGCAGCGCGGCCAGGTGCTCACCGACGTGCGTGTCGGCGACCACGCCGATACGCACCCGCCGACTCATCGCGGAGGGTGGATCAGAGGCCCATCGCGTGGAAGCCGGCGTCGACGAAGATCGTCTCGCCGGTGACGCTCACCGACAGCGGCGAGGCCAGGAAGAGAGCGGTGTCGGCCACCTCGTCCTGCGTGATCTCGCGGCGCAGGGGCGCGCGCGAGTTGATGGTGTCAGCCATCGTGCCGAAGCCCGGGATCCCGCGGGCGGCGAGCGTCCGGACCGGGCCCGCCGAGATCGCGTTGACGCGGATGGCGTTCTCCCCGAGGTCCCAGGAGAGGTAGCGCACGATCGACTCGAGGGCCGACTTGGCCACGCCCATCACGTTGTAGCCGGGCACCGCACGGTCGGCGGCGATGTACGACAGGGTCATGATCGACCCGCCACCCCGCGACACCATGTGCGGCTCGACCTCGCGCGCCAGCGCGGCGAGGGAGTACGAGGAGATGTCGAGCGCGAGGTGGAACCCCTCCCGGCTCGTGTTGACGAACCGGCCGCCGAGATCCTCGGGACGCGCGAACGCCACGGCGTGCACCAGCACGTCGATGCCACCGAGTACCTCGGCGGCGGCGGAGACCGACGATGCGATCTGGGCGTCGTCCTGCACGTCGAGCGGGACCACCGCGGCGCAGTTGTCGAGCGTGTCGGCCAGCTTGCGGACGTCGCCCTCGGTGCGCTCGCCCTGATAGGAGAGGACCAGGCGGGCGCCGGCGGCGTCCATCTTCTTCGCGATGGCCCAGGCGATGCTGCGCTTGTTGGCCACCCCGACGACCAGACCGGTCATGCCCTCCAGAAGCTCGGGCACTCGGCCCTCCTCAGATCGCGCTCCGACGGGTCGGGCGCGAGCGGGCGCCCGGATCGGGCGGCACGCTACCACGCCGGAGACCGCGTTCCTTGCGCCCGGCCGCGCCGGACGCCAGCATCCCGCGGGTGCGCCGGCTCCTGATCGCGATCGTCTCCCTCACCGCCCTGCTGACCACGGCCGGCACCGCCTTCGGCCATGCATACCTGGTCACCGCCTCCCCCTCGGCGGACGCAAAGCTGGCGACCGCGCCGGACACGGTGCGGCTGACGTTCAACGAGCCGGTCGAGCTGTTGCGCAACGAGGACCTGGAGGTGGTCAACGGAGAGGGCGCCGGGGTCAGCTCCGGCCCCGGCCGGCGCGCGGGCGACAGCCGCGTGCTCGAGATGCCCCTGCGCCCGGGCCTGACGGACGGCACCTACACCGTGCGGTACTCGGTCATCGGCGCCGACTCGCACGTCATTCCGGGCGTCTTCGTCTTCGGCATCGGGCCGGGCGACCTGGCCGATCCGTTCTTCGGGAGCGGTAGCGGCGGGCCGTCGGAGACGAGCGCCTGGGGCACCAGCTCGCGCTTTCTCGAGATCGCCGGCCTCGGCGGCCTACTCGGCCTGCTCGCCTTTCGCTGGCTGGTCTGGGCGCCCGCGCTACGCTCGATGGGCGGGGTGAGCGGCGCCGAGCGCGAGTCGGTGCTCACCTGGGGCCGCGACTCCTTCTGGGTGGGCTTCGGCCTGCTCGCCGTGGGCGCGATGCTCGCCGAGGCGTACCTGCTGGTGGTGCAGAGCGCGAGCGTGCTCGGCACCGGGGTCTGGACGACGCTCCAGGACGCGACCGGCATCAGCCAGGTGCTCGGCTCGACCCGCTTCGGATCGCTCGTGCAGCTGCGCGGCGCACTCCTGTTCGCGCTCTTCGCGATCGGCGCGCTGATGTTCATCCGCGAGTACGGGAGCTCGGGCACGCCCAGGCCCGCGACGGTCACCGGCTCGCGCTGGGCCGGCCTGGTGATGGCCGCGCTGCTCGCGGCGGTGCTCGCCGGCATCGCCGCCCAGGGTCACGCCAGCGTCGTGAGGTTCGCGTGGCTGCAGATCAGCGCGCAGCTGATCCACATCATCGCCGTGGCGGTCTGGATCGTCGGCCTCGCGATGGTGGCCCTGGTGCACGTGCGTCTGCCGAAGATCGCCGAGCGCTCGGGAGGAGCGCTGTCGACCCGCATCCTCTCCCGCTTCTCGAAGGTCGCCCTCGTCGCGGTGAGCGTCGCGATCGTCACCGGCGTGATCCGCTCGTTCTCGGAGCTCAGCGACCCCGCCCAGCTCTGGGAGACGGCCTACGGCCAGAGCATCCTCTGGAAGGTCGCCCTGCTCGTGCCGATCGGGGCGCTGGCGCTCTACAATCGGCGGATCATCGTGGCGCTCGCGCGCGTCCCCCGGCCCAACGGCCCGACGCTCGCCCTCGTCCGGCGGATGGCGAGCGCGGAGCTCGCGCTCTCGCTGGTCATCGTCCTCATCGCGTCCGTCCTGGTCGCGCAGGTGCCCGGCACCGGCTGAGCAGGACCGGCGGGATCGACCGATCGGATAAGCTCGCCGGGTCGACGCATCCACGAAAGGTGTCCCGGAGACATGAGCACGATCACCACGCCCGAGGGCGTCCAGGTCCTTGCCGAGGTCACTCCCGCCCAGGCGGAGATCCTCACCACGGAGGCGCTCGCGCTCGTGGCGAAGCTGCACCGCGAGTTCGAGCCCCGCCGCGAGGAGCTCCTCGCCCGGCGCGTCGAGCGCGCGAAGGAGATCGACGCGGGCGCAGACCCCGACTTCCTCCCGGAGACCAAGCACATCCGCGACGACCCGTCGTGGAAGGTCGCCCCCGCCCCGGCCGACCTCCAGGACCGCCGCGCCGAGATCACCGGCCCGGTCGACCGCAAGATGATCATCAACGCGCTCAACTCCGGCGCCAAGGTGTTCATGTCGGACTTCGAGGACTCGAACACCCCGACCTGGTCGAACACGATCGACGGCCAGATCAACCTGCGCGACGCGGTCGATGGCACCATCAGCTTCAGCAGCAAGGGCAAGGAGTACGCCCTCGGCGAGACGCTCGCCACGCTGCTGGTGCGCCCGCGCGGCTGGCACCTGCGCGAGAAGCACGTCCTCATCGACGGCGAGCAGGTCTCGGCCGGCATCTTCGACTTCGCGCTCTTCATGTTCCACAACGCGAAGAACCTGCTCGCCAGGGGCTCGGGTCCGTACTTCTACCTGCCCAAGATGGAGAGCCACCTCGAGGCCCGCCTCTGGAACGACATCATCGTCATGACGCAGGACGAGATCGGCGTGCCCCAGGGCAGCGTCCGCGCGACCGTCCTCATCGAGACGATCCTGGCCGCGTTCGAGATGGAGGAGATCCTCTACGAGCTGCGCGACCACTCGGCCGGCCTCAACTGCGGGCGCTGGGACTACATCTTCAGCTGCATCAAGAAGTTCCGCACCCGCCCGGGCTTCGTGCTCGCCGACCGCGTGCTGGTCACGATGACCACGCACTTCCTCAACTCGTACTCACTGCTGGCGATCCAGACCTGCCACCGGCGGGGTGCGCACGCGATCGGCGGCATGGCGGCCCAGATCCCGATCAAGAACGACCCGACCGCCAACGAGGAGGCGCTCGCGAAGGTGAGGGCCGACAAGGAGCGCGAGGCCGGCAACGGGCACGACGGCACCTGGGTGGCGCACCCCGGCCTCGTCGCGATCGCGGTCGACGCCTTCAACGCGGTGATGCCGGGCCCCAACCAGCTCGACCGCCTGCGCGAGGACGTCTCGATCACGGCGAAGGACCTCCTCGACTTCGGCCCCGAGGGCCCGATCACCGAGGGCGGCCTGCGCCTCAACGTCAGCGTCGGCGTGCAGTACCTGGGCGCCTGGCTGAACGGCCTCGGCTGCGTCCCGATCAACAACCTGATGGAGGACGCCGCCACCGCGGAGATCTCGCGCAGTCAGGTCTGGCAGTGGATCCACAGCGACAAGGGCGTGCTCGACGACGGCCGCAAGGTCGACGCGGAGTTCTTCCGCGCGATCCTGGCCGAGGAGCTCGAGAAGATCCACGGCCAGTACCCGGAGAGCCTCCACAGCTTCTTCGACCGCGCCGCGGTGCTCTTCGACGAGATCTCCACGTCGGACGACTTCGTCGAGTTCCTGACCCTGCCGGCCTACGACATGATCGACTGATCGCCCTCCGCTCCCCGGCCGCCCGGCCGGGGAGCGGGCTGCGCTCCACATGACCCGCCTGCACCTGCTCCGCCACGGCATCGCCGAGGACGCCGGCCCCGCCACCGGTGGACGGGACGAGCCGCGAGCGCTCACCGAGCGGGGCATCGCCCAGATGCATGCGGGCGCCCGCGGCATCGACGCGCTGGGGCTGGCGGTGGACACCGTCCTCACGAGCCCGCTCGTCCGCTGCCGGCAGACGGCGAGCATCGTCTGCGAGCACATCGGGGGGGCGCCCCGGCAGGATCAGCGCCTGCGGCCCGGTCTCGACCTGGAGTCGCTCGACGACGTGCTCCTGGAGCACCCCGACGCCGAGTCGATCCTGGTCTGCGGACACGAACCGGACCTCTCGATCATGGTCGCCGTCCTCACCGGCGGGGCGGGGCTGCGTTTCCGCAAGGGCTCCCTCGCCGTGCTCGACGTGGAGGCGCACCGACCGCGCGGAGCTCGGCTGCGCGCGTTCTACGAGCCCCGGATGCTGCGCGTGATCGGCGGGAGCGCCGCGCCCGCCTGAGCACCAGCCGCCGCTGTCGGGACGCTACAGCGAGGCGGCGAAGACGATCAGCCCGCGGCGCAACTCGACCACGATCGCGCCGCGCGCGCCGTCGTCCCCGCTCCAGCGCAGCACCGCCCGCGCTCCGCGCTGCTGAGGCGGATCCCACGCGGTCGCCCGCCCGGCGATCTCCATGTGCCGGGCGACCGCCGCCTCGGGGCCCTCGAGCGTCGCGCCGTCGGCGAGCCAGGAGACGTCGTCCCGGTACAGCCCGGCCAGCGCGGCGGCGTCGCGTGCCCGCGCGGCGTCCGCCAGCGCGGTCAGGGCCGGCCGGGAGGCCTCCTCACGATCGGCGTCGCTCGGGTGGCCGCCGGCCACCCGGTCACATCCCCGGCGGCGGCGGCTCGATCGAGCGCTCGAAGAGCATGATGAGCTCCGGCGAGAGCAGCTGCCCGGACGCGTCCACGAGCCCGCCCACGACGTTCATCCGCTCGGTCTGCGCGCTCTGGCGGATCGCCTCCCAGCCCTGGCGCTCCGACTCGCGATCGACCGCGAGGTCGGCCATCGTCATCGCGACCTTCTCGGCGACGCGGGGCGTCGAGAGCTGGTGGTGGGCGTCGACCAGGAGGATCAGCCGGATCCACGGCTGGCCCCCGTGCTCCTGGGCGTTCTTGGTCCACTCGGGGGAGACGTACGGCTCGAGTCGCTCGAGCAGCATCGCCCAGCCCTCGGGCTCGCTCATAGCCTGCCCAGCAGGTCGGCCTTCTTGGTCTGGAACTCTTCTTCGGTGATGAGGCCCTCGTCGCGTAGTCGTCCGAGGTCCCGGATCAGGTCGGCCGGGGACTCGGATCGTGGTTTGGCAGACGGCGGGGCGGTGCGGGCGTCGCCCATCAGGCGGGCGAGGTCCTCGCCGGCCTGGCGCGCGAGCTTCGCGGCCTGCTCGACGGCGCGGGCGAGCTCGTTGCCCACCTCGCGCGCCGCGTCGCGCATCTGCTCCTGGGGATCGGACACGCGAGCATCTTACCGCGACCGCCGCTTGACGAGCCTCCTGCGGTCGGTGGTACCGTCCGAGATGATGAACCGGGAAACGACCGAGGGGCAGTCCTCCCGCTCGGAGTTCGCGCGCCGCGCGACGGACGCGCTCGAGCGGCTCGCCTGCTCCGCAGGCCGGGAGCTCGACCGCCACGCCGGCGGCTACGGGCTCTCCGACGCGAAGCTCGAGGTCCTCGAGGTGCTGTGCTGCCGCGACGGGCGCCGGGCCTGCCTGCACGCGCTCGGCGACGAGCTCGGCGTGACGCGCCCCAATGTGACCAAGCTGGTCGACGGCCTGGAGCGCGGCGGCCTGGTGGAGCGCCTGCCCCACCCGAGCGACGGGCGCATGGTGCACGCGCACCTCACGCCGGAGGGCGTGGAGATAGCCGGCGAGGCGCTTCCCGGCCGGCACGAGCTGATGCGCCGGCTGTGGGACGCGCTGGACGACGAACAGCTGGAGCAGCTGGTCGGCCTGCTCGATCTGGTGGCCGAACGCTCCGCCGATCTCTCCGCGTCGCGATCCTGATCGCCGCGGGTCCTGCTGCGCCGCGGGGTCGCCACCTCGTCGGGGGCGGAGCCGTCTCGCGCACCCGCCGGCGCCTCGCCGGCGGGTGCGGACGGGCCGCCGGCGCGGCCTTCGGAGGCCAACCAGCGGCCCGGTTCCGAGCGTGAGCGCGGCCCGGGCTTGCGGTAGACGTGTTCGCACCCGCTCGAACGGCGTCGGTGCGACCACCGGCGGCGGGCTCCGGGCGGCGCCGGGCTCCGCGCCGTCCCGCCGCCGGAGACCGGCGACGGGACGGCGCGTGCGCCGCTCCTAGCGGGAGCCGATCTCCACGTAGTCGCGCTCGTCGGAGCCGATGTAGATCTGGCGCGGCCGCGAGATCTTCTGCTCCTTGTCGTGGATCAGCTCGTTCCACTGGGCGACCCAGCCCGGGGTGCGCCCGATGGCGAAGAGCACCGTGAACATCTCGGCCGGCATCCCCAGCGCCTCGTAGATCAGGCCCGAGTAGAAGTCGACGTTCGGGTACAGCTTGCGCTTGACGAAGTACTCGTCCTGGAGCGCGATCTTCTCCAGTTCCACCGCGATGGCCAGCAGCGGGTTGACCCCGGTGACCTCGAAGACGTCGTCACAGGCCTTCTTGATGATCGTCGCCCGCGGGTCGAAGTTCTTGTAGACCCGGTGGCCGAAGCCCATCAGGCGCTCCTGGCCCTCCTTCACGCCCTCGATGAACGCCGGGATGTTCTCGACCTTCTCGATGCGGCGCAGCATCTGGAGCACGGCCTCGTTGGCGCCGCCGTGGAGCGGCCCGTAGAGGGCGCTGACCCCGGCCGCGACGGCGGAGTACGGGTCGACCTGCGAGGAGCCGACACTGCGGACCGCGCTGGTCGAGCAGTTCTGCTCGTGGTCGGCGTGCAGGATGAACAGCACGTCGAGGGCCTTCACGATGCGCGGATCCGGGGTGTACTTGGGCACGCCTGTCGTGAAGAGCATCGCCAGGAAGTTCTCCGAGTAGGAGAGCTCGTTGTTCGGGTAGACGTAGGGCTTGCCCGTGATGTGCCGGTAGGCGAAGGCGCCCAGCGTCGGCATCTTGGCGATCAGGCGGACGATCTGGAGGCGGTTGCTCTCCTCGTCGGTGATGTCCTTCGCCTCGGGATAGAACGTGCTGAGCATGCCGATGCTCGACTGGAGCATCCCCATCGGGTGGGCGTTGTAGCGGAAGCCCTGCATGAACGTGCGCACGTTGTCGTGCACGAAGGTGTGGTGGGTGATCTCGTCCACCCAGGCGTCGAGCTGGGACGAGGTCGGCAGCTCGCCGTGGACCAGCAGGTACGACACCTCGAGGAAGCTGCTCTTGTCGGCGAGCTGCTCGATGGGGTACCCGCGGTACCGGAGTACCCCGGCGTCACCGTCGAGGTAGGTGACCGCGCTTCGACACGACGCCGTGTTCATGAACGCCGGGTCGTAGGTCATCAGACCGAAGTCGTCGTCGTTGACCTTGATCTGGCGGAGGTCGGTGGCGCGGATGGTGCCTTCCGCGATGGGGAGCTCGTAGCTCACGCCGGTGCGGTTGTCGGTCACCGTGAGGGTCTCGGGGCCGGAGCCGCTCGAGGCATCGGTGGTCGCCGTCGGCTGAGTTGTCATGCACGCATTCCCTTGACGCGGTGTCGCACCTACGCGGTGCCCGGAGTACAGACGTGATTCTAGTGACGAGCGGGGCCTCTGGGTCCAGATCCGTGAGATCCGGACCACTGCTGGTAGCATGGACGCGTTCTGCGTACGCGCGGAGCCCGGCATTCGCCGCCTGACCCGTCGCCGCATCCGGCGACCCAGACAGACATGGAGGACCCATTGGCCGAGCACGAGAGCTCTCTCGCCGTGCTGGTCGACTTCGAGAACATGGCCCGACCAGGGGCCAAGGGACGAGCCGACTTCGACATACACCTGGTGCTGAACCGACTGGCCGAGAAGGGCCGGGTCATCGTGAAGCGCGCCTACGCCGACTGGAGCCGCTACCGCGACGCCCGCCACGAGCTGATGAACGCCGGCCTCGGCCTCATCGAGATGCCGTCCGCGCGCGAGGGCGCCAAGAACCGCGCCGACATCCAGATGGCCGTTGACGCCATGGAGCTCGCCTACAGCCGCGAGCACGTGAACACGTTCGTCATCGTGTCCGGCGACAGCGACTTCACGCCGCTCGTCGGCAAGCTCCGCGAGCTGAACAAGCGCGTCATCGGCGTCGGCAACCGCGAGTCGGCCAGCGAGCTGCTGATCGCCAACTGCGACGAGTTCATCTTCTACGACCGGCTCGCGGCCGAGGCCGGCAGCGCATCGACCTCGCGGCGTAGCCAGGGCAGCGGGCTCAACCTGAACCCGGTGCAGCTGTTGCAGGAGACGCTGACCGCGCTCCAGCGCGAGGGCGTCGAGTGGCCGCTGGCGAGCATCGTCAAGGATTCGATGCGCCGCAAGTACCCCGCCTTCGACGAGAGCGAGCACGGCTTCTCCACGTTCTCCAAGTTCCTGGAGGAGGCCGGCAGCACGGGCATGGTGCGCCTGGAGACCGACCCGCGCAGCGGTACCTACCGGGTCGAACTGGGCGAGGGCCGCACGGCGGCCATCCCGCCGATGCCGACCGCCGCGAGCGGGCCGACCGAGAGGCCGGAGCGCAGCGGCGAGGAGGGCGACGGCCGTCGCCGTCGCCGTCGTGGCGGGCGCCGCACCGAGCAGCCGGGCGGACCCGATGCGACGGTCACCCCCGCCGCGGAGCCGCTCGCGCCGGGCGCCGAGGTGTTCGAGGTGGTTGTCACGCCGACGCCCGATCTCGACCTGGGGACGCTCCCACCGCTCGACGAGCCCATCTCCTACGAGGACATGATCATGCTCGGCCCGGAGGTCGATTCCGACCTGCCCGACCTCGCCGAGGCGAGCGACGTCGCCGGCGGACCGCCGGCGCGCAGCGCGCGCCGTCGCCGCCGTCGCGGCGCCGGCACCGATCCGGAGCCGACGATCGCCGATCTCGAGCCGGTCGAGGCCGAGGGTGCCGTGGCCGCGGAGCCGACGGCCGAGGCCGAAGCCGCTCCGGAGGCCGATGAGGGCGCGGCGCGCAAGCCGCGCCGCCGTCGCCGTGCCTCGGCCGCGGACGCAGCGCTCGACGCGCCCGTCCCCGCGCCGGCCGCCGAGGAGCCCGTCGCCGAGGTCGTGGCCGAGGAGCCCGTCGCCGAGGAGGAGCCCGCGCCCGGCGCCGGGCGCCGTCGCGTGCGCCGCCGCTCCGCCGCCGCGTCCGAGGCCGAGGCCGCGTCGGAGGCCGCCCCCGAGGAGCCGGGCGCCGAGGAGGCCCCGAAGCCGAAGCGGCGCACCCGCAAGAAGGCCGAGCCGGCCGAGGCCGAGGTCACCGCCGAGGCGCCGGAGACGCCCGCCGAGGAGGCCCCGAAGCCGAAGCGGCGCACCCGCGCCTCCGCGGCCACCGCCGAGGCGGCGGAGGAGGCCCCGAAGCCGAAGCGGCGCACCCGCAAGAAGGCCGAGCCGGCCGAGGCCGAGGTCACCGCCGAGGCGCCGGAGACGTCCGCCGAGGAGGCCCCGAAGCCGAAGCGGCGCACGCGCGCCAAGAAGACCGAGGAGCCGGCCGACGGCTGATCGCTACGGGGCGGCCGTGACCTTCTCGTAGAGGTCGCGCGCCGTCCCGATGATCTCGTCCTGGGGCAGGGCGGCATCGTCGGTGCTTATACCCTGGAGCCCGTATACGTAGGGCCCGGCGGCGAAGGTCACGAAGGCCACCGCCCCCATGACGCCGTCCTGGTCGATCTCGACGTGCAGGCCCTGGGCGCCGGGGATGTCGGGCAGCGCGATCCCGGTCGTCGGCGCCGTGGTCGAGTCGCGGACCTCCTGCACCGCCGCCGCCGCCTCGGCCCGGGCCGCGGCCTCGTCGCGCAGGAGGATGGCGTAGGTGCGAAAGAGCGCGATCTGCTCGGTGGGGTTGATCCCGACCTGGTCGCGCAGCGCCCCGCCCGCGTAGCCGCCGGACCTGAGCCGCGCCGTCGCGGCGGGCTTGATCGGATCGCCCGCCTGGTAGAGCGCGTCCACGAAATCGGCGGGGTCGGCGATCACGCGCACCGATCCGCTGCGCAGGCCGGCGAGGGCGTCGGGCGGCGGCAACTGCTCCGCGCCGACCGCGGTGCTCGGCGGAGCGGTCACGCCCGCCGTTGTGGGCGCCGATGACGTGGACGGGACCGTGGCCGGGGGCGGGCCGTCGGCCGTGGTCGTGGCCGTCGACGACGAGCCGCCGCAGCCGGCCGTCGCGCCGACGGTCAGCGCGAGCACGGCCGCGGCCGCGGCCACCGGCCGGCTCCTCACGCGATCTCCACCGGCTCCTCGTGGATCTGCTCGCCCTCCGGCGCGATGCGGCTGAGGCGGAACGCGCGGATGACCGGGGCCTCCCGGTCGGCGATCGACACGATCAGGTAGAGCGTGCCGGGGAAGAAGGCCAGCTCGACGTCGGTGCGCGAGGGGTAGGCCGCCGAGCGCGTGTGCGAGTGGTAGATCGCCAGCAGTTCCTGACCCGCGTCGTCGATGTCGTCCATGATCCGCATCTGCTCGCGCGGGTCCATGACGTACATGAACGGACTGCCCTCGGAGTTGGCGGCCCGGATCACGCGCCGCGCCACGTCGCCGACGCCCGCGACCATCCCGCAGCACTCGTTGGGCAGATCGGCGACGGCATGGGCGACGAGTTCCTCGGCGAGCGCCGGGGCCAGCCGCATCTACCAGAAGATCCCGTTGTCGACCCGCTCCTCGACCGCGTCAACGTCGTCGGTCCAGAGACCCGACGAGAGGTACTTCCAGCCGCCGTCGCAGACGATCCCGACGATCGTGCCACGCGTCATCCTCGAGGCGACGCGGGCGCAGGTGTGGATGACGGCGCCCGATGAGACGCCGGCGAAGATGCCCTCCTCGGCGGCCAGGCGACGGGTCATCACGATCGCATCGCGGTTCCCCACCAGCAGCTTGCGATCGAGCTTCGCCACGTCGAGGATCGGCGGGATGAAGCCGTCGTCGAGGCTCCGCAGACCGCTCACCGGATCGCCCTGCAGGGGTTCACAGGCCACGATCTGGATGTCGGAGCGATGCTCCTTCAGCCGCTGGGACGAGCCCATCAGCGTCCCGCCGGTGCCGAGCCCGGCCACGAAGACGTCGATCTCGGGGCAGTCGCGCACGATCTCCTCGGCGGTGCCCTCGTAGTGCGCGCGGGGGTTGGCCGGGTTGCCGTACTGGAATGGCATGTAGAGCCCGTTCTCGACCGACAGCCGCGTGGCCACCTCGACGGCCCCGTTGGAGCCGAACTCGCCGTCGGTGTCGACGATCTCGGCCCCGTAGAGCGTGAGCAGCTGGCGCCGCTCCGGCGTGACGTTCTCGGGCATCACCGCGACCAGCCTGTAGCCGCGAACCCGGCAGATCATCGCGAGCGAGATGCCCGTGTTGCCGGATGTCGGCTCCATGATCGTGTCGCCCGGCCTGATCGCATCACGCCGCTCGGCGTCCTCGATGAGCGAGAGGGCGGTGCGGTCCTTGATCGACCCGGTCGGGTTGTGGCTCTCGAGCTTGGCGAGGATGCGCACGTCCGGATTGGGCGAGATGTGCTGCAGCTCCACCAGCGGCGTCTCGCCGATGGTCGCCGTGAGGTCGGACGAGATCTCCAGCGGGGGTGCCTGCATGCCCGTCGAGGTCGCCATCATCCGCCGGCCATGGCCGGGAGGATCAGGAGCGTGTCGCCGTCGGCCACGGCGGTGTCGAGCCACGACAGCAGCCGCACGTCCTCGTCGTTGAGGTAGACGTTGACGAACTTGTGCAGGTCGCCCTCGGGCGTCTGGAGCTGCGCGCGCACGGCGGGGTGCTGCTCGTAGAGCGAGTCGAGGACCTCGCCGACGGTGGCGCCGGAGGCGGCGACGGCGCGCTCGCCGCCGGTCGCCTGCCGCAGCACCGGAGGGATCCGGACCGTGCTCATGCGGGGGCCACCGCGGCAGCCGTGTGGGCGCCGACGCCCGAGCACCAGGCCTCGTAGTCGCGGAACTCGAGCTGCGCGTTCGGCCCGCAGGCCGGGCAGTCGGGATCCCGCCGGATCTTCAGCTCGGTGAAGGCCATGTCGAGGGCGTCGTAGATCATCAGGCGGCCGGCCAGCGGGTCGCCGATGCCGAGCAGCACCTTGATCGCCTCGGTGGCCATGATGTTGCCCATCACGCCGCAGAGGACGCCGAGCACGCCGGCCTCGCCGCACGAGGGCGCGAGGTCGGGCGGCGGGGGCTCCGGGAAGAGGCACCGGTAGCACGGGCCGTCGTCGGGCAGGAACGTCGAGGCGTGGCCCTCGAAGCGCAGGATGCTGGCGTGGATCAGGGGCACGCGCGTCATCAGGGACGCGTCGCTCATCAGGTAGCGCGTCGGGAAGTTGTCCGTCCCGTCGATGATGACGTCGTAGTCCGAGATCAGATTGAGGACGTTGTCCCTGCTCACCCGGAACGGGTAGGTGTTGACGGTGACGTCGGGGTTGAGCGCCTCGATCGCGACGCGGGCGGAATCGCCCTTGTTCATCCCCACCCGGTCGGTGGTGTGGATGATCTGGCGCTGCAGGTTGCTGGCGTCCACCACGTCGTCATCGACCAGGCCGATGGTGCCGACGCCGGCGGCCGCCAGGTAGAAGGCGGCCGGCGAGCCGAGCCCGCCCGCGCCGATCAGCAGCGCCTTCGAGTTGAGCAGCTTGATCTGGCCGGCCTCGCCGATCTCGGGGATCAGCACGTGGCGGCTGTAGCGCGAGCGCTGGGCGGGTGTGAGGGTCTGCGGGACCCGGTACTCGTGGCCGCTCTGCTTCCAGCGCTGGAAGCCCCCGGCCAGGCTCGAGACGTTGTCGAAGCCCATGTCGACGAGAGTGGTGCCGGCCAGCAACGAGCGCTGGCCGGAGGCGCAGCTGAGGACGACCTCGGTGTCCGGCCGGGCGACGCCCGCGATCCGGCTCTCGAGGAAGCTCCGCGGGATGTGCACGGAGCCGGGGATGTGCCCCTGGTCCCATTCGTGCTGTTCGCGGACGTCGATCACCAGGGGCCCGTCTCCTGCGGCAACCCGGTCCGCCAGGTCTGGGACCTGGACTTCCGGCACTTGCTCGCGAGCGGACGCGAGGAGATCCTGGTAACTGCGCGCCATGTCGTCTCCCGTGCTGCGGTGCTGTTAACCGGCGATTCTTGCGGGTGATTCTACCCTTTTACCCGACCGGGCAGAATCCACCGCCATCACTTTCGTAAATGTAGTGACTCGGACAGGGGTTCCGCCCTCCACCATGACCGACCGCCCCAGCCTCCCCAAGAGCGGGTTCGCCAACATCGACGGACGGGTGCGCTGCCCGACCGAGGACTGCTGGGGCGACCTGCTGCTGATCCCGACCGGCGGCTCCGACGAGGACGGGATCCCGGAGTTCCAGCCCTTCACGGCATGCCCGCTGTGCGGCCAGGCCTTCGCGCTCGAGCAGGACGTCTCCGACCGCGACCTCTTCCTGCGGATCTCCTGGCTGCGCGCCAACCCGCACGAGGAGGGCCCGGGGTGACCGGCGCCGGGTGAGCTCACTCGAACTCGCCGAACAGGGGCGCGAAGAGGGCCGCGTGGGCACCCGGACTGAGCCCGATCCGCTCCGACGGACACGCCGCCGCGAACTCCTCGTAGGTGCCGAAGGCGGCGTCGGGCGCCACCGCGGCGCGCAGGGCGTCGAGGTCGCCGCGGGCCGGCACGGCGGTTGCGAGAGCCGCGTGGAGATCGCGGCCGGCGATCTGTCGTCCCCCGGGCATGGATGACGAGCGTAGACCCGCGCGGGCCGGCAGGGGGCATCGACCGGTCGGGCATCGGCCTGCTCGCCGCCGGCCACTTCGTGATCGACGCGTCGGTCGGCGCCGTGTCGGTGATGCTGCCGGTCTTCACGGCCGCTTTCGCGCTCTCCGACCTCGCCGCCAGCATGATCCTCGGCGCGTCGCTGCTGGCCTCCTCGGCGATTCAGCCGCTCTTCGGCCTTCTGGCCGACCGGCGCGCCTCGCCCGAGTTCCTCTGGGGCGGCGTGCTCGCGGGGGCGGTCGGGTTGGGCGTGTCGGGCCTCGCCGCCGGATACCTCGGCATACTCGCCTGCATCGTGGGATCGGGGCTCGGCATCGCCGCCTTCCATCCCGAGGCTGCGCGCGTGGCCAACCGGATGTCGGCCGGGCGGCCGGCCACGGGGCTGGCCTGGTTCATGGTCGGCGGCAACGCCGGCTTCGCTGCCGGGCCCCTGCTGGCTGCGCTCGCGATCCCGTGGCTCGGGACCCGCGCCACCCTCGTGTTCCTGGTGCCGGGGGTCGCGGTCGCCGGCCTGCTGCTGCACCGCCGAGACCGGCTCTCCGTGGCCGTGCCCGAGCGCTCGGCCGCGACGCCGCTGCCCGATCGTGCGAGCCTGTCGTCCATCGGACTCCTGCTCGCCGCCACCAGCATGCGCACCTGGACCCAGTTCTGCCTCCTGGCGCTGGTCCCGCTGATGCTCGTCGATGACCGGGGGTTCTCGGAGCAGGGCGCGGGCTTCGCGATCGTCGCCTTCTCGGGAGCCGGGGCCGTGGGGACCATCGCCGGAGCCGCGATCGCCGACCGGATCGGGGGCCGGCGGATGCTGCTCTGGACCATGCCCACCGTCACGCCGCTCCTCGCCGTCTTCCTCGCCGGCTCGGGGTGGACCGCGGTGGCGGCGCTCGCGGCGGCCGGATTCGTGCTGATGTCGTCCTTCTCAGTGACCGTGGCGATGGGCCAGGAGATGCTGCCGGGGCGGCTGGCGCTCGCCGCGGGACTGATGATCGGCTTCGGCGCCGTGGGCTCGGCGCCCCCGGGGCTGGCGCTCTTCGGCGCGATCGCCGACTCGGCCGGGCGCGACACCGCCCTCTGGGCGATCGCGTGCCTGCCCCTGGTCGGCGCCGCCCTCGCGGCGATCCTGCCCGACCCGCGCCGCGCGCTCGCGGCGGCCGCCTGATGGCGCGCGGCGGCCCGCCCCAGGGCGACCTCTTCGGCGAGGCCGTCGAGGCCCGGCTGGAGCGCTCGCGCCCGCTGGCGGCGCGCATCCGCCCCGAGGGACTCGACGACGTCGTCGGCCAGCCGGCCCTGCTCGGCCCCGACGGGGCCCTGCGGGCCGCGATCGCGGGCGATCGGGTGCCGTCGATGATCCTCTACGGCCCGCCGGGCAGCGGGAAGACCACCCTCGCCCGAGTCGTCGCGCAGAGCACGTCGGCCGCGTTCGAGGAGCTCTCGGCGGTCTCGGCGACCGTTGCCGACGTCCGCGCGGTGATGCAGCGGGCCCGCGACCGCCTGGCGGCCGGCACTGCCACCGTGCTCTTCCTCGACGAGATCCACCGCTTCAACCGGGCCCAGCAGGATGCGCTCCTGCCGGCGGTCGAGGACGGGCTGGTCACGCTGATCGGCGCCACGACACAGAACCCCTGGTACGAGGTGAACGCGGCCCTCGTGTCGCGGATGCGCGTCTGGGTGCTCGAGCCGCTCGGCCCGGAGGAAGTGGGGGCGCTGCTGGACCGGGCGGTCGCCCACCCCAACGGGCTCGCCGGGCGGGTTCGCCTGGGCGGCGAGAGCCGCGCGGCGATCGTGGCCCGGGCGGGCGGCGACGCGCGCGGCGCGCTCAACCTCCTGGAGGCGGCCGCGGCCGACACGGCCGACGGGCGCGAGATCCCGCTGGAGGCGGTGCAGGCCGCCGCGGGCGGGCGCGCCGTGGTCTACGACCGCCAGGGCGACGCGCACTACGACACGATCTCTGCCTTCATCAAGAGCCTGCGCGGGAGCGATCCGGACGCGGCGATCTACTACCTCGCGGTCATGCTGAAGGGGGGCGAGGACCCCAAGTTCATCGCCCGCCGGCTGATCGTGGCCGCCAGCGAGGACGTGGGCAACGCCGACCCGCGGGCGCTCGAGGTGGCGGTCGCCGCCGGACGCGCCGTCGAGTTCGTCGGCCTCCCCGAGGCGCGGATCGCGCTGGCCCAGGCGACGACCTACATCGCGCTCGCGCCGAAGTCGAACGCCTCGTACCGGGCGATCGACGCCGCGCTCGGCCAAGTGGAGCGCGAGGGTGCCCGCCGCCCGCCGCTGGCGCTGCGCGACTCGAGCGTCGCCAACGCCCGCGGCCTCGGCAACGGCGAGGGCTACCGCTACCCCCACGACCACGAGCACGCCGTCCTCGACGAGTCGCTCCTTCCCGAGGGCATGGAGGGGACGATCTTCTACACGCCCACCGACCGCGGCCCCGAAGGTGAGCTCTCGGCCCGGCTGAGAGACCTGCGGGGGCGCCTGAAGGACGATGACCAGCCCTTCTGAGCTCCGGCCGGAGGCCGGTTCGGGCTGAGTCCGCGTGGGCGTGGGCTCAGCGCCCTCGCCGGGGACGGTCGTCGAAACACCGAGACGGTTCCGTGCGCGGGCAGGCCACGCGGGACGGATCCGGTGATTACGGAGGACTGGTTGGGGCGGTCTCCGGAGTTCTTCCGGGGCGTCGTTGCGTGGCTGGTCCAATTGGACGAGTGCCCGGGGTCCATTTGAACGCGTGCCCTCGTGGCGGGCGACCGAATTGGCTCGGTGAATTGTGAACATGGGCGGAGTGCTCCCCGGGAATGGGCTGGTGGAGCCGATCTCGGGGTTCGTCCAATTGGACGAACACTCGGGGTCCAATTGGACGCGGGGGTCGCGGGGCGGCGTTCCGGGCCGGCGAGCGCCCTGTGGATCGAGGTGCGCGCAGGGACGAGGCGGCACCGAAGTAGGGTCTCTGCTCGACGCACGGCGCAGACGGCGCCGTCATGGAAGGATGTAGGTCATGACTTCTGACGCACAGAGCCTCACCGCCCAGCTCGACGGTGACATGAAGGACGCGATGCGCGCCGGCGACAAGCTGCGCCTCGGCGCGATCCGGCGGGCGCGGTCGGCGCTCAAGAACGCCGAGATCGAGGCTCGCGGGCCGCTCGGCGACGATGCGGCGGTGAAGGTGCTGCGGGGGATCGTCAAGCAGCACAAGGAGTCGATCGAGCAGTTCCGGACCGGGGGACGCACCGATCTGGTGGAGCAGGAAGAGAGGGAGATGTCCGTCCTGGAGGGCTACCTGCCCGCCCAGATGGACGCCGCCGCGCTCGAGCCGATCGTCGCCGAGGCCATCGCGTCGGAGGGGGCCGCGAGCCCGGCCGACATGGGTCGCGTGATGAAGGTCGTCATGGCGCGTGTCGGTGGGACCGCGGACGGGAAAGAGGTCCGAGTGATCGCCCAACGCCTTCTGGGAGGCTGAACATGAGCACACTGCCGCCACTTCCGGGGCCCGGTGGCCCCCCCGGCGAGGAGCCGGCCGAGGGTCCGACGTCGGCCATCGGCGCCGGCACCCACACGCCGTCCGACTCGATGACGCGGTACGACAAGGAACGCGACATCTACCACTGCTCGTACGGCATCCCGAGCCCGGCGCTGACCGTGCTCGACCCCCAGCGCGAGCTGGTGGTGCGCGTCAACCGGCACTCGTTCGCGGTCGTGGGCTTCTCGATCCCGAACTTCACCCAGTGGCACGAGAAGCACGCCGACGAGGAGGGCCACTTCGACGTCGACCTCCCCGCCGTGTGGCCGATGGACCAGACCGACGTGAGCACCTCAAATCAGCCCTGGTAGGAGCGCCCGCGGGCGCGTCGCGCCCGGCCCCGGCCAGGAGTCGGTCTGGGACTACCCGCGCCCGCCGCGCCTGGAGCGCGACGCGCGGCGCGTCCGGGTCGTCCTCGGCGGCGTGCAGATCGCCGACACCACCGGGGCCTACCGCGTCCTCGAGACGAGCCATCCGCCGGGCTTCTACCTGCCGCCCGGCGACTTCCTGCCGGGGGCGCTGACGCCTGCCGAAGGGTCCAGCCACTGCGAGTGGAAGGGGCGGGCCGCCTACCTCGACGTGACCGGCGGCGACCTCACCGCGCCTCGCGCCGCCTGGACCTATCCGGACCCGACGCCGGGGTTCGCGGCGATCGCCGGATACGTCTCGCTCTACCCCGGCCGCATGGACTCCTGCCACGTCGGCGACGACCTCGTCGAGGCCCAGGAGGGCGACTTCTACGGCGGCTGGATCACGCCGGAGATCGTGGGGCCCTTCAAGGGGGGCCCGGGCACCTGGGGGTGGTGAGCCCGCGGGCTCGGATCAGAGCCGGGTGATCCTCACCGCCCCGCCGCGGGCGACGGTGATGCGGAAGCGGACGGCCCGGTAGGTGGTGCCCCGGCCGGCTGGCGCGCTCACCCTCAGCAGGAGGCGCCGGGCGCGGACGCCCTTCAGCCTGACCCGGCCGCCGCGCACGGCGACGCGCCGCGCGCCGACCCGGGCCACCGCGCGGGGCGCCGCGGCCCGCAGGGTGATGACGAGCCGGCGACCGCGCCGCACATAGCGCACGGAGAGGCCGCGCACGGCGGCGGCCCGGTTGGCGGTGGCCCGGTTGGGGGTGGCCCGGTTGGCGGCGGCCCGGTTGGCGGCTGCGAGGACGGCGACGGCCGTCGGGGCCGGCCCCGACGGCGCCGTGCCCGCGCCGACCGGCGCGGGCACCGGCGCGCTCGCCGCCGGCGGCGGAGTGACGACGGAGTCGGGCTCGCCGCCGCCCGTCACGGCCGGCGGCGGCTGCGGCTGCGGCTGCGGCGCGGCGAGCGAGGCGAGCGCGGCGCTCACCTGGGGACGCGGGCCGATGTTCCGCAGGGCGAAGCCCTCCGGGCCCTCGGGTGCCTGCGGTAGCCCCGTCGAGACCAGCGCCGCGCGCAGCGCCGCGGGGGTCAGCGGCGTCCCGGTGCGGGCGATGACCTCCGCCTGGAGCACCGCCGCGGCGGCGGCGACGGTCGCGCTCGCGCTGGAGGTGCCGTCGAAGCACGCGGTGTAGGAGCGCGCGGCGCTCGCCGTGCCGGAGATGTCCGAGTAGCCGGTCGTGACGACCCCCGCACCGACCCCCTGCACGTTGACGCGCTCGCCGTAGTTGGAGCCCGGCACGCGCACGCGGTCCCCGACGTCCGGCTGGGTCGCGCCGGAGCCGCCCGCGCCGACCATGATCGCCCCGGACGCACTCTCGTCGGAGGGGTTGGACAGCCACGGCCGCTCGAGCGTGCCGACGTCGAGATCGCCGTTGCCCGCGGGCTCGATCACGACGATGCCGGCGGTCACGGCCTTCGCGATCGCGTCCCGCACCGACTCGTGGTACTCGATCGGCCCGAGGAGCGTGTTGCCGCCCGGCAACACCACCAGGGACTGGAGCTCCAGCAGCAGGATGTCCCCGGGCTGGAGACCCTTCGCGGCGGTCGTGATGGCAGCGGCCGGCGCATAGGCCGGCGAGAACGGCGAGACAGGGCGCAGGGCGGCCCCGGGCGCCAGTCCGGTGACGCCGCGTCCGTCGTCGCTCGCGCCGAGCACGCCCAGCACGGCGGTGCCGTGATCGCGCGCCCGGTACGCGGGGCTGAGGCCGGTGTCCGGCGCCGCCGGCAGGTTGCGGGCGGCGAGGTCCTCGTGGCCGGCGGTCCACTCATACTCGACGTCGGCGATCTTGATGCCCGCGCCGACGGCGCCCGGCGGGATGGCGAGCCCGTCGCGATAGTCCTGGAACCCGCTCAGGTCCGGCGTCGGGGCGGCGCCGATGGCGGGCCAGCCGGCCGCCGGCGCCACGCGGCAGTAGCTCGCCGGCGGAGGCGCGGGCAGGATCGCCTCGTCCGCGGCGGGCGCGGGGGCCGAGACGGCGCCGGCGGCGGCGAGGAGGCCGAGGGTCACGAGGGCGGCGGCGAGCGATCGGTGGACTCTCACGCCTCTAGGATGACGGAGATCGCGTCCGATAGCACCGCACCGAATGGCATGAATTGACCAACGTCGAGCTGTCCGAACGAGAGACCGAACGGGTGGCGCCCTACGTCTCCAACACGACCCGGCCGGTCTTCGCGCTCACCGGACTGCCCGAGGTGGTGAAGGGCGCGCTGTTCGCGCGCTACTCGCGCAGCCCGAAGTCACTGCGCCGCCTGCTGGTCGACGAGTTCCTGCCCGCGGAGGAGGGGACGCCTCCGCTCGCGCGCGCCGAGGGCCCCGGGGCCGACCGCGCGGAGGCGCTCTATGGGCGGATGCTCGCCGAGTACGGCGACGACTCGGTGGCCCAGCTCGGGGGCGCGCACATCGCCGTCGAGGGCGCCTCGAACATCCTCACGAAGATCCTGCAGTGGGGGCGCCTCGCGAGCTATCTCGAGCAGTCCACCCGCTACATCGCCTTCACCGACCGGCCGGGCGGCGCGTACCGCTACCACCGGCCCGCCGACGTGATGGCCCATGCCGCCCTCGGCCCCGAGTACGCCCGGGTGCTCGACGCGGCCTTCGACGGGTACGCGCGGCTGCTGCCGGTACTGGTGGAGCACGTCGGTGCCGGCGTCCCCGACGATCCGGGCACGCCGGCCGCGGCCCGCGAGCGGGCCGTGCGCGCCCGCGCGCTCGACCTGCTGCGCGGCCTGCTGCCCGCCGCCACCACGGCCAACGTGGGCATCTACGCGTCGGGCCAGGCCTACGAGGCGATGCTGATCCGCATGGGCGCGCACCCGCTGCCGGAGGCGCGCGAGTGCGCCCGGGCGATGCTGGCCGAGCTGCGCACGGTGATCCCCGCGTTCCTCACGCGCGTCGACCGCGTGGACCGCGGCGTCGCGACCGGCGAGTACCTTGCGGCGGGCGACCGGGCGGCGGGCGACCTGGCAGAGCGCCTCGGCCTCGCCGAGACGGCGGGTCCGGCGGAGCCGGGGGTGAGGCTGATCGACTTCGACCCCGACGGCGAGGCGCGGGTGCTCGCGCACGCCCTCTGGCCTGCGAGCGGCGGCGGGCTGGCCGATCTGCGCAGCCGCGTGGCGGCCCTCGATCCGGCGCGCCGCGACGAGGCCCTCAGCCAGTGGGCCGGGCGGCGCGGCGACCGCCGCCAGCGCCCCGGGCGGGCGCTCGAGGCCACCGCCTACACCTTCGAGATCGTCTGCGACTACGGCGCCTACCGCGACCTCCAACGCCACCGGATGCTGACCCTGCAGGCCCAGCCGCTCGGCCCGCGCCTCGGATACGCGGTGCCCGACGAGGTCGTGGCCGCCGGCGCGGCCGAGGAGTACGCGTCGATCCAGGCCGGCTGCGTCGCGCTGCACGACGCGCTCGCCCCGGAGTTGCCGGCGGCGGCGCCCTACGCCGTGACGCTGGCGCACCGCATCCGCTTCACGATGACCATGAACGCGCGCGAGGCGATGCACCTGATCGAGCTCCGCAGCCAGCCGCAGGGGCACGAGTCGTACCGGGCCGTCGCGCGCGACATGCACCGGGAGATCGCCGAGACGGCAGGCCACCGGGCGATCGCGGCGATGATGTCCTTCGTCGACTCCTCCGACCCCGCCGCCGGGCGGCTGGCATCCGAGCGGCGACTCGAGGCCCGCCGGGCGGGCCGATGACGCCGGCGGAGCGGCGTCTGATCTCGTCCGGCTCGCCCTTCGAGGAGACGATCGGCTTCAGCCGGGCGGTGCGGGTGGGCGACCGGGTTCTGGTGTCGGGCACCGCCCCGATCAACCCCGACGGCTCCGTCGATCCCGACCCCTTCGTCCAGGCCGGACGCTGCCTGGAGATCATCGCGGAGGCGCTCGCCGAGGCGGGGGCGGCGCCGGCCGACGTCGTCCGCACGCGGATCCTCCTCACGGACGCTGCCGACGCCGGAGACGTCTCGGCCGCACACGGCGCGGCGTGCGCGGACGTGCGCCCCGCCGCGACGATGGTCGTGGTCGCGGCGCTCCTGGATCCGCGCTGGAAGGTGGAGATCGAGGCGGAGGCCGTGATCGGTGGGAGCCCGCCGCCGGCGCCGGTACTCTGAGGTCATGGCAGACCCCCCGCGCAGCAACCGCCTCGGCGGCATGGCCCTGGCGAACGGACTGCTGGTCCACGGCCCCGGCCACTGGGCCGCCGCGGTGCGTGACCAGGACGGGCGGGTGGTGGTCGCCTCCGGGCGCAAGCACCTCTTCCGCGCCGGGCCGCTCACCGAGCTGCCGCTCGCACGCGGGCTGGTGCGGCTGGGCGAGGCCTTCGCCGTGCTGCCCTCGGTGCGCCGCGGACTGCCGCAGGCGCGCTTCGCCATGGAGGACCGCCGGGCGGTCGCGGGCGCCGTCGCCGCCACGGTCGTCGCCGCCGTCGCCCGGCGCCGCCTGCGCTGGGTGCTCGCCCAGGAGGCCGTCGGGGCCGTCGCGGGGCTGGCTCCGGCACTGCTGACGCTGCACGGCTCGCGGGCAGCCGTGTGGCACGCGGTGGAGCACAAGAGCATCGCCGCGTACGAGTCGGGCGGGGCCGACGAGGTGGCCCACGCCGACGAGCACGCCAAGGAGCACAAGCGCTGCGGCAGCAACCTGATCCTTCCGCTGCTGGTCGCCACGACGGTCGGCAACACCATCAGCCGCACGCTGTTCAGGCGCCGGGCGCTGGGCGCCCGCACGGTCGTGGGCGCCCTCAGCATCGGCGCGGCGGTCGAGGTCTTCTCGTTCTCGGCGCGCCGGCCCGAGCACCCGCTCTCGCGCGTCGTGCACGGCGTGGGGCACGCGATGCAGTCGGGCTTCGCAACGCGCGAGCCGAGCCAGAGCGATCTGCTGGTGGGCCGCGCCGCGATGGAGGCGCTCCTGCGCGCCGAGGAGCGCGACGGGACGTTGACCGCGTGAGGCGGGCGGTGGCGCTGGCCGCGCTGGCCCTGCTGGCCGGCGGCGCGCCCGGGGCGATGGCCCACGTCGACGTGCTGCCGACCGAGGTCGCGCAGGGCGAGGCGCTCCAGTTCACGATCCGGGTGCCCAACGAGCGCGACCTGGCCACGACCAAGGTGCGGGTGGACTTCCCCGCCCAGGTCACGGTCTACAGCTTCGCCCCGCCCCCGCCGGGCTGGAAGATGCTCCCCGTCCGCGGCCCCGACAAGCGCTTCCGGAGCGTCGTCTACAGCGGGGGGGAGATCCCGGTCGGCCAGTACGCCGACTTCCACGTCCTGGGCACGCCCTTCGAATCGGGGACGGCGCTGTGGAAGACGCGTCAGACCTACGCCGACGGCGTGGTGAAGCCCTGGACCGGGGCGCCCGAGGAGCCCGGCGAGGTGGCCGCGGAGTCGGGGCCCGCGGACCCCGGTCCCGCTGCGGCCGTGACCGTCGCCGAGCCCGGTCAGGCCGTGGGCGCGACCGGCACGACGACGACGAACGACTCCGGTGCGGCGATCTGGCTCGGCGTCATCGCGATCGCGATCTCCGGCCTCTCGCTTCTGGCGCTCGGCTTCCTGTGGTCCACCCGTCCGGCCCGTCTACCCGGCGGCGACGAGGGCGCATGACCACCCAGCGGCGGGCTCGCCTCGACCCGGCGACGTTCCAGCTGCCGGTGGCCAAGATGCGCGACGGCTACTACAGCGACGCGTACTTCACCTTCACGCGGGACGTCCTGGAGCACGACGATCATCGACCGGACGTGCTGATGCAGGTCTTCCAGCGCGAGCACTCGGTCCTGGGCGGCATCGACGAGGCCCTCGCGATCCTGAGGCTCTGCTCGGGCCGTCGTCGCGCCGACGGGGGCTGGGACGCCGGCTGGGACCACCTCGACGTGCGTGCCCTGCACGACGGCGACGAGGTCGAGCCGTGGGAGACCGTCCTCACCATCCGGGGCGACTACAGCCTGTTCGCCTACCTGGAGACGCTCTACCTGGGCGTGCTCGCCCGGCGGACGCTCATCAGCCGCAACGTCCGCGATGTGGTCGCCGCCGCGGGCGGCAAGCCGATCCTGTACTTCCCCGCGCGCTTCGACCACTGGCAGGTCCAGACCGGCGACGGCTGGGCGGCCCACGTCGCGGGGGCGATCGGGGTCTCGACCGACGCCCAGGCCTCGTGGTGGGGCGGCAAGGGGATGGGCACCGTCCCGCACGGGCTGATCGCGGCCTACGCCGGCGACACCGTGCTCGCCGCCCGCAAGTTCGCCGACCGCTTCGCCGACGAGCTCCACGTCACGGTGCTGGTGGACTTCGAGAACGACTCGGTGCGCACGGCGCTCGAGGTGGCCGACGCGCTCGGACCGCGGCTCTGGGGGGTGCGCCTGGACACCTCCAGCACGATGGTCGACCGCTCGCTGTGGCACGAGATGGGGCGTTTCCGCCCCACCGGGGTGGTCCCCGAGCTGGTCTGGAAGGTGCGCCACGCGCTCGACGACGCCGGCCACGGCGGCGTCCGGATCGTCGCCTCGGGGGGTTTCGACGCCGGGCGGATCCGCCGGTTCGAGGAGGCCGGGGTGCCGGTCGACGCCTACGGGGTCGGGACGTCGCTGTTGCGGGGCTCCAACGACTTCACCGCGGACGTGGTCCGCGTCAACGGCGTCGCCTGCGCGAAGGTCGGCCGCGAGGAGCGCCCGAACCCGCGGCTCGAGCCCGTCACGTGAGCGGGGCGGCGGGGGTACCGCTCGGGCCGATCCATCACGTCGGCTATGTCGTCGCCGACCTCGACGCCGCGCTCGCGCAGCTGGCGCGGACCTTCGCGACCACGCCGACCCATCGCGAGGTGATGACCGAGCAGGGCGTGGAAGCCGTGATGTGCGAGGGGCGGGGCGGGGCGATCGAGCTGATCACGCCCCTCGACCCCGAGGGCGCGATCGCGCGCTTCATGGCCAAGCGCGGAGAGGGCTTCCACCACGTGGCCGTGGCCGTGCCGGACATCGAGGCCGCGCTGGCGTCGCTGGAGGCCGCCGGCGCCGAGCTGATCGACCGGCACGGGCGGCGCGGCCTGGGCGGGCACCTCGTGGCGTTCGTGCACCCGCGCTCCACCCTCGGCGTGCTCACGGAGCTGATCGAGCACGGACACGGCTCCGGCGACGGTGGGTAGACTCGGGCCGATGCCGACGCGACGACTCGAGCTCGGATTCGAAGGCGGCACGGTGCTGCGGCTGACCGTCGATTCCTCCGTGGCCAACGAGGTCACCGGCGCGCTGGCCGCCGACGGGGGCCCCTCCTGGCGCGCGATCGAGGCCGAGGAGGGCACCTTCTGGGTCGACCAGGGGGAGCTCGTCTACGTGCGGCTGCCTCCGGGCGAGGCGCCGGGCCGCGTCGGCTTCGGGGGATCCTGACCCGCCACCCCAGAGGGCGGTGAGATGGACCTCGGCCTCGTAGGACGCGCGAACGCCGGCAAGACCGCCCTCTTCTGCCTCGTGACCGGCGCCGAGGCGGAGATCGCGCCGTACCCGTACACGACGCGCGAGCCGGCGCGCGCGATGGCCGACGTCCCCGACCCGCGACTGGAGGCGATCGCCGACGCGCAGGACATCCCCCGGCGGGTGCCCGCGCAGGTGCAGCTCGTGGACATCGCCGGGCTCGCCGCGGGAGCCGGCTCGGGCGAGGGACTGGGCGGCGCGGCGCTCGGCCAGCTGCGCCAGATGGACGCGCTCATCCACGTGGTCCGGGCGTTCTCCAACGCCGAGGTGCCCCACCCCGAGGACCGCGTCGACCCGGTCGCCGACGCCGAGGCCGTCGACCTGGAGCTGGTGGTCGCCGACCGCGAGCAGGCGGCGCGGCGGCTGGAGCGGGTGCGCAAGGGCGCGCGCGTGGGAGAGCCGGGTGCCGCGGCCGAGCTGGCGGGCCTCGAGCTCCTGGTGGCCGAGCTCGACGCGGGCCGCCCCGCCCGGCTCGTCGAGGACGAGGCCGCCCGCGGACTCGCGGCGGACATGGGCCTCCTCACCGGCAAGCCCGTCCTCTACCTGGCCAACACCGACGAGGAGCTCGAGCCCTCTCCCGAGCTCGCGGCCTACGCCGCCGCGCAGGGCGCCCAGGCTCTGGCGCTGCCCGTGGGCCTCGAGCTGGAGCTCGCGGCGATGGAGCCCTCCGAGGCCGCCGAGCTCGCGCAGGAGATGGAGCTCGGCAGCGTGCGCGGAGCCGACTCGGTGATGGCCGCGGCCTACCGCCTCCTCGACCTGGTCACCTTCTTCACCGGCTCGGGCCCGCCGGAGGCGCGCGCCTGGCCCATCCGGCGCGGCACCACCGCGGCGGCCGCAGCCGGCAAGATCCACTCCGACCTGGAGCGCGGCTTCATCCGCGCCGAGACGATCCCATGGGACGCGCTCGTGGCCGCCGGATCGTGGAGCAAGGCCAAGGAGAACGCGTCACTGCGGATGGAGGGGCGCGACTACGTGGTGCAGGAGGGGGACGTCCTGCAGGTGCGCTTCAACGTCTGAGCCGCCGCGGCGGGCTCCCGGCGCGCTGACGGGCTCGTGGGCCGTGCCGCACCCCCGGCTTCGCGCGGCGCGCAGCTGTGCGCCACCGTCCTGGTCATGGTGCTCGTGGTCGTCGAGGGCCCGATCCTGATCGAGGAGATCGGCCGCATACCCTGAGGGCCGGGGCCCCGCCTCACCCCCGCCGGACGGCGCAGACCTCGGCCACATGCCGGTGGTCGGTGCCGCAGCAGCCGCCCCACGAACCCGACGCGTGGCAGGCCCGAGCGCAGTGGTTGGTGATCCTCGCCGAACCGGGCCGAGTCGCCCTCGTCGAGGTCCCCGGGCCCGGCGTCGCGGTCGACGCTCTCGCACGATCCCGGGGGCGAACCGGGCCGGATGGGGGACGGCGTCCCCCATCCGGCCGGACGATCAGCGCTTCTTGATGACCGTCACGGTCGTGGTGGCCTTGTCGGTGCGGGCACCCGTCTTCAGGCGGGTCACCCGGATCCGCCAGAGGCCGGCCTTCGGCTTCTGCACCTGGAAGAAGCTGGAGGTCTTGCCGCTGACGAAGCGGATCCTCTTGCCGATCGTGCGCTTGTAGACGCGCCCGCCGGGCTGAACGATCTGCACCCGGTACTTGCCGACGCCCCACGAGACGAAGAACGTGGCCGAGCGCTGGCCCTTCTTCACCTTCTTGGAGTAGACCCGCCCCTGGCCGATCCTGAAGGTGGCGGTCCGCCTGAGCAGCGTCGTCGCGCCCGAGCTCTTGCCCCGGCACTGGAAGTAGAGGTTCTCGAGCCGGGCGTTGTTCGGGGCCTTCGCGAACGAGCCGCCGGTCTCCCTGGCGATCCTCTTCAGACGGGCCGTGTCCGACGCCTGGAAGCTCCTGCCGAGCTGCACCACGCAGATCGGCCACGGCGACCCGGTGCCGTTGAACGCGAAGCGCAGGTGGGAGTTGTCGTAGGTGCCTCCGTTCGCCCCGTCGGTGAGGAAGATCGCCGACTTGGGCACCGTCGGCTTGAGGGGATCGGCCGACAGGGAGGTGAAGGCGCTGTCGAAGGCGACGTTGTAGTTGGTGCCGCCGAAGTTGCCGATCTTGCGGCGTGCGGCCCTCTTGAGGGCCGCCTTGGTCGCGTTTCCGGCGATGGTGGTGCGGGCGAAGATCCCGCGGAAGTTGCTGTCGAACCCGGTGCCGACCAGCCGGTCGCCCCGGCCCGCCAGATCGACGAGCAGGTTCACGGCGTCACGGCGGCGGTTGGTGGGGTCGTTCCCCGCCATGCTGCCGGACACGTCGACGATGGCGGCGAGGTCGGTCACGCCGGTCGGCTTCGCGGGACGGCCCACGGGCCCGGAGACGAGGGTGCCGATGTCGCGGCTGACGGCCGTGGTGCCCGACGTGTAGTTGAGGGTGATCGGGCCGCTGTAGGCGGTCCGGGGCGCGGTCAGGGTGAGCGCGCTGCGATCGGTGCCCCCGCCCGCGGGGGCGCCGTTGAGCGTGAAGCGAAAGCCGGTGGCGTCGAAGGGCGCCAGCACCCGCAGGTACGCGGTCCCGCCCGGCCCGGCGAGCACCTGGCCCCTCTCGGGCCACACGTTGCCGGTGGGATCGGCCGCGCCGGACGGCGTGAACAGCGCGCCGCAGAAGGCCGCCGCGTCGAGCGTGAAGTTCTGCGTGGCGCCGTCGGCGAGCGGGCCGGAGGCGCTGGTGAGCTCCGTCGAGCCCGAGGGCTTGCAGTTATCGAAGAACTTCGCCGTCGCGGTGAAGGGTGGAACGTCGCCGGTCAGGTCCGACGTGAGCACCCGGTAGGCGCCGTTGACGTCGGTGGTCTCGGAGTCGGCGAAGCTGCCGTCCGCCTCGGTCACTCGGACGGAGACCCCCGGGACGGGGACGCCGGCGGCGTTGGTCACGGTGCCGGCGATGTCGGCATGGGCCGTACCGGCCGCACAGAGCGTGAACGCTCCGGCGAGCGCCGCCGAACGGCGGATGAGGCGCCTGCGCACCGATGCTCGTTTCATCTCGAGATCCCTTCGTGGACTGTTCGGCGCCTCGTCCGGACGAGGCGCCGCGCGTCGGCGCGAGCGTACCCGGCACGGCGCCGCTGTGGCGCTACACGAAGGGGGGGCTTCCACCAGCACAGGTCGAGATCCCCCCCGCGCCACCGGGGCGCTAGGAGATGACGAACCGCACGGGAAGACCGTACGAGGACATGCCCGACGTCGTGTCGGTCACCTTGACGCGCATCTCGTAGACGCCGTTGCGGTAGCGGTCCGGCACCGATACGCCGGCAAGCAAGCACGGACGCGTGGCTCTCCCACGCAGCTGCCGGGACAGCGCGGAGCGCTTGCGCCGCCCCGAGGCCAGCAGCCGGTCGGCGAAGAACTGGACGCGCAGGACGTGGCCGCGCCCGGACTGCTGGCACCAGGTGGCACGGGCCACCAGGCTCCGTCCACGATCCTTCGCGAAGAGGGACTTGACCTCCGGCAGGCCGAGGCCGGGGTCAGCGCCCCGGGTCACGCGCACGATCCACGGCCGGTACGCGCCGACGTCGCTGTAGACCGTCGGAACGCCCCGACCGCAGAAGCCCGGTCCGTAGCTCACCACGCCGATCACCCGGGGGGTCGCGAGCCGGAAGTCGGCCAGCGGCCCTCCCGAGTCCCCGAAGCACGCCGACGGCTCCAGGCTCGCCGGCAGCGTTCCGCACAGGGTCGCCCACGGCGAGTGGGGGAAGACGGACGCGGGAAGGCCGCGCGTGAAGCGCGCGCACTGGATCGGGGTCGAGACGCTGATGCGACCGGTCAGGACGGCCGTCCGTCCGGCGTCGTTCAGCCCGAATCCGGCCACCCATCCCCGGAGGCCGCCGGTCGAGAATCCGCGCCCCAACTGCGCCGGTGGAAGGCCGGACGGCCGCGAGAGCTGGAGCAGCGCGATGTCCCGGCCGAAGCGCTGGGGCGAATAGCCGGGGTAGACGACCACGCGGGACGCGGCGATCCGCCGATCCGGGGTGAGCCCGACGAGGTCCGGCGCTCCGACGGCGATCTGGATGCTCGACGGATCCCGGACCGATTCGTTCTCCTCGTAGACGCAGTGCGCCGCGGTGAGGATCCATTCGCCGCGGATGAGCGTACCCGAGCAGAACTGCGCGGCGACCGGGTCCGGCTCGGAGGCGTCCAGGAGGGCGACCGCCCACGGCCAGGCCGCGGGATCGGCCGCGCCGGCCCCACCGACCACCGCACCCGCCGGCGACGTGCCGGAGGCCAGAGCCAGCATCAGAAACGCCCAGATGGCGAGAAGTCAACCGGTCACCGCGCGAATCTACCGGGGGAATCGGCACGAGGCACCTGTCCGTACGACCGGCATGCCCGACCCGGACGGCTCGGGCTCAGAACTCGATCGGGCCCCGTCCCTCCAGGCGCGACTTGACCGCCGTCTCGAGCTGATTGGCCCGCCAGAGCGCGAGCGCCTCGGGGCTCGCCGCGCCGGGCGCCTGGCCGGGGGGCGGCCCGTGGTGCCAGTCGATCGCGTGGAGGATCTCGGCGCGGCGGGTCGGCTCCAGGGAGACGGCGCGCGCGGCGTCGGAGACGATCTCGTGGCCGATGGCCACGTGGCCGAGCAGCCGGCCCTCCTCGGTCAGCTCGAAGGTGGCGCCGAGATGGAAGGCGCGGGCGTGGCCGATGTCATGCACCAGCGCGGCCGCCAGCAGCAGGTCGGAGTCGATGCGCGGGTGCCAGACCGAGAGCGCCTGCACGACCGAGGCGACGCCGACGGTGTGCTCGACCAGGCCGCCGAGGTAGGCGTGGTGACCCGAGCGCGTGCAGGGCATGGTGCGCCACGCCCGGGCCAGGTCGTCGTCGGCGGTGAGCGCGCCCAGCAGGCGTCGCAGCCCGGGATCGGCGACCTCGTCCGCCAGGTGGAGGACGAAACCGAAGAGCTCGTCGGGGTCGCGGTGGCTGCGCGGCAGCAGGTCCTCGGCCTCGACCTCATCGGCGGCGGGCCGCAGGTGGCTGACCACGACGCTGTTGCGCCCGTCGCGCTCCGACACCCGGCCGGTGACCCGGATCCGGTCGCCCTCGGCGAACTGCTCGCCGAAGAAGTCGGCCTCGTCGAAGACCAGCGCGGGCACGGCTCCCGTCGCGTCGGCGAGTGTCAGCGCGAGGAAGGGGCGGCCCTGGCGAGAGAGGCGCCGCTCCTTGCGGCGCACGGCGAACACGCCCTCGACGGCCTCTCCGGGCGCGAACGACGAGATCGGCGTCATCGGTCCTGCGTCGGGCAGATGCGGGCGAAGTCGCAGGTGCGGCACGCCCACGACGTTCGGGGCGCGAAGCGGCCCGCCGAGATCCCCTCGGCCGCGTCGCGAACGGCCTCGACCACCGACGCGTCGTCGGCGGCGTCGGGATGGACGCCGCGCGTGTCGCCGTCGAGGATGTGCACCAGGGTCGCCCCGCGCGGCTCGATGCTCCACGCCTCGCGCGCTCCCAGCATGTAGAGCCGCAGCACCAGGTCGTCGGCGTCGCCCCGGGCGCCCGCCGTCGGCGGCTTGCCGGTCTTGTAGTCGACGAGCTGGTGGCCGCCCGCAGGATGGGCGTCGATGCGATCGATGCGCCCGTGCACGCGGTGCGGACCGACCGCGAGCGTGAAGTCGCGCTCCACGGCGACGGGCCGGGTGCGGCTGCGGACGAGCCGCTCGTGGTAGTCGGGGAAGCGCTCCTCGGCGCGCGCGAGCGCCTGGCGGCCCTCGGCCGTATCGGCCACCCGCTCCCGCTTCAGGGCCACCGCGAAGCGCCGCACCAGGGCCGCGCCATCGCCGCCCGTGCCGCCGGGACGATAGTGGGCCTCGAGTGCCGAGTGCGCCGCGACGCCGATCGCCCGCGCCACGCTCGGGGGCGCCGGCACCCGGTCGATCATCGCGTAGCGGTAGCGCAGCGGGCAGCCGCGGTACATCTCGACGGCGCTCGGGCTGAGCTCCAGGCCCGGGCGCGCGGGACGCGGCGGAGCGACGACGGGCTCGGGCGGCGGCGGGGGGCGCATGACGTCGGCGCGGGCCGACACCAGGTCCGCCGCCGCGGCGGCGGCTCCGGCACGGAGCGCGTCGGCGTCGGCCGCCCCGTCGGCGATGGCCCGGGCGGCGCGCATCGAGGCGCGCTCGAACTCCTCGCGCCGCTCGCCGACCACGGCCAGCAGCGCGCGCTCGGGCGACTCACCGACCTCCTCCACCGCGGCGCCGAGCACGGCCCGCGCCTCGTCGAAGAAGGGCGAGGGGAACTGCTGCACTCCCGTCGCGCCGGTCGCGACGGTGCTCAGCGCCAGGTGGCGGCGGGCCCGGGTCATGGCCACGTAGACCAGACGCCGCGACTCGGCGACGTGAGCATCGCGCCCGCGCGGCAGCACCTCGGTGAGCAGTTGGTCGGGGATGTCGACGCCGCGCTTGTCGGGGCCGGGGAAGCTGCCCCGCGTCATCCCGACGACGAACACGGCGTCGAACTCCAGGCCCTTGGCCTGGTGGACGGTCATGACCTGGACGCCGATCCGCTCCACCGGCGCGACGCCCTCGCCGCGGTAGCCGATCTCGGCAAGACCGGCCAGCATCGCGCCGAGGCCCCGGGCGTCCATGGCCGGATCGCGGGCCGCGATCTCGCGGCCGAGGCGCTCCAGCGCCGCGAGGCCGGCGAGCCGGGCCGATCCTTCGGCGCCCCCGGCGGCGATGGCCGCCGCGCGCAGGCCCGAGCGGTCGATGGCCGCGCGCAGCGCGTCGGCGGCCAGGAGCTCCGCGGCCGCCCGGCCCACCTCGTCGAGCGCGGCCACCAGCCCGTCGGCGTGGTGCTCGCGCGCCACCCGGCCCACGGCCCCGAGCACCGCCCCCTCCGCGGACGCGGCCGAGGTGACCGCGTCGGCCAGCTCGGCCCAGGGCAGTCCGTAGCGCGGGTCGGCGCCGACGCGCAGGTGCTCCTGCACCGCCGAGGGGTCGCACGCGGCGCGCAGCCAGGCGACGGCTGCGCGGACCTCGCGGCGCTCGAACAACCCGATGCCGCCGCGGACCTGATGGGGCACCCCGGCACGCTCGAGCGCCTCGACGAAGGGGCGGGCCTCCAGCCGCACCGCGCGCATCAGGACCGCCTGCTCCTCCAGCGGCACGCCCTCGGCCGCGAGCTGGACGATCCGGTCGACGACCGCGCGGGCCTGCCCCTCGGGGTCGGGCGCCATCCAGAAGCGCGGCGGGGGACCCGCGGCGGACGCGAGCGCGACGCTCTGCTTGGGAGCCCGGTCGGCGATGGGCTCGACCACGGCGGTCGCCGCGTCGAGGATCGACTGGGTCGAGCGGTGATTGCGCTCGAGCCGGAGCTCCGCCGCCCCGGGGAAACGACGGCGGAAATCGAGGATGTTCTTCGCGGACGCGCCGCGGAAGCGGTAGATGCCCTGGTCGTCGTCGCCCACCACGACCAGGCTCTCCCCCTCCCCCGCGACCGTGTAGAGCAGCTCGGCCTGGGCGTGGTTGGTGTCCTGGAACTCGTCCACCAGCACGTGGCGGGCCCCGGCGCGCGCGGCCTCGCGCCGGTCGGGGTGCACGCGCAGCAACTCCAGCGCGCGGACGATCGAGAGCCCGAAGTCCTCGAGGCCCGACTCCGCGAGCCAGCGGTCGTGCAGCTCGTAGACGCGGGCGATCTCCAGCTCCCGGCGCGCCCTGTGCGCCGCCGAGCCCGAGGCCGCGCCGGCGACGGCCGCCTCGGCCCAGCGCCGGTAGTCCTCGGCCGACACCAGCTGGTCGCGGCAGGCGTCGATGCGCTTGATGAGGTCCTCGACCATCCGGGCCCGGTCGCCGCGCAGATCGTGCAGGCGCAGGTCGAGCTCGTCGAGGCGGTCGAGGAGCATCAGCATGCGGTCCTCGGTGCGGGCGACCGACACCGCCGGCAGCAACCCCCGCTCCACCCCGTGCACGCGCGTGATCTCTTGGGCGTACGAGTGGAAGGTGGTCACCCGCAGCGTCTGGTGCGAGGTGCCGAGGATCTCCTCGGCTCGCGCGCGAAGCTCCACGGCGGCCTCGCGGGTGAACGTGAGCGCGAGGATCTCGTCGGGCGACGCCCCCTGCTCGACCAGCCACGCGAGCCGCCGGCAGAGAACGCGTGTCTTGCCCGCTCCGGCGCCCGCGAGCACGATGGCGGGCCCTCCCGGATGGGTGACGGCGGCGTGCTGCTCGGGGGTCAGGTCTGCCGGCACGGACCGGTCATGGTAGCCCTCCCGCCGGACGCTCCGAAGCGGTGACATCGAGCCCCGGAGGGCACTGGTAGCATCGCCCCCGTGGCCGACGTCCGCCCCTTCCGAGCCCTGCGGTACGCCGCCGGTGCCGGCCCGATGGCAGATCTGGTCGCCCCGCCCTACGACGTGATCTCCGCCGAGGAGCGGCGTGGCCTGCTGGCCGCCAGCCCCTACAACGCGGTGCGCCTGATCCTTCCCGAGGTGGGCTACGAGGAGGTGGCCGGACTGATCGCGTCGTGGCGCGATCAGGGCGCGCTCGAGGTCGTGGACTCCCCGTGCCTGGTGGCCTGGACCCAGACGTTCACGCTCGCCGACGGTGTGCCGCGCGAGCGCCGCACCCTGGTCGCCGCGGTCGGCATCGAGCCCTACGAGGCCCGCGTCGTGCGGCCCCACGAGCGCACCCACGCCGGGCCCAAGGAGGACCGCCTGCGCCTCACCCGCGCGGTGCGGACCAACCTGTCGCCGGTCTTCGGCCTCTACCCCGACCCGGAGGGCCTGGCCTGGGGCGCCGCCGCCCCGCAGGGCCCGCCCGACGCGGAGCTGACCGACCGCGAGGGCACGGTCCACCGCCTCTGGCGAATCGAGGACCCGGCCGTCCACGCCGCTGTGGCGGAGGCCATGCGCGACCGGTGGATCCTGATCGCCGACGGCCACCACCGCTACGAGACCGCGCTCGCCTACCGCGACGAGCTGCGCGCCGCCGGGGAGGGCCCGGGCCCTCACGACCGCGTGCTGATGGGCCTGACGGCCCTCGACGACGACGGCCTGGTGGTGCTGCCGACCCACCGCATGCTGACGCGCTGGCCCGAGGGCGCGGCGTCGGCCTTCGCCGCGACCGACGTCGCCGGCCTCGACGCACTGCTGGCCGCGCTGGCAGAGGCCCCCGAGGACGTACCGGCGATCGGCCTGCTCCTGCCCGGGCGCGCGCAGCTGCTCACCGGCACGGCCGACGCGAGCCTCTCCGCCGGCGGGCGCCTCGACGTCGCCGCGCTCGAGCGCGAGATCCTGCTGCCGCACCTCGGCGCCGACCAGGCGAAGCTGGCGCACGATGACGTGCTCTCGTACACCAAGGACGCCGCCGAGGCGCTGGCCCTCGTCGAGTCGGGCGCCATCGCGGCTGCGCTGATCCTGCGGGGCATCCCGAAGTCGGCGGTCGCCGCGGTCGCGGAGGCCGGCGAGACCATGCCCCAGAAGTCAACCTACTTCTTCCCCAAGCTGCTGACCGGCGTGGCGTTCCACTCGCTGGTCGATGACTGAGCCCGAATCGGTCGTCAGATCGTGGATGCGGGGCGGGCGGGCACCGAGTCGGACGGGATTCGGGGCGCACCCGCAGGGTGATCCCTCGGGATGACCCGAATCCCGCCTGGCGAGAGCGATCCGCGCGCACCGCGCCGCGAGATGCGACGGATTCGGGCGGAGGGCGGGGAGGGAACCGACAGCGACGACTGGCTCGCCGCCTTCCGGCGGGCCTGCGACAGGATCGGGGCCGCAGCGGCTTCGATGTCGCCGGCGGAGCGCCGGGAGCCGACGGGCGACGGCGCCGGCGGCGACGTGACGGTGATGATCGACCGGGTCGCCGAGGACATCGTGATCGACGAGATCGAGGCGCTGGGCCTGCCGCTCACGCTGCTGAGCGAGGAGGCGGGCAGGGTCGCCATCGCCGGTGGCGGTCCGACGGTCGTGGTCGTCGACCCGATCGACGGCAGCCTCAACGCCACGCGAGGGCTGCCGCTCTTCTCCACCTCGATCGCGATGGCGGAGGGTCCGACGATGGGCGATGTCGTGCTCGGGCTGGTGCGCGACCACGGCACCGGCGAGGAGTGGACCGCCGAGCGCGGGCGCGGCGCGCACCTGAACGGCCTGCCCATCACCGCCGAGGACGCCGGGGGCGGCGATCGGCTGGAGCTCCTGCTGGTGGAGGGGGCCTTCCCCGCCCGCCTCGGAGCGGTCGCCCGGATGCTCGAGGGCCGCGTCGGGCGGATCCGCGCGCTCGGGTCGCTCGCCCTCTCCCTCTGTCACACCGCCACCGGCCGGGGCGACGGGATGGTCGGCCTCGGCCCGGGGCGGACGGTCGATATCGCGGCCGCCCAGCTGATCGCCCGCGAGGCGGGCCTGCTCGTCGGGCTGCCGGATGTCGCCGCGCTGGCGCCCACGCCCCTGAACCTCGAGGCGCGCTTCCACGTGACGGCGGCGCACGATGCCGCGGCGCTCGATCTGCTCGGCCGCGCCGCCGCGCGATAGGGGCGTAGCGTGGCCGGGTGAGTGAGCCCGCGACCCCGTCGATGGCCGTGTCGCGGATGCAGGTCGTCGCGACGGCCGTCCTCTTCTCCACCGGGGGCGCGGCGGTGAAGGCCGCCGACGGGATGAGCGGCCTGCAGGTGGCGTGCTTCCGCTCCGCCGTCGCGGTGGGCGCGATCGCGGTGATGGTGCCCGCCGCGCGGCGGGGCTGGACCTGGCGCACCCTGCTGGTCGCCGTCGCGTACGCGCTCACGCTGATCATGTTCGTGACGGCCAACAAGCTCACGAGCGCGGCGAACGCGATCTTCCTGCAGGAGACCGCGCTGATCTACGTCCTGCTGATCGGACCGGTCTTCCTTCGCGAGCGCCTGCGGCTGCTCGACGTGGCCACCATCGCGGTCTTCGTGGCGGCGATCGGGCTCTTCTTCCTCGACCCCGGCCCGACCACCGACATCGCGTCGAACCCGGCCCTCGGCAACGTGCTGGCGCTCGGCAGCGGCCTGGGATGGGCGTTCACGATCGCAGGACTGCGCTGGCTCAGCCGCTCGCGGGGCTCGGATCACGCGGCCGCCGCGACGCTGGCGGGGAACCTGGTCGCCGCCGCCGTCTGCCTGCCGTTCGCGTTCGGGGTCGCATCGACCGACGCGGGCGACTGGCTGGCGGTCGCCTACCTCGGGATCTTCCAGATCGGCCTGGCCTACGCGCTCCTCACGCGGGCCGTGCGCCGCATTCCCGCCGTGCAGGCGTCGCTGCTGCTGATGATCGAGCCGGCGCTCAGCCCGGTCTGGGCCTGGATCGTCCACGGTGAGCGCCCTGGGCCCTGGGCGATCACCGGCGGCGCGGTGATCGTGATCGGCACGATCGTCTGGTCGGCGCTCGACGTCCGCCAGATGCGCCGGGCCCCCGTCCTGGCCTGAGCCTGAGCGCCGCGGGGGCGCCGTCTCAGTCGCGCGGGATGCGCAGGGAGAGCAGGTTGGCGCTGGGCGGCCCGCCGGGTTCGGCGGCGCCGCCCGCCTGGTAGACGGAGCGGCTGACGCCCACGAGCGCCGCCCCCGTGCGCGGGCGGGGGGTGCGCGGAAGCGAGCGCCAGGCTTTCTTCTGCGGGTCGTAGCCGTCCACCTGGCCGAGCACGCCGGAGGGCCCCTCGCCACCGGCGCTCACCACCAGGCGGCCCGCGGTCGCGACGCCGCCCCCGGCGCGGCGGCCGGGGAGGTCCGGCAGTCGCGTCCATGCGCGCGACACCGGGTCGTACGACTCGACCGTCGCGAGCTCGCCCGCCGGACCGCTCGTGCGCCCGCCGACCGCGTAGACGCGGCCCGCGAGAGCCGTCGCCCCGAGGTCCCTGCGGGCTGGTGTGACGCCGGCGAAGCTGCCCCAGCGCAGCGTGCGCAGGTCGAGGTACAGCGAGTCCCGGGCCAGCGCGTCCGCGCGGAGGCCGCGGGTGCCGCCGACGACGTAGATGCGGTTGCGGACGATCGCCGCGGCCGCAGCCGCGCGCGGCTGCGGGAGGTCGGGCAGGGGGCGCCAGCGCCGGTCGAAGAGGACCCACGCCCGGTCGGTCGCCTCCCAGCCGTCCGGCCCCTCGACGAACCCGCCCATCACGTAGAGGCGCCCGCCGCGCGAGATCGCCGCGGCGCGGTCGACGGCCTGGGGCAGAGCGGGCAGGCGGATCCAGCGGCGCCGCCGTGGGTCGTAGAGGTCGGCGCGGGCCGAGGCCGCGCCGTCGGCGGTGAGACCACCGACCACGGCGACGCGGCCGGCCACGGCGGCGCCCGCGAGGCCGGTCCGGGCCTGATCGGCCGCGGGGAGCATCCGCCAGGACGGACCCGAGCCCGAGCACCCCGTGAGCACGGCCATCGAGAGCAGGACGGCGGTGAGGTAACGCACGAGGCGCCCAGCGTACTATCCACCGGACGAACGTCTTGGAGAGGTGGGCGTGGGGCTGTTTCGCAATCGCGGGATCAGCGACGAGGAGCGGGAGCGGCTGCCCCCGGGCCAGCACCTGGTCCGCGACCTGCCCGTGCTCCACGCCGCCGGGATCCCCTACCGCCAGGCGCCGCCCGACTGGGACTTCCGGGTCACCGGCCTCGTCGAGGCTCCCCTGCGGTGGACGATGCAGGAGCTGCGCGCTCAGCCCATCACCAGCGTCACGTGCGACGTCCACTGCGTCACCAGCTGGTCGAAGCTCGACACCCGCTGGGAGGGCATCGCGGTGGCCCCCCTCCTTCGGGGGCTCGGCATCGACCCGGCCGCGACCCACGTCGTCGCGCACGCGGAGCAGGGGTACACGGCCAACGTGCCGCTCGACCTCCTGATGGCCGACGATGTCCTGCTCGCGTACCGCTTCGACGGGCGCGAGCTCGCGCCCGAGCACGGCGGCCCGCTGCGCCTGCTCCTGCCGAGCCTCTACTTCTGGAAGAGCCCCAAGTGGCTGCGGAGCCTGGAGCTCCTCGATCACGACGAGCCCGGCTTCTGGGAGAGGCTCGGGTACTCGAACACCGCCGACCCCTGGAAGGAGGAGCGCTACGCGTTCTGACGCCGACCCCGACGACCTGCACGAGTTCGACCAGGTCCAGCGGATCACGCAGCGCGTCGGCCGCGCGGCCGCCTGGGGGATCCCGGCATGGATCGTCCTCCTCGTCCTGCTGCCCTTCAGCGGCATGGGCGCCCTGCCGTGCCTGGTGGGCGCCACCCTGGTCGCCGCCGCCGTGGTGATCTGGGCGGAGCGCCGGCGCAACCGCCGCCTGGGCCTCACGCGGGCCGGGGCGAGCGCCTCCGCGCCCACCCCCTCGCGTCCCATGAGCCCCCTGACGGCGGCCGGGCTGACGCTGGTCGGCGTCCTCCTGGTCGTCTACGTCATCTTCGTGGCGGCCAACAGCGGCTGACCCTGGACGGTCGAAGGCCGCCCAGCCGACGGCCAGCTAGGCTGGTCCCATGCCAATGATCCCGATGGTCGTCGAGCAAACGTCGCGTGGCGAGCGTGCGTTCGACATCTACTCGCGCCTGCTCAACGAGCGCATCGTCTTCCTCGGAACACCCGTGGACGACCAGATCGCCAACCTCATCGTGGCCCAGCTCCTCCACCTGGAGAGCGAGGACCCCGACAAGGACATCTCGATCTACATCAACTCGCCCGGCGGGTCGGTGTACGCGGGGATGGCGATCTACGACACGATGCAGTTCATCAAGCCCGACGTGTCGACCATCTGCGTCGGCATCGCGATGAGCATGGGTGCGCTGCTGCTCGCGGCCGGCGCACCCGGCAAGCGCATGGCGCTGCCGAACGCGAAGGTGATGATCCACCAGCTCTCGGGGGGCTTCAGCGGGCAGTCGAGCGACATCGAGATCCACGCGCGCGAGGCCCTGAAGATGCGCCGCCAGCTCGACGAGATCATCGCCAAGCACACCGGCCAGCCGATCGAGAAGGTCAGCGCCGACACCGAGCGCGACTACTTCCTGAGCGCCGAGGCCGCCGCCGAGTACGGGATCGTTGACAAGGTGATCACGAGCCACTGAGCGCGCGAGCTCAGCCGAGCTGAGTGACCTCCACGACCACCTCCATGAGCTCGGTCTCCGGGCCCACGTAGCTGCCGCGCAGGGGCGGCACGTCTGAGTAGTCGCGGCCGGTCGCCAGGCGGACGTAGTGCTCGTAGGCGGGCTCGGGATGGGTCGGGTCGAACTCCACCCACCCCACCCCCGGGATGGCCAGCTCGGTCCACGCGTGACTCTCGCCGGGCAGGTCGGCGCCGGGGCGGTTCAGCCAGCCGCTCACGTAGCGCGCCCCCACCCCCCGGTGGCGGGCGATGGCGATCATCACGTGGGCCATGTCCTGGCAGACGCCCCGGCCGGCGCGAACGACGTCTTCGATCGGCGTGTCGACCTCGGTGGCCCCGCTCGTGTAGGTGATCGTCCGGTTGACCTCGGCCTCCAGGCTGCTGGCCCAGCTCAGCGCCGTCCCCCCCTCGTCGAGCGCGAGGGTGTCCGCGAAGGCGACCACCGGGTCGACCCAGCGAACCCGGGACGACGCGGTCAGGAACTCGGCGAACTCCTCCCGGTATGCGGGCTCAGCGGTGCGAGCGATGCCCTCGGCGGGCAGAGAGGAGCGGGGCACCGAGGGGCGGGTGACCACGATGGCCTCCGAGTCGATCACGAGCCGCTCGTGTTCCTCGACGAGCTGGAACCAGTGGACCGTGTTGCCATAGGCGTCGACGTGGCTGTGGAGCTCGGTGGCCGGTTCGGTGCGCACGTGCGACCACTCGATGTCCTGGTGGCGGTCGGCGGTCGGCGAGATGCGGATCTCGTTGACGCTCTCGCCGACCGGGCCGACGTAGCGGATCTCAGTTCTGTGCTTGGCGTGAAGCCTGGGCATGCTGTCCGATCGGTACACGTTCGTAGGCGGCGAGAAAGCACGACTCGCCGAGGGCGTCGTCCAGGGATTCCAGCCGGAGTAGCAGGAGCTCGACGAGGTCGCCGATCTCGGACCCGCCCCACGGCAGCCGGGCGGCCCCCTCGATCATGTCGCGGGCGGCGCGGGCGAGCACCAGCGGGGCGGGGTTCGGGGCCATCGCATCGGTGGCGACCAGATCGACGATCGCCCCCTCCACCTCGCCGAGACAGAAGGCGACCGACCGCGGATAGCGGGCGTCCAGCAGCAGGAAGCGCGTGATCGCCTCCGGCAGCAGCGCCGAGGCATCGACCTGGAGGTAGGCCTCATGCGTCGAGGCGTCCCCCAGCAGTGCGCGCCAACCGTGGAGATCGAGGGCCCCGTCGTCGGCGGCGTTCGCCCGCACCTGGGCGTCGTGGCTCACGTGCACGAGGCGCGCCGAGGCCTCGGCGCGCTCGAGGTACCGCCCCAGGCGCATGAACTGCCAGCCCTCGTCGCGCCGCATGCTCTGCGCGACCAGGCCGAGGATCAGGTACGCGGAACGGCGGACCCCCTGGCAGAAGGGATAGACGCCATCGCGGGTGACGCGCTCGGGGGGCCATTCGAGCAGCTCGAGCCACGCGTCGTTGATGCCCTCCCACACCTCGGTCGGCAGGCGATCGCGCACGCTGCGCGCGTTCTCCCGGGCGCGATTGAGGCATGACACCACGCTGTCGGGATTGCCGCGCTCAAGTGTGAGGAACCATGAGACGCTGCGCTCGTCGGCGCGCAGGTGCTTCTCGAAGAACTCCTCCGCCTCCCCCGCGATCTCGATCAGAGGGGCCCACACCAAGCGCTCCACGGTGTCGTCCGACGAGTCTCCCTCCAAGGCCGCGGCGTGCCCGACCTCGAGCAGCCTGGCGACGCTCTCGGCGCGCTCGAGCTCGCGGGCAGTGGAGTAGAGCGTCTGGGCCACCCGGGCGAGCATCAGGCCGAAAGCACCCAGGTGTCCTTGCTCCCCCCGCCCTGCGAGGAGTTGACCACCAGCGAGCCCTCGCGCAGCGCGACCCGCGTCAGGCCACCGGGAACCACGACCGGCTTCTCCCCGAAGACGATGAAGGGCCGCAGGTCGACGTGGCGGCCCCGGAAGTGCTCGCCGACGAGGGTGGGCGACCGCGACAGGCGGATCGTCTCCTGAGCGATGTAGCCGCGCGGGTTGGCCTCGAACCCGCTGCGCGAACGCCGTGCGTTCGCCCGGGGTCGCGTGGGGCCCGATCAGCATCCCGTACCCGCCCGCGCCGTCCACCGCCTTCACCACCAGGCGGTCCAGGTTGTCGAGGACATGGCGGCGCTGCTCGTCGCTCTCGAGCAGGTAGGTCGGAACCTGCTCGAGTTGAGGCTCCTCGCTCAGGAAGTACCGGATCAGATCGGGCACGTAGGCGTAGACGGCCTTGTCGTCGGCCACGCCGGTACCGACCGCGTTGCAGACCGCCACCCGCCCGTCGCGGTAGGCCTGCATCAGGCCGGCTACCCCGAGCAGCGAATCGGGCCGCAGCGTGACCGGGTCGAGGAAGCCATCGTCGATCCGGCGGTAGATCACGTCGACGCGCTCCCGGCCGGCGGTGGTGCGCACGTAGACCCGCCGGCCGCGCACCGTCAGGTCGCGCCCCTCCACCAGCGGAACCCCCATCTGCTGGGCCAGGAAGGCATGCTCGTAGTAGGCGGCGTTAGCCGGTCCCGGGGTCAGGACGACCACCGACGGCGAACCGGCCCGCTCGGGAGCGGCGGCCATCAGGGCCGATAGCAACTGATAGGGCGCGTGGCCCACCGGCTCGACCCGGTGTTCGGCGAAGGCCTCGGGGAAGGCACGGCGCATGAAGGAGCGGTTCTGGATCAGATACGAAAGACCGGAAGGGCAGCGCAGGTTGTCCTCGAGAACCCTCCAGATGCCCTGGTCGTCGCGGATCAGGTCGATCCCTGCCACGTGGACGAAGCGGCCGAGGGTGGGCTCGATGCCCACCATCCCGCGCACGTAGCCCTCGCAGGAGCGCAGGAGCGAGTTGGGTATCACCCCATCCGCGACCGCCCGCTGGTCGCCGTAGACGTCCGCGATGAACCGATCGAGCGCCCGCACCCGCTGGGCCAGCCCCAGCTCGAGAGCAGCCCACTCCTCCGCTCCGATGAGGCGCGGCAGCAGATCGAAGGGGAAGGGCTGCTCGCGCCCACCGTGAGCAAAGGTGATCCCCTGCGAGAGGTAGGCGCGGTCGATCAACGCCCCGCGCGAGGCGAAGGTGGCAGTGCCCAGCTCGCTCAGCCGCGAGAAGAGACGCTCATACGTTGGGCGAGGGCGCTCCGGAGCCTCGAACATCTCGTCGAAGAAGCCGTCGGTCGTATAGTCGGTGAACAACGGCACAACGGCGCCCTCTCGAACATCTCCGGGACGTGGACGGTATCAGCGGGAGATCTCTCGGCGGTTGGCCCGTGGGCCAAGTCAGACGCCGCGTGCTGTTACGTGGGGAAGGTGCGGTACAGCCAGACCGACAGCGCCAGGATGGCCGCGGCGGCGATGCCCACGGTCGCCGCGAAGGGCAGGACCGCGCTCGCCAGGGCGCCCAGCAGCGGGCCGAGCACATAACCGAGCGAGAACACGACGGTGAGGCTCGCGGAGCTCAGGCCGTAGCGGCCCGTCATCCCCGCGTCGTCGACCGCCTCCACCATCAGGGCGCCGCTCGGGGCGCCCAGGGCCGCCATCCCGGCGCCAACCACCGCGAACGCGATCGCGACCGTCACGGCGGGTCCGATGGCGAGGAAGGGCAGCCCGGCGGCGATGAGCGCGCCGCCAACGAGGAGCGGGAGGCGACGGCCCCGCCGGTCCGACCAGCGGCCCGCCAGCGGGACCACGACGAAGTAGACGAGCAGGCCGGCCCCGAACACCAGGCCGATCTCCAGCGACGAGAGGCCGAGCCGCCGGTCGAGGTCGAGCGGCAGGAGTGGCTCGACGAGCGCGAGCACCGCCGCCAACCCGCCCAGCGAGCCGAAGGCGATCCGGGCCCTCGGCTCGGCCGCGAGGCGCCGCAGCGCCGGCCACAGCGGGGAGCGGTCGGCGGGGCCCGAGCGCGTCTCCGGGATCAGGAACACGGGGATCATGGCGAGCGCGGGCAGGACCGCCGCGAGCGCGAAGGTCGCGTCGGTCCCGACGGCATCGATCAGCGCGCCGCCGACGACCGGGCCGAGCAGCCCGAGCGCACCGCCCGCGGTCTCGGCAAGGCCGATCCGGAACCCGAGCTCGTCCGATGGGTAGATGTCGGAGATGGCGGCGATCCCGGCCGTCCAGACCAGGCCCGCCGCCAGCCCCTGCATCAGGCGAGCCAGCGCCAGAAGCTCCGTTCCGTTGGCCAGGGAGAAGGCGAGCGTCGCGACCGCGAGCATCGCTGCGGCGAGCATCATCACCGGACGCCGGCCGAGACGTTCGACCAGGCCGGCCGCGACGAGGGCCGAGCCGAGCTGGCCCAGGGGGAACGCCGCGAAGATCAGCGCCGCGACGGACGCCGAGAAGCCGAACCGGTCGGCGAACTCGGGAAGGGCCGGCACGACCATCGTGAACAGCACCGTGTCGATGCCGATCAGCCCGGTGGCGGTCCAGAAGACGAGCCTGCGGCGCGGATGTGGGGAGGGCGCCGTCGTCTCCACCTCCCGGGCGCCGTCGGCGCGCGCCCCTCCGACCTGCGAACGTCGACCGCCCAGTCAATCTAGCGCCCCGCTGGGACGAGGGGGCCCGCGAACGCCCGGGCCGACCACCGGTGGGGCGTTCAACGACGAGGGGCCCCGATCGGGGCCCCTCGCGGTTCACGGTCCTCCGGGCTGTGCCGTCGGACCCGGCGGAACTCCCGGGCGACCGGGGGCCGGCAGGGCCCCCGATCGCGCACGGGACCGAACGTGTTACATCATGCCGCCCATGCCGCCCATGCCGCCCATGTTCGGGGACATGCCCCCCATGCCGCCGGCTCCGCCGTCGTCGTCGGGGGCGTCGGCCACCACGCACTCGGTGGTGATGATGTTCTTGGCGATCGAGGCCGCGTTCTGCAGCGCCGAGCGGGTGACCATGGCCGGGTCGATGATGCCGGCCTTGACCAGGTCCACGTACTCGCCGGTGTCGACGTTGAGGCCGATGCCGGCCTTCTTGGACTTGACCTCGCCGACCACCACCGAGCCCTCCAGGCCGGCGTTCTCGGCCAGCTGGCGAAGCGGCTCCTCGAGCGCGCGGCGCACGATCGAGGCGCCGGTGGCCTCATCGCCGGTGAGGGCGAGGCCGTCCAGGGCCTTGATCGAGTTGACCAGCACCACGCCGCCGCCGGGGACCACGCCCTCCTCGAGGGCGGCGCGGGTCGCCTGCAGGGCGTCCTCGACCCGGTGCTTCTTCTCCTTCATCTCGGTCTCGGTGGCGGCGCCGACCTTGACGACCGCCACGCCGCCGGCGAGCTTGGCCAGGCGCTCCTGGAGCTTCTCGCGGTCGAAGTCCGAGTCGGTGGTGTCGATCTCGGCCTTGATCTGCTTGATGCGGCCCTTGATCTCGTCCGAGTCGCCGGCGCCGTCGATGATCGTGGTGGTGTCCTTGGTGATCACGACCTTGCGGGCGCGCCCGAGCTGGGCCATCTGGGTGTTGGCCAGCTTGAGGCCCATCTCCTCGGCGATCACCTCGCCGCCGGTGAGGATGGCGATGTCCTCGAGCATGCGCTTGCGCCGGTCGCCGAAGCCGGGGGCCTTGACGGCGATGCCGGTGAAGGTGCCGCGCAGCTTGTTGACGATCAGGGTCGCCAGGGCCTCGCCCTCGACGTCCTCGGCGATGATCAGGAGCGGGCGGCCCTGGCCGATGACCTGCTCGAGCAGCGGCAGGACGTCCTGGACCGAGGAGATCTTGCCGCCGTGGATCAGCAGGAAGGGGTCGTCGAGGACGGCCTCCATGCGATCCTGGTCGGTGACCATGTAGGGGCTCATGTAGCCGCGGTCGAACTGCATGCCCTCGGTGAACTCGAGGTCCATGCCGAAGGTCTGGCCCTCCTCGACGTTGACCACGCCGTCCTTGCCGACCTTCTCGATGGCGTCGGAGATGACATCGCCGATGGCGCGGTCGCGGCTGGAGATGGCCGCCACCCGGGCGATGTCCTCCTTGCCCGAGACCTCCTTGGACTGCTTGGCGATCTCGCCGACCACGATGTCCACGGCGGCCTCGATGCCGCGCTTGAGGCCCATCGGGTTGGCGCCGGCGGCCACGTTCTTGAGGCCCTCGCGCACGATCGCCTGGGCCAGCACGGTCGCGGTGGTGGTGCCGTCACCGGCGACGTCGTTGGTGGCGGTGGCCACCTCGCGCACCAGCTGGGCGCCCTGGTTCTCGAAGACGTCCTCGAGGTCGATCTCGCGGGCGATGGTGACGCCGTCGTTGGTGATCGTGGGGGCGCCGAACTTCTTGTCGAGGACCACGTAGCGGCCCTTGGGGCCCAGGGTCACCTTGACCGCGTCGGCCAGGGTGTTGACCCCGCGCTCGAGCGCGCGGCGGGCGTCCTCGTTGAACTTGATCAGCTTTGCCATGCTCAGACCGCCTTCGCGAGGATGTCGGACTCGCGGAGGATGAGGAGATCCTCCCCGTCTACCTTGACCTCGGTGCCGCCGTACTTGGAGTAGATGACCTCGTCACCCTCCGCGACCTGCGGCGGCACGCGCTTTCCGTCCTCGTAGCGGCCCGCACCGACGGCCAGGACCCGGCCCCGCTGGGGCTTCTCGGTGGCGGTGTCGGGAAGCACGATCCCGCTGGCGGTGGTCTGCTCCGCCTCGATGGACTGGACGACGACGCGGTCGCCCAAGGGCTGCAAGTTCATGCACTTCTCCATTGGCACTCGTTGACTGTGAGTGCCAACAGGGTAAGACCCCCGCCCGCGCGAATCAACCCACCGCGCCCCTGCGGGTGCGGCTCTTCACCGGGTCGCTACTTCAGCGAGGGGAACTCGATGATCTCGCTGAAGTGGATGACCGAGACGGAGTCGTCGAGGGCGACCTCGCGCGAGTAGATGTGCGAGAGGAAGTGCAGAGTGTCCTCGACGAGGCGGAACTCGGGGTTGTCGCGCTCGATCTCGCGCTGGGTCAGCTCGCGCACGGGCTTGACCTGCACGTCGTCGATGATCGCGGTGAAGATCTTCTGGCGCGGCCCGTGCCGGTGACCGATCGTCACCCAGACGAGCTGCCCCTTGCGGTACTTGTGGGACTTGTCCCCGAGGCGGATCGTGGCGGTCTTGCGGCCCTTGCGAAGCTGGTCGATGAACAGTGGTGAATAGAAGTTCAGGGCGTACACGGGCGTCCTCGCGAGCGGGTGGGTAGGTGGACTCCGGTCATCCCGTCGTCGGGGACGCCTTCGCCTCCGCGCCACCGTAACCTGCCGCCCGCACCCAGGCGAGGGCTTCTGACATGACCCGCTTCTCGCCGGGGTAGTTGAGGGCCTCGGTGGCGCGCGCGATCGGGACCAGGCGCACCCCGTCCACCTCGGAGTCGTGATGGGCGATCGAGCCGGCCCGGTACTCGAGCAGGAAGAAGTGGACGCTCTTGGCCACGCGCGCGTTCTTCATGCGCGACCAGAAGACGTACGAGATCTGCTCGAGTGGAGCCACCAGACGCCCGGCGAGCCCGGTCTCCTCGCGCGTCTCGCGCAGGGCGGCCTGCTCGGGCGACTCCCCCGGCTCGATGTGCCCCTTGGGCAGCGCGAACACCGTGCCCCCGCGAACGCGGATCAGCGACACCAGCAACTCCGGACCGTGCCGCACGAGCATCACGCCACCGGCCGACCGCTCGTGGACGACCCGCGTCATGCGCCCGGGACCGGCGGGCCGATCGAGCAAGCGCCCTCCATGGCGCTGCGCGGCGCCGGCCGGCGCCGCCGGCCGGCGCCGCCGGAGGTGATCGGACCCGTGTCTACTTGCCGCCGAAGAGTCGCTTGAGGAAGCCCATCAGGCCTCCGCCCGACGACGCCTCCTCGGACCCGCCCGGCACCGCGACCGGCTCGGCGGACGCCGAGGAGCCGTTGCCGGCACCGGAGGCCGGAGCAGACGCCGCCCCGTCGCCGACCCACTTGTCCAGGGCCTCCCAGCCGGTCTTGCCGGAGGCGGCGGCCGCGGACGCGGCCCCCTCTGCTGCACCACCGCCCTTACCGACCCACTTGTCGAGCGCCTCCCAGCCGGTCTTGCCGGAGGCGGCGGCCGCGGACGCGGCCCCCTCTGCTGCACCACCGCCCTTACCGACCCACTTGTCGAGCGCCTCCCAGCCGGTCTTGCCGGAGGCGGCGGCCGCGGACGCGGCCCCCTCTGCTGCACCACCGCCCTTACCGACCCACTTGTCGAGCGCCTCCCAGCCGGTCTTGCCGGAGGCGGCGGCCGCGGACGCGGCCCCCTCTGCTGCACCACCGCCCTTACCGACCCACTTGTCGAGCGCCTCCCAGCCGGTCTTGCCGGAGGCGGCGGCCGCGGACGCGGCCCCCTCTGCTGCACCACCGCCCTTACCGACCCACTTGTCGAGCGCCTCCCAGCCGGTCTTCTGTCCGGAGGGAGCGGCGTCGGCGGCTGCGGGGGAACTCGAGCCGGAACCGCCCACCCACTTGTCGAGCGCCTCCCAGCCGGTCGTCTGAGCGCCTCCAGCGATCGGGGGCAGGAAACGACGAGGACGGGTCATGAATCCTCCAGCGGGGTTCGGTCACGGGAGCATGGCGCGGGTGTTCGTGCCGTGCCGCACAAACTTACGGCCCGGGGGGAGGCCGGGTCAAGGCGCGGATCGCACCTGGATCGGGGAAGCTCAGCGCATGCCCGCCAGCATCCTCCGGTAGCTGTCGAGCCGCTCCGGCGCAACCACCCCGACCACGGCGCATCCCGCGTCCCCACTGTGGGCGCAGCCCCGGAAACGGCACCCCTCCGCGGCCCGGGCGATCTCGGGGAAGCCCGACTCGAGCGCCGCGCGGTCCATCTTGGGCAGATGGAAGGTGCGGACGCCCGCCGTATCGACGACGGCTCCGCCCGTGGGCAGGGGGATCAGGCGTGGGTCGCTGGTCGTGTGGCGCCCCGTGCGCACCTTGGCGCTCACTGCGCCCACGGCGCGCTCGACGCCGGTGAGGGCGGCCGTGATGGTCGATTTCCCCACCCCCGAGTGGCCGGCGAGGATCGCCAGCCGTCCGTCGATCATCCCCCGGATCGCATCGATCAGTTCGGGCTGCGTGGCGACGCCGATGAGCACGTCGTGGCCGAGGGCGCGGTACGGGGCGAGCATGCGCCCGAGCTCGGCCGGATCGTGCGGCAGGTCGGTCTTGGTGATGACGATGGAGGCGTCGAGGCCGCCGATGGTCGCCGCGACGAGGTAACGGTCGATCAGTCGCGGATGGAGCGGGGGCTCGACCACCGCGGCGACGATCACCACGAGATCAGCGTTCGCCACGATCGGCCGGGGGCGGCCCTCAGGACCGTCGCCGCGCTCGAGGACCGTCCGGCGCGGCTCGACTCCGACGATGGTCGCCGTCTCCTGCGAGTCGTGGCGGAGCCGCACGCGGTCGCCCGCCACCGCCGGCCCTCCCGGCACGCGGGGCGTCAGGCGCACCTCGCGCTCGCGCCCGTCGTCCAGCACCGTGACCGACGGGCCCGCCACCCGGACGACGACGGCCTCCGTGTCGGAGGCCGTCGTGTCAGCCGGGGTCACGCCCCCGAGGGCCCCGCCTCGAGGAGCTCCTGAGCGGTGAAGAGTGCGTGCAGCGGCGCGCCGTCGAGCGCCGCCTCGGCCGTCTCGCGTCCGCCCTCGCCACGGTCGATGACGACGGCGGCCGACACCACCACGCCGCCTGCCTGGCGGGCCTTCTCGACGGCCGCGACCAGCGAGCCCCCCGAGGTGAGGACATCGTCGACCACCGCCACCGGGGTGCCCTCCTCGATGAAGGGGCCCTCGATCCACTGCTGGAGGCCGTGCTTCTTGGCCTCCTTGCGCACGAAGAAGCCCGTGACGCGCTCGCCGGCGGCCCAAGCGGTGGCGCTGACCGCGCACACCAGCGGGTCGGCGCCGAGGGTCAGGCCGCCCACGGCCCGCGGGGAGCTGGGCGCCAGGTCGTGCCACATCAGCTCGGCGGCGAGCGCGGCGCCCTCGGGATCGAGCAGAACCTGGCGGGCGTCGAAGTAGTACGACGAGCGCCGGCCGGACGACAGCACGACCGACTCGCGCACGAGAGCGCGCTCGCGCAGCAGGGTGGTCAGCCGGGCACGGGAATCGGAGGTCGCGGTGGGCACCGCGGCACTCTACCCCGCCCGGCCGGCGGCGGGGTCAGGCGGTGGGGGCTCTCCGGCCGGTGCCCTTGCAACAGGAACAGACGACGGGGAGGTACACGTGCTCCGCCTGGCAGTCGAGGGCCTCCAGGTACTTCCCGGCGCCGAAGCACCATCCACAGAGGTCCGGCGCCGACGTCGCGGGGGGGCCCGTCGCGCTGGTCGAGCGGAGCGTGGGGTCGATGGACCCGGACATGCCGCTACCTTTCATGGGGGCCTGGGACTGGCCCAGTGCCTTCCCATCGGCTCGCCGGGAGCAAACACGAGACCCGTCGCATCCCCCGAATGGGTGAATTGCCTGCAATTGTGAGGAGAGTCAGAGGATGATCGAGGTCCGGCCGGAGGCGACTCCCAACCCGAACGCCATCAAGTTCACCCTCGACCGGCCGTCGACGGAGGGCAGGGCGCAGACCTTCCGGGCGGGCAGCGACCCGGCCGAGTCGCCGTTGGGGGCACGGATCTTCGCGCTCGACGGCGTGACCAACGTCTTCATGACGGCCAACTTCGTCAGCGTGACGAAGGAGGACGACATCGACTGGCAGGAGCTGGCGCCGCTGGTCGTCGCGGAGCTCGAGGCCCACTTCGGAGACGGTGCATGAGCCCGACCGGTGTCATCTTCTCGTACCTGATCGGCCTGATCTTCGCCGTCGGCGGCGTGCTCTTCCTGATCGGCCTCGACGACAACCGCTTCCTGTACGGCATCCCCTACCTGCTGATCGGCCTCGTGATCATCGGCGGCGTGGCGAGCAGTCAGCGCCGCATGAAGCGCAAGGCGGAGCAGTCCGGTGACGGCGGCCCCCCCTCGGGGCACGGCCGCAAGAACCCCTACTGATCCCGGGCTCCGGCTGAGGACCCCCCCCGCCGTCCACGACGGGGGGGTCCTCAGCCTGGATCCGGGTCAGGGCAGGGCGGGCAGGCCCTCGAGCTCGGCGGCGGCAAGGTCGAGTTCGCCCTGGGGCAGGTCGTAGTCGACCATCTCCCCGGAGAGGTACGCGTCGTAGGCGGCCATGTCGAAGTTGCCGTGCCCGCAGAGGTTGAACAGGATCGTGCGCTCCACGCCCTCCTCGCGGGCCCGCTCGACCTCCTCGACGACCGCCCGGAGCGCGTGCGAGGGCTCGGGCGCCGGGATGATGCCCTCGGTGCGGGCGAAGCGCACGGCCTCGGCGAAGCACTCGCTCTGCCGGTAGGCGCGCGCCTCCACCAGCCCGGTGTGCACCAGGTGCGAGACCAGCGGCGCCATGCCGTGGTAGCGAAGGCCCCCTGAGTGGATCGCCGGCGGCACGAAGCCGTGCCCGAGGGTGTGCATCGCCAGCAGCGGCGCGGTCTTGGCCGTGTCGCCGAAGTCGTAGCCGTAGTGGCCGCGGGTGAGCGTGGGGCACGCGGCCGGCTCGGCGGCCACGATGCGGATGTCCCTGCCCGACGCCTTGTCGGCGAGGAAGGGGAAGACGAGGCCGGCGAAGTTGGAACCCCCGCCGACGCAGCCGACGATCACGTCGGGCTCGGCGCCCGCCATCGCCAGCTGCTCGCGCGCCTCCTGCCCGACGATCGTCTGGTGCAGCAGCACGTGGTTGAGCACGCTGCCGAGGGCATACTTGGTGTCGTCGCGCGTCGCCGCGTCCTCGACCGCCTCGCTGATCGCGATGCCGAGGCTGCCGGTGCTGTCGGGCGTGGCCTCCAGGATGCCGCGCCCGGCGTTCGTGTCCGGCGACGGGCTCGCCACGACGTCCGCGCCCCAGGTGCGGATCATCGAGCGCCGGTAGGGCTTCTGGTCGTACGAGGCCCGCACCATGTAGACCTTGCACTCCATCTCGAAGAGACGGCACGCGAACGACAGCGCGGAGCCCCACTGGCCGGCGCCGGTCTCGGTGGAGAGCCGGGTGACCCCCTCCTCGCGGTTGTAGTACGCCTGGGGCACCGAGGTGTTGGTCTTGTGGCTGCCCGAGGGGCTGACCCCCTCGTACTTGTAGAAGATCTTGCACGTCGTCCCGAGAGCGGCCTCGAGGCCGAGCGCGCGGTAGAGGGGCGTCGGGCGCCACATCGAGTAGATCGCGCGCACCGGATCGGGGATCGGGATCCACCGCTCCGCGCTGACCTCCTGCATGATCAGCCCCATCGGGAAGATCGGCGAGAGGTCGTCGGGGCCGATCGGCTGCCCGGTGCCCGGGTTGAGCGGCGGCGGTGGAAGCGAGGGCAGGTCGGCGGCCACGTTGTACCACCGGCGCGGGATCGCGTCCTCGTTAAGCAGATACCGGCGCTGGGTCATGTGACCACCCCTTTTCGCTGACTGCTAGATCGGCTCCGAGCCTACTCTGGCGCGCCGGTCCGGAGCGACGGAGGAGGCGGGTAGCCAGAGGGTGAAGACCGACCCCTCTCCCACGCGGCTCTCCACGCTCACACGGCCCCCGAGGAGCGCCGCCAGGCGGCGCACGATCGACAGGCCGAGGCCCGACCCCCCCGCGGTGCGGTCACGGCCGGGCTGCACGCGGTAGAGCCGGTCGAAGATGAAGGGCAGGTGCTCGTCGGGGATGCCCGCGCCGGTGTCGCCGACCGCGATGCCGGCCTCGCCCGGCGCCGTCCGGGTCTCCAGCCGGATCGTGCCTCCGGCCGGCGTCGCCGCGATCGCGTTCGACACCAGGTTGGTCAGGATCGTGTCCACGTGAGCAGGGTCGGCGATCGCGTCGAGCGAGCCCCCGGGGCCCTCCAGGGCGACGCCCTTGACGTGCGCGTCCAGGCCGAGCCGCGCCGCGGCCTCGCGCCCGGCCGCCGCGAGGTCGACCCGCTCCGCGTTCACCGGCGGGTCGAGGTCGAGCCATGTGAGGTGCTGGAGGTCGCGCACCAGCTCGCGCAGCCGCGCCGCCTCCGCGCGGATGAACTCGGCCGACTCGGCGCGGTCCTCGTCGCTGCGGGCCGTCCCGTCCTGAAGGGCCGTGGCGAAGCCCTCGATCGCCGTGACCGGGGTGCGCAGCTCGTGGGCGACGTCGGCGAGGAACTCGCGCTGGCGCGCGTCGGCCGACTCGAGGCGGGCGGTCATGCGGTTGAAGGCCTGCGCCAGGCGCCCGAGCTCGTCGTCGCTCTCGGGGGCGCGCACGTCGAAGCGCCCCTGGGCCACCGCCTCGGCCCCGTCGGCGAGGGCGCCCACCGAACGCCGGAGCCGCGCCCCGACGCCGCCGGCCAGCAGCCAGATCAGCGCGCCCGTGCCCACGAGCCCGGCGGCGACGAGGGCGACGAAGGCCCAGTCGGAGAAGAGTCCCGCGGACGGGTCCGGCCGCTCCAGAAGCACCTTCACCGGACCACGCGTGGCGGTCGCCGACGCCTCCAGGTCCGACACGGGGATGTTCCAGTGCACGACCTCGCCCGAGACCGAGACCACCAGCCGCGCGTCCCCGATGAAGCGCTCGGCCGAGCGGGCCGTGGAGGCCGCGTTCGGAAGCCCCCCGCGGACCACCGCCTGCGCGATCGAGTCGGCCTGCTGATTGAGCGCCGCCTCCACCTCCGAGCGCGAGCGCTGCTGCACGAAGGAGACGAACACGAGCTGGACGGCGACGAAGACCGCGACGAGCGCGATCGCGATGGCCAGGGCGACGCGGGCCTGGATGCTGCGGGGGCGCAGGCGCTGGAGCGCGGGGATCACGACGGGGCGGGCTCCAGGCGGTAGCCGACGCCCCGCACGGCCACGATGCCGATGTCCTCCCCGAGCTTGCGGCGCAGGTTCGCGACGTGCACGTCAACCGTCTTGCCGCCCACCGCCGACTGGTAGCCCCAGACCTTCTCCAGCAGCCGGTCGCGGGTGTAGACGACGCGCGGGTGCGAGGCGAGCTCGGCGAGCAGATCGAACTCGAGGCGCGTCAGCTCCACCTCACGGCCGTCGACCGTCACCCGGCGGCTGCTCGGCTCCAGCTGGGCGGGGCCGGCGTGCAGGATGCGATGCGGGTCGGGCGGAGCGCTCACGCGGCGCAGGACGGCCTTGACCCGCGCCACCACCTCGACCGGCGAGAACGGCTTGACCACGTAGTCGTCGGCGCCGAGCTCGAGTCCCGTGATCCGGTTGGCCTCGTCGCTGCGCGCGGTGATCATGATCACCGGGAGCGACCCGATCTCGCGCAGCCGCCGGCACACCTCGTAGCCGTCCATCTCGGGGAGCATCAGGTCGAGCAGCACCAGGTCGATGCCGCCGCGGCGCACCTGCTCGAGCGCCTGCTCGCCGTCGGGCGCCTCGGCCACCGTGAAGCCCGCGTCGGTCAGGTACATGCGCAACAGCCGGCGGATCGCCCGCTCGTCGTCCACGACAAGGACGTGGCCGCGGCTCGCCATCGCTCAGGCGGCGGGTGGGATGGCACGGGCGGCGCGACCCGCGGCGGCCACCGGCGGGGCCACGATCGGCACGGCGATGAGCGAGCGGCGCATCCCGATGATGATAGTCGGCGGGGCGCCGAGGCTTGAATCGATCCGTGGGGGCCCCTAGCGTTCACGGACCCTCCGGCACGCCGGAGGCGGCGGCGGGATAGCTCAGTTGGTAGAGCACACGACTGAAAATCGTGGTGTCCCCAGTTCGAATCTGGGTCCCGCCATCAGCAGATCGGCACGCTCCGTGGGATCATCCGCCCCGGCGCCCGGTTCCGGCGCGGAAACCCATGAGGCGGGGCAGCCGATGGCCGATCCGACGAGCACCGACCCGGACAAGTACTCCGTGGTCTTCGAGAACGACCGCGTGAGAGTGCTGGAGTACCGCGACCTGCCCGGCGGACGCACCCGTCCGCACGACCACCCGGACAGCGTGATGGTCACCCTGACCGGCTTCCAGCGGCGGCTGAGCGTCGGTGGGGCGACGCGCGACGTCGCCTTGGAGTCCGGACAGGTGCGGTGGCTCGACGCCCAGACGCACGTCGGCGAGAACATCGGCGAGACACCGACTCGCGTTGTCTTCGTCGAGTTGAAGGAGCCGCGCCCGGCGGGTGCGGGCGGCGGACCCCCGACGCTCGGCCCGAGCGAGTAGGCGGGGACGCGGATGGAAGAGATCCTGCCCGGACTCTGGCACTGGACCACCGTCCAGGAGCGCTGGGGCATCGAGATCAGCTCGTACCTGCTCGCCGCCGAACGGGTCGTCATCGATCCACGGGTGCCGCCCGAGGGCCTCGACGCTCTCGCCATGGAAGGCGGGCCGGTCGTGGCGCTCCTCACCAACCGCCACCACTACCGCGACGCGGGGCGCATCGCCGAGCGGTTCGGAACCCGCGTCCTGTGCAGCCGGCTGGGCGCCCAGGAGTTCACCCACGGTGAGGCGGTCGAGTTCTTCACGCCGGGCGACGACCTGCCGGGGGGCGTCACCTCGTTCGAGGTGGGCGGCATCTGCCCTGATGAGACCGCGCTCTTCGTCCCCGCCCACCGGGCGCTCGCCGTGGCCGACGGCCTCGTGCGGTTCCCGCCCGACGGCCCGCTCGGGTTCGTGCCGGACGGGCTGATGTTCGACCCACCGCGCACGCGGGCCCGGCTGATCGAGGCCTACGGGGCGTTGCTCGACCTCGACTTCGACACGCTGTTGCCCGCGCACGGGCACCCGATCGTGGGCGGGGCGAAGGAGGCGGTCCGGCGGTTCGTCGCCGAGCACGGCGCCGGAGCCGCCCCCTCGTCATAGCCGCCGGTCAGCCGAGGGCGTCGTACTCGACCCTCCAGTCGGCCGGCGCCCCGGGCGGACGGTAGGCGCGCGACACGACGGCGGCGCGCTCCAGGGCGGAGGTCGCCTCGGCCGCGCCGAGCACCTGGAAGGTCTCCTGACGGCTCAGCCTCCCCGAGGCGCAGACCGCCGCCGAGTAGGCGGCGGCGGCCACCGCATCGGGCATCGCGTAGATCACGAACCCGTCGTGGTGGCCGAGGGTCCAGTAGAAGGACTCCATCCGCCCGCCGGCATCCTCGATCGCGGCCTGCGCGGCCTCGGCGCGGTCGGCGGGGTTCTCCACCATCTGGCCCCACGCCTCGCCGGTGTAGCTGAAGAACGACACGTACCTGGGCATCGCCCGCTCCTTTGACGGTCGCCGAATGAAACGGCGCCCCGCAGCGGGCCCGGCCCCTGTCGGAGCGCTGGGGCGAGCGTATGTTCAACGGGTTCGCAACTGCACGCGTCGCGGGCGCTCGTCGGGGGTCAGGGTTCCCGGGGTGGCGCCCCCGAGGGTGGCTCCCCACCGAGGACCGGCCCCTCAGACGGGCGGACCGGTCCCGCGTCCGCCCGCCCGGCTCAGCACGCGCCCCGGCGCCGGACGGCGCTCGCTCCGCGCACGAACCGCTGGAACACGTGGCTCGCACCGAGGCTCGCGAGCCAGAAGGGATCGAACGGCGACGGGTCAACGATGCCGTCGCGCGAGCGCCCACCGGTGCAGACCCCCTCATGATGTGCGCCGACCACCCGGTACCGGCCGAGCGCATCGAGCGCATCGCCCACGGCCCTGCCCGGTAGCCCGTGCAGCACGCGCACCCCGGTGTCGGCGACCGGGCTCAGGGGTGGGGGGCGACGCCCGGCGCTCGCGCCCCCGGACTCGGCCCGGTCGAGGGTCATGCTCGCGTCACCCCTCATTGATCCGCGCGGTCCTGCGCGGAGGTTCCGCGACGTACGAGCAGGCGTTGCGCACCAGCGCCGCGATCGGCCGGGGGCGCGCGACGGCTGAGGGGCCCCGGGGCTACGCGCCGGGACGGACCGCCTGGCGCAGCACCGAGGCCCCCGGCAGGCCGTCCTCCTCGCACCGGGCCACCGCGTCGCGGACGCCCTCGGGCGTGGTCAGCACACCGTCGTAGACGACCACGATCGACTCGTCCCCTGCCTCGAGGTACGTGCTCGCGCCGAGCGGCGTGTAACGCGTGGCGCCGATCCCGATCACCGCGGTCGCCGGCGCGCCGGCCCGCTCGAGATAGTCGCCCACCGGCTCGAGCGGCGAGCCGGCCGGGCCGGCCTGGTTGCGCAGCCGCTCCACCATCCAGTCGAGCAGGCGCGCGCCGTAGTACGAGTAGCCGACCAGCGGGCTGTCGATTCCGTACTCGTGGGAGTCGCCGTCGCGGCGCAGGAAGCTCGCGAGGCGATAGGCCCCCGTCGGTCCTGCGGGCCCGAGATCGGAGACCGCGAACAGCCGGCCGGCCAAGCCCTTCGAATCGGGGCCCCAGTTCTTCTTGTGGCTGATCTTCGCGGCCCCCGGGCGGCGGATGGAGCAGTCGTTGAACGCCCCGAGCGCCGTCGGGGCGATCGAGCGGACGCGCCCGCGGGCGTCGTAGCCCACCGTGCACACCAGGCCCACCTCGGGCTCGATCTGGAGGTTCACCGGGCCGTCGCCGGGCGGCTTCACGAGGTCGGCGCTCGACAGGGGGAAGACCCCGAGGAAGCCACCGTCGCCGGGGAGGTACCACGGGAAGATCCCCTTCGGCGCCTCCTGGGAGGCCGCGGTGACCCCCACGAAGTCGGCCGCCTCACCCGCCTGCTCCAGATGCCCGGCGAAGTTGCCGGCGACCCCGAGGCCGAAGGCGCCCCGCAGCTCGTCGGAGGGGAGGTCGATCACGCCCCCAGCGTATGGGACCCGGGCGCCGGGGCGCACGATGGGGCATGCTCGATGCGGGACCGGCGGCGGCGGCGAGGGAGCGGCGATGGACGACTCACACGTTCAGGCGAGGATCGAGGACCTGGTCGAGGAGGAGCACCGGCTGCTCGCCCAGGGCGAGGGGGGCGGCCTCGACGCCGAGGGGCACGCGCGCCTCGAGGAGGTCCGGGTCTCGCTCGACCGCTTCTGGGACCTGCTGCGCCAGCGCCGCGCGCGCGAGGAGTTCGGCCTCGACCCGGACCGGGTCAGCACACGCGACGAGGGCACCGTCGAGGACTACCTGCAGTAGGGGCCCGGGCCACCTCACCCGGGGTGAGCGCCGAACCGATCACGGCACCGAGGATCCCGAGGTCCGCATCAGCCGTGGATCGCGTTGAGCCGTGCCCACTGGAGCAGGATCACCGTCTTGCCGTCGGAGATCTCTCCGCTGTCCACCATCTCCAACGCCGTCTCGAGGGGGATCTCGATGATCTCGATGTCCTCGGCCTCGCGGTCAACCCCACCCCCTTCGTGGACGCGGTCGGAGTGCGAGTAGGCGGCCGCGAAGAAGGTGACGCGCTCGGTGACCGAGCCCGGGCTCATGAAGAGCTCGAAGACGCGGGTCACAGGGCCGACGCGGACGCCGGTCTCCTCCTCCGCCTCGCGGCGGATCGCCGTCTCGGCCTCCTCCTCGTCGAGCAGACCCCCGGGGGTCTCGATCAGCATCCCGTTCCGGTGGCCGTTGACGTAGGCCGGCAGGCGGAACTGGCGCGTGAGCAGCACGGTGCCCGCCGAGGGGTCGTGCAGCAGGATCGTGGCCCCGTTGCCGCGGTCGTACGCCTCTCGGCTGGTGCGGGTCCACGTGCCGTCGGGGCGACGCAGGTCGAAGGTCGCCTTGCGCAGCACGTACCAGTCGTCCGAGAGGACCTCGACGCCGACGATCCGCACGCGCTCGTTGCGACCGGGGTCCGTGTGGTCGTGCTCGGTCAACGCCATGCGCACCAGTCTTCCACCCCGCGCCCCGGCGCGCGGGGCTCTGGTCTGCAGACGTGCCGCGCGAAGAGATCCGCTCCGGGCTCACGGACATGGACGGGTGCTCGTCCACGAGGAGCAGGCGATCCCCGGGGCCGCCGACGTCCCCGGGGCGCCTGCGCGAGCGCGCGACGCCGTTCCTGGTGCTCACGAACAACTCGATCTACACGCCCCGCGACCTGGCCGCGCGCCTGCGCGCGAGCGGGCGCGAAGTGCCCGGGGAATCGATCTGGGCCTCGGCGCTCGCGACGGCGCGTTTCCTGCGCAACCAGCGGCCGGGCGGCAGCGCGTTCGCGATCGGCGGGGCGGGGCTCACCACCGCGCTCCAGGATGTCGGCTACACGCTGACCGAGCGCTCCCCGGACTACGTCGTCCTTGGCGAGACGCGCACCCACAGCTTCGAGCGCATCACGCAGGCCATCCGGCTGGTGGCGGCCGGCGCCCGGTTCATCGCGACCAACCCGGACACCGCCGGCACCACCCCCGGGGACCGCCACCGGCCACGGGGGCGGTCGCGGGGCTGATCAACACGGCCACGGGCGTGGCGCCCTACTACGTCGGCGAGCCCAACCCCCTGATGATGCGCTCCGCGCTGAACGCGATCGACACCCACTCTGAGACGACCGCCATGGCCGGCGACCGGATGGACACCGACGTCGTCTCGGGTCTCGAGGCCGGTCTCGTCCTCACCGGCTCCGCGCGCCGGGATGGGATCGATCGGTTCCCCTACCGCCCGTCGCGGGTGGTCGACTCGGTGGCGGACCTCGTCGATCTGATCGCCTGAACCGGGCGGGGCCGGGTGGACCGGCCTTCAGGCGCGCGGGGTCCAGAAGCCGTCGGCGCCGACGTGGTCCTCGTCGGCGATGCGCCCGAGCTCCTCGCGGGCGGCGTCCCGCGTGATGTCGCGGACCACGGCCACCTCCTTGCTGGCCAGCGGCTCCCCCGCCCAGCGCAGCACCTCCTCCGCGCTCCCGGGGAGATCGGCACGGCGCACGCCCGGAACCAGATTCGCCATCACCACGTCGTAGACGGCGAAGGGCTGGAAGCCCGGAATGGAGATGCGGACGCCGTCGTAGGCGCGCTCCATCTCGTACGAGGGGCAGGTGTAGCGCAGGCCGCCGGACCAGTTGGCGAGCCGGGCGTCCAGCACCAGGGCCGCCGGCATCGGCCGGCGGGCCGCGGCCATGTCCTCCGCGAGGGCCGCCTCGGTGGCCGGATCGGCCGTCCATCGGGCGAGCTCGCCCGGGTCGATGCCGGCGTCCGTCGCCGCCGCGTCGATCGTCTCCGGAACGTCGATGAGCTCGCCGCGGAAGTGTCGCACCCGGAGCCCTCGCAGAAGGGCCTGCACGCACCCGGGGGAGTTGCGCCGGGCGGCCACGACGGCACGGCATGCGGGGAGGGTCGCGGCCATCCGGGGCCGCACGCTCGTGTCGATCGGCATGCCGTGCTCGTGCGCGATCCTCTGCAACGACTGCGATTGCACCTCGGGCGTGACGCCCTTGTCGAGGTGGTCCTGGGGCGACGCGCTGAGACCCACCATCCGGACCTCCCAGACGAGCGAATCGCCGTAGAGCCAGTCGAGCCGCCGCCGGAAGGGCTCGGCGCTGAACGCCCACGGGCAGGCCGGATCGGTGAACTCGGTGATGCGGACCGACGGCACGAGGACGACGCTACCAACGCCCGCCCGGTACGGCCCGGTGACGCGCGATTCCAGGTGGTGTCGCCGCTGCCGATGGGGTGGGCAGGAGGACGTCGGCCCAGGAGGGGCGATGCGAGCGGCACTGACGCGCAGGGCGCTGATCCACCGGACGGCGGTGGGCGGAATCGCCGTGCTCGGACCCGGCGCCTTCGCGGGCCCGGCCCAGGCGGCGCCGGCCGAGGATCGGGTGGCCGCGCTCCGTGTCGCCCTGACGCTCGAGCACCTGCAGGAGGGCCTCTACTCGAAGGCCGCCCGGGCCGAGCGCATCGGCCCGGCCCTGCTGACCTTCGCCCGCACCGCCCTGGAGCACGAGCGCGAGCACATCGCCGTGCTGCGCGGGCTGCTCGGGCCGGACGCCGCCGACCCCCCGCGGATCGATCTGTGGCCGATCGCCGCCGACGAGGCGGCCTTCGCGCACCGCGCCATCGCCATCGAGGATCTGGCGGTCCGGGCGCTGAACGGCCAGGCGGCGACGTTCGATCCGCAGACCCTCGCCCAGACGGCGCGCATCACCTCGGTCAACGCGCGCCACGCCGCCTGGGTGCGCGGCCTGGTCGGAGCGACCCCCGAGCACCACGTCCTCGACTCCGGACGCACGGCCGACGACGTCCGCGCCGTACTGATCCGGGCCGGGTTGACGCCCGAAGGCGCGCGATGACGCGGGGACAGCTCACGCGCCGGGGCTTCGTGGCCGGGCTGGGCGCCGGAGCCCTGGCAGCGGCCGGCGCCGGGCGGGCGGGTGCCCAGGAGGTTCCGCGCGATGACGACGGACTGCTCAACCTGGCCCTCGCCCTGGAGCACCTGCAGGCCGCCTTCTACTCCGAGGCCGAGACCCGGGGGGCGCTCGGCGAGACCGGGCTGCGGGCCGCGCGGGCGCTCGGGGGCGTGGAGCGCGCGCACGTCGCGGCGCTCACCGAGGCCCTCGGCGCGGGCGCGCAGCCCCCGCCGCACTTCGACTTCGGGGGCGCGACGAGGGACGACCAGTCCTTCGTGCGCACCGCCGTGGCGCTCGAGGACCTGGCGGCCGCGACCCAACAGCACCTGCTCCCGCTCCTCGCCACGCCCGGCCGCCGCGCGCTGCTCGCCGCGATCCGGACCGTCGACGCCGGACATGCCGCCTGGTTGCGCCTCTCCACCGGCGTCGTGCCGGTCGCGGACGGGCTCGACGACCCGGTCGACCCGGCCGAGGCCGTCCGGCTCCTGGTGCGCGGCGGGTACGCGCTCCCCCGCCCGGGCGCCGGTCCGGGCGGCCCCTGGGCGGTCGACGCCGGCGATGGACCGGACCTGCTCACGGCCTTCCCGCTCGGCCGCCGACCCCCGGCCGCGGTCTCCCAGGCGCCCGGCGCGGGGGTGGAGGAGCCGGCCCCCGAGGCCGGCCCGCCCTGGCTGCCCTGGATCGCCGTCACGGGGACGCTGTCGGCGCTGGTCGTGGGAGGCATCGGGCTGCGGGCCCGCGCGGCGGCGCGGCGCGTGACCGTGGTCGGGCCCGACGAGGGGCCCCGGGTCTCGCAGCAGGCGGGCACGCCGGGCGGGGTTGCCCAGGAGACGGCCGCCGCGCAGACTGCCGGGGTGCACCCCGCAGGAGCCGCCAGGGAGAGGGTCTGAGGGTCGCCCTCGTGACGGCCGCGGTCGCGCGCGCCCTGGACGACGACCTGCCGCCGCTCACGGCCGCGCTCACCGGGCGCGGGATCGACCACGCCGTGGTCGACTGGCACGACCCGTCGGTCGACTGGGCCGGCTTCGCGCTCGTGGTCGTGCGCTCGCCCTGGGACTACACGCGCCGCCACGCGGAGTTCCTGGAGTGGGCGGAGCGGGTGGCCGCGCTCACCGCGCTCGCCAACCCGCCGGCGGTCATCCGCTGGAGCACCGACAAGCGGTACATGGCCGACCTGCGCGCGGCGGGCGTGCCCGCGGTGCCCACCTCCTTCGCCGCGCCGGGCGAGACGATGGACTGGCCGCAGGCCGACGAGGTGGTCGTCAAGCCCACCGTGTCGGCCGGCTCGCTCGACACGGAGCGCCACACCGCGACGCGACGCGCGCGGGCCGAGGCCCACGTCGCGCGCCTGCACGCCGCCGGTCGGGTCGCGATGGCCCAGCCCTACCTGTCGGCGGTCGAGGGGGAGCGCGGCGAGACCGCGCTCGTGTTCCTCGACGGCGTCTTCAGCCACGCGCTGCGCAAGGGCCCGATGCTGGTGCCGGGGCTGAGCGTGGTGGGCGGGCTCTACGTGGAGGAGGACATCCGCGCCGCCGAGGCCACCGCCGCCGAGCGGTCGGTGGCCGAGGCCGCCATCGCCGCGATCCCCGGCGCGGGCGGCCCGCTGCTCTACGCCCGGGTCGACCTCGTGCCGGACGACGACGGCCGGCCGGTGGTGCTTGAGCTCGAGCTGGTCGAGCCGTCCCTCTTCCTGGCGTTCTCCCCCGGCGCCGCGGAGCGGGCGGCCGCAGCCGTCGCGGCGCGCCTCACGACGGGGCCCACCGCCCGAGGCTGAGCTCCTGACCGGCGGCGGCGCCCATGCGCTGCGCCGCGCTGCCGCCGTTGACGGCCACCGCCACCATGCCGTGGCTGTCGATGTGGACCAGCATGCCCTTGGGCGCGGCGTCGGCGAACGCGCGGCAGACGGTGGCCGGATGGCGGCGGTCGCTCACCGCGGCGAAGATGCGGTCGCCCTGGGTGAAGCCCGCCGCCGCGAGGTCGCCGGCCCCCGCGAGGATCTCGAGGTTGCCGAAGCGGTCGATGGCGACGATCGGGGCGGCGAGCGATCCGGCGCCCACCGACGGCGGGGGCAGGTCGGGCACGAGCAGGCCGGCGGGGTCGAACGGGACCCCGAGATCCGACGACCGGGCGCCCCGGGCGAGCCGCGCGGCGGCGGGGGCGAACAGGTCACGCCCGTGGAAGGTGGCCGCGGCGCCGGGCTCGGGCGGGTGCAGGGCGACCGCCTCCGTCGCGCCGAGCGCGGCGGCCGCCGGGCCCAGCAGGCCGTTGTCGGGGCCCACGAGCGCCCCGCCGCCGGACAGCGCCACCGCCGCCGCTCGGCGCGGGCCCCCGACGCCGGGGTCGACCACCGCGAGATGGATCGCCCCGGGCAGCAGCGGCGCGAGGCGCGCCAGGGTGAGCGCTCCGAGCCGGACGTCGCCCGCCGGGATGTCGTGGGCGAGATCGACCCGCTCACGCGCCGGGCACGATGCGGCGAGCACGGCGTGCAGGGCGCCCACGTACTCGCTCCCCGCACCGAAGTCGGTGAGCAGCGTGATCACCGGGCGGCCGTCGCCCCCGCGTCGGCGAGCAGGGCGTCGACGAGCCCGGGGATCGTGAACTCGGCCGCCTGGGCGTGCACCTCGAGCCCCTCGTCGCGGGCGGTGTCGCTGGTGATCGGTCCGATCGAGACGACGCGCGGGCCCGAGCGCAGGGCCTCGCGCTCGGCGGCCCCCATCAGCGCCATGAAGCTGCGCACGGTGGACGAGGCCGTGAAGGTGAGGTGGTCGGCGCCCAGCGCCGCGGCGACATCGGCCGGGTCGGCGGGCTGGGGTACCGACGCGTAGAGCTCGACCTCGTCCACGATCGCGCCGCGCGCGCCCAGGCCGTCGACCAGCTCCGGGCGCGAGCCGCGCGCCCGGGCGACCAGCGTCCGCACCCCATCGAGCGGCGTGTCGCCGAGAGCTTCGAGGATGCCCTCGGCCACGAACCGCTCGGGCACCAGGTCGGCCCGCACGCCGCGCGCGGCGAGGCGCTGGGCGGTCGCCGGGCCGATCGCGACGACGGTGGCCTGCGGCGACAAGGCGCGGGCGTCGCGCCCGCGCTCGGCCAGCCGGTCGAAGAGGGCGTCCACGCCGTTGACGCTGGTCAGCACCACGAGCCGGTACGCGTCGATCGCGTCGAGGGCCGCGCCGATCTCGGGCGAGGCCGCGATCGGCTCGATGCGGATCACCGGCAGCTCGATCACCGAGGCGCCCAGGGCCCGCAGGCGGTCGGAGAGCTCGCTCGCCTGGGCGCGCGCCCGGGTCACCACGACGCTGCGGCCGACGAGGGGGCGGGTCTCGATCCACTCGATCGTCGGCGCCAGGGCGGCCACCGGGCCCACCACGACGACGGCCGGCGAGCCGAGGCCCGTCTCCCGCACGCGGGCGGCGACGGTCCCGAGCGTGGCGATCAGGTGGCGCTGGCGCGGGGTCGTGCCCCACTGGACGACGCCCACGGGCTCGTCGGCCGTGCGGCCGCCGGCGATCAGGGCGTCGGCGATCCCCGCCAGGCGCCCCATGCCCATCAGGATCACGAGCGTCCCCGGGATCCGCGCGAGCGCGCCCCAGTCGGTCTGCTCGGAGGGCTTCGTCGGGTCCTCATGCCCGGTGACGACCGTGAACGAGGTCGAGACGCCGCGGTGGGTCACGGGGATCCCGGCATAGGCCGGGGCCGCGATCGCGCTCGTGATGCCGGGCACCACCTCGAAGGCGACGCCCGCCTGACGCAGCGCCTGGGCCTCCTCGCTACCGCGCCCGAACACGAACGGGTCTCCGCCCTTCAGCCTCACGACGCGGCGGCCGGCCAGCCCGTATGCGACCAGGGCGGCGTTGATCTCGTCCTGGGTCATCGCATGGCGGTCCGGCGACTTGCCGGCGTTCACGAGCTCGGCGTCCGGGCGGCAGAGCGGCAGCAGCTGCTCGGTGCCCAGGCGGTCGTGCACCACGACGTCGGCGCGCTCCAGGGCGCGCAGGCCGGCGACGGTCAGGAGCCCGGGATCGCCGGGCCCGGCGCCCACGAGATGGACGATGCCGCTCACGAGCGGACGGCCGCGAGCGCGGCGGCCGCCTCGCGCCCGAGGGCCTCCGGATCGCCGAGCGGGCCCTCGCGCACCACGCGCTCGGCGCGCCGGCCGTCGTCGGAGCCGGCGAAGGCGGTGATGCGCAGGCCCCCGCCGTGCGGCGCGCAGTAGGCGCCGACCGGCTGCAGGCAGCCGCCGCCGAGCGCGGCGAGCAGCGCGCGCTCGGCGCGCAGGCAGGCGTGGGCCGCGGGGTCGTCGAGCACGGCCACGGCGGCCGCGACCTCGCGGTCGTCGTCGCGCCCCTGAAGGGCGAGCAGGCCCTGCCCGGGAGCCGGCGTCGACACCTCGACCGAGAGCGGGGTGGCCCCGCGGGGATCGAGGCCGAGTCGGCGCAGGCCCGCGGCGGCGACGATCAGTGCGTCGGCCGCGCCCGCGGCGAGTTTGTCCAGGCGGGTGCCGACGTTGCCGCGGATCGGCACGATCGCGACGTCGGGGCGTGCGGCGAGGATCTGGGCGGCGCGGCGCGGGCTGCCGGTGGCGACGGCCGCGCCCGCGGGCAGCGCGCCGAGACCGCCTTCGGGGCCGACCAGCACGTCGCGGGCGTCCGCGCGGGCCGGGACGGCGAGCACCGCGAGACCGGGGGGCAGCTCGCCCGGCAGGTCCTTCGCCGAGTGGACGGCCAGGTGCGCGCGCCCGTCGAGGAGGGCCTCCTCGAGCTCCTTCACGAAGAGCCCCTTGTCCGGCGTGCCCGCCTCGCCGGAGGCGCTCCAGCGGTCGCCCGCGGTGACGAGCGGGAGCAGCTCGGCCTCATGGCCCGCGGCTGCGAGCGACGCCGCGACGAGCTCCGTCTGCGCCAGCGCGAGGGGCGAGCGCCGGGTTGCGAGGATCAGGCGGACGGCGAGGGCCGGCTAGTTGGCGGGAGCCTCGAGGCCGAAGAGGTGGCGCAGGCTCTCCAGATGCCGCAGGGCGTCGCCGTCACCGTCCTCGGCCGCCGCGCGCACGCGGACGGTGGGCTCGTGGAGCAGCTTGTTCACGATGCCCTTGGTGAGTGCCTCCACGCGCCGGCGGTCGGCCTCGGAGAGATCGTCCCACTGGCCGTCGAGGCGATCCAGCTCGCCCTGGCGGATCGCCTCGGCGCGCTCGCGCAGCGACGTGATCGCCGGGGTCGCCGTGAGGCCGCGGCGCCAGGCCGAGAAGCCCTGGACGGCGCCGATGACGTAGCCCTCGCCGCGCTCGGCCTCGCGCCGGCGGCCGTTCAGGTTGGCCTCCACGACGCGCTCGAGGTCGTCGATGTCGAACAGCGCCACGCCCGGGATGTCGGCCACGGCCGCCTCCACGTCGCGCGGGACGGAGATGTCGACGATCACCATCGGCCGGGCGGCGCGGTCGGCCATCGCCGGCCCCAGCTCCTGCGCGCGCAGGATCGGGTGGGGGGCGTCGGTGGACGAGATGACGATGTCGGCGCCGTGGAGCTCCTCGGAGAGCTTGTCGAAGCCCACCCCGCGGCCGCCGAAGCGGCCGGCCAGCTCACGCGCCGTGCTGACGGTCCGGTTGGCGACCACCACCTCGTGGACGCCGTGCTGCACGAGGGCGGTGGCGGTGGCCTCCGCCATCCGCCCGGCGCCGATGACCAGCACCTTGCGGCCGGGCAGGTCCGACAGCACGTCCTCGGCGAGATCGAGGGCCACGGCCGGCACCGACGAGGACCCTGCGCCGATGTGCGTCCGGCTGCGCACGCTCTTGCCCACCTCGAGCGCCTGGCGGAAGAGCTGGTTGAGGATCGGCCCCGTCGCGCCCTCCTCGGTGCCCAGCTCCCACGCGGCGCGCACCTGGCCCTGGATCTCGCTCTCGCCGACCACCATGGAGTCGAGACTCGAGGCCACGCGGAACAGCTGGGCGGCGGCGCGCTCGTCGCGCAGGACGTAGCGGGCGCAGGCGAGCTCGTCCCTCGAGATCCGGCTGTGCGTGACGATGGCGGCGGCCACGGCGTCCTCCGCCGCGAGGGCGTCGGGCGCGGCGGCGTACACCTCGGTGCGGTTGCAGGTGAAGAGGGCGACGGCCTCCGAGACCGCGCCGGCGGCGAGCAGGTCGCGCAGCAGGGCCCGCGCCTCGTTCTCCGACAGGGAGGCCTTCTCGCGCTGCTCGACGGGGGCGGTCTTGTGCGAGAGGCCGAGGACGAGGAGGTTCACGCGTGCACCCCGATGTCGAGCACCCGGCGGGCGAGCTCCGTCGCTCCCGTGCGATCGCCCTCGGCGAGGAGCCTGAGCACATCGGACTCCATCAGGACCTCGACGGCGTCGCGGCGGCTGGGCATGTCGAGGTGCCGCGCCTTCAGGTCGTCCCTCAGATCCCGCATCAGGGAGACCAGCGCCTCCCACTCGGGGCCATAGGCCTCGTCGAGCTGCCGTCGGATGTGCCGGGCCACCCCCGGGCTCGCACCGCCGGTCGAGACGGCCAGGGCGAGCTCGCCGCGCCGCACGACGGACGGCACGATGAAGCTGCACAGGGCGGGCGCATCGACGACGTTGCAGACCATGTTCCGCGCCTCGGCGTCCTGCCAGACCATCCGGTTGATCGGATCCAGATCGGTCGCGGCGATGACCAGGAAGCACCCCTCCAGGTCCTCAGGACGGTAGGTGCGCCGACGATGCTCGGCGACGACCCCCTCATCGATCATCCGGGACAACCCCGATGTGATCTGCGGACTGACCAGGCGCACGACCGCGCCGTGCTCGACCAGCTTCTCGACCTTGTCGGTGGCGATCCGGCCGCCGCCGATGACCGCGCACCGCCGCCCCTCGAGGTCGACGAACATCGGGTAGTAGGCCTTCCCCGGGCCCGCGGGCCGGCTCGGACCGACGCGGTTGCCGCTCATGCCCGCGACGCGGGGTCCGGCGCGTCCACCGCCTCGGGGACGGGCTCGACGGCCCGCCCCTCCTCGTCCGAGCGCTCCACCAGCAGGGCGAGCAGCTCGGCCTCGCGCGCCATCCGGGCCGACTTCAGCCCGACGGCGACCACGTACATCAGCAGCGCGAAGAGGATGACCCCGTAGGCCGCGGCGACGTACTCGTTGGTCACGCCATCGCCTCCAGCCGCATCTTGATACGCCGCATCGCCCGGTCGGTGCGGCGCTGGATCAGCTCGAGCTGGAGGACCGTCAGGAAGACGCCGGCCGTCGCCGCCAGGCTGACCAGGAACCACACGAGCATCCCGCTCGACATGTTCGCGCCGCCCGTCGTGAAGACCACCGGGTGCACGAACGAGCGCGCCACGCGGACCGAGTAGAACGAGAGGGGGACCGAGGCGAAGGCGGCGATCGAGTAGATCGCCGAGTAGCGCAGCCGCAGCTCGCCCTCGACCGAGGAGCGCAGCACGAAGTAGGCCGCGTAGAGCAGCAGCACGATCACGAACGTGACCAGGCGCGGATCGGTCCAGACCCACCAGGTGCCCCACGAGGCCTTCGCCCAGATCGATCCGGTGATGACCACCAGCACCGCGAAAGCCAGGCCGATGCCGATCGAGATGCTCGAGATCTCGTCGAAGCGCTCGTCGCGGCTGCGCAGATAGCGGATGCCGTAGACCGCACCGACCACGAAGGCCAGCATCCCGACGATGGCGATGGACACGTGGAAGTAGAAGATCTTCTGGATGATCCCCTGGTCGGCGTCCTCGGGGGCGACGAAGAAGATGCCGTAGGCGGCGAGCCCGGCGAGCGCGGCGGTGAGCGTGCCGGTGGCCGCCAGACGCCGGGCCGAGGCGTTGTCAGTCATCGAAGACATGCTCGTACGTCGCGTAGGCCACAAGCCCGAAGATTACCGCATATACCCCCAGAAACAGGCAGTAACCCCGGTACTCCGCGAGGTCGTTCGTCCCCCCTGAGACGGCCTGGGTGGCGCCCGACGCGGCGATCACCACCGGCAGCAGAGACGGCAGGAACAGCACGGGGAGCAGGAGTTCGCGCGCCCGGGCGAAGAGGGCGAGACACGCGAGGAGCGACCCGAGGATGGAGATGCCGAGGTTGGCCAGGAGGCACACGACCCCGATGAGCAGGATGTCGCCCGGCTCCTGCCCCTTGACGAAGAAGATCGTGACCAGGGGCACCGCGACGACCTCGACGATCAGCAGGTAGACGTAGATCGCGCCGGCCCGGGCCACGAGCAGCAGGTCGCGGGGCACCGGCGTGACGAGCAGCCCGTCGAGCACGCGCTGCTCGCGCTCGGGCACCCACGAGCGCCCCACGCCGAGAACGGCGGTGAGGGCGAGCGTGGCCCAGAGGATCCCCCCGGAGACGGCCGACAGGTTCTGACCGCGCCCGCCGAAGGCGAACTGGAAGATCATCATCGCCACCACCGCGAACAGCACCATCGCGGCGAGGGTGTCGCGGGTGCGCAGCTCGAGGCGCAGGTCCTTCAGCAAGAGGGCGCGGAGCTGGCGGATCGCGGAGGGGCGGCCTGCGCGGCTCACGCCACCAGCTCCTCATAGCGCGTGCGGAAGGTCCGCCCGTCGGTCCCGCCGAGGTCCTCCTGCAGCACCACCCGTCCCGCGCGCAGCACCATCGCCCGCCCGGCCAGGGACACGCCGCGCTCGACCTCGTGGGTCACCATCACCGCGCCGCGCTCCGGCCCGAGGTCGGCCAGCACCCCGTCGAGCAGCTTGGCGCCGGCCGCGTCGAGCCCGGCGTAGGGCTCGTCCAGCAGCAGCAGCACGGGGTCGTGCAGCAGGGCGCGCGCGAGGCCGAGCCGCTGAGCCATGCCGCGGCTGAAGGTGCGCACCGGGTCGAACGAGCGCGCCCGCAGGCCCACGCGGTCGAGGCCGGCGTCGATCCGCTCGCGCGCGTCGGCGAGGCCGTGGAGGTCGGCGTAGAGCTCGAGGTTCTGGCGCGGCGTGAGGTCGAGGTACACCAGCGGGTCGTGACCGAGGTAGCCGATCGCCGCCCGGGCGCGGAGGGCGCCGGCCGGCAGGGCCTCTCCGCGGATCGCGAGAGTGCCGGCGTCGGGGCGCAGCAGGGTCGCCACCATCCGCAGCAGGGTGCTCTTGCCGGCGCCGTTGGGCCCGAGCACGGCCAGGCACTCCCCCGGAGCCAGCGCGATGTCCACGCGGTCGACCGCCCGGCGATCGCCGAAGCGCTTCACCAGGCCCGCCCCGTCGACGAGCGCGGGGTGCGCTATAGCGTCACCTCGGCCACGGTGAACACCAGGAAGACCACGGCGAGCAGGCCGTTCGACTGCGCGAAGGCCGCCTGGATCCGGCCGGTGTCTCCGGGCCGCACGATCGCGTTCTCCACCAGGAGAACCGCGGCGCAGAGGCCGACGCCGACGAAGTAGAGCGCCCCCGCGCCGGCCGCGGCGCCGGCTCCCGCCAGCAGCGCGATGGCGGCGACGTGCAGGGCGCGCGTGAACCAGAGCGCGCGCGCCTCGCCGAAGCGGGCCGGGATGGAGTGGACGTCATGCGCCCGGTCGAACTCCACGTCGAGCAGCGCGTAGATGACGTCGAAGCCCGCGATCCAGAGCGCCACGCCGAGGCCGAGCATGATCGGGGCCGGGCCGAGGTCGCCGGTGACCGCCAGCCACGCCCCCATCGGGGCGATGCCGATCGTGAGGCCGAGCGCGAGGTGACACGCCCAGGTCACGCGCTTGGCGAGCGGGTAGAGCACGAACGCCGCGACCGGGACCGGCCACAGCACCCAGGTCTCCCTCGGGAGCTGGGAGACGGCCACCAGGAGGACCGCGAGGCTGATGGCGCAGAAGCCCGCCACCTGGCCCACGCGCAGGCGGCCCGAGGGGAGCTCGCGCGCGGCGGTGCGCGGGTTCTGCGCGTCGATGTCGGCGTCGATCAGGCGGTTGAGGGCCATTGCCAGGCTGCGGGCCCCCACCATCGCGAGCAGGATCCAGCCGAGGGTCGCCGCAGGGGGGACCTCCATGTTCGCGAGCAGCGCCGCGGACAGGGCGAAGGGAAGGGCGAAGATCGTGTGCGAGAAGCGCACGAGGCCGAGCAGGGCGGGCACGAGCCCCAGTCCCGCCGCCTGCGGCGCAGCCCCCGAGGAGGTGGTCACGGCCACGATGTTACCGGCGGCGGGGACCCCTCCCCGGCATTCCCCCACCCCACGGGGACCTCCGGGCGATCGGTGCCGAAGCTCCACACGTTGCCGTCACGATCGCGCGCCGCGAAGGGGCGCGGCCCATGGTCCCGATCGGTGAGACCGTAGACGATCTCTCCGTCCGTGATTCCGGCGACGAGCCAACCCCGTCGCACCGGTGCCGAGGGCGGGCGAGGGGGGCGTCGGGGCCGAGCACCCTGGGGCAGGCGCGTGCCGCCTCGGTCACCCTCGCGGCGCCCGGCACCTCGGCCTCCGGACAACCGGCGCGATCTCGCTCGGCGAGCGTCCTCGCGTCGTGCGTCGCCCGGGTGGGACCCCTGTGCGCGACGAGACCCGCGGGGACCGACCCGCGCAGGTCGTCATGGGCCGACGCGTCGCTCTGACTGCTACGACTGGTTCTCAACCTCGGCCGCGATGACCGCAACACCCTCGGCGGAGACCGCGTGCCGGGAGATCATCACGTAGCCCGCAAGCCCGCGCTCGAGTTGCTCCGCGATGCGGTCCTCGGCGATCGCGATGATGGCCGACGAGCCGGGCGGAAGGCCCTCGCCGATCTCCTCGAGGTCCTCGTCTTTGAAGCCCTTGTCGCGGATCTTGCCCCACACCGCGCCGGCGCCTCCCCCGACGACGGCCGAGACGATGATGCTGGGAGGAAAGATCAGACCGGCCAGACCGCCCGCGATCGCCCCTCGCTTGGCCCACTTCTTGCCGCTGGAATCGGCGGTCTCCTGTGTCGTGACCTTCCCGTCGGCCGTGTGGACGATGACGGCGCCATCGACCAGGACGATGGCGCCCGCGCGCTGCGCGGCCTGAAAAGCCTCGAGCGCCGCAGCCGCGCCCTGCTCGGTTGCGTACGTTGCGATGAAGACCTGCATCGTGCTGGGGGTGCTCACGAAGTCTCCTTTTCGTGCATTCGTCTCAGGCGTGCCGATCGATGTGACAGTTGTCGGCATCCGTCGCCCCGTCGACGCGAGCAGCGCATGCGCATGCGCGCGCGGGCTCCCCGGCTGCGCGGTCCGTTCGGCCCCGCTCGGCCATCAGGCCGACTCGGCATCCACGGCCGACGAATGCGCTGCGTCAGGAGGTAACAAGAGATACGCGCCGACGAAGAAGCAGACGGCGCCGAGGAAGGTGCCCGAGTTGACGAGCGCCGTATTCAACGCAGAACCCGTGGTGCGCAGCGTGAACGCGCCGATCGCGGCCAGCATGAAGAAGATCGAGCCCACGTAGTTGAGGGCCGCGATCCACCAATCGGCGTCGCCGGTGGACCAGCGCCACAGGCCTCTGCAGGCGAAGATCCACGCGAGATGGCTCGCGATGAGGAACGCGATCGATCCGAAGAAGTCCGGCGCCCACACGAGCCTGTTGGTCTGCTCGGTCGTCAGGCCCTCGATCATCGCGTTGATCGTGTTCACGTTGAAGAAGAGCGTGCCGACGAGCTGCACGGCCGTCGCCCACCAGAGAATCCGCGCGGGCTGCCAGGCGAACCAACGCCACGGGGCTGTTCGAGCCTCGCCGGCGGGGCCGTTGATGACCTCGAGGAACTGGCTGTACCCCGCCGAGGTGAAGAGGATCGACCCGACCACGAACGTGATTCCGACCGCCCCCGAGTCGAGAAGCTGTGAGTATGGAGGGAAGGAGCCGAGCGCGAAGAGGAACGCGCCGGCCATGAACAGGGACGCCGTCCGCCAACCGAGCTCGCGGGGGCTCCACGACAGCGTCCGGCGCCATCGCATGCTCACCGCCTGCGCGGTCACTCGATCAGGTGTGGCTGAAGCCCGGTGAGGGCTGGGGGTGCGGCGGGGGGAACTCGGTCAGGTGGTCGACCGCCTCGCGAAGCGCCCGGAGCAGGTTGTCCGCGAGGTCCTGGCTGACCCCCTCGCGCACCACGATCCGCAGCACGGCGACGTCCGTGGCATCCTCCGGCATGGTGTAGGCGGGCACCTGCCACCCGGCAGTGCGCAGTCGCTCGGAGACGTGGAAGACGGTGAACGGGGACGGCTCCTTCATTCTGAATGAGAGGACGGGGATGGCGGAGCCGTCGCTGACCACCTCGAACGGGCCCATCGCGGCGATCCCCGCCGAGAGGCCAACGGCGATATCGCGTAGCGCCTGCATGATCCGCGTGTAGCCCTCGCGCCCGAGGCGCACGAAGTTGTAGTACTGGCCCACGATCTGGTTGCCCGGCCGCGAGAAGTTGAGCGTGAAGGTCGGCATGTCGCCGCCCAGGTAGTTGACGTGGAAGATCAGGTCCTCGGGCAGGTCGTCCTTCGAGCGCCAGACGACGAAGCCGATACCCGGATATGTCAGCCCGTACTTGTGCCCGGAGACGTTGATCGACTTGACCTGCGGGAGCCGGAAGTCCCACTCGAGGTCGGGATGCAGGAACGGGGCCACGAAGCCACCGCTCGCGGCGTCGACGTGGATCGGGATGTCGAGACCGTGCTCGGCGTTGTAGGCGACGACTCGGTCGTGGATCTCCTTGACGGGCTCGAACTCACCGGTGTACGTCGTCCCCAGGATGGGTATGACCCCGATCGTGTTCTCGTCGACGCGGTCCATCACCTCACCGGGATCGACGACGAACCGGTCGTGGGCCATCGGCGCATACCGGGGTTCCACGTCCCAATAGCGGCAGAACTTCTCCCACACCACCTGAACGTTGGAGCCCATGACCATGTTGGGACGATCGGTCGGCAGCCCGGCGGCCTCGCGCCGCTTCCGCCAGCTCCACTTCATCGCCAGGCCCCCCAGCATGACGGCCTCGCTCGAGCCGATCGTCGATACGCCGATGGCGTTTCCGGCCACAGGAGCATGGAACAGGTCGGCCACGATGTTCACGCAGCGCCGCTCGATCTCGGCCGTCTGCGGATACTCGTCCTTGTCGATCATGTTCTTGTCGAAGGTCTCGGCCATCAGCCGCTCGGCCTCGGGCTCCATCCACGTCGTCACGAAGGTGGCCATGTTCAGGCGCGAGCTGCCCTCCAGCATCAGCTCGTCGTGGATCACACGGTAGGCCGCCTCCGCGGACGCGGAGCCGTCGGCGAGGCGGTGCTTCGGCACCTCGGTGTGAAGGTAACGCCCCGCGTAGGCGGGTGCGATCGAAGTATCGTCGGCGGCGTTCTCGTGGATCATCGGATGCCTCGTCCGGTTGTGGATGGGAGATGTGTCGTGATCCCCCCGAGGGGGATCACGCAGCCCCGCAGGCTCAATGGCCCAGCATGTTCAGTTCCCGCGACCTGTTCACAGCCTCGCTGGGACGAGAGCCCACCACACGGAGGAGGAATGGGCAAGGCGGTCGCCCGTGAAGCCTCGAGTGAAGGAGCGGCTCTCCGATCTCCCGGAACGGGTGATGGACACAGCGGCCGCGGGACCCGCATCTCGGCGGCGGTGATCCACGACCGGCAGGCGCGGTCGGTCTCGGTCACAAGCCTGGGTGCGCCGGCCGAGCTGCTCGAAGCGGCCGCACAGCGTCGGGCCCTCGTCCGACGTGATGACGGAGCGCTCTCCCCGGCGAGCGCCGTCAACGTCATCGACGGGACTGGAGAGCCATCACCCCCGGCGGCCACGCGAGGTGGCCGGCGGGGTGCTCACCTCTCCGGCGGGGATCCGCCCGCCGGAGAGGTGGCCGCACCGTAGACCGCGGGACGGCCGGTCACGAGGCCCCAGAACTGGTCGCCGTAGTCGAAGTGCCACCACTCCTCGTGGTACGCCGTGAAGCCCTGCGCCGCCATCGACCAGAAGAGCAGGCGGCGCAGGTCCCGCGCCTCGCTCGCCACCTCCTCGAGGGCCCGCGCGCCCGCCTCCTCCACGAAGGCGTCGAAGTCGGTGCCGAGGTCGAGGGGCGTCCCGTCGGCGTCGCCGAGGGTGAGGTCGACCGCACCGCCGGTGAGGTGGGGCGGCGGCGAGTGCACGCTGCGCGACGGGGCGGTGACGTAGCGGGCCGCGGCCTCCTCGAGTGCGTCGGCGGGCCAGTCGCCGTGGACCATCGCCAGCTCGTCCAGGTAGGCGTTGAAGAGCGCCGCCTGGGTGGCGATCGGGCGGTAGCCGTCCCACACGATCAGGGTCATCCCGTCGGGGAGCCCGTCGGCGACGGCGGCGAGCCGGGCCGCGACGCCGGCGCGCAGCCAGCCCTCGGGAAGAGCGCCGGGGAGGCCCATCGCGTGGTAGCGGGGCCGGTCGAGCACCCGCGGGCCGATGCCGGCCACCCTCACGAGGGGCTCGTCGAGGGGTTCGATGTCCACCTCCTGCCATCCGTACGTTGACAGCAGCAGCGGGATCGCCCGGGTCCTCACGAGCCACCCCACTCGGCGGCGTTGATGCGGGGCCCCGGATCGGCGCCGGCGACGATCGCGACGAAGGGCTCCAGCACGCTCGACGGATGCGGCACGGTCGCGGGGTCCTCCTGCGGGTAGGCGGCCGCCCGCATGGTCGTCCTGAGCGGCCCCGGGTTGACCGCGACGCAGCGGATCCCGGTGTCGGCGAGCTCCTGGCGGAGCATCGACGTGACGCCCTCGAGGGCGAGCTTCGACACGCCGTAGGCGCCCCAGCCCGCGCGTCCGGCCGCGCCGGACGTGACGTTGACGATCGCGCCGCCCTGGGAGATCGCCGGGATCAGCGCCTGGGTGAACGCGACGGTGCCCGAGAGGTTGACCGCCAGCACCTCGTCCCACACATGCATCGGATGGTCGGCCAGGGGCACGCGCAGCCCGAGGAGGCTCGCGTTGTTCACGACCGCGTCGACGCGCCCCAGCACGGCCACGGCCTGGGCCGCGGCCTCCGCGATGCTCGCCGCGTCGCGGAGGTCGAGGGGGACGCCCTGGGCGTCCGCGCCGCGCTCACGCATGCGGATCAGCGTCCCCTCCAGGCGCCGCACCGTGGTCGCCGTGGCCACCACACGGGCGCCTTCCTCGGCGAACCCCTCGGCGAGGGCGCGGCCGAGACCGCGCGAGGCGCCGGTGACCACCACCCGCATACCGGCGAGCCGGTCATCCATCGCCGACACCGGCCCCGGAGGGTCGCGGGCCCCCTCGGGCTACTGGATCTCCTGGCGCGGCGGGTCCGGGACCGCGGGGGTCGTCTGTCCGGGGAACACGTCACTCTCGGGGGAGGTGCCGGCGACCGACGCGATGTAGGCCGCCACGTTCTTCGCGTCCTGGCCCTCGACGAGGTTCCGCGGCATCGGCTTCTGGGCGATCCGGATCCAGCGCTCGATGGTCCCGGCGAACTGCGAGTCCTCGAGGCCGACCTCCCGCGAGGCGCGCCAGGAGTCGTCGAGGTTCGGGCCGATCACGGCGGGCGGCGTGCCCGCCTCGGCGAGGGTGTGGCAACTCGCGCAGGAGGCCGCGAAGACCTGCTTGCCGGCGGCGAGGTCCACGGGCTCGCTGCTGCCGCCGCACGCGGTCAGCCCGACAGAGCCCAGCCCTAGGGCGATCACCGCGGCCAGGCGGCCGGCGTTGCGGCGCATGGGGCGGGTCATACGAGGTAGACCAGGACGTAGAGCAGGATCCAGACCACATCGACGAAGTGCCAGTAGAGGCTGGCCCCCTGGAGCGGCGTGGCCGACTCGGGGGTGAAGTCGCGCGCCTTCTTGACCCGGATGAAGCAGAGGGTCAGAAGCGTCAGCCCGACGAAGACGTGGAGGCCGTGGAAGCCGGTCAGCGTGTAGAACGCCGAGCCGAACGCGGTGCTCTGGGGCGTGAAGCCGAGGTGGACGTACTCGTTGATCTGGATGATCAGGAACGTGAACCCCAGGAGCATCGTGACCAGCAGGCCCCGCTCGAGGCCCTTGCGGTCGTTGAAGTGCTTGAGCCGGTGCTCGCCCCAGTGGAGCGTGAAGCTCGACGCGACCAGGATGGCGGTGTTGACCCCCGTGATCACCTTCGGCAGCTCGAACTGCTCGCCCGCCTCGTTCAGCGTCGGCCACTGGTCGGCCACGTTGAACCGGACGAAGAAGTAGGCGGCGAAGAGGGAGCCGAAGAGCATCACCTCGGAGCCGATGAACAACATCATCGCCAGCATGCCCATGCTGATCTGGCTTCCCCGCGATACCGGGGGAGTCGCCTGGGCGGGCGCGCTCAGTGTCGGTTCGGCGGTGGCCATGGGCTAGCTCCCGGAAGGGGAGGCGGGCGCCTCCGCATCGACGACGATCCTCTCGACCGGCACCGCTCCGGCGGCGGCGCGGACGCTCTGGAGCGACTCCTCCGACTCGAGGCGGCCCCCGCGGGCGGCCACGACGAGGATCTCGTCCGCGTGGTGCTCGGTGACGGCGACCGTGGTCGCCTGTGCGGCGTCGCCGTCGAGAACCTCGCCGCGCGACTGGATGCCCACGGCCTGGAGGCCGTCGATGGCTGCCCGCAGGCGGTTGAAGGAGCGCGTGCGCGCCTCCTCGGCCTCGTCGGTCCAGCCGGGGCCCTCGAGGTGCATGGGCGAGAGCAGGACGACCCCGATCGGCTGCCGGTCGGCGCGCTCGCGGAGCGCGGCGATCAGGCCGTCGGCACCGAGCGCCTCGTCGGCGATCACGGCCACCTGCGAGACGCCGGGGAGCGCCAGCGGGGTCCGGGCCTCGTCGGAGCGGACCACCACGCGGGTGATGCCGAGCCCGGAGCTCTTTCGCAGGCGGTCGACCATGTCGTCGGCCATCCAGCGGGACTGGCCGGTGGGGTACGTCGCGAGCATGATCTCGTGGACGTCCTCCTCCGAGGTGATCGCATGGGCGGCGGCGAACGGGTCGCCGTCGACGACCGTGCCGCTGGCGTCGATGCCGGCCTCGGCCAGCACGGAGAGCGCGACCTGCAGGCGGCGGTCGGCCGCCCGGGAGTCGCCGCCCTCGTTGGCGACCGAGAACGTGAACCGCCACAGGCCCTCGCCGGCCCGCCGGCGGACCTCATCGACCAGTGCTGCGGAGGCGACGGTCTCGTTGGCGATGACCAGAATGGTCCGCTTCTCGGTCTCGGTGAGCTCGCCGCCGATCTCCTCCGGGGCGAACACCACCGCGTGGCGCGCGCCGGGGATGCCGTACTGATACGGGCCGCCCACCACCTGGGGGGTCGCCTCGAAGTTGAAGAGCGACGGCGGCGACGACACGAGCCACTCGAGGGTGCGACCGCGCCAGGGGTTCCAGGGCGCCTTGGGGCCGCTCCGCCACGACGTGATCATGTTGTAGAAGAAGATCAGGAAGCCGATCGTCATGACGATCGACGCGACCCCGATGAGTTGGTTCAAGGTCTCGAACCGGGAGTCGTACGCCGACACGCGCCGAGGCATCCCCTGCAGGCCGAGCCAGTGCATCGGCATGAAGGTGGCGTTGAAGCCGATGAAGATGACCCAGAAGCTGATCGCCCCGAGGCGCTCGTTGTACATCTTCCCCGTCATCTTCGGGAACCAGTAGTGGACCCCGGCGAAGATGGTGAAGACGCTGCCGCCGACGAACACGTAATGGATGTGCGCCACCACGAAGTAGGTGTCGGTCACCTGGATGTCGAGCGGGATGACGGCGAGCATCACGCCCGAGAGGCCGCCGATGACGAAGGTCGCGATGAAGCCCATCGCGTAGAGCATCGGCGTCTTCAGGTGGACCTTGCCGCCCCACATCGTGCCGAGCCAGGAGAAGATCTTCACGCCGGTCGGGATGGCGATGATGATCGTCGTGATCATCATCGGCACGCGCAGCCACGCCGCCATGCCGCTGACGAACATGTGGTGGGCCCACACGCCGAACCCGAGCACCGCGATCGCCACGGTCGAGAACGCGAGCGCGCGGTAGCCGAAGATCGGCTTGCGCGAGAAGGTCGCGATGACCTCGCTGATGATCCCGAAGCCGGGCAGCATCATGATGTAGACGGCCGGGTGCGAGTAGAACCAGAAGATGTGCTGGTAGGAGATGACGTCGCCGCCGCCGGCGGGGTTGAAGAAGTTGCGTGCCCATGACGCGGTCGAACAGCGTCAGGAACTGCGAGCCGGCGATGAAGGGCGTGCCGAAGACGACCAGCGCGGAGGTGGTGGCGTTGGCCCAGACCAGGAGCGGCATCCGCCAGACCGTCATGCCCGGCGCCCGCATGGTGAAGATCGTGACCAGGAAGTTGATCGCGGTCGCGATGGAGGAGGCGCCCACGACCTGGACGCCGACCTCGAAGAGCGTCGTGCCGGTGCCCCCCTGCGTGGCGAGGGGCACGTAGGCCGTCCAGCCGGCGGAGAAGGCGCCGAAGACCGGGCTGATGAGCATCATCAGCCCGCCGGGGACCAGCATCCAGAGCGACAGCGCGTTGAGCCGCGGGAAGGCCATGTCCTTGGCGCCGATCATGATCGGCAGGACGAAGTTCGCCAGACCGGCGAAGGCGGGGATCAGGAAGAGGAAGATCATGATCGTCGCGTGGACGCTGAAGAGGCCGTTGTAGGTCTCTCCGTCGCCGATCGTCTGCCCCGGGGTGGCGAGCTCGGTCCGGACCAGTTCCGCGAAGATCCCCGAGGCCACGAAGAAGAAGAAGACGATGACCATGTACTGGACACCGATCACCTTGTGATCGGTGTTGACCTTGAAGTAGTCCCTCCAGCCGTGCGCCCCGTGCATGGAGTGGTCCTCGGGATCCACGCGGCGGCCGGTCATCCACAGCCACCAGTAGTCGAAGCAGCCGATCCCGATCAGGAAACCGATGGTCGTCAGTCCGGCGGCGGCCGTGACGTAGACCTGCTGGTCCCACAGCGGCTCGTTGCCGAAGATCGTCCGCATGAGCCAGACGAGGCCGAAGGCGAAGAGGAAGGCACCGCCCGACCAGACCGTCGCGCGCTTCCACCAGTAGGAGATGGGGCGCGGATCGACGTGGTGGGCGTGACCCGAGGGGTCGGAGTGCGTGGGTGCGTGGGTGGCCATGGTGGTCCTCGTCTACCGGGTCACGGCTGGGCGGGGGTGGTCGTCGCGGCCGCCGGCGCGGGGGTCGCCGCGGCGGCGACCTGCGCCTTGGCGTCAGCCAGCCAGGCGTCGTAGGCGGCCGGCTCCATCACGATGACGCGCGAGCGCATCACCGCGTGGCCGACGCCGCAGAGCTCGGCGCAGATCACCTGGTAGGTGCCCGACGCGGGTCGGGTTGAAGACGACTTTGGTGGTGATGCCGGGCACGACGTCCTGCTTGACCCTGAACTCCACGACGTAGAAGTCGTGGATGACGTCCTTGGAGCGCATCCGCAGCTCGACCTGGCGGCCGACGGGGACGCGGAGGTCGCCGGTGCCGACGTTCCCGTCGGGGTAGGTGTAGTCCCAGGCGAACTGCTGCGCCGTGACGTCCACCACGAGGCGGTCCTGCGCGAGGGCCTCGTTGTCGGAGAGGACCAGGTAGGCCCAGACGGCCATCACGACGAGCAGGAGGGTCGGGACGACGGTCCAGACGATCTCGAGCTTCGTGTTGCCGTGCACCGGCGGGCCGTCGCTCTCGTCGCCGGGGGCGGCGCGGAACCTCCAGGCGCTGTAGACGAGCACCGTCGCCACCAGCGTGAAGATGACGACCGAGGCCCACACGACGAACCACATCAGGGGGTCCACGCGATCGGCCTGCTCGGAGGCCTGCTGCGGGATCCAGTCGATGAAGAGCGCCACCGCGGAGGTGATACCGCCGATCACCACGGCGATGAGGATGAGCGGGACGAGGTGTGGGCTCTTCAGCACGGCGGGGAACCTATCACGGCAAACCCGCGCCCCGTGGGGGTGTTTCGCGGTGTCTTTCGTCCCGAGCCGCGGGCGTTTCGCCCCGGGTTGGCGACCTCACGAGGCAAGGGCGGGACGCCCGACCACGCGCACCGCCCCGGCGGCGCAGACCGCGAAGAGCGCGGCGCCGACCAGCAGGGGGACGGCGATGCCGGCGTGCTGGAACAGGAACGTGGCGACCAGCGGCCCGCCGATCCGCGCTGCGCTGCCCACCGAGGCGCTGAGGCCCAGGACCATGCCCTGCTCGCGGTCGCTCGCGGCGAGCGAGATCAGCGCCGTCGTGGTGGAGAAGACCAGCCCCGACGCGACGGCGAGCAGGGCCAGGCCGGGCAACAGGACCCAGAGATCGTAGGACGCGGCCACCAGCAGGAGACCGCCGGCGGTGCCCGCCAGCCCGCCGATCATGACGCGGCTCTCCCCCCATCGATCGACCACGCGCCCGACCAGGTAGCCCTGGGAGAAGACGGCCATCACGCCGATGAAGGTGAACAGCAGCCCCATCTGCGCCGGGCTGTAGGAGAAGCGCCGATCGCCGAACAGCGCGAAGGTCGTCTCCATGCCCACGAAGGCGAAGGTCGCGACGAACGAGAGCCACACCAGGGGGGCCAGATCGCGGCTCGACAGCGCGCGCCGCACGACGGCCAGGCGCGGCACGGGGGCCTCGGAGGGCGCCCCCGGCGTCCGCGACTCCGGCAGGCGGACGTAGGCGATCCCGAAGTTGACGACGGCGAGCCCGGCGGCGACGAAGAAGGGGAGCCGCTGGTCGATCGCGGAGAACACGGCGCCGATCGCGGGGCCGAGCACGAAGCCGAGGCCGAACGCGGCGCCGATCATCCCCATGCCCCGTGCGCGGTCCTTGCGCTCGGTGATGTCGGCCACATAGGCCTGGGCGGCCGCGTAGGACGCGCCGGCGATCCCCTGCAGCACGCGCGCGAGGAGCAGCACGGCGAGGGTCCCGGCGAGGCCGATGATCAGCGAGGCCACCGCGCTGCCGGCCAGGGAGATCAGGATCACCGGGCGGCGGCCGTGCTTGTCGGACAGTCGTCCCCAGACCGGCGCGAACAGCACCTGGGCCACCGCGTAGGACGCCGTGAGGATGCCGATCTGCACCGGAGACGCCCCGATCTGCTCCGCCCAGAGGGGCAGGATGGGCAGCACGAGGCCGAACCCGATCAGGTCGATCACGACGGTCATGAATACGATCCCCAGCGGCGTCAGGAAGAACGCCGCCCCGCGCCCGGATCGACCGGCCCTTCGAGCCATCAGAACGCGTTGACGGCGAGGGCGACGAAGATCAGCGCGAGATAGAGGAGCGAGTAGTGGAAGGTCGCCCTGGCCCAGCCGATGGCCGGATCGCGGTAGAGCATCCAGGACAGGTGGAGGAACACGGCGCCCAGGACGAGGGCGCTGACCAGGTAGAGCAGGCCGGCGGCGCCGGACGCGACAGGGAGGATCGAGACGGAGATCATCACGAACGTCCACAGCAGGATCTGCCGCTTGGTCTCGGCCACTCCGTGGACCACCGGGAGCATCGGCACGCCGGCGGCCGCGTAGTCGCGCTTCAGCATCAGGGCCAGGGCCCAGAAGTGCGGGGGCGTCCAGTAGAAGACGATCGCGAACATCAGCCAGGCCGTCAGAGAGAGCTCGCCGGTGACCGCGGCCCAGCCGACCATCGGGGGCACGGCGCCCGCCGATCCGCCGATCACGATGTTGTGGATCGACGTGCGCTTGAGCCAGAGCGTGTAGACGCCCACGTAGAGCGCGAGGCCCAGCAGCGCGAGCGCGGCGGCGAGCCAGTTCGACGAGAGCCCGATGATGAGCGCGCTGAGCACCCCGAGGGCGATCCCGAAGCCCAGGGCCCGGCCGGGCGTGACCCGACCGACCACCACCGGCCGGGCGTCCGTGCGGTGCATGATGTCGTCGATGTCGCGATCGATGTACTGGTTGATCGCGTTCGCCCCGCCCGCCGCGAGGTAGCCGCCGATCATCGTCCAGAGGAAGAGCCAGGCACCCGGGTTGCCGCGCGCGGCGACGAACATCGCGGCGCCCGTGGTGAACAGCAGCAGCGAGATGATCCGCGGCTTGGTGAGGCGGACATAGTCGGCCACCACCGCCAGCGGCCCGCCGGCGACCCCGGCCGGGAGGGCGCCGGTCGTCATGCCGCCGCCGAGAGGGCCACGAGCGCCGCGAGCAGCGCGAGCGGCACGACCACCCAGAGCGCCTCCAGGCCGCGGTGCGCCGCGGATCCCCTGTCGACGCCGTCGCCCGAGGGCCGGCGGAGCACGATCAGGATCGCCGGCACCGCGAGCAGGACGGCCAGCACGAGGGCCGCCACCCGCAGGCTCATGTCACGGTTCCAGACAACGCCCGCGAGCATAGCCCAGCCCCGGCGCCGGGCCGCGCGTGACGGACGTACCGGGGCGGATTCGCCGTGATCGTGATCCGGAAGGAGGTCGGAGGCGTGCAGAGAGCGGACGTGGTTGTGCTGGGAGCCGGTCCCGCGGGCCTCGGCGCCGCGCTCGCGCTGGCGCGGGCGGGCGCGTCGGTGACCGTGATGGACCCGGCGCCGGCGCCCGGCGGGCTCTGCGTCACACGCCGCCGCGAAGGCTTCGCCTACGACATCGGCGGCCACATCCCCTTCGTCCGCGACGACGCGCGGCGGGTGTGGCTCGAGGACCTGCTGGGCGACGAGCTCCTCTGGGTCAACCGCCCCGTGGCCTGCGTGCGCGACGGACGGGTGGTGCGGGGCCGCTACCTCGACCAGCGCCCGGACGGAGGGCCGGACGGAGGGCCGGAGGCGCAGGAGGACGGGACGGCCCGGGGAGAGCTGGCGGGGCGCTTCGGCGCGGACTTCGTGGACCGCGTCATGCGCCCGTACCTGGAGAAGGTCGATGGGGTGCCGCTGGAGCGCATCCCCGGCGACCGCGCACGGCGCCTGCTGGAGGGACAGGCCGCGCCCGACGGCTTCCACTTCCCGGCCGGGGGCATCGGACGCCTGATGGACGCGATGGCCGCGGCGGCCCGCGGCGCGGGCGCGGACGTGCGGCTCGGCACCGGGGCAGAGGCGATCGACGTCCCGGGCGGGCGGGTCACGTCGGTGCGCGCGGGTGGCGGCGCGACGATCGCGACCGAGCACCTGGTCGTCGCGATGCCGGCCCTGGCGGCGGTCCGGCTGCTCGATCCCGCACCCCCGGGCGCCACCGCGCGCGCGGTGCGCATGCGCGCGGTCGCGATCGTCTACCTGGCCCTCGACCGCGCCCGGCTCACCGAGGAGCCGTGGATCCAGGTCGACGATCCCCGCGTCCCGTTCGCGCGCGCCTTCGAGCCGGTGAACTGGAGCCCCGGGCTCGCGCCCGCCGGGCGGACGATCCTCGGCCTCGAGTGCTACTGCCGGGCGCGCGACGACGACCCGGTGTGGGGCCTCGGCGACGCGGCGCTGGCGGCCGCCTGCGCGCAAGCGCTGCACGACCCGCTCGGCCTGCTGGACGACCCGGGAGCCGCCGAGACCGTCGAGGTCCTGAGGATCCCCCGCGCATATCCGGAGGCCGACCTCGGGCAGACGGCCGAGGTGCGGGCGCCCGCGCTCTGGCTGGGGGGCCTGCACGGGATCCGCCTCGCGCCGGGAGCCGCCGTGATCGAGGCGGTGGAGGCCGGGGAACGCGTCGCGGCCGCGATCCTGTCCGGGGCCGCGGACCCGGTTGGTCCGGTGCCGGTCTCCTGACGCCGGCCGCCCATGGGCCCGTCGTGAGATAGCCTCGGCAGGGTGGCGACCACTCATGCACCGGCCACCCGGGACCGGTTCGTGGCTCTGCTGGACCCGGGGCGGGTCATCGACCACCCGCTGGAGCGGCGCCTCTACGCCCGGGACGGCTCGATCGCCCAGGGCGACTGCGGCCTGGTGGTGCTCCCCCAGACCACCGCCGAGGTGGTCGCCTGCATGCGCCTCGCCCACGAACTGGGCCTGCCCGTCGTCCCACGCGGCTCCGGCACGGGCCTCTGCGGCGGCGCCGTGCCGCTCGACGGGGCGATCGTGCTGTCGGTGGCGCGGATGTCGCGGATCCTCGAGATCGACCCCGCCGTGCCGTGCGCCCGGGTCGAGCCCGGGGTGCTGAACCTCGACCTCTCGACGGCCGTGCACCACCTGGGCCTGCACTACGCGCCCGACCCCTCGAGCCAGCAGGCGTGCTCGATCGGCGGCAACGTCGCGACGAACGCCGGCGGGCCCCACTGCCTCGCCTCCGGGGTCACCGCGCAGCACATCCTCGGCATGGAGATCGTGCTGGCCGACGGCGAGGTGCTGCGCCTCGGCGGTCCGGCGCCGGACCCGCCCGGATACGACCTGCGCGGGTTCGTGGTGGGCGGCGAGGGCACGCTCGGCGTCGTCACCGAGGTCACGGTCCGCCTCAGCCGCAACCCGCCCGAGGTGCGGACGATGCTCCTCGACTTCCCCACCGTCCAGGCGGCCGGCGAGGCGGTCGGCGGCATCATCGGGGCCGGGGTGATCCCGGCGGCGATGGAGATGATGGACCAGAGGATGGTGGTGGCCGTGGAGGCCTTCGTCCACGCCGACCTGCCCGTCGACGCCGCCGCGATCCTGCTCGTGGAGGTGGACGGCACTCCGGCCGAGGTGGCGTCCCACACCGCCGTCGTCGAGCGCGTCGGCGCGCAGGCGGGCGCCGGGCGGGTGCGGGTGGCCCGCGACGAGGCCGAGCGCGCGCTGTTCTGGAAGGCGCGAAAGAGCGCCTTCGGGGCCGTCGCCCGGATCGCGCCGAACTACTACCTGCACGACTGCGTGGTGCCGCGCACCCGGCTGGTCGAGGTGCTGGCCCGCATCTACGAGATCGGCGCCGAGCTCGACCTGGTGATCATGAACGTCTTCCACGCCGGCGACGGCAACCTGCACCCCCTGATCGCCTTCGATCGCCGCGACCCGGAGCAGGTGGAGCGCGTCCACGCCGCCGGCACGCTGATCATCGAGGCCTGCGTCGCCGTGGGCGGCGTGCTGTCGGGCGAGCACGGCATCGGCCTCGAGAAGCGCGACTTCATGCCGCTCACCTTCACGGAGGCCGACCTGCGGGCACAGGCGTGCGCGCGCGAGGCGTTCGACCCGGAGGGCCGGATGAACCCGGCCAAGGTCCTGCCGATCGGCAGCCGCTGCGGCGAGATCGTCCTCGACGCGGGATCGCTGCCGCCCGGGACCTGGCTGTGACCGACGTCATCGTGCCCGCCTCGCCCGCCGAGGCCGCCGCCGCCCTGGCCGAGGCGACCGCCGACCGGACCCGGGTGACCGTGGTGGGTGGGGGCACGCGCTCGCGGCGCGGGCGTCCCGGGCCGCCGGCCGACCGCGAGCTGCGCACCACCCACATGGACCGGGTGGTCGCCCACGAGCCGGCCGACCTGACGCTGACGGTGGAGGCCGGGGTCCTCGTCACCGAGGCCGCCCGCATCGCCGCGAGCGCCGGCCAGGCCTGGCCACAGGCCGAGGTGCGCGAGGGGTCCACCGTCGGCGGCGTGCTGGCGAGCGCCGCGAGCGGCCGGGCGCGGCTGCGCGCCGGCGCGGTGCGCGACTCGCTGCTGGAGGTCGTCATCGCCACCGGGGACGGGCGCCTGGTGACCGCGGGCGGGCGCACGGTGAAGGGCGTGTCGGGCTACGACATCCCGCGCCTCGCGGTCGGGTCGCTCGGAACCCTCGGCGTGATCGTGCAGGCGACCGTCAAGCTGTGGCCGCTCCCGCCGGCCCGCGGCTGGTTCGCCGCCGAGGGGACGCTCGATCAGCGGCTGGCGGCGGGCGGGCGCGTGCTCACCGGCCACGTGCGCCCGGTCTCGGTGCTGCTCGGCCCTGAATCGGTGGCCGTCGAGCTGGCCGGGCCGCCCGAGGACGTGCGGGCGCCCGAGGGCTTCACGCCGCTCTCCGGGGCGCCGGCCGAGCTCGGAGGCGAGGGCGTGGTCGAGGCCGGGGTCTCCCCCCCGCGGCTCGGCGCGCTGGCCGGCCGGCTCGGCGAAGCCGGCCTGCGCTACGAGGCCTGGCTCGGTGTCGGTGTCTGTCGGGTGGCCGTGTCCTCGGCCGGCGACGTCGCGCGCGTGCGATCGGAGGCCACGACGCTGGGCGGCCACGCGACCGTGATCGACGGCCCCGACGACCTGCGCGCCGACCCCTGGGGACCGCCGCCGCCGGGCGTGCACCTGATGAAGCGCCTGCGCGAGCGCTTCGATCCCGCCGGGATCCTCAACGGCCAGATGCTGGTGTGGGCGTGAGCACGTCCAACTGGGACCCCACGCGGGCGGCGCCGCTGGAGGAGGACGTCGTCAAGTGCGTGGCGTGCGGCCTCTGCCTGCCGCACTGCCCCACCTTCCGCCTCACGGGACGGGAGACCGCCTCGCCGCGGGGGCGCATCGCCGCGATGCGCGCGGTGGAGGAGGGACACGCGGTTGTCGACGCCTCGTTCACGACGATGATGGACGAGTGCCTGGCGTGCCGGGCGTGCGAGGCCGCCTGCCCGAGCGGCGTGCCCTTCGGCCGGATGATCGAGGGCGCCCGCGCCCAGGCGGAGCCCACCCGCCCGCTGACCGCCCGCGGCATCCGCCGCGCGGGCCTCACGGGCGTGCTGCCCCGCCCGCGCCTGGTGATGGCCGCGGGGTGGCTGCTCGGCGTCGCCCGGGCCCTGCGCCTCGACCGCCTCGCGCCCGCCGCGCAGCGCTCCAGCACCCCGCCGGTCTCCCTGCGCGAGCTGCGCCGCCCGATCCCGGCCCGCCTCGGGACGGGCCCGGTGGCGGCGGTGCTGTCGGGCTGCGTCATGGACGTCGCCTTCCGGCCCACCCAGCGTGCGACGATGCGCGTGGTGGCCGACGCCGGCTACACGGCGCAGCGCTCGAGGCCTGCCGGCTGCTGCGGCGCCCTCGCGATGCACTACGGCCGCCCGCAGGCCGCGCGGGAGATGGCGAAGGCGCGGATCGCCGAGATGGAGGGCGCCGAGGTCGTCGTGGCGAACGCCTCCGGCTGCAGCGCCCACATGAAGACCTACGGCGAGCTGCTGGCCGACGACCCGGCCTGGGCCGCGCGGGCCGCGCGCGTCGCGGCGCGCGTGCGCGACCTGATCGAGATCACGCCGCCGCCGCGCGAGGCCGGAATCGGCACCGTGGCGGTCCACGACGCGTGCCACCACCTGCACGCCCAGGGCATCGGGCCGCGCGGGCTCCTCGCGGGGGCGGGCGCGCACTGCATCGACCTCGCGGACGGCGGGCGCTGCTGCGGCGCCGCCGGGCTCTACAGCGTCCTGCAGCCCGAGATGGCCGCGGCGCTGCGCCGGCAGAAGGCCGAGGCCGTCGCGGCGACCGGGGCGCCGGTCGTGGCGGTCGCCAACCCGGGCTGCGCGATTCAGATCTCCGCCGGCCTGCGCGAGATCGGCTCGGACGTGCGCGTGGCCCACCCCGCGGAGCTCGTCTCCCCGGAGTAGGCCACCCGCCGTCCCTGCCGGTGCTAGCGGAGGATGTCCACGGGGCTGCCCGCGGGGACCCTGCGCCCGATCTTCGTGGCCACCGAGTTCGACATCCGCACGCATCCGTGGCTGACGGCCCGCCCGAGGAGCTGGGGCCGGCTGGTTCCGTGCAGCGCCACCCGGCCGTCCCCGCCGTCGAACTCGGACAGCTTCTGGGAGTGCGCGGTGAGGGTGAGGATGTAGGTCCCGAAGAACCCCTTGGGGTTCCTCTGGCGGACGATCTCGCTGAGGGCGAAGCGGCCGGTGGGCGTGGGGTTCGCGCTCGTGCCGACCGCGACCTTCCACCTGCCGATCACCTTGCCCGCCCGGCGCAGCTCGAGCTTCCGCGCCCGGAGGCGGACCGTCACGCGGTAGCGCGTGCGCGTCACGCGCACGGCCTCGGCGGGAACCCAGCCGGCGGCGGAGTTCGGCCGCTTGGTCAGGCGGACGCGGTACCAGACCCCGTGCTTCTTGCTCGCCCGCGCAGCGAGCACGAGCAGCACGTTGGGCCCGCCGTTGTAGGGGGCCGTCGCGCCGAGCTTCGAGGTCTTGCGCGCGCCGGCCCGCGGGGCCGAGCGCGTGTGCACGGGGATGAGGACGCGTGCGGTCCACGCCTCCTTGGTGGTCGGGCGGCTGGCGATCGCCCGTGGCGCCGGGCCGGTCGCGGTGGCCCGCGCGGAGCCGCCGCCGGAGGTCGCCTGCGCGGCGCCGCCCGCCAGCGCGACCGCGCAGGCGACCGCGCCCCCGGCGATCCAGAGGGTCATCGGACGCCTGCGCACGTGGCCTCCCATCAGCCCGTCACGCCGCCGGCACGCGCCACCGGGACCGGTCCGACGACGCGCGTCACGGCCGTCGAGCGGCGCGGCGGCAGGCCGTCGGCCGTGACCGTCGCGGTGTTGCGGATGGTCCCCGTGACGTTGGGGTTGACGCGGACGTTCATCCGGAGCCTCCGGGAGGCGCCGGCCGGCAGGTCACCCAGGCTCCAGGTCACCACGCCGTTGCGGATCGACGCGCCGGATGGCATCGAGACCAGCGTCAGGCTGACCGGCACCAGGTCGGTCACCTGGACGTTGCGCGCGACGAAGCTGCTGCGGTTGCGCACGACGACGGTGTAGCGGAACGTCGAGCCCGCCCGGGCGGTCGCGGGTCCGGACTTGGCGATTCTCACGTCGGGCGCGGGCCCCCCGGCGATCGTGACGCCGTTGCCGCTGATCAGGCCGAAGTTGTTGTTCGGGCTGCCGACGCCGGAGGTGACCCCGATGCCGGAGATGGTGCGGGGGGTCGTGGCGGTGAGCCCGCCGGGAACCGCCATCGCCACGGCGTAGGTGCCGGGCAGCAGGCCGTCGAAGCTGTAGCTGCCGTCGGCGGCTGAGAGCACGCTGCGGGTCGCGACCCTGATGCTTCCCGGTCGCGTGCCGGTGAGCGTGACCTTGACGCCCGCGCGGCCGACCTCGCCGGCGTCGAGGATGCCGTCGCGGTCGGTGTCGATGTAGACCACGCCGCTGATCGGGGCGGGGCGGACGTTGCCGGCGACGAACGCGCCGAGGCCGCCCGCCGGAACGGTCACCTGACCCGAGACCGGGGTTATCGCGGCCCACATGGGGTCGACGACCTCCTCGATGTTCCAGACGCCGGCGGGCACGTTGCCCACGGTGACCGCGCCGTCGGCGCCGGTGGAGATGACGCTGCCGTTGCCCTGCGGGTTGGTCAGGCGGAAGGTCCAGCTGGGTACGCCCGGCTCGCCGGCCTCGCGGATGCCGTTGCCGTTGACGTCCTCGAACTTGACGACCTGGAGCGAGCCGAGCTGGTCGGCCACGTCGAACACGACCAGGGCGGAGGCCTCGAGGCTGGCCGGACTCGAGAAGAAGTTGACCGTCGCGCGGTAGCGGCCGACGGGGGCCGAGGCCGACGGGCTGAAGGAGCGCTGGACGTTGATCGGGCTCGGCAGGCCCGCCACCGACAGCGACTCCTGCTGGACGAGGGCGCCGAGCGGATCGGTGAAGCGGAGCGACCAGCTCGAGGCGATGGTCTGGTACGTGATCGAGAAGTCGACGGTCTCGGTCCCGGCACCGCGCTGGATCGCGGAGGGCGGAGCCGGCGAGCGGTTGAGGCTGATGCCGACCGCCGATGCCACCGCCGGCACAGCGAGCGCGACCACCATGGCCGCGAGCATCATGCGGCGCCACCCGCCCAGAGGTCCTCGTCTCATCTCCACGCCTTCCCTTGAAATCCGCTCCGGGTCGCGGCGCGACCCATGCAGGGTGGAGCTTTCCCTGCAAACGGGGCTGCGTGAACCCCGCGCGGGCGAGCGAACCTACGACAACCTGCCGCTGCAACGTTGCAGGAGTGCTTTCAAACGCACCTCAGGCGGTGCGAGCGCCCCCGAGGCGGGGCCGCCGGGGCCGCGCGAGCGCGACGAGGAGCGCCGCCGCCCCGAGCAGGGCGAGGGCGATCGCGGCCACCCAGACGGTCAGCTCGCGCAGCCGCGGGACGGGCGCGACGATGGAGCCGATGTCGGCGAATACGGCCTGGAGGTCGGCCGTCGAGGTGCTCTGGGCGAACAGGCCGCCGCTGCGCGTCGACATCGCGGAGAGGGCCTCGGCGGGCAGCGGCTGGTCGGGCCGCCCGGGGTCGTCGCCGAGGAGGATCGTGTAGATCGGGACGCCGCGCTCGGCGGCGCGCTCGGCCGCCTCGGCCGGCGTGGTCGCCCTGCGGATCGAGTTGGCGCCGTCGGTGAGGAGGAGGATCCTCGCCGCCGATTCGGAGGGGTCGGCGGGGGGCGTCTCGCCGATCGCGCCCACCGCGTCGAGGGCGGCCAGGGATGTCGTGACGGCGGTCCCCAGCGCGGTTCCGACGCGCGTCTCGTCGATCCCCCCGAGGGCGCGGCGCAGGGAGTCGCGGTCGGTGGTGGGCGCCACGACGACCGTGGCGCGATCGGCGAAGGTCGTGAGGCCGATGCGCGTGTCGGCGGGGGCGGCCTCGGCGAACCGGCGGGCGGCGTCGATCGCCGAGACCAGCCGGGTCGGCTGGAGGTCGGTCTTCTTCATCGAGTCCGAGACGTCCAGCGTGATCATCACGCTGCTGCGCTCCTCGTTCGCGCTCGCCTCCACCGAGGGCCGCGCCATGGCCACGACGCCGCCGGCCACCGCGAGCAGGGCGACCGCGGCGGCGGCGGCGCGGAAGCCGCGCGCCCGGCGGCTCGGGCCGACGGCCAGCACGGCCGGATCGGCCCACAGCGCGCCCGCGCGCCGGCCCGCGCGCGACCAGGCCACGAGGCCCGCGGCGAGGGGGACGAGGAGCAGGAGGGCCCACAGCCACCCGGGGGACTGGAAGGTCATGAGAGGCGGGGCCCCACCCACCACGCCGCGCCGCCGGCCATCACCAGCAGCAGGGCGCCGAGGCCGGCGGCCCACGCGGTCACCTCGCCCAGCACGCGCTCGGTGCCGATGAACGTGCCCAGGCGCTGGTAGACGGCCCGCACCGAGGACGCGTCGGTGCTCTCGTAGGAGTCGCCGCCGGTGGTGTCGGCCACCTGCTGGAGGCCCGCGGGGTCGGGGGGCACGGGGGTGCCGTCGGAGAGCGTGCCGCCCGGGGTGCCGAGCGCCACGGTGAACACCGGCACGCCGGCCGACTTGGCGTCGTCGGCCGCCAACGACGGAGGGATGCCGACCGTCGTGGCGCCGTCGGACAGCACCACGATGCGCGCAGCCTCGAGCTTCCCGTCCTCCGCCGCGCCCGGCTGCGTGGCGCGGATCGCCGACAGCGAGGTCTCGATGGCCTCGCCGACCGCGGTCGCACCCTCGGCGCGCAGGCCCTCGATCGCGCGCTTCAGGCTGTCGCGGTCGGTGGTCGGGGCCACCAGCAGGTTGGCCTGGCCGGAGAAGCTGACGAGCCCCACCTGGTACTGGCGCGGCACCTCGTCGGCGAAGGTCAGGGCGGCGTCCTGGGCGGCGCGCAGGCGATAGGGGTTGACGTCGGTCGCGGACATCGATCCGGAGACGTCCACGGCGAGCACGATCGTGGCGCGCTCACGCGGCTCGTCGCGGTACATCTGCGGCCGCGCGAGCGCCAGGGTGAAGGCCGCCAGCGCGAGCAGGGCGAGCGCCAGCGGCAGGTGACGGCGGCGGCGCGGGCCGGGATCGGCCCGCGCGATCAGGTCGAGATCGGGGAAGGGCACGCCCTCGACGGGCCGGTGGCGGCGCCACCGGACCACGGCCGCGGCCACGAGCGGGACGGCCAGGAGGGCGAGCAGGAAGAGGGGCTGCCCGAAGCTCATCCGTGGGCGACCCGGCGGCGGACGGCGGCGCTGCCGAGCGAGCGCGCCAGCGGCAGCAGCCAGTCGCCCCCGGTCTCGGCGATCACGTGGCGCGCGCCGGCGCGCGCCAGCATGGCGCCTCGGGCGCGGTCGGTGGCCTCCACGGCCGCGGCGAAGCGGCTCTGGAACCGCGGGTCGGCGGTGTCCACGAGGTGGCGGTGACCGGTCTCGAGGTCGCGCAGGTGCACCGGCCCGACGTTCGGGATGTCGCGTTCACGTCGATCGCGGATCTCGATGGCGATGATCTCGTGACGGCGCCCGAGGGCGCCGATCGCCCGCTCCAGGCCCGGCTGCGGGGCGAAGTCGGAGATCAGGATCACGGCGCCGCGGTGGCGCGCGATCCGGCCCGCCGACGTGACCGCGCGCGCGAGGTCGGTGCGCCCGGAGCCCTCCGGCGCCGGGGGCACCCGGTCGAGGGCGGCGAGCGAGGCCACCAGGCCGCGGCGGTCGGCGCGCGGCGGGCGCACCATGTCGATGTCGCCGGCGCGCGTCGCGAGCAGGCCGAGGCGGTCGCCGCGGCGACGCATGACCACGCCGAGCCCGGCGAGCACCTCGCGGGCGAGGGCGAGCTTCGTCTGGGCATGGGTGCCGAAGTCCATCGAGGGCGAGCAGGTCCACGAGCGCCCACGCGGTGAGCACCGGGTCGATCTCCGGCACGCGGACCATCGGCTCGCCGGTCCGGGCGCTGAGGGGCCAGTCGACCCAGCGCACGTCGTCGCCGTCCTCGTAGGAACGGGTGAGCGACGGCTCGCCGCCGGGCCCGGGCCGGCGTCCGCGGCGCTCCCCCTGCAGGAGGCCGTCGAGACGGCGCCCGATCCGCAGCTCGACGCGCCGCAGCAGGGCCTCCGGGCTCGAGGCCCGCCCCGGGGGCGCCGCGCTCGCGGTCGGCTCAGCCGACGGAGCGGCCACTGCCCAGCTCGACGTCGGGCTGCGGGATGGCGTCGACGATCGCGTCGAGCACCTGGTCGGGCCGCACGTCGGCCGCGAGGGCCTCGTACGAGAGCACGATCCGGTGGCGGAGCACGTCGTGGAACAGGCTGTGGACGTCCTCCGGCATGACGTAGGTGCGGCCCCGCATCACGGCCAGGGCCCGCCCGCCGCGGATCAGGCCCAGCGACGCGCGCGGCGAGCCGCCCATGTCGAGGTACGGCTCGAGGTTCTGGAGCCCCTCGGAGGCCGGGTCGCGCGTGGCGTTGACCAGGCGCACCGCGTAGCCGCGGACGCGATGGTCCACGAAGACCGTGTCCGCCGACTCCTGGAGCTCGCGGATCTGCACCGGGTCGAGGAGCTGCCGCGGCTGGGGGGGGTCGGAGGCCATGCGGCGCACGATCTCCTCCTCGTCGGCCATCGAGGGGTAGCCGACGATCAGCTTCATCGCGAAGCGGTCGACCTGGGCCTCGGGGAGCGGGTAGACGCCCTCGCTCTCGATCGGGTTCTGCGTGGCGAGCACGAAGAAGGGCCGCGGCACCGGGTGGCTCTCGCCGGCGATCGTGGCGTGGCCCTCGGCCATCACCTCGAGCAGCGCCGACTGCACCTTGGCCGGCGCGCGGTTGATCTCGTCGGCGAGGACGAAGTTGGCGAAGACGGGGCCCAGGCGCGTGCTGAAGCGGCCCTCACGGTCGAGCACCTGGCCGCCCACGACGTCCGAGGGGACGAGGTCCGGCGTGAACTGGATACGGCTGAACTGGCCGCCGCACACGCGCGCCACGGTCTCGAGCGTCAGCGTCTTGGCGAGGCCGGGGACTCCCTCGAGGAGCACATGGCCCCGCGAGAGCAGGGCGACCAGCACGCGGTCGAGCAGCCGGTCCTGGCCCACCACGACGCGGCGCATCTCGTAGAGGACGGCCTCCATCCGCTCGCGTGGGGTCGCGCCCGATGAGGGCACGAGTGTCGGCTCGGGGCCGGGGCGCTCGTCGTCGCGGTCCATGTCGCTGCCTTCCTCCTGCGGTGAGTGGATCAGGGGGCGCTCCCGACCAGCGCGCGCACGCGCGACGCGGGGACGGCGAAGCCGATGCCGACGTTTCCGGAGATCGGCCCGAAGATCGAGGTCGGGATCCCGACGAGGCGGCCGTCAAGGTCGAACAGGCCGCCGCCCGAGTTGCCCGGGTTGATCGGCGCGTCGATCTGGATCATCGGCACGCCCTGCCCGTTGGTGCGACCGACCGCGCTGACGATGCCGGCGGTGACGGTGTTCTGGAGCCCGAACGGGCTTCCGATGGCGAAGACCTGGTCGCCCTGGCGCAGCCCGGCGTCGGGCTCGTCGGCCAGCTCGGCACCGCGGCCGACCTCGCCGAGGGGCTTCAGGATGGCGAGGTCCTGACTCCGGTCGTCGTTGACGATCGTCGCCGGGACGCGGAGGCCCCCGGCCGTGACGAGGGTGACCGACGACGCCCCGGCGATCACGTGGTGGTTGGTCACGACGTGGCCGGACGGGCTGAGGATCACGCCGCTTCCCTGGCTGCCGGCGTCGGTCTGCACCTCGACGACGGTCGGGGAGACGCGCGCCACGGCGTCGGTGAGCGTGCCCTCCTGCGCCGGCGTCTCCACCGGCGTGGTGGCGGCGGCGGGCGTCTCCACCGCGGCGGGCGCCGGGGCGGGCGAGTCGTCGAAGACGCGGGCCGAGATGCCGCCCGCGGCGCCCGCCGCCACCAGGGCGAGGGTCACGAGGGCGGCCCCACGCATCCCGCGCGGCGCTCGCCGCACCGGACGCGTGGGCCCGGGCAGGGGCTGGGTGCGGTCCTCCTCGAGGGGCGGAAGCGCGCCCGTGGGCGGCGGCGGGCTCTCGAGCGGCGGCATATCGGCCGGCCGGCTCGGGCGCGGGCCGACGGGGGGGAGCCCCTCCGATCGCGGACGCGGCTCGAGGGGGGGGAGTTCGTCTCTCATGGGGACAGTTTGTACCGGCCGAACGTGAAGGGACGGTTAGCGGGGCATCGGAACACCCCGAACGCAACCTGTGAGTTCCCTAAGAAGGTCTTTCAGAGGGGTCGCCGATCAGCGCACGGGGCTCCTGCGGGCGCGTTCTCGCTGCACCTCGGCCATCTGGTCGGAGAGCTCGTCGGCCATTCGGGCGCGGCCGGCGGCGCGGGTGGCGCGCATGCGCAGCACGGCGAGCCTTCCACGGCCCTCCTCGTCGAGCTCCCCGAGGGCCTCGACCTCCTCGAGGGCGGCGACGCGCGAGGCCATCGCGCGGACGCGCGCCCAGAGGGCGTCGGCCACGTCCTCAGATCGATCGGCCCGGCTCACGCGCCCGGCGACTCGGGGGGCGCGGACCCCTCCGCGCCGGCGGCGCTGCGGGGCCTGCGCCGGCGGCGGCGGCGCTTGCGCGGCGAGGCGCCCTCGGCGGGGGCGCCCTCCGGCGAGGGCGGAGCGGCGGGGTCGCGACGCCCCTCGCGACGCGCGGGCGGGCCGTCCGTCGGGTTGGCCGGCGCGCCCTCGGGACCGGCGGCGTCGATCCGCAGGCGCCGGCGGCGCCGGCGGCGCGGGCGGGCGGGGGTCGCGGGGGCGTCGGGATCGCCCGGCGCGCCCTTGCGGCGCGGCTCCCCGCCGACGCCGACGAGCTCCGGCTCCGGCAGGCGGGGCAGGCGGGAGCGCAGGGCGTTCCAGGCGCGGCGGGAGAGGAGGGCCTTCGGCTGCACCGCGCCGACGGCCGCGCGCAGCGCCCGGCGGGCGTCGGGGGTCGACAGGTCGAGCGTGTCCAGGTAGCCCCGCAGCTCGGCCCATCCCCCGACCGCGCCGGCCGCGCGCCCGGCGAGGCGCAGATGCTCGCTGCGCGCCGGCACGTCGCCCGGTCCGAGCACCACGAGCAGGCGCGCCGCCTGCCCGAGGCGCAGCGCCGAGGGGTCGGCGGGCGGCACCGGGTCCGGGGGCGGCTCGCCCGCCGCGCGCAGCCAGAGGCCGATCAGCGCGAGCTCGCCGCCGTTGGTGATCAGGTGATGGGCCTCCCAGGCGGCGATCCGGGCGATCTCCTGGTTGCGCCCGGGGCGCGTGCCGTCGGCCAGGACGCGCGAGACGTCCCAGGCCCAGCTCGGCGCCCAGACCGAGGCCTCGTCGAGGGCCGACCAGCGACGGCGGCGGTCGCTCGACCGCCCGAGCTGCTCGAGGGTGGCGAGCCGCTCCCATCGGTCGCTCTGGTCGGCATGCCACCACAGCGCCCGCAGCCGCTCGCGGGAGGTCATGCGCAGGCGGTCGAGCACCCTGCGCGGCACATCTTCGGGGAGCGCGCGACGCAGGTCCGGCTGCACCAGGAGCGCGGTCGCCCAGGAACGCCACAGCGGCTGGTCGGCACCGTCCTGCAGCCGCCGCGCCACGAGGCCGCAGAGCGCCCACCAGGGCACGGCCGCCAGGGGGTCGATCCCGGCGGTGACGCGGTCGACGAGATCGTCGACCGTGACGTCGAAGCTCGCGGCCTGGACCCACTCCTCCATCAGGTTCACCGGGAGCAGCGCCGGGTCGGCCTCGCGCCAGCCGCCGTCGGCGAGGCCGGCGGCGATCAGCCCGGGGGCGGCGGCGGGGTTGACGAGCTTGGCCGAGTCGCCCTCGCGGTCGGCCAGCACGGCCGCGGCGCGGGCGAGCTTGCCGCGCTCGCCGCCCTCGGGCGGTCCCGCCACGCGGCCGAGCGGCTTGTACCAGCCGAGCCCGAAGACCTCGTGGCTGGTCTGCACGCCCATCGGATCGCCGGCCGGCAGGAACTCGACCGACACGGCCTCCTTGCCGGGGGCCGGGCGCATCACGCGCCCGAGGCGCTGCACGAAGACGCGCTCGGAGGTCGTCGGGGCCAGGTGCATCACGACCGCGGCGCGGGTCTCGTCCCACCCCTCGGTCAGCAGGTCGGCGTTGCAGAGCACGTCGATCCGGTCGGAGGCGAAGTCGAACAGCACCCGCTGGAGCTCCCTGGCGGGAGTCTGCCCCGAGACCGCCGCAGCGCGCACGCCCCGGCCGGTGAGCTCCTCGGCGAGCGCGTGCGCCTGCGCGACGGTGGCCGTGTAGGCGACCCCGGCGAGCTTCAGCGGCTGGAAGTGCTCCTCCCAGACCTCCGCGCAGGCGCGGTGCCAGCGGGCGCGGTCGAGAGCACGGCCGAGGCTCGCCTGGTCGAAGTCGCCGCGCACCTTCGCCACGTCGGAGAGGTCGACCGCGCGCTCGACCCGCAGCGAGCGCAGGGGGCAGAGGATGCCGCGCTCGATCGCCGACATCCGGTCGAGCGTGGCGGCCACCGGCCCGAAGACCTGCTCCACGTGCCCGGTCGTCGTGGCGCCCGTCGCGGTGAAGCCGACCACCACGGCGTTGCGCGCCCGGTCCAGGAGCTTGCGCGTCTGGGCGCCCAGGGTGGCGTGGGCCTCGTCGCAGATCAGCAGCGAGATCGAGTCCCAGTCCATCCGGTCCTGGTGGCGCAGCGCCGCCTGGTACGTGCAGACCGTGACGCCGGGCGCGCCGGCCGACTCGGGGCCCTCGGGGTTGGAGGGGACGGCGGTGAAGTGGCGCGCGAGGCCGGCGATCGTCTGCTCGGCCAGGTTGCGCCGCGGCACGAGCACGAGGGTGCTGCCGCCGAGAGCCTGGGCCAGGGCGAGGAACATGATCGTCTTGCCGGAACCGGTCGGCGCATCCACCCAGGTCCGCATCGTGCCGTGGGTCAGTCGCCCGGCCAGCTCGTCGAGGGCCTCGATCTGGTGCTCGCGCAGGACCACGTCCGGCCATGCGGCGGAGGGCTCGGCCAGCGCGCGGGCGAGATCCTCGCCGGGCGACGTGGTATCGGGCGATTCGGTCGTTGGATGCGGTCCTTCGGGCATCGCGTGCCAACCTCCAGGGCACGGGCGCAGGCCGGTCCTGATGTCCGGCGCGTCGCGGTCGCGGCCCGCGCGGGTCCGAATTGGGCGCCGGCGAGGGACCGTTCTTCCGTTCGCCGGCAGCGCGGGGAGGTGCGACCGGGGCCAACCCTATCACCGGCCTCGGCCCGCATCACAATCCGTTGACCGGGGCGGCCGCTACCATCGCGGTCGGTGACACGGATCTCATGACTCCCGAGCTCGACACGCCGACGCCCCCCGGCAGCAGCGGCGACGGCGGATCGCACGCTCCGGGCGGCGCCTGGATCAGACCCGTGGCGCTCGTCGCCTCATGCCTCGTGATCGGCTTCGTCGGAGGCTGGATCCTGCGGGGCGACGACGGGCCGGTGACGGTGCTCGCGCCCGCGGCCCCCGTCGACTCCGGCGACACCGGCTCGGTGACCACCCCGGGGGCGGCGTCCACCTCGAGCACCGGCGCCACGCAGACCGCGCCCGCCGTGCCCGCCGCGCCGCCGGACCGCGCGGACATCACCCTGGTCGTCCTCAACGGCACCAGCGTGTCCGGGCTCGCCGCCCGCACCGCCGGCCAGGCCGAGAGCCTGGGTTATCCGGCCGTCGCCACCGGCAACGCCCCCACCTCCACCAGCCCGACGATCGCGTACTTCGCGCCGGGCCGGCGCCCCGCCGCCCAGCGCGTCGCCAAGGACCTGCAGGTCGGCACCGTCAAGGCCCTGCCGAAGACCGGCGCGCTCGCCGACGCCGCCCCCGCCGGGATCGACGTGGCGCTCGTGCTCGGGCCCGGATAGCACCCGGTGGGCGGCGGCGGGCCCTCGGTCGGGGTCCGGATCCCCCAGTACGGGTCCACGTGGGCCCAGATCCGCTCCGCGGCCATCCGCGCGGAGGAGCTGGGGTTCGACGGGGTGTGGGCCAACGACCACCTCCAGTCTCCGGGCCGGGTGAAGCAGGACGCGACCTTCGACGCGCTCACCACGCTCGCGGCCCTCGCGCCGCTGACGCGCCGCGTGCGCCTGGGGACGGTCGTCCTCTCGGCCAGCTACCGCCCGCCACTGCTCGCCGCCAAGATGGCGACGGTCCTCGACGTCATCTCGGGGGGCCGTCTGGTGATCGGCCTGGGGGCCGGGTCGGACGTCGAGGAGCACCGCGCCTTCGACGTGCCCTTCCCTCCGCCTGCCGAACGCAGCGAGCGCCTGCGCGTGACCCTGGAGACCCTGCGCGCGATGTTCACCGGCTCCGCGGACGCCGCGGCCGGGATCGGGCCGGTGCCGCCGAACAGCCCCGCGCCCGCGCGCCCCGGGGGACCGCCGATCTGGGTCGCCGCGCACCGGCCGCGACTGCTGCGCCTGGCCGGCGAGCGGGCGGACGGCATCGTGGCCGCCTTCCACCGCCCCGAGGTGGTGGAGCGGCGGCTCGCAATCGCCGATGAGGCGCGCCTCGCCGCCGGGCGGCCGCCGCTGGCCTGCGCCTTCTACACGTTCGTCCTGCCGGCTCGCTCGCGCGGCGAGGGCGAGAGCCTGGGTCTCCGCCGAGGCACGGACGCTCGGCACCACCCCCGCCGGCTACATCCGCTGGATGCGGACCACCGGCCTGGTCGCGACCCCGGACGAGCTGCCGGACGCGATCGCCGCGTACGGGCGGGCGGGCGTCACCGACATCGTGTTCGTGCTGCCCCCGCGGGTGCCGTCGGAGGCGCTCGACGCGCTCGCCGAGGCGGCCCTCCCCGGCGGGTCGGCACCCGCCGCCGCCTCGCCGGCCCGTGAGCGGATCGCCGCCGGCACCGCGCCCCGCGACAACCTGGTGACCCTCCTCGTGGAGCGCCAGGCGCAGGCGGGCCTCGACGCGCAGGACGCCGTGGTCGACGAGGGCGGCACCTGGACCTACGAGGAGCTCTCACGGGCGGCGGCGCGGGCGGGCGGAGCGCTGCGCGAGGCCGGCGTGCGGCGCGGCGACCGGGTGGTCGTGGCCCTGCGCGACGGGCGCGGCTGGTTCCAGGCGTTCCTCGGGGCCGCCCGCATCGGCGCGGTCCCGGTGCCCGTTGACCCCGCCTCCGACGCCGCCCGGCTCGCCGACCTCGTGGACGACTGCGAGCCGGCGGCCGTCGTCTCCGACGGCCCGGGCGCCGCGGGCGCCGCGGCGACCCTGACCCCGCTCGCGCTCGACGCCGGGCGCGAGGCGCCGATCGCGGCCGTGCACCCGGAGGACCTCGCCTACCTCGTCTACTCCTCGGGATCCACCGGCCGCCCCAAGGGCGCGATGCACGCACACCGCGACATGCGGACCGGGATCGAGACCTACGCCCGGGAGGTGCTCGGGCTGAACCCGGGCGACCGCTGCCATTCGATGGCGCGCCTGTTCACCTCGCTCGGCTTCGGCAACGGGTTCTTCCGCGTGCTCGGCCGCGGCGCGACCGCGGTCACCTCGAGCCTGCTGCCCACGCCGCGCGCCGTGATCGGCACGGTGCGGCGCGAGCGGGTGACGGTGCTCACCGCGGTGCCGACCTTCTGGGCGCAGCTCGCCCGCTTCCTCGAGCGCCACCCCGACGCCGAGGCGCTGGCGAGCGTGCGCCTGGCGGTCTCCTCGGGCGACAGCCTGCCCGCGTCCGTCGCCGAGCGGCTCCGCGCCGCCACGGGCCTCGACCTGATCGAGGGCCTCGGCTGCTCGGAGTGCTCGAACGTCGTCATCTCGACGCGCCCCGGCCGGCCGTTCGTCCCGGGCTCGCTCGGCCGCGCGGTGGAGGGCGTGGAGATACGCCTGTCCGACGATGAGGGCAGGCCCGTCGCCGACGGCGATCCCGGGCGCCTGTGGATCCGCAGCGAATCCAACACGACCGGCTACTGGCGACGCTCCGGCGAGACGCGCGAGCTCGTCATGGGGCCCTGGCTGAGGATGGGTGACGTCCTCGTGCGCGAGGACGGTCTCTACCACCATCTCGGGCGCTCGGACGATCTGTTCAAGGTGGACGCGCGCTGGGTCAGCCCGGTCGCGGTGGAGGAGGCCCTCGTCGGCCACCCGGCGGTGGCCGAGGCGGCGGTCGTGGGCCGTCCCGACGCCGACGGCCTGCTGCGGCCCGCCGCCTACGTGGTGCTCGCGCCCGGTGCGCCCGACGAGGGGCTCGCGGGCGAGCTGCGCCGCCACGTCGCCCACCGGCTCGGCACGCACACCGCCCCCCAGAGCGTCACGGTGATGGAGGAGCTGCCCCGTTTGCCCTCGGGGAAGCTCGATCGGCGCAGGCTTCGCGAGGGGTGAGGCGGGTCGGCAGGTGCAGCACCCGCATCTCGCGGTCGGCGGTCACCTCGAAGAGCATGAAGTCGCCGGCCAGGAGGTGCGTGAGCTTGCGACGCGCCTCGGGGGCGCCGCGCGCGTCGCTCCATCCCCTCTCCGAATGATCCGGCATCGCAGGCTCCCGGCGATCGTGGTGGGTTCATCCCTCCAACGCCGCGGGGACCCGTCCATGACGGGCCGAATGTTTGGGAATTGTTAGAGCGCGCTCAGGAAGTCGAGCAGCAGCGCGTTGACCTTCTCCGGGGCCTCCTGCTGGACCCAGTGGCTCACGCCGGGCAGGCGCTCGATGCGCAGGGGGCCGGTGACCGTGGCCGCCGAGCGCTCCAGGAGGATCGGGTCCATGTAGGCGTCGGCCTCGCCCCAGATGATCATGGTCGGCGCCGTGACGGGCGGCGGGTCGGGGGGGTCGCGCAGCCACGACGCCGGGGGCATGTTGGCGCGGTAGTAGTTGAGGGCGGCGGTGAGCGCGCCGTCGCGGCGCAGGGCGTCGATGAAGACCGCCCGGTCCTCGTCGGGGAACGCCTCGGGGGCGGCGGTGTCGAACACGAACGCGCGCAGGTTGGCGAAGTCGTCGGCCGACAGCCACGTCTCCGCCACGCCCGGGAACTGGAAGAGGAGCATGTACCAGCTCTTGGCCCGCTGGGCGGGGTCCTCGCGGCGCAGGCGCGCGGACACCGGCCCCACGGGCGCGTTGAGGATCGTCAGCGAGCGCACCATCTCCGGCAGGTTGCCGGCGAGCCTCCAGGCGAGCCCGCCGCCCCAGTCGTGTCCCACGACGTGGGCGCTCTCGTGGCCGAGCGCGCGGATCAGGCCGGCGATGTCGCCCATCAGCTTCGGCGCGGCGTAGGCGTCGACCGTCGTCGGTCGGTCGGAGGACCCGTAGCCGCGCAGGTCGGGGGCCACGGCGTGGAACCCGGCGGCGGCGAGGGGCGGCAGCTGCCTGCGCCACGAGTGGGCGAGCTCGGGAAACCCGTGCAGCAGGATGACCGGGGCGCCCGAGGGGTCACCGTCCTCGGTGATCGCCAGGCGGACCTCGCCGACATCGATGCGCCGCCTGCTCACCGCCCCAGCCTATCGGGGCTCGCCGCGCGGACCGCCGGGAGGGTACGGTTGGGGCATGAGCAACACCCCGGACGTCGCATTGGAGACCGCCATCCTCGAAGCCCTCCGCCGGGCGGGCGAACCGGTTCGCGAGGCCGCCCTGTACGAGCGCGTGATCGCCGAGGGCCTCGAGGCGACACCCGGGCACTTCCTCGCGGCGGCCGCCCGGCTCGAGACGCTGGGGCACCTGCACCTGACGGTGGATCACGACACCCCGGCACACGACCCGGAGCCGTTCCAGCCGCGGTACCTGCGGGTGGTCCGGTAGCGGACGCGGGCGCACGCGCAGCTAGTCTGCTGCCGTGGCCACGAACGGCCGTCACGGCCGCATCTGAGGCCGGGGGCTGAGAGATGGACCTGACCGACGCGCACGTGCTGGTGACCGGCGCCTCCCGGGGTATCGGTGCGGGCCTCGCCCGTGAGTTCCGGGCGAAGGGCGCTCGGGTGACCCTGGCCGCTCGCTCCGCAGGGCCGCTCCAGGAGCTCGCCACCGAGCTGAAGGGGGTCGCGATCGTCGCCGACCTCACCGACGCCGACGACCGGGGGGCCCTGATCGCCCGGGTGGAGGAGCAGGCGGGGCCCGTCGACGTGCTCGTCAACAACGCGGGGATCGACGCGACGGGCGCCCTGACCTCGCTCTCGCCCGAGACACTCTCCGACCTCGTGTCCGTCAACCTGCTCGCGCCGATGGAGCTCACCCGGCAGGTGCTGCCCGGCATGGTCCCCTACTCGGCGACGAAGGCGGGCCTCACCCACTTCACGGCCGGGCTGCGCGCCGAGCTGCGCGGGCTGCCGATCGGCACGACGGTGCTGGAGGTGGGCCTGATCCCGACCGACATGAAGGACTCCGCGCTCGGCTACGCGCCTACTGCGGCGGCGTTCCGGCGCTTCTACCGCCTCGGCCTGCTCGCCGACACCTCGCTCGAGCGGGTCTGTGGCTCGTGCGTGGCGGCGGTCGCGTCCGGCGAGCGCCACGTGCGCCTCCCGCGCCGGGCTCGCGCCTTCGCCGTGCTGGCCGAGACGCCCCGGCGCATGGCCGAGATCATCATCTCGGGGGTTCCTCCGCGCTGATCCGCCCCGGGTCGTCGTCGCCGCCGGTGATCAGGCGCGCACCCCGCCCGCGGGTGAGGAAGCTGAACGTCCAGCGGACGAACACCAGGAACCGGTTCTGGAGGCCGGTGAGGTAGAAGAGGTGGATGAAGAGCCAGCCGAGCCAGGCGATCGTGCCGCTCAGGCGCAGGCCCTTGATCTCGCCCACCGCCTTCATCCGCCCGATGGTCGCCAGGTTGCCCTTGTCGATGTAGCGGAAGGGCTTCGGGGCCGGGGTGCCCGACAGGCGGGCGCGGATCACCTTCGCCGCATACCGGCCCTGCTGCATGGCGGCGGGGGCGACGCCTGGCAGCGGTATCTGCCCGCCCTCGCCGTCGGACACGCGCACCATGTCGCCCAGGACGAAGACCTCCGGCCGGCCGGACAGAGAGAGGTCGGGCTCCACCGTGATGCGCCCGGCCCGGTCGAGCGGCGCGCCCGTCGCCTCGGCGAGCTGCGCCGCCAGGGGCGACGCGGCGACGCCCGCGGCCCAGATGATCGTGCGGGAATCGAGCCGTTCCTCGTCCTCGCCGCCGGCCACCTTCAGCGCCACGCCGTCGGCGTCCACGCCCACCACGAGCCGGTCGTTGCGGACGGTCACGCCGAGCGTGCGGAGCTGGCGCTCGGCCTTCGCCGAGAGCGACGGCGGGAAGGCCGTGAGGACGCGGTCGGCGCCCTCCACCAGCACGATGGCGGCGGTCGTGGGATCGATGTGCCGGAAGTCGCGCCTCACCGTGTCGCGGGCGATCTCGGCGATCTGCCCCGCGAGCTCCACGCCCGTCGGCCCGGCGCCGACCACGACGAAGGTCAGCAGCGCCCGCTGCGCGACCGGGTCGGGCTCGATCTCGGCGGCCTCGAACGCCGACAGCACGCGGCGCCGCAGCTCAAGCGCGTCCTCGAGCGACTTGAGGCCGGGGGCGTGCGCGGCCCACTCGTCGTGCCCGAAGTAGGAGTGGTTCGCACCCGCGGCCACCACCAGCGTGTCGTAGCCGACCTCCGCACGCCGATCGCCGGCCTGGACCACGGTGATCCGGCGCGCGTCGAGGTCGAAGCCGGTCACCTCGCCCATGACGACGGTGACGTTGTGATTGCGCTTCAGCACGCCCCGAAGCGGCGAGGCGATCTCGCCGGGCGAGAGCGCCCCGGTGGCCACCTGGTAGAGCAATGGCTGGAACAGGTGGAAGTTGCGCCGGTCGATCAGCGTCAGCTCCACTGGCGAACGCCGCAGCTTCTGGGCGACCTGGAGCCCGCCGAAGCCGCCCCCGACCACCACGACCCGCTCCGTTCCCGTGCTCATCTGGGCCCTCCCACGCCGTGAGTATCGCGCGGAGCGCTCGGGGGCGCCCCGCCTCTCATCGGCGGCGCGGCACCGCCATCGAGCGCTCCGGCACCGCGACGCCGGGATCGCCGGTCCAGGACGTCGGCCGGCACCCGCTGGTGGGCGGTGCGCGTCCCGCGCCCGTCTGTAGGTTCGATCGATGCCGAGCGCGATCGCAGCCATGAGGGGAACCGGTGGCTGAGAAGCTCCCTCGCGTCGCCCTCGGGCTGCGGGCGGGCGCCGCCGACCGCGCCCTCCGACTGCTGGTCGGGCGTCTCGGGATCCCGGTGGCGGGGGTGTGGATCCTGCGGACATCCGGGCGCCGCAGCGGGCGCGTCCACGAGGTCCCCGTCATCCCGGTCGCACTCGACGGCGCCGAGCACCTGGTCGCGCCGCGCGGCTCCACCGACTGGATGCGCAACCTCGTTGCCGCCGGGCACGGCGAGCTGCGGCGGGGGCGGACACGCCGGGCGGTCTCGGCCGAGCCGCTCGGTGAGGAGGAGCGGGTTCCGGTGCTGTGCGCCTACATCACGGCGAACCGGCGCCTGAACGGCCGGTTCTTCGACGTCCCCGGCGAGGCGACCACCGACGACGTGCGCCGCATCGCCCGGCGGCATCCGGTCGTGCGGCTGCGCCCCGGGGGCTGAGCCTCCTCACCCCGCGACCGCGACCCCCGGGCGTGGGGCCGGGCAGCGGTTCCGCCGGCCAGCACGAGCGGGGCAAGGGCGGCGATCTGCATGGTCAGGAGGGCGGCGCGGCGTCGCACCGATCGTCGTCCTGCAGCCGTTGCACCCCCAGCGCGAGTGAAGCGCCGGCCATTCGTCACGAAGTCCCCCCTCGCCAGAGCAGAGGTGACTCAGCGTCTCGGCCCAGGGTGGTCGGGCACGTGGGGAGGCTCCCGGTTCTCGGGTGCGGACATCTACTGCCGTCGGCACGTCCCGACGGGTCCGGGCGGTGCGCCTCCACCTGCCGGACAGCGGGCTCCTCGCCCTGGTGCGCGCGCCCGGGCGGCGGGTGAATGTCTCGGCCATCGGGGCTCGAACATGCCGCTCCGTCGTGACGCGCCGTCCGAGGAGCGGATCAGGGGTCGTCGGTGGAGGCGTCGATTCGTGCGATCGGGGCGCCGACCGCGACCCTGTCGCCCGGCGCGGCGAGTAGTACACGGATCACACCGGCCTCGAACGACTCCACCTGGATGACCCCCTTGTCGGTCTCTGCGAACGCGAGAGCCTGGGTGCGTCGTACGGTGTCGCCCGGAGCCACCTTCCACTGGACCAGGATTGCGGTTTCCATGTCGCCGATCACGGGCATGAGAAGGTCACCCACGCTCGTCGCAACGACCGGTAAGGCCGCCGTCGATCGAGAGCCGGCGGACCGCCAACGGTTGCCGGGACGCCCCCGGGAGCAGGAGACTCGACCCGGCGGGGGCGGAGCCCCCTCCGCTCGTCGTGACGGCCGGATCGCGGGACGGGCGTCGAGCGCACACCGCCACCACGCCTGAGGAGGGATCCTTGCCCGAGACCACAGCGCCCACGGAAACCGCCTCACCCCCGGGCAGGCTCCCGGAGGTCGTCTACGCGCAGGCCTCGCCGCGATCGCTCGGAGGCGTCTCGCTGTTCGCCGAGGGTGCCCGGATCGACGCGGGGACGGTGGCGGGCTTCACCTGCGATGAGGATCTCGTCCTCACGGCCGCCCGCCGGCTGCGCGAAGCCGGCTTCGCGGTGCTGCAGGAGTCGCCCGTCACGATCAACATCGCCGGGTCGCCCGAGCGCTACGAGGAGGCCTTCGGCGCGCGGCTGGTCACCGAGGAGCGGCCGGTCCTGAAGGGCGGCGCCCGCGAGGATACGGCGACCTTCGTCGAGGCCCCCGAGACGGAGATGCCCGGGCTCATCGACGTCACCGGCAGCCGGTTCGGAGACGTCCTGGAGGGCGTCGCCATCGAGGAGCCGCGCTACCCCCACCAGAGCCCCTTCCCACCCACCCGGGCGTACTGGCACCTGAACGTGCCCGGGGACGTCTCGCTCGGGTGCGAGGCGGACCGCGCTCACCGGACGGGGGTCACCGGTCGCGACGTCACGGTCGTCATGACCGACACCGGGTGGTTCGCGCACCCGTACTTCGCCCGGCGCGGCTACCGGGCGTCGGTGGTGCTGGGGCCGGGCGCCAAAGACCCGGCGGTCAACACCGACGGGCACGGGACGGCCGAGTCGGCGAACGTCTTCGCCGTGGCGCCGGACGTGGACTTCACGATGGTCAAGACCAACTTCGTCAACACGGTGGGCGCCTTCAACGCCGCCGTGGGCCTCGCGCCCCGGATCATCAGCAACAGCTGGGGCTCCGACGTGCGCTACCTGCCGATGAGCGCGGCCAACCAGGCCCTGGCCGCGGCGGTCGCCCTGGCGGTGAGCGACGGCATCGTCGTCGTGTTCTCCGCCGGGAACGGCCACTTCGGCTTTCCCGGGCAGCACCCGGACGTCATCTCGGCGGGCGGGGTCTTCATCGCGCCCGACGGGGAGCTCCAGGCCTCGGACTACGCGAGCGGGTTCGCCAGCAACGTCTATCCGGGCCGCAGCGTGCCCGACGTCTGCGGTCTCGTGGGGATGCTCCCGCGCGCCGCCTACATCATGCTGCCGCTCCCGCCGGGATCGGCGATCGACCGAAGTCTCGCCAGGGGCGGCGCCCACCCGGCCGGCGATGAGACCGAGGCGGACGACGGGTGGGCCGCCATCAGCGGCACCTCGGCCGCCGCCCCGCAGCTGGCGGGAGTGTGCGCGCTCGTGATGGAGGCGTGCCCGCAACTCGACCCGGCCGCCGTGCGCGAGATCCTGCGCGCCACGGCGCGGGATGTCGCCACCGGCGCCTGCAGCCCGCGCACCGGCGGACACCCCGCGACGCCGGGGGCCGACCTGGCGACCGGATCCGGGCTGGTCGACGCGCACCGCGCGGTCATGCTGGCGCGGGTCCGGTGCGGCGCCCCGGGCATCGGCGACGAGGTCCCGTGACGGGCGCGCCGCTGTGGCGCGCGCGGAGGTGAGCGGCGTGGATGCGCCCGCCGACCCGGTGCTCTCCGCCCTGGTGGTGCTGGGACCCGCGGAATCAGCAGCCCTCGACGAGAGTCCACCCGACCCGGCCACGGCCGGGCGGGTGCGGGCTCACTTCGACGCCGAGGGCTTCGAGGTCTCGGAGGTGGTGGCGGGCAGCTTCTCCATCACGGGGCGGCGCTCGCTCTTCCTGCGCTGCCTCGGGCCGTCCGAAGCTCCGGACTCTGCCCTGCGCGGCGCACGCGAAGGGCTCGCGCTACCGCTCGGGAGCCTTCCCGGACCCGTCGCCGACGCGGTACGGGCGGTGACGTTCACGCCGCCGCCGGACTTCGGTCCCGGCAATCCGTGATGCGCGAGCCGGTATCGGGTGGATGGCGTCTGCGATGACGTCCTCATCGTCCTGTTCCTCTCCTCGTGGACTTCCGATGAACGTCCGCAGACCGCAGCCGGAGGACCCGGGTGGGCCGGCTGGGCTCGTGCTCACCGCACCAGCGCGTCAGTCGCCGAGGACCGCCGGTTCGGGGGGAGCTGCGGGGCCTTCGAGGAGGGCAGGGAGATGATGATGAGGGCGACGAGAGGGAAGGGAAAGCCGAGGATCGCCCAGCGGGGCACGTCGCGTCCCTTCCGGCGGGCGATGTTGGAGTACCAGTAGGCGAACTCGGGCTTCTTTCCAGGCGTCGGGGGCACGACACGCACCGTCAACCCCATCGACGGAGCCTCTACCCTGAAAGACGAGCGGAACGCCATCTTTGCGTCCGCGGGGCGCGTGCGGACCGGCCGAGCCGGTGGGGACGTTCGACCCCCACGTCCCGCTCGTGCCGGTCTGGACATCACGGATCAGCCTGTTTAGCCTGCCCGCCGATCGTCTGTTAGGGAGACCGAAGGAGAGGCCCGGTCCAGATGGGAGCTTTCGTCATCGTCCTCCGCGAGGCCTTCGAGGCCAGCCTCGTGGTGGGGCTCATCCTCGCGTTCCTGGCCAGGACCGAGGCGTCCGGGGAGCACCGCCGGGCCGTGTGGCTCGGGGTCGCCGCCGCAGTGGCCGCCAGCGTGCTGGCCGGGGCGGTCCTGTTCGCCACCCTCGGTGAGCTGTCGGGCGGCCAGGAGGCGGTCTTCGAGGGCGTGGCGATGCTGTTGGCCTGCGCCGTCCTCACCTGGATGGTCTTCTGGATGCGGGCACAGGCCCGCTCCATCGGCGCCCAGCTGCGGGCCCAGGTGAGCCGGGCGGTGCTCGCCGGCGGCGGGCTCACGCTGGCGACGGTCGCGTTCGTCGGCGTCGCGCGCGAGGGACTCGAGACGGCCCTGTTCATATTCGTCTCCGTCGGTGACGAGGGCGTGCTCCAGACCCTCGTGGGCGGCGCCCTGGGGCTCGCCGCTGCGGTCGGCCTCGGCGTCGCCTTCTACTCCGGCGCCCTGCGGCTCGACCTGCGCAAGTTCTTCCTGGTCACGGGCCTGCTGGTCATCGGCCTCGGGGCCTACCTGCTCTACGGCGGGCTCCACGAACTCGGCGAGGCGGGCGCGGGCGAAGGATTCGAGGTGGCGGCGCCCGTTCTCGGCCTCCTGTTCGCGGGCGTGTTCACGTGGCTGTACCTGCGCGACGCCCCCGGCGTCCCGGTCACCGCCGAGCCGTAGGGCCCCGCCGTCTCCTAGTGCCGGTCGGGGCGGGGACGACGTCGCCGGAGCGGGACCTCCTCGATGCCCCCGGCAAGAATCGAACTTGCGACACCAGGTTTGGGAAACCTGTGCGGGGCCTACCTGGGGCCACCTGAACCGCGTGGCGATGCGGGTTTCCGGGGGCGCGACCTACGAGGCCGCGTTCCATGGGCTCACAGCGTCGTCGGGGTCGCGCACGACGGCGTGGGCGATCGGCCGTCCTACTGGTTCTCGAAGTCGGCGCAGGCGATCGCCGGGTTGTAGGGCGCGGTGGGCGCGCCGCCGTGCACCGGGACGTAGGCGGCGAGGATCGCCGTCGCCGCCGAGTCGTTGCTCTGCTCATGGTCCACGCCTTCGCCGCCCCCGGGGTGCGCGCCGGGGAGTGCATGCACCATGAGGTAGGTGCCGGTCCGGATCGTGTCCTCGGGGGCGGTGACGTTGATCTCGGCTTGGGCCACGCCCTTGTCGTCGGCGACGATGTTGGGGAGATCCACGAGGTGCTCGGAGGTGCGCTGGTCGGCGGCGCAGGCGTGATCCTCACCTGCCACGCCGTGGATGTGCGCATCGTGTGAGCTCCCGGGCTGCAGGCCGTCGATGCGGATTGTGCCGCTGACGGTCGTGCCGGACTGGACGAGGCCCACGCTGCCGGTGACCCCACTGGCGCCGATGGGTTGCAGTGCCACCCCGCTTCCCGTGGCGGAACTCTCTTCATCACCACAGCCGCCCACCGCGAATCCAGTCGCCACGACGAGGGCTGCCGCCGCCGCGATCAATCGCTGCCTCGACCCCACAGGCCCCTCCTCCAAGTCAGTGCTCGCGCCTTCGTGCGGAGACCCCGTTCGAGTCCCGGCATGGCGATGCCGATCGCCACAGTCCGACGGTTGCAGCCACCCTCCGCCGCTTCAACCGCCGTTGGTACAGGTCGCCGGGGATGGATGCACGGCTCGGGACGAGGGTCATCGGACAGCGATGGGATCCATCATGGTCCCAGCCGATGGCATCGCGAGCAGCCGGCTTCTACTCATAGTGGGGTGAGCCCGAGGGGTAGACTCGGGGTCACCATGAGTCCGAAACCGAACGCTTCTGAGCGAATGATCGAGCACCTGGAGAGGATCGAGGCCGCTGGCCTGGATGCGAACGAGAGGCTCTACGCCCACACGATCGCCAGCCAGATCACTTACATCGACGATTGCGAGGAGCGGGGTGACGATCGCGAGGCCATGCTCGAGGGCTTGAGGGGCGTCGTGAGGGAGGCCCAGCAGAAGACCCCGATGGCCGGGCTCGCCATCGAGGGATTGGTCCTGCTCCTCGAGGAGAACCGGAGCATCGGCGGGGCCCGAGACAGCCTGGAGGGGCAACTCGCGGCCGTAGTCGGTACTCGGGAACCCTAGGTCGGAGCGTAGATCCGAGGGATGACGATGGCACGAGGCCGAGCGCCACTCCGTTCGGTTGATCCTCGCCCCGGACGTTCGCGTTCATTTGGAGCGTGAAGGCGGCGGCGTGATGGCTAGCCCATCCGTGGCACGGCGGGGGTGGCCTGACGAGGGCGGCACGTGAACGAAGAAAGCCCGCTCGGAAGACGAGCTCTCGGGTCATGCCCCCGGCAAGAATCGAACTTGCGACACCAGGTTTGGGAAATCGAGGCTGCCTACCGTTGAAGACCCGTGGCGACGGTGTTCTAAGAGAGTTCGCGTCGCGCGCGCCAGTGCGCGCGCCAGTCATCGGACTCAGTGACTCCCCGAGAGTTCCGCATGCAGGGACTGACCCCCGCGTGCGCGGGGACGACGTCGGTTGCGGTGGACAACACCGACAGCAGCACCCCGCGATCAACCAGATCGGAACCCCGGGATTGCTCGCAATGCCAGATCATCGTCGGCCTCCATATCAGCTGCGTTGATCACACACCTGCGCGGAAGCGGGGGTCGTTCAAGGGCGCGCCAGATGAGCTCCCAACTGAGATCAGGATGTCGTCACGTATCCGACGTGGACCTGGTGGATGGTGCCGTCTAACTTGAACGGTGCCTTGTCTCGGTAGTCGAGCGAGACGCAGCCACGAGAACCGGTCGGGGTCAACAACACGACGGTGCCGTAGAAACCCGAACCTCGCCTGCACCCCTCACACATGCGAGGGGCATGCCCCGTTCCTAGCCTTGCCTCATGGTGGGCCTGATCGCGAATGGTGAGCCCTAGGGCTTCGGGGCGGGCTCGTCCGGATCGCGCCCCGACGGGCGCGGTCGTCGGGGGCCGTTGGCGCCGATGGCGCGCGCGGCGGCCGCGACCTAGGCGTTTGACTGAGTGGAATGAGGTGACTATCTGCGACACCTCATTCGGAGCCAAGGGGGGCACGAAGCCACCCACGAGTAGCGCGAGTAGGGAGCGGACGATGAGCGGTGCGACGAAGGCCGTCGACGCCGACGGCTTCCTCACGATCACCGACCGCAAGAAGGACCTGATCGTCACCCCCGCCGGCAAGAACGTCTCGCCCCAGAACATCGAGGGCGCGCTGAAGGCGTCGCGATACGTGGCGAACGCCTTGGTCGTGGGGGACCGACGCCCGCACCTCGTCGCGCTCGTGGCGCTCGACCGCGACGCGATCGCGGTGGACGCCGCGAGCGATGACGAGGCCCGGGCGCTCATCGGCGACGTGGTCGCGGACGTCAACCGAAGGCTCTCACCGCCCGAGCAGGTCCGGCGGTTCGCGGTCCTTCCGCGGGATTTCCTGGCCGAGGAGGGAGAGGTCACCCCGACTCTGAAGCTGCGGCGGCGGGTCTGCGAGCGGCATTTCCAGAATGAGATCGAGCGCCTGTACCCGGGGACCCGGGGCACGGGCGGGCCCGATGCCTGAACCGCCCGACGCCACGCCGAGGGTGGAGGGGGCGCTCCCGCGCCGGACGCGCTTCCTCTACTCGTCCAGCAGCATCGGAGGCGAGGCCCTCACCCAGAGCCGTGGCGCCTGGCTCGTCTACTACTTCGCGCCGCCCGAGGACGCGGGCCTGGAATCACTGCTGCCGCTCGGGGCCGTGGGCGCGTTGCTCTTCGCCGCGAACCTCTTCGAGGCCGTCGACGACCCGCTGATCGGGCACTGGAGCGACCGCACGCGCACCCGGCTCGGACGCCGGCTGCCCTTCATTCTCGCCACCACCCCCCTCTGGGCGCTCACCGCGTTCCTGCTCTTCACGCCGCCGTCGGGTGCCGGCCCTGCTCTGACCGGCGCATACCTCTTCCTCATGCTGGAGCTCCACTATCTCTTCAGCACCCTGAGCAGCGGCCCCTACGAGGCGCTCATGCCCGAGCTCGCCCCCACGAGCGGCGAGCGTCTCAGCATCGTCGGCATCCGCGTCTATTTCGGCGTAGCCGGCGGGGCGGTCGGCCTCGTGGGCAGTGGACTGCTCGTCGACCTGGCCGGGTTCCAGGCGATGGCACTCGCGATGGCGATCACCGCCCTCGCGTTTCGATACATCGGGATGGTCGGGGTGTGGAGCCGGGCGCGCCGGTTCACGCCCCCGCCGGTCACCACCTCGTTTCGCGAGGGCCTGCGCCTGACTCTCTCCAACCGCTACTTCCTCCTCTTCCTGCCGACCTTCGTGCTGTTCCAGGTCGGACTGCAGATGATTCTCGGCATGCTGCCGTTCTACGTGAGAGCCGTCCTCGGCGAAGAGGAGGTCGGCACGTGGGTGGCGATCCTCACCGCCACGACGCTCGCGGCCACGCTCATCGTCGTGCCCGTCTTCTCGCGCTTCGCGCGACGCACCTCGAAGCGGCAGGCGTACCGGGCCGCCATGTTCGGGACATCAGCCGTCTTCCCACTCCTCTTCTTCGCGGGCTTCCTTCCGGGAATACCGACGGAGGTCCAGATCCTCGCGGTGATGGCCGTTGCGGGCGTCCCCCTCGCCGGCGTCTACCTCTTCCCGGCCGCGCTCACCGCCGACATCATCGACCACGACAGCCTCTCCACCGGGATGCGGCGCGAGGGGAGCTACTTCGGCACCCAGAACCTCGTGGAGAAGACCGCGACCTCGGTCTCCCCGCTGCTGCTGTCGCTGCTGCTCCTGCTCGGCAACTCGGCCGACGATCCGCTTGGCATCCGCCTGGTCGGTCCCGTGGCCGGCGTGATCGTCTTCGTCGGCTACCTCGTCTTCCGCCGGTATGACCTCCCCGACGACGTCCTGGCGGCGGACGATGTCGCGGCGGCGGGGGATCGCTGAGCGTCTCCGCCATGAGCGGAACCCAGCGGGCGGGGCACGGTCCCCGGACTCATCCGCGCCACCAGGCGGCCGGGGCCAGCCCCCGGATCCGGGCCAGCAGGATGAACACCAGGACCGCGATCACCGCGGCCCCGAAGAGGTACCAGGGCCACGGCCCAAAGAGGTCGAGGAGGCTCCCGCCCACCGGCCGCTCGCGCAGGAACATGTAGTTGCCGCCGGTCGCCAGCGTGCCGGCCGCCGCGACGCAGGTCCACGCGAGCGTCGCGAGGAGCACCCGCTTGACGGCGCCCGGCTCTGGCGCCAGGCCCCGCCCCCAGCTCAGATAGGAGGCCGCGATCAACACACCCGAGTGGGCGATGAAGAACGCCCAGAAGAAGTAGTTGTCGGGCCCCTGCCTGAGGTCAGGCGTGAGCACCGCCTGCAGGGTCGCGCTGAATGCCCAGAAGTAGGCCAGTTCGTAGGCCAGGCGGGGTGGCCGCGGCGTCCACAGCGCGACCGCCGCGGCCACGAGAGCGGCGTCCGAGAGCTGGAGCGGCAGGTCGGTGTCCCAGTTCCAATCGCGGTCGGCCAGCAGCACGATCCGAATCGTGATCTCGTTCGCCACCAGCACGACCGCGAGGACGCGCGCGGTCGTGAGCCAGGCGCCGCCGGGCCGGCGAGGCGGCGTGAGTGCCGCCGCGAGGCACAGCAGCAAGGTGGCCGCGAGCACCGCCACGTGCTCGATCGAGCCGAACTCCACGAACCGCTCCCATCGGAGAGGCGATCCTACCCCCGGCGCGAGGCGATCGATGATCCCGCCCGACGAGAGAGGCCTCGAGGGGCCCATCACATGGTGGCCGAGGAATGCTCCCGCATAGCGACTCCATGAGCCTCGGCGTCCGCATCCTTCCTTCTCGGCCCTTGCCTTCGGGGCGACGACGGTCGACGGACGAGGGCGGTACGGAGGGCCCCGATCGCCGAGGAGGGTCGCTCGTCGGTTAGCCTGTACCCAGGTGCGGCCCCGGGAGAGGGGCAGATGGTCGATTCATCGCCACGCTTGGCCCAGGAGAGCCTCCGTCATCGGCGACCGACTGGCGCGCCATGAGCGCGGAGCAGAGGATCGCGTGCTGCCTCGATGACGGCGCCGGCGCCGGCGCGGCGATGGCCGAAGGCGCGCGGCTCGCGCGTATGAGCGGTGCGCGGCTCGAGGCGGTCCATGCGGCCGCCGACCCCTTGGCCGTCGATATCGAGCGGCTCACGGCGTGCCGCCCCCTCGGGGTCCCTCCCTTCGAGACGATCCCGATCCCGGACCACGGCCACCCCGCGGCGGCGGTGTGCGCGTGGGCAGCACGAGAGGGCGTCAACGTCCTCGTCGCGGCGCCCCACCAGGGAACTCTCGCCCGCCTCCTGCTCGGAAGCTTCGCATCCCACCTGGCGCACCATGCGCCCTGCGATGTCCTGATCGCACGGCCGCGGGCTCATGCCGCCACGGCGGAGCCGTCCGCCCATCCGGCCGCCTCCACGAGCGAGGAGCGCCCGCTCGAGCCTCTCGTTGAGCCGATCGAGCCATTGCGCGCCGATCAGACGCTGCGAGAGGCCGCCGACCTCATCGACGAAGAGGGTTGCACGCTCCCCGTGGTCGATGAGGTCGGGCGCCTGGTCGGCGTCATCGGTAGCGCCGAGATCCTCGGGGCGATGCTGCCGGCCTACATGCCCCAGCTCCCGCGCACCGGGCTGCTGGCGCACGATTTCCCTGGGCTTCGGCGGCGAGCCCAGCGGGCGCTCGAGTCGCGGGTCGGGGACCACATGCGCGCCCCGATCGCCGTCCGCCCGGACGACTCGGAGACCCACGCCGCGAGCCTGCTGATCCGAGAGGGCCTCGAGGCCGTGCCCGTCGCGCGCTCCTGGTCGCAACTCGCGGGCCTGCTCAGGGCAAACGCCCTCATACGCGACCTGGGTCAGAGTGAGGCCGCGACCGCCGCCGCGCCCGTCGAGCGCGGCGGCGAGGCGCGGGAGCTTGGCCCCTTCTTCCAGATCGCCTGCTGCGTGGACGACTCACCGGCCTCGCTCGACGCCCTAGCGACGGCCACACGTCTCTGCGAGGCGGGCGACGGCCACCTCACGGCGGTCCACGCGGTCGGATCGACCGCCTTGGGCGAGAACGAATCGTCGGCACGGCGCTTACTCGAGGACGCCGCCCGCGAAACGGGCGCGCGGACCGCGTTGATCCACGGTCACCCCCCGGTGGCGATCGGCCGTTGGGCCGCCGAAGAGGGCGTTGATCTGCTCGTAGCGGCGTCCCATCGGGGGCGTGTGGCGAGGACCGCCCTGGGGAGCTTCGCGCGCCACCTTGCCCATCGCGCGCCGTGCTCGCTCCTGCTCACGCGCCCCACCATCGCTTCCGCGGGCCCCGGATCCGACACCGCCCCGCCGACGTGAGCCTGCGCCTGGCCCACATCGCGTGCTGCATCGACCGCTCGAAGGCGGCGGAGCTGGCCCTGTCGGAGGCAGCACGTCTTCGCGCCGGCTCCTCGGGTTCGCTTCACGCTCGTCCACGTGGCGCCGCCCGTCCCGGTCCTAATCGGGGGGCTGGGTGGCTGGGAGGTCGAGGAGGGCGATCTCCTCGGTCCGGCGCGTCGCTGACTCGAGGAGCGTCGGGCCGAGATCCCGGGGGCTGAGGCGCAGCTGCTCTCGGGCGATCCGCCCGCAGAGGTGGCGGCGCGCTGGGCGCGCGACGCCGGCGTCGACCTGATCGTGTCCTCGGCGCACCAGAGCCGCATCCGGCGCGCACCGCTGGGGGAGATTCTCGCGCGACCTCGCCGATGCGGCAGGCTGCCCGGTCCTGATCGCGCGCCCGGGACCGGCCTCGCGCGCGCAGGGCGCTCCCGGCCCCGTCGCGACACCGTATCGCCACATCGCCGCCTGCCTCGACCACACGCCGGGCGCCAGGCAGGGTGATCGAGATGACCCGGGAGCTCGGGCGGCGAGGATCTGCTGCACTCAGCGTCGTCCATGTGGTGGCGCCGCCGCGCGCAACTCCGAGGGGGCTGGTGGCGAAGATCCTGCCGATGCCCGCGGCGCGCAGGGTCCGGGCGAGCCGCCTACTACGCCGCACTGCGGCCGAGTGCGAGGGCGCCGACATCGTCCTGCTCGCCGGCCATCCAGCTCAGGCCGCCTGCGAGTGGGCGGCGTCCGCCGGGGTGGATCTCCTGGTCATCGCCCCACGCGATCACCAACCCCGTGGAGAGTTCAGGTCAGCGCTGCAACCGTCCGAGAGGGTCGGCGCGGCAGGCTGTTCCACCCCGACGATCTCCCGCAACGTGCGAGCTGCTGATCGGCCGCGCCAGGACGTATCCAGATGCTTGTCCGCTCCCGCCGCGGACCAACTCGAACGGCAGAAGATCGCCCCTTGAAGACGGTCTCGCGATGCCCCCGGCAAGAATCGAACTTGCGACACCAGGTTTAGGAAACCTGTGCTCTATCCACTGAGCTACGGGGGCAGTCTGTAGCCATGAATCCCTTATATCAGGGGATCTGGGGCTTCTGTTCCGTCAGCGCGTGACGCTACGGTACGGCTCTGTGGGTCGTCTTGCGGGTCTCGCGGAGGGAACTGTGAGCTTGGGTCTCCCGCCGAACGCCCCGGACGTCCCTCAGAGACCGGTGCGGCGAGAGAGGTGCAGCGCCGATGGCGGGCAGCGTACAACAGGGCCCGGCGCGGCCGGCGTCTGCCGCGAGGGCTCGACCCGGTCCCCGGGGGGCCGACTTGCTCCGACTGGTGGCTCGCCCTCATCCCGGGAAGCCGGTTCCACCGGTTCACCGCGGCCGTGTGATCTCGCCCGCCTCTCGAGGTCCCGAGCGCGCCTCGGACGCACTCCGGGTCAGGGATGCGCCGGGCGAGGCTAGCCCGCCAGCGCCTTCGCGAGGCTATCCAGGAGTGGCTTCAGAGCAGTGGGAGAGGTCTCGATCGCGATCCCGTAGTCCTCGATCCCGAAGCCGCAGCACGAGTTCGCGTTCATCACCACGACCTGGCCCGTGGTCGGGTTGGCCATCAGCTGGGTCTCCCAGCCCAGGATCTCGCCCCCGTGGGAGTGCCAGCCGGGGGCGACCTCCTGGAGCCCGAGGCCGTACTTCGTTCCCGGCAGGAACGCGTCGGCGGGCCCGAAGTCGTTGCGGGCCTCCTCACCGGCCGCCGACAGGAGCACGTTCCCGAAGTCCGCCGACGCCCAGCGGGCGAGGTCGGCGAGCGTCGAGACGCCGTTGCCCGCCGTTCCCCCGACCGATCTCGACATGTCGGTCACGTCCTTGTCCGCTCCCCCGGCCGCCTCCAGCGCCGCCGAGGGCGTGTCGGAGAAATCGGCCCAGCTGTCGTTGAGGAGCGGTGTGTCGTTGAGGAGCCGTGGGTCCCCACCGGGGCCGTATCGGTCTGGGAGGGGATGATCGTGTCGGGCAGGCCGACCGGGTCGAGGACACGGTCCTTGACGAAGGCGGCGCAGTCCTGGCCGGTGACCTGCGTCACCAGGTCGCCGAGGACGATGTAGTTGGTGTTGGAGTAGAAGAACTCCCCGCGCGGGGTGCCCGGGTTCTCGGTCGCCGCCGCCGCCAGATCCTCGGCGGTCCACTCCCTCTGGGGCTCCAGGAGGCTCTGCCCGAAAGGCCCGGCGGCCTCATCGGGGTAGACCCCGTCTCGCAGCGGAACCCCTTCGCGAGTCGGACGCCGGTCGTGGACCAGTAGGGCCTGACCCCGGGCGGGCCGAGGACTCCTCGGGATTCCCGACGACGCCCGAGCCTCGATCGTCCCCGGGTTGCGGCGCATGAGGAATCCCCTGCAAGCGACGACAGGGTACCGGCCTCGCGAGCGGCGGCACCGGTTCGAATCCCGTCGGAGGCATACCGCTCGGTGGGGGCACCGAGAGGGACGCGCACGGCGCGAGTCACCGGGAGTTCAGGCCCGCACCGTCGAGCGGATCCCTTCCTCGGACAAGTCGATCAACGAGGCCCGCCGCCGACTCCGCACGGCTTCCCACGGGATCCGCCGCCTGCACGCCGCGCGCTGCCCGCTCCGGTTCAGGGCGTCGGGTCGCCGCTGCGCAGCAGCGGCGCTCGGCACCGGCCCTCGTCCGGACGGGACGCTGATCGCGGGGAAGCCCGCCACGGCGTAGGCGAACGACAGAGGGAGGTCGGCGACCGCGGCGGCGTGCAGCTTCCCTAGGTGGGGGCGAGATACGGCAGCCAGGCGTTCGGCTGGCGCGGGGCGGCGACCGAGATGAAGACATCCGGCCGCGGCGGCCGCGGCGCGCTCCTCGGGTGCATGTCGATCTCGGCGGGCAGGCGGTTGCCCTTGCGCAGGTTGCACGGAGCACACGAGGTGACCACGTTCTCCCACGACGAGCGGCCGCCGCGCGAGCGCGGGATGACGTGGTCCATGGTCAGGTGCGAGCCGGCGCCGCAGTACTGGCACGCGTAGCCGTCGCGCGCGAAGACGGCGCGGCGGGAGATCTTGCGCGACTCGTGGCGCGGCACCCGCACGAAGTAGCGCAGGCGGATCACCAGGGGCGAGGCGTGCGCTGCGGTCGCGCTGCGCAGGTGGCGGGCGGCGCGCTCGAGCACCTCGGCCTTGTCCTTGAGCACGAGCACGACGGCGCGCTGCAGCGAGCACACGTTGATGGGCTCGTAGGTGGCGTTGAGGACGAGGACCTGCTGTGCCATGGCTCCTCGGGTGCACTGAGCGAGAGGACCGGCCTACCGCTGGGCTGCCGTCTCTCACCCCGAGCCCGTCGGGATTCTAGCCTGGACCGCCCGCGGCGCGGTAGGACCCCAGGAATGTGACACGGGTGGCGCCCTGCTCCTCGAGGGCCGTGATCGCCGACGCCACCGGCAGGTCGCGGTCGCGGGAGCCCTCGATGTCGATGAAGAACATGTATCGCCCGAGGCCGGTCTTGGTGGGCCGGCTCTCCAGCTTGGTCAGGTTGACTGCCCGCAGGGCGAACTCCTGGAGGATCGACAGGAGCGCCCCGGGGCGGTCGCGGAGGGGGGCGCAGATGATCGAGGTGCGGAACGCACCGGGGCCGAGGGCCTCGGCCGGCTCGGTCCCGATCAGGATGAAGCGGGTGGAGTTGTCCCCGGCGTCGGCGATGTCGCGGGCGATCACCTCGCCGCCGTAGAGCTCGGCCGCGCGCAGCGTCCCGATCGCCGCCGAGCCGGGCTCGTCGCCCGCGCCGACGATGCGCACCGCGTCGGCCGTCGAGTTGGCGGCGACGATCTCCGCGGCGGGCGCGTGGGCGCGGAGGAAGGTCTGGCACTGGGCGGTGGCGTGCGGGTGCGACATCACGCGGGCGATCTCCCCCACGGCGATCGGGCCGGAGGCGATCAGGTGGTGGCGGATGGGGAGCACGACCTCGCCGCGCACCTGGATGCCCCCGCCGAGGGCGAGCTGGTCGAGCGTCTGGTTGACCGAGCCCTCGATCGTGTTCTCGATCGGCACCAGCGCCAGCGGCACCTCGCCGGTGCGGACGGCGTTGAAGCAGTTGACGACGGTCGCGGTGCGGGACCTCCTCGAGGTCCGCGTCGTCGCCCATCAGGTCGAGAAGCGCCTCCTCGCAGAAGGTGCCCGGCGGCCCGAGATAGCCGACCCTCACGCGCCGGGCTCGGGCGGGCGCGGCTCGGCCGGGATCTCGCCGGTCGGCTGGTCGCCGGCCGTGCCGCCGGGCGCGGGCGCGGACTCCGGGACCGCCTCGGGGCCCTCGGCGGGGGGAGCCGGGACGCGGGGCGGGCGGGGCGGGGCGCCCGTGGCGAGGGACACGGCGCGCTCCTCCTCGGGCGACAGGCGCTGGCCGGGGGCGCCCTCGACGAGCTCTTTCAGGTACACCCGGGCGTGGTCGCGGGCGTGCAGGGACGTGACGACGGCGCCGCTCTGGTTGCCGTCGAGCAGCGCGATCGACCACGACTGGCTGCCGCCCATGTCGCGGTAGGCGTCGTAGCGCACCATTCCCTGGAAGCGCAGCGAGGTCCGCAGGCTGCGCTCGGTGACCTCGCCCTGGCGCTCCACCAGGCTCTCGAGGTCGCGCAGGCCCTCCTCGAGACGGCCCATCGCGCGCTGCAGGACCGCCTGGCGGTCGATGAGCCCGTCGGTCGCGCCGTCGGGCAGCAGCACCTTCTGCGCGCCGCGCAGCCGGCGCACGGCGATCCAGAGCGCGATGCACCCGCCGAGCGCCACCACGGCGACGGCCCCGGCGGCGGCCGCGACCCAGAGCTCGGTCGACATCAGATCGTGATCTTGACGGGGTACTCGGCCGAGTTGTTGTCGATCCGGGTCTCACCGTCGACCGGCTCGACCGTGATCTTGAGCGTGCCCTGGTCGCCGAAGATCACCTTCTCGGACGATGGGCCCTGCAGCTCGACGGTGGTGCTCTCGCCCGAGGCGATGGAGGGGATCGCCACCTCGCGGTCCTCGGTCTGGTTCGGGTTCGCCGGATAGGAGAACGAGGCCTTCACGATCACGTTGCTCTCGTCGAAATCGCCGCCGTTCTTCACCGTCACCTGCCACTTGAGCAGCTCGGTCGACTGCACGCTGGCGGTCTCGCCCACCGTAAGGCGGGTCTCCGACGGCAGCGCGACGGTGGATTCGAGGGACATCCCGCGCAGGTTGCCCGCCGATGAGCCCGAGCTGCTGCCGGCGGCGGCGCTCGTGCGGCGCTGGAGATCGGAGATCAGCGTCTTCGCGCCCTCGGGAGAGGCCAGCGCGGCGTTGGGCAGGAAGGGCGCCGGCGGCGGCACCTTGATCCCGGTGATGTCGTCCTCCTTCAGCGCGACGGTGGCCGGCCCGTAGAAGGAGTCCTCGTAGATCACGTCGCTGGCGAGGAAGCGCTTCATCACCTGGGCGAGCCCCGAGGCCTTGGTCTGCTGGTTGGCGCCCTTGAGCAGCGCGGGCAGGTTCTCGGCGAGCTTGGTCAGCCCGGTGACCCGGTAGGCCAGCGTGCCGTTCACCAGGCTCCGCTGCGGGTCCGAGAGGGAGCCGGGCGGGTCGAGGCCGTCGGCCTGGTCGACCAGGTCCTGGGCGTCCTTGGCGATGGCGGAGATCTTGGCCTTCAGCTGCGGGGGCTTGTCGCCGCGCGGGTTGGCCATCACCTTGCGGAGCTCGGCACCCTGGGCAGCCGACGTGGTCGTGATCTGGGCCACGCCGTTCATGTACTGCGTGTACGAGTCCTCGAGCTGGCTGCGCTGGCAATCCTTGACGATCAGCGCGATCACGATCACGAGGACGACGGCGAAGGCGATCCCGAGCAGCAGGCGCGCCCGCGGATGCTGGAGCACGGCGGCTCCGCCGCCGCCGCGCGACCCACCGCGACCGCCGCCGCCCGAGCGGGCACGGGGAGGGCGCGAGCCCCCGCCGGAGCGCGATCGCGCGGAGGGCGTGCGCGAGCGCGACGACCGGGAGGAGCGGCCGCGGCCGGGGCGCGGCTCCGGATCGGGGTCGTCGGCGATCGGGAGGTCGGCCGGCTCATCGGGCGGCGGAGCGTCACCATGGCCGAGGCCCGGCCGCGGCACCTGCCCGGTGCTCTCCGAATCCCCGGGGTCGGACTCCCTGCCCCTTTGCCGGGACGCACGGCGCCGCCCGGCTCGGGAATCGTCGCCGTCGGGTGGATCGTGGAATATGGCGTCGAAGTCGGGCCGTTCGTCGTCGAACTCGGCCATGACTACGTCGGGGGGTGTGGTCGGATGAGGTTTGTCCGCACCGTCTGGAGGAGGCGGGGGGGAAGTGGGCGAGGGGGGACTCGAACCCCCAAGCCCTTACGAGCACTAGGTCCTGAACCTAGCGTGTCTACCAATTCCACCACTCGCCCACGCTTTCCTTCCCCGCCAGGGGTGCGCGATGCTACCACGGGATCGGCTCGAACCGGCCCCGCAAGGATGGGACCGGCCCTCGTGGAAGATGTCGGGCCATGACCTCGCGCGCCACCGCAGATCGCCGCGTCCTCGGCAGGTACGTCCTGGGCCCCGCCATCGGGCGCGGCGCGACCTCCGTGGTGCACCGGGCCCACGACGTGGTCACCGGCGAGGTGGTCGCGGTGAAGGTCGTCCCCGTGGAGCTCGACCTGGCGCCCCGGGTGCGGGCCGAGGTGCGCGCGGCGGGGCGGCTGGACCACCCGCGCATCGTCGCCCTGCGCGACTGGGGCGAGGACAGCGAGTGCATGTACCTGGTGTGGGAGCTGGTGGAGGGGCCCTCGCTCGCCGAGATGCTCCGCTCGCCGGAGCCGCCGGGCGACGGCACCGTGACGCGGATCGGCGAGGACGTGCTGAGCGCGCTGGCCCACGCCCACGCCCGCGGGGTGGTGCACCGCGACGTGAAGCCCGCCAACATCCTGATCGGCCCGGGCGGGCGGGCGCAACTGTCCGACTTCGGAGTCGCGCGGCTGTCGGGCGAGAGCGGGCTGACGATGACCGGCAGCGTCGTCGGGACGATGGCCTACATGGCCCCCGAGCAGGCGGTGGGAGAGGTGGTCGGCCCCGAGGCCGACGTCTACTCGGCCTGCCTGGTCCTCTACGAGGGGTTCACGGGGTCGAACCCGGTGTCGTCGCCGAGCCCGGCCGAGACCGCGCGGCGCGCGGCGTCGGGGGCCGTGCCGCGGCTGGCGCAGGAGCGGCCCGACCTGCCGCCCGCGCTCTCTCGCCTCATCGACGCCGGCCTGCGGCGCGACCCTGCGGCGCGACCCTCGGCGGCCGACATGGCCGACGACCTGAGCGCCATGCGCGGCGGCGTCCGCGCGGCGCGTCGTCGCGGAACACGGGCGCTCCCCGCCGTCGCGAGCGGCGCCGGCGGGGCCGCCCTCGCGGGCGTCGCGCTCACGCACGGGACCGGGCAGTCCGCCGCCGGGGGGATCGACTGGACCTCTCCCGCCCCGGCCGCCGCGGTCGTGGCGGTCTCCGCCCTCGCGTTCGCCTGGCGCCCGCGCGCCGCGGCCCTCGCCGCGGTGGCCGTCGGCGGCGTGCTGGTGGGCCGGACCGCCCCGGGGGCCGCGCTGGTGCTGGTCGCCGTCGCGCTCGTGATCCTGGCGAGCGGATGGCGCTTCGGCCGCCTCACCCTCGCGGCCGCGGCGGGGCCGCTTCTCTTCGCGGCGGGCCTCGGGCTGCTGGTGCCCGCCCTGGCCGGGCTGGTGCCGCGCTGGCCGGCCCGCCTCTGGGCAGCCTGCGCCGCGGTGGGCGCCGCGGTCGCCTGGCAGATCGCCGCGGGGTCCGACTCCCTGCTCGCCGGGGGCGGGTTCACCAACTCCGCCGTCGGGGACCTCGCCGACGAGCGCACCCCCTCGATCGTGGCCGAGCGCCTCTGGCAGCCCTTGGCCGACCGGCCGCAGGCGGGTCTCCAGGCCCTCGCGCTGGTCGTCGCCGCCATGCTCGTCCCGCTCGTGCTGCGCGCCCGCCCCGGCGGCCCGCGCGTGATCGCGGCGACCCTCTGGGTGGTGGCGCTCTCGGCGGTGCTGGTGGCGACCGCCACCGACACCGCATCCGCTCTGGGAGCGGCGATCCCGGTCGGCGTCATCGTGATCGGGTGGGCCGTACGTCCCTGGCGGAGCCTCCGCCGCCGTCCCTCGGCCAAGGCGTCCGCTACTCTGCGCGGTCCGATCGTATGAGCCTCCTGCGCGACATTGAGCAGAAGATCGAGGGCCTCTTCGACCGTGGCTTCCGCCGCGCATTCCGCAGCAGCCTCCAGCCGGTCGAGCTGGCGCGCAAGCTGGCGCGCGAGATGGAGGACCACAAGACGATCTCGGTCTCCCGCGTCTACGTGCCCAACGAGTACACGGTCTACCTGGCGCCCCAGGATCGCGAGGGCTTCGCGTCCTACGAGAAGTCGCTGGTCGCCGAGCTCGGCTCGTACCTGGACGCCCACGCGCGCGGCGCCGGCCTCTCCCTGGTGGCGCCGGCGACGGTGACGCTGTCCACCGACACCGACCTGCGCGCGGGGGAGTTCGGCATCGCCTGCCGCATGGCCGACGCCGCCCCGGCCGCCGAGCGCGCCCTCCGAGGCCCGCCGCCGAGCGCCCGAGGTCCCGTCGCCCGAGCCGGCGGCCGTGCCCGTGGTGCCGCCGCCCGCGCGCCCGCACCAGGCGCTCGAGGGCGTGAGCGGCACCCAGGTCATCTCGGCGTCCGAGGCGCGCGACGCCGGCCTCAGGCAGGAGGTCATGACGCTGACCGTGGGCACGACCCGCTGCCGGCTCTCCAAGCGCGTTTCGACCATGGGCCGCAGCCGCGACTGCGACGTCGTCGTGCCCGACCCCAACGCCAGCCGCGTCCACGCCGAAGTGCGCCACATCGGCCTGGACTACTTCCTCGTGGACATGGGGAGCACCAACGGCACCGAGGTGAACGGCCAGCTGGTGAAGCGCCACGCTCTGGCCGACGGCGACACGATCGTCATCGGCACCACGCAGATCCGCGTCGAGCTGGGATGAGAACGTGAGCGAAACCGGCCTGATCGTGGCCGAGGTGGTCTTCCTCGTGCTGCTGTACGCGTTCGTCTGGACGGTGGTGCGCAGTTCCAGCCGTCAGCTGAGGATGGCGCAGCCGCCTGCGGCCGCGCAGCCGCCCCAGGCGCCCCCCGAGCCCGCGCGCCCCGCCCCGGGCCCGGCGGCCCCGCCCGCGCCGCCCGTCGTGGCCGCGGCCGTGGCGCCCCCGCCCCCAGCGATCGAGAGCCCGCAGGACACCGAGGAGCCCCTCGTGCCGGCCCGCGGGGCCGGGCGCGACTTCTCCGACGACCGCACCGAGGGCGTGGGCGCCGACGACGAGCTCGACTTCTCGACCAACCTCGACCCGCGGCTGATCGTCGAGAGCTCGGACACGCTCGAGGCGGGGCGCACGATCGCGCTGGAGGGCGGCATCACGGTCGGTCGGTCCGAGGCCGCCGACCTCTCGATCACCGACCACTTCGTGTCGCACATGCACTGCCGCATCCTGCGCCGCGGCGCGTACCACTTCGTCGAGGACCTCGGTTCCACCAACGGGACCTTCCTCAACGACCGCCGGGTGGACGCCGACGCGCAGCTCAAGGTCCACGACGCCCTGCGAATCGGCCAGACCACGCTCCGCTACGAGGAATAGCCATGGGTGAGGGCACCCAGGCCCCGCTCGCCCTGGTCGAGGTCGCCCACCTCTCCGACACCGGCCGGGTCCGTCACCACAACGAGGACCGCTCGCTCGCGACGGCCGAGCTGCTCGCGGTGGCCGACGGGATGGGCGGCGCGAAGGCCGGCGAGGTCGCGGCCCAGATGGCGGTCGATTCGATCTCGCGCCTCGGCGGGGCGGCCGGCGCCGAGGACGTGCGCACGGCCGTCGAGGGCGCCAACCGCGCCATCCGCCGCATGGCGCGCGACGACGCGGACAAGAGCGGGATGGGCACCACCCTGACCGCCGCGATGCTGCGCGACGGGCGCCTCGACGTGGTGCACGTGGGCGACTCGCGCGCCTACCTCTGGCGCGGTGCGACTCTCACGCAGATCACCGAGGACCACTCCGTCGTGGCCGAGCTGGTGCGCCGCGGCAGCATCACCGCCGAGGAGGCCGAGCACCACCCCCACCGCAACGTGATCACCCGCGCCCTCGGCGCCGAGGCCGAGGTGAGCGCCGACGTGATGTCGGCCGACCTGGCCGAGGGAGACGTGGTGTTGGTGTGCAGCGACGGCCTGTCGTCCTACGTCTCCGAGGCGGCGATCGCCGAGGTCCTGGCAGGCGCGGGGACGCTCGCCGAGGCCGCGCGTGGCCTGGTGGCCCGGGCCAACGGCACCGGGGGCGCGGACAACGTCACCGTCGTCCTCGGCCGTGTGGGCGAGGGCGCGCCCTACTCCGGCGGTGACACGATCGAAGCGCCCGTCGTGGTGCCGCCCGACGGCCCGGCGGCGTCGCGCGGCGTGCGCGTTCTGGGCGGGGTGCACGGACACGCCGGCGCCGAGCGCACGGGGGGTGGCCCGGCGCCGCCGCCCAAGGTGCTCGAGCGCGCCGGACGACGACGCCGGGTCGCGCCGGTGCTCGCGGGAACCCTCGTGGTGCTGGCCGTGATCGTGGGCGGCGTCGCCTGGTTCGCCAGCCGCAGCTACCTCGTGGACGCCGGCCCCGACGGGACGGTGGTGGTGGCCCACGGCCTGCCGGGCTCGGTGTTCGGGCGCGACCTGTCGGTCGAGTGGCAGGACACGGGCGTGCGGGTGGACCTGGTGCGCGCGGGCGACGCGGGCGCGCTGTCGTCCACCGCGCGCGGGCAGGGCGAGGCCGTTGTGCTCGCGGCGGGGCTTGTCTGGCGCTTCGGCCTGGACGCGGTCCCCGACGTGTCCGCGCCGCCGACCCCGTCGCCCACGCCCACGCCGACGACGCCCGAGACGACGCCGGGGACCACGACCGCCCCGTGACCGCCCGCACCCGCGAGCTGGGATTCCTGATCCCGGCCGGCCTGCTGGGCTTCCTCGGCATCGCCTCGGTGGCCAGCGCGCGCGGCGACACGATGGACCTCGGGCCGGTGCCGGGCGCGGTCGGGGTGCTCGCCGTGTTCCTGGCGATGCACGTCACGCTGCGCGTGCGGGCGCCCCACGCCGACGCGTACCTGCTGCCCACCGTCGGGGTCCTCTCGGCGATCGGCCTGGTGGAGCTCTACCGCATCAACCCTGCGCTCGCGGGCGACCAGGCGGTCTGGATGGCCGTCGGCGGCGCGGCCTTCATCGCCACCCTGATCCTGCTGCCCGATCACCGGGTGCTCGAGCGCTACACATACCTGATCGGGCTCGCCGGTGTCGGCCTCCTCCTGATCACGATGCTCTTCGGGACGCGCATCAACGGGGCGAAGCTGTGGATCTCGATCGGCGGCGGCCAGACCGTGCAGCTCGGAGAGGTGGCGAAGGTGCTGGTGGTGGTGTTCCTGGCGGCCTACCTGCGCGACAAGCGCGAGCTGCTCGCGATCCCAACCCGCCGCTGGATGGGCATGCCGGTGCCCCCGGGCGCCGCCCTCGCGCCGGTGCTGCTGTTCCTCGCCGCCTGTCTGTCGCTGGTCGTGATCCTCAACGACTTCGGCACGGCGCTGCTCTTCCTCGGGATCTTCCTGGCGATGATCTACCTGGCCACCGGGCGGGTGGCCTACACCGGCTTCGGCCTCGGCGTCTTCGTCATCGGGTCGGCGCTGGTCTACACGGTGGTGCCGCGGATCCAGGACCGCGTCGACAACTGGCTGCACCCCTTCGCCGACGCGCAGGGGCAGGGGTACCAGCTCGTTCAGTCGCTCTACGCCCTCGCCCAGGGCGGGGTGATCGGCCCCGGCCTCGGGCGGGCCTTCCTGGTCACCGAGAACGGCCAGACGGTGATCCCGGTGCTGGAGACCGACTTCATGTTCTCGGCCGTCGCGAGCGAGCTCGGCTACATCGGAGGCGTCGGGGTCCTGCTGGGATTCCTGGTGCTGATCCAGCGCGGCTTCGTCATCGCGGCGATGGCCAACGACGGCTTCTCGAAGCTGCTCGCGGGCGGCCTGACCGCCGCGATCGGGCTGCAGGCGATCCTCATCATCGGCGGAGTCACGCGGCTGATCCCGCTCACGGGCGTGACGCTGCCGTTCATGAGCTACGGCGGGTCGAGCGTCGTGACCAACTTCGCGCTGGTGGCGCTGCTGCTGATCATCAGCCACCGCTCGACGGCCGGCAACACGCCCTCGACCCGGCGCCGGCGTGAGGCCGAGGCGGCCGCCGAACGGGAGATCGCCGCGTGAACCGCTCCATCCGCCGCCTCTACATGACCCTCGCCGCCGGCTTCGGCCTGCTCGTGGTGATGCTCGGCTGGTGGCAGGTGGTTGCCGCCGACGGCCTCAAGGACCGCGGCGACAACCTGCAGACCCTCCAGGCACAGCGGCTGATCGACCGTGGCCGCATCCTGTCGGCCGACGGCAAGGTGCTGGCCGCGAGCCGTGCGCGGCGCATCAAGGGCCAGCGGGTCTTCGAGCGCGTCTACCCGCAGGGCAGCCTCGCGGCGAACGCCGTCGGCTACGCGTCGTCCGAGCGCGGCCGCACGGGCATCGAGAGCACCTACAACCGCTACCTGTCGGGCAGCTTCGGCACGGAGCCGCTGCTCCAGCGCTTCAACCTGAAGGAGAAGCGCGGCGCCGACGTGCGCCTCAGCATCGACACCCGCGTGCAGGAGGCGGCGGAGGCCGGGCTGGCCGGCAAGGCCGGCGCGGCCGTGGCATTCGACCCCCGCACGGGACAGGTGCTCGCGATGGCCTCCTCGCCCACGTTCGACCTGCAGACGGCCGTGACCGACTTCGCCGCGATCCCCACCGAGGGCTCGCCGTTCATCAATCGCACGACCCAGGGCCTCTACCCTCCCGGCTCGACCTTTAAGGTGGTCACCGCCACGGCCGCCCTCGAGAGCGGCGAGTACACGCCCGACAGCACCTTCGACGACACCGGGTCCTTCGCGACGCCGGGGGGACCCATCCGCAACTTCGGCGGCGAGACATTCGGTGAGCACACCCTGACGACGGCCCTGACCAACTCCATCAACACCACCTTCGCGTCGATCGGCGACGCGCTCGGACCCGACCTGCTCGGCGCCACGATGACCGCCTACGGCTTCGGCGAGCGGCCCCCGGTCGACCTCCCCGACGACTCGGTGCTGGTGTCCGGGCGGCGCGACGGGGACACGGTGCTGCCGAACGACGAGGCCGGCGAGGACACCGCGCGCATCGCCATCGGCCAGGAGCGGCTGACCGTGACGCCCCTCCAGATGATGATGGTGGCCGGCGCCGTGGCCAACCGCGGCGTTCTGATGGCGCCCCGACTGATGGAGCGGATCACCGACCGCGGCGGCTCGGTCGTGAAGCGCGGGGAGCCGCAGGAGATGGGGCGGGTCATGAGCGAGCAGAATGCCGCGGACCTCACGACGATGATGGAGAACGTGGTGCGCGAGGGCACCGGCACCGCCGCGGCCCTCTCGAGCGCCGGCGTCACGGTGGCCGGCAAGACCGGCACGGCCGAGTCGTCGGCCGCCGACCGCAATCAGGCCTGGTTCATCGGCTTCGCGCCCGCCGAGGCCCCCGTCGTGGCCGTCGCGGTGGTCATCGAGGACACGCCGCTCACCGGCGGCGTCGCGGCCGCGCCCGTAGCGGCGGCCATCATGCGCGCGGCGATCGAGGCGCGATGAGCTTCGAGCCCGGGGAGCTGATCGGGGGCCGCTACGAGCTCGGGCGCGTGCTCGGGCAGGGCGGCATGGCGCGCGTCTACCTCGGGCACGACCGCCTGCTCGACCGCAAAGTGGCCGTGAAGGTGCTCTCGGAGCCCTACGCCTCCGACCCCCAGTTCGTCGAGCGCTTCCGCCGCGAGGCCTCCGCGGCCGCGGGGCTGAACCACCCCAACATCGTCGCCGTCTACGACCGCGGCGAGGCCGACGGCAGCTACTACATCGTCATGGAGTACCTGAAGGGGCCCGACCTCAAGCAGGTGATCCGCGACCGCGCTCCCCTGTCGGCGCTCGAGTCGATCGACAACGCCCAGCAGATCCTGGCCGCGCTCGGCGCCGCCCATCGCGCCGACGTGGTGCACCGCGACGTCAAGCCGCAGAACGTCCTCGTGGCCGAGGACGGCCACCTCAAGGTCACCGACTTCGGCATCGCCCGGGCCGGGGCCGAGAGCGACATGACCGAGGCCGGCTCGGTGATCGGCACCGCCCAGTACCTCTCGCCCGAGCAGGCGCGCGGCGACGACGTGACCGCCGCCAGCGACTGCTACGCGGTCGGCATCGTGCTCTACGAGATGCTCACCGGGCGGGTCCCCTTCGACGGAGGGCCGCCGGTGGCGGTGGCGATGAAGCAGATCACCGACGAGCCGGTGTCGCCGCGCATCGTGGAGCCGAGCGTGCCCCGCGAACTGGAGGCCGTGGTGCTGCACGCCCTCGCCAAGCGCCCCTCCGAGCGTTACCGCACCGTCGAGGAGATGGGCCGGGCGCTCGCCGAGGCGCGCGGGGCGATCGACGGCAGCGGCGGCACCACCCGCATGATGCCGGCGGGCGGTGGCGCAGACACCGGCCGCACGCGCGTCCTCGGTCCGGCCACCGCCGCCACCGCCCGGCCGGGGCCGCCCCCCCTCGACGCACCGCCACGCCGCAGCAACCGTTGGCCCGTGATCGCGGGCATCCTCGTGCTGCTTGCCGTCGCCGCCGCGGGGGCGTTCATCCTCCTGAGCGGCGGCCAGGGGAAGACCGTCGAGGTGCCCTCCGTGAAGGGCCTCGAGTCGGCGGCCGCGCAGGCGAAGCTCCGCAACGCCGGGCTCGAGCCTCGGGTGAGCACCGTCACCGACACCACGATCCCCAAGGGCCAGGCGATCGGGACCGACCCGGCCGAGGGCGAGGTCGTCGACGAGGGCAGCACGGTGATCCTGCGCATCAGCGGCGGCCCCGGCGACGCCACGGTGCCCGACGTCACGAACCAGACCGAGGAGGCGGCGACCACCGCCCTGAAACGCGAGAACTTCGACGTGGCGACCGAGATGGAGGCCAGCGACACCGTGGCGGAGGGCCTCGTGATCCGCACCGACCCGCCCGCCCTCTCGCAGGCCGAGCGCGGCAGCACCGTGAAGCTGATCCTCTCCACCGGCGCCCAGGACGTGGCGGTCCCCAACGTCACCCGCCTCCCGCGCGCCGACGCTGAGCAGATCCTCACCGGGCGCGGCTTCAAGGTGAAGGTCGCCAACCGGCAGACGACCGACTTCGCCGCGGGCATCGTGATCGAGCAGGACCCGTCCAGCGGCACGAAGGCCCCCAAGGGCAGCGCCGTCACGATCACCGTGGCGGTCGCACCGAGCAACGTCACGGTGCCGACGGTGATCGGCCTGTCGGTCGCCGACGCCCAGGCCGCCCTGACCGACGCCGGCCTGCGGTACACCAGCGACGCCGCCGACAGCGACGCGCCCGCCGGGACCGTCATCGACGTCGAGCCAGGAGAGGGGACGAGCGTCGCGCCGGGCTCACGGGTCGTCATCACGGTCAGCAACGGCCCGTCGACCACTTCCAGCGTGCCGGCCCCGCCGCCCAGTGAGGCGACGGGCGAGAAGAACGGCCGCGGTCCCGATGGCGCCGGCCCCCCGGGTCAGGCCAAGAAGGAATGATCCGCCTCGCGGTCCTGATGGGCGGGCGCAGCAGCGAGCACGAGGTCTCCCTGGCCTCGGCCGCGGCCGTGATCGCGGCGCTCGACCCCGTGCGCTACGAGGTCGTGCCGGTCCTGATCGCCCCCGAGGGGGGCTGGAGCGTCGATGGCGAGCCGGTCGCGATGGTGCCGGGGGCAGACGGCGCGCGGCTCGTGTCGCTGGACGGAGGCCGCGCGCGCGAGGTTGACGTGGTCTTCCCGGCGCTCCACGGCCCCCACGGCGAGGACGGCACCGTGCAGGGGGCCCTCGAGACCGCGGGAGTCCCCTACGTCGGCGCCGGCGTGGCGGCCTCCGCCGTCGCCATGGACAAGGCGCTCTTCAAGGTCTTCCTCGCCCAGGCCGGCATCCCCACGCCCGAGCACTGCGTGGTGACCGCGGCCGAGTGGGCCGCCGCACCGGACGCCGTCCGCGCGCGCGTCGCCGGATCCGTGGGCTACCCGGCCTTCTGCAAGCCGGCTCGCCTCGGATCGAGCGTGGGCATCAGCCCGGTGCCCGACGCGGCCGCGCTCGACGCCGCCCTGGAGCTCGCGTTCCGGCACGACCCCAAGGCGCTCCTCGAGCGCGCCATCTCCGGGCGCGAGGTGGAGGTCGGCATCCTCGAGGCGGATCCGCCGATCGCGTCGCAGGTGGGCGAGATCAGCTTCGAGGGGGACTGGTACGACTACGACACCAAGTACGTCCCCGGCCGGTCGGACCTGCAGGTGCCCGCCGCCCTGCCGCAGGCAACCGCCGACCGCGCCCGCGAGCTGGCGCTGCGCGCCTTCGCCGCAGTCGATTGCGCCGGGCTCGCCCGGGTCGACTTCTTCGTGGAGGAGTCAACCGGCGACGTGTTGCTCTCCGAGCTGAACACGATGCCGGGCTTCACCCCGACGAGCGTCTACGCGCGCCTGATGGAGGCGTCCGGCATCGCGTATCCCGATCTCGTGTCACGGCTGATCGACCTCGGGTTCGCGCGCGCGGCGGAGGCCCGGCGGTACCGCAGCTGACCCGCATCGGGGTGGTCGCCGACACGCACGTCGGCGAGTACCTCGACGCCCTGCCCGAGGGGGTGCTCGAGGCGCTCGAGGGCTGCGACCTGATCCTCCACGCGGGCGACCTGAGCGTGGCCTCGGTGCTGGACGACCTGGGGGCGCTCGCCCCGGTGGTGGCCGTGCGCGGCGACCACGACCGGCTCGGCGGGCTCGCCCTGCCCGAGACGGCGGTGGTGGCGGTGGCCGGACAGCGCATCGGCCTGATACACGGCGACCGCCACCGCCTGATCGACGCGTCGGTGGTGGTCGCGTCGCTCGCGGCGCGCCGCGCCGTCCGGTACCGGGCGTGCATGACCCGCTCGCTGCTGCGCCGCATGGGTCCGGTGGACGCGATCGTCTTCGGCCACTGGCACGAGCGGGTCAGCCGACGGGATCGCGGGACCCTGCTCTTCTCCCCGGGCGCGGTCTGCCCCTGGGGGAGCCTCGAGGGCGGGCGGGAGCCCGGAACCGGCATGACCGGGGTCAACGACCGGGCGGTGCGCATGTTCCGCAGCCGCCTCGGCACCGACGCGATGCTGCCGAGCGTGGGCGTGCTCGAGGTGGGATCCGGGGGCATTCGTCCGCAGACCATCCTCCTGGGCGGCGGGTAGGGTCCGCCGGTGCCCGACGCCTCGATGCCCCGCGCGATCACCACCATCCGCGGCGGCCTCGCCCTCTGCGCGCTGGCGGCCGCGCTGATGGCACTGGCGCCGTTCTTCGACCTGGTCAACGGCCCGTCGGCGAGCCCGCACGGCGGCACCTACGTCGCCGGGATCGGCATCTCGGTGACGGCCATCGCCATCACCGCCTGCCTGGGGATCCTCGTCGGCGTGGTCCGCGAGATCCTCTGGATCCACCTGCTCGGCCTGGTGCTGGCGACAGGAGTGGCCCTGGTGTCCGGCTTGCTGGTGATCGTGGCGCGCACCTCCGACAACTTCGCCGGCGACGCCGAGGTGGCGATGCGGGCGGGGGGGCTGCTGCTGGTCGGGGCGTTCTGGCTCTCGCTGACGGGCATCGTGATCGCGCTGGTCGGCGTCCGGATGGTCGCGATCGCGGCGCCGCCCGCGGCCAACCTGGCGCGCACCGGCCCGCAGCAGCGCGCGCGCACGGCGCCCCTGGCGGCCATGCTCGGCGCACTCGGCGTCGTGGTGGTGGTGACCTCCGCCATCGGGGTCGCGTACGGGGTGCTCGCGCTCGGCGACATCCGCTCGTCGGGCGAGCGCCTGACGGGCCGCGGGATGGCCCTGGCGGGCGTGGCCCTGGGAATCCTGGTGCTCTCGGCCCTCGCGGCGATCGGCGGCGTCGGAGCCTGGGTGGCACAGCCCGGGGGGCTGTAGCACCACGAGAGGGCGGGGGCGGTCCCGGGACGGTATTCCGCAACCGTATGTAAGGGTTCCGTTGGTGCGACCCGACGGCGGCCCGGAGCCTGGAACCATCAACGCGTGCCCCGCACCGGTCCACCCGCCGCCCGGCGGGCTCTGATCGCCGCGATCGTCTCCGTCTCCGCCCTCGGCGGGTGGACCGCGTCGGCCGCGGCCGCCGACGCCCCCCTGCTCTACCTGCGGGAGGATCCCGCGGTGGTGGTCAACCGGGCGCTCGGCGGGGGCACGCTGCGACAGGCCCCGCTCGCGACCAACCCCCGCTGGCCCGCCGGCCGCACCGTCGGCAAGGTGACCGGGCGCGCGCTCGCCGGAGCCGGTCCCGTGCGGATCGCACGCATGCTGCGCGCCGGATGGCGCACGGACGGCGCCGGAGGCCTGGTGGCGATCGACGAGGTGACGCCGGCCCAGTGGACGCCGGCCTCGGCGACCGCCCTCGCCCGCGCCCTCAAGAAGCTCGGCCCCGACGCCCGGCGGGTGATCTTCTACGCCTCGCCCTCTTTCGTGGGACGCGTCGGGCGGGTGGACCCGCGCAGGGCCCTGCCGACCACCCTGCGCCGGCTCGTCGACGCGGTGAGCCGCGGACGGGCGACCTACCTGCTCACCTACCGCGGCGACATGACGCCCCTGCCGGCGCGCGAGATGGCGACGCACCCGACGCGCTGGGCGGCCCGCTGGCCGGCCGGCCGTGGCGAGCTGCGCGTGATGCTGGGGCCCGACGGCGGGGCCGGGCAGACCGAGCTCTGGGCGCGCGTGCGCTCGACGGCGGCCGGCCGCGAGATGCTCGCGCGCGGACCCGGCGCCTACGGCCTGGCCACCGGGGCGGCGGCCCGCGAATGGCTCGAGCAGTACCAGGCCTTCCGGTCGGCGCCGACGGCCTCCGCCACGGGCGCCGACTTCCCCGTCCCGGTACCGGGCGGGCTCTCGCTGAAGAAGGCCGGCGCGGGCCGCGTCAAGGTCGTGCTCGGACGGACGGGCAACGCGGTGGTGACGATGACGGCGGCCCGCGGCGGCAAGGTCCGCGCCATCCGCAAGCTCACCGGCCCCGCCGCGGGCGTCATCGTGAGGATCCCCACCGACAGCCGCCCGGGTCTCTACCGGATCCGGGCCATCCTCATCGGCGACGGCCTACGCGACCACGCCGCCGTCACGGTGCGCGTCCGGAAGTAGGCGCGCCGCGGCAGACGCCGCGCGACCGGCATGGGCCTCGCCGTCCATCAGCTCCTCGAGATCCGCGGGACAGACCGGGCGGCTCATGAGGAAGCCCTGGCCGACGTGGCAGCCGAGGCCGCGGAGCATGTCGTAGACCGCCTGGTCCTCGATCCCCTCGGCCACCACGCTCAGCCCCAGGTTGCGGGCGAGGTCGATCGTCGAGCGGACGATCATCGCGTCGGCGGGATCCCTGGCCATGTTCATGACGAACGAACGGTCGATCTTCAGAACGTTCACCGGCAGTCGCTTGAGGTAGTCGAGCGAGGAGTAGCCGGTGCCGAAGTCGTCGATCGACAGCGCCACTCCCATGTCGCTGAGCCGGCTGAGCACCTCCATCGCGCGCACCGGGTTGGCCATGAGCACGGTCTCGGTGATCTCCAGCTCGAGCCTGTCCGGCGTCAGGCCGGCGAGGTCGAGGCACGCCGCCACGGCGTCCGCGAAATCGGGGTCGAGGAGGTTGCGCGCGGAGACGTTGACCGCGACCGAGAGGTGGCGGCCCTGGCGATCCCACTCCCCGACCTGGGCCAGCGCGCGCGTGAGGATGTGGAGCGTGAGCGGCTTGATCAGGGCCGTGTGCTCGGCCAGCGGGACGAACTCGCCCGGGGGCAGCAGCCCGCGGACCGGATGCTGCCATCGGACCAGCACCTCGACGCCCGCGAGGTCCCCCGAGGTGAGATCGACCTTCGGCTGGTAGTGGAGCACCAGCTGGCCGTCCTCGATCGCGTGGCGCAGCTCGCCGACGAGCGCGAGCCTCTCGGGGCTGTAGTGGTCGTGCTCGGAGCCGTAGAAGGCGTGCCCGAGGTGATCTCCCTTGGCCGTGTACATCGCGACGTCGGCCCGCTGCAGGAGGTGGGCCACATCGTCGCCGTCGCCGGGGAAGAGCGCGATCCCGATGCTCGCCTCGGTGTCGAGCGAGAGACCCTCCAGCAGGACCGGCTCAGCGATCGCGGCCCCGAGCGTGGTGGCGACGAGGGCTGCGCCGGCGGCGTCGGTCACCTCGGGCAGGAGCACCGCGAACTCGTCGCCGCCGAGGCGAGCGATGGTGTCGCTCTCGCGCACGCAACGCGTCAGACGCGAGGCGATCTCCTGGAGCAGCACGTCGCCCGAGCCGTGGCCGAGGGTGTCGTTGACCTCCTTGAAGCGATCGAGGTCGATGATCATCACGGCGACATGGTGCCCGTCGCGGCGCGCCAGGGCGAGCGCGCGTTCGACGCGGTCGTTGAACAGGCGCCGGTTGGGTAGGCCGGTGAGCGAGTCCGTGACCGCCTGCCGGTGGCTGTCGGCGAGCGCGATGTTCTCGCGGAAGGTGAGCGCCGCGCGCGCCATGCAGACGACCAGCGCCGAAACCGCGAGCCACACGCCGGCGTCGCTCCCGTGCCCGTAGTGGTCGTGGACGAGTACGGCGATCGCGCCGAGCGACACGATCGTGGGCAGCGCCATCAGGCGCCAGCCCTCCAGCCGCGCCTCGGGCGGCTCGCCCGAGGACTGGATCGCGCCGACGCCCATCGCGACCAGGCCCAGGGCCCAGAGGACCTCCGCGACGCCCGGCGTCAGTTCTGCGCCGGTGGCCACCCGGTAGAGGTAGATCACGTCGGCGGTCGCGAAGATCCCGCAGCCGAGCGCGAGGAGCGCCACCGCGCGGCCCGGGTGCCATCCGGTCAGGGCGGCGAGGACGGCCAGGAGGGCGAGGACCACGAGGTCGCCGAGCGGGTAGGCGAGATTGGTGGCGACGGCGGAGAAGCCCCCCTCGCCGCTCGCGAGCACCGGCGGCAGGACGATCGCCGCGCCGACTGCGGCGATGAGCAGGGCGCCGGCGAGCCCGTCGAGCCACTGGCTGGCGTGGAAGTGCCTCACGCGGGCCTTCACGAGCAGGACGAGCCCGGCGTAGAGGAAGGGGAAGAGCCCGAGGTACATCGCGTCGGCGATCGACGGGAAGGGCTCCTCGGGCATGTTCTCGATCACCCGCCACCAGTAGAGCTCGCCCAGCGACCAGACGAGCGCTCCGAGGCCGATCAGGATCCAGGCCGCGCGCTCACGGCGCACGAGCACCCCGCGCGCCAGGATGCCGAGCGACGCCGCGAGGACCACCGAGGTGTAGATCCACCCGTCGAAGAGGTCGTCCCCGCTTCCCAGGCCCAGGACGACGTGCCCGGCGTAGACGGCGAGGCCGGCGCCGACCAGGGCCCACCACGCGCACGTGGCCGTTCGGCTTCCACGGGAGAGCTCGTCGGAGATCAGGCGCATCATTCGGGCATCGGCCGCCCGTGCGCCCTACGTGAGCCGCCCGGAGGCGGGGGCCGATCAGCGCCGCGAGCGGGGGTGCGCCCGGTCGAAGTCCTCGCGCAGGTGGGCCGCGGTGACGTGCGTGTAGACCTCGGTCGTGACCGGTGAGGCGTGGCCGAGATGCGCCTGCACGTAACGGATGTCCACGCCCGACTGGATCAGGTGCGTACCGCAGGAGTGGCGCAGCGCGTGGGGGAACACCCGCGCCCCGTCGGCCCGCAGCCCGGCGCGGTCGGCGACCTCGGTGACGATCTGCCACACCGCCGCCCTGCCCAGCCGGCGCCCGCGCGAGCCGAGGAAGACGGCGTCGGCGTCGCGGTGGCGCGCCTGGTCGGAGCGCGGCCGCCGGTCGCGGGCCCGCAGCTCCGGCCGGCCGACGCGCAGGTACGCGCTCAGCGCCGCCAGGGCCTCCCGCGGCACGGCCACGGCCCGGCGCTTGCCGCCCTTGCCGAGCACCAGCAGGAACGGGTCGGACGGGTCGTCGAGGTGGCAGGCGGACAGGTCGAGCCCGGCGGCCTCGCTCGCGCGCAGGCCGCAGCCGTAGAGCACCTCCACGAGCGCGGCCGTCCGCGCCCCGAGCGGCCCCGGGGTGGCGGCGGCGTCGCACATGCGCCGCACCGCCGAGGGCGAGAGCGCCACGACCTCGCGGGCGATGCTCTCCTGCCCGCCCTCGGTGGCGGCGGCCGGCGGGCGCAGCTCCAGCACCGGGTTCTCCAGCGCGAGCGCCCGCGACCACCAGCGGCAGAAGGCCCGGGCGGCCGCGACCCGGCGGCGGCGGGTGGAGATGCGCCCCGGCAGCCCGTCGCGCCAGCGCTGCCACCACTCGAGCGGCAGCCCCGCGAGTTGCACCGCGGCGGCGCGGGCGGCGGTGTCACCCTCCACGCCGAAGGACTCCGACTCCGCCGGGGGTGCGGGCAGGCCGAGGGCCTCGGCCAGGGCGCCCAGGTCGCCGGCATAGGCCGCGCGCGTGTTGGGGTTCTCGCGCGTGGCGAGGAACGCCCCGGCCAGGCGCGCGAAGCCGTCGGGGTCGACCATGCTCATCCGCGCGGGTGCCCCCGGCGCAGGGCCTCCTGCATGGCCTTCGTGGTCACCCCGGTGTAGCGCTGGGTGGTCGCGAGGCTGGCGTGGCCGAGGACCTCCTGCACCACCCGCAGATGGGCCCCACCGACCCCGCCCGGACCCTCGAGCAGATGGGTCCCGGCCGCGTGGCGGAGCAGATGCGGCCCGCCGGCCCGCCCGGCGGCGCGGAGCTCACGCGCGACGACGCGGTAGACCGTCGAGCCGTCGAGACGCCGCCCGGCCCGCGACACGAACACCGGGGCCCGCGCCGCCGGCTCGGGGCCGTGCGCGGCGACCAGCCGGGGCCGGCCCTCGCCGAGCCAGGCCCGCAGCGCATCGACGGCGTTCTCGGTGATCGGGACGGTGCGGGCCGCGCCGCCCTTGCCCACCACGCGCAGGGCGTCGTGCTCGAAGTCGAGCCCGGCCAGAACGAGGTCGCAGGCCTCCTGCCGGCGCAGGCCGCTGCCGTAGAGCACCTCCATCAGGGCGCGGTCGCGCAGCGCGAGCGCGCGGGCGACGGGGGTGGCCGCCTCGGCGCCCCGGCCGGTGCCCTCCATCAGGGCGGCGGCGTCGGCCTGCGAGAGCCGCGGCACCGGGGGCGGCGTGGCGCGCGGGCGATCGACCAGGTCGGCGGGCGAACGCCCCGGCGGATGATGGGGGGCCAGCCACTCGCGCAGCGCGGTCACCGCGCGCGCCCGGGTGGCGGGCGACCACGCGAGGCCGCGGAAGGCCGCCTCCAGGGCGGAGGCGGTGACGTCGGCCGGCCCGGACAGGCCGCGGGTGGAGAGCCAGCCCGCCACCCGGCGGGCGTCCTTCAGGTAGGCGGTGCGGGTGCGCGGCGACAGCAGGCGGCCGCGGCCCGCCTGCTCGCCAAGCCGGCGCTCGAGGTCGTCGAGGCTCTCGTCCCAGGTCGCTCCCACATCAGGTGGAGTTCGGTACGCCCCGCAGCTCCACCTGCCCGACGCCGGCCCAGAACCTGCCGGTGTCGTCGGGGACCAGCGACGTGATCCACAGGACATAGGACTCGGCCGGCGCGGCGCGCGTCAGGCGGACCACCTGCTCGGCGCCGGTGAAGGTGCCCTCGCCGAGGACCTCCCGGCGGCCGCCCACCGGCGGGCCGAGCACCTGGAAGCCTGCGCCCGACGTCGGCGAGCTGACGACCATCTCGGTGGCGACCGCGGGCGCGGAGAGCCGCAGGATCAGGCCGGCGCCCGTCTTCAGCCCGCCGAAGGCCGGGGTGTCGCGGTACCTCTCGGTATACCAGGCGGTGGCGGGGTCGCCGTCCACCGCGAGGCCGCGCTGGTCCGGGTTCTCCGGGCTTCCGGCGCCGCCGTCACCCTGGGGGTCGTAGTCGCGGACGGCGGCGATCCGCAGCGGCCCCACCGAGGCGGTCACGGCGGCGGGCGACTCATCGCCCTGACTGGTCAGGATCACCCCCGCCGACACCGCGCCGCCCAGGAGAGCGACGGCCAGCCCGGCCAGTAGAGCGCGGCGGCGGCGCGGGCGGCGGCGGCGCGCGGTGTCGCCGTCCGGCGTGACCGGCCCGATGGCGGGCATCAGCACCGTGCTCATGCGGCGCTGCTCGAGCGCGGCGACCATGTCGGCGGCGCTCGCGAAACGGTCGGCGGGATCCTTGGCGGCGGCGCGGAGCGCGCACGAGGCCACCCAGTCAGGCACGCCGGGCGACTCGGCCCGCGGGTCGGGCAGGGGCTCCGAGCACTGCTTCATCGCCACGGCCACGAACCCCTCGCCGCGGAAGGGCAGGACGCCCGTGAGGCACTCGTAGAGCAGGATCCCCAGGGAGTAGACGTCGGTGCGGGCGTCCACCGGGCGGCCGTCCGCCTGCTCGGGCGACAGGTAGTCGGCGCTCCCCATGAGCATGTCGGTGCGCGTGAGGCCGTGCTGCCCGTCGGACTCCATCAGGCGGGCGATTCCGAAGTCGGCGAGCTTGACCTCGCCGTGCGCCGTGATGAGGACGTTCTGCGCCTTGATGTCGCGGTGCACCACCCCCTGGTCGTGCGCGTAGGCGAGCGCACGGCCCACCTGGGCGCAGACGCGCGCGGCCTCGTCCGGATCGACGGCGCCCTCGCGGCGGATGAGGGTCTTCAGGTTCTCCCCGTCCACGAGCTCCATCACCAGGTAGGGGCCCTCGGGGTCCTCGCCACGGTCGAGCAGGTGCACCAGGTTGGGGTGCGAGAGCCGCGCGACCAGCATCGCCTCGCGCCGGAAGCGCTCGGCGTGCTCGGCGTCGGCGAGCAGGCCCGAGTGCAGGCGCTTCACCGCGACGGGGCGGCCCAGCACCATGTCGGTGGCGCTCCACACGGCCGCCATGCCGCCGCGGCCGATCAGGTGGTCGAGCCGGTACCTCTCCCCGAGGAGGGTTCCCGTCACGGCCGTGCGCTCGTGTCGGCGGACGTCACCGGTGAAGGATACTCCCGCGCGTGCGCGCCGCTGGACGGCCCGGTGGAGGGCGGCGCTAGACTCCGTCGGTGACGGCGCCGCAGACCGTCCTCATCGTGGAGGACGACGAAGCCATCTCCGATTCGATCGCCTACGCGCTCAACCGCGCGGGCTTCCGGACGCTCCGGGCCGGCGACGGCGGGCAGGGCCTGCGCCTCTTCCGCCAGCAGCGCCCCGATCTGGTCATCCTCGACCTGATGCTGCCCCAGATGGACGGCTGGAGGGTCACCGAGGAGCTGCGCAAGGAGGACCCGCGCGTGCCGGTGATCGTGTGCAGCGCGCGCACCAGCGAGTTCGACCGCGTGCGCGGCCTCGAGATGGGCGCCGACGACTACGTGACCAAGCCCTTCTCCATGAAGGAGCTGCTCGCGCGCGTCCACGCCCACCTGCGGCGCGTGGAGTCCCATCGCCAGCCCGACGGGCCGGCCGCGATCGAGGCCGACGGCCTCGTGATCGACCCTGACCAGGTCCAGGCCTTCGTCAACGGGCGCCCGGTGGGCTTCACACCGCGCGAGTTCGAGGTCCTCTACGAGCTCGCGCGCGCCGAGGGCAAGCCCCTCCCGCGGGAGCGCGTCTACCGCGAGGTCTGGGGCTACGAGATGATGCGCGGCGACCGGTCGGTCAACGTCTTCGTGCGCAAGGTCCGCCAGAAGCTCGCGAGCGCCCGCCCGGAGCGCAGCTACGTCCAGACGCACTACGGAGTGGGCTACCGCTTCGAGCCCGCCCCCGCCGGGCCGGGCGGGCCGGAGCAGGCGGGCATTCAGCCCGCGGCCCCCGCGGGAGGCGACGAGCCCGCGAGCGGCTAGAAGAGCCCTCGCCACCGGGGTGGGAGACGGGGCCGGCGGGCGGACATGGTGGCTGCGGAGATCCTTGAGGGGGGTACCGCCGTCGGCTACCCTTCCCGGGCTCGTCGTCCGGGGGGATGCCCGAGCGGTCAAAGGGAGCGGTCTGTAAAACCGCCGGCTACGCCTACGGAGGTTCGAACCCTCCTCCCCCCACTCGTGGGATTCCCCCCTTCCCCAGCGCGATCCGGGTGCGTGGGGGAGGGGTTGATCGGTGCCCCGCCCGAGGCGCCGTGGAGGCGCTTCATGAGCACCTCCGGCGAGGGGCCTCATGCGCCGGGAGGAGTGCGGGGATGAAGACGACGAGGCACACCTGGTGGCTCTGGGCCCGCTTCGAGTCCCGGCTCTCCGGGCTCTCGGCGCTGTCCTCGCCCCTGCTGTTCGGTCTGTTCCTCACCTGGTTCCTGGGCTGGACGGTGCTCGCGGGCCTGGTGCTCGACGCCCTGGTCGATGACATCCAGCAGGCCCGGATGGCCGACGCGGCCGGCCGGCTCATGCCCGCGGTGGGCGTGCTGTTCGCTCTGCTCACGGCGTTCGTGATCACCAACCAGTGGAATCGGAGCCGCAGCGGCGAGGGGATCGTCGGCGGCGAAGCCGACGCCGGGATCCGCCTCGCGCTGGCGAGCCAGTCGCCCGGGATCGACGGGCAGCGCGTGCGGTCGCGGCTGGCCGACTACCTGCACTCGGTGCTCGCGATCGAGTGGGACACGCTGCGGCACGAGCGGGCGGGGTCCGGGCAGACGGCGGCCGCCTTGTCGCGGCTGGAGCGCACGGCGCGCGCCGAAGCGACCGCCCCCGGTGTCAGAGGGGCGGTCTGCGCCGACATCCTGGCCGCCGCCGAGGGTGTGGCGGTGTCCCGACGCGAGCGGCTCAACCTGTCCGGTCACGGACTGCCGGCCCCCCTGTTCCTGCTGACGTTCGTGAGCGGCGTGGTGCTGAGCCTCAACGCCATCGCCGTCGCGGTGAGCCTGGACGCGTGGGTGGTGATCATCATCGGAGGGCTCGTCGTCCTGATCGCCCTGGACCTCGCTCTGGTCGTCGCCATCAGCGACCCCTTCCACGGGCCGATGAGAGTCCTGCCGACGCCGATCGAGGCGGTGCTCGGAGAGCTCGAGGCCGGGGACTACGGGCCCACGGCCGCCGCCGAGGAGCCGCCCGCGAGTCCCTAGGATCCCGTTCAGCCGTCGGCGACGAGCGCGCACAGGAGGGCGACGGCGTCCGCGTCGGACACCCCGTGCTCCCGTACGAGCGACTTCCACGTCGAGAAGCTGATGGCATGGCCGATGGCGCCGCGGGCGCGCCGGGTGGTGGCGCCCCGCCGCCGGCGGCGCTCGGGCGGCCGAGGCCGGGCCGGGGACCGCGTCGGCGCGACGCGGTCCCCGGCCTCTCACAGCGCGCGCCCACGACCCGCCCATCGGGCGCGCGCAAACCGCCCTCAGGGCGCCGGCTTACGGTGCGACGGCGACGGAGGCGACGTGTCGAGCACGACCGCGAACCAGCCCACCGGCGCGACCGGACGCGCCGAGCCGCAGGCGGCGACGCGGACGATGGTCCTGCTGATGCGCGACATCGGGCGGGCGCAGCCGGTGCGACCCGGGGGAGTAGATCGACCTCGCCCACCAGCCGGAGGTGAGCGGCCTCCGGACGGCCGCGTGAGGCGAGGTTGCGCCACGGTCCGGGAACCAGTCGCCGCTGAGCGGGCGATCGCGCCCCGGCCTCCAACGGTGGTCGGGACGCGATCGCGTTCGACTACGCCGGGAAGGGCTCCTTCGCCCTCTCGCCCGGAGTGAAGCTGGACTCCTCCTCCAGCATGGCCCGCACCTGCTGGCGCAGCTCGGGCGAATCGGCGTGGCCGTGCACGGACGCGGCGTGCTGGGCGGCCGCTTGCACCACCTCCTCCTCCTCGCCGACTATCGTCAGGGTGCAGTCGGAGTCGCTCTCGAACCGGCGACAGTCCGCCATCTTCCTGCCCATCGAGGCCTCCATTCCACGTCGGGCCCCGGCCGGGGCCCGGAACCGTGTGATACGCCCGGACCCATTCGGTTGTCAATGACCCGGATCGGTGGAGTCGCAGGCCTCTCACAGCGGGCTCTCAGGTTCGCGCTCTACGCTCACCCCCACAGGATCGGACGAGGGAGGCGCGATGGGGAGTGACGACGCACAGGCCGGGGCGCGGATCCTGGTGGTGGATGACGAGGACAGCATCACCCAGCTCCTGTGCACCGCCCTGCGCTACGAGGGCTTCGAGACGGCCTCGGCGGCCACCGGCCGCGAGGCGCTGACGGCCGCCGCCAGCTTCCGGCCGGACCTCGTCCTCCTCGACGTCATGCTCCCCGACCTCGACGGCTTCGAGGTGCACCGCCGCCTCACCGGCACGACGGCCGAGCGCCTGCCGGTGGTCTTCCTGACCGCCCGCCGCGAGGCTGACGATCGCGTCCGCGGGCTGACGATCGGCGCCGACGACTACGTCGTGAAGCCCTTCAGCCTGGAGGAGCTGATCGCCCGGGTGAGGGCGGTGCTGCGGCGCACGCGGGGGGTCGGCGAGCAGGAGCGCCGCCGGCTGGTCTTCGAGGACCTGGAGCTCGACGAGGACACGCGCGAGGTGCGCCGCGGGGGCCGCCTGATCGAGCTCACCCCCACCGAGTTCAGCCTGCTGCGCTACCTGCTGACGAACGCCGGGCGCGTACTCAGCAAGGCGCAGATCCTCGACCATGTCTGGAACTACGACTTCGGCGGCGACTCGAACGTGGTCGAGACCTACATCAGCTACCTGCGCAAGAAGATCGACCCCGGCGGCGAGCCGCTCATCCACACCATGCGCGGCTTCGGGTACTCGCTGCGGCTGCGCCCCCGCTGATCCGGGCGATGTCCCTCCGCGCCCGCCTGCTGATCGTCACGCTGGCCCTTGTGGCCGTGGCGCTGACGGCCGCCGGCTGGGCGACGCACGTCGCGCTGAGATCCTTCCTGCTCGACCGGGTCGATCGCGAGCTGATCGACGCGCGCATCGCGCCCATCGCGGGGTTCGGGGATCGCCGGTCCCCGTCGAGCCTCCCTCCCGATTCGCTGGTGCGCCTGCGCGCGAGCGACGGGACCATCCTCGACGGATTCGACCTCCGCTACGACGACGGGAGCGCCCTGCTGTCGCTGCCCGACCGGGTCGAGGCGGGCTTCTCGACGGTCGACCTCCCGGGGAACGCGGGGCAGTACCGGCTGCTGTCGGTGCCGCAGAGCTCGCCCCTCGCACGCCAGCTCCCCCCCGGGAGCCTTCCCCGCGGGGCTTCGCTGGTGATCGGCGTACCGCTCGACGAGGTCAACGCGACGCTCGGCCGGCTGATGAAGATCGAGATCGCGGTCGGCGCGGCCACCCTGGGAGGCCTCGCCCTGCTGGCCCTCTGGCTGGTGCGGGTGGGCCTGCGCCCGCTGGAGGAGATCGGCGCGACCGCCGACGCGATCGCCGGCGGCGACCTGTCGCAGAGGATCGCCGACGAGAGCCCGCACACCGAGATCGGGCGCCTCGGCCGCACTCTGAACGCGATGCTCACCCGCATCGAGGAGTCGTTCGCCGAGCGGCGCGAGACCGAGCGGCGCCTGCGCCAGTTCGTGGCCGACGCCTCCCATGAGCTCCAGACGCCGCTCACGTCCGTGCGCGGCTACGCCGAGCTCTTCCGCCGCGGCGCCGCGCAGCGCCCGGACGACCTCGCGACCACGATGCGCCGCATCGAGGCCGAGGCCACCCGGATGGGCGTGCTGGTGGACGACCTGCTGCTGCTCGCGCGCCTCGACCAGGGGCGCCCGATGGCCTCCGAGCCGGTCAACCTGACCGCGCTGGTGGGCGACCTGGTCGCCGACGCGCGGGCCGTGGAGCCGGAGCGGCCGATCGACGAGGTCTCGGAGGGACCGGTCACGGTGCGCGGCGACGACGTCCGCCTGCGCCAGGTCGTCGGCAACCTCCTGAGCAATGCGCGGGCGCACACGCCGGCCGGGGCGCCGGTCGTGGTCCGCACCTTGATCCGCGGTGGCGAGGCCGTCGTCGAGGTCTCCGACCGGGGCCCGGGGCTGGCGCCCGGGCACGCCGAACGGGTCTTCGAGCGGTTCTTCCGGGCCGACCCCTCGCGCGCGCGGGCGAGCGGGGGCAGCGGCCTCGGCCTGTCGATCGTCTCCTCGATCGCCGAGGCCCACGGAGGCCGCGCCGAGGTCGAGTCGGCCCCCGGCGAGGGCGCCACCTTCCGCGTCCTGCTGCCGCTGGACGGACCCGCCCTCACAGCCGATCCTCAGGGCGGGCCCACGCCCGCCTGAGGTCGGGGGCCGAGGGTGGTGGCATGTCCACTTCCGCCGCTCCCATCCCGTCCGTCTGGGACCACGACACGACCGGCCCGCCGGCGACGACCGCCGGCGCCGCCCGGACGCCGATCCCGGTGCCCGACCCCGGCGGCCGCACGGCGGTGGACGTCGTGGTGCCGGTCCACAACGAGCAGGTCGACCTCGCGCCGAACATCCGGCGCCTGCACGCCTACCTGGAGACGAGCTTCCCACTGTCGGCCCGCATCACGATCGCCGACAACGCGAGCACCGACGACACCGCGGCGATCGCGAGGCGCCTGGCCGACGAGCTGCCGGGCGTCCACGTCGTGCACCTGGAGGCCAAGGGGCGCGGGCGCGCCCTGCGCGCGGCGTGGGAGGACAGCGACGCCTGGGTGCTGGCCTACATGGACGTCAACCTCTCCACCGACCTCGCGGGGCTACTGCCCCTGGTCGCGCCGCTGATCAGCGGCCACAGCGACCTCGCCATCGGCACCCGCCGCGCTCACGGCTCGCAGGTGGTGCGCGGCCCCAGGCGCGAGATCATCTCCCGCGCCTACATCCTCCTCCTGCGGACCCTCCTCGGCGCACGGTTCAGCGACGCGCAGTGCGGCTTCAAGGCGATCCGCGCGGACGCGGCGCGGCGGGTGCTGCCGCTGATGGAGGACGAGGCCTGGTTCTTCGACACCGAGATGCTGGTGATCGCCGAGCGGGCGGGCATGCGCATCCACGAGGTGCCGGTGGACTGGGTCGACGACCCCGACAGCCGGGTTGACATCGTCCGGACGGCCATCGACGACCTGCGCGGCATCGCGCGTCTGCGCCGGGGCCTGGCGGGCGGGCTCGGCGCCCGGGTGGAGGCGCTGCGCGACCGCGCCGTGCAGGCCCCCGTGGGCCTCTGGCGCCAGGTCACCCGCTTCGCGGCGATCGGCGTGGCGAGCACCCTGGCCTACATCGCGCTCTACCTGCTGCTGCGCGGCGGAGCGGGCGCGCAGGCCGCGAACGCCACCGCGCTCGTCGTGACCGCCGTCGCCAACACGGCCGCCAACCGCCGGGTCACCTTCGGGGTGCGTGGCCGCTCCCGGTGGGCGCGTCACCAGGTGCAGGGGCTCGGCGTCTTCGCGATCGGGCTCGGCCTCACAAGCGGCTCGCTGGTCGTGCTCCACACCGCGACCGCGGCGCCCGCGCGCTCCCTGGAGGTGGCCGTGCTGGTCCTGGCGAACGCCGGAGCGACCCTCGCGCGCTTCGTGCTGCTGCGCGGCTGGGTCTTCCGCGCGCAACGCCCCGGCGCGGCGTGAGGCGCGCCACGCCATCGCGGAATGCCGCCCGACTTCGCTAGAGTCCCGAGTCGGTCGATACCGGAAAGACCATCTCGCCCAGTTAGCTCAGCCGGTAGAGCACTTCCATGGTAAGGAAGGGGTCAGCGGTTCGAATCCGCTACTGGGCTCTCGGACGGTCCCCGTGGGTCGTTCCGCGGCGGAGTAGCTCAGCTGGTTAGAGCAGCGGAATCATAATCCGCGTGTCGGGGGTTCGAGTCCCTCCTCCGCTACTTCTGAACCGGGCTTGATGGAGGGGATTCGACCCTCCCGCGCGCGACGCCGCAGAGGCGTCTCGAGCGCCTGAAGGCGTACGGGGCCGGGCGCGGGACGCCGCCGTCGGCCGGGAATCGCCGCTCCGCCTCCCGCGGCGTCAGGTACTGAGGCCGGTGGGGGCACGCGCAGGGCGCCAGGGACCGGACGCCGGATCAGTCGCGTCGAAGCTTGTACCAGAGGGTTCCGCTGTCGTCGACCATGCGCTGGATGCGCTTGTCCTTGGCGAGCTGCTGGAGAGCGCGCTCGATCGACTGGATCGGGGCACGGATACCGAAGAAGCGCTCGAGGTCGTGGCCGAGGTGCACGGACGCCGACCAGCCCGAGCGACCGGGTCGCAGCCGATCGGCCATGGCGGCCACCAGGCTGTCGAGCAACCGGCCCGGCTGGTGCAGGGTGTAGGCCGTCTCGGTGCTCTTCGACTCTCTGGGCAGGATCGCTCTCCGGCAATGACCCGCGACTGGGTGTCTGCAATCTGTATTCGGTCCTGTCCTGGGAGACCTTGACCCCCGGATCCGCGGGGGCCGGCCGGGAGGAGCGGTGCGCCGGGCGGCGAAGCCGTCTTCGTGGCCGCCGTACGGATCTCATCGGGCCCCCTGCGGGGCGTGGAGCTCGAGACGGGCGTGCGCCGCGGGCCGGGGCGCCTGCGGATGCTCCTGAGGGCGATCCGGCCGGCGCCGGCGGGTACGCGCACGCGGGCGCCTCGGGATGGGCGGGCGCCGCGCGCGCACCCCGGGTCCGAAAGCGCTCCCCCGGCTCCCTGAGCCGAGCCGCACGGCCGTCGATGGCGGCGGGGCGTCACCGATCGCGACCGTCCGGCGCGGAATCCCAGCGGGACGGGGTCAGCCGATGCGGTCGTAGATGACCTCGAACGCGTCGGCGTCGCCGCGCTCGGCCAACGTGAGCAGATCCTCGTCGGCGAGGCGGGTCGGTTCGTGGGGGGTTCTCTGCGGCCATTCCACCGATGCGACGCCCGGGTGGGACGCCGGATCACCCGCCCGGCGGGGATCCGCTCACATGCGCCAGACGCGCGCCGCCACGGCGGCCGCGACATCCTGCTCGCTGACCGGTCGCCGGTAGCGCCGAGCGCCTCCGATCGGCGCCACGCCCAGGTGGCGATCGATCATCGAGGAGGGCATGCCCTCCTCGGCCAGCTCGGCGGCGTTGGCGTAGCGCAGCGCCAAGGGGTGCACGCGCTTGCGGATCTCGGCGCGCCTGGCGAGTCGGGGCAGGAGCTCTCGCACGTAGGCCGCCTTCAGCGACTCGCCGGCGAGGGTGCAGAAGAGCGGCCGGTCCGGTCCGATGCCGCGCTCGGCGCGGCGCGCGAGCCAGACCCGGATCATCTGCCGGGTGGCCTCATCGAGGCCGGTGAGGCGCGACTGCCCGCCCTTGCGGGGCGGGACGAGGACCGTCCCGGCCTCGAGGTCGACGTCGCCCGGGTGCAGCGCGAGCGCCTCGCCCGGCCGCAGGCCGGAGCGGTACATCACCGCCACCAGGGCGCGATTGCGCAGCCCGGTGGGCGCGCGGCCCGACGACGCGCCGACCAGCGCCGCCGCCTCCCCGGGGGTGAGCAGCTCGTCGCTCAACGGCGGCTCATCGATCCCGGCGACCGGGGAGGGGAGCGGGGGCCTCGCCATGTCGTGCTGGTCCATCCACTTTCTCCTCCCCATCCCGGTGATGTGGGATAGCGATTTAGGCAGCTTTTAGTAGGTTGCAACTTGTAATCGAGTGACGCCTATGTTGTCAACCGCTCGTATTGGCGTCTCGACCAATGGGGAGGTCGACCGGCGGCGGGCGCAGGGATAGCCTGCGGGGGTCTCGGGTGGGTGGTCGTCCGCGAGGGCGTTCGAGGGAAGCCGGTGCGAGTCCGGCGCGGTCCCGCCACTGTCACCGGGAGCGGCGTCACTGGGCGGGAAGCCGGTCACTGGGGGAGACCCTGGGAAGACGTGACGTCGCTGCGAACGGAAGCCAGGAAACCTGCCTCCGCCCGAGCACCGACAACGCTTTCGAGGAACTGAGCAGTTGGTGCGTCGACGTCCCAGACCATCGCCCGTGCTCGCGGCCCTCGCCGTGGCGCTGGCGCTCGTCCTCGCGGCGACCGGCTGCGAGCGGCGCTCCCAGGACGCCCCGGCGTCCTCCGCGCCCGGCGCGGCGCTCGTCGCCAGCGCCGGCTACGGCGCGCGGGAGCTCCTCGACACCCGCGTCGCGCCGGGCCAGTCGGTGATGCGCGCCCTCCGCGGCGCCACGACCGTGCGCACGGCCTTCGGCGGCGGCTTCGTCCAGGAGATGCTCGGATACGCGAGCGACCCGGACGGGCCGCGCGACTGGTTCTTCTTCGTCAACGGGATCGGCTCGTCGGTGGGCGCCAAGGACGTGCGTCTGCGCGACGGCGACGCGGTGTGGTGGGACCACCGCGACTGGGGAGCGCTCGTCCAGACGCCGGTCGTCGTCGGTCAGTGGCCCGCCCCGCTGGCGCACCCGGGCGGGGACGGCCCGCGCGTCGTCGCCGACCCGCCGCTCCGCCAGGCCCTCGCCGCGGCGGGCGCCCGGATCGTCGCAGGGGATTCGCCCTGGCGCGCGCGGGTGGGTGCGAGCGCCGATCTGGCGCGCCGCGACCCCGCGTGGCGCCGCGCGCTCGCCGACCCCGACGCCGCCGGCCTGACCGTGGCCGTCGAGGACGGGGTGATCACCGCGCTCGGCCCGGATGGCGCGGCCCGCGCGCCCGTACCCGGCGCGCGGGCCCTCGTCGCCGCGGTCCCCACCGGATCGCAACCCGAGGACGGCGTGCTGGTCGCGGTCGTCGGCCTCGACGCAACCGCCGCGCAGGCCGCGGCGCGCACCGTGGCCACCTCGCCGCAGGTGCTGAGCCTGCGCTACGCCGTCGCCTTCGACGCCGCCGGGGCGCCGCTCGTCGCCGGCGGGAGGACGACCCCGTGAGGAGGGCGCCCGGCCCGCTGACCGTCCTCGGCCTGGCGGCGATCGCGATCGCCTTCAGCACCGACCACCCGTTGGTGCTCGGGGCGGCGGCCCTGGGGGCGCTCGCCCTCTTCGCCGCCGCCCCCGGGCGCCCGAGCCGTCTGTTCCTGCTGGGCGGCGCGATCAGCGGCCTGAGCCTCGCGGTGCTCAACCCCTTCGTCTCCGCGGAAGGCGACCTGATCCTCTGGCGCGGCCCGGAGGTGGCGCTGATCGACCTGGAGGTGACCCTCGAGGAGGTGGTGGCCGGGGTCGCGATCGGCGTGCGGCTGTTCGCGGTGGCGGTGGTGGTGGGGGCCGTGCTCGCCCACATCGACGCCGACCGGCTGCAGGCCCAGGTCGCGCGGGTCGCCCCGCGCTCGGCGCTCACCTGCGCCCTGGCAGCGCGCCTGATGCCGACGCTCGAGCGCGACGCGCGCGCCATCGCGGAGACGGCGCGCCTGCGGGGGGTCGCACTGACCGAGGGGCGATGGCCGGGGCGCCTGCGCCGCGCGGCGCCGCTCGCGCTGCCCCTGCTCGGATCGAGTCTCGAGCGCGGGCTCGACGTCGCGGAGGCCATGACCGCCCGCGGCTACGGGTCGGGGCCGCGCACCCGCATCGCCGAGGCGCCGCACACGGCGCCCGAGAGGCTGACGCTGGCGATCGGAGTCGCCCTCGCGCTCGTCGCCGCCGCGACGATCGCGCTCGGTCTGGCGGGCTACTCCTACTACCCGACCCTCGACCCGGTCACGGGCGGCGGGGCGATCGGCGTCGCCGCCGCGACGCTCGCCTGCCTCGGGGGGGCGGCTCTGGTGCTGCGCCGATGAGCCTCGCCACCGTGCGCGGGCTCCGGTTCACCTACGGGGGAGCGCCGGCGCCCGCCCTCGACGGCATCGACCTCGACGTGGCCGACCGGGAGATCCTCCTGCTGGAGGGCCCCTCGGGCGAGGGCAAGTCGACGCTGCTGCGCGCCCTCTGCGGCCTGGTGCCCCACTTCCACGGCGGCCGGTTCTCCGGCGCGGTCACGATCGCCGGCCACGACACCGTGCGCAGCGATCCGGCGCGCATCTGCCGCATGGCCGGGATGGTCTTCCAGGATCCGGAGGGGCAGGCCGTCCTCGGCTCGGTCGATCGCGACGTGGCGTTCGGGCTCGAGAGCGCCGGGCTCGAGGCCGCCGCCATCCCGGCGCGGGTCGAGGTGGCGCTCGCGATGGCCGGGGCCCAGCATCTGCGCGGCCGCGCCATCGCCTCGCTGTCGGGAGGCGAGCGCCAGCGGGTCGCGCTCGCCTCGGTGCTCGCCCCGAGGCCACGGCTGGTGCTGCTGGACGAACCGACGTCCCAGCTCGACGACGAGGCCGCGGCCGCGCTGATGGCGACGCTCCGGCGCCTGACGCGCGAGAGCGGGACGACCGTCGTGATGAGCGAGCACCGCGCCGACCGCACACGCGCGGTGGCCGACCGCGTTCTGGCGGTGCGCGCCGGCCGGCTGGCCGGCCCCGACGAGGTGCCGGAGCCCGGGATCGCGCACCGGCCCGCTTCCAATCCGGGGCCGATCCGCGCGCGGCTCGAGGGCGTGGACGCCGGCCACCCGGGCCGCCCGGTCGTGCGCGGCGCGTGGCTCGACCTGCGCGGCGGCGAGGTCACGACGGTCCGCGGACCGAACGGCTGCGGCAAGACCACGCTGCTGCGCGTGCTCGCGGGCCTGCACCGGCCCGAGGCGGGGCGGGTGGTGCTGGAGGGCCGGGACGTCACGGGGTGGGCCGCCGAGCGCCGCTTCCCCGCCCTGGGGTTCGTGGGCCAGGACCCCGGGCGCCACCTGCTGACCGAGCGCGTGGACGCCGAGGTGGCCCTCGCCCTGCGAGGGCTCCGCCTGACGGGCGCGGAGCGACGGGCGCGGGTGGCCGGAGCCCTCGAGGAGCTGGACCTGTCCGCGCTGGCGCACCGGCACCCGCTCGACCTCTCGGTCGGCCAGCGCGAACGCGTGGCGCTGGCCGCGATCCTGGTCGCGCGCCCCGGGGTGATCGCCCTCGACGAGCCCACCCGGGGGATGGACCCGGAACGCAAGGCGGCCCTGGCGGGCGTTCTGCGGGCGCGCGCGGCCGACGGGGCGGCGATCGTCGTGGCGACGCACGACGCCGCCTTCGCGCGCCAGGCCGGCGATCGCGCGCTCACGATGGCCGGCGGCGCCCTCCTGGCCTCCCCGCCGGCCCCGGTGGCGGTCGCGTGAGCCCCGGGCTCCTCGCCGTGATGGCGCTCGTGGTGATGCTCGGTCTGGGGCTCGTGGGGCTCGAGCGCGGCCGGGGGGGCGCCAAGGAGCTGGCCCTGGTCGCCACCCTCGGGGCCGTCGCCGCCGCGGGCAGGGTGTTGCTGTCGCCGATCCCGGGCGTGCAGCCCGTGACGACGATCTGCATCGTCACGGGGGCGTCGCTCGGGCCACGCGCCGGCCTCGCGGTGGGCCCGATCGCCGGGCTCCTGTCCAACAGCTTCCTCGGCCAGGGCCCCTGGACCCCTCCCCAGATGGCGCTCTGGAGCGCCGCGGGCCTCACCGGCGCGCTGCTGCGCGCGGTCTGCCGCCGCCGGGTCGGACTGGCGGTCGTCGCGTTCGCGTGGGGCCTCGCCTTCGGGTGGGCCATGAACATCTGGTTCCTCGCGTCCTTCGGCCCGGACCTCAGCTGGGCGAGCATGGTCCTGGCGAGCGGGCGCAGCCTGCCGTTCGACCTCGCCCACGCCGCCGGCAGCGCGGTGATCGCCCTGGTCGCCGGGCCGGCGCTGCTGCGGCTGCTGGGGCGCTACGCCCTGAGGGTGCGCACCGAGATCGTCAGCGCGACAGATCCCGGGCCCGCGCCCGGAGGGCTGCCTGGGCCGCTGTCGCCCGCCCCCGCGCCTCCGCGCTGACCGCGCGGGCGGCGGTGATCTGCTCCCGGCAGTCGCGGATCATCGACGCGACCTCCGCCGGAGCGGCCGACCCGGTCTGCAGACGAGCGGCGACGCAGGCGGCGGGGTCGAGCGCGCCGGCGAGGGCCTCGGCCGAGATCGCGACCGGGCGCCCCACGGAGGCCTGGGCGGCGGCCGACAGCCGCTCGGGGGTGAGGGCGTCGGGCGCGAGCCCGGCCTCCACCAGATCGCGCACCGCGCGCCCGACCACGTGGTGCGCCGTGCGGTAGTCGAGGCCGGCCTCGACGGCGAGCACGTCGGCCACGTCCGCGGCGGCCGTGAAGCCCTGACGGGCCGCCCGCTCCCAGCGCGCGGCGTCGATCGTCATGCCCCGGACCACCTCGGCGGTCAGGCGCGCGACGGCGACCGCCTCGTCGAGGGCGCGCGGCACGCTGCCGTTCAGCAGGTGGAAGTGGTCGGTGCGGGCCGAGCCGGTGTGCAGCGTGACCAGCATCGCGGCGAGGTCGCCGGCCGCGATGCCGGCCTGGGTGCGGATCACTGCAAGGGCGTAGGGGTTTCGCTTCTGGGGCATCAGCGCGCTCGCGCGGCTGTGGCCGTCGGCCAGCTGGACGGCCGCGAACTCCTGGCTCGCGAGGATCTCCAGGTCCTGGCCGAGCTGCGATCCGTGGGTGGCCGCCGTCGCCACCGCCGAGGCGAGCTCGACGTAGCCGTCGGCCTGCCACATCGCGTCCTTGGCGTGGGTCACGAGGCCCGCGCAGCCGAGGAGCTCGGCCATTCGCTCCCGGTCGAGGGGCCACCGCGATCCCGCGCTGCCGCCGACGCCGGCGACGCTCAGATCGAGCCGGCCGTGCACGGCGCGCATGCGCTCAGCGTCGCGTAGCGCGGGGTAGGCGTAGGTCAGCAGCAGGTGGCCGATCGAGCTGGGCTGGGCGGGCTGCAGATAGGTGTAGTCGGCCGCGAGGTCGTCGCGGTGGCGCTCGGCGAGGTCGACGAGCGCCCCTGCGAGGTCGAGCGTGGCGTCGTGGAGGTCGAGCACGCCCGCCCGGGCCACGAGGCGGAGCGCGACGCGGAAGGCCTCGCGGCGCGGGCGGCCCGCGCTCAACCAGCCCGCCGCCGGTGCGCCCACGCGGGCCTTCAGCTCGTGCTCGCGCGAGTTGAAGGCGTCGCCGAGCTCGGCGCGCCAGGGGAAGTCCTCCGGGGCGATCGCATCGAGCGCGAGCAGGCCCTCCAGCAGCCCGCGCGCATCGTCGCCCGTGAGCGCGCCGGCCTCCACCAGCGCGACCGCGTGCGCCAGGTCGGCCAGCGAGAGCGAGCCGGCCAGCCGGGGGCCGTGGGAGATCTCGTGCGCGTAGCCCGCGCGCACGAGATCCGGAGCCGGCCCGCCGGTCAGGCGCCCGCCCGCGCCAAGGTAGTCGGTGCTCACGCGCCGGATCCTAGGGTGTCGACGTACGCGCATGCGGGCGATGGAGGGCACGGCCGCGCGCGGAGCGGGGGCGAGGGCCCGCCGACGATAGATCCGGCCTATGGATGTCCCCGCAGTCGGTATTGGACGCCGGCCGACAGACGGTCCTACGGTGACCCGGAGGGCGCCTGGAGCCGCCGCCATCCCGAGGGTCAGGGGACATCAGATGGGCCACGCACGCACCGGCGTCGACTACTCGGAGATCCATCGGATCGACAGCCCGGCCAACCGGCTGCTGAGACAGGACGTGTGGCTGCCGGGCGACGATCTCGGCCAGCAGTCGTTCGCGACGGTGAGGTACTTCGACGACCTGGTCGCGCGCCTGGGCATCGACGCGGACACGCGGGTCCTCGACGTGGGGAGCGGCACCGGCGGGCCGGCGATCCACATGGCCGCGCAGAGCGGCTGCCGCATGACGGGCGTCGAGATCAACGAGGTCGGCGTCGAGGTGGCGCATCGGCTCGTGCGCAACGCCGGCATGGAGGACCGCGTCACCTTCGTGCTGGCCGACGGGATGTCGATGCCCTTCGAGGACGGGTCCTTCGACGTCGCGATCAGCATGAACGTGATGAACGTCTTCGAGGACAAGGTCGGGCTGTTCCGAGAGGTGCGGCGGCTGCTGCGGCCGGGAGGGCGATGGGCGTTCCTGTCGGGCACGTTCGAGTTCGACGAGGGCGACGACGAGATCCGGGGGCGCATGGCGCGCGGCTACGCCATCCCGCAGTACACCGACACCCTCGCCTCCTACAAGGCCAAGCTCCGGACCGCGGGCTTCGTCATCGACGAGGTGGTCGAGTACATCAGCGACTTCCGCGTCCAGATGGAGCGCTGGCGCGAGGGCTGGATCACGCATCGCGACGCGATCGCGCAGGAGCAGGGAGCCGAGCAGACCGACCATCACATCGACTACTTCACCTGCTACCTCGAGATGATCGACTCCGGCAAGGCGTCGAACCATCTCGTCATCTCGACCCGGCCCCCCGACTGAGCGGATCAGGCCGGGTCGATCCACCCCTCGCGCACCGAGACGGCGTGGACCGCTCCGAGCGCCCGCTCCACCGCGGGCGACGGAGGGCCGGCGGTGCGCAGGCGCACCACGCTCAGCCCGATGCGCGCGTCCTCGTCTTCCACCGGAACGTGGACGACCCCCTCCCAGACGATGCTCGCCATGGACGCCGGGCCGAGGAAGAGATGGTCGTCGTGCCGGGACAGGTGCGCGAGCAACGGCTCGCGGCTCTCGGGGCTCGCCAGCTCGACCTCGGCCGGACGGAAGCCGCGCCTCTCACAGAGCCGGCCCACGAGGTCGTGGAACCCCGGGGCCAGAGACTCCGGGATGACCACGACGACGCGGCCCCGGAGATCCTCGACGGCGATGTGCCCGCGCCCGGCGAGCGGGTGCCGCTCGCTCATGAAGGCGGCCAGCGGCTCGCGCCTCACGACCTCGGTGCAGAGCCCCTCGGCGCCGGGGAACTCCCGCACGAGGGCGAGGTCGGCGTCTCCGAGGAGCACGGCGTCGATCGCGCGCATGCTCCAGGCCTGATGGGCGGCGACCTCGAGCGGCGGCGCGATCGTCGCGAGCTCGTCGAGGATGAGCGGGAGCGCCTCGTAGGCGGCGCTGGCCGTGTAGGCGATGCGCAGCGTCGCCGGCACGGCCAGGTGGGTCCGTCGGGACCGCTCGACGGCGCGGTCGAGATCGGTGAACAGGCGCCGCAGATCCTCGTGCAGGCCGCGCCCGGCGTCGGTGAGCTCCACGGAGCGACTGGTGCGGCGCAGGAGATCCACCCCGAGGTCGCGCTCGAGGTGGCGGATCTGGACGCTGAGCGCCGGCTGCGAGAGGTGGAGCCTGCGCGCCGCGCGCGTGAAGTTCAGCTCCTCGGCGACCGCGATGAAGTAGCGCAGCTGCTTCATCGTGACGTCCATAGACCGAGGTTATCGATCCGCGGACGGCGGGCGGTCAGGCGGGAGGCAGCTCCTCGACTTCGGGGAGGACGCCGCGGACGCCCGAGACGTCGAGCAGGCGCTGCACCGCCTCGGAGGGGCGGTAGATGCTCACCGGGGGGGCGCCCTCGCGGCTGCGCTCGTTGGCCGCCAGCAGGGACCCAAGGCCCCGGCTGTCCATGAACGTGACGCCCTCGAGGTCGATCACCACGGGCCCCTGACCGCGCTGAGCATCGGTCAGCGTGCGCGAAACGTCCTCGAGCGCCAGGGCGTCCAGGACTCCGACGACGCGAACGACAGTCGCCTCGCCTCGCGCCTCACTGCGTACATCCACGTGCTCCGCGGCCATGGCGCGGCACACTAGCAGGGCGCGCCATGGCCTCTCGCGCGCGCGGTCGCGCTAGTCTTGTGCGGAATTTCGACCGATCGGGGAGCGTGCGATGAGGGGTCTTCCGGCGTGGATGCTGGCGATGCTGACGGTTCTCACCGTCCTGCTGGTGGTGATCGGCTGGGAGGACCGCCACGAGGCCGGCTACCTGCCCTTCATCCTGGGCCTGGTCTTCGCCGTCTTCACGCTGGCCTCCATCGGCGCGAAGGTCCGCTTCGAGGACGAGGTCTGACCGAGGGCCCCGACCTCCCCGATCAGGGAGCGAGCGCGAAGGAGGCTCCGGTCGCGACGTCGGCGCGCAGGCGCGGAAGGCTCGCCGGGTAGCGATCGCACACGAAGGCCACCAGGGCCTCGCGCACCTCGCAGCGCAGGTCCCAGGCCGTCGGGGCGTCGCGCGCGCTGACCAGCGCGCGCACCTCGAGCGTGTGCGGGTGGCTCTCCACGACCTGCAGCTCGCACTGGCGGCCGTCCCAGAGCGCGGAGGCGCGCAGCACGCGCGACAGCTCGGCCCTCAGGTCGCCCATGGGCACGCCGTAGTCGACGTGCAGATGGACCGACCCCGTGATCCTCGACTGGGAGCGCGTCCAGTTCTCGAACGGGGTCGTCGTGAAGTAGGAGATGGGGAGGATGAGCCGGCGCTCGTCCCAGAGGGCGACCACGACGTAGGTGAAGGTGATCTCGTCGATGCGCCCGTACTCGCCCTCGAGGAGGACGACGTCGTCGAGGCGGATCGGCTCCGTCAGGGCGATCTGGATCCCGGCGATGAGGTTGCCCAGGGTCTGCTGCGCGGCGAGGCCGAGCACGATGCCGGCGATCCCCGCCGACGCGAGCAGGCTGGCGCCCAGCGTCCTCACCGCCGGGAAGGTCGTGAGCATCACGGCCACCGCGGTGAGGCTGATCACCACCGCGGCGATCCGGCGCAGGATCGCGGCCTGGGTGTGGATCCGGCGGGCCCGCAGGTTGTCCGACGAGTCGATGTCGAACCGGCCCACGACCAGCTCCGACGCGACTCCGACCAGGACGATCAGCGTCCAGGCCACCGCCGCGATCACGAGGAGGCCCGCGAGGTGGCGCGCGCTGCCCGGGTCGCCGTCGGACACCCCGGCCGCGCGCAGCCCGACCAGGGCGGCGAGCGCTGCCAGCAGGAGCAGCGTCGGCCAGCGGCACCTCTGGATGGCGCTGCGGGCTGACGGGGTGCGCCCGGCGGCCCGTAGGGCGACCGCCATGATCAGCGTGTGCGCCGCGACGATCGCCACCGCCGAGGCGATGAAGACCCCCACGTCGAGGGTCGCGTTCTGACGGAGCAGGTCGCCCATGGATGTCCTCTCGTCCGGGCTCGATCGGCGCGAGCGGGCGCCGGCGGGACCCCAGGACTAACACAGGCTCCCGCTCCCCGCCCGGGGCGGCCCGCCGGAGGGGGCGCGCGATTCCTTAGACTCCGGCGATGACCAAGAACCCGTACGGCCCCAGCGATCCCGCCAAGCGCAAGAGCGCGGCGATGACCGACGGTCCCGACCGCGCGCCCGCCCGGGCCATGCTCAAGGGGACCGGCTTCACCGACGAGGACCTCGCCAAGCCGATCATCGGCGTGGCGACGACGTGGATCGAGACCATGCCGTGCAACCTCAACCAGCGTGAGCTGGCGGTGCACGTGAAGCGCGGCGTCCGTGCCGCCGGCGGCACGCCGATGGAGCTCAACACGATCTCCGTCTCGGACGGCGTGTCGATGGGCACCGAGGGCATGCGCGCCTCGCTCGTGTCTCGCGAGGTCATCGCCGACTCGATCGAGCTCGCGTCGCGCGGCCACTCCTTCGACGGCCTCGTCTGCCTGGTGGGCTGCGACAAGACGATCCCGGCCGCCGTGATGGCGCTCGCGCGTCTCGACATCCCCGGGCTCGTCCTCTACAACGGCTCGATCGCGCCCGGCCGCTACAAGGGCCGCGACGTCACGATCCAGGACGTCTTCGAGGTGGTCGGCGCCCACGCGGCGGGGAAGGTCGGGCCCGAGGAGGTCCACGCCCTCGAGAACGTCGCCTGCCCCGGCGCCGGCGCGTGCGGCGGCCAGTTCACCGCCAACACCATGTCGATGGCGCTCGACATCCTGGGCATCAGCCCGGCGGGCCTCAACGGCGTGCCGGCGATGCACCCCGACAAGGAGGCCGCCTGCATCGCGGCCGGCGAGCTGGTCATGCGGCTCGTGCGCGACGACGTGCGCCCCTCGCAGATCATCACGCGCCAGTCGATCGACAACGCCATCGCCGGCGTCGCCGCGAGCGGCGGCTCGACCAACGGCGTGCTCCACCTGCTGGCGATCGCCTGGGAGCTCGGCATCGAGCTCTCGATCGACGATTTCGACACGATCGCGTCGCGCACTCCCATCGTGGCGAGCCTGACCCCGGGTGGGAAGTACGTTGCGACCGATCTCTACGCCGCAGGTGGCGTCGCGGTGATGGAGCGCGAGCTGGTGGACGCCGGCCTGCTCGACCCCGGTCCGCTCAATGTGGACGGCCGCTCTCTCGGCGAGATCGCGGCCGACGCCCACGAGACCCCGGGCCAGAAGGTGATCGTCCCGATCGACGCCCCGCTGTCGCCGAGCGGCGGCCTCGCGATCCTGCGCGGGAACCTCTCGCCCGACGGCTGCGTCGTGAAGCTGGCCGGCCACGAGCGGCGGCTGCAGGCCGGCCCCGCCCGGGTCTTCGAGTCGGAGGAGGAGGCCTTCGCCGCCGTCAAGAAGAACCTGATCAACCCCGGCGACATCGTGGTCATCCGCTACGAGGGCCCCGCCGGCGGGCCGGGCATGCGCGAGATGCTGCACGTCACCGCCGCGATCGCGGGTGCCGGCATCGGCGACGAGGTGGCGCTCATCACCGACGGGCGCTTCTCGGGGGCGACCCACGGCCTGATGGTGGGTCACGTCTCGCCCGAGGCCTTCCGCGGCGGCCCGATCGCCGCCCTCCGGGAGGGCGACACGGTGGTGCTCGACGTGGACGCCCGCGAGCTACGGGTGGAGCTGCCGGACGACGAGATCGCCGCCCGGCTCGCGAGCTGGTCCCCGCCCGCCCCGCGCTACACGCGCGGGGTGCTGGCGAAGTACGCCTCGCTGGTGTCCTCCGCATCCGAGGGAGCCGTCACCCGGCCGATCTGAGGCGTCCGGTGGGACACCCCCGGCTCGAGCTGATGGACTGGGGGCGGCGGGTCCTCGCGATGTACGCGGGGGCCCGCGAGGCAGGCGGCGCGCCGCGCTGCGCGGAGTCCCGCGGGGCGGTGGCCGTCGCGGCCGGCGAGCGGATGCGCGCCTGGTGCCGGGCCCGGCTCAGCGCCGCCGCGCGGGGCGGCCGTGCGAGCCGCCGTGCCGGCGCGGGAGCCCCGGCTCGACCACCTCGTGGTCGTCGCGGCGCTGGTTCCAGACGAAGACGACGGCCGCCCCGAGCAGCAACGTGAGCGCGACGTAGAAATTGAGCCGCTGGCCCAGGAACATCTTCGAGGGGTCCACCCGCAGCTGCTCCCAGAAGATCCGCCCCAGCGAGTAGATCGCGACGTAGAGGCAGAAGATCCCGGGCGGCCGGATGCGGAAGCGGCGGCCGATCCAGATGATCAGCGCCGCCCCGGCGAAGTTCCAGAGCATCTCGTAGAGGAACGTCGGGTGGTAGGTGGAGACGAGCTCGTCTCCCACCGGCCGGTTGCCGAGGCTCACCTCGAGGCCCCACGGCAGGTCGGTCGGCCCTCCGTAGAGCTCCTGGTTGAAGTAGTTGCCGAGCCGCCCGATGCCCTGGGCGATCAGGATGCCCGGGGCCGCGGCGTCCATGAAGGCCGTGACGCTCTCGCCCCGGCGGCGCACGATCCACGCGCCGACAAGGACGCCGGCGAGCACCCCGCCCCAGATGCCGAGGCCGCCCTCCCAGATCGCCAGCGGCGCGTACCACTGGTCGCCGACCTGGTCCCAGCTGGTGATGTCGTGGTAGATCCGCCCGCCGATGATCCCGGCGAGCACCGACCAGAGCGCGACCTCGAAGACCAGGTCGGGGTCGCCGCCGCGCGCGGTCCAGCGGCGCATCGTGAGCCACGTGGCCACCGCCACGCCCGCCAGCAGGCACAGGGCGTAGAGGCGGATTTCGAGGGGGCCCAGGGAGATCTGCCGGACCGACGGAGCGGGGATGCTCGCGGCGAGGAGGGCTCCGGTCACGGGTCGGATCGTAGCGGCGCCGACCTGACCGCGATCAGGGTGCCGGTCGCCCGCTCAGAAATGAGAATCACTCCCGTTATACTGCCGCAGCCCGCCCGCCCCGTGCCGGAGAACCGCCCTGCTCGACACATTCCAGCTCGCGTTCGTCCAGCGCGGCGTCGTCGAGGTGCTGCTGCTCTCGGTGGGCGCCGGTCTGCTCGGCACCTGGATCGTCCTGCGCGGGCTGGCCTTCTTCTCGCACGCGGTCGGCACCGCGGCCTTCCCGGGCCTGGTGCTCGCCGACGGCCTGGGCTTCTCGGCCGCGCTCGGCGCGTTCGGCACGGCGATCGCATTCGCCGTCGGCGTCCGCGCGCTCGCCGGCCCGCGCACCGACTACGACAGCCTCACCGCCGTCGTCCTCGCCGGGTTCCTGGCCGCCGGGGTGATCCTCGCGAGCGACGTCTTCCAGTCGGGGGCGAGCATCGAATCGCTGCTCTTCGGCAGCCTGCTGGTGATCGGCACCGGCGACATGGTGTTGGCGGCCGGGGCGTCCGCCCTGGTCGTGCTGGCCGGGTTCGTCCTCGGCCCCCGGTGGCTCGCCCGCGGCTTCGACCCGGCCGCGTCCCGGGCGATCGGCCTGCGCTCGCCCCTGCCCGACCTCGTGCTCCTCGGCCTGATCGCCCTGACGACCATCGCCGCGCTGTCGGCGATCGGCGCACTCCTGGCGTCGGCCCTGATCGTGGTGCCCGCCGCGACGGTGCGGCTGTGGACCCGTCGCCTGCGCACCTGGCAGGCGGGCTCGGTGGCGCTGGCCGCGGCCGAGGGCGTGGCCGGGATCTGGGCGTCCGTGGAGACCAACACGACCCCCGGCGCGACGATCGCCGTGATCTCCGGGGGCGTCTTCGCCGTCGCGCTGATCGTCCGGCGCCTGCCCCTGCTCCGCGGGCGGCGGGCGGCGGGCGTGGCGGCGGCGGCGCTCGTCGTGCTCGTCGCCTCCGGGTGCGCGAGCGGCGGTTCGGACGGCGGCGGCTCCGTGGCCGCGGTCGCCACGACGACCCAGCTGGGCGACCTGGTGCGCAACGTCGGCGGCGACCGCGTCGACCTCCATCAGATCCTGCAGCCGAACACCGACCCCCACGACTACGAGCCCCGGCCCGACGACGTCGTCGCGACGGGCGAGGCGTCGGTCGTCTTCACCAGCGGCGACGACCTCGACGCCTGGATGGGCGAGGTCGTCTCGGACGCGGGCGGCGACCCGGCCGTCGTGGACGTCGGCGCGCGCCTGCCGGTCATGCTGCCCGGGGAGGACCAGAGCGCGCAGGCCTCGCGCGTCGATCCCCACTGGTGGCACGATCCGCGCAACGCCGAGGCCGCGGTCGCCACCATCCGCGACGCGCTCACCCGGGCCGACCCCGGGGGCGCCGCCGTCTACGCCGCCAACGCGACGGCCTACCTGTCCAGGCTGCGGGCCCTGGATCGCGGCATCGCCGCGTGCATGGCGGGCGTCCCGGCGTCGAAGCGCAAGCTCGTCACCGACCACGACGCGTTCGGCTACTTCACCCGTCGTTACGGAATCACGGTCGTCGGCGCCGTCATCCCCTCCCAGACCACCCAGGCGCAGCCCTCGGCGGGCGACGTGGCGCGGCTGACCGACCTGATCCGGGCCGAGGGCGTGACCGCGGTCTTCCCGGAGAGCTCGCTCAGCCCGAAGCTCGCCGAGGCGATCGCCGCCGAGACCGGAGTGCGCGTCGGAAACGAGCTCTACGGCGACACGCTGGGCCCCGCCGGCTCGGCCGGCGCCACCTACCTCGGCATGGAGCGCGCGAACGCGGACGCGATGGTGCGCGGCTTCACCGATGGAGCGCGCGGCTGCGAGATCGCGGGGATCGGGTGAGCGCCCCGCAGGCCCTCCTGGAGTGCCGCGGGGTGGCGGCCGGCTACGGCGGGCCGCCGGCCATCGAGGGCATCGACTTCCGCGTGCTCGCGGGGCAGCGGGTCGGCGTGCTGGGGCCGAACGGCGGCGGCAAGTCGACCCTCTTTCGCGCGATCACGGGGGAGATCCGCCCGACGGAGGGCACCGTGGAGCTGAGCGGCCGGTGCGCCGTGCTCCCGCAGACCGAGCGCTCGCGCCTCGACTACCCGGTGAGCGCGCTCGACGTGGCGCTGATGGGGGCCATCGGCCGGCTGCCCTGGTGGCGCCGCCCGGGGCGCGCCGAGCGGCGGGAGGCGCACGAGGCCCTCGAGGTGGTGGGGCTCGGCGACCGTGCCGGGCACACCTTCGGCGAGCTCTCGGGCGGCCAGCGCCAGCGGGTGCTGATCGCCCGCGCGCTGGTGCAGGACGCGCGGCTGGTGCTCCTCGACGAGCCCTTCGCCGGCCTCGACGCGCCGAGCGCCGACCTCCTCATGCGGCTCCTCGACGAGCTCGCGCAGTCCGGGCACGCGATCCTGATCTCGACCCACGACGTCGAGCAGGTGGCGGCCTGGGACCTCGTGCTGTGCGTCAACCGGCGCCAGATCGCGTTCGGCCCCCCCGAGGGGACGCTGACGGTGCCCGTTCTCGAGACCACCTACGGCGAGGCCATCGTCACGCTCCCCGACGACGGCACCGGCGCCCACCGGGGCGTGCTCCCGGCCGTTCACCACCACGACCACGAGCACGAGCAGTGATGGGCGGCCTCTGGGGGGCGCTCGCCGATCCGTGGGCGCAGACGATCTTCCAGCGGGCGGCCGCGGAGGTCGTGCTGCTCGGCGTCGCCGGGGGGCTGCTGGGCTGCTGGATCGTGTTCTACGAGCTCTCCTACGGGGCGGAGTCGTTGGCGCACGCCCTGTTCCCCGGCCTCGTCGTGGCCGCACTCGCCGGGCTGCCCCTGCTGCTCGGCGGCGCGATCGGCCTGGCCGTCGCAGGGCTGGGCGTGGCGGCCGTCGGGCGGTTCCCGGAGATCGGGCGCGACACGGCGGTCGCGATCGTGGTCACCACCCTCTTCGGGCTGGGGGCGCTGCTGGCCCTGTCGCCCGACTCGCCGCCGGGCATCCAGTCGCTGCTGTTCGGCGACATCCTCGGGGTGACCGACACCGACCTGGCGCTCGCCGCGGGGCTGGCCCTGGTGATGGTGCTCGCGCTCGTTCCGCTGCACTCACGGCTGCTGGCGGTGGGCTTCGACCGCTCGAGCGCCCGCTCGGTGGGGGCCTCGGCCGCCGTGGTGGACGCCGCCCTGCTCGTGCTGCTGGGCGCCGCGATCCTGGTGGCCGTGCAGGGGCTCGGCAACCTGCTGGTGGTGGCGCTGCTGATCGGTCCCGCGGCCACGGCGCGCCTGGTCTGCCGCCGGATGGCGCCGATGATGGTCTGCGCCGCCGCGATCGCCGTCGCCGGGGGCCTGGGGGGCCTCTACCTCTCGTACCACGCAGGGCTGGCTGCCGGTGCATCCGTCGCCTCCGTCATGGTCGCCGCCTACCTCGTGGCCTCCGCGCTCTCGGTGGTCCGCCGCCCGGGCGGCGTACGCCGCCCGGCGTGGGGTCCGAGGCCCGCGTCATGATGGGGGGGTGCTGAGATCCCCGATCCTCGTAGCGCTCGTGCGGCGCGCCGCCCACCGGCGCCTGCGCCGCATGGGCGGCACCGAGACGCTGGCCTGGGCGGTGCGCATCCCGCTGGTGACGCTCGTCGTGATGGCCGCGCTGGTGCTGGTGCTCCCCCGTGGCGGGGGACGAACGGCCCGCTGACCACGGGGGCTCCCCGAGCCCGCCACGCCGCGACGGCGTACAGTGACGAGGGTGCTTCTCACCGACAGACGGGCGTCTCGGGGCGTCCCGCCGGCCTATCTGCAGGCGGCGCAGATGCCGTGCACGGTGACGTCGTGCCCCAGCACCAGGAAGCCCTGGCGGGCCGCCTCGTCGGCCACCCAGCCGGCGACGTCGCAACGGGCGAGCTCGGCCACCGACCCGCACGAGGTGCAGACCAGGTGGTGGTGGTGTCCGTGACCGCAGAGGCGGTAGACCACCTCGCCGCCCGGCCGCGCGATGGCATCGACCGCCCCGCTATCGACCAGCAACGCCACCGTGCGCTCGGCCGTGCGCTCGCCGAGCCCGGGCAGGCGGCGGCGGCCGCGCGCGAGCAGCACGGCGAGGGGCAGCCCGTCGCCGGCGTCGCCCAGCGCGTCGAGGATCGCCTCGCGCTGGGGCGTGCGTCGCAGGCCGTCGGCGCTCAGCCGACGCCAGACGGTCTCTGTGGCCGGCGCTTCCATGGGAACCGATGATACGCCGGGCTCACGATCACGCCCCCGAGGGGCACGACCATGACACCGCCGCGTGGGCGGCCCACGCGGCGGCGCAGGTGGCCGAGGCCGGCCACCGCTCCGGCGGGGCGCGTACCGCGGTGATCGACTCGCTGGCCGGCCAGACCTGCTGCCGCTCGGCCCAGGAGATCTTCGACCAGCTCCGCGGCGACGGGCGGCGCGTCGGCATCGCCAGCGTCTACCGGGTACTCGACCTGCTGGTCAGCCTCGGGCTGGTGCAGCGCCTCGACCTGGGCGGCGGCATCTCGCGCTACGAGCCGGCCCTGCCGGGGGGCGAGCACCACCACCACCTGGTGTGCGTGGACTGCGGAGAGGTGCGCCCCTTCGAGGATCCCCGGCTGGAGCAGGCCCTGGAGGCCACCGCGACCGCGTCGGACTTCACCGTGGACGGCCACGACGTCGTGCTGCGCGGGCGCTGCCCGGACTGCCGGGCCGCATGACGAACGACCTTCCCGGCGGGCGGGAACCTGGCAGCATCGGATCCGTGGGACGCCCGCTCAAGCTGCTCAGTGTCGCCGGCTTCATCGCGCTCGCGCTCGCGCTCACGGCGCTCGGCAGCGGCGGCGCGTACCGGACGGGCCACCACGGTCCCTCCGCGGGCGCGACCACCGATCTCGGCGCCCTCTGGGCGATCCCGCCGGTCGAGGTCTCGGCGCTCCTCGTGCTCGCCGCCCTCTACGCCCTGCAGGTCCACCGGGTCGGGGGCGTCTCGGGGTTGCGGCAGTTCAGCTTCCACAGCGGCGTGGCGGTGATCCTGATCGCGGTCTGCTCGCCGCTGGGCGGCGCCGCCCAGCAGGGGCTGCTCACGGCCCACATGCTCCAGCACACCATGATCGGGGCGATCGCTCCGCTCCTGATGCTGCTCGGCACGCCGCGTTCCTTCCTCACCGCCGTGCTGCGGCCCGGCACGCGCGCCGTGCTGCAGCGCCTGCAGCACCCGCTGGTCGCCTTCCCCGTGTGGACGCTCAGCACCGTGGTCTGGCTGCTGCCCGACCTCCACCACGCCGTGCTCGAGAGCCCGCCGCTGTGGATCCTCCAGCAGACCTCGTTCCTGCTGATCGGCCTGCTGCTATGGGGGCCGATCGTCGAAGCGCTGCCGGCGCCCGCGTGGTTCAACACCGGCCTCAAGAGCGTTTACATGGTGGGAGTGTGGTTCGTCGGGCTGTCGATCGCCAACGTCTACTGGTTCTCCGGCACCGCGTTCTACAGCTCGCACGCCCAGGCCGCGGCGGCCTGGGGGCTGGAGCCGCTGCAGGACCAGGCGAACGCCGGCACGGTGATGATGGTCCTGCATTGCCTGCTCGCCTTCGGGGCGATCACGATCCTCTTCTTCCGCCAGGCGCGGGAGGGCGAGTTGCGCCAGCGGATGCTCGAGGCGGGAATCGATCCGACCCGCGTGGCGGAGGCCACCCGGGCGGGCACCGGCCGCGAGCTGGCCCGGGCCTACGGCGTGGCCGACCGCACCCGCGCGGGGATCGACTGACCGCGGAGGCCGCCAGCGCGGCGATCCTGCCGGGCGGCGACCCGATCAGCATGATGCTCCCGCAGTTCGTGCTCTACGGCCTGGGCGTCGCGCTCTCGGCCAGGTTCGGCCAGGCGCCCCTGTGGCGGCGCGAGGAGCCCGAGGTCACCTGACGTTCGGTCCATCCCCGGGCGGCACATCGCGCGCCCCGGGATGGCAGACTGCGCGCATGGCCGAAGTCGGACACGTCGCGCTCGGTGCGTGGAGCGGAGGGCGCTTCATGCACTTCGGCGAGGAGATCGACGAGGAGCGCTTCCTCGCCCTGATCCGTCCGGGCGACGACATCCACACGCTCATCACCGCCGACGTCTACGGCTCGGGCGAGTGCGACACGCTCGTCGGCCGGGCGCTGAGCGGCCTGGAGCGCGACTCGTACGCGCTCGCGGGGGCGGTCGGCCACGACTTCTACGACGGCGAGCGCCAGGGCTCCAAGGGCTTTCCGCGGTTCACGAACCCGGCACTGCGCGGCCCCGACGGCTACGCCGACTACCTGCGCCGCGCAACCGAGCGCAGCCTGGAGCGGTGCGGAACCGACCACTTCGACCTGCTGATGCTGCACAACCCGGACCGCGTCGGCTACTCGTCGGAGGTCGTCTGGAAGGCCATGGCCTCACTTCGCGAGGAGGGCCTCGCGCGGGCGATCGGCGTGGCGCCGGGCCCGGCGAACGGCTTCACCCTCGACCTGATCGGCTGCCTCGAGCGGTTCGGCGACGTGATCGACTGGGCCATGATCATCCTCAGCCCGTTCGAGCCCTGGCCGGCCCGGCTGGTGCTCCCCGCGCTCACGCGCAATCAGGTGCGCACCATCGCCCGGGTGGTCGACCACGGCGGCGTCTTCCACGGCGACGTGCCCGACGAGACCCGCCTCCCGGCCCGCGACCACCGCTCCTTCCGCCCCGACGGCTGGGTGCAGCACGGCCGCGACCGCCTGGAGAGGCTGCGCCCGATCGCCGAGGCCCACGGCCTCAGCTCGCTGCAGCTGGCCTGCCAGTGGACCCTCGCCCACCCCTCGGTGGAGTGCGTCGTGCCCACCCTGGTGCAGGAGCCGGGCCCGGAGGCACGCCCGGTCGAGGAAAAGCGGGCCGACCTCGCCGCGGTGCCGGCCGAGATCCTCCTGAGCGTGGACGAGATCGCGGCGATCGAGGAGGTCGGCGAGAACGCCGGCTGCATGCGGCTCAAGGGGGGCACGCCGGCCCACGAGGGCGACGAGCAGGCCGACTCCTGGCCCCTGACCGACGAGCTGCGCACGGTGGCCGAGCGCTGGAGCATCGTCCCCGAGAGGGACCTCGTACAGCTCTGACCCCGTACGGTGACCGGGTGAGGGTTCCGACGACCGAGGGGAGCAGGGCATGAGCGACACCGCGAGGGTGACCGTGGAGGGCGCGCTGGGCGCCAAGCCGGAGGTGCTCCTGCCGGCGGGCGACGCGCCGGCCGAGCTGTTGATCCACGACCTGGTCGAGGGCGAGGGCCCCGCCGTCGAGCCCGGCGCATCGGTCAACACGCACTACGTCGGCATCGGCTGGGACACCAAGCGCCAGTTCGACTCCTCGTGGGACCGCGGCGAGCCGCTCCGGTTCCCGCTGAGCGGCGTGATCGCCGGCTGGCAGCAGGGGATCCCCGGCATGAAGGTCGGAGGACGGCGTCTGCTGGTGATCCCGGCCGAGCTCGCCTACGGGCATCGGCCCCCGCCGGGATCCGGCATCGGCGCCGGCGAGACACTCGTCTTCGTCATCGACCTCCTGGACTGACGCCCGGCCCGGCGGGCGGTGGGCAACACCGCGTCCATGGCCGGCACCAGATCTGACTCAATCGTCACCTGTCAAGGCGCGACGCGTTGCCGCGCCCGCTTCCGCGCGCACGGACTCGTGACTGCCGCCGCGCTGCTCGGCCGGGCACGCCCGGCGACCTTCCGGCCGCCGGGCACTCAGCGCAGGCTCAGCCGCAACCCGAGGTCGCGCCGCAGGTGCGGCAGGTGAGGCACGTGCCGGCGCGCACCATGTCCGAGCTGCCGCACGACGAGCAGATCTGCCCGGTCGAGTCGAGCGTCAGGCGCGGCTTGGCCGGCCCGCCCGCATCGGCCGCGTGGCCGTTGGCGTTGGCGTTCGGCTCGGCGGCCACCGTGCCGAAGGCGAGCTGGTCGTCGGGGGCGTCCGACTCCTCGGCCGGCAGCGTCTCCACGACCGCTCCCCCCAGGGGGAGGACGCCGGCCGTGACCTGGTCCTCGGCCGAGAGGAACTTCGACGCCATCCAGCGCGCGAGGTAGTCCACGACCGAGCGGGCCATGGGGATGCGCGGGTTGCCCGTGAAGCCCGAGGGCTCGAAGCGGTGATCGATGTACTTCGAGATCAGGCTCTCCACCGGCACGCCGTGCTGGAGGGCCATCGACCAGGCGATCGCCACCGAGTCCATCAGGCCGGAGACGGTCGAGCCCTGCTTGCTCATCTTGACGAAGACCTCGCCGGGCTCACCGTTCTCGTAGAGGCCGACCGTGATGTAGCCCTCCTGTCCGCCCACGCTGAACTTGTGGGTCAGCGCCGCGCGGTCGTCCGGCAGGCGGCGCCGCACCGGGGTGGCGGCGTCCTCCACGACGGGGGCCACGCCGGCCTTCGCCTTCGAGCCGTCGGTTGTCGAGAGCGGCTGGGTGCGCTTGGAGCCGTCACGGTAGATCGCGATGGCCTTCAGCCCGAGCTCCCAGCCGAGGCGGTAGACGTCGGCGACGTCGTCGACCGTGGCCGAGTTGGGGAGGTTGACCGTCTTCGAGATGGCGCCCGAGACGAAGGGCTGCACCGCGGCCATCATCCGGACGTGGCCCTCCGGGCCGATGGTGCGGCCGCCGTCGACCCCGAAGGCGCAGTCGAACACCGGCAGGTGCGCCTGGTCCAGGCCGGGCGCGCCCTCCATGCCGCCGCTCGCGTCCACGTGGGCGAGGATCTCGGCCCGCTGGCCCTGGTCGTAGCCGAGGGCGCGCAGGGCGCGCTCGACGTCGGTGTTGACGAGCTTCATGTAGCCGCCGCCGACCAGCGTCTTGTAGCTGATCAGCCCGATGGCCGGCTCGATGCCCGTGGTCTGCGCGTCCATCATGAAGCTGATCGTCCCGGTCGGGGCGATCACGCTCACCTGCGCGTTGCGGTAGCCGGGCGTGCCCAGGCGCTCCGACTGCCCGAGGGCGACCGCGTCGTCGAGCGCGGCCGCGGCCGCGGAGCGCACGTCGGCGTAGCTCGGGCGGGCGGCGCGGGGGGGCAGCTCGAGGGCGGCGTCGCGGTGCATGCGCACGACGCGGTCCTGGGCCTCCTTGTCGGCCTCGTAGCCGTCGTAGGCGCCGACGCGCGCCGCGAGGCGCGCCGACTGGCCGTACGCCTCTCCCTGCATCAGGGCGGTGAGCGCCCCGGCCCACGCGCGGCCCTCGTCCGAGTCGTACGCGAGGCCCTGGCACATCAGCAGGGAGCCGAGGTTGGTGTAGCCCTGGCCGAGCTGCCGGTAGGCGCGGGCGTTGTCGCCGATGCGCTTGGTCGGGTAGCTGGCCGGCGTCACCACGATCTCCTGCGCGGTCAGCACCACCCGCACCGCGTGGCGGAAGTCGTTGACGCGGAAGGTGCCGTCCTCGTCGAGGAACTCCATCAGGTTGATCGAGGCGAGGTTGCAGGCCGAGTCGTCGATGTGCATGTACTCGGAGCACGGGTTGGAGCCCGAGATGCGCCCGGCGTTGGGGCTGGTGTGCCAGCGCTGGATCGCGTCCTCGTACTGCACGCCGGGGTCGCCGCAGGCCCAGGCGGCCTCGGCGATCTCGCGCATCAGCTCGCGGGCGGGAATGGTCTCGTGGACGTCGTCGCTCTGCACGGTGCGCGTCTCCCAGGGCGCGTCGTCCTGGACGGCCCGGAAGAACTCGTCGGTGAGGCGCACCGAGTTGTTGGCGTTCTGGAACTGGATCGAGCGCCAGGCGTCGCCGTTGAGGCCGAGGTCGTACCCCATGTCGCCCAGGGCGTAGGCCTTCGCCTCCTCGTGGGCCTTGCAGCGCACGAACTCGAGGATGTCCGGGTGGTGCCCGTCGAGGATCACCATCTTGGCCGCTCGTCGCGTGCCGCCGCCGGACTTGATCGAGCCCGCGCCCGAGTCGGCCCAGCGCATGAAGCTGACCGGCCCCGAGGCCTGGCCGCCGTTGGAGAGGGGCTCGCCGTCGCTGCGCAGCCGCGACAGGTTCACGCCCGCGCCCGAGCCGCCCCGGAAGATCTCGGACTCCGAGGCGATCCAGCGCTGGATGGAGGGCATCGTGTCGTTGACCGACAGGATGAAGCAGGCCGAGGCCTGGTTGACCTGGGGCTCGTGGGCCTCGACCGGCGGCTCGTCCACGTCGAGGATGCGGTCGTCGTCGAACTCGCGGCGGGCCGCGTCGACTCCGCAGTTGAACCAGACCGGCGAGTTGAAGGCGGCCTTCTGCGTCACCAGGATGTGGCGCAGCTCCTGGGCGAAGGTCTCGGCCTCCTCGTCGTCGGCGAAGTAACCGCCCTTCACCCCGTGGTGGCGGATGGTGTCGACCACGCGGTCGATCACCTCGCGCAGGCTGACCTCCCGGCGGGGGTCGTCCATGCCGTAGCGGAAGTACTTCGAGGCGACGATGCGCACGGCGGTGTCCGACCAGTCGAGCGGGAACTCGCAGGCGAGCTGCTCGAACACGACGCGCTCGGGCCTGCCGTCCCGGGCGGGCTCGACGATCCTGGCGTCGCGCGGGCTCCAGGCGACCTCGTCGTAGGGATGCGTGCCCGGTCGTGTGAAGCGGCGGGTGATCCCCAACGCCCGATCGGTCATCGTGGGGGGCGCGTCAGTCGCCATCGGTTGCCTCCTGGGCGGTCGTGCGCGGTGCGACCACATCGCGCCCACCGGGCAGTGCCCTGAGGGTAGCGCGACCGGGTGAAGTGGGGTCCGCGTCGAGTGTCTGGAAGAGCTGGTCGTCGAGGGGGAACTGTCCACGGGGCAGGGGCGGCTCACGCTCGAGCCGCGCGAGCTCGTCCTCGAACTCGTCGACGTCCGCGAATTTGCGGTAGACCGACGCGAAGCGCACGTAGGCCACCGGATCGATCTCCTTGAGCCGGCGCAGCACGAGCTCACCGATCTGCGGGCTGCTCACCTCCTGGCGCAGGCGGTTACGCAGCTCGGTCTCGATGTCGCGCACCGCCATCTCGAGCGACGCCGTCGACACCTGCCGCTTGTGGCAGGCACGCTGAAGCCCCTCGAGGAGCTTGCCGCGGTCGAACGACTGGCGCTCGCCCGACGACTTCACGACCACCAGCGGCATCTCCTCGCACCGCTCGTAGGTGGTGAAGCGCCGCCCGCACGACTGGCACTCGCGCCGGCGGCGGATGGCGTCCTTGGTGTCGGCGACGCGCGACTCGACCACGCGGTGCTCGGGGTGTTCGCAGAACGGGCAGATCATGCGTGTGCGCTATCCCTGGTGTGCCGTTGCCTGTCGCCACACCATATTCAGCGTGGCGGAGGCGCATCCTTCCACACGTGCCAGAAGATGCAAACCCCCCGTTCGCGCCGGATTCCTGCTCGTACCGGCACGTCCGTGGCGGGCGCCGGGTGGACCTCGCGGCCGGGGCTAGTCCAGGAAGGTGAGGTGGGACAGCGGCCAGTAGACGACCTCCGCCTGCCCGATCACGTTGCCCATGGGGACGAACGGATCGGGCTGCCACTGGTGCGCGTCGCAGGAGCCGGGGCGGTTGTCGCCCAGCACCAGGAGACGGTCCTTCGGCACCCTCAGCAGGTCGAGCACGTAGGTGGGCGAGTCCATGATCTGGCCGCCCGCGCCGTACGCGGCCCGGTCGCCCTTCAGCTCGACCGGGGTGATCGCCTCGGCCACCACGAAGGGCTTGCCGTTGACGTAGGTCACCGAGCGCGTGTCGCCCGGACGCAGGCGGATGCGCACCACCCGGCCGCCCATGATCGCGGAGGAGCCGAGGTCGGTGACGCGGACGTTGGCGTACACCGGTCCGTCGGCGGCGGTCACCACCTCGCGCCGCACCTCCACCGTGTCGCCGGGCAGCCCGATCACCCGCTTCACGAATGGGATGTTCCCGCCGGCGGCGTCACCGCAGGTGCGGGTCGCCGAGGGCGGTGGGTGGAACACGATGATGTCGCGCCGCTGGATGTCGCGGAAGCGGTAGATCAGCCGGTTGGCGATGATCCGGTCGTTGGCCTTGATCGTGGGGACCATCGACTCGGTCGGGATCTCGTAGGGCTTGGCGACCGCCGCCTGGATGACGAAGGCGAGCGCGACGGCCACGGCCATCGGCAGCAGGAAGTCCTTGACGAACCGCCTCAACGCGCGCTCCGGCGGCGCGCCAGGGCGCCGGCGCCGACCGCGCCGGCGACGAGCAGCAGGCCGACGGCGCCCCACACGGTGCTCGCGCCGCTCGAGGAGACCTCGACCGGGGTGGCCGGCACGACGCGGCCGCTCCCGCACGGCTGCCCGGGCACCGTGACATTCGAATACTGGGCCTCTTTGATGGTGTCGATCGCCGTCCCGTAGAGTCGCTGGTCGTCACGTGCCCGGCTGAGCGCGTCCCGGAAGTCCGCCCGTGAGTAGCACCCGTCGATATGGCCGTTGTTGACGGCGTCGAGCACAACGTCCTGCCCGCCCGCGAGGGCGGACGCCGTCACGCCGAGGAGCACCAGGGAAGACATGAGGAGCACCCAGGCGGGGCGTCGGAGCAGGGCAGCCACCCGGTGAGGGAGTCGGGGGGCGCGGACCCCCAGGGCGTGGCGGATCGTAGCGACGGCCCCCAGGGCGGACAAGCGGTCCCGGCGGGGGCGCCCGCGACGCCGCGCGCCGCGACCGCGGTGGGCGTCGTCGCGCTCGCCGGATGGGCCCTGCTGGTCGTCGGCGGAGGGGGCATCGACCCGGGCGACGGCCTCGGCGGAGCAGGTCCGCGGGCGGCTTTCGGTGCCCTCGCCCTCGGCGGCCCGCTCGCGGCCCTCGCCCTCCTGCTCGCCTGGAACCGGGCGGCGCTGCGCGCCATGCCCACCCGACTCGCCCTCGCCGGGGCCGGCGGGCTCGCAGCGTGGAGCGCCTTCTCCATGTTCTGGGCGGCCGCCCCCGACCTGGCCTGGATCGACGCCAACCGCCAGGCCATCGGTCTCTGTGCGCTCCTGATCGGGCTCTGCGTGGGAGCCCTCCTCCCGGGTTCCCCGCGCCTGCTCGGCCTGGGACTGAGCGCGGCGGCGATGCCTCCCCTCGCCCTCGCGCTGGCGTCGAAGGTCTTCCCGGCGGCCCTCGGCGACGACAGCGACCTCGCGCGCCTCGCGGCGCCGCTCGGCTACTGGAACGGGCTTGCCCTGGTCGCGGTGATGGCGGTCCCCGGGCTGCTGTGGCTCGCCGGGGGCGCCCCCCGGGTCCGGCTGGGGCTCCCGCTCGCCGCGGTGGGACTGACGGTGGCGCTCACGACCATCCTGCTCACCTACTCGCGCGGCGGCATCCTGGCGCTGGCGATGGCCGTCGCGGTCACCACGGCCTTCCTGCCGCGCCGCGCGCCCGCGCTGGCGGCCCTGGTCGCCGCCTGCATCGCGGCCACGCTGCCGGCGGCCTTCGCCCTCACCGACCCCCTGCTCAGCTCCGACCAGATCCCCACCGGCCTGCGCGAGAGCGCGGGACTGGAGCTCGGATGGCGGATGCTGGCGAGCCTCGTCGTCGCGGCCCTCCTGGCGCCGGGCATCGCCCGGCTGGCCGGCCGGGTCGGCGTTCGACCGGCGCCGCGCGCGGCGCATCCTGGCCGCCTGCGCCCTGGCCGCCGTCGTGCTGGTGGCCGTCGGCGCGGCCACGGGCAATCCCGCGCGCGACTGGGCCGACGACCGCCTGGCCGAGTTCCGGGGCGAGGGCGGCGACGCGGTGGCCAACAACCCCGGGCGGCTGGTGAGCGCCGCGGGCAACCAGCGCAAGAGCTGGTGGGGAGAGTCCTGGCGCGGCTTCACCGACGCCCCCGTGCTCGGGCAGGGGGCGGGCGGGTTCGCCCTCGTGCACCTGAAGGAGCGCCGCAGCGGGGACGACGCGCTGAACACCCGCGAGGCCCACGGGATCGCCCCCTCGGTGGGCTCGGGGACCGGGTCCGTCGGGCTGGCGCTGCTCCTGGCGCTCGCCGGAGGGGTGGTCTGGGGCGTGGTGCGCGCGGGGACCCGGCATCCGTCGCCCGAAATCGGGATCCCCTTCGCGATCCTCGCCGCCTTCGCCCTGCAGGCGTCGGTGGACTGGTCGTGGGCGATCCCCGCCCTCACCGTCCCCGCGCTCGGGGCGGCGGGCGTCGTTCTGGCGGCCGCGTCGCCCGGGGCGAGCGGGGTTCCCCCCCGACCGCGCCCCGTCGCCGCCGGCGTCCTCGCGGGACTGTGCCTACTCGCCGTGGCAAGCGCCGCGCTGCCCTGGTGGTCGACCCACCTGACCTCGCAGGGGGAGGACGCCCTGGCCGAGAACCAGCCGGCGCTCGCGCGCGATCGCGCCGACGCCGCGCGCGCCGCGAACCCGCTCTCCACCACCCCGCTGCTGCTCCTCGGCCGCGCCTACAACGACCTCGGTCAGCCCGCGCGGGCGCTCGGCGCCTATCGGGAGGCCACCCGGATGCAGCCGGACAACCCCTCCACCTGGCGTGCGCTCGCCATCTTCCTCGGCCGCGACCCGAGCGCCGCAGACGCCTGGCGCCAGGTGCGGCGCCTCGACCCGCAGGATCCCGAGGCGGCCCTGCGGGCCGGTTAGAAGGTCTTTCGGAATGAGTCGCGGTCGGTCTGCCGCGAAAACCGAGCGAGGACAGGACGCAGGGAGGGTGCGATGCCGGAGGGCATCGCCCCGACCGAGGACGACGCATCGCGAAGGTTTGCAGCGAGCAGACGGCCGCGGTTGTCATTCCGAAAGACCTTCTTAGGCCCTCTCAGTCCGGAGTGTCCGCGCCCGGCACCGCGATCCCGAAGGTGAAGGGGCCGGCGAGGGGACGGCGCGCCTCCGGCGTGGGGCCGTGGCCGGGCAGGTCGGTGAGGCGCACGCCGAGGGCGCGGGCGTCCGGATGGATCGCCGGCGACACCTCGAGGCTCGTCTCGCTCCAACCGGGGCGGGCCGCACCGTGGATCGGCGACACCTCGTAGGCGGTGCCGCGGTCGTCCCAGACCTCCACCCTCCCGACGCCCGGGGTGAGGGGGGCGGCCCGCAGCGGATCCTCGACGAGCGCGCCCACGCTGAGCACGGCCCGGTCGGTGTACCGCTCGAGCGCCCAGAGGCAGACGGCGACCCCGTCGCTGACCCGCGCCTGGCCGATGGGCAACAGGTCGCAGAAGGCGGCGAAGGTACGCGCCGGCACGCGCGCGGGCCGTCCCGGCGGGGGTGGCGCGGTGGGCGCGTCGGGGACGGGCGCGCCGGTGCGCGGCGGAAGGAGATCGATCTCGAACGCCCAGCTCACCCCGGAGAGCGGGCGCTCGATCCCCGTACCGCGCGCGACGGCGGTGCGCACCAGGCCGGTCACCTCCAGCGACAGGCGCCGCGCGTCGGGCGGCGGCGCGGGCTCGATCCACACGGCGGTCTGCAGGGCGCCGAGGCCCGCCTGCTGGGCGAGGTTCTGCACCTCGTACACGCGCCCGGCGTCGTCGCGCACCGCGAGGCCCTTCTCCGGATCCCATCCCAGCAGGCCGGGGGCGTCGGAGAGCACCAGCAACGGGAGCACCGCGCCCTCTGCGTGGACCTCCACGCAGAGGGCCGTGATCAGGGTGTCGCCCTCGCGGGCGACGGCCGAGGTGGGCAGGAGCCCACCGAGGCTGCCCTGGCGCCTGCGCTCGGGGCCGGGGGGTGCGACGGTCGCGGTGCTCACACCGGTCACGGTAGCGGCCCGACCACCGGCGCGTCGCGTCCGCCGGGCGGGCGGGCGGGCGGGGCGGCGGGATAGCGTGGGGCGGTGTCCGAGCCCCTGGCCCTCGTCCTGCTGCACCCCTTCCCGCTCGACGCCGAGTTCTGGAGCGCGGTGAGGCCCGCGCTGTCGGCCGACCGCCCGGTGATCGCGTGCGAGTTCCCCGGCCTCGGAGCCGCGCCGGCCCAGGCGGCGCCGAGCATCGACGGGTTCGCCGACTCGGTGGCGACGACGATCGCCCGGGAGTGCCCCGGCGGGCGGGCCGTGGTCTGCGGCCTGTCGCTCGGCGGCTACGCCGCGCTGGCGCTCGCGGCGCGCCACCCCGAGCGCGTGATCGCGCTCGTGCTGGCCGACACGCGGGCGGAGGACGACACCCCCGACGCCCGCGAGGGGCGCCACGCGAGCGCGGCACGGGTCCGGGCAGAGGGACCGGCCGGCTTCCTCGACGAGTTCGTCCCGCGCCTGGTGGCGGCCGGCGACGACGCCAGCCTCCACGCGGCCCGGGCGATCGCCGACGCGCAGGAGCCCGAGGCGATCGCCCGGGCCCTCGAGGCGCTGGCCGGACGCGCCGACCGGCGGCCCGACCTGCCGGCCATGGCGATGCCCGCCCTCGTGATCGCCGGCGAGCAGGACGTCCTCACCCCGATCGCCTGCTCACAGACGATGGTCGACGGACTGCCGGACGCCGAGCTGGTGGTGATCCCGCGCTCGGGCCACCTCACGGCCCTGGAGCATCCGGCCGACTTCGCGGCGGCCGTGCGCGACTTCCTGGAGCGGCGCGCGCTCTGAGTCGCCGCTAGTCGGGCCCGGTGGCGGCGGTAGTAGGTGGAGGCCTTGGCGCGCGCCCCGCAGCCCTCCATCGAGCACCATCGCCGGCTGCCGTTGCGACTGGTGTCGACGAACATCACGGGGCACGCGGGATCGGCGCACTCGCGCACCCGGCCCGGGGAGTCGCGCACGAGGTCGAGCGCGTCGAGGACCGCGGCCACCATCAGGCAGCTGCACGTGCGCGCGCCGGGCGTGAAACGGGGCTGGAGCGTGTCGGGCTCCACGCACAGGCGCCCGGGCGCGTCGTCGAGCCATCCGGCGGCGATCCGCGCGATCCCGGGGCCGTCGGCGGCGAGCAGGGCGAAGCGGAGATCCTCACGCAGGGTCCGTACCGCCTCGAGCTCGCCCCGCGAGATCGGGGGTGGATGATCTGACAGGCCGGCCGCCACGAACCAGTGCGCGAGGTCCTCGGTGGTGACGAGGCGTTCATGTCCGCACAAGTGGGTATTGCACAAGTCGAGCGCGGGTCGGCCCGCCAGTAGCAGGAAGTCGCGCGGGTCCGTCACGGATTGACGAGGTCGCAGGTCCGGGGTAGTCTCACCGGTAAAGCAATACCACAGTGGTTAACAGGAGCGCCGCTGATGCCCTCTCTCCCCCCAGCAATCGAACTCGCCGTCCACCGCAGCGGTGACGGTCCACCCCTGGTGGCCCTGCACGACCTGGGTCAGACGGGTGAGAGCATGATCGACGCCCTGGACGTCCTCGCGGACGAGTTCCGGATCGTCGCACCCGACCTCCGCGGTCACGGCGCGTCGCCCACGCCCCATGGGCCGTGGAGCATCGACGACTTCGCCTCCGACGTGGCCCGCCTCGTGGCGGCCGAGGGCGGCGGCGCCATCCTCGTGGGCATCGGGCTGGGCGCGGCCGCCGGTCTGGCCATCGCCCTGGGCCACCCGGGCCTGGTGAAGGGCCTGGTCGTGTCGGGCATCGGCCCGCGCGGCGAGGACGCCGACGGCCAGGACCGCTGGGCGCGCGCGGCGCGGGCGCTGCGCGAGCGCCGTGGGGCCGAGGGCGCGGCCCTCGCCGCCGAGGCGATGGGCACCCGGCCCGACTGGCGCGGTGCGCTCGCACAGGTGGACGCCCCGGTGATCGTCCTCGCCGGCAGCGCGGATCGGGCCGTCCCCGCCGAGATGCAGCGCGAGCTGTCGGTCTGGATGCAGAACGCGCGCTTCCACGTGGTCTCGGAGGCCGGGCACAACGTCGCCGTCGAGCGCCCCAACGAGCTCATCCGCGCCGTGCGCAGCCTGGCGCTGCACGACCAGCCGGTGGCCGCGTAGCCGTCGCGTGACGACCGCGGACGAGAAGGGGGACTGCCGGTCCTGTCCTTCCCGTCCGCGGTCGAGTGGGACGCCTGGCTGGGCAGCGGCGACGGCTCGGGTGTGTGGCTGAGGATCACCAGGCGAGACACCGGGGTGCCGGTCGTCTCGTATGACGAGGCGCTCGAGATCGCGCTCCGGCATGGATGGATCGACGGCCAGAGGGCGGCGGGCGACGACGGGTCCTGGCTCCAGCGCTTCACCCCGCGACGCAGGCACAGCCGCTGGTCGCGGCGCAATCGGGACATCGCCCAGCGGTTGGTCGACGAGGGCCGGATGACGCCGGGGGGCCTCGCCGAGGTGGAGGCCGCCAGGGCCGACGGCCGCTGGGATCGCGCATGCGCCGGGGCTCCGACGATCGCGGTGCTCGACGACCTGCGCGAGGCGCTCGAGGCCGCGCCGCGGGCAGCGCGGGACTTCGCCGCGCTCGACGGGGCCAACCGCTACGCCATCCTCTACCGCGTGAACGACGCGAAGCGTTCCGAGACCCGGGCGCGCCGCATCGCGACCTTCGTGGCGATGCTGGAGCGGGGGGAGCGCCTCCACCCCTGACCCGCGCTGGCGGATCTGGGGAAATCCCGTCTTGCATCATCCGGCGACCGGATGGATATTCGCCACTCATCGGAGGCAACCGCCGGGGGTGGGACATGTCCGAGCCACACGACGCACGGCCGAACGAGGCCGACGATCGAGGTGTCCGGACGCTCTCTGCGGGCTTCGATGAGTACGTCGCCGCACGCGAGCGCTACTTCGAGCGCCTGCGGATCGACTCGGAGATCCGCCGCCTCGAGCGGTCGTGGCGCCTCCCCGCGAGGGGTGGCCTCGACGAGGGGGCGACTGCCTGAGCTCCGGATCCGCGTCGGGGCGACGCGGATCCGGAGCCGGGGTACCGGGACCTACGAGAGCGTCACCCGGACCCTGAAGGGGCCCTCGGGGTCCTCGGGGATCCGGACGATCGTCGCCGTGCGCCCGGGACGGACGACGGCCAGGGCCGCCTCGATGGCCGGGCGCAACTCCTCGAGCGTGGCGTCCTCGTTGGGCGCCCGCCGCCGGTCGGTCACCGTGAGCAGGATCTCGTGCCGCCCGAAGCTCACCCCGCCGGCGGCGGCGTCGGCCTCGAGCTCGTCGGCGATGCCGTCGGCCGCCGCGATCGACGCCGCGAAACGCTGCTCGAGCGTGCCCTCTCCCTCGCGCTTTCGCTGGTAGAGCACTCCCGGGCGGCCCTCGCCGAGGTCGATGGACCGGTCGGCCTCGTGCCCGATCAGCATCACCCCCGGTCCGTCCGGGACGTGCGCGTAGTCGGCGACGTCGATCGGGACGCCGTCGAGGATCCTGCGCTGGATCCACCCGTGGAAGATGGGCACGTACGCCGCGAGGTCGATCACGTCGGGGTTCCCGGCGTAGAGCTTGGCGCCGATCCGGATCAGGTCCGGCGTGGTTGCGGTGGGCATCGACCCCTCCCTAGACGAGGACCGACTGCGCGCCGGCCTCACGGATCTCGAACTGGTGGACGGCATCGATGAACAGCTGCGCCTCCTCCACCAGGCCGCGCGTGGCCTCGGCCTCGTGCGACTCGGGGGCCGAGCGGTGGCGCTCGAGGAGCGGGCGGGCGAAGCGGCCCTTGGCGAAGCGGTCGAAGAAGCGCTCGGTGTCGTAGAAGCGCGTCGTGAACTCGCTCACGATCTCGTCCGGGTCGTCCGCCACGTTGGGGTGCTCGGTCCGCACGAGGGCGCGGGCGGCGGCGACCATCGCCGCGTAGGCGCGCTCGTCGGCCCGGACCAGGTCGCCGTCCTCGAGCGCCACGCCGGCGTCGAAGACGATGCTCTCGGCCATCGTGAGCTCGAGGTCGGTGCTGGAGATGACCTCGCCCGCGCACTCGCCGATGCCCATGTCGCCCATCGTGAAGACGCGGGCGTCGCCCCAGTCGGTGTAGAAGCTCGGATCCTCATCGACCGGCGGGACGGTCTTGAGGGCGGCGATCAACGCGCCGAGCTCCTTCTTGCCGAGGCGCGCGATGTAGTCCTGGAAGCTCTCCTCGGCCTCGCGCTCCGCGACGAACTTCGACGTGATCGCATCGACGACCTCGGGGATCCGCTTGGACGGGACCGAGCCGATCGCGAGGCCGTACGAGCCGGCGTTCTCGCGCCAGCGCCCGCCGAGCACCACTTGGAAGTGCGGCACGGTGACGCCGTTGATCTTGCGGCTGTTGCCGAAGAACCCGATGTCGGCCACGTGGTGCTGGCCGCACGAGTTGAAGCAGCCGCTCACCTTGATGCGCAGGCCCCGGACCGCCTCGTCCAGCTCGAACTGCCTCGAGGCGAGGCGCGTGCGCAGCTCGCCGGCCAGGCCGCGCGAGGAGGCGATCCCCAGCTTGCAGGTGTCGGTGCCGGGGCACGAGGTCACATCGATGATCGTCCCGGCGCCGGTGGCGCCGAGGTCGATGGCGACGAGCTCCTCGTAGAGGGCCGGCAGGTCGCCCTCGGCCACCCAGCGCAGCACGATGTTCTGCTCGACCGTGGTGCGGACGGCGTCGCCGACGTACTTCCGGGCGACCACGGCCAGCTTGCGGGCCTGCACCGAGCTGAGGTCGCCGAGGGGGAGAGCGATCGTCGCGACCGCGTAGCCCTCCTGGCGCTGGCGGTAGACGTTGGTCCTCAGCCACTCGCGGTAGCCGTCGGCCGGCGGGGCGCCGGCGGGCGGCGGCGGGACGGCCTCGCTCACGGGCGACTCGGTGAAGTCCTCGACCGAGGGCAGGTACGAGGTCCAGCGGTCGTCGTGGGGGAGCACGGTGCGCTCCTCGTCCACGAGCCGGCGGAACTCGTCGATGCCGAGCTTTGAGACGAGGAACTTGATGCGGGCGCGGTTGCGGTTGGCCTTCTCGCCCAGGCGGCCGAAGACGCGGGCGATCGACTGCACGGCCGGCAGCAGTTCCTCCACCGGGTGGTCCTCGTAGAGCAGCTTCGCCTGGTGCGGCGTGGTGCCGAGGCCGCCGCCGACGTAGAGGTCGAACGAACGCCGCTCGACGCCGTCGACCACGGTCGTGCGGGCGATGGCGCCGAAGTCGTGCATCATCACCAGGCCGCAGGCCTCGCCGGCGCAGCCGGAGAAGGCGGGCTTGAACTTGCGCCCGAAGTCCTGGCAGTCCGGGTGGCCGAGCAGGAAGCGGAAGAGGGCGGCCGCGTACGCCGTGGTGTCGAAGGCCTCGGTGTGGCAGACGCCTGCCAGCGGGCAGGCGGTCAGGTTGCGCACGCCGTTGCCGCAGGCCTCGCGGGTGGTGATCCCCACGGCGGCGAGGCGCCGCATCAGGTCCGGCGTGTCGTCGATGTGGACGTAGTGGAGCTGGATGTCCTGGCGCGTGGTGACGTGGAGGATCGAGTCGGAGTACTCCTCCGCCAGCTCGGCCATGACCTCGATCTGCTCGGGGGTGGTGCCGCCGTAGGGCAGCTTGATGCGGACCATGCCCGGGGCGTCCCACAGGGTCTCGGGACCCTTGGTGAGATCGCCCGCGGGGAACTCGAGGGTCTGGGATCCGAGCCCGTCGTGCCGGTGGCCGTTGTCGTAGCGCTGGCCGTAGACCCCGCGGCGCAGGCGCGTCTCGGCGAACACGCGGTCCTCGATCTTCCCCTTGCGGCGCAGCTCCATCTGGCCCTCGAAGATGTCGATCTCCTCGGCCAGATCGGGCGGCATCTCGTCCGCCAGGAGGTCTCTCCACTCGGTCGTGCTCATTCCACCGCCCTCACGTCGTCGCCCTGGGCGGGGGAAAATACCAGATAGTCTTTGGTTTTCCCTAGTTTGAGTCGGGCGTCTCCATCTCACCCCGCGCGACGCCGGCCAGGGCGCGCACGATCTGCACGCACATCGGGTCGCTGACGGCGATCTGCACCTGGCTGCCATCCTCGTCGTCGAAGGCGAGCGTCCAGTGCGGGACCATCCCGTCGGGCGTCTGCTGCGGCGGGGTGACCGACACGCCGACCACGCTCGGCTGGAGGGCCCAGAAGAGGCCCTCGGGCAGGCCGGAGGGCTGGGGCTCCCAGTTGCTGGCGTCCGGCACGTCGTGACGGAACGGCTCCGCCTGGGTGAACGCGTTCATCATGTTCTCGGCGTCGCTCGTCGCAAGCGGGAGCGTGAGCACGACGTTCGCGCCGCTCTCGAAGGCGAGCAGCGCGACCGGGAGCGCGTCCTCGTCGGGGATCTCGCCGTTGTCCTCGATCTCCACCTCGACCGGCGAGCAGTCGAAGCCGGTGGCCTGGAAGGCGATGGTCTGCCTCATGCTGCGGTCCTCGGGGGGTTGCTAGCGTCAGCCGGGTGCGGCACGGAGCGACTCCTTGGAGCGTTGGTTGCGCGGCGGCCATTGTCACACACGGTCGCCTCCGCCGACCGATCGCGGGCCGATGAGGGTCGTCTGGCTCGACGGGGCGCTCGTCGAGCCCGCTACGGCCCGGCTCTCCATCGACGACCCCGCGGTCCGCTGGGGCGAGGGACTGCTCGAGACGATGCGCGCCGAGAACGGACGCGTCGCGCTGCTCGAGCGGCACCTCGAGCGCCTGCGCCGCTCGGCCCAGGCCCTCGGCCTGGAGGGCATCGCCGCCGCTCCGCAGATGCGCGCCGCCGTCCGCGAGGCCGTGGCGGCCGCAGCCCCCGGCCCGCTGCGGGTGCGCCTGTGCGCCACGCCGCGGCCCACCCTGCTGGTCGAGGTGACGGGGGAGTCCGCGCTGGGCGAGGTGGCCTGCGCCACGGCCCTCGCCCTGCCGGGCGCGTGGATCCGGGGGAACCGGATCGCCGAGCACAAGACGCTCTCCTACGCCGGCCACCGCTGGAGCCAGCGCAGGGCGGCCCGCGCCGGCGCCGACCACGCGCTGCTGGTCGACGGGCGAGGCCGCCTCGGGGAGGCCGCCGTCGCGAGCGCCTTCTGCGTCGCCGGGGGCGAGGTGCTGAGCGCCCCCTCTGACGGCCTGCTGGCCGGCGTCGGTCGCGCGGTCGTGATGGAGGCGATCGAGGTGCGCGAGGAGGCCGCCGCCGAGGACGTGTGGCGGGCAGCCGACGAGATCGTCCTCACCAATGCGGTGCGCGGCGCGATCGCGGTCACGTCGGTCGATGGGGTGCCGGTTGGCGCCGGGGCGCCCGGGCCGGTGGCCCGCCGGATCCACGCGGCCCTCACGGCGGCGCTCACCGGCGGCTGAGCCGATCAGCTCGCGGCGGCCCGGCGCTTGGTGGGGCGCGCGGCCGGGGTCGCGACCCGCCGGCCGAGCAGGCGCATCGCCTTCAGGCCGAGCGAGAGCTTCTCGCGGTCGTCGGTCTTGGCGATCTCGAGCCCCGAGAGCTCGGCGATCCGGTCGAGGCGGTAGCGCACGGTGTGGCGGTGGGTGAAGAGGGTGCTCGCGGTGGCCGCCAGGTTGCAGTCGTGGCCGAGGTAGGTGGAGAGCGTTCCCACCAGCTCGGTCTGGTACTGCTCGTCGTAGCGCACCAAGGGGGCGATCGTCTGGTCGTAGAAGTCGACCAGCTCCTGCGGCCGGTCGGCGAAGATCTGGAAGAGCAGCTTGTAGGTGCCGGTCTCCTCGAAGGTGACGACCTCGCCCACGCGGCCGAGTCGCTCGCCGATGGAGAGCGCGAGGCGGGCCTCGTCGAGCGCCGCGCCGAGGCGCTCCGGCTCGGGCGTGTAGCGCGAGAGGGCGAGGGTGAGCGCCAGCCCGGGGACGGTCTCGCGGGTGGCTCCGAGCAGGCGCTTGCCGAGGGTGAAGGCCTGACCGGCGATCTCCTCGGGGCTCATCTCGGCCATGCCGGGCGGAGTGGGCGGCAGGAGGGCGAGGAGCCGCCCCTCGTTCCAGTCGACCAGCGCGCGCGGCCAGTGGATGTCCATCGCGGCGCGGGCCTGCTGGAGGAAGCGCCGCACCAGCCGCGGGTCGGTGATGACGCGGCCCTCGGTGTGGGGGTCCTGCAGCTTGCCGATCAGGGCGACCGCGCCCCCTGAGAGGTCGGCGCCCAGGTGGCGGGCCCGGCGCACCAGCGACTCGCGGCTGACCACCTCGCCGGCCATCAGCTCCTCGATGAGGTCGCCGCGCAGGCGCGACTCGGTCTCGGTGCGCACCTCCTCGCGGGCGCGCTCCATCACCGAGGCCTCGGCGAGCTCGTCGAGCACGCCCTGGTTGAAGGGCGCGAGCGGCGAGGCCACCCAGGCCACCAGGACGCCGATCACGCCGCCCGGCCCGTGCACCAGCTCGCGGCTCATGCCCGGCATGGCCTCCTCGACGAAGGGCCCGACCACCGACGCCGGGCCATGGCCCCGCGCGCGGACGACGGCCTGATCGAGGAAGGCCTCCTGCTCCTCGGAGAGGCCGGACGACCCGCGCAGGTCGAGGTAGTCGTCGAGGATCGCCACCGGAGCGCCGATCAGCTCGGCGGCGGTCGCGGCGAGACCCGGGTAACCCGCGCCCTCCATGAGCGGAGTCCGCAGGGCAGCGCGCGCGCGGCCGGCGGCGGCGCGCCCGGTCCCGCCCGCCACGGCGGCGGCGACGGCCGCGAGGACCGGGCCCCACGGCGCCGCGGAGGGCAGCACCAGCACCGGGACCCCGGCATCGCGCGCAGGGGCCGCGCGACAGAGCACGGCGACGCACCCGGCCGGCAGCTCGTCGGGGGGCGCCTCGGGGCTGACGACCAGGACGTCGAGCTCGTGCGGCGCGCCGGCGTCAGCCGGCGCGAGCGCCGACACCGGTCGCGCCAGATCGGCCCCGGCGGGCACGACCCGGGCGCCGCGGAGCGCGGGCAGCTCGAGCAGGTCGGCGAGGAGTGTGCGGCCGTCGGTGCCCGTCGCCGCGCGGATATCGGTCACCATCGTCCTGACAATGGGGGGGATGCGTGCGGGATTCAAGCGAACCGCCCCCCGGAGGTCACTGTTTGTCCACACGGCGAAAGATCCCGGCGGCCGTTTGGCCCATGGTCACAAAGCGCGGCGCACGGTGCGCGTCGTATCATCCGGCGCTGCCCTAGCCCAGAAAAGGAGGGCCATCCGCGCCATGCCGAGAGTTCGAGACAGCAACGTCCTCGCCGCCCAGTGGGCCCCGAACGGCTCCATCGCCGCCGGAGACCTGACGATCCCGGGAACGTCCATCTACGGATCCAACGTCTTCGGTCCCGCCGAGCAGCGCCAGCGCCTGCCGAAGTCCGCCTTCCGCCAGCTCCAGGCGACGATCGATCGCGGTGAGCCGCTCGATTCCGGACTGGCCGACTCCGTGGCCCTCGCCATGAAGGACTGGGCCCTCGAGAAGGGCGCCACCCACTACACCCACTGGTTCCAGCCGCTCACCGGCTCGACCGCGGAGAAGCACGACTCCTTCTACGCCCCCGAGGACGGCACCGCGATCGCGCATTTCAACGGCAAGGAGCTGATCCGGGGCGAGCCCGACGCGTCGAGCTTCCCGAGCGGGGGCATCCGGGCCACCTTCGAGGCCCGCGGCTACACCGCGTGGGATCCGACGAGCCCGGCGTTCATCCTCGAGAACCCGAACGGCGCCCACCTCTGCATCCCCACGGCGTTCGCGTCGTGGACCGGCGAGGCGCTCGACACCAAGATCCCGCTCCTGCGCTCGATGGCGGCCCTCAACAAGTCGGCCCTGCGGGCGCTCGCCCTGTTCGGCGAGGAGGCGACCCGCGTCTACACGACGATCGGCCCGGAGCAGGAGTACTTCCTGATCGACGAGCAGTTCTTCTACGAGCGGCCCGACCTGGTGGCCACGGGGCGGACCCTGTTCGGCGCGAAGCCGGCCAAGGGCCAGCAGCTCGACGACCACTACTTCGGGTCGATCCCGGAGCGGGTGCTCGCGTACATGCTGGAGGTCGAGCACGAGCTGGCGAAGCTCGGGGTTCCGATCAAGACCCGCCACAACGAGGTCGCGCCCGCCCAGTACGAGGTGGCGCCGATCTTCGAGAACTCGAACGTCGGAACCGACCACCAGCTGCTGTGCATGCAGATCATGCAGGGCGTCGCCCGCAAGTACGGGCTGGTCTGCCTTCTGCACGAGAAGCCCTTCGCGGGCGTGAACGGCTCGGGCAAGCACAACAACTGGTCGATGAGCACGGACGACGCGAACCTGCTCGATCCCGGGCGACTCGCCGCACGACAACCTGCAGTTCCTCTTCTTCGCCACGGCGGTGCATCAAGGCCGTCCACACGCATCAGGGCCTGCTGCGCGCCTCGATCGCCTCCGCCGGCCAGGACCACCGCCTGGGCGCCAACGAGGCCCCGCCGGCGATCATCTCGATCTTCCTCGGCAAGGAGCTGGAGCACGTCTTCACGTCCATCGCCGCCGGGGAGCCGGCCGTGAGCGCCGCGCGCGAGGTGATGAACCTCAAGGCCGGCGTGCTGCCGGACCTTCCCAAGGACACGGGCGACCGCAACCGCACCAGTCCGTTCGCCTTCACCGGCAACCGCTTCGAGTTCCGGGCCCTCGGCTCAAACCAGTCGCCCAGCTTCCCCAACACGGTGCTCAACACCATCGTGGCCGAGGCCATCGACTCGCTCTGCGAGGACCTCGAGAAGAAGATGGCCGGCAACAAGAAGAAGCCGGGCAAGACCCTCGAGGAGGCCCTCTCGGAGGTCGTCGCCGCCACCTACAAGACGGCCGGCAAGATCGTCTTCGACGGCGACGGCTACTCGGAGGAGTGGCACAAGGAGGCCGCCAAGCGGGGCCTCCTCAACCTCAAGACCACGCCGGATGCGCTTCCCCAGTACATCTCGGAGCAGACCGTCGCGGTGTTCAGCAACTACGCCGTGCTGAGCGAGCGTGAGCTGCACTCACGCTACGAGGTGGCGCTCGAGCAGTACGTCATCAAGCTCAACATCGAGGCGGAGACGGCCGCCGACATCGCCGCGACGATGCTGCTGCCGGCCGCGGCCCGCCACCTGGGGATCCTGAAGGCGGCCGGCCTGACCACGCTCGCCAAGGAGACGGCCACCCTGATCGACGCCTTCGCCAAGGCGATCAAGGTGCTCCAGGCGGCCAACCTCCACGAGAACCACCCGGCCGATCTCATGGATGAGGCGGTCTACATGCGCGACTCGGTGATGGCGGCGATGGCGGACGTCCGCACGATCGCCGACACGCTGGAGCGGACGGTCGCCGACAGCCTGTGGCCGCTGCCGCGCTACTCGGAGATGCTCTTCATCAAGTAGCGATCACCGCGACAACCACTGGTCGTCCGACGGCCCCGCCCGCCTCATCAGGTGGACGGGGCCGTCCGCGTTCTGGGAACCTTTGGCGGTGAGAGGCCCCGGATTCGTCATCCCGGTGCAGGGACCGTTCCGCCTGACCGCGGTGGTGGTGAGCCATGGCTGGTTCCAGACGGCCCCGTTCGCCTGGGACCCGGAGGGGGAGACGCTGAGCCGCGCCGAGGATCTGGACGACGGCACGGTCGATCTGGTGATGGGGGCGAGCGGTGGTGGCGTGGCGGTGCGCCCATCCCGCGCGCTGTCGGCCGCCGGGCGCGCGCTGGCGCGCACCCGCGTGCGCCGGATGCTCCAGCTGGACGTCGATCTCGAGGGCTTCGAGGAGGCGGTCGCGGTGGTGGATCCCGACCTCGCCCGCGATCTGGCGGCCTACGGTGGCGGGCGCGTGCTGGCGGGATCCTCGCTCTTCGAGGACGTCGTGAAGGGCGTCTGCGGCACCAACACGACCTGGCGGCAGGCGGTGGCCTCGATCAACCACGTTGCCGGGCTGGGCGCGGGCACCCGGTTCCCCGACCCGGCAGAGCTGCTGCGCGCGGGCGAGGAGCCATTGCGGAGCGTCGCGCGCGTGGGCTACCGGGCGCCCTCGCTCCTGGCGGCGGCGCGGGCGGCGATCGACGGTACCCTCGCCGACATCGAGGCCGACTCGGCCGCCGGCGACGAGGAGCGCGTCTACCGCTCCCTGCTGTCGCTCACCGGCATCGGCCCCGCCACGGCCGGGTTCATCCTGCTCCTGATGGGGCACTTCGGGCGACCGTCCATCGACTCGGCCACGATCCGCGTCGCCACCGAGCGGTGGTTCGACGGGAAGCGCCCCACTCCGCGCCAGGTGGAGCGCCGCATCGCGCCCGCCGGCGAGTTCGCCGGCCTCGTGCTCGCGTGGGCGACGCTGCGCTCGTGGCAACGGACCGCCGGCCTGGTCGACGGCTGACGCCCGGGCCCGCCGTCGGATCGGGGATGCGGTAGGCGCCGCGAGCTGGACTGATTCGGGCTCCGGGCACTCAGGCGGCGGTGAGCGGCCGCCGCACGCGGGCGAGCAGCGACCGCCAGCGTCGCGCGCAGGCGTCCCAGGTGTGGCCGGCCACCCAGCGCTCCCCCGACCTGGCCAGATCCGCCCGCAGCGCGGGATCGCCGGCGAGGCGCGTCAGCTGGCGCGCGTAGGTCGGGGCGTCGAGGTAGAGCAGCCCGCCGCCGGAGCGGGCGGTCTGCCCGGCGAGGACGTCGGAGCGTCCGGTGGCGAGGGTCGGCCGCCCGGCGCGCCAGGCCTCGAGCGCGACGAGCGACAGGCTCTCGTGGGGCGAGGGGAGCACCACCACCTCGGCCGCTGCGAGCAGGTCGGACCGCGTGCGCCCATCGACGAAGCCCGTGGTGCGCACCCAGTCGGGCAGGCGCATCTCCACCGTGGGGCGCCCCGCCAGCACGAGCCCGAGCGCGCCGCCCGCCGCCCGGTAGGCGCCGTGGGCGCGCACGAGCGCGTCGAGGCCCTTGGCGGGGTCCACCCGCCCGAGGTACAGGACGAAGCGACCGGGCAGGTCGCGGGCCGCGCGCACCCGCGACGCGTCACCCGGCGGCGTGGGGTCGAGGCCGGCGCCCACGATCGCCTGCGGCACCTCGCCGATGCCGTGCAGGTCGTCCACGAGGCGGCGCTCCTCCGGGGTCATGAAGGCGAGCCCCGCCGCCATCCTCACCAGGCCGCGGCTGAGGCCGAAGCGCAGCATCGGCTCGTCGTGGGCGAGGGGCACCAGCACGGTGCGCTCGGGAGCGATCGGCATCGCGAGCTGGGTGGTCGCGTAGAGGTAGGTCCAGAGGGCGATCACCTCGTGCCGCCCGCGCGCCGAGGCGAGCGCCGCGAGCATCCCCGGCGCGACCGGCCCCTGGGCGCGCGCCCAGGCGTCCTCGGCCGCCGCGTCGCCCCCGCCCAGGGCCAGCGCGCGGGTGAGATCCGCCGAGCGCGCCGGGTCGGGCCGCTCGGCGGGGAAGCGGTGGACGCTCAGCGGGCCGTCGGTGGCCGTGCCCGCCGCGTAGTGCGGCGCCCAGGTCAGGTAGTCCCTCGCCGTGGTCGTGTAGACCTCGACCTCGTCGCCGCGCGCGGCCAGCGCGTGCGCGGTCGAGCGGCAGAGGGCCTCGGCGCCGCCGGCGACCTCCTCGCCGAAGCGCTGCACCACGAACGCGACCCGCACGCTCAGAGCCCCCGCTCGCGCTCCAGCTCGGCGACGCGGCGCTCGAGCCGGACGATCTCGGCGCGCTGGCGATGGCGGTCGCGCTCGAGCTGGCCGAGCAGATCGCCGAGGGCGGGGGACAGCAGACGCAGGATCGCGCGGCGCGCGCCCGAGACCAGGGCGCCCGCGGGTCCGCGCCGTGCCGAGGGCGGGGGATCGGCCAGGCGCAGCGGCGCCAGCGGCGGCTCGCCGGCCGCGGCGTGCAGCTCGGCGAGCAGGCGGTCCGGGTCGGGCGCCGCGGGTCCGCCGTCGGCGGCGGGGCTCAGTACGCGCCCCGCCGGCCGAGCACCACCGGGATGGTGCGGGCCATGATCGTCAGGTCGAGCCAGATCGACCACGTCTCGATGTAATAGAAGTCGAGCCGCACGAGCTCGTCGAACGACAGCTCGCTGCGCCCGCTCACCTGCCAGAGGCCGGTCAGCCCCGGCAGCACGAGGTAGCGCTTCTTGTGCAGGTTGTCGAGGCGCTCGTAGTCGCGGCGCGGCAGCGGTCGCGGGCCGACCAGCGACATCTCGCCGCGCAGCACGTTCCACAGCTGCGGCAGCTCGTCGATCGACAGGCGGCGAAGGACCCGCCCGACCCGGGTCACGCGCGGGTCGTCCCGGATCTTGAACAGCGGCCCGTCGGCCTCGTTGGCCTCCTCCAGGGCACCCTGCTCCCGCTCGGCCCCGGTGCGCATCGTGCGCAGCTTGAAGCAGGTGAACTCGTGCTCCTCCACCCCGACGCGGCGGTTGCGGTAGATCACGGGCCCACCGTCCTCGAGGCGGATCGCCAGCGCCGCGATCGCGAGGATCGGCGCCACCAGGATTCCGATCAGCGTGCCCACCACCAGGTCGAAGGCGCGCTTGGTGAGGAAGGCGGCGCCCCCGAGCACCGGCGGGCGCAGTTCGAAGAGCGGAAGCCCCGGGGCGGGGACGGCCTGCACCGAGTGCGTCAGCAGCTCGGCGGTGGTGGGGGCCAACCGGACCGGGATGCCGCGGCGGCGGCAGATGTCGAGGAGCTCCAGCACCGGCGCGTCCTCGCCGGCCCAGCCGGCCAGGATCACCTCGTCCACGGCGTCCGGGTTGAGTGCGGCGAGCAGCGCCTCGGCCTCCGAGCCGGCGTCGTCGCCTCCGAGGCCGGCGGCCAGCGGGTGGCGGCCGACCACGCGGTAGGGCACGCCCTGCCGGCTCTCGGATCGCTCGAGGCTCTCGGCGATGGGCGCCACGAGGGCCGGGGCGCCCACCAGGAGCGCGCGCCGCTCGAACCTGAGGGCGTCGAGGATCAGGGCGGTGACGCTGTCGTAGCTCGTGCGCAGCGCGACGTCGAGCCCGCCGACGAGGACCCAGGACGAATAGAAGATGTAGTAGGTGTCGAAGCGGAAGCCCGCGACGAGCAGCACCACCAGCACGACGACCGTCGTCAGCGTGGCGGAGGAGAGGATCCGCGCGCCCCCGCCGCGTTGCTCGCGTGGCCCGTAGAGGCGGTTCTTCGCGAAGATGAGCACCATCGTCGTGGCGGCGAAGGGCAGCGCCTTCTGCTCGACGGCCCAGATCGCCCCGGAGTCGATCGGCTGCCCCTGCGCCATCAGCTTGATCGCGAGCGCCGCGTAGATCCCCGCGAAGCATGCGGTGACGTCGATGGCGACCAGGACCCCCACCGAGAGGATCCGCCGGATCGTCGCCGCGCCCGCGGGCCCCGCCAGCAGGGGCAGGAACCGTGCGTCCCTGCGGACCGGGCGCTCGCCGGACGGCGCAGGGGAAAGCGGCGCGTCGGCCTCGCGGCCGGTGGGCCGGGTCGTCACGGGAGTCCCGCTCCGGCCCGACGGATGCCCGGATCAGAGGGTCGCGTCACGGTCATGCGTGGTGTCTGCGCCAGCCGCACACGGGCGATCGTACTGCCGATCCGGCGCCTCCGCGCCGTCGCGACGGTGCCCGCGGGGCCGATCGCGGTCATTCCGGCCGCCGAAGTCGCAGATAGACGACACCGTGTTCGTCCGCCCGCAGCTCCGACGGGTCCGCGATCGCGGCGAAGTTGCGGACGCAGACGAGCGGCAGGAGGCTCCCGGCCAGGAACCCGAGCGGGCGCGCCGCGAAGAAGCGCGCGTGCACGGGGCGCCGCTCGCGCACGTACTCGCGCGCCTCGCGCCGCCACCCGAGGCCGAGCAGGCGCTCGTCGAGGCTGCGCGCCGAGTACCGGCGCTCGAAGAAGGCGCCCCCTGATGCCGGGGCATCGTCGCCCGAACCCTCCGTGTCGTAGACGACCCGCGCCGTCGCGCACCTCGCCCTCGCGGGCCGCGACGTTCGTCGTGAGGTGGAGCACCCCTCCGGGGCGCAGCACGCGCCACATCTCGGCCATCGCGACCGCGTCACCGTCGCCCGCCACGTGCTCGATCACCGAGACGCAGACCACCGCGTCGAACGATCCGTCGGGAAAGGGGAGGGCTCGCGCGTCCTCCACCCGCAGATCGAGCGCGGGATCGAGGGCGCGCCAGCGCTCGACCTCGTCGGCGAGCACGTCGATCGCCACCCAGTCCCCATCGCCCTCGTGCTGCAGCAGGCTCGGCAGGAGCTTCGGACTCGAGACGTCCAGGCAGTCGCCCCCGAAGCGCTCCCGCGCGACGCGGGCGAGCTCGTAGTAGCGCCACGGCTCCAGGGGCACGAGGAGCCGATAGAGCCCGGCGCGCGGGTGCGGCCAGCCGCGCCCGCGCAGTCCTCCGACGAGCCACCGCACGCCCAGCCGGTAGCTGTGGACGAACAGCCGGACCCAGGCCGGCCGTCGCCGGCCCTCGCTCATCGGCTCAGCGCCTGCCGGTAGACGTCGCGGGTGGCGGTGGCCGACGCGGGCCACGAGTAGCGCCCCGCCTCCTCGCGGCCGGCCTCCCCCCGGGCCGCGAGGGCCTCGCGGTCGGCCAGAGCCTCGGTCAGCGCGGCGGCGATCCCCTCGGGCGAGACGTCGTCGAGGAAGATCGCCGAGCGCCCGCCGATCTCGATCAACGACGAGTTGCGTGCGCACAGCACCGGGCAGCCGTGGGACATCGCCTCGACGACGGGCAGGCCGAAGCCCTCGTAGGACGAGGGGTAGGCCAGCAGGGTCGCGCGGCGGTAGAGGTCGAGCAGCTCCTCGCGCCGCACGAACCCGCGCAGCTCGCAGCCCGGCCCCGCCGCGGCGCGGATCCGCTCCTCGTCCCCACCCGGGCCGCCGACGACGATCAGCCGGCACGGCGGCGGATCTGCGGGTGCGTTCGCCCAGTAGAGGGCATGACCCTCCACCAGCGCGCCGATGCGCTTGCGCGGCTCCCGGATGCCGACGCTCAGGATGATCGGCTCCCGCGGTCCGGGGGGCCGGGTGTCGGGATGGACGCCGTTCGACACGACGCGGATCTTCTCGGGAGGGACCCCGTAGAGCTCCTGCAGGTCGTGCGCGGTCGACTCCGAGACCGCGATGACGCGCACGGCCCGCTTCACCGATTGGCGCGCGAACCGCCGTGCGTAGCGGCGGAAGTTCTCGGGGAAGGCCTCGGGCACGCGCTCCCACGAGAGGTCGTGGATCGTCACCACCATCGGGCAGGTGCTCCAGCGCGGCCCCCAGTTCACGGGCGCGTGGATGAGCGCGGCCCTCCTGCGCCACGCCATCAGCGGCAGCAGCACGTGCAGCCAGAGCATGTCGATGAGCAGGTTGCCCCAGGATGTGAGCCTCCCCCAGCGCGGGAGCCCGGGGGGCCCGAAGACCCACTCCACGCGCAGGTCGGAGGCGGGCCTGGTCTCCATCACGTGACGCAGCTCGTGGATGTACGTCCCGATGCCGGTCACCCGACGGCGCGCCATGCGGCCGTCCACGAGCACCAGCGGACGATCCCCCTCGTCCCCCGGACTGCCCGACGCCGGTTCGCGGGCCGACGCCGACGATCGCGCGTTCGCGTCGGCCCTGGAGGACCACAGGCGTGGGCGACGGGAGCTCATGCGGGAGGTCACCTCGACTGGTTCGGGGATGCTCGCCGACATCGCCGGTCACCACGCCGGAGCCGCCCGACCGGAGAGCCGGAGGGTCCGCGCTTCGCGCGGCGCCGAGCGCCCTGGTCACGCCGCCGCCGACGCGGGCAACCCCACGATCGACGCCGCGAGGGAGCCTACAGGCAGCCCGTCCGCAGCCGCCGCGCGCAGGGCGGCGCGACGGCTGCCCGCCAGGCCGAGGGACGTGCGCAGCGACGCGTCGACCGCGGCCAGCCACTCGTTGGCCATGTCGCAGTGGACGAGCACCGCCCCCTCTGGCTCCGCGTCGAGCAGTCCCCGGACGGCCTCGACGAGGTCGGGCATCTCCCGGCGGGCCTGACCGGGGTCCGTCAGGGGATGCCAGTGCACGACGAAATCGGCGTCCACGTACTCCGCCAGGCAGTGCCGGGTGCGCAGGCCCGACACGATCGCGCGGACCCCCTGCGCCCTCCACCACCCGAGCTCCCCCGCGCGGCGAGCGCGGCTGTGGCTGCGGCCGGCTCCGCCCGGCCTCTCCGACACCGCGAGGCGTCCCGGCACGATCCATGCGTACTTGCGCGGTTCCACGGCGCCCCCTCGCATCGCTTGATACCGGGGAGCCTCCGTCACACGCCTCCCGCCACTCAACGCCGAGGCGTCAGGAGACCGTGCCTAGGGTGTGCCGGCCTCCGTCACGTCGCCCACGTCCGGCACGGCCGCGTCGCGCAGCCACTGCGGCACGGGGACGGTCGCGCGCGTCTGGCGGTCCACGCAGACGTGGATCAGCTCTCCGCGCGCCATGACCTCCCCGGCCCGCGAGAACACGTGGCGGCTGCGGAACGAGGTGCGCCCCACGCCGGCGATCTCCGTGGTCTGGTCGATGACGTCGTCGAGCATGATCCGGCCGACGAACGAGCAGCGCGTCTCGATGATCGGGATGCCGGGGCCCTCCTCCAGGAGGCGCGTGAACGGGTGGCCCACCTCGACGAGCCACTCCGACAGCCCGCGGTCCATCCAGCGGTGCACCGCCGTGAAGTGGATCTGGGCGGCGTCGACCTCGGACATGACCACGAGGAAGCGGGCCGTGTGGACGTGAGCAGCGATCCGTGGAGCCTATCCACGGCCGCCGCGGCGCTGCCCTTTGAGCGCAAATAGCGGACGAACACGCGAGGGCCCGCCCGTGAGGGGGGTGAAAGAGACCCGCCCGGCTCCTCTGAACGTCGTGCCTCACTCCGGGGTGCCGAACTAGCCGTCCGATTAGCGATTCTGGAGTTTTCAGGGTGTTACCGTCGTCGTCCTCCTCGAATGCCTGAGTCCGCGCACCCACCGCCCTCCGCCGACGACCGCCGCCAGGCGGCCTGCACGGCGATGGGATCGGCACCGGGCCTGATCCGGTTCGCCGCCCGCTACACCCGCTCCCTGCACGACGCCGAGGACGCCTATCAGCGCGCGATGGAGATCGCGCTGACCCGAGCGCCCGTGACCGAGCAGCGCCGCTTCATGGCCTGGCTGCACACGGTGCTGCGCAACGAGGCGCTCGCGGTCGCCAGGACCCGGCGGCGCGAGGGGCCGGGTCTCGAGGCCGATGTGCCCGAGGCGTACGAGAACTCGCTCGAGGAGGCGGTGGGCATCGACGCCCTCGCGGAGTGGCGCGAGCGCTACCGCTCCATCCAGGATGGCCTGGCCGGCCTCACCGACGCGCAGCGCATCTGCCTGATGCTCCAGAGCGCCGGGGTGAGCTACGAGCGGATCCACGAGATCACCGGCTACTCCCTGCGGAAGGTGGAGCGGTCGGTGCTCGAGGGACGAGCGCGTCTCGCGGCCTGGGAGGTCCGCCTGGCGTCCGGAGAGGCCTGCGAGCGCCTCGATCCGCTGATCGACCGGGTCGCCTCCGCGCAGGCGACCGCGAAGGAGACCCGGATCGTCTCGCGACACGTCCGCCACTGCGGGCACTGTCGGGCGGTGCTCCGGGATCGGCGGGAGTCGAACGAGTGGCTCGCCGGGCTCGTGCCCGTCGCCCTCCTCTCGGGCCAGGCCTTTGCGGGCGCGCCCGATCCGACCCCGGTCATCGCGTGGTGGGAGCGCGTCAGCGGTGGCGCGACCGTCCGGATGGGGACGATGGTCCAGATGGCGATGGACCTGCCCTCCTCGGCGCTCGCCAAGGTCGGCGCCGGCACGGCGGCGATCGCGGTCGCGGGAGCGGCGGGGGCGCCCATCGTGGCCGACGCCGTACGACCGGGAACGCCCGACACCACGCCGGCCGAGATCGCCCGCTCCGCCGCCGCGCCCGCCGCGCCCGCCCTCACCCAGGCGGGCGATGAGCGGCGCACGGCGGCGGCGTTCGATCGCGCGCGGCGGGCGGCGTCGCAGGCGGCGGTGATCCAGGAGGCCGCGCGGAGGGCGGCGATCGCGCGCACGCCGCCCCGTGCCAGGACGGCCGCCGTCGGCCCGGCAGCGTCGACCACCTCATCGCCGGCCACGCATGTGACCCACGTAGCCGTGCGGTCCGTGCCGGCGCCCGCCGCCTCCAGCAGCCCGCCGTCCGCCGCGGCGGTGGCCCTGGAGTTCGGACCGTGAGGCGAGCCCTGCGCGTCCTCCTGGCCGGCGCCGTCGGAGTCGCCCTCGTCCCGGGGCAGGCCGTGGCGACCGAAGGGAACCTCTATCCGTACGGCGCCTCGATCTGGGCCGTCAGCGCCCAGTTCACGGCGACGGTCCTCCCCGGGCCCGTCTGGCAGGTCCAGGCGCCCGCCCTCTCACCGGCCACGGCCGGCAACCACTGGGAGATGAACTGGGGCTGCCCCGTCGGCGGCAGCGAGATCGCCGCGGTCCAGTGGGGCGGCCTGCGGACGCAGGCGGCGAGCTCCCTCGCCTTCCAGGTCACGGCGGACCGGAGGGTGATCTGGTCGGAGGGCGACGCGGCGGCGCCCCAGTCACCTCAGGGAGGCCGTCCCTACGACGTGCGTCTGCCGGGCGGCAACTGCAACGTCCACCTCGCCCTCACTCAGGTCGAGGGCAGGAATCAGCACGCACGGGGCTACTTCATCGACAGCCCGCGGATCCTCGTGCGCGACGTCTCCGCGCCCGACGTGAGCCTCGGGGCGCTCCCGGGAGGATGGTTGCCCCCGTCGGGCACGATCCAGGTGAGCTGGGACTCCGGCGACAACTTCGGCGCCGACGGGATCGGCCTGCAGCACGTGCTGGTCGACGGCCAGACGCGCTGGACCGGGGGGGCGGGGGCGGGACGCCACACCGTCAACCTGCCGCTCTCCACGCTCGGTGACGGGGTCCACACCGTCCAGGTTCGCGTGGACGGCGACGGGACCGACGGGGCGTCGGCCGCCGGGACGATCTCGGTGGACGGGACGCCTCCGACGACATCGGACCTTGCGGCAGCCGCGACGGGCGAGCCGGGTGCCGTGAACCTCACCTGGACCGCCGCGGACAATCTGAGCGGCGTCGCCGACAGCCGCGTGGAGATCGATGACTCCACCGACGTGGGGAGCGCGTGGACGCCGGTGGCGAGCGCGGGCGGCGCCGGGCGCAAGTCGGCCCTGCTGCGGGCGCTCCCGGTCGCCGACGGCCTTCATGCCTGGCGCCTCAGGACCACGGACGTGGCGGGCAACGTCGGGTTCGCCCAGGCCCCGGGCCGGGTCGCGGTCGACACCACGCCACCGAGGATCGACGTGCACTCGGTGCCGACCGGCTGGGTGAGCCGGGCCGACATCGACATGACCGCGACCGACAACCTCCAGGCGGCCCTGGGGCTCGGCGCCACCGAGATCGACGTGAACGCCGCCGGCGACGGGAGCGATGCGGGCGAATGGCTGCGACGCAGCTCGGCGTCGGCCCCCGCCGGCCGCCGGATCGTGCCGCTCGATCTCACCGGCCTGGAGAGCGGCCGTCACGCCGTCAGGATCATCGTCCGCAACGGAGGGCCCTTCAGCTCGAGCCTCGTGGCCGAGAAGCGGGCGGCCATCCGGGTGGACCTCAACGATCCCGAGATCTCGCGGGTCGCGTTCTCGGGTGGGGGTACCCGCCCGACGACCGTCTCCTGGGTCGCGGACGACGCCCACTCGGGGGTGGCGACCGCGACGGTCCAGTGGCGGGACGGAGCGGCCTGGCGGACCCTCGGGAGCGAGAAGGCCGCCGACGGCGGCGGAAGCGTGGTGGTCGACACGTCGGCGCTTCCCGAGGGCGAGCGCACGATGCGGCTGCTGCTCAGCGACGCCGCGGGGAATGTGACCGCCCGGACCGGAACCGCGATGATCTCCGGGACCGGAGCGGGGGGCACGGCGGGTGGTCCCGTCGCCCGCCTCCGTGACGCCCGCGTGACCGTCACCCTCGCCCGGTCGCGAACCGTGCGGCGCGGGTCTCGCACGGTCCTCGTCCGGCGGGTGGCCATCGGTACGCGCATCCGGATCACGGGTCGGCTCCGCGACCGGGCCGGCAGGGGTATCGTCGGAGCGCAGATCCAGATCCGCGACAACCGGGGGCGGGTGATCGGGCGGGGCCTGACCAAGGCGCGCGGACGATTCGCCGTCGATGCGCGGCCTGTCGGCGGTGGGATCGTGCGGGTCGGGGTCGCGAGGGGGCGCCTGCTACTCCCGCGCCGCGCGGCCGTCGATCTCCGCTTGGAGGTCCGGCCCTCGGTCGCGGTCGCCGCCTCGAGCACCACGGTCGCGGTGGGCGGACAGGTTCTCTTCTCGGGTCGCCTGCGCCCCTCGCCGGCCGACCTGGGACTGGGCTCACGCAAGGGGATCGTGCTCCAGTGGCTCGATCCGGTGCGCCGCATCTGGCGGCCCGTGGTCAACGCCCGCATCCGCCGCGACGGCACCTTCGCGATCCCGTGGACGTTCGGCCTCGGAGGACTGACCATCCCGATGCGCGTGGTCGTGCCCAAGGAGGTCGGCTGGCCGCTCCTTCCCGCCCGCTCGAAGGTGATCCGGGTGCGTGTCGGGTAGAGCCGTCTCCCGTCGGTGAGGAGCCGCCTCTCCACGGTGTGCTGATCGGAGCAGCGCGGGCCGCGATGGCATCGCCCCGAGAGCGGAGGCGGCGGCATTCAGGGGCATGGGGTCGCCTCGCTGATGAGCACGTGGGTGGCGGGGCCGCTGGTCGGGAGTAGGCTTTCGCGCCCGATGACCGCCCAGGCCCTGCTCGATGCCACGCCGCTCGCGAGCGCGCACGCCACACGCGGCATCGGTGCCGCCGTGCGCGGGCTGCTGGAGGGCTTCTCGGCACTCCCCTCCTCCGACCGGCCGACGCTCCTCGTGCGCCGGGGGCAGCCGGTCCCCGTGGGCTTCGAGGCGAGCGAGGTGCGCTGGCCGCGGTGGCCGGTGTACCGGCTGCCCGACCCGTGGCCGGTCGCGGTGGGCGAGCGGCTCGCGCGCCGCCGGGCCGGCGGACGCGTGTTCCACGCGGTGCAGCCCGCCCTGATCCCCCGGGGCCGCACCGTGGTCACGTGCTTCGACCTGATCCCGGCGTGCTTTGCCTCCGAGTACCTCTCGGGACCCGGACGGGCGCCCGAGGCGCTCGCGTACCGCCACTTCCTGCGCCGGATCGCCTCCGCCCGCCTCGTGCTGGTGCCCTCGGCCGAGACCGGCGCGGACGTGGAGCGGATCGCCGGCGTCCCCGCGTCGCGGATCCGGGTGGTGCCCCTCGCCACGCCCTCCTCGCCCGCCGGGGACGGGTCGGCGCCGTCCGAGCCCTACGTGCTCTACGCGGGTGCGATCGAGCCGCACAAGAACGCCCCCCTGGCCATCGAGGCGATCGCGTTGGCCGAGCCCGGGGTCCGTCTGGCGATGGCCGGGCCGTGGTCGGCGCGCCGCACCGAGCGGCTGCGGCGCCACGCCGAGGCCGTCGGTGCAGCGGATCGCGTCGATTGGCTCGGGCTGGTCCCCTCCGCGCGCCTCGCCGCCCTGCGCGAGGGCGCCCGGGCCGTGCTGGTGCCCTCGCGCAAGGAGGGCTTCGGCCTGCCGGTGCTGGAGGCGCTCTCCGCCGGGGTGCCGGTGCTCGCGTCGGACACGCCCGCCCTGCGCGAGGTGGGCGGCGGCGGCGCGACCTATCTACCCCTGGGCGATCCGGCGGCGTGGGGGCGCGCGATCTCCGAGGCCGCCGCCGCGCCGGCGGGCGAGCGCGCCGAGCAGGCCGAGGCGGGGCGCCTGCGCGCGGCGGGGTTCTCGTGGGAGCGCACCGCCCGGGCGACACTCGACGCCTACCGCGAGGTGATCGGGTGACCCTCGCCGCCATCGACTGCCACATGGTCGGCCAGGCCGCCTCGGGCGACGCCGGCAACGCGCGCTACGCCGCGACCCTGCTGGCCGCCATGGCCGCCACGGCCCCCGAGGGCGACGCGCTCGCGGCCCTCGTCGCCACGCCGGCCGGCGCCCGGGAGCTCGGCGCCCTCGGGCGCACGATCGGCGTGCCCGGGGCCGACGTCCCCCGCCTGGCCCGGGCGGCGCCCCGGGCGCTCGCGAGGGTCGCCGCCGACGTGGCCGTGTTCACCTACGTCTGCCCGGCGTGGAACCCCTGCCCGGTGCTGCTGGCCGTCCACGACGCCACCTTCATGACCAACCCGGAGTGGCTCGGCACCCGCGCGCGCATGGTGCTGCGCGGCCTGGTGCCGCGGTCGGCCCGCAAGGCGGCCCTCGTGCTGGCGCTCTCGCACACCGCGGCGGGCGACATCGCTCAGGCGCTCGGGATCCCCCGCTCGAAGGTGCGCGTGGTGAGCCCCCACGCCGACGCCGCCTTCCACCCCGGCGAGGGCGCCGCCGAGCGGGTGCGCGCGCGCTTCGGCCTGGAGCGCTACTGCCTGGCGGTGGGCGACCTCGGCCCGCGCAAGAACCTGGGCGCGCTCGGCGCCGCGGTGCGGCGGCTCGACGAGCCCGGCCTCACCCTGGCCCTCGTGGGCAAGCCGGGCCCCGACGGCGAGCGGATCGCCCGCGAGTCGGGCGGACGCTGGCTGGGCCACGTGGGCGACGCGGATCTCGCCGACCTCTACCGCGCGGCGGCCGTCACGGCCTACCCGTCTCTCTACGAGGGCTTCGGCATGCCCGTGGTGGAGGCGATGGCCTGCGGCTGCCCGGTCGTCGCGAGCGACCGCGGAGCGATCCCCGAGGTGGCCGGCGGCGGGGCGATCCTGGTGGAGCCGACCCCGCGCGGCATCGCCGAGGGGATCCGCCGGGCGCTCGATCCGGCCGAGTCGGCCCGCCTTCGCGCCGCCGGTCCCGAGCGGGCGGCCCACTACTCCGCTCAGGCGATGGGCACCGCGGCGTGGGCCGCAGTCATGGAGGTGGTCGGGACGTGAGGATCGCGATGCTCGGCACGCGCGGCATCCCCGCCGCATACAGCGGCTTCGAGACCGCGGTCGAGCACCTGGCCGAGCGCTTCAGCGCCCGCGGCCACGAGGTGACCGTCTACTGCCGGCCCCACATGACCGAGCGACGCGAGACCTACGCCGGGGCGCGCCTGGTGCACCTGCCGACTATCCGCAACAAGCACCTGGACACCCTCGCCCACACCGTCCTCAGCACCGCGCACATGGCCACCCGGGCGCGCCCCGACGTGGCCCTCTACTTCATCGCCGGCAACGCGCCCGTCGTGCCCCTCGCGCGCCTCGCCGGCATCCCCGCGGTGCTCCAGATCGACGGCCTCGACTCGGAGCGCGCCAAGTGGTCGGGCCCGGCCAAGGCCTACCTGCGCGCGGCCGAGCGCATCGCCCCCTCGGCGGCGACGATCGCGGTGACCGACTCGGCCGCCGTGGCCGAGTCGTATGAGCGCCGCTACGGCCGGCGGATCCCGTGGATCCCCTACGGCGCCGAGGTGGCCGACCCCGGCGACGCCGGCTGGTGCCGGCGCCTGGGCGTCGAGCCCGGGCGCTTCATCCTGTTCGTGGGCCGCCTGGTGCCCGAGAACAACGCGCACCTGCTGGTGGAGGCCCATCGCCTGCTCGGCACCGACTGGCCGCTGGTGGTGGTGGGCGACGCCCCCTACGCCGACGAGTACATCGCCGATCTGAAGGCCTCCGCCGGCCCTGGGGTGGTCTTCCCCGGCTATGTCTTCGGCGATGGCTACGCCGAGCTGGTGCGTTCGTGCGGCGTGATGTGCGCCCCCACCGAGGTGGGCGGCACCCACCCGGTGATCGTGGAGGGCATGGCGGCGGGGGCCGCGATGCTGGTGAGCGACCACGGACCCAACCTCGAGGTGGTGGGCGACGCGGCCGCGAGCTTTCCCCTGGCCGGCGGCGCGCCCGCCCTGGCCGAGACCCTCGGCGCCCTGATCGCCGACGCGCCGCGGCGCGCGGAGCTCGGCGGGCGGGCGGCTGCGCGGGCGGCTGCGCGATTCTCGTGGGACGCCTGCGCGGACTCCTACCTGCGGCTGTGCGCGATTGCCGCCCGCCGGTGAGCGCCGGTCTCAGCCGGTGTGGTCGAACGTGAGCTCGGCCTCTATCTGAGACAGGCGGGGGGCGCGCGCATCGCGATCCGAGACGATCTTCGGACCCTCGGGCCACTCGATGCCCACATCGGGGTCATCCCAGGCGATGCCGCGCTCCTTGGGCCCGTCGTAGTACTCGGAGCACTTGTAGATGACGTCGGCGATCTCGCTCAGCACGTAGAAGCCGTGGGCGAAGCCGAGCGGGACGTAGAGGGAGCGGCCGTCCGCGTCATCCAGCTCGAAACCCTCCCACTGCCCGAAGGTGGGCGACCCGCGCCGGATGTCGACCACCGCGTCCCAGATGCGCCCGCGCGCGCAGCGGACGAGCTTGCACTGCCCCGGATCGACGGCCCAGTGCATCCCGCGCAGCACGCCGCGCGCCGAGCGCGAATGGTTGTCCTGGACCCATGTCGTGTCGACGCCGACCTCCGCCAGCGCGCTGGCACGGAACGACTCCTGGAAGAAGCCTCGCTCGTCGCCGTGTACGGGGGAGCGCATAAGGCGCACTCCGGCGAGGCGCGTGGGGAGGAAGGTGATCGAAGCGGCACTCACGGCGCGGGAAGATAGCGGAGCCACCGCCTCATGCCTTCCGCGCGGGCGTCGCGGTAGGCAGCCGCTAGGATCCCCGCCTGTGCCCGAAGGGTCGCCCACTCCCGACGGGCGAGTCGCTGTGAAGCCTGGGCGTCCCACCGACCGCGTCGTCCGAAGCGCTGCGGCCACCCGAGCGTGGGTCGCGCGCTCGGCGCCCTGGCTTCTCGCGCTCGCCGTCTATGCAATCGCCGCGATCGCCGTCACCTGGCCCGTGGCCTCCGACCCGACCGCGACGGTGTTCGGCGCGCCGGGCGATGCGACCGGCAACATCACACTGCTGCGCTACCGCAACGAACTCGGCGTGGGCCCGCTGTCCAACGCGGTCACACCCGAGGAGAACGCCCCCTTCGGCACGTCCCTACCCGGGGCCACGTCGCTTCCCCAGATCGCCGTCGAGTGGCCGATGCAGATCGTCGGGAAAGCCACGGGCGAGGTCTTCGCGTACAACCTCGCGGTGCTGCTGGGCATCACCCTTTCAGCCTTCTGCTGCTTCCTGCTCTGCCTTCACGTCACCGGCAGTCCGTGGGCGAGCGGTATCGCCGGCGTCGGCTACGGGTTCAACCCGTGGATCCTCGAGCGGGCGGGCGGGCACGTCCACTTCACGCACCTCTGGTCGCTCTGCCTGGTCGTGCTCGGCCTGCTCCTGATACGCGAGGGCCGCGGCGCCCGCGGCTGGCTGCTCTTCGGCGGGGCCACGGTGATCGGCCTCTACACCAACACCTACTTCGCCCTCTTCATCGGCGTCATCATTGCGGCGTTCGTGATCGCCGACCTCGGCACCGCCCTGGTGCGGCGCTCCGAGGGGGATCTACGCTCCGCCGCCCTGAAACGTGGCGTGCTCGCGGCGTCGATCTACGTCGCCGCGCTGATCCCCCAGGCCGTCGTCTCGATCACCGAGCGCTCGAGGATCGACGGGCTGCTGCTGGGCACCCGCTCCCCCGAGGACCGCTACAACTACGGGGCGCGCTGGTGGGAGTGGATCGTGCCGAGCGACCGCAGCCCATGGTTCAGCGACTGGTCCGCCCCGTTCCGACTCTCGCGACTGCACTCAAGCAACGCGGGCGAGACGATCATCTACGTGGGCCTGACGGTCCTCGCCCTCGCCATCGTCGGCACGGTGGTGGCGCTCGTCGCCCGGCGCCGCCCGGACGGGCCGGGCTGGACCGCCTGGTTCGCCGGGTGCATCGTGATGGCGGGGTTCGTCACGTCCCTGCCGAGTCGGGTCACCGTTCTCGGGCGGGACATCCCGATGCCGTCGGAGGCCCTCTCGCAGGTCGTGGAGCCCTGGCGGGTCTACGCGCGCCTCTTCGCCGTCGTGTCGCTCGGCCTGGCGATCCTCGCCGCCATCGGCGCCACCTGGCTTCTTGCCCGCCTGCCGCGACGCGCGAGGCCGATCATCGCCGTGGGCCTCGCGGCGGTCATCGCGTTCGACCTCGCCGCCCGGGACACGACGTTCTCGGCCGACACGCCCCCCATCTATGCGCTACTGGCCCGGCAGAACGACGACGCCCCGCGGGTCGAGTTCCCCCTCGTGCCTCCCACCGAGGGGAGGCACCTTGCCTACATCTTCTTCACCGAGGGTGCAAAGCACCCCCTGATGAATGGCGGGCGCACCGGAACGGCGGCGGCGAGCATCCAGGGCCGGATGCAGGACCCGTCGCGGGCCTGGGTCGCGTCGGCGCTCGCGACTCTCGGCGTGAAGTGGGCGATCGTCCACGGCGACGCCTACTCCGGACCGCCTCCGGAGAAGGGCTTCCGCTTGATCGGCACCCGCACGACGGACAGGCTCTACCGGGTCGTCGCGCGCCCCCAACCCGCGCTCGCCGCCGCCAGCGAGAACTTCGGCACCGTCGAGCCGGCCGACGGCGGGCAGAGCACGCAGTGGCTCCAGTCGAAGCGCGGGACTCTGACGGTCTTCAACCCCGGCGTGCGGGCGAGGGATGTGACCCTGCGGTTCACGCTCGCGAGCTTCGCCCGCGAGCGCCCCTTCACGATCGGGTTCGCGGGAAGGATCTTGGCCCGTGGCCGGGCGACCGGGACGCCGACGCCCGTCGATCTGACGCTGCGTGCCGCGCCCGGCACGACGATCCTGCGCATCCGGACGCCGATCGCACCGGATTCGATCTCCGAGGTGCTCGGCCTCCCGGACACGCGATCGGTCTCGCTCCAGATCTCGGACATCCAGGTGGCCGCCGCCCCGTCGCTCCCGGCCGCCGATGGCTGACGCCGGCCCGATCGTCGCCGGCCGCATCAGCGTCGTGGTGGTGAACTACAACTGCGCCGATGTCATCGAGAGGCCCCTGCGCTCCCTGGGGGTCCAGTCTTGGGCCGACGTCGAGGTGATCGTCGTCAACAACGACTCGCGGGACTCCTCCATGGAGATCGTCGCCGAGCGCTTTCCCGACGTCCACCGGATCGCGCTCGGGGTCAACGTCGGCTTCGCCGAGGCCAACAACCGCGGCGTGGAGGCGTCCTCGGGCGATCTGGTCATGTTGCTCAACCCCGATGCCTGGCTCGAGCCCACCGGCCTCGAGCATCTGGCGCGGGCCCTGCACGAGGACGGGCGCATCGGGGTCGTGGGCGGCACGGTCCGGCACGAGGACGGAACGATCCAGGAGATCGGCAACCTGGTGGATCGCGCCGGGTTCCCGGTGCCGCGGCGCGAGGGGGCGCAGACCCCAATCGACCGCGGGGCCTTCTTCGTGGGAGGGTGCGCCATGATGATGCGCCGCCGTGACTGGGATCGCTGTGGCGGCTTCGACGGCCGCTTCTTCATGTTCTTCGAGGAGGTCAACCTCTGCTGGCGGCTGCAGCGGACCGGCTTCGACGTGGCGATCGTGCCGGACGTGACCATCTGGCACCTGGGCGGCTTCACGCTCTCGGGCGGCTACGCCAAGGGCGGCACGCACCGGACCAACCCGCAGCGCGTGTACCTGCGCGAACGAAATACCCTGGCGTCCGTGATCAAGAACGGCGATACGGGCACCATCGGATGGGCCATGGCGGGCTGGGCGATGAACGCGGTCGAGGCGGTCGGCTTCGCGGTGCTCGGACAGCGGGACGTCGCCCGGCAGTATCCGCGCGCGCTGGCATGGAACGCGCGCCACCTGCGGGAGAGCCTCAGGATGCGCCGGGCGACCCGCGCGTCCTTCGTGCGCCGCGATCGCGACCTCCCGGGCTGGGCGCGCGGAAGCGGCAAGCTGCGCGTGCTTCGCAGCTCAGGCGTCCCCGTCGTCGAGGGGCGTGAGGCGTGAGCACCGCCCATTCGGCGGGCGACGAGGTCGTGGGCGCCGAGGTCGGGCCGGACGTGGGCGCCGGGCCCCCGACGCTGATCAGCCGCGGGATCTCGGCGGCCGGGATCATGCTGGTCGCGACGGTCGTCAGCAACGCCGCCAACTACGCCTACAGCCTCGTGATGGGACGCCAACTCGGTCCCGAGCTCTTCGGCGAGTTCACCGCGCTGCTCGGGGTGCTGATGATCCTCTCGGTGGCGAGCCAGACGGTGCAGACCGTGGTCGCGCGCTACGTGACCGGCATCAAGAGGGAGCAGGGCGCCGCGGCCGTGGTCAACTTCGCGCGGCGGCTGATGTGGCGGCTCACGCTGATCGGCGCCGGCGCCTTCCTGCTGTGGATCCCGCTCTCCTTCCCTCTCGCGACCATTCTCCAGATCGACTCGCCCGTGCCCGTGATCGCCGCCGGATCGGCTCTCATCCTGGGCTTCAGCCTGCCGGTGGTGTGGGGGGCCTTCCAGGGCGAGCAGCGCTTCCGTCCGCTCGGGCTGAGCATGTGCACCCTGGCCATCGGCCGCTTCGTGCTCGGAACCGTCCTCGTGCTGCTCGGAGCGTCGGTCGCGGGCGCCATCGGGGCGATCAGCGTTGCGACCGCCTTCGCCTTCGCGCTCGCCTATCCGAGCGTTCGCGCCCGGCTCGGAGCACATGAGCGCGTGGGCCCTCCCGCGCGCGAACTGGTGGCGTACGGACTGCCGACCACCCTCGGGCTGGCCGCGTGGACGCTGCTGACCAATCTCGACATCGTCTTCGTGAAGGCGGCCGAGACGTCCACCGAGGCGGGCTACTACGGCGCGGCGGCGACGATCGGCAAGATCGCGCTCTTCCTCCCCCTCGCCCTCGGCCTGGTCATCTTCCCGAAGGCCGCCGCCCGTCACGTGGCCGGCATCGATTCGCGGATCCTCATGCGCCGGACCGGCCAGGCGGTGATCGTGGCGAGCGCCGTGCTCGTGCTGGGGTGCGCCGTGCTCGGCGGGCCCGCCCTGGATCTGATGTTCGGTGAGGGCTACTCGCCCGCACAGCGCCTGCTGGTGCCGGTGGTCGCTGCGATGTGCTGCTTCGCGCTCACCAACGTGATGCTGTTCTACTACCTCTCGGTGCATCGGATGCGCTTCGCCTGGATGCTCTTCGGGGCCGTCGTGGTTCAGATCGCGGCACTCGCCTTCACCGCGAGCGACCCGCTGGCGGTCGCCTACGTCCAGCTCGGAGTCGGGCTGGCGATCGTGGTCGTCAACGAGGTCTTCTTCGTCCCCTTGCTCACCCCGATTCGATAGCGACGCGGCTCCTCACGGCGGGCGAGTGGGCGGTGGCGCGGACGCACGTGGCCGCCCTCGCGCTCTACACCGCGCTCGCCGGCCTCTACACCTGGCCGGTGGCGAAGGATCTGAACGGATCGATCGCGGGCGGGCCCGGCGACAACCTCGGCGCCGTCCACACGCTGTGGTGGGTCTGGCACGAGGTCTCCTCCGGACGCATCCCCTGGCGCATCGACCTCTACGGCTTCCCCGGCTCGGTGGTCGTCTTCCACCCCTCGCCCCTGATGGAGGCGGTCTCGGTTCCCCTCACCTGGGCGTTCGGGGCCGTGGCGTCGTTCAACCTCCTCCTGTTCCTGAGCTTCGTGGCGACCGGCTACGCGTGCTTCCTACTGGTGAGACGGGTCACCGGATCCGACCTGGCGGCCCTCGCGGGCGGGGCGATCTTCACGGGAACGGCTCCCCACCAATTCGACCTGCTCTTCAACACCAACGCCGTCTGGGCCCTCCCGCTGGTCTGGCTCGCGTTCCTCGGGTGGCGCGAGGACCCCCGCCGATGGCCCCTGGTGGCCCTGGCCGCGATCGCGCTCGGGCTGAGCAACTTCTACTTCGCCGCGTACTTCCTCGTGCCGAGCTTCCTCGTCTTCGCCCCCTGGCGACGCCTGCGCGACCGCCGGGCGGTGACGACGTATCTCGGCGCGGCGGGCGTCGCGGCCGTGACGCTGGCCGCCGTCTACCTGCCCGCGCTGATCGCGACCGGAGCAGAGACGCGCGAGCAGCTCGACGCGGTCGCCTCGGCCGCGGGCTCGCGGCCGCCGACCGAGCTGCTGGCCCTCGTGATCGGCTCGCCGGACAACCCGTTCCTCGGCGGGGTCTTCGGCTCGCTCGCGTCCGGCCTCGATCCGGCCCAGGCGCCCAACACGGGCAGCGCCTACGCCGGAATCGTCGTGCTCCTGCTCGCCGCGATCGGATGGCGGGCGGGGCGGGGCACCGGACCGTGGACGATCCTGGCGGCGATCGGCGCGGTCATGCTGCTCGGGCCGGAGCTACAGGTGGCCGGAAACCGGCTGATCCCGCTCCCCTATGCGCTCGCCGAGCATGTGCCGGTGCTCAGCTACCTGCGGGCGCCGGGGCGCTTCTACGCCCTGATGGCCCTCGCGCTGATCGTTCTCGCGAGCTTCGGGCTGGTCCGCCTGCGCGAACGGGCGGGGCGTCTGGGGCCCACCCTCCTGGTCGCCGTCGCCTGCCTCGCGGTCGTCAACGGGCTCTTTCGCTCGAGCGTCCCGACCACGCCCTCCCGCGTGCCCGACGTCTATCAGCGACTCGCCTCCCTACCGGGCGGAACGGCCCTGATCGAGGCGCCCGGGGGTGGTTTCAACGACTATGAGTGGCTCGCCTTCCAGCGGGTCTCGGGCGTTCCCATCGTCAACGACGCCGCGCCCCGCACCACCTCGAACGCGCCGATCCCGCTCTACCGCAACCCGTTCCTCGCCGGCACCGTGGCCGGGCCGCTACCGAGCGTTCTCGGGGCCCCACCGGCGGGCCGGTCCGGGGCGGCGGCGCTCGAGCGCGCCCGACGCGCCGGGGTGCGCGAGCTCGCCCGGATCGGCGTCGGCTACGCGGTGCTGCACACGCACACCACCTTCGGCTGGCCCGATCCGAGCGATCCCGGCTTCGCCATCTACCGGGCCTACCTCGAGCGCTACCTCGGGCCCGCCGTGTACGAGGACGCCGACGTGGTGCTGTTCGCGCTGCCCGGCGCACCGGGGCGCGACCTCATCGCGGGCCGAGCGGCCCCGCCGACATGACCAGCTGCGACGCCAGCAGCTCGGGGCGAACGCGCGTGATGCCGACGGCCCGGCGGCCGAGCAGGTAGCTCGCCGGCCCCACGGGGATCTCGCGATGGATCGCGAGCCCCGCTCCCTCGACCATCTCCCGCGCCGTGCGGCGGGTGAAGAAGCGCAGGTGCGTGCGATCGAAGATGCCCGTCCTCTCGTAGCGCCACACGCCCCGGGCCAGGCGCGCCCGGGCACGCACGTAGGCGATGTTCGGGAGCGAGATGATCACCTCCCCGCCCGGGGCGAGCAGCGTCACGGCGCGCGCCAGCGCGGCGTCGGGATCGAGGAGGTGCTCGAGGAGGTCGGCCAGCATGATCTGATCGAATGGGCCGTGGTGGGCGAGATCCCCCGCGGCGAGCAGCTCGGCCACATCGCCCTGGATCGTCTCCACCCCACGGGCGCGACTCTCCTCGCAGGCGGCCGCGTCGAGGTCAACCGCGAGCACTCGAGCGGCCTTGCGGTCGCGCGCCAGCTCGGAGACGTAGCCCCCCGCGGCCCCCAGGTCGAGCAGGCGTGCGCCCGACCGGACCAGCTCGAGCAGGGCGGCATGGGTGCCGAAGCCGCGCTCGCCCAGACGGTAGGTGGCTCCCTCGCCCTGACTCATACGGCGAGACTCCGGTAGAGATCGACGGTGGCATCGGCGACGACCGCGAGCGATCGCTCCGCGCCGGCGCGACGCGAGGCCGTCGCCAGCTCGGCGCCGAGGGCCGTTTCCAGGGCCTCCCGCAGCACCTGGGCGAGGGCCTCGGGGTCGCGCGGGAAGATCCCGCCGGGGTGGGGCGTCGACTCCCGCAGCACGTCCGACGCCAGCACGGGCAGGCCGTAGGCGAACGCGAAGCTCATCGGACCCGAAGCCGCGAGGCCGTCGCGATAGGGGAGCACCAGGGCATCGGCGGCCGACAGATAGGCCGGCACCTCGGCATCGCTCACGTAGCCGTCCCAGCGCACGCCGCCGATCGCCGCGGCCCGGGCCATGGCGGCGGCGTAGCCCCGCTCGTAGGCGGCCTCGCCCGCAAGCCGCGGATGTCGGCCACCCGCGACGACCAGCTCTCCGATTCCGCCCGCCGACCGGTAGGCCTCCCAGCCGTCGAGCAGGAGCGGCAGACCCTTGTAGCCGGTGACGAAGCCGAAGAAGAGCGCCGTCGGGCGCTCGAATCCGAGGGCGGCTCGGGCTTCTTGGCGGGGGACGGGCGCGGCCTCGGGGGCCGGCAACGGGATCACCCTGACGCGCTCTGCGCGGATGTCGTACTGGTCTATGAGACGGGCGGCGAGACCGTCGTCGTGAACGATCACGGCGTCGCCCGCGCGCGCCGCACCCCGGATCAGCCGCCGCAGCGCCATGCGGGCGAGCCGGGGGGGCACCCGGGAGCCGTTGGAGTCGACGAAACCGCGATCGACGGTCGCCAGGTCGACCACGCCATGGACCGTCACGACGCGCCGGTGTCCGTGGCGGCGGGCGGCGCGCAGGACGAGCGGGAACTGGAGGGCGGCGGCCGGCCCCCCGTAGAGGAAGACCTCGTGCTGCGCGTGGACCACCGCCGGGCGGATACGGCCGAAGCGGCCCGCCACGCGCCCGAAGCCCGCTCCGGGCGAGTAGACCCGCAACACGTCGATGCCCGGATGGGGGCGCTCGGGCCGGGCATCCGGCGCTCCCGTGCGGTCAGCGAGCACCAGCTGGTGGCCGACGCCCGCGGCCGCGTACGCCGGCAGCAGGCGCGATATGAAGGCCGGTACCCCCGCGGGCGGGCGTGTTGCGCCTGCCGCCGGGAACGGGGTCAGGTGAAGCACCTCTGGCACGACCCCGGGCATCAGGCGATCATACGCGGGGGTAGGGGCTCGTTATGCTCACCGGATGCGCGATGGGGCCGAGGATGTCGAGCAGAGCGCGCCCGTCCGTGAGGAGGACGGCGGCCCCGGCCCGGTGAGGCGTCCGCAGCTGTCTGTAGTCGTCCCGGCCTTCAACCAGGCGGGCACGATCCGAGACAACCTGCGCGAGATCGCCCGGCGCCTCGAGGAGCAGGCCCTCGACTTCGAGATGATCGTGGTCTCGGACGGAAGCTCGGACGCGACCCATGCCGAGGCCGCCGCCCTGGACGATGACCGCGTCCGGGCGCTGCAATACGACCGCAACATGGGCAAGGGGTACGCCCTGCGCACCGGCTCCGCGGCGGCAACCGGGCGCTGGATCGCGTGGATCGACTCGGATCTCGATCTCGACCCCGGTCGGATCCGTGATTTCCTCGACACCGCCGAGCGGGGCGACCTCGACGTGGTCGTGGGCTCGAAGCGCCACCCGGAATCGGAGGTGGACTACCCGACCCGGCGCCGGATCTACTCCTGGCTCTACCAGCAGCTCGTGCGGGCGATGTTCTCCCTCGACGTGCGCGACACGCAGGTCGGGATGAAGCTCTTCCGGCGGGAGGTGCTCGAAGAGGTGCTCCCCGTCGTCCTCGTCAAGCGCTACGCCTTCGACCTGGAGATCCTGGCCGTCGCGAACAGCTTCGGCTTCGACCGCATCGAGGAGGCTCCGGTGCGCCTCGACTACGGCTTCAGCGCGAGCGGGGTGAACTGGAGGGCCATCACCCAGGCGCTCTGGGACACGGCCGCGATCTTCTACCGGCTCAGGCTGGTGCGCTTCTACGAGCGCCGCCGCCTGCTCGCCCGACGCGTCGCCATGCACAGGCCGGAGCGGCTGCCCTCCCTCACCGTGGCCGTCGTCGCGGGGAGCGCGCCCGAGCCGGCGCGCTCCGTCGTGCGCCTCGTGCAGGACGCGAGTCCCGAGGGGACGCGGATCGTGGTCGTGACCACACGGGATCCCGGCGCCCCGACCGCGACGATCGCCGGCGCCGAGGTGCGCAACGCCGGACCGGGGCCGCGCCACGAGCGGCTCGCGGCGGTGATGTCCGCGGTCCAGAGCGACGTGGTGGCCGTCATCGACGAAGGTGCTCGGCCACGCGACGGCTGGGCGCACGCCGCCCTGAGCCTGCTGGGGGATCCGACCGTCGGCGCGGTGGTGGGACCGGCGGTGCCGGGACTCGGCGGACCCCCATCGCGCGACGCCGCCGGCGTCCTGACCGAATCGCGGATCGGCGTCGGCGGGGCCCGGGTGCGCCACCACGTGGGCCACCTCAGGGAGGTCGGCGACTTCCCGCTGACCAACGTCTTCGCCCGCACGTGGGCCCTGAAGCGCGCCATCGAACGCGGGCAGGACCTCGGGGACGGGCTCTGCGCGGCCCTGAGACGAGGCCAGGGGCTCGCCGTGCTCTGCAGCCCCGACGTCGTCGTCGCGGGCGATCCCCCCGGCCTCGGCGCCCACCTGCGCCAGCTCCATGAGCTCGGGCGCCTGCGGGGGACCCAGATCGCCGAGGGGCGCCGGCCGCGGCTGCGCCACCTACTGCCGGCGGCGATGCTGCCCGTCGCGGCGCTAGGACCGCCGGCACTGAGGCGCGGGGGCCGCATCGCCCGCGCCTGGGCGCTCGCGGCCGGCGCCTACGCCGCCGTTGTCGGCGGTTTCGCAGCCGTCGTCCTCGTCCTGCATCGGCGCCCCGCGGTGGCGGGCCTCGCAGCCGCCGGGGCCGTCGGCTCTCACGCCTCGTTCGGCGCCGGGCTACTGCGCGGCTTCGCGAGCCGCCTCCTCGCGCGGGTTGACCGACGGCGCCCATGAGGCTCCTGATGGTGACGCCCCGCTTCGGCCCGGACGTGGTCGGCGGCGCGGAGGCGCTGGCCCGTGCGCTCGCCCTGCGGGCGACCGGGCCGGACATCGAGGTGGAGGTGGCGACGACCTGCGCCCTCGATCACCAGACCTGGGAGAACGTGCTCCCCGAGGGAAGCGACCACGACGGCGACGTCCTGGTGCGGAGGTTCCCCGTCTCGGCGGGCGACTCGCGCCAGCACGCCCGGCTGGCGGTGCGGCTGATGCGCGGCGGGCGGCTCTCGTACGCGGAGGAGCTGGAGTTGCTGGCCACGAGCGTGTGGTCCCGGCGCCTGCACCGCTTCGTGCTGGAGCACGCCGACGACTACGACCTGGTCGTCTGCACCCCCTATCTGTTCGGTGTCCCCTTCTGGGCCGCCCAGGCCGCGCCCGCCCGGACCGTTCTGATCCCCTGCCTGCACGACGAGCCGCAGGCCCACCTGCGGGTGGTCCGCTCGCTGATCGGGCGCGTGCGCGGGTGCCTGTTCAACTCGCCCGGCGAGCGGCGCCTGGCCGAGCGCATCTACGGGCCGCAGCGCGGAGGCGTGGTGGGCATGGGCTTCGATCCGCCCGCCGGCCCCGCGCGCGAGGGCTTCGCGGCACGGCACGGCCTCGGCCGGTACGTCCTGTACGCCGGGCGCATCGAGGAAGCCAAGCGGGTCGATGTGCTCTCGACCCACATGGCCCGCTACCGGCGCGAGCGCCGCTCGGACGTCTCCCTGGCCCTGATCGGCCGGGGGCCGTGGCGGCCGCGCGCGAAGGACGCCGACACCGTTCACGCGATCGGCTTCGTCGACGAGCAGGAGAAGCGCTCGGCCTATGCCGGGGCGATCGCCCTGGCGAACCCCTCCGAGCTCGAGAGCCTCTCCATCGTCCTGCTGGAAGCCTGGCTCGAGGGGACGCCCGCCCTCGTGGCCGGCACCTCGGACGTGCTGCGCGAGCACGTGGAGCGCTCGAGCGGGGGTCTCGCCTTCGAGGACTACGCGAGCTTCGCCGGCGCTCTCGACACCCTGCTCGACGACCCGGACGCGGCGCGCGCGATGGGCGCCGCGGGGCGGCGCTACGTCGAGGAGGAGTACTCCTGGTCAGCCGTGGGCGCCCGCTTCCGCGAAACCGTCGGAGCCCTGACCGCCGGCGGCTGAGGCGTCGCGGAGCGCCTGGAGCCAGAGGGAGCGCACGCGCTCCCACGACAGCTGCGAGCGGACGTAGCGGCGCCCCTGGCCGCCGAGCGCGGCGGCGATGGGCGGCCGGCCGGCCAGCAGCGACACGCAGCAGGCGTACTCGTCGGAGTCCCGGTACCACAGCCCCCCGCCCGAACGGCGGCTCTGCCCGACCAGCACCGGCGCCTCGGCGTTGGCGATCGTCGGCACGCCGGAGCTCCAGGCCTCGAGCATGGCGATCGAGAGGCTCTCGTAGCGGGAGGGGACCACCAGGCACGCCGCTCCATCGAGCGCGTCCCACTTGACGTCGTCCTCGACGTAGCCGGTCAGGTGCAGCCAGGGGTGCGGGGGCAGCTCGATGACGGAGCGCCCCAGCATCACCAGGTCCAGGCCGCGCGGCTCGCGGGCGCGGTAGCGGGCGTGGTGGGCGACCAGGTCGGCGCTCCCCTTGGAGGGATCGATCCGCCCGAGGCAGAGCGCGTAGGGGCGCGTCACCCCGAAGGAGCGCCGGAAGCGCTCCCCGTCGACGCCCGGGGGAGGGTCGTCGACCCCCAGCCCGACGACGCGCGAGCGGTCCCGTGGGAGCCCGAAGCGGCGCTCCATCAGGTCGCGCTCCTCGGGCGTGTTGGGCAGCAGCAGGCGCGGGCGGGCGAAGACCCGGTCGTAGATCGCGAGCCCCAGCGGCGGGTCGTCGTGCAGCTCGGGCACCAGGATCGCCGGGGCCCGCGCCGCCTCGAGCGACGCCAGTGCGTGCGCGTAGAGGTAGGTGAAGACGACGACGACGTCGTAGCCCGTCCCGGCCTGCGCGAGGTGCGCGGCGATGCCCGGGCAGAGCGGGCCCTGCTCGCGCATCCAGCGCTCCTCGGCCTCGGGGCCGCGCTCCGCGCCCCCGATCACGCGCAGCGACAGCGCGTCGAAGCGGGCCTCGTCGCGCGGCGCATCGACCGGGAAGCGCAGCACCCGCACGGGGCCCACGCGCGTCTCGCCCGGCGGGTAGTGATCGGCCCAGGTGCGGTAGTCGAGCGCGCAGGTCGTCAGCACCGTGACGTTGACGTCCTCGTGCAGGAGCTCGGCGATCGTGCGTGCGTGCAGCTCGGCGCCGCCGTTCACCTCCACGCCGTAGCGCTGGACGACGATGGCGACCCTCATGCGGAGCGCTCCAGCAGCGGGGCCAGAGCGGCGCGCAGACGACCCACCACGATGCCGGGCGCGAAGTCGGCCGCCCGCGCGACGGCGCGATCGGCGAGCGCCCGGGCCAGGGCCGGGTCGTCCAGCACCCGGCGCTATCGCCTCCGCCAGATCGGCGGGATCAGGCTCGGGCAGCAGCAGGCCCCCCGCGCCGACGGTCTCGGTCACCGCGCTGCCGCGCACGGCCACCACGGGCAGCCCGGCCGCCATCGCTTCCACCAGCGGGGCGCAGAAGCCCTCGTGCGCGGACGCGCAGACGTAGACCCCGGCGCGCGCCACGAGGGCGTCGCGGGTGCGGTCGTCCACCCGGCCGAGGAAGCGGACGCCGCCCACCCCCAGCCGGTCCACGAAGCGAACGAGGGCGTCGTGGTACCGCTCGAAGCCCTCCCATGAGCCCACGAGCGCGAGCTCCGCGGGCTCGCCGCCGGTGGCGCGCATCAGGGCGAAGGCGCGCACGATCAGCTCGAGGCGCTTGTTCGGGACCACCCGCCCGACGGTGAGCACAAGCGGGTCGCGGGTCGCCGCGTCGGCGACGCGGGCGGACGGGAGCGGGAGCACCAGCGGCACGACGACGACGTGCGCGAAGCCCGCGGCGCGCATGTCCGCGGCGTTGAACTCGGAGTCGGCCAGCGCCACGTCGGTGCGGGGCGCCAGCTCCCGGAGCCGGTGGCGGGCGATGCGGCACAGGTCCGCGACCAGCGGGTTGACGGCCGCGAGCATCTCGGGCGGCGTGACGTTGTGGTGGACCACGCCGAGCCGGCGCGGCGGGCGCGCGAGCACGTCCTCGACCGCCCGGCTCCAGATGGAGTAGCGCAGGAGCACGGCGTCGGCGTCGGCCGGGCGGCGCGCGAGGGGCCGGACCCGTCCGGCGAGGTCGGGGTGCACGTTCTCGGCGTAGACCTCGCCGCGGAACCCCCACTCGCGCAGCAGGTCGTCGACCGCGAGCGCCTGCCCGGTGACCGCGTCGTAGGGCGCCGCCGTCGAGATGACCTGCTGGATCACGCCGGCGCTCACGGCCCCGACGGGCGCTCCCCCTCGAGGGCGTCGAGGCGCGGGCCGATCCGCGCGAGCGCCTCACCGAGCTCGTCGATGCGAGCGCGCAGCTCGGCGACCTCGCTGCGCACGTCCTCCACCCGCGCGGCGGCGCGCTCCTCGGCCACGTTAAGGCTGCGCGAGAGGTCGTCGAGGCGCTCCTCGGTGCGCCGCTCGACATCCTCGAGCGCGCGCGAGAGGTGCTCGATGCGGATCGACGCCTGATCGAGCCCGTCCTGCACCACGTGGTGGACGAGCTTCTCCGCGACCTTCTTGACGGCCGTGATGCCCGACCCGACGACGGGCTTCGAGGAGTAGCCGCGCTCGGGCCGCAGCGTGATCGGCGAGGCCAGCGAGGGCCCCAGGGGGTCGTCCCCGTCGAGGTCGAAGGGGGCGTCGAGGAGTTGCTCGGGGTAGTCGCCGCGCGCGCGCATCGCGGCCGCGCGGCGCTGGATGTCCTCGACGAGCAGATCGACGTCGATCACCTCGCCCTCGGATCCGCCCGGATCGTCGACCCCGCCCGCCATCGTCCGCCCCCCGTCCATTGCCCGCGAGCATACCCGCCGCCTCGCCGCGGCCCGCCGGGCCGAGGACGAGGGGGTGCCGAGCTAGAGTGCCCGCCATGACGCCCCCGCCGACCGTCGCGCAACCCGCGGCCGCACGCCCGGTCTCGGCGACCGGTCTGCGGGCGATCACCCGCCAGATGCCGCTGTTCCTGAACCTGGTGCGGCGCGAGGTGCGCCAGCGCTACAAGGGCTCGACCCTGGGCCTCGTGTGGACGCTGATCACGCCCGCCATCATGGTCGGTGCGTACTCGCTGGTGTTCCGCTACCTGCTACGCGTCAACATCCCCAACTACGCCCTCTTCCTGTTCGCCGGGCTCACGATGTGGACGCTCTTCATGGGGGGCTCGATCGCCGCGTCGCAGAGCCTGGTGGCCAACGCGAACCTGGTGAAGAAGGTCAGCTTCCCGCGGCGGATCGTCCCGCTCGCCGCGATCACCGGAAGCTCGTTCACCGCCGCGGCCATGTTCGCGATCTCGTTGCCGTTGTGCGTCATCTTCACGGAGGGGTCACGGCTCCCCCTGATCCTCGTGCCCCTCCTGGTGCTTTTCCTCGCCGCCCTCACCGTCGGCTTCGGCCTGATGCTGGCCGCCGCGAACGTGTACTTCCGCGACGTCGAGCACATCCTCATGGCGATCGCCCTGCCGTGGAGCTTCATCTCGCCGATCTTCTACTCGTTCGACTACGTCGCGAGCCTGGGCGGGGTGCCCGGCTGGGCGATCGACGTCCTCCACTACGCCAACCCGGTGGCGCCCGCCCTGATCGCCATCCAGGAGTCGCTGTTCTTCGGGGTCTGGCCGAGCCCGGTGGACGTGGCCTACGCGGCCGTCGCCGGAGCCCTGGTGCTCGCGCTCGGGTGGCGCGTCTTCGGACGCCTCGAGGGGGAGATGGCCGTTGAGCTCTGAGCCGGCCTCCCCGGAGCCTCCGGCCCCCGGTCAGGTGCGCCTGCGCGGGGTGTCGCGCAGCTTCAAGCTCATGCACGAGCGCAACGCCACCCTCAAGGAGACCGTCCTGCGCCGGCGGCGCACCCGGTCGGAGGTCTTCTGGGCGGTGCAGGACATCTCGCTCGACGTGGCGCCCGGCGAGGCGATCGGCATCGTCGGCCGCAACGGGTCGGGCAAGAGCACACTGCTCAAGCTCCTGGCGGGGATCATGCCGCCCAGCGCCGGCACGGTGGAGCTCGGCGGCACGGTGGCGGCGATGCTCGAGCTCGGGGCCGGGTTCCACCCCGACTTCACGGGGCGCGAGAACGTCTACATGAACGGCGCGATCTACGGCCTGGGCGAGCGCGAGGTGACCGACCGCCTCGACGACATCGTCGCCTTCGCCGAGCTCGAGGAGTTCATCGACATGCCGGTGCGCACCTATTCGAGCGGCATGCAGATGCGCCTCGCATTCGCGGTCTCGTCCCACGTCAACCCCGACGTGCTGCTGCTGGACGAGGTCCTGGCCGTGGGCGACGAGTCGTTCCAGCGCAAGTGCATCTCGCGGCTGGCCGACTACAAGCGCGCGGGCGGGACCCTGGTGCTGGTGACCCACGACCCGAACTCGGTCGAGCAGATGTGCGACCACGCGATCGTCCTCGCCCACGGCACCGTCCTCGCCGAGGGCGCGCCCGCGAAGGTCCTCGCGGCGTACCGCCGCCGCCTGGTGGCCGACGACCGCGAGCGCGACGAGGCCCACGCCGAAGGAGCGCCCGGACCAGACGGGGCCCGGCGAGGGCCAGTCCTGGGGCGACATGCGCGCGCAGATCATCGACGCGCGCCTGATCGGGCCGGAGGGCCCGGCGTCCAGCTTCGTCAGCGGCGACCCGCTCGTGCTGGAGATGAACGTCGACGCCCGCGAGCGCCTGGACGGCGTCATCTACGGCATGACCGTGCACTCGACCGAGGGGCGTCCTCTGCTACGGCACCAACACGCGCCTCGACGGCCGTGAGACGACCGTGCTCGACGGCGCGGCGACCGTGCGCTTCGACATCCCGCACCTGCACCTGCACGCCGGCCACTTCGCGATCACGCTCGCGATCGCCGACCACGACACGGTCTGCCACTGGCTCGACCGCTGGATCGAGTTCGACGTCTTCCAGGCCGGCACGGGCGTGGGCATCGTGGACATGATCGGGACGTGGACGATCGGCCCGCGCGGGGCCGTTGTCGGCGTCGCGCGAACCGGATTCGGTTGTGTCAGACTCGCCGGGCGCGTGACCAGATGACGAACGCACACGACGGCTCTCCCCGCGGCCGGACCCGACCCGCAGAGGCCCTCAGTCGGGTGGTCAACCTCCCGGACTGGGACGACGACCGGCTCGTCGCGCTGATGGAGGCCATCGCCCCGAACACCCAGCCGGCGCGGCGCCCCCACCGCAAGTTGTGGGAGTTCGCCATCGGCGTCCTCGCGCTCGAGGAGGCGGGGCTGCTGGACGATCCCGACCGTTCGATGGGGCTCAGCGTCGGGGCCGGCCACGAGGCGGTCCTCTACTATCTCACCACCCGCTGCCGCTGGCTCATCGCGACCGACCTCTACGGCGTGGGCGACTTCGCGCACGGGGAGGCGGGGGCGATGATGCTCACCGACCCGGACCTGTTCGCGCCGTACCCCTACCGCCGCCGCCGCCTCACCACGGTGCACATGGACGCCCTCGACCTGCGGTTCGAGGACGGGACGTTCGACTACCTGGTCTCGTTCGGCTCCATCGAGCACTTCGGCGGGCACGAGTCGGCGGCCCGCGCCCTGTCGGAGGCCGCCCGCGTGCTGCGCCCCGGGGGCGTCGCCGTCATCACCACGGAGATGGCCATCGACGGCGGGGGCGATCTCTCGCTGCCGGGCCTCGAGCTGTTCTCGCCCGAGACGCTACTGGAGATGGTCGAGCGCGAGCCGACGCTCGACTGGCTCGGCCCGGTCGAGCTGACGCCGCCAGACCCCGACGGCGCCCCCCTCATCGACCTGCACGGCGAGGTCGAGCGGGTGGAGGCCGGCGACCAGACGTATCCGCACATCCGGCTCAGCGTGCGGGGGCCCGACGGCCCGCGCGCGTTCAGCTCGGTCTCTCTCGCCTTGAAACGATCGGAGTCCCCATGAAGAGCGCTCGCCGGATCCTCGGGTGGCCCGGTCGCCGCCTGCTCGACCCGCGGATGCAGTGGGTGATTAACGGCGTCGATCAACAGGTGGGCCGCCGGATCGACGAGGTCGAGCGGGTCAACGCCGAGATACACGAGCGGCTGACGGCCGTTCAGCGGGACGTCGTCGACGAGGGGCGCGCCGTCGAGGACGGGGTCACCGCGCTGATCGACGCGGCGCGCCAGCTTCTGCAGGATCGGGAATCCGACTACGTGATCCCGCCAACGGAGAAGAGGAGTATCGAGACGTTGCGCTGGCCACCGGCCGAGTTCGCTAACTGGACCGCGAGCCCGCACGGCTACGCTGCCGAGGCGGGGCTGTGGATCAACCACCCGGTGCAGCTCGTGCACCGGCCCGGCGGGGTCAACGTGCTGTCGATCAACGAGCGGGTCATCGAGGTGCCGTTCGCCTTCGCGGCGCTCGCCCACCTGCCGACGCCCGCCCGCATCCTGGACGTGGGGGGCTCGGAGAGCACGGTCGCGCTGTCGCTCGCCACGATGGGGCACCACGTCACCGTGGTGGACCCGCGCGGATACGGCTTCAGGCACCCCAACATCGAGGTCGTCGTGGGTCCGGTCGAGGACCTCCCCGCCGGGCGCACCGACTTCGACGCCGTGCTCCTGATCTCGTCGATCGAGCACTTCGGCACGGGCGCCTACGCCCAGGCGGTCGCCGACGACCGCGCCGACCTGCACGCCGCCGAGGACCTGCGCGGCCGCCTGCGGCCGGGCGGGACGCTGGTGCTCACCGTGCCCTACGGTTCGCCCGCGGTGGACGACTTCCAGCGCGTCTACGACGGCGACGGCGTGCGCGAGCTGCTCCAGGGCCTCGACATTGTGACCTTCTCCGCCGCGTGGCGCGTCGACCTGGTGACCTGGGAGGCCGGCGACCCCGACGAGCCACGCGGGGACGTCGGCGTGGCGCTCGTCGCGGCGCGGCGCCCCGGGGAATGAGCGCGGCCCCGCTCCGGGTCCTCTACGACCTGCGCGGGGCGCAGAGCCCCTTCCACCCGGAGCGCGGGATCGCGCGCTGGGCGCGCGAGCACGCGCAGGCCCTGGCCGCCCGCGACGACGTAACTGTGCACGGCCTCGTCGATCCCGCAATGCCCGACCCCGGCCTCGACCCCGGCGCGCCGATCCTCACCGTGCCGATCGCCGACGCCGGCTTCGTCCGCGACCGCGAGCGGCCGACCGTCCACCACATCGGCTCGCCCTTCGAGCTCGAGCTCTCGATGGCCTCCATGCTCCCCGGCGCGCTGCAGCGGCCCGACGTCCTGCGCTCGGCGACACTCTTCGACGTCATCCCGCTCGCCTGGCCGATCGCCCAGCGCGGCCCGGCGCGGCGCTGGACGGTCCGGGCCCAGCTGCTGCGCATCACGCCGTCGGTGCTGGCGATCTCCGAGTTCTCGGCGCGCGACGCCGCGCGGCGCCTCGCGGTACCGGGGGAGCGCATCCACGTGGTAGGCACGGGCGTGACCCCGCGGCCCATCGCCAGCGCGCCCGACGACGCGGGCGCCGGACCGTACCTGCTCTATGCCGGCGGCACCGAGCACCCGCGAAAGAACCTCCCGCGCCTGGTGGAGGCCTACGCGCAGCTCGCCCCGGCGCTACGCGCAACCCACCGGCTGGTGATCGCCGGGCGCATCGCCCCCGGGATGGAGGGCGAGCTGCGCGACGCGGCCGCCCGGCGCGGGGTGTCGGATCGCGTGGACCTGCCCGGCTTCGTCTCCGACGACCGTCTGACGGAGCTGATGGCCGGGTGCGCCTGCTTCGTCTACCCCTCGCTCTACGAGGGCTTCGGGCTGCCGATCGTCGAGGCGATGAGCGCGGGGGCGCCGGTCGTCCACTCGGGGACCACCTCTTGCGGGGAGATCCCGGGGCCGCCCGGCGCGCGCTTCGACCCCACCGACCCCGGCGCGATCGCCGGGGCCATCGCGCGCGTGCTCACCGATCCGGCCCTCGCCGGACGCCTGCGCGAGCGGGGCGCCGCCACGGCCGCCCAGTACCGCTGGGACGGGGTCGCCGAGCGCAGCGTCGAGGCCTGGCGGGCAGGCCTCGACGACATCGAGCGTCGGGCGCGCGGACGCACCCCGACCGTGTCGTGGACCCTCACGATGGTCGCCCCGAGCACGCCGGGCGCGCTGTCGCCGGCCTCCGCCATGCAGCTGCTCGCGGGGGCGGCGTCGGAGCGCGTCCAGGTGCAGCTCGCGACGCCGGCGCCGATCCGGCCCCGCGACGGCTGGATGGGCCCGCTGGCGCCGAGGCGCCATCCGATCGCGCCCGCGTGGCGCCCGGGCGCGATCGTGCACCTGGTCAACACCGCGGACGACGCCGCGGCCGCCGCACGCCTCCTGCGGGGGGCCGAGGGCGCGGCCGTAGTCTGGGAGCTGGACCGGGTGGTCGGCGGCGACCGGCGCCACCCCTCGGCCAACGGCGTGATGGCCCTGCGCCGCCTCGCCGACGCGTCGGTGCCCCTCCTGGTGCGCGATGCCGACGACGCCGACTGGCTGACCGCGCTGGCGCCCGCGCTCAACGGCCGCGTGGGACAACTGCCGATGCCGCTCGGGTGGGTCGCCTCCGGAGGCGGGCTCGGGCACCAGGCGACGCTCGAGACGGCGCTCATGCTCGGACCGGGTCGCTCTGAGGTGCGCAGGGAGCGGGCGATTCCCGTCGTCGTTACCGGTCGCCCGGACCGCCTCGGCCGGGTGCGCGCCCACGAGCTCGACGAGGCGGCGCGCCTCGCGGCCGCGATGACGTTGGCCGGGACTCCGATCCGACTGTGCGTCCTCGGCGCGATGGACGGCGTCGACGCCGCCCAAGCGGAGGCCGCCTGCGGCGCCGCCGGCGCGCCGGGAGCCCTGCTCACGGGTGCGTGGCCGAGCCGCCAAGAGATGGTCGCCTGGGCGACCACGATGGCCGCTGTGGTCCGCCTGCCCTCGCAGTCGCGCGCGACCCGCAACGCGATGGCCGACCTCGCGGCCTGCGCCGGGGTGCCCGTCGCGGACGACGGCGCGCCGGCGATCGCCCGCGCGCTGCGCCAGAACGAGGGCGACGGGACCGGATGGGGGATACCGCGGGAGCGCCGCCCGGAGGCAGTGGCCGACGTGCTGCTCAGCGCCCTCGGGCGCTGAGGGCCGGCTCAGGCCGGGGCGTCCACCCGGGCCAGGGTGAGGTAGATCGCCGCGTTGTCGTCAAGGATTGCGCCGGGCGTGATCGCGTCGAGCACGGTCATGACGCCGTAGAGCACCGCGCCGAGAGGCACGAGCAGCGCGGGCCCTACGACGGGGATCCTGCGCAGACCCGTCCACGCGGCGAGCAAGGGGAAGTTGGCCATCCAGGCCGGCGGCCCGACCAGCGGGAACACGGTCTCCACCCGGAAGCCCGCCTCCTCGATCTCGCGCACTATCCCCTCGCGTGTCCACCGGCGGAAGTCGCTCGGGTGGGGGTGGTAGGGCCAGGAGCCATGGGTCGAGAGGATCAGCCAGCCGCCGTCGCGCAGGATGCGGCGGCATTCGCGCAGGTAGCGGTCCACGTCCCAGACGTGCTCGAGCACCTGGAACGAGACGACGCCCCCGGCGCTCGCCGATTCCAGGGGCAGGAAGCCCTCGGGCTCGATGACGACATCGGCCGAGCTGTCGATGTCACAGGTGAGGTACCGGCAGCCCCGCGCCTCGAAGAGGGGCCGGTAGGGCGCGTCGCCCGCGCCGACATCGACCACCGTGTCGCCGGCGGTCGCGACCCCGGGACGTCCGAGGGCGGTCTCCGAGAGCCTCCCGCAGCCGGTCGAGAGAGTACGCGTGGCGGTCCCAGACGGGTGGGTGGAGGCGGTCGTCACGCACGAGTCCAAGACGGTCGAGGACCGGACTCGCGCGTGCCACGCCTGCCACGGGTACCCTACCCGCGTGAGGATTCTGCTCGTCTCATCGTACGGTCTGCCTCACATCGGGGGGATCGAAGGAATCGTCCACGGGTACGCAAACGAGCTGGGGCGCCGGGGCCACGAGGTCGTCAGCGTCTTCGCCCGTCCGAACCCGTCGCGGGGGACCGCGGGCGAGCCCGCGCGCCGGTACCGGGACGTCCAGGTCCCGGCGCTCAACCACCTCGAGTGGGCGTTCCAGGTGCCCTACCCGGTGTTCTCGCCCCGGCTGCTGTCGGTGCTCGCGAGGAAATGCTGGGCGGCGGACGTCATCCACGCGCACGGGTTCCTCTACATGGACTCGGTGCTCGCGCTCGTCCAGGGGCGCCTCGCCCGCCGGCGCCGCGCCGTGAGGATTCTCACCGAGCACGTAGGCTTCGTGCCGTACGAGTCGCGCCCGGTCGCCGGTCTGCAGCGGGGCGCGATCGCATCCGTCGGGCGCATGGCGGCCCGGCTGGCCGACGCCATCGTGGTCTACAACGACCGCGTGGGCGACGAGATGCGCCGGGTTGCGGGGCCGGTCCCGGTCAGCTTCATCCCCAACGGGATCGACACCCGGAGTTCCGTCCCCGGCCGACGACGAGCGCGCGGCGCTGCGCCGGGAGCTGGGATGGGACGACACCCCGCGGGCGCTCTTCGTGGGCCGTCTGGTGCAGAAGAAGGGCGTTGACGAGGTGGTCGCGGCCGCGGCCGAGGGCGGGGGGGCTTCCGGGCCGTCCTCGTCGGCCCGGGTGACGGTGACCGGCTCGCGGGGAGCCCGCACGTGGATGTGCTCGGGCCGAGGCCGCGCGACGAGGTCGCGCGCCTCTACCGGGCGGCCGACTGCCTCCTTCTGCCCTCCTTCGGCGAGGGCTTCCCGGTGGTCGCGCAGGAGGCCCTGGCGTCGGGGCTTCCAGTGATCCTGCGCGCAGCGCACGACTACACGACCTACGAGAGGCACGGGAGCGACGGGCTGATCATGATCTCCGGTGACGCGGCCTCCTTCGCCCGCGCCGTGGAGCGCACGACCCTCGACCCGGTCGAGCGAGAGCGCCTCTCGCGAGCCGCGGTCGATCTTGCCCACGTCGTCTTCTCCTGGGACGCCTGCGTCGAGAGCCACCTCGAGCTCTACCGGCGCGCCGGAGAGGGCCTGGATCCGACCGGCGTGGGCCTGGCGTGAGCGAGGCGGGCGACGCCCTCCCGATCCTCGGCGCCGAGGACGCCTGCGGCCGGCCGGACGAGCTGCGAATCGCCGTGATTCTGCCATGCCTCAACGAGGCGACGACGATCGAGCGGGTCGTGACCGACTTCCAGCGCGCGCTCCCGGCGGCCACAGTCTACGTCTACGACAACGGCTCGGCCGACGACACCACCGAGCGCGCCAGCTCGGCCGGCGCCGTGGTCCGCCACGAGGACCGCAAGGGCAAGGGGAACGTCGTGCGCCGGATGTTCGCTGACGTTGACGCGGACGTGTATATCCTCGCCGACGGGGACGACACCTACGACGCCCGGGACGCCCCTGCCCTGGTCTCGCTGCTGCTGGAGGGCCCGTCGGACATGGTGGTCGCCACCCGTGAGCGCGGCGAGGAGGCCGTCACGCGCGAGCGGCGCGGCCACAACGCGGGCAACGCCATGCTCACCCGCCTGGTGGCGTCGATCTTCGGGCGCGCCCTCACCGACATCCTGTCCGGCTACCGGGCAATGTCGCGCCGCTTCGTCAAGACCTTCCCGGGCGAAGCCTCGGGCTTCGAGATCGAGACCGAGCTGTCGGTGCACGCCCTCGACCTCCGCATGCCTGTGGCCGAGATGCCGAGCGGCTACATGGCGCGCGGAGATGAGGCGGGCGACAGCAAGCTCAACACCTTCCGCGACGGCCTGCGCATCGGCGGCACGATTCTCAACCTGTTCCGGCACTTCCGGCCGCTGGCCTTCTTCAGCATCGTGGCCCTGTTGTTCGCGATCCCCGGTTTGATCCTTGGGGCGGTCGTGCTCACGGAGTACGTGCAGACGGGGTCGGTGCTGAGGATCCCGTCGGTGATCGTGGCGTCCGGCCTCCAGGTTCTCGCCCTCGTCTGTCTCACGGGCGGCATAATCCTGGACTCCGCCAGCCGGAGCCGTCGCGCGACCAAGCGCCTCTTCTACCTCGCCCAGGACCCCCCCTCGACCCCGCACGGCCGTGCCTGACGCGGGAACCGCATGGGGATGAGCGAGCGCACCACGCTCGTCGGCGTGGTGCTCGCACTGGTCGGCATCGTGTGGGCGGTCGGCGCGGGACCGGCGGCGGCGCTCGGCCGCCAGGCGGCCTCGCGGATCGTCCTGGCGCCACTGATCGGCCTGGCGCTGTGCGCGAGCCTGCTCACGACCGCCGCGGCGATCATGCCGCTTGGCGTCGCCGCCTACGCGGTGCTGGTCCCCGCGATCGTCTTCTCGCTGGCCGCGGCCGTGATGCTGCTCGTGCGCCGCCGCGAGCGCCCCACGCCGTCGGAGGTGGCGATACCGCTCTTCATCGCCGCGGCGGGCGTCCTCATCGCCCTCGCCCCGGGCCTGGAGGTGGGCTCGGCGGGCCCGTACACCGGCGCGCTGCGCGACGCCTGGTGGTACGTGGCGATGGGCGACTGGCTGCGCGACCACACGGTGTGGGACACGCCGACCGACACCGTGTGGGTGCGCGACCTGATGGGCGCCACGGGGTGGGTGGCCCTCCAGGTCAACGCGCGGCTGGGCCTCACGGCCATCGTGCCCACGGTGTCCGAGCTGCTGGGCGTGAGCACCGACGTGGCGCTGTATCCGGTCATGGTCCTGCAGTTCGGCCTGCTGCCGCTCGCCCTGTGGGTCTCGTCGCGGGCGATCGGCCTCGGGCGGCTGGCCGGCGCGGTCGCGGCCCTGCTCGGCCTGGGCGCGCTGCCGCTCTCGCTGGTGTTCGACACGGCCCTCGGCAACATCGCGGGGCTCATCTTCACGCCGCTGGTCATCGCCTACGGCATCCGCGCCGCGCGCACGGACGCGTGGAGCGACATCGCCCTGGCGGCAATCTTCGGCGCAGCCCTCGTCTCCTCGTACCCGGAGTACGTGCCGGCGGTCGTCGTGGTGGCCGTCGTCGTGGGCGCCTGGCTCGTGGTCAGGGCGCTCCGACACCGGCGCCCGCGCTCCCTGCGCGCCCCGGCTCGGCGGCTGGCCCTCGTCGCGGTCGGGGTCGCCGTGCTCACGCCCTTCGCCCTGGTGCGGCTCGTCGGCTACCTGCTCTGGGCGAACGGCGCGACCAGCTCGATCGTCGACCGCGGGCTCACCCTCAAGACCATCGGGGCGTGGGCCACCGGCCTCATGCACCCGTACCAGCTCGGGGAGATCGCGACGCTGTCGCCCCCGCTCCAGGTGCTCCTGGTGGTCGGCCCGCTGCTGATACTGGCCCTCGCCGTCGGCGGGGCCTTCGCGCGCCGCGACGCCGGGGACGTGGTCCTGGTGCTCGTCCCGATGGTGGTCGGCGTCGTGCTCGGGCTGTACGTCTTCAAGACCGGCGCGACCGACGGCGGCGACTGCCAGTACTGCCTGGCCAAGGCCTTCTCGTTTGGCGTCCCGGCGATGGCGATCGGGGTGGGCGCCGGAGTGCAGGCGCTGGTACTGCTCGTGCGCTCCGGGCGCGGCGTCACGCGCGCCGTCGCGGCGGGCGCGCTGGCGGCGCTGGCCGGCGCCGGCGTGGTCATCGGGTTCGGGACCGCCCACATGAGCCAGACCATCGTGGACACCGCCGCCTACGTGCCCCCGGAGGTCCGCGCCCTGTCCGACGACGGGCCGCGGGTCGGCGTGAAGGGCGGCGTGTTCATCGAGGGCATCGAGGCCACCGGCGACCTCGTGTACTTCCTCCCTGCGCTGTACCAGACGGTCACGAAGATGCCGGGGGCGTTCCCGGTCTACGACGGCTTCTGGGGCGCCGGCTACGACCTGCACCTGCTGGCTAACCCGATCTCCGAGGGGCGCAACCTCCCGTACCAGGACTACGAGGACCCCGGCTACGGCTACGCGCTCTCGGCCTACTCCGGGCTCGACACGGGCCGCGAGGTACTGGCGCGGCACGGGCGGTATGCCCTGGAGCGGCGGGCGCCGGTTCAACGTCACCGTCACCCGCACGGGGAAGATCGTCGGCGGGCCCGACCGGATCGCGACCATCGCCGCGCGCCCGACCGTGATCGGCACGGTCCAGCTGCGCGTCGCGTCCCCGCGCGCGGACGTGGGCCACGTCGTCGTCACGGCCGAGAACGCCGGGCCGCCCCCGCGCCGCGCCTTCCTCGCCAGCGCGGACCCCGCCGTGTCCCGCATCAACTACTCCCGGGCCGAGGCCGGCGCGACCACCTGCTTCACGGTGGACCTTCGGCGTGGCTTCACCCAGTTCGACGTGATGCCGGCGAGCGGCGCCACCCCGCCGCTCACGCTCACGAGCACCCGCGCCGGGATGGGGGCCTGCCCGGCGCCCGACCGGCCGGTCGTCGTGCCGCCGAGCGCCGTCGTGGGCGGAGATGTCTTCCCGACCGAGCCGCTCTTCGCCAAGGGCGGGCCCGCCCAGTGGATCGGAACGCGCGCGTTCGTGGACATCGTGCCCAACGGCCAGGCGCGCCCCGCCACGCGCGTGCGCATGCGCACAGTCTCGTTCATCCGGCCGCAGACGGCCACCGTGCGGGTCGGCGGCCGGGTGGTGGGGAAGGTGACCGGATCGCTCGACTTCGCGCATCCGGCCACGCTGGACATCCGGCTCCCGGCCGGCCGCGGGTCGGTGCGGCTGGACATCACCACCGCGCCCGGCGCGCTGCCCGCGTCGCAGGTCAACCCGGCCGATCCCCGCCGGATCGCGATGGCCCTGGGCACGCCCGAGGTGGTGGTGCTCGCCGGGCAGGGGTGATCAGCCCTGCCCGCCCTCGGGCTGCGAGGAGGCGGCGGGGGCGCCCTCCATCGGCCAGATCAGGCCCAGCGCGCCCGGCGCGCTGGCCAGGGCGAGGGCGACGAACGTGAGCAGCGAGAGCAGCGTCGCCTCGGTCGCGCCGTACCCCGCGGCGCCCAGCACCACCACGTAGCCCCCCTCCCGCAGGCCGAGCCCGGCCACCGACAGGGGAACGAGGGTTACGACCAGGACCAGGGTTGACGCGACAGCCGCGAGGGCCAAGGGCAGGTCCATGTTGATGGCCTCGCCGGTCGCCCAAACCTCGACGATGACCAGGGCCTGGAAGACGAAGCCGAGGGCGAAGACCTTGACGGTGCGCAGGTCGGGGGCGAGCGAGGCGACGAGCGCCTCGCGCACCTCGCGCACCACGCCACGCGCGCGGCCGGGGACGAGCCCGCCGAGGCGCACCCTGCCGGGCCCGATGGCCAGGGCGGCGAGCGCCAGCGCCACGATCCCCACGGCGCTCGCGACGGCGAGGGCGACGATGAGCTCGGATGGGATCGCCGCCGGGTCGGCGGCCACGGCGATCCACGCGAGCACGAAGAGGCAGGCCAGGGCGCTCAGGCGCTCGACCACCACCGTCACGAGCGCCGCCACCAGCGCCGCGCCGGAGCGGCCGATCAGCCAGCCGCGGGCGGCGTCGCCGCCCATGGCCGTGGGCAGGAAGAGGTTGGTGAATATCCCGATCGCGTAGGCGTGCGCCGTGCGGCGCGGGGTCGTGGAGACGTGGGCCGCCCGCAGCAGCAGGTGCCAGCGCACCCCGCCGCACACGAGCGCGAGGAACATGGCCCCGACAGCCAGCGCGAAGTACTCCCACCGCCCGTCGCGCAGCGCCCGGCCCAGCTCGGCCCAGTTGACCTGTGCGGCGACCACCGCCAGCAGCGCCAGCGTCACGACGACCCGCACCGCCAGCGAGCCCACGGCCCGCCCGAGCGCGGCGAGGAGGGGGTGCCGGGCGCCGTCGCCCTGCGTCATCGGCGTCCACCCCGTGTCATCGACTGCGCCACGACTGATGGTCGACGAACGCGCTCCGTGCATACAAAAGCAAGGGCTCGGCCGCCCCACGACGGTGCGGGCCGCGCCAGCGTCCCGCCCCGCCCAGCCGCTCCAGGTCGGCGTCGACCATCATCCGCACGAGGCCCTCGAAGTCGACCGCGGGCTCCCAGCCCAGCTTCTCGCGGGCCTTCGAGGGATCGCCCACCAGCAGGTCGACCTCGGCGGGCCGGATCAGGGCGGGGTCCGTCTTCACGTGGTCGCCGGGGTCGAGCCCGGCGTGCGCGAAGGCGAGCTCCACCAGGCGACCGACGGTGTTGGTGACGCCCGTCGCCACGACGTAGTCCTCCGGCTCGTCCTGCTGGAGCATGCGCCACATGGCGTCGACGTAGTCGCCGGCGAAGCCCCAGTCGCGGCGCGCGTCGAGGTTGCCCAGGGTGAGGTGGTCCGCGAGACCGAGCTTGATCCGCGCCACCCCGTCGGTGACCTTGCGCGTCACGAACTCGAGGCCGCGCCGCGGGGACTCGTGGTTGAAGAGGATCCCGGAGCAGGCGTACATCCCGTACGACTCGCGGTAGTTCACGGTGATGTAGTGCCCGTAGACCTTCGCCACGCCGTAGGGGCTGCGCGGATAGAACGGGGTCGACTCGCCCTGGGGCGTCTCCAGCACGCGCCCGAACATCTCGCTCGACGACGCCTGGTAGAAGCGGATCGTCGGGTCGTAGGAGCGGATCGCCTCGAGCAGGCGCGTCACGCCGACGGCGGTGAACTCTGCGGTGAGCACCGGCTGCGTCCATGAGGTGGGCACGAACGACTGGGCGGCGAGGTTGTAGACCTCGTCCGGCTGGGCCTGCTCGAGCGCGGCGGTCAGCGACGGCTGGTCGAGGAGGTCGGCCTGGGCGAAGGTGAGACGGTCGCGCAGGTGCTCGATCCGCTCGTACGACTCGGTCGAGGCGCGGCGGACCATCCCGCAGACCTCGTAGCCCTTGTCGAGCAGCAGCTCGGCCAGGTACGAGCCGTCCTGTCCGGTGATTCCGGTGATCAGAGCGCGCGGCACGGCTACTCCTCGTCCTCGTTCTCAGAGGCCACACGCGCTCTCCACCAGTCCAGCGTGTCGGCCAGGGTCGTCTCGATCGGTATCTCCGGGATCCACCCGGTGTCGGCGCGGAGCCGCGCGGGCGAACCATAGAGATCGGGCTGCTCGCCGTCCCGGCGCAGGCCGGGGTCGGAGCGGAACGCGACCGGGATGCGGGCCAGCGGCGCGAGTCCCTCGATCAGGCGCCGCACCGGCAGCGACTCGCCGCCGCAGGCGAGGTAGACCGCGTCGGGGTCGCCCTTCTCCAGCAGCAGGACGTAGGCGCGCACCATGTCGCGCACGTCGATGAAGTCGCGGCGGGTGTCGAGGTTGCCGACCGCCACCTCCACGCCGTCGCGGCCGTCGCGCTCGGCCCGGGCGATCTGGCGCGCCACGTTGGGCAGCACGAAGCGCGGGTCCTGGCCCGGGCCGACGTGGTTGAAGGCGCGCACCCGGATCGCGTGGACGCCGTACGCGGCCCGGTACTGGCCGGCGGCCAGGTCGGCGGCCGCCTTCGAGGCGCCGTAGGGCGAGACGGGGTTCAGGGGCGTCCGCTCGGTGACCGGCAGGTCCTCCACCGGCACGCGGCCGTGGATCTCGCCGCTGGTCACGATCAGTGCCGGGGTGGCGGGCGCCGCCAGGCGCAGGCCCTCGAGCACCCCGATGGTGCCGCCGAGGTTGACGTCCCAGGTCGCCACCGGCTCGGCGAAGGAGCGCCCCACCGACGAGGCTCCGGCGAGGTGGACCACACCCCCGGGAGCCGAGCGCTCGAGCACCCCGGCCACCGACGCGGGGTCGCCAAGGTCGGCGGCGTGGGCGACGACCCCCGGCGGGAGCGCCCCCTCGCGGCCGGGGCGCACCAGACCGTGCACCTCGTGACCGAGCGCAGCGCAGTGGGCGGAGAGGTGCCGGCCGGCGAAGCCGGTGGCGCCCGTGATGAGCACTCGCACGGCCGGGGAGGCTACCAAGGCCCCTGCGCCCGGCCCGGGGGGCGGACCGTCAGGCTTTCGCCCGGTGGCGGCCCCGCGGCTTGCCGCCGCGGCGCGGCTGCCACTACTGTCCTTTGGATGATCCGTGCCCGTAGAACGGCGTCGGCGCTGGTCGCCGCCCTGATCCTGGTGCTCGCCCTCGCCGGCGGCGTGGGCGCCGCCGCGGGCGACGGCGAGCTCTCCGTCACCGAGAGCATCTTCCTCGACTACTCGTTCGACCGCGTGATCAACGGCTCGTGGAGCGCCTCCGAGCTGCAGGCCGCGATCGCCGTGGCCAAGAGCCAGGGGGCCGGCTTCGAGGAGTTCCAGCGGGCCGTGCAGGACGTCTACGACCGCGAGTTCCTCGGGCTCGACGTCGGCAGCGGCGACGGCTCCACCCCGCAGCCGCCCGACACGTCGCCGACGCTTCTGCCGGAGCCGCGCGGCCCCGGCGAGCGCAACCAACCGCCCTGGCCGTTCCTCGCGATGACGGCCCTGGCGGCGGCGCTCGTGGTGAGCGGCGCGGGCAGCTCGATCTACCGGCGCGTCCATCGGTGAGGTTCGAAGGCACCTCCGGATACATCGCGGGCGATGAGCTGGCGGCGGCCGTCAACGTGGCGGTGGCGCTCGAGCGCCCGCTGCTGATCCGCGGCGAGCCCGGCACCGGCAAGACCCTGCTGGCCGAGGCGGTGTCCGAGGCCCTCGGCCTCGAGCTGCTGGTGTGGGGGGTCAAGTCGACCACACGCGCCCAGGACGGGCTCTACGTCTACGACACCGTCCAGCGGCTCTACGACAGCCAGTTCGGCGACGGCGACCCGGCCGACATCGCGCGCTACATCCGGCTCGGCCGCCTCGGAGAGGCCTTCGCGTCGCCCGAGCGGGTCGTGCTGCTGATCGACGAGGTCGACAAGGCCGACCTCGAGTTCCCGAACGACCTGCTCTGGGAGCTCGATCGCATGAGCTTCCACATCCCCGAGACCGGCCGCACGGTGAGCGCCGCGCACCGCCCGGTGGTGATCGTCACCTCGAACGCGGAGAAGGAGCTGCCCGACGCCTTCCTGCGGCGGTGCGTATTCCACTACATCGCCTTCCCCGGGCCCGAGCAGATGACCGAGATCGTCCGGGTTCACCACCCGGGCCTGGACGATGCCCTGATCGCGGCGGCGATGGAGGCCTTCTACGTCCTGCGATCCTTCGACGGGCTGCAGAAGCGCCCCACCACGAGCGAGCTGATCGACTGGGTCCAGGCGCTGGTGGTCTCCGGCGTGCCGGCCGACCGCGTGCTCAGCGATCTGCCGTTCCTCGGGGTGGTTCTCAAGACCCCCCAGGACGTGGAGATCGCCCGGCGCCACCTCGCCGTCCGCGGCGCCGACCTCGCGCGGCGCCGGGGGCTCTGAGCGGCGGGTGTTCGAGGGCCTCTTCTTCGGACTGCGCGCCCGGGGCGTGCCGGTGGCGATGGACGAGTGGCTCGGGCTCCAGGAGGCGCTCGCCCGGGGCCTCGCCGACTCCAGCCTGTCGCGCTTCTACCTGCTGGCGCGGGCGATGCTCGTGAAGTCCGAGCGCCACTACGACGACTACGACCTGGCCTTCGCCGAGTACCTGTCGGGCCTCGAGCAGGCCGAGGACGCCATCGCCGACCGCGTGTGGGAGTGGCTCGCCGAGCACCCGGACGCCCTCGCCATGACGCCGCAGCAGCGCGCCTCGCTCGGCGAGGCCATGGCGCGGATCGACCTCGATTCCCTGCGCGAGCGCCTCGCCGAGCGCCTGGCCAACCAGGCCGAGGCGCACCACGGCGGCTCGAAGCACATCGGCACCGGCGGCACGTCGCCCTTCGGCCACTCGGGGTGGCACCCGGGCGGCATCCGCATCGGAGGCGAGGGACGCAACCGCACCGCGGCCCAGATCGCGGCCGAGCGGCGCTTCCGCGACTACCGCTCGGACGAGACCCTCGGCGTGCGCGAGATGGGCGTCGCGCTGCGGCGCCTGCGGCGGCTGACGAGCCGCCTGGACGGGCCCGCCACCGAGCTCGACCTCGACGCGACGATCTCGGCCACGGCCGACTCGGGCGGCGGCCTGCGGCTGGAGTTCCGGCGGCCGCGCCGCAACGCGGTGCGTGTGCTGCTGCTGCTCGACGTCGGCGGCTCGATGGACGAGCACGCCGCGATGGTCGACCGGCTCTTCTCCGCCGTCCATCAGGGCGGGCGCTTCCGCGACCTGACGGTGCGCTACTTCCACAATTGCGTCTATGACCGCGTCTACGAGACCGCGCGCCTGCTCCCCTCGCGCTCGGAGCCCACCCTCGACCTGCTGGCGCGGATGTCGCCCGACCACAAGCTCGTGGTGGTGGGCGACGCCTGCATGGCCCCGAGCGAGCTGGCCATGGCCGGCGGGGCGATCGACTACCACCAGCACAACGACGAGCCCGGCTGGGTCTGGCTGGAGCGCCTGGCCCACCGGTTCGCCGCGCGCGCGTGGCTCAACCCGGTGCCGCAGGCCTGGTGGGAGCGCGTCCACGGGGCGCGCACTCTGGGCGCCGTGCGGACCATCTTCCCGATGCACGAGCTCTCGCTGGACGGGCTCGACGACGCGGTCGACGGGCTGATGGCGGCCGCCTGAGGCGAGTCGGCCGCCCGGAGCGGCAGGGGGTAGGATTCCCGGGCCCGCACACCCGGAGTGAGGTCTCCCGCCGATGTCGCAGTCGAACTACAGCCTGACGATCCGCACCAACATCCCCGCGCAGGTCGGGATGCTCGGCAGGGTGATGGCCGCGATCGGAGACGCGGGCGGGCAGGTGGGCGGCGTGGACATCGTGCGGGCGGGCAAGGACGTCATCACCCGCGACATCACCGTGTACGCCCGCGACGACGCGCACGGCGAGTCGGTCGCGCAGGCGCTCCGGGCGGTGGGCGGCGTCGAGGTCGAGTCGACCACGGACCGCGTGTTCCTGTCTCACATGGGCGGCAAGATCGGCATGGAGAACCGCATGCCGGTGGCCACCCGCGACGACCTCTCGATGGCCTACACCCCGGGCGTGGCGCGCGTCTGCATGGCGATCCACGACGACTTCGACCAGGCCTGGGAGTACACGATCAAGGGCAACAGCGTCATGGTCGTCAGCGACGGCTCGTCCGTCGTCGGCCAGGGCGACCTCGGCCCGGAGGCGTCGCTGCCGGCCCTGGAGGCCAAGTGCGCCTACCTCAACACGCTGGCGGACATCGACGCCTTCCCGCTGCCGATCGACCTGCGCGACCCGGCCGAGATCGCCGAGGCCGTGGTGCTCACCTCGTCGGTCTTCGCCGGAATCCACCTGAGCGACATCTCGGCGCCGCGCTGCTTCGAGATCCAGCGGCTGATCGCCGAGCGCCTCGACATCCCGGTGTTCCACGAGGATCAGCAGGGCACCGCCGCGGTGGTCCTCGCCGCCCTCACCAACGGCCTCGCCGTGGCCGGCAAGGCGCTCGGCGACGCGACCGTCGTCGTGGCGGGCGCCGGCCCCGGCGGCCAGGCGGTCGTGCGCCTGCTCGTCGCCGCGGGAGCCGGCGCGGTGATCGCGGTGGACAGCAAGGGCGCGGTGCACGGGGGCCGCGACGACCTCGACGCCGACCACACGTGGATCGCCCAGAACACGAACCCGGCGGGCCTCAGCGGATCGGCGGCCGAGGTGCTGAAGGGCGCCGACGCCTTCGTCGGCCTCTCGGCCCCCGGCCTGCTCAGCGCCGCCGATGTCGCGGCGATGGCCTCCGGCCCGGTGGTCCTGGCGCTGGCGATGCCCGAGCCCGAGATCGGCCCCGAGGAGGCCGCCGCGGTGGCGCTCGTCTACGCCACCGGCCGCCCGGACGTCCCGAACCAGATCAACTCCGGCCTCGCCTCGCCGGGCATCTGGCGCGGCGCGCTCGACTGCCGCGCCACCGAGATCAACCAGGCGATGACGCTGGCCGCCGCCCAGGCGATCGCCGAGACGGCCCTCGAGGAGGGCGGCCTCTCGGCGACCAACGTGGTCCCCTCGATCTTCAACGCCCGCCTGGTCCCGAACGTGGCCGCCGCCGTGAGCGCCGCCGCCGAGGCCACCGGCGTGGCGCGCATCACCGCGGGGGCCGGCCAGGCCTCCTGACCGAGCCCGCGGGGCGTGCGCTCACCGCCCCAACGTACTCCGGCACGGCGACGCCCAGGCCCCCGCTCGGGACCTGGGCGCGCGCTGAGACGAGCGCGGAGCTCTGACGTCAGCCCAGGTCGGCCGCCGTCAGGGTGCCGGGCTGCAGGTCGGTGCCCGACAGGCCGGTCTCCATGCGCCGGATGAGGGCGTTGGCGTCACGGACGCCCGCCTGGGCGATGCGCTGGTTGATCTTCAGCTGCCTGATGTCGAGGGTGACCGAGCCCGGGTCGGCCGGGGTGCGCCGGGCGGGGATGACGGTCGTGCTCGGCGCCGGCTCGGGGCTCGGGGTCGCCGTGACGATCCGCAGGCGGTCCGAGAGCTTGCCCTGCACGACCTGGCCGCTGGCGATGTCGCCGCCGGTCAGCTTGGCGTTCAGGCGGTTCTCGATGCCCTGCGCCCGTCGCAGGGCGGCCTGGTAGATGCGCTGGTTGATCAGCAGCTGGCGCGCCGTGAGCGTCACCGGGTCGCCCGCGGCGGCGCGGCCCGGGTCCACGATCGGGGCCGGGTCGGCCGGCGCCGCAGGCGCCAGCGAGACCGCCGCCAGGTTGCTGGTGATGCCGCTGCCGAGCTCGCTCGCGCCGATCGAGTAGCCGCACAGGTCACGCGCCGCCAGGCCGCCGTCAAGCCGCGCCCGGACGCCGTTCAGGCGCCGGATCGCGGCCTGGCCGATGCGCTGGTTGATCAGCAGCTGTCGGGCGGTGAGGGTGAACGTGGCCTTCGCGGTGCTCGGCGCGGGCGCCGGCGGCAGCACCTTGCAGACCGGCGTGGCCACGGCCGCGATGCCCGCAAGCGGGATCGCCTGCCAGTCGGGGGTGATGTCGCTGTCGGGCAGGGCGGGGGCGCCGCCCGGGTCCTCCGGCATGCCACCCGGATCCGTGGGCTCGCCGGGCGCGGGCGGCAGATCCACCACCGCGATCGCGCTGTCGGGGTGCCGCGTCTGGCCGGAGCCGTCGGCGGCCATGGTGTAGATGTCGGGGTCGCCGGCGACCGTCTCGCCGGGGTCGGGCCGCGTGCTCTGGAACGCGATCTGCGTGCCGTCGGGCGACCAGGCCGGGTTCAGGTCCGAGTAGGCGGTCGGCTCGCCGCCCTCCTCCTCGGGCGGAGCCGCCCCTCCCAGGGGGTCGGTGAGCTGGGTCGCCGTGCCGCCGCCCGCGGGCGCGACCCAGATGCCGGCGCCGCCCCCCTCGTCGCCGCGGCGGAAGACGATCCTGGTGCCGTCGGGCGACCAGGCGGGCGTCGCGTCGGACAGGCCCGGTGCGTCGATGACGGTGGTGTCGGCGCCGGTCGCCAGATCGATGACGTTGATCTTGACGGTGGGGCCCTTGCCGTTGGAGTAGAGGAGCTTGGTGCCGTCGGGCGACCAGGCGGGCTCGGCGTCGTAGCCGGCGGGGCCCGATCCGGTTCCCGTCCACTGCCGCGTCGCCCCGGTGGTGAGGTCGACGGTGTAGATGTCGGCGTTCAGCCCGTCGTTGTAGCGATACGCGAGCTGATTGCCGTCAGGCGACCAGGTCGGCTCGTACTGGGCGGCGCCCATCGCGCCGCCGGCGCCGGGCTTGTCGGCGGTCACCTGGACGACGTTGCTGCCGTCGATGTTCATCACGTAGATGTCGGGGTCGGTCGAGCCGTCGTCCGGATCGAGCCGGTTGCTGGTGAAGGCGACGCGCGTGCCGTCGGGCGACACGGTCGGGTGCAGGTCGTTGATCGCCGTCGGGACGGGGTCGCCGCCCTCCTCGGGCGCGACCAGGTCGACGTTGTTGGCGGTGAGGTTGGTGACCCCGCCGCCCTGGCGCGTCAGGAAGATGTCGAAGTCGGAGATCCGAGCACCCTCCGCGTCGGTCGCGGTGTCCTCGGGGCCGAGGCGGTTGCTCGCGAACACGAGTGCCCCGTTGGTGCCCACGAAGGCCGCGTCGGCCGCCGGCACGGCGGCGAGCGTCCCGGCGACCATCATGGCCGTGAGGGCGGCCGCCCGCCTGCGGCGAGGACGGGAGCGGACGGCACCTGAGGTGAATGGTGGCCTGGGTGACATGGCTCCCCCTCTTCGCAAAGACCGGTCTCCACACGCTCTCACCATCGGGCGGGAGGGTTCATCGGGGGGCCGTGCACCTGAGGGGCGGGGCCGGGCAGGCCCTCAGCGTGATCCTCCGCACGTCGCCTGCGGTCGACTACGCATCCCGTCCTCCGGCGTCGCCCACGGGCCCGGCGACGCCCGGGACTACCGCAGCAGGGTCCGCCGCAGGCGCCGGGCAGGGAAGGGGAAGACGGCGACCAGCAGGACCAGCAGGAAGCCGACGTGCGCGAGGGTCCACCAGTCGGCGCCGCCGAGGGTGAGGTCGCGGGTCGCGGCGACCAGGTGCGACAGGGGCAGGCACCACCCGACGACCTGCGCCCAGCCGGGCAGGCCGGAGAAGGGGAAGAAGACGCCCCCGAACAGGAACATCGGCGTGAGCAGGCCGGTGAACAGGATGTTGTAGTGCTCGATGCTGCTGACCATGCTCGTGTAGGCCATGCCGAGCACCGCGAAGGTCAGGGCGCCGATGGCGAACACGACCGGCAGCAGCACGGCCAGCGGCGTGTGCACCAGGCCGAATCCGAGCATCACCACCAGGAAGATCAGGCCGTACACGACCGCGCGGGTCGCGGCCCACAGGTACTCGCCCACCACGACGTCGGCCAGCGACAGCGGCGTGGTGATCACCGCCTCCACCACCCGGCGCACGTGGATCCGCACGAACGAGTTGTAGGTCGTCTCGATGATCGCCCCGAACATGACCGTCGAGGCCGCCACCCCGGGGGCGATGAAATCGACGTAGTCGACGCCCTCGACGGTGGTGAGGTACGTCCCGAGGCCGAGGCCCATGATCGCCAGGTACGCGATCCCCTCGAGGAAGCGCGGGGCCAGCGTGGTGAACAGGGTCTTGCGGCCGACGGTGGCGTTGCGCTGCCACATCCGCAGCGCGCCCCGGGGCGAGAACGTGAACGACGCCCGGAGCCGGGCCGTCGTCACAGCTGCTCGATCGCGGCCTCGAAGTCGGCGGCCATCCCGGTGTGGCCGTGCGTGAGGCTCTGGTCGATGCCGGTGAGGTAGGCGTCGGCCGCCTCGTCGACCCGGCCGAGCGCCGTCAGCGCCTCGGCGAGGCGCCCCCACGCGTTGCCCTCGTCCTCCGCCAGGGCGAGGTAGGCGCGCAGCTCGCCGACCGCGTCCTCCCAGCGCTCGGCGCGCAGGAGCTCGTTGGCGTAGGCGAACCGCGCCCGCGCGACCGTGGGGTCCTCGGCCACCATCCGGGCGAAGTAGTCGAGGCGCTCCTGCACGCCGGCAACGGTACACCCGGCCCGCGCGACGACGTCCGGGTCGCCTTGATGGCGGTCGCACCTATCGTCACATTGATGCGGCCCTCCGGGGCCGTTGCTAGCGTGCAGCGCGAAGCGCCCAGCTCGCTCTGCGAAATCCGCGTCCGAGAGGCACCGTGGAGCTCTCCGACTACCTGCCGATCTTGATCTACTTCGCCGGCGGCCTGGCCGTGGCCGGCGCGATCTTCTCTTTGAGCAAGCTCGTCCCGAGCAAGCCCAACGCCGCGAAGATCCTCCCGTACGAGAGCGGCATCCTGCCCTCGACGCCCGTCCGGCAGCGGTTCTCGATCGACTTCTACCTGACCGCGATGCTCTTCATCGTGTTCGACATCGAGCTGGCGTTTCTCTATCCGATCGCCGTCGTCCTGCGCGACGACGGCATCGTGGCGCTGGTGGTCCTGCTGGTCTTCGTCTTCACCCTCGTCGAGGCCCTGGCCTACATCTGGAAGAAGGGGGCGCTCGAATGGCGCTGATCCCGCCGCCCGGAAGCCCGATCGAGCGCGCGCCGCGCACCGACCCGGAGATCGATCGCGATCTCCGCGAGGCGCAGGAGCGCGAGTTCGAGAAGAGCCTCCTGACCACAACATTCGAGAAGGCGCTCCACTGGGCGCAGGCGAGCTCGGTGTGGCCGGCCACCTTCGGCCTGGCCTGCTGCGCGATCGAGATGATGCACACGGCGACCCCGCGTTACGACATCGCCCGCTTCGGCGCCGAGGTGTTCCGGGCCACGCCCCGCCAGGCCGACCTGCTGATCGTCTCGGGCCGCGTCGCCCAGAAGATGGCGCCCGTGCTGCGGCGCATCTACGACCAGATGCTCGAGCCCAAGTGGGTCATCTCGATGGGCGCCTGCGCGTCCACCGGCGGCGTCTTCAACAACTACGCGCTGGTGCAGGGCGTGGACAAGGTCGTCCCGGTCAACGTCTACGTGCCCGGCTGCCCGCCGCGGCCCGAGGGCCTGATCGAGGGCATCCTGGTGCTGCAGCGGCTGATCGGCGCCAAGGGCCTGCCGAGCTCGTCCGACCTGCGCCGCGAGATCGCCCCCGTGAGCGCCGGGTGAGCGAGGTCGGAGCCACCATCGAGTCGGCCGTGGCCGGTTCGGTGGTCGAGGAGATCAGCCACGCGGGCGAACTCACCATCGAGGTGGCGCGCGACCGCCTCCTCGAGGTGGCGCGCTTCCTGAAGGGCCCGCCCCTCGCCTACGTCCTGCTCTCGGACCTCAGCTGCGCCGACATCCCCGAGCACCCCGGGCGTTTCCGGGTGGCCTACCACCTCTTCTCGCTGGAGACCGGCACCCGCCTGCGGCTGCGCGTGTGGGCCGGCGCCGACGAGCCCGGCGGGCCCGGGCCCGAGGTCGAGTCGGTCGCCGGCGTCTGGGCCACCGCCAACTGGCACGAGCGGGAGGTCTACGACATGTTCGGCGTCCGCTTCCGGAACCACCCGGACCTCGCGCGCATCCTGATGCCGCTCGACTGGGAGGGCCATCCGCTGCGCCGGGACTACCCCCTCGGCGGCGAAGAGGTCCAGTTCACGGATGCCGTCTAGGTGGTGATCGCTTGAGCACCGACATCGGGCACGGGATCCCGGCCTCCGAGGAGGCCCGCGAGGCCCTCGAGGTCGCCCGGCGCGAGGGGCGGGAGCTGACCGAGACCGAGCGCGCGATCGCCGGAGCCGAGTCGCTGACCCCCCAGGAGGCGCTGGCGAGCATCGAGGCGGCGCAGGAGCAGACCCCCGGCTCGCGCCAGCCGATGATCATCAACCTCGGCCCGCAGCACCCCTCCACCCACGGAGTGCTGCGCCTGGTGACCGAGCTCGACGGCGAGGTGGTCCGCGATCTGCACCCGGTGATCGGCTACCTGCACACCGGCATCGAGAAGCAGTGCGAGAACAAGACCTACTGGCAGGCGATCACTCTCGTCACGCGGATGGACTACCTCGCGTCGTACTTCAACATCCACGCGTACACCTCGGCCGTGGAGAAACTCCTGGCGCTCGAGGTGCCGGATCGCGCGCAGTACATCCGCGTGATCATGAGCGAGCTCAACCGCATCACCAGCCACCTGGTGTGGCTGGGCACCAGCGGCCTGGAGCTCGGCGCCATCACGGTGTTCTTCTACACCTACCGCGAGCGTGAGAAGGCGCTCGACCTGGGCGAGATGATCGCCGGCGAGCGCATGAACACCCGTTTCTTCCAGGTGGGCGGATGCGCCGACGACATGCCCCCGGGCTTCGAGACCCGGCTGCGCGCGTTCATCGACCAGCTGCCCGCCCGCATCGACGAGTACGAGGGCCTGCTGTCGGCCAACCCGATCTGGGTTGACCGCACGCGCGGCATCGGGACGCTCCCGGCCGACCAGCTGATCGACCTCGGCGTGACCGGGCCGGCCCTGCGCGCGGCCGGGGTGGATCTCGACCTGCGCAAGACCGCCCCCTACTCGGGCTACGAGCACTTCGACTTCCAGGTCCCGCTGGGCGTCAACGGCGACGCGTACGACCGGTACACCGTGCGGCTGCGCGAGATGCGCGAGTCGGTGCGGATCATCGGCCAGGCGCTCGACGGGATGCCCGAGGGGGGCCACATCGCCGACGACCGCAAGGTGGTGCTCCCGCCGCGCGGCGAGCTGTCGACCTCGATGGAGGCGCTGATCCACCACTTCAAGCTCGTGACCGAGGGCTTCACGGTCCCCGAGGGCGAGGCCTACTCGGCGGTCGAGAGCCCCCGCGGCGAGCTCGGCTGCTACGTGGTGGCCGACGGCTCGCCCAAGCCGCGGCGCGTGCACATGCGCGATCCCAGCTTCGTGAACCTGCAGGCGCTGCGGCCGATGGCCAAGGGTGGCTACCTGGCCGACCTGATCACGATGATCGGCTCCCTCGACAACGTGATGGGGGGTGTCGACCGGTGAACGCCTCGGAGATCTCGGCGCACATCGAGCCGATGCGCCACGAGTACGCCGAGGGGCGCTCCCTGATCCTCCCGGCGCTCAAGTTCGCCCAGACCGAGAAGGGCCACCTCACCCGCGAGGACATCGAGGCCGTCGGCGAGGCGACGGGCTTCTCCCCGGCCTACGTCGAGAGCGTCGCCTCCTTCTACGATCGCCTCTACCTCACGCCCACGGGCCGGCGGGTGGTCTCGGTCTGCGTCACCCTCTCGTGCATGCTGCGCGGCTCTGATGAGCTGCTCGAGCACATCTGCGACCGCGAGGACCTGGCCCACCACGGGGGCACCAGCGAGGACGGGATGATCACGGTCCAGGAGGCCCAGTGCCTGGGCTACTGCGACAAGGCGCCCTGCATCCAGGTCGACGCCGAGGAGACCCGCGGCCCCCTCACGCCGGCCGACGCGGACGCGATGCTCGACGAGCTCCGCAGCTCGCCCCGCCCCGATCGTCTCTGGAGATAGGCGGAGCCCCGTGCCGATCAAGAACGTCGTCTACCGCCAGCGCGAGGCCGGCCAGGTCCTCACCGACCTGTCCGACTACCGGAGGGCGGGCGGATACGAGGCCCTGCGCACGGCCCTCTCCGAGATGGACCGCGACGAGGCGGTCTACGCCTTCGTGCGCTCGGGCCTGCGCGGGCGCGGCGGCGCCGGCTTCCCCATGGGCCGCAAGGCCAGCTTCATCCCGAAGGACTCGACGCTCCCGGCCTACGTCGTCTGCAACGCCGACGAGAGCGAGCCGGGGACCTTCAAGGACCGCGAGCTGATGGAGACCAACCCGTTCCAGCTCCTCGAGGGCGTCACGCTCGCCGGCTACGCGATCGGGGCCGTGCGCGGGTACATCTACATCCGCGGGGAGTACGAGCACCAGGCCCGGATCCTCGATTCGGCCATCGCGCAGGCGCGCGCGGCCGGGTTCCTGGGCCGGGGCGTCGCCGGCTCGTCCTTCGACTTCGACATCACGCTCTACCGCGGCGCCGGCGCCTACATCTGCGGCGAGGAGACCGCGCTGCTGGAGAGCCTCGAGGGTAAGCGCGGCCAGCCGCGCCTCAAGCCGCCCTTCCCGGCCGTCGCCGGCCTCTACGCCTCGCCGACGCTGATCAACAACGTCGAGACGCTCTCGGCGCTGCCCGCGATCGTGGAGCACGGCCCCGACTGGTACGCCGCGATGGGCACCGAGAAGAGCACGGGCACCAAGATCTTCTCGATCTCCGGCCACGTGATGAAGCCGGGCAACTACGAGATCGTCCTGCACGACACCACGCTGCGCGAGCTGGTCTACGACATCGCGGGCGGCTTCCGCCCGGGCCGCGAGTTCGCGGCGGCGTGGGTGGGCGGCTCGAGCGTGAACGTCCTCGGTCCCGAGGCCCTCGACACGCCGCTCGACTACGAGTCGATGGCCGAGGCCGGCAGCTCGCTGGGCTCGGCGGGCTGCATCGTGATGGACGACTCGGGCTCGATCGTGCGCGCGACGCTGCGCCTCGCCCACTTCTACCGCCACGAGTCCTGCGGCAAGTGCACCCCCTGCCGCGAGGGCACGCTCTGGCTGGAGCGGATCCTCCAGCGGATCGTCAACGGCGAGGGCCGCATGGAGGACCTCGAGCTGATCGAGTCGCTGGCCGGCCGGATGGTGGGACGCGTGCTCTGCGCCCTGGCCGACACCGGCGTACTGCCGGTCGTGAGCGCGGTGACGCGGTTCCGCGACGACTTCGTGCGCGCCATCGAGAACGGCGGGGAACCCCGGCCCGAGCCCATGATGGAGGTGGCCGTCGGTGGCTGATTACGCGCCCGTCGATCTGACCACCGAGGACCAGGTCGAGTTCGAGCTCAACGGGAGGAAGGTCACCGCGCCCGCGGGCACGATGCTGGTGGACGCGGCCTTCGCGCACGGCGTCGAGGTCCCGATCTTCTGCTACGAGCCCCGCCTCGGCGCGCCGATCGGGGCCTGTCGCATGTGCCTGGTCGAGATCGAGGGCATGCGCGGGCTCCAGACCGCCTGCAGCACGCCGGTGCAGCCGGACATGGTCGTGCGGACCGACTCGGAGGCCGCGGCCGACGGGCATGAGGGCGTGCTCGAGTTCCTGCTCGAGAACCACCCACTCGACTGCCCGGTCTGCGACAAGGGCGGCGAGTGCCCCCTGCAGGACCGCACCTTCCGCTTCGGCCCCGGTCGCACGCGCTTCGTCGAGGCCAAGCGCCACTTCCCCAAGCCGCTCGACCTCTCGTCGGTGATCGCGCTCGACCGCGAGCGCTGCATCTCCTGCTACCGCTGCGTGCGCTTCAGCCAGGACGTCGCCGAGGACGGGGCGCTCGTCATGGAGGAGCGCGGAGCCGCCGCCGAGATCGCCACCCTCACGGGCGACCAGTACACCGGCCGCTTCACCGGCAACGTCATCGACATCTGTCCGGTCGGCGCCCTCACGAGCATCCCCTACCGCTTCACGGCCCGCCCCTGGGACGTGACCAACACCCCCTCGATCTGCGGCCACGACGCCACCGGCACGAACGTGGAGCTGACGCTCCGCGAGGGCCACGTCGCCCGCGTCACCGCGCGGCCCGCGCCGAACTACGCGGTGGAGGAGGGCTGGCTCTCCGACCTGACACGCTTCGCCTACGACGGCAACCGCGGAGCCGGTCGCCTCACGACCCCCTTGATCCGCGACGACGGGCGGGTGAAGGAGTCGAGCCTCGACGACGCCGTGGACGCGGCGGCGCTCGTGCTCGGCCGCGGCGGCCGCGTCGGCATCCTCGTCGGCCCGGCGGCCACTGTGGAAGAGGGCTTCATCGCCCAGGAGCTGGCGCGCACGGCGCTCGGCGGGGCGAAGATCCAGCGGCTCGGCATCCCGGGCGCCGGCCTCGAGGCGATCCGCTCGCAGCCCGCCGCGCAGCTCGGCGACATCGACGCCGCGGGCCTCGTGGTGGTCGTGGGCGGGGACCCCGCCAACCAGCAGCCGATCGTGGAGCTGCGCGTGCGCAAGGCGCGCCGCCGCGACGCGGCCGTCGTGACCGTGGGCCCCCGGCCGCACGCGCTGGAGGAGGTCGGCGCGGCCGTCCGCTCCGAGCCCGGCCGCCTCGCCGCCGCCCTCGAGACGCTGGAGCTGCCCGAGGCCGAGCGCGTGATCGTGCTCTGGGACGAGGCCGACCTGGCCGCGGAGCCCGACGCCGCCGGCGCCCTCGCACGGATCGTGGGCGAGCGCGGCGCCTCCCAGATCGAGCTCGGGGCCGACGTCAACGGCGCCGGCCTGCGGGCGCTCGGCCTCGGCGCGAACGAGGTGCTCGAGGCCGCGAGCGCCGGGGAGATCGACACCCTGCTGACCATCCACGCCGACCCCCTCGACGGGCCCGGCGGCGCGGAGTGGGGCTGGGCCCTCGGGCGCGTGCCCGCGCGGGTGGCGATCGCGTCCTTCGCGTCGGCGCTCACCGAGGCGTCAACCGTGGTGCTGCCGGCCGCGACCCACTACGAGACCGACGGCGTCTACGTGTCGATGACCGGCCGGGCCCAGCGCCTGCGCCCCGGCGCGGCGACCCCCGGGGGCGCCGCCCCCGGCTGGGAGCTGCTGATCGCCCTGGCCCACCGCCTCGGCGCCCCGCCGCCCTACCGCAGCGCCGCCCGCGCCTTCGCGGCCGCCGCCGCGTCGCGTCCGGCGCTCGCCGGGCTCGACTACGACGTCATCGGCGTGCTCGGCGCGCCGGTCGCGGCCGTCAACCCGATCTCTCCGAACGGCTCCAACGGGCCGCGCGAGGCGGCGGGGGACGGGCTCCCGCTGGTGAGCACGGTGCGCATCTTCGGAAACGCGGCCGCGCACCGCTCGCAGGCCCTCGCGGCCGTGCGCACGGGCGCCGACCTGACGCTCAACCCCGCCGAGGGCGCGCGGCTCGGCCTGGGCGACGGCGCGCGGGCGCGCCTGCGCTCACCCCACGGCGAGTGCACGCTCACCGTGCGACTGGCCGACGACCACCCGGCCGGAGCGGCCTTCGCCGCCGCCGGCGTCCCCGGCGCGGGCGTCGAGCGCCTGATGCCCGCGGACCGCGGCCCCGTCCGCGTCGAGATCGGACCGGCGTAGTGCACCGTCCCACCGAATTCGGCGCGCTACGGCGCGCTGCACCTCAACGCGGATGCGGCGTCCTCAGTCGGGCCCATGGCTTCGGCCATGAGCCCTCCTTGCCTCCTTGCCCCGCGGGAACTTCGCGGCCGGGCCGTCACCGAATCCACCGGGCGGTGAACTAGTGGACGAAAGCTTTCTGGTGGTCGTCATCAAGGCGGCCCTGGTCATCTTCGTGGTGATCACCGCCTTCGCGTACACGCTGCTGTGGGAGCGCAAGCTCATCGGCCGCTTCCAGGGGCGCTACGGCCCCAACCGGGCGGGCCCGATCGGCTACATGCAGCCGCTCGCCGACGTCGTGAAGTTGATCTTCAAGGAGGACTTCGTCCCCAAGGGGGCCAACCGGTTCCTCTTCCAGATCGCCCCGATGATCTCGGTGTTCGCCGCGGTCGCCGCCATCGCGGTGATCCCCTGGGGCGACGGCTTCGAGTTCTACGGCCACACCGTCACCGGGGTCGGCGCCGACCTGGACATCGGCGTGCTCTTCCTGTTCGCGCTCTCCGGGCTCGGCTTCTACGGCCTGATCCTGGGCGGCTGGGCCAGCGGCAACAAGTACAGCCTGCTCGGCGCGGCGCGCACGGCGGCCCAGCTCGTCTCGTACGAGGTGGCGATGGGCCTGTCGGTGATCGGCGTGGTCATGATGGCCCAGAGCCTGTCGCTGGTGGACATCGTCCACGCGCAGAGCGACACCGCCTGGTACATCCTCTTCCAGCCGCTGGGCTTCCTCATCTTCGTCGTCGCGGCCGTCGCCGAGACCAACCGGGCCCCGTTCGACATGCCGGAAGCCGAATCGGAGCTCGTGGCCGGCTACCACACCGAGTACGGCGGCCTGAAGTTCGCCATGTTCTTCCTGGCCGAGTACATCAACATGATCATCATCTCGGCGCTCGGGGCGACCCTGTTCCTCGGCGGCTTCTCCGGCCCCTTCCTGCCCGGCTTCCTGTGGCTCGCGATCAAGGTCGCGGCGATGCTGTTCTTCTTCATCTGGCTGCGGGCGACGCTGCCCCGCCTGCGGTACGACCGCCTGATGAAGCTCGGCTGGAAGGTGCTGCTGCCGCTCGCCACGCTCAACCTCGTGGTGACGGCCATCGTGCTCGCCCTCGGATTCGCGGACTAGGTAGGGCCAATGGGACTCGACGACTCACTCAAGGGCTTCGCCATCACGTTCCGGCAGATGCTGCGCAAGCCGGAGACCATCGGCTACCCCGAGCACAAGACGCCCGTCTTCCCGCGCTTCCGCGGCCGCCACCGCCTGTGGACGCACGACAACGGACTCGAGAAGTGCGTGGGCTGCTCGCTGTGCGTGGCGGCCTGCCCGGCCGACTGCATCCGGGTCGTCGCCGAGGAGAACACGCCGGAGCACCGCGTGTCGTCCGGAGAGCGCTACGCGCGCATCTACGAGATCAACATGGCGCGCTGCATCTTCTGCGGCTACTGCGAGATCGCCTGCCCGTTCGACGCCATCACGCTCGAGAACGAGTACGAGATGTCCGAGCGCACCCGCGGCGACCTGCTCTACACCAAGGACATGCTCCTGGCGCCGCATCCGAAGCCGGTCCCCGTCCGCTCCGAGGTCCCGTGAGGCTGCGTACGAAGCCGCGCCGCGGGTCACTGGGTAGGGTGCCGCGTCGTGGGTGAGAGAATCGTCTTCACGATCGCAGCCGCCTCGGCGCTCACGTTCGGGACCATGGTGATCACGCTGAAGGCCCCGTTCCGGGCGACCGTCGCCCTGATCGGGACGCTCCTGTCGGTGGCGGTGCTCTTCCTCCTGCTGGCCGCCCCCTTCGTGGCGGCGATCCAGGTGATCGTCTACGCCGGCGCGATCGTGGTGCTCTTCCTGTTCGTCATCGCCTACCTGGGCGAGCGGCCCATCGCCGACATCGGCGACCGGCTGGGCAGGTACGCGGTGTTCGCCTGGCTCGCGGTCGTCGGCCTCACCATCCAGGGCGTCATCGTGCTCGCCACGACGCAGCTGCCCGGAGTGCGCAGCGACCCGAAGACCGTCGGCGACATCGGCAGCCCCGAGGCGATCGGCCGGTCCTTCATCGACACCTACATCGTGCCCTTCGAGGCGACGTCGCTCGCCCTGCTCGTGGCCGCCGTCGGCGCGGTGATGCTCGCCAAGCGCGCGGTCAAGTCGGAGGGCGGCCGATGACCTCCGTCCTCGCGCTGGGCACCGCCGCCGTGGGCGACCCCCAGGAGGGGGTGCCCCTCGCGCTCTACCTCGCGGTCTCCGGCGGCCTGTTCATGCTCGGGCTGCTCGGCGTGCTCACGCGCCGCAACCCGCTCCTCCTCTTCCTCGCCGTCGAGCTCCTGCTGAACTCGGCCAACCTCGCCCTGGTCGGCTTCAGCCGCTACTGGAACGTAACCGACGGCCACGTCTTCGCCCTCGTGGTGATGGTCGTCGCGGCCGCAGAGGTCGTGATCGGGCTCGGGCTGGTCGTGGCGGTGTTCCGCCAGCGCCTGGCGCTCGACGTGGATCAGATGTCCTCGATGAAGGGCTAGGGCAGAACACCGGTGATCTCCGTCCTCGCGTGGCTGGTGCTCGGGCTCCCCCTGCTCGGGTGCGTGATCCTGTCGCTCTGGCCGAACGAGCCCGACCGGCGCCTCACGCGCCTGGTGGGCGTGGGCCTGCCCGCCGTCTCCTTCGTCCTGACGGTGATCATCTTCGCCACCCTGCTCGGCCGCGACGCCGAGGACCGGCTGGAGATCACGACGCTCTGGAACTGGGTCCAGAGCGATGGCCTCTCGATCGACCTGTCGCTGCAGATCGACACGCTCTCGGTGCTGATGATGCTGGTCATCACCGGCGTCGGCTCGCTCATCATCCTCTACTCCACCGAGTACATGGGGCACGACCGCGACTACCGGCGCTTCTTCGCCGAGATGGGCTTCTTCCTCTTCGCGATGCTCCTGCTGGTCGAGGCCGGGAACTTCTTCTTCCTGATCGTCGGCTGGGGCCTGGTGGGCCTCGCCTCCTACCTGCTCATCGGCTACTACTACGAGCGCCCGTCGGCCGTCGCGGCGGCCAAGAAGGCCTTCGTGGTGAACGTGATCGGCGACGTCGGCATGGTGCTCGGGGCCTTCCTGCTGGTGCGCGAGCTCGGCACGCTCGACTACGGCGAGGTGTTCGCCACCGCCCCCGAGGGCCTCGGAATGGACACCGGCGTCGCCACCGCGGTGGCCCTGCTGCTGTTCGTGGGCGCCGCCGCCAAGAGCGCGCAGATCCCCCTCCACACCTGGCTGCCGGACGCGATGGAGGGCCCGACCCCGGTCAGCGCCCTCATCCACGCCGCCACCATGGTGACCGCCGGCGTCTACATGATCGTGCGCTGCAACGTGCTCTACGAGCTCGCCCCGATCGCCGGTGACATCGTCGCCGTGACCGGTGCGGCCACCCTGCTGATGGCGGCCACGATCGCCCTCGTGCAGGAGGACATCAAGCGCGTCCTCGCCTGGAGCACCGTCAGCCAGATCGGCTACATGATCATGGGCGCCGGACTCGGCGTGTACGACGGCGCGATGTTCCACTTCCTCACGCACGCCTTCTTCAAGGCCCTCCTCTTCCTCTCGGTCGGGATCGCGATCCACGCGCTGGCCGGCGAGCAGAGCCTGGACCGCATGGGCGGCCTGCGACGCCACCTGCGCCTGACGCACGTCGCGGTCCTGGTCGGCTGCCTCGCGATCGCCGGCATCCCGCCCTTCTCCGGCTTCTTCAGCAAGGACGAGATCCTGGCGACGGCGGCAGACGCCGGGACGCTCGGGGTGATCTGCGCCACCGTGGGCGTGCTCGGCGCCGGCCTGACGGCCTTCTACATGTTCCGGCTCTTCTTCCGGGCCTTCTGGGGCCCGGAGCCCGCGGGCGGCTACGCGCACGCGCCCCACGAGGCCGGCTGGGCGATGTCCTTGCCGGTCGTGATCCTCAGCATCGGCGCCGCGACCGCCGGCTTCCTCCAGGTGCCGGGCGGCTGGCATCTGGTGACGGACTGGCTCGAGCCGACGATCCTCGCCGACCCCGGCCTCGAGCCGACCACCTCCGCCGAGTGGTTGGTCAGCATCGTGAGCGTCTCCCTCGCCGTCGTCGCGATCGCTCTCGCCTGGTGGGTCTTCGTGGCGGACCCGGAGCGGCGCCTGCGCCTCGCCGGCACCGCTCCCGGCACCCGCACGCTGCTGGCCGACCAGTACCGCTTCGACGAGGTCTATGAGGAGGCGCTCATCCAGCCCGGTCGCGATCTCGGTGACGTGCTCACCGACCCAGTGGAGCGCTACGGCGTCCAGGGGACCGTCGAGGGCGTCGTGCGGGGCGTGATCGACACCGGGCGCGGCCTCCGCGTCGTCCAGACGGGCCTCGTGCGCTCGTACGCCTTCGCGATGGTCGCGGGCGTCGTCGCGGTCGGGATCATCTTCAGCCTGGCGATGCGTTGATGCCCCTCTCCGGAAGGGGTCTCTAGTGCCCTGGCTGTCCGCGATCGTGCTGCTGCCCGTGATCGGGGCCCTCTCGATGCTCGCCGTGCCCGAGGGCGCCGCCGGCGTGGTCCAGGCGCGGATCCACGCGATCCTCACCGCGGGCACCACCGCCGTGCTCGTGGCGATCCTGGTCGGCCTCTTCGACCGCGGCCGCGGCGACCTGCAGTACGTTGACCATGTCTCCTGGGTCGAGCAGGTCGGCCTGTCGTGGGACGTCGGCGTGGACGGGATCAGCCTCTGGCTGATCGCTCTCACCGCCGGCATCTTCCTGCTGGCGATCGTGGTCGCCTGCTGGAGGCTCCCGGAGCGGCCGCGCGGCTTCCTGGCGATGCTCCTGCTCGCCGAGGCCGGGCTGCTCGGGCTCTTCGCGGCCGGCGACCTGGTGCTCTTCTACGTCTTCTGGGAGGCGATGCTCGTCCCGTTCTACTTCCTGATCGGGATGTGGGGCGGTGAGGGCCGGGCCCGGGCGACCACCAAGTTCGTCATCTACACCATGGTCGGCAGCCTGCTGATGCTCGTGTCGATCCTGGCGACCGCCTTCGTGGCCCGCGACATCACGGGCCAGTTCACCTTCTCGATCCGCGATCTCTCGGGCGTGGCCTTCACCGACACGCAGAGCGCCTGGATCTTCCTCGGCTTCGCCCTCGCCTTCGCCATCAAGCTCCCCCTGTGGCCCTTCCACGCCTGGCTCCCCGACGCGTACCGCGTCGCGCCGATCCTGGTGACGGGCCTGCTGGCGGCCGTGATGAGCAAGGCCGGCGTCTATGGCTTCCTGCGAATCGGCCTGCCGCTCTTCCCCGACGCCGCCGACCGCTTCGCCATCCCGATCGCGGTGCTGGCCGTGATCGGCATCGCCTATGGCTCGCTGCTCGCATGGCGGGCGCCCACCATGCGCCTTCTGGTGGCCTACTCCAGCCTCGCGCACCTCGGCTTCATCATCCTCGGCATCGTCGCCCTGGACGTGCAGGCCTCGCAGGGCGCGGTGCTGCAGATGGTCAATCACGGCATCGTCGTCGCCGCCGCCTTCGCGATCGTCGGGATCATCAACCGCACCGCCCCCGACGATCGCATCGACGGGATCGGCGGACTGGCCGAGGGCGCCCCGCGCCTGGCGGGCGTCTTCCTGATCGTCGCGATGGCCTCGCTGGCCATCCCCGGCTCCAACTCGTTCGCCGGCGAGTTCCTGATCCTGACCGGCGTCTTCCGCCAGCACGTCTGGCTGGCTGTGCTCGCCTGCATCGGCATCGTCTACGCCGCCGTCTACATGCTGCGGCTCTATCAGAGCGCCATGAACGGCCCGCGGCGGGGTGGGATGGCCTCCAAGGCCGAGCTGCGCGGCCGCGACATGGTGCTGCTGCTGCCGCTCATCGCGGGCATGCTCTTCATCGCGCTGTGGCCCAAGGCCCTCGTCGGCGCGACCACGGCGAGCATCGAGCGTGCGGTGGCGCCGGCCCAGGTGGCCGCCGGCCGGCCGGCCGACCAGATCCGCGCCGCCGTGGAGGCCAACCCGCCCGCCTACGCGCTCCCCCTGCCGGGCGATCCCGTCCCCGAGACCGCCCCGCCGACCGAGGCGACCCCGTGAGCACCTACAACGTCGTCGCCACGACGCCGCTCCTGATCACCGCCGGCGCAGCCACCATGGCGCTCGCCATCGGGCTGCTGCCCGGGCGCGCCACCCGCCGCCACGGCCCCGCACTGATCGGCATCGCGGGCATCGTCGCCGCCATGGTGATGTCGGTGGTCCTCTGGGACGACCGCCTGGAGGCCCTCGGCGGCGGGCTGCGCGCCGACCGCTTCAGCGCGCTGATGAACCTGATCTTCCTCTCGGCGGGGCTCCTCACGATCCTGCTCGCGTGGCGCGAGCCCGCCGCCGTGGACCGCCGCGGCGAATACGTCGGCCTGATCCTCGTCTCGGTCACCGGGATGATGCTGGTCGCCGGTGCGGGCGACCTGATCACGGTCTTCCTGGGCATCGAGGTCCTCTCCGTCAGCCTCTACGTGCTCTGCGCCCTGGAGATCTGGCGCGAGAAGTCGCTCGAGAGCGGGCTCAAGTACCTGATCACCGGCGCCATCGGCGCGTCGATCCTGCTCTACGGCCTCGCCCTGCTGTTCGGCGCCACCGGATCGACGAGCCTGACGACGATCGGCGAGCAGCTCCAGGGCACCTCGTTCACCGACGAGCCGCTGGTGATCGCCGCGATGGTGCTGATCGCCTCCGGCCTGGCCTTCAAGGCGTCCGCGGCCCCGTTCCACATGTGGACGCCCGACGTCTACGAGGGCGCGCCCACCACGGTGACCGCCTTCATGTCGACCGCGACCAAGGCCGCCGCCTTCGCCGCGTTCCTGCGGATCTTCTCGGGCGTGCTGCCCGACCTGCAGACGGACTGGTCGGTGGCCATCGCCTCGATCGCCGTCGCCAGCATCGCCGTCGGCAACATCGCGGCCCTGGTGCAGGACAACATGAAGCGGATGCTCGCCTACTCGAGCGTCGCCCAGGCCGGATACCTGTTGATCGGGGTCGCCGTGGGGAGCATCCAGGGCGCCGAGGCCACCCTCTACTACCTGCTCGCCTACGGGGCGATGACGATGGCGGCCTTCGCCGTGGTGATCATCCGCGAGCGCGAGGTCGAGGACGGCGACACGATCGGCGCGCTCGAGGGCTACGGCCGGGCGCGCCCGGCGATCGGCGCAGTGATGACCGTGGCGATGCTCTCGCTGGCGGGGTTCCCCCCGCTGGCCGGCTTCGTCGGCAAGTTCCTGCTCTTCGGCTCGGCCGTCGAGGCCGACATGACCTGGCTCGCCGTGGTCGGCGCCCTGGGGAGCATGATCAGCCTGGGCTACTACCTGCGCGTGGTCACGGTGGTGTGGTCGCCCGGGCCCGAGGGCGGGCCGCGCAAGGTCCTCTCGATCCCCGGTCCGGTCGGCATCGCCACCGTCACCGCGGGCGTCGGCGTGATCGTCGTGTCACTGATGGCCTCGCCCCTGCTCGACGCCTGCCGCGGCGCCGCGCAGAGCCTGCTCGCCCCCTAGGAACGGCACTCCGGCGGGCTGATCGCCGTGGTGAGCGCCGGCGCCGGGTGCGGCGTGGACCTCTACTGGCTCCCGCTCGGTGCGGGCGGCCATTCGGTGCGCCTCAACGGCCGCATCTTCGAGGCGGCGGTGGCGCTCCGAGACCGCCGCCCACGATTCGACCTCTACCACTCGGCGCTCGTCGTGCGGTTGCCGGAGGGACCGGTCATGGTCGAGACGGGGCCCGTCATGAGCGGGGACGGCGGTGCGCGGGGCGTGGTGGCGCAGGGAGCGGTCGGGAGCCGCTGGGCGGGGTGGCTGCGCATATTCCGCTACGAGGTCCGCTGCTGGCCCGGCGGCGTGATCCCCGACATCGCCGAGGCCGTCGACAGCCCGCGCCCACTGACGGGCGACGTGGACCTCGCGCGCCGCCTGCTCGGGCTGGCCCCATCGGTCCCCACACCCGTCTGGGGGCGGGACGATCTGGGCGCGGGCGAGATGTGGAACTCGAACTCGGTCACGGCCTGGCTGATCGCGGTCAGCGGTATACCGGTCAACTCCATCGCCGCTCCGGCGGGCGGGCGGGCGCCGGGCTGGGATGCCGGGGTCGCGGTGGCCGCCCGGGGCCCGGCCTAGCCGGGAGCCCCGGGGGCCGGCGGGCGGCGCCGGGCGGTGCTCACCAGCCGCGCCGCCGTGACGAGCAGGAGGACCGCGAAGCCGGTGCGCAGGGCCCGCTCGGGAGCCACCTCGGCCAGCAGAGCGCCCCCCACGGCGCCCACGACCGAGACCAGGCCGATGACCGTGGCGTCGCCCCAGCGCACCGTCCCGTTGCGCGTCTGGCGCCACGAACCCAGGACGGCGACGGGGATGATCGCGAGGAGAGAGGTGGCTTCGGCGCCGAGCTGGGAGAGGCCCAGGACCAGCGTCAGCGTCGGCACGAAGATGATCCCGCCGCCCACGCCGAAGACGCCGGCCAGTGCCCCTGCGGCGATGCCGAGGGCCAGCACCAGGACCACCTCGCCGGTCATCCGAGCAGCACCCGGACGGCGACGGCCACCAGGAGCGCGGCGAAGCCGTAGGTGAGGGCCGGCGAGGAGATGCGGTCCTTGAGCGCGACGCCGAGCGCCACCCCGGCCATCGCCGGGAGGCCCACGAGCAGCGCGGTCCCCCAGTGGACGTTGCCGAGCGCCCCGTGGGTGGCTGTGCCCGCGGCGGCCGTGAAGACGATGGCCGCGAGGGAGGTCGCGGTGGCCGCACGGGCGTCGTAGGCGAGGAGCGCGATGAGCAGAGGCACCATCACGATGCCCCCTCCCACCCCGAAGAGGGATGCCATCAGGCCCGAGGCGAGACCGATGCCCGCGAGCGCCCCGAGGCGCCCGGCCGGAGCCCGTGGCCCGCTGCTAGGGTCGATCGCCGTGACCGCCTCCGACCGGCGAATCGAGGACGTCCTCGAGCCCCTGCGCGACCGCATCGGCGACGCGGCCATCCTCTGCGACGTCAACGGCACGCTCGCGCCGATCGTCCCACTGCCCGGGGACGCGCGGCTGCTCGAAGGGGTGCACGAGGCGCTCCTGGCGCTCCGCGCTCGCTGCCGGCTCCTCGGCTTCGTGAGCGGCCGCGGCCTGGCGGACGCGCGCCGGCTGGTGGGCCTCGACGGCGTCGCCTACGCGGGCAACCACGGCATGGAGATCCAGCGCGTCGGCGAGGAGCCCGGTCTCGCGGCGGGAGTCGCGGTGCACCTCGCCGCCGTGAACGCCTTCGAGGCCTCCTGGCCGGCGCAACGGCTGGCGCAGGGCGACCTGCGGATGGAGCACAAGGGCGCCACCCTGAGCATCCACGCGAGGGGCGCGCGCGATCCGGACCAGGCCCGGCTGCTGCTCGCGCAGATCGCCTCCGAGGCGCTCGACTGCGGACTCGTGCCGACGCCCGGCCGCGAGGTGCTCGAGGTGCGCCCCCCGGTCTCCGTGGACAAGGGGACCGCGGTACGCGAGCTGCTGCGTGGCGGCGGGGCTCGGGCGGCCATGTACATCGGTGACGACCGCACCGACGCCGACGCCTGGCGGGCGCTGCGCGCGATGAGCACCGAGGGCGCCCTCGACGTCGCGGTGGCGGTGGCGGTGGCGGCGGGCGAGGTGCCCGCGGCCGTCCGCGAGGCCGCCGACGTGGAGGTGCCGGGGCCGCAGGGAGCCCTCCGCGTGCTGCGGTTCCTGGCTCAGTAGGGCCTCACCGGCCCGCGGCGCGCAGGCGCTCGGCCCGGGCGGCCGCCAGGGCCGGCCACTCCCATGCGTTGCCCACCTGCGCCGGGCGGGCGCCGGCGCGGCGTGCGAGGAGGACTCCGAAGCGCACGTACCCCAGGGCCTCCGCGGAGTGGGCGTCCGACCCGACGACGAGCCGGGCGCCGGCATCGAGCGCCCGGTGGGCCATCGCCGAGTCGAGGTCGAGGCGGCGCGGCTGGCCGTTGATCTCCAGGAACGTGCCGGTGCGCGCCGCCGCCTCGGCGAGCCGACCGATGTCCACCGGGGCCGGTCCGCGGCGACCGAGCATGCGCCCCGTGGGGTGCCCGATGGCGTCCACGAACGGATTCTCCACCGCGGCCAGGACCCGCGCCGTGATGCGCGCGGCGTCCTGGGTCAGCGCCGAGTGGATGCTCGCCGTCACCCAGTCGAAGCCGGCCAGGAGCTCGTCGTCGAAGTCGATGCGGCCGTCGGCGAGGATGTCCACCTCGGTGGCGCGCAGCACGGTGATGTCGGAGCGACGGGCGTTCTCGGCGTCGATCTCCTCCCATTGGCGGTGCACCCGGTCGGCGTCGAGGCCGCCGGCCATCGCGAGGCTCCGGGAGTGGTCGCTGATCGCGAGGTAGGCGTATCCGCGCGCCCGTGCGGCCTCGACCATCTGCGCCACCGAGAGCGTGCCGTCGCTCCAGGTCGTGTGGGAGTGCAGCTCGCCGCGGATGTCCGACAGCGCGACGAGGGGATCGAGGGGGCCCGCCTGCGCCGCCTCGATCTCGCCCGCGTCCTCGCGCAGCTCCGGCGGGATCGGCGCCAGCCCGAGGGCGGCGTAGACCTCGTCCTCGTCGGCGGCGAGCGTGGTCCCGCCGGGGCCCGCGAGGCCGTGCTGCGACACCGAGAGGCCGCGGCGCACGGCGAGCTCGCGCAGGCGGACGTTGTGGGCGGCCGAGCCGGTGGCGTGCTGGAGCAGGTTGCCGAACGACGCCGGCGGGCCGACTGCCAGCTCGACCCGCACGCCGACGTGGGTGGCGACGCTGATACCCGTCTCACCGCGAGAGAGGACGCGCTCCACCGCGCCGTCGGCCGCCAGGGCGTCCTGCAGGTCGGCGGGCGCATCCCACGCCGCGACCAGGTCGATGTCGTGGGCCGACTCGCGTCCGCGCCGCAGGCTGCCGGCCACCTCGACCCGCGCGCCGGGGACGGCCGCGCGCAGGCGCGCGGCGATCTCCTCGGCGAGCGGGAGCGCCTGCCCCAGGGGGACGCGGTCCGCCTGGTCGGAGCCACGCTCGGCTCGCACGGCGAGCTGCCGGGTGAGGCTCTCGCGCGTCGCAGGACCGAAGCCCGCGGCATCGCCGAGCCGTCCGTCCGCCACGGCGGCCGCCAGCTGGTCCAGGTCGGAGACCCCCAGGTCGCGCCAGAGCGCGACGGCGCGCTTGGGCCCGATGCCCTCGAGCCCGGCGATCGCGGCGAGACCCTCGGGCACGCGGCCGCGGATGGCCTCGAGGGCGGCGATCCGGCCGGTCTCGGTCAGCTCCACGATCTTCGACTGCAGCGTCGCGCCGATGTCGGGGAGCTCGATCGCCCGCCCACTCATCGCCATCTCGGCGACCGAGGCCGGGGTGGAGCGCACGCGCGCGGCCGCGCGGCGGTAGGCCAGCACGCGGTGACGGACCGCGCCCTCGATCTCCAGCAGATCGCCGAGCAGGGCGAAGCGTTCGGCGATCTCGGCGTTGGTGGGCAGCTCCCCGGCCACCGCCGGAGTCTAGGCGCCGGGCGCGCGGACCTCGGGGTCGAGGAGGTCCATCAGGGCGGGGGGATAGCGGTCGCCGGAGGGGGTGAGCGCCGGATCGTCGAGCCGGGCCCGGTCGTCGTCGTCGAGGACCAGCGCGGCCGCGGCCACGTTCGCCTCGACGTTCGCCCGGCGTCGCGTCCCGGGGATCGGGACGATGTCCGGGCCGCGCCCGAGGACCCAGGCCAGAGCGATCTGGGCGGGCGTCGCGCCATGGCGCCGGGCGACCTCGGCGACGCGCTCGGCGATCGGCAGGTTGCGCCCGAGGTTCTCCCCCTGGAAGCGGGGCAGCCGGCGGCGGAGGTCGTCCTCGGCGAGGGCGCCCGGCGCGGGGAGCGCGCCCGCCAGGAAGCCCCGGCCGAGGGGGCTGAAGGCGACCAGCGCGACCCCGAGCTCGCGCATCACCGGCAGCAAGCGCACGTCGGGATCGCGGTTCCAGAGCGAGTACTCGGACTGGACGGCCGCGATCGGATGGATCGCGTGGGCACGCCGCAGGATCGCGGGACCGACCTCGGAGAGCCCGATGTGGCGCACGAGGCCCGCCTCGACGAGAGAGCTCATCGCGCCCATCGACTCCTCCACGGGGACGGCGGCGTCGATGCGGTGCAGGTAGTAGAGGTCGACGTGATCGACGCGGAGGCGGCGCAGCGAGTCCTCGAGCGCCCGGCGGATCCGCTCCGGCCGGGCGTTGACCGCCAGGCCCTCGGGCGAGACGACCAGGCCGGTCTTCGTCGCGAGCACGACCCGCTCGCGGATGCCCTCGAGAGCCCGGCCCACGAGCATCTCGTTGTGGCCTCCCGCGCCGTAGACGTCGGCCGTGTCGATCAGGCTCACGCCGAGCTCGACGGCGTGGCGGATCGTGTCCACGTTGGCGTCGTCGTCGCTCGGCCCGTAGTAGCCCTCGGACATCCCCATCGTGCCGAGGCCGACGGCCGAGACCTCGGGACCGCGCCGGCCGAGGCTGCGCTGCGCGATCATCGTCCGGAGGTTAGACCCCCGGTACCGGACTACGCGACCGGTTCCCCGGCCGCGGCGCGCAGGGAGGCGATGATCTCGCGGGCCTCGTCGGGCCCGCTGGTCACGCGCCGCAGGCGATCGGTCAGGGTCAGGGCCACGTTCACGTGGCCGCCCACCTCGCCCAGCTCGAGCGGCTCGAGGACCACGTCGGTCTCGAGCAGGCGGGCCGCCAACAGGAGTGCGATGCGCTCGTCACCGGTCATGGGGGGAAATCTCCGCCACGGCCGTGAGCGAAGGAGGGCCATCGGATGAAGAAACCGTAAAGGGAACCGGATTCCGGCGAGGAATCTTGCCCCAAGTTGCAGAAGACCCGGGTCCCGGCCGCGGACGTGGTCGCTGCTAGGGTCTCAAGGGTCGTCGGGAGGTTGGCAGTGCAGGTTCTGGGCTCGCGCCGCGGGGGCGTCATCACCCTCGCGCTGGCCGCCGTGGCCCTTCTCGTGGCCATGGGGTTCGCCGTCTGGCAGCTCGCCGAGCGGCCCGCGGTGAGCGCCCTCGCGCCGGCGCCCGGCGCCGCCGTCTCCGATCCCCGCCCGGCGATCGCCTTCGAGGTGCCCGAGGGCGCCCGCCTCGGCGACCTGCGCGTGCTCGTCGACGGCCGCGACGCCACCTCCCGCGTCCGCGCCGCCGCCGGGCAGATCACCGTGACCCCCGCGCGCGCGCTCCCCGACGGCGCCCACACGGTGGACGTGCGGTTCCGCAGCGACAACGTCTTCGCGCGCACCGTCTCCCGCAGCTGGGGCTTCGACGTGGACACGGCGGCGCCGAAGCTCGTCGTGGCGGCGCCCGAGAAGGGCGGCCTGTTCGCCCGGCGCGCGGTCAAGTTCACCGGCAGGGCGGAGCCCGGAACGCAGGTCACCGTCGCGTACACGGGCGGTGCGGCCGACGCGACGGCTGACGCCGAGGGGGCGTGGCAGGCCGTCGCGAGACTCCCCGAGGGGAGGGTCGCCACCACGATCACCGGCGCCGACGCCGCCGGCAACACGGTCGCGCGGCGCCGGGTGGTCATGGTCGATACGACGGCCCCCGACCTCACGCTCTCGTCCCCCGACGCCGGTGAGCAGCTCACCGAGACGGACCAGCCGCTCGTCTACGGCACCGTGGCCTCCGACAGCCCCCGCAACCTCACCTTCACCGCGGCGGTCAACGGGAAGTCCGTGACGCGCGTCAAGGGCAGCGAGGCCACCACCCCCGCCGAGCTCGAGGCGAGCTACGGAGAGGCCTCGTCCAGCGGCGCGGCGCCCCTCGAGGTCGACGGCAGGCGCTTCGCCATGTCCATCGGGACGCTGCCGCAGGGCCGCAACCGCATCACGGTGACGGTGCGCGATCGCGCGGGCAATCTCGCCCGCACGAGCACCGTCGTCGCCGTCAACACCACCGAGGAGTTCGGGGGCGCCGATCTCGCGCGCGGCGCCAAGGGCGCCGACGTCGTCGCGCTCCAGGAGCGCCTGCGCGAGGCCAAGGTCTACCCGAAGAAGGCGAAGCTCACCGGCGTCCTCGACGCGACGACGGCGAAGTCCGTTCTCCGGTACCAGAAGCGCTACCACCTGCCGAAGACCGGGGTGGTCGACGACCGCACGCGCACCGCGATGGTCGGGCGCATCGTCGTGAACGTCGGGCAGCGCAAGCTGCGCCTGATCCGCAACGGGAAGGTCTGGAAGACCTACGGCATCGCCGTGGGCCAGCCCGCCCACCCGACGCCGACCGGCGACTACGAGATCAACGACAAGCAGGTCGACCCGGTCTGGTACCCGCCGGACTCCCCGTGGGCCGCGGAGCTCGACACGATTCCCGCCGGCCCCGGCAACCCGCTCGGCACGCGCTGGATCGGCACGACGGCCCCGGCCATCGGCATCCACGGCACCTACGCGGACTCGTCGATCGGCTACGCCGCGAGCCACGGCTGCATGCGGATGCACATCCCGGACGTCGAGCAGCTCTACGATCAGGTCGCGCTCGGCATGAAGGTGTCCATCCGCCCATGAGCGGCGACGGCGCGGTGCCGATCGACCTGACCGACGCGGAGTGGGACGCCCGGATCCGCGCGGGCGGACCCCCCGTGCTCGTTCAACTTCTGGGCGCCCTGGTGCGCGCCCTGCAAGAAGATGGAGCCCACCATCCAGGCCCTGGCGGCCCGCTACGGGGAGAGCCTGGTGGTGGCGCGCGTGAACGTCGACACCGAGCCGCGCGCCGCCGGCCGTCACGACGTGCTCACCCTCCCGACCGTGATCCTCTTCCGCGACGGCGTACCCGTCGAGCGCATCGCCGGCGCCGTGAAGCCGGCGCGCCTGGAGGCCGCCGTGGCCGCATACCTGCCCGACCCACCCCCCTGAGAGAGAGACCCGGATGCCCGCCATCTACTTCCGCCTCGGAAACGTCCAGCCCTTCGCGGAGATGACCGCCGACCGCGTGGAGGAGGGCGTCACCATCGTGCGCGGCGACGGCAAGATCGTGGGCCTGCGCATCGACGAACCGAAGATGGTGCTCGACCTGCCGGGCATCCTCGAGCGGATGGACATCGACCCGGAGCGGGTCTGGGCGCGCCTGCGAGCCGATGACGACGTGATGCTCGGCGCGCGCGCCGCGACCTGGGGCGGCGGCGGGGCCTGACGCGCACGGGGCCTCCGGCCGCCCGGTGTCGACCGCCCGGTAATCGAGGCGCGAGAATGGGTGGCGATGGCCAGTGCACCGAAGCGCGCCGCGTCCGACCGGGTTGACGCCGGCTGGGCCGAGCTCGGCGCAGGGCGGTGGGCCGCCGCGCGTCGGCTCTTCGAGGCGGCACTCGCGGACGAGGAGACGGCCGGAGCCCTCGAGGGGCTGGGCTGGGCGGCGTGGTGGCTCGACGACGCGCGGACGGTGTTCGAGGCGAGAGAGCGCGCCTATCGCCTCTACCGGGAGGCGGACCGCGGAGCCGACGCCGCGCGAATGGCCACGTGGCTGGCCGCCGACGAGCTCGACTTCAACGGCGCCGCGGCGGTTGCGAGCGGCTGGCTGCGGCGTGCGCATCGCCTGCTCGACCCACTCGAGCCCGGCCCCGATCATGGTTGGCTCGCCTTCCACGATGGCTTCATCGCCCATGCCGACGGCGACTCCGCCAGAGCCCGGGAGCTCGCGCGCTCGGCCGCTGAGCTCGGGAGGCGGTTCAGGGTCACCGACCTGGAGATGCTCGGTCTCGCCCTGGAGGGGGCGACGCTCGTCGCCTCGGCTCAGGTGGAGGAGGGCATGCGCTGCCTCGACGAGGCGACCGTCACGGCGCTCGAGGGGACCGCGACGATCCCGATCGCCGGCGCGTGGGCCTGCTGCTTCCTCGTCAGCGCCTGCACGGCGGTCTACGACTACGATCGCGCGTCCGAGTGGTGCGACCGGATCGCGGGGTTCGCCGACCGCTACGGCAGCCGCTACATGCTCGCGTTCTGCCGGGCCGAATACGGTGCTGTCGATCTCTGGCGGGGGCGATGGTCGGACGCGGAGAGGATGCTCGAGGCCTCGGTCGAGGACTTCTCCTCATCGCGCCCCGCGTGGGTCGGATCGCCGCTCGTGCTGCTGGCGGAGCTGAGAAGGCGTCAGGGACGACCCGGTGAGGCGCGAGCGCTGCTCGACCGCACGGGCCCGTCCCTGACAGCCGGGCTCTGCCGGGCACGGCTGGCCCTCGACCACGACGAGGTGCTCGAGGCCATCGACCTGCTCGAGCGGTTGCTGCGGCAGACGCCCGCCGAGCGCCGCCTCCAGCGCGCCCCGGTGTTGGAGTTGCTGGTGCGCGCACGCGTCGCCCGCGGCGATTTCGACGTGGCCGCCTCGGTGCTCGCGGCGTTGCGCGAGGTGGCGCGCCTGGTCGGCACGGCGCCGATGAGCGCGCACGCCGATCGGGCCGAGGGCATGCTCGTCGCCGCCCGCGGCGACCACGACGGGGCCCGGACCCTGCTCGAGGATGCCGTCGACCGTTTCGAGCGGTGCGGTGCCCCGTTCGAGGCCGCCCAGGCGAGGGTCGCGCTCGCCGGCAGCCTGGCCGCTCTCGGCCGTGGCGACGCGGCGGGGAGCCAGGCGGCCGAGGCGCTCGCACGGTTGGTCGATCTCGGAGCCGATGCCGAGGCCGCGCGGGCCCGGGGGGTCCTGGATGCGGCAGGTGGCGGGCGGGGGGCGGCGCTCGGCCGGATCACGGCGCGGGAGCGAGAGGTGCTGGGCCTCCTCGCGGAGGGCCTCACCAACAGGCAGATGGCCGAACGCCTCGTGGTGAGCGAGCACACGGTCCATCGACACGTGTCCAACATCCTGCGCAAGCTCGGCCTCCCCTCGCGGGCCGCCGCGGCCGCCCATGCCGTGCGGGCCGGCCTCGGCGTGCGTCCCGGCGCATAGCCGGACCGGGCCATCCCCGGCGGCGGAGGATGGCCGTTCCTGGGGAAGCCGCGCCGCCGCGGACGGGCGACCATCAGCCCGTGCGACGAACCCCGATCGGCCGGATGGCGACCCTCGCCGCGGTCGAGGAAGGAGGAGGGGCGTGACGATGCGGCAGGCATCCGCGGCGAAGGCCGCCGCGCGGGCGGCGTGGCGGATGGGCGACTACCACCGGTTCGCGACCGGGATGGTGTGGCCGGTGGGAGCGGTGCTCACCGCGGCGTGCGGCGTCTCGCCGGGCCAGCGCGTGCTCGACGTGGCGGCGGGCACCGGGAACGTGGCCATCCGCGCGGCCGAGGCCGGCGCACGGGTGGTGGCGTCGGACCTCACGCCGGAGAACTTCGCGGCGGGCCGCGCGGAGGCCCGTCGCAGGGGAGTGGAGCTCGAGTGGGTGGAGGCCGACGCCGAGGCCCTGCCGTTCGCCGACGGGGAGTTCGACGTCGTCACCTCGTCGTTCGGGGCCATGTTCGCCCCCGATCATCAGGGTGTCGCGGACGAGCTCGTGCGTGTGTGCCGGCCCGGAGGCACCATCGGCATGGCCAACTTCACGCCGGAGGGCCTCCTGGGAGCCTTCTTCGCGCCCTTCGCGCCCTTCGCGCCCCCGCCGGAGACGCCGCCTGCGCTGTGGGGGAGCGAGCAACACGTGCGGGGGCTCTTCGGTGACCGCGTGTCGTCACTCGAGCTGACGCGCAGGACGTACGTGGAGAGGGCCGCGAGCCCTGGTCACTACTGCGCGTTCGTCAAGGAGACCTTCGGGCCGGTGGCAGCCGTCTACGAGAGCCTCGCGGATGAACCCGGGCGGAGGGCCGCGCTCGACCGCGAGTTCCTGGACTTCGCGGTCCAGGCGAACCGGGGGGCGCCGGACGGCCCGGCGGAATACCCCTACGAGTACCTGCTGGTGGTCGCCCGCACCCGCGGCGCGTAGCGTCAGGTCGCCGGGTCTGCCCGATCGAGCCGAAGGGCGAAGGGCTCTGTGTCGAGCACGTGCTCCTCGTGGAGGATCCCCGCGAAGGGCGCGCCGTGGCCCACCGACAGGCGCACGGCGAGCGTCTCGGCCGCGATCGACGGGCGGTGGGCGTCGATCGCCTCGCGGATCAGGCCCGAGCCGTCGAGGTGCAGGACGATGCGCTCCTCCACCCGAAGGCCCGCGGTCCGCCGCGCGCCCTGCACCGCGTGGACGATCTCCCGCGCGAGGGCCTCGAGTCGCAGCTCGGGGGTGATCTCGGTCGCGAGGCCGACGGCGAGCGCGGCGTCCTGACCGACGGCGTATCCCGCCGAGGGCCGGGCCTCGCGCAACAGGTCCTCCGAGTCGAGCGCCTCCGGAGCGCCGGCCACGAGGATCTCCACGGCGGCGCCGTCGTCGAGCGCGCGCGCGGTCTCGGCGGGCGCGAGCCCCGCCACGGCGGCCGCGACCTCCGGCATGCGCGCTCCGAAGCGGGGCCCGAGGCGCCGGTAGTTGGGCTTCAGGCTCACCTCGACCAGCTCGCCCGGGTCGGTCACGAAACGGACGGCGCGGACGTTGAGCTCTTCGGCGACCAGGTTGACGAGCGAGCCGATCTGCGCGGCGACGCCGGCCGGGCAGGCCACGACGGCCTCGGCGAGCGGCTGGCGCACCTTCAGCTTGGCCTCCGCGCGCGCGCCGCGTCCCACGGCCACGGCCTCCCGGGCCGCCGACATGGCGGCCTCGAGGGTGGCGTCGCGGCGCCCCTTCGGCGCCGGCCACCCGGCCAGGTGCACGCTCTCGGCGGCCGAGGGATCGTGGTCGGCGACCAGCGCACCGTGGATCTCCTCGGCCACGAACGGGCAGAAGGGCGCCACGAGCAGCGCGACGGTGGCCAGGCACTCGTGCAGGGTCGCGAAGGCGGCGTCGGCGTCGGCCCGGGCGGCGCCGTCGCCCGCGCCGTCGTCGCCGCGGCGCCCGCCCCAGAAGCGCCGCCGCGAGGCGCGGACGTACCAGTTGCTCAGATCGTCGGTGAAGGCCTCGATCGCGCGCCCGGCGCCGGTGGCGTCGAAGCCCTCGAGGCGCTCGGTGACCTCCGCCGTGGTGCCGTCGAGGCGCGACAGGATCCATCGGTCGATCGGGCGCAGCGCCTCGGGCCGCGGGCCGTCCCCCTCCGGCGTCCAGCCGTCGGGCAGGGCGGCGTAGGTGACGAGGAACGAGTGGGTGTTCCAGAGCGTCAGCAGGAAGCGGCGCATCGCGTCGTCGACCGCCTCCAGGCTGAAGCGGAAGGACTCCCAGGGGCTCTGGGCGGTGAGCAGGTACCAGCGGAAGGCGTCGGCGCCCTGGCGGTCGAGCACGGTCCAGGGCTCGATCACGTTGCCCTTGCTCTTGCTCATCTTCTGACCCTCGGCGTCGAGGATCAGCCCCAGGCAGACGACGTTGCGGTAGGCGGTCTCGTCGAAGAGGAGCGTGCTCTCGGCCAGCAGCGAGTAGAACCAGCCGCGGGTCTGGTCGAGGGCCTCGCAGATGAAGTCGGCCGGCACGCGCCCGGTGAGGTCGCCGCCGGTGGAGAAGGGGTGGTGCTCCTGTGCGAAGGGCATGGCGCCGCTGTCGAACCAGACGTCCACCACCTCGAGCTCGCGGTGCATCGCGGCGCCGCAGGAGCAGGTCAGCTCCACCTCGTCCACGAAGGGCCGGTGGGGGTCGAAGTCGTCGGGCAGAGCGGTGGTGGCACGCTCGCGCAGCTCGGCGTACGAGCCGACGGCCTCGACCGTGTCGCAGCCGTCGCAGCGCCAGAGCGGTAGCGGCGTGCCCCAGTAGCGGTCCCGCGAGATGGCCCAGTCGACGTTTCCCTCGAGCCACTTGCCGAAGCGGCCGTCGCGCACGCGCTCCGGGTGCCAGCCGATCGATGCGTTGAGCTCGAGCATGCGGTCGCGAACGTCGGTGGTGCGGATGTACCAGGAGGGCTTGGCGTAGTAGAGCAGCGGCGTGCCGCAGCGCCAGCAGTGCGGATAGGCGTGGTGGTGGATCTCGGAGCGCAGCAGCAGGCCGCGGTGGGCGAGGTCGTCGATCAGGTCGGGGTCCGCCTCCTTCACCTGGCGGCCCTCCCAGGGGCCGACCGCGTCGGTGAAGCGTCCGTCCGGGCCGACCGGGTTCGGCGCCGCGAGCTCGTGCCGGCGCGCGGTGGCCATGTCGTCCTCGCCGAACGCCGGGGCGATGTGGACGATGCCGGTGCCGTCGCTGGTCGTCACGAAGTCGGCGTCGACCACCCGGTGCGCGCCGGGGATGTAGCCGAAGGGCGGCGCGTACTCGCGCCCGATCAGCTCGGTGCCCGGGAACAGGCGGGACGGGCGGGCGCCCTCGCCCAGGACCGAGGTGATCAGCGGCTCTGCGAGGATCAGCGTCTCGTCGCCGTGCTCGACGGCGGCGTAGGTCACGTCGGGGTGGATCGCGGCGGCCTGATTGGCGGGCAGGGTCCACGGGGTCGTGGTCCAGACCAGCAGCGACTCGTCGGCGTCCCTGAGCCGGAAGCGCACGAACACCGAGGGGTCGTCCACGTCCTGGTAGCCCTGGGCGACCTCGTGGCTCGACAGCGCGGTGCCGCAGCGCGGGCAGTAGGGGACGACCTTGCCGCTGCGATAGAGCAGGCCGCGGCGGTACAGCTCGGCGAGGCTCCACCAGACCGACTCGATGTAGTCGGTGTCCATCGTGCGATAGGCGCGGTCGGTGTCGATCCAGAAGCCGATGCGCTCGGTGAGCCGCTCCCACTCGTCGAGGTAGGTGACCACCGACTCGCGGCAGAGCGCGTTGAACTCGGCGATCCCGTAGGCCTCGATCTGGGGCTTGCCCGAGATCCCCAGGCGCTTCTCCACCTCGATCTCGACGGGCAGGCCGTGGCAGTCCCAGCCTCCTCGCCGGTCGACGAAGCGCCCGCGCATCGTCTGGAAGCGGGGGAAGATGTCCTTGAAGACGCGCGAGAGCACATGGTGCGAGCCCGGCCGCCCGTTGGCGGTCGGAGGGCCCTCGTAGAAGACGAACGGCTCGGCGCCGGCGCGCTCGGAGAGGCTGCGGGCGAAGATGCCGCGCTCACGCCAGAAGGCGAGGACGCGCTCCTCCATCGCGCGCCATTCGGCGGCGGGCGGAACCTCTCGCCAGGACCCGCTGGGCGCGTCGGTGCTCATGCGGCCCGCGAGCGCGGGTCCTGCAGCGCCTCGCGCACCTGGACGAAGTCGTCGAAGGGCACGAACGGCACGCTGGCGGCCGACAGGTCGCGCGCCAGGTGGGCGCGGGCGAAGACCAGGTCGGCCATCCCGGCGCCGCAGCGGTCGGAGATGCCGTCGCCGATGTAGACGAGCCGCTCGCCCCTGAGGCGGCCGCGCAGATCGTGGCGCTTGCAGCGGCGGCCGCACTCGGCGCAGGTCTCGCCCCGGTCGGACCAGACCAGCGTGCACCCCTGCGCCGTGAAGAGGGCGTCGTGGCTGACGACCTCGAGGTCACCGAGACCCCAGTGCTCGAGCGCGGCGCGGATGACGGTGCGAAAACCCGACGAGAAGACGATGAAGCGATGGCCCTCGGCGCGCGCCCAGCGGACCAGGTCGGCCAGTCCGGGACGGATGCCGGCGTCGCGCAACACCAGCGCGACGACCTCCTCGGGCGTGGCCCGCACGGTCGCGAACTCCTCCTGCATGGCGTCCTCGAGCGTCACCTCGCCGGAGCGCAGGCGCGGCTCGATGGTCTCCCAGAGCCCGCGGGTGCCGTACTCCTCGACGATCAGGTGGAGGGTGTCGCGCTGGGTGATCGTGCCGTCGAAATCGCAGGCGATGAGCATGGTCTCCACCGGTTCGAGGCTACCAGAGACACCCGGTGCGACCGCCGTCTACGATCGCCCTGTGAGCGCCCCTCGGCCCATCCTCATCCACGGCTCCGGGGGTGACCATCGCGTCTGGGCCCCGCTCGGCGCCCGGCTCGAGGGCTCCGTGGCCCTCGATCTGCCCGGGCGCTCCGCCGGAGCCCCCGGCACGGACGCCGGTGGGCTCGCCGCGACCTGCGCCGCGGCGATCGCCGAGATCGGGGGCCCGCGCGTGCTGGTCGGCCACTCCCTGGGGGGCGCCGTCGCGCTGGAGATCGCCCTGATGCGGCCCGATCTCGTGGACGGCCTCGTGATCGTCTCGAGCGCCGCCCGCCTGCCCGTGCCCGACGCGGCCATCGCCCGCGCGGGCGGCGACTTCGCCGCCGAGTGCGACCGTCTGGTTGAGGGATCGTTCGCCGACCCCACGACCCCGATGGCGGCCGAGGCCCGCGCGGCCCTCGTGGCCTGCGGCCCGGACACCCTTGCCGCCGACTACGCGGCGTGCCGCACCGTGGATCTGCGCGGGCGGCTGGGGGAGGTGCGCGTCCCCGTGCTCGTGCTGGTGGGCTCCGACGACCCGCTCACGCCGGCGTGGATGGCGGAGGAGCTGGCCCGCGAGCTGCCGATGAGCCGGATGGTCGTCATCACCGGCGCGCGCCACATGCCGATGGCCGAGTTCGATACCACCGTCGCCGGACTGATCGCCGCCTACCTGGCGCGGCTGGAGCTGACCGGGAAGGGCACGTGAGCGTCCTCGGCCCCGTCGCGCTGGTCATCAACCCGGTCGCGACGCGCGCCGGGCGGGCACAGCGCGCGGAGATCACCCGGGTCCTGTCGCCGCTCGGGCTCGAGTGGTCGCTCACCACGACCGCCCAGGGCGACGCCGCGCGCCTCGCGCGGCAAGCGGCCGCCGAGGGAGCCCGGGTGGTCGTGACCCTCGGCGGCGACGGCACGGCGGCCGAGGCCGCGAGCGCCCTCGCCGACGGCCCGGTGGTCATGGCGCCGATGCCGGGGGGCAACGCCAACGTCTTCTCGCGGGCGCTGGGCTGGCCCGCGTCGGAGGCGCGCGCGGTGCCGGTGCTGGCCGCCGCCCTGGAGCGCGGCACGGTGCGCGAGGCCACGCTGGGCCGGGCGGAACTGGATGGCGAGGAGCGCATCTTCGCCATCAACGCCGGGGTGGGGATCGACGCGGCCACGGTCGAGTGGATCGAGGCGCGCCCCCGCACCAAGCGGCGCCTGCGCCACGCCGGCTTCGCGATGGGCGCCGTGGCGGCCACGCTGCGGGTCGGCCGCGAGCCCCACCTGCGCGTGAGCGCCGACGGCGCCCCCGAGCTCGAGGCCGTCGCGGTGCTCGTGGCCTGCGGCACGCCCTACACCTACCTGGGGCCGCGGCCCCTCGACCTCGTCCCCGGGGCCGCGTTCGAGGGACCGCTCGCCTGGGTGGCCCTCGGGCGAGTGCGTCCCGGAGAGATCGGCGGCCTGGTGCTGCGGGCCGTGCGCGGCCGGGAGCTTCCGCTCGACGGACCGGCCCTGCGCGGCGGCGCGGTCACCGTGGGGCTCACCGTGCGCGCCGACAGCCCGGCCCCCGTGCAGGCCGACGGCGAGGTGCTGGGCCGCCACACCGAGGTCCGTATCTCGCCCGGGCCGACGCTCCTCGTCCTCGACCCGCGGACCGCCACGCCGCTCAAGTCCCACCCGGGAGCGCCGACCTGAACCGTATGGGACTGGACTGTCCCGGATCGAAAGCTCGTCGAGCAAGGAGGCTCGCGCATGGCACAAGGACCCGACCCACGGGCCGCGGTTCGCGGTTTCATGGCTCTGGTGCTCGACATGGTCAGGATCGATCCCGACCGCACACCGAGCGCCGAGATGCAGCGGTGGCACAGGGATCTGGCGACGTCGATAGGCGTCGTCCCCGAGAGCGCCGAGACCAACCGCGATCTACTCAACGGGGCGCTGCGCCTGTCGCAGATCCTCAACGGACCCGACGGCTCGCCCGCCGACGAGCGGGCGCGAGCGGAGGTCTCGCTCTGACCGGCTGACGGTTCCACCGTCAGGGCCTCCCGGAGCCGCACGGGTCTAGAGTGGACCCGTGCGGCTCTCCGGTCGGACATATGCGGTGCTCGTGGCCGACGGCGTCGAGGACCTCGAGTACTGGGTGCCCGTGATGCGGCTCCAGGAGGAGGGCGCCACGGTGGTCACCGTGGGCTCCGACACCGAGCCCCACCGGGGCAAGGGCGGACTCGCGGTCCGGGCCGAGGTCCTCGCCTCCGAGTTCGACCCCGCCACGACCGACGGACTCGTGGTGCCGGGTGGGTGGGCGCCCGACAAGATGCGCCGCGACCCGGACATCCTGGCGATCGTGCGCGCGGTCCACGCGCGCGGCCTCCCCGTCGGGATCATCTGCCACGGCGGCAGCGTCGCGATCTCCGCCGGCATCGTCGGCGCGCGCGCCACCGGCTCCCTCGGCATCAAGGACGATCTGGTCAACGCCGGCGCCGAGTGGGTTGACGAACCGGCCTTCCGCGACGGCAACCTGGTGTGGGGTCGCGTGGTCGCCGACATCCCCGACTTCACCCGCGAGCTGGTCGCCGCCCTCGTCGAGTCGGAGGGCCGCCCCGGCTAACCGAGCTCGGCTTCGGCCTCCTCGAGGCTGTCGGCGAGGTTGAAGAAGTTCTCGGTGCGGGTGAGGGAGAAGATCCGGCGCGCGGGCCCGTGCGGGGCGGCGATGACCAGCCGCCCGCCGAGCCGGTCGGCCTCCCGGTGCAGGTCGGCCAGAACCGCGAGGCCCGACGAGTCGATGAACTCCACCGACGACAGGTCGAGCGCCAGGCGCCCCCCCGCGGCGGCGATGGCCGCCCAGACCCGTCCGCGCACCGAGGGCGACGCCTTCATGTCGATGCGCCCCTCGATCAGGACGGGGCCTGCGGGGGGGCGGATGCGGCGCGCCATCAACAGCCGGTTCTCGCCGTCGGCCCGCACCACGCGGATCCGATCCATGCAGGCCGCCATCAGGGCGATGCCCCGGCCGCTCCGGGCCTCGGGGGGCGGGAAGCCGGGCGCGGCGCCGGGCGTGAAGGGCTCGCCCTCGTCGCAGACGGCCACGCAGAAGACGGCGTCGGAGCGGCGGATGACGACGCGCAACCGCCCGGAGCCGGAGTGCTCCACCACGTTGGCGCAGGCCTCGGCGAGCGAGAGCTCGCAGGCGAAGGCCGACTCGGGGTCGACGTCGAGCAGCATCGCGCGGGCGGCCTCGGCCGCGGTGCGCGCGCCGTCCGGATCGGGCGCGAGCTCCAGCAGGCGGCGGTCACTCACGGGGTCCTCCTCAGCACGACCAGCGTGCGGTCGTCGTCGTCCCCCGATGCGGCCACGATGTCCTTGGGCTGCTCGCCGGCGCGAAGGCGAGCGGCCAGCGCGACCCGCGCGCCGACCGGATCGTCCTCCCCTCCGCCCTCGACGAGGCCGTCGCTGAAGATGGCGAGCAGCTCCCCGGGGGCGATCCGCTCGGTCCCCCGCTCGTACGAGGGATGAGGGAGGAAGCCCAGCGGCGGCCCGCCGGCCGTGAGGGCGCGCTCGGCCGCCCCGCCGCCGAGCAGCAGGTGGTGGCCGTGGCCGGCGTCGGCATACGTCACGAGGCCGTCGGCGAGGTCGATCTCCGCCACCGTCGCGGTCACGAAGCGCCCGGAGCGCGCCAGGGCGTCGAACATCAGGCCACCGGCGGCGTCCAGGGCGGCGGCGGGACCGTCGCCGCGCGCGAGGCCGGCGCGGACGGCGGTCTGGAACATCGCCGCGAACAGCGCTCCGGCGACGCCCTTTCCCGAGACGTCGGCCAGCGCGACCACCAGGCGATGCTCGTCGCGGGCCACGAGGTCGAAGACGTCGCCTCCCACGTCGCGGGCCGGGAGCGACGCGCTCTGCACGCTCCATCCGGCGGGAACGGCGGCGGGTGGAGGCAGCAGGGCCTCCTGGATCGCCGCGGCCGCACGGATCTCGTCGGCGTTGTGGGTCTCGCGCTCGCGGCGGTCGCGCCGGGCGGCGGCCGCCGAGCGGGCCGCGGCGACCGCCCCTGCGAGGGCGTTCTCGCTGCAGGGCGTGCGCACGAAGCGGTCCACACCCAGCCGCAGGGCGTCGGCCTCGAGGCCGGGCTCGTCCGAAGAGGACACCAGGACCATCCCCATGTCGGCATGGTGCTCCCGCAGGGCGCTGACGAGCCGCCGGCCGGTCAGGCCGGACATGGACTCGTCGGCCACGAGCACGTCGGGGCGCGACGCGCGCGCGGCGGCGTACGCCCTCTCGCCGCCCGCGACCGTGACCACCGCGTGACCGGCGTCCACCAGGAGCCGCTCGGCCCAGCGGCGGGCGAAGACGGAGTCGTCGGCCACGAGTATCGTCGCGGTCTCGGTGGGGTGGGCCGTCATGCACCCCCCTTATCGGCAGCGGGGGCGCCGTACTGACCGCCGCTCAGGTGCGGGGGTGCGGGTGCCGACGTGGGCGGTGTGAGCCCGCCCGCCGACAGCACCGCCATCTCCGAGTTCCTCGGCGCGCTGCTGCGCACCGCCGTCGAGGCGGGGGCCAGCGACGTCCACCTGAAGGTGCCGTCCGAGCCGCTGATGCGGATCGACGGGGCCCTGGTGCGGCTGCCCGGGCTCGGGAAGGTCACCCCCGCCCTCGCCGAGGACTGCCTTGCCTCGATGCTGGCCGGCCTGCCCCACTCGGCCCGCCACGTCGCGTTCGAGACCCGGGGGGAGGTCGATTTCACCGTCGCGCACGCCGGCCTGGGGCGCTTCCGGGTCAACGCCTACCGCCAGCGCGGCTCGATCACCCTGGTCCTGCGCCCGGTCCCCTTCACGGTGCCGCGCCTCGACGCCCTCGGCCTGCCCGCGGAGGTCGCGGAGCTGGCCGATGCGCCCGAGGGGCTCGTGCTGGTCTGCGGGCCCGCGGGATCCGGCGTCACGACCACGATCGCAGCGCTGATCGACCGCATGAACGACGGCCCCGCCCGGAGCATCATCACGGTCGAGGACCCGATCGAGGTGCTGCACTCCGACCGTGTCTGCGCGATCAATCAGCGCGAGGTCGGCCTCGACACGGCCTCGTTCCCCGACGCGCTGGCGCGCGTTCTCCGCCAGGACCCGGACGTCGTCATGATCGGTTCGCTCGGCGATCCGCGCACCCTGGAGATCGCCCTCGACGCCGTCGCGAGCGGGGTCCTGGTGATCGCCGCGACGGGCGGAGCCGAACCGGCCGAGACGGTGGAGCGGCTGATCGCCCTCATGCCGCCGCACCGCCAGGCCGCCGTGCGGCCCGCCATCGGAGGCGCCCTGCGCGCCGTGGTCTGCCAGCGACTGGTGTCCGGGCCCGGCGGCGCCGGGCGCCGCGCGGAGGTGAGGACGGTGAGCGGGACCGACCGGCTCGCCGCGCTGGTGCGCGCGGCGGCGCCGAGCGGCTGAGCTAGGCGGACGCCCCGTTGGTGCTGGAGGGCTCCCGGCCGGAGACCATCGCGGTGGGGTCCCCCACGGCCACCTCGCGAAAGGCGCCGATCCGGCGGTAGCGGTCGCGGCGCTGGCGGCGACGGTCGGCCGGCGTGAGGGCCTGCAGCTCGCGCATCGCCCGGGAGATGTAGCCGCCCAGCAGGCGCGCGGCCTCGTCGTGGTCGCGGTGAGCGCCCCCGGCGGGCTCGGGCACGACCACGTCGGCGATGCCCCAGCGGTAGCAGTTGGCCGCGGTCGGCTGGAACGCGGTCGCCGCCTCCTTCGCCTTGGCGGCGTCGCGCCAGAGGATCGCCGCGCCCCCCTCGGGCGAGATCACCGAGTAGGTCGAGTTCTCGAGCATCATCACGCGGTCGGTCACCCCGAGCGCCAGTGCGCCCCCGGACGAGCCCTCGCCGATCACCACGGCGATCGACGGGACGCGCAGGCGCAGCATGGTCTGCATGCTGCGGGCGATCGCGCCGCCCTGGCCGCGCTCCTCGGCTCCCGAGCCCGGGAAGGCCCCGGGGGTGTCGATGAGCGTGACCACCGGAAGGTCCATCTTCTCGGCGAGCGCCATGACGCGCATCGCCTTGCGGTAGCCCTCGGGCCCGGGCATGCCGAAGTTGCGGTAGGTGCGCTCGGCCGTGTCGCGTCCCTTCTGGTGGCCGATGACCACCATCGGGCCGTTGGCGCCGCGTCCGATGCCCGCGACGATCGCCGGGTCGTCGCCGAAGAGCCGGTCGCCGTGCAGCTCCTCGAAGTCGGGGAAGAGGCGGGCGATGTAGTCGAGCGGGTAGGGCCGGTCCTGGTGCCGGGCGAGCTGGATCGTCTCCCAGATGGCCGATCCCGTCTCCGGGCTCCCGCCCAGGCGGTGGGCGAGGCGGCGGACGAACTGCCCGCCGCGGCGCGATGCGACGCTCATCGGTCGGCCCTCTCGTCGGAGCGGAGCACCTTGGAGACGACCCTCCGCGAGAGGTCGGGCAGCGTACGGGCGGCGTTGGCCGCCCGCTCCGCGCCGGCCCGGGCCATCGTCACCGCGGGGGGCGGGGACATCCCGCTCGGGCGCTCCAGGATGCCGAGGACCTTGCCGATGCGCGCCGGCAGCTCGCGGCGGTCGACGACGTCGTCGACCTGGCCGTTGGCGAGTTGGGTCTCGGCACGCCCGAACTCGGGCGGCAGCTTCTCGCGGGTCGTCTGCTCGATGACACGCGGGCCGGAGAAGGCGATCAGGGCGCCCGGCTCGGCGTAGGTGACGTCGCCCAGCGACGCGAAGGACGCCCAGACGCCGCCGGTCGTGGGGTGCACGAGCACGACGATCACCGGCAGCTCTGCGTCGTGCATCAGGTCGAAGGCGACCACGGTCTTGGCCATCTGCATCAGGGCGATGACGCCCTCCTGCATCCGGGCGCCGCCGGAGGCCGTGATCACGACCAGCGGCAGCCCGCGCTCGACGCAGCGGTCGCAGGCGCGGGCGAGCTTCTCGCCCACCACCGAGCCCATGCTGCCCCCGAGGAACGAGAAGTCCATGATCGCGGCGATCGCCGGGTGGCCGCCGATCGGGATCTCGGCGACGATCAGCGCCTCGTTGCTGCCCGCGGCCTCGGCCTTCTCCACCCGGTCGGGGTAGGGCTCGAGGTCGACGAACTGAAGGGGGTCGCTGGCGCGCAACTCGGGCCACAGCTCCTGCCAGGGAGCGCCGCCCGAGAGCTGGTCGAGGCGCTCGCGGGCCCCGGCGGGGAAGTGATGCCCACAGGAGGCGCAGACGCGCATGTTGCGGCGCATCTCGTCGGCGGTCCAGTGGCTCTGGCACTTGGGACACGAGCGCTCGTCGGCCGGCAGCTTGCGCGGGGCCGGCGCGTCGCGCTTGCGGAGGAGGCGGTCGACCGAGACCGTGATGGGGCGCTTGGACATGTGGGGGGCGATTATGTCAGGGGGTCGTCGTCGAGGAGCAACCAATCCTCGACGCTGACCCGATAGGCGGGCACGAGCGTCGCCGGGGCGCGGCTCTCGAGCACCAGCCGCGCGGCGTCCGCGGGGTCGTGGCCGCGCAGCCGCAGCACCGCGTAGGCCACCATCGCCGAGCGGCGCCGGCCCTGCTGGCAGTGGATCAGGACGGCGGCGTGGGGGTCCTCATCGAGCGCCGCGACGGCGAAGCGGACCGCGGGCGCCCACAGGCGGACCGGCTGGGGGCGCCCGCGGTCCCACATCGGGGCGTGGGCCACGTGGTCGGCGCCGAACACCTGGCGCTCCGCCCAGAGGTCGTGGGATATCCGCGTCTGCAGCTGCGCGCGGCAGTTGACGACGTGCGTGACGCCGAGCGAGGGGAGCCTCGTGACGGCGTCGCCCACCGGCAGGCTGCCGATGGCCACGCGCTCGCCTTCGACCCACGAGAAGCCCTCGAGGCCCTTGCGCGGGCCGTAGATGCGCGTCAGGGCGCGGTTGGCCGTCGCGCGCCATCCTTCCAGGCGCCGGTCGCTCGAGGCGGCTACCGCTCCTCCGATCGGCCGAGCACGAGGATCGCGTTGTGACCGCCGAAGCCGAAGGCGGTCGAGACGGCGATGCCCACGTCGGCCGTGCGGGCCGTGTTGGCCACGTGGTCGACGCCGACGCAGTCCGGATCGACCTCGTCCAGGTTGATCGTCGGGGGCACGACGCCCTCCTTGATGGTCAGCGCGGTGAGCGCACCTTCGACGCCGCCGGCCGCGCCCAGGCAGTGGCCGTGCATCGACTTGGTCGATGAGACCATGGTGCGGGCGGCCACCTCGTCGCCGAGCGCGCGCCGCAGGGTGCGGATCTCGCTCCTGTCCCCCACCGGGGTCGAGGTGGCGTGCGCATTGACGTAGTCGATCTCGCCGGGCGCCACGCCGGCGTCGGCCAACGCCATCGCGATCGCGGCGGCCGGGGCCTCGCCGGTCGGGTCGGGCTCGGTGAGGTGGTGGGCGTCACCGGTGAGGCCGTAGCCGAGGACCTCGCAGATCGGCTCGGCGCCGCGTGCGACGGCGTGCTCGAGGCTCTCGAGCACGAGGATGGCCCCGGCCTCCCCCATCACGAAGCCGTCGCGGCCGACGTCGAACGGCCGGCTGGCGGCCGCGGGATCGTCGTTGCGGGTGGAGAGGGCGCGCATGGCGTTGAAGGCGGCGATGCCGGTGCGGGTGATGGTCGCCTCAGTGCCGCCGGCCAGCATCACGTCGGCCTGACCGCGCCGGATCACGTCGGTGGCGTCGCCGAGCGCGTGGTTGCCCGAGGCGCAGGCGGTCGAGACGCACGACAGCGGGCCCTTCAGCCCGAGCTCCATCGAGACCTGGGCGGCGGCCATGTTGCCGATCACCATGGGGATGAACAGCGGCGACGCGCGGTCCGGGCCGCGCTCAGCCACCAGGAGCGTCTGCTCCACGAAGGTCGCGAGGCCGCCGATGCCGCTGCCCACGAGCGCCCCGATGCGCGGGCTGATGGCGTCGGTCACCACGAGGCCGGAGTCATCGACCGCCATGCGCGCCGCCGCCACGGCGAGCTGCGCGAAGCGGTCCATCCGCCGGGCGGTGCGGTGCTCCATGAACTCGGTGGGCTCGAAGCCGCGGATCTGGCAGGCGATGGTGCTGGCGGTGTCGAGCGGATCGAAACCCGTGATGGTGGAGGCGCCGCTGCGACCGGCGACCGCCGCGGCCCAGTTCTCCTCACGCCCGACGCCGAGCGAGGTGACGAGGCCGATGCCGGTCACCACGACGCGGGTACGCCCGGTGGAGGCGCTCATGACATCGCCAGCCCGCCATCGACCGAGAGGACCGCTCCGGTGACGAAGCCGGCGGCCGGCGAGCAGAGGAAGGCCACGGCGGCGGCCACGTCCTCGGGCTCGCCGAGGCGCCCGAGCGGCGTCTGGGCGAGCAGCCCGCTGCGCTGGTCGTCGGAGAGGCCGGCGGTCATGTCGGTGGTGATGTAGCCGGGGGCGACCGCGTTCACGCGCACGCCCCTGGGGCCGGCCTCCCGGGCGAGGGCGCGCACCATGCCGATCATCCCGGCCTTGGCCGCCGCGTAGTTGGCCTGGCCGGCGTTGCCGGTGATGCCGACCACCGACGACACGGCCACGATCGTCCCGCCGCGGCGCCGGAGCATGCCGCGCAGCGCCGGACGTGCGGTGTAGAAGGCGCCGGAGAGGTTGGTGTCGATCACGGCCGACCAGTCGTCGGCGCTCATCCGCACGGCCAGGCCGTCGCGGGTGATGCCGGCGTTCAGCACGACGGCGTCGAGCGGCCCGAGGGCCTCTTCGGCGGCCGCGACCATGGCGCCCGCCTGCTCCTCGTCGGCGACGTCGGCCGCGTGCGTCGACGCACGGCGCCCGAGCGCGCGCACCGCGACGGCCGTGGCCTCGGCACCCTCGGCGTCGGAGCCGTACCCGATGGCGACGTCGAACCCGTCGGCGGCCAGCGCGCGGGCGCACGCGGCGCCGATGCCCTTGCTGGCGCCCGTGACCAGGGCGACCGGCATCAGTCGGCCCCCTTGGCCACGCCGAGCATCTCGTGGAGCCCCACCAGGTCGGCCGGTTCGCCGACCTGCGACACGGGCAGATCGCGGCGCACGCGCCGTACGAGGCCGGAGAGCACCCGGCCGGGGCCGAGTTCGACGAATCGCTCGGCGCCCTGCGCCACGGCGGCCGCGACCCCGTCGCCGAACCGCACCGGGGAGGTCAGCTGGTCGAGGAGCACCGCGCGCATCCGCTCCGGCGGCTCGATGGCGCAGGTGGTGGTGGAGAGGAAAGGAGGATCCGAGGGCGCCGGGTCCCATGCCTCGAGGGCGGGGCGCAGGCGCTCGGCGGCGGACGCGATCAGCGGCGAGTGGAAGGGGCCGTCCACCGCGAGGCGGGCCACGCGGACACCGCTCTCGGTGGCCAGGCCGACGAGGCGGTCGATGCCCTCGAGGGTGCCCGAGAGCACCACCTGGCCGGGGCAGTTGTAGTTGGCCGGCCACACCTCGCCGGCCTCGTCGGCGAGCGCCCGGGCCTCGTCGTCGCTCGGCCCGAGCAGCGCCGCCATGTTCCCCGGCGCGGCGGCCGCCGCCTCGCGCATCGCGGCGCCGCGCTCGGCGACCATCGTGAGGGCGTCGGCGTAGCCGAGGGCACCGCCGGCCACGAGCGCCGAGTACTCGCCCAGCGAGTGGCCCATGACGAGCCCGGGGGCGAGGCCGGCCTCCTGCGCCACGCGGAAGGCGGCCACCGAGGTGGCGACCAGGGCGGGCTGGCACACGTCGGTCGCCGTGAGGCGCTCCACGGGTCCGTTGAAGCAGATGTCCGAGATCGAGTAGCCGAGCACGTCGTCGGCCTCCTCGAAGGCGCGGCGCGCCACGTCGTGGGCGTCGGAGAGCCCCTGGCCCATCCCGACCACCTGGGCGCCCTGGCCGGGAAACATCGCCACGATCATCGCTCGGGCTCCCATGTCGCGGGTTCGTATCGCACGATCGTCGAGGCCCAGGTGAGACCGCCCCCGAAGCCGACGAGCAGGAGGAGGTCGCCGGGGCTGAGCCGGCCCTCGTCGCGCGCCTCGGTGAGGGCCAGCGGAATCGACGCCGACGAGGTGTTGCCGTAGCGATCGATGTTGCTGAAGACGCGGTCCGAGGCGACGCCCAGGCGCTCGGCGGCGTGGTCGAGGATCCGGGTGTTGGCCTGGTGGGCCACGACCAGGTCGATCTCGTCGATGTCCAGGCCGGCGGCGGCCAGCAGGCGCTCGGTCGACTCCACCATCACGCGGGTGGCGAACCGGAAGACGTCCGTGCCGTTCATCTGGATGTATCCGTCGGACGGACGCCCGGCCATCGCGACGGGCATCCGGCTGCCCCCGGCCGGGATCCGGAGCTGATCGGCGCCGCCGCCGTCCGCGCCGAGCTCGAAGCCCAGGAAGCCCGTGACCTCGTCGGGGCCGGCCGAGGTCACCACGGCCGCGCCCGCACCGTCGGCGAAGATCACGCATGTGGCCCGGTCGGTCTGGTCGGTGAGCCGCGACAGGGCCTCGGCGCCCACGACCAGGACGGTGCGGGCGATGCCCGACTCGACCAGTGCGGAGGCCTGGGCCAGCCCGTAGACGAAGCCAGAGCAGGCGGCCAGCAGGTCGTACGCCCCCGCGTGGCGCGCGCCGATGCGATGCGCCAGCAGCGTCGCCGTCAACGGGAAGAGGTGGTCGGGCGTCGCGGTCGCGACGATCACCATGTCGATCGCCTCGGCCGGGACGCCCGCCGCCGCGAGGGCGCGCTCGGCCGCGATCACGCCGAGGTCGCTGGAGGCCTGATCCGGCGCGGCGAAGCGGCGCTCGCGGATCCCCGTGCGCGCCACGATCCACTCGTCGGAGGTGTCGAGCCGGTCCTCCATCTCGGCGTTGGTGACAACGCGCTCGGGCACGTAGGCGCCGAGGGCCGCGAGCCGTGCCCGGCCCGGACGGCCGTTTCGCACGGAGATCATCCGGCCTCCCCGGCGTCCACCAGGGCGAACTTCAGCTCGGTCTCGCAGGCCACGACCCCATCCACGCGTGCGATGCCCTCGCCGCTGCCCAGGGGACCCCGGCGACGGGTCAGCACGGTCTCGAGCTCGAGGTCCTCCCCCGGCCGGACGACGCGGCGGAATCGCGCCTTGCCGATCCCGGCGAAGAGGGCGAGCTTGCCCGCGGTCTCGGGCTCGGCCAGGGCCGCGAGTGCGCCGGCCTGGGCGAGGGCCTCGATGATGATGACCCCGGGCAGGATCGGATTGCCCGGGAAGTGGCCGGCGAAGAAGGCCGCAGCGGGGTCAACGTACCACCGCGCGCGCGCGCGCTCACCGGGGACGAGCTCGAGGATCTCGTCGACGAAGAGGAACGGCGCGCGATGCGGAAGGAGATCCGTCGGAGCCGGGAGGCGAGGGGGGCGTTCGGGCACGTCCGGGCGGATCGTAACCCATCCCCCGTCGCGGGCGGTCCCCAGAGGCGCTGGTATCGTCGTCGGGACCGCGATGCGCCCCCTCCGAATCCTCCTGGCCGTGCTGATCCTCAGCCTGCTGGCCGTGACCGTCGCGGCCGCGCAGGGCCCCGGCGGCGGGCCGGTGAGGGTGATCGAGTTGGACGGGGGGGTCGATCCCGTCTCCGCCCGCTTCATCGAGAGCCGCATCCGGTCCGCCGAGGACGCCGGCTCCCCCGTTGCGGTGATCCGGGTGGACACGCCCGGCGGCCTCGTCTCGTCGGCCCGGGACATCGTCGCCGCGATGGAGGGGGCGAGCATCCCGGTCACGGTCTGGGTGGGTCCGCCGGGCGCACGCGCCGGATCGGCCGGGGCCTACATCAGCGCGGCGGGCGACGCGCTCGGGATGGCGCCGGGCACCAACATCGGCTCGGCCACGCCGATCGGCAGCGGCGGCGAGGATCTCTCGGCCAAGATCCGCAACGACTTCGCGGCCGGCATCGCGGCCCTGGCCGAGAAGCACGGCCACGACCCGGCGCCCTACCGCGCGATGGTGACCGACGCCCTCAACCTCACCGCGAGCGAGGCGCTGGCGCAGAACGTCTCCGATACGACCCAGCCGACCGTCGAGGACTTCGTCGCCTGGCTCGACGGGCGCGATCTGGGCACGGGGACCGCGACCCGGACCGCCGGAGCGCCGATCGAGGTCGTCGCCATGCCCTGGCACCTGGCGATCCTCCAGTTCGTCGCCGACCCGAACCTGGTGTTCGTGCTCCTCCTGCTGGGGATCGCCGGGCTGGCGTTCGAGGCCTTCCACCCCGGCGCGATCCTTCCCGGGGTACTGGGCGCGATCTCCCTGCTGCTTGCGATCGGCGGCCTCTCGGTGCTTCCGTTCACCTGGCTCGGGCTCGCGCTGATCGTGCTCGGCATCGGCCTCTTCGTGGGCGAGACCCAGGTCGGCGGGTTCGGCATCCTCACGGTCGGCGGGGTCGTGGCGCTGGCGCTCGGCGGGGCGCTCCTGTTCGACTCGTCGGACCCCGGCCTGACCACGTCGCCCTGGCTCGCGGCATTCATCGCGCTGCTGGTCGCCGCGGGGTTCATCGCCTCGGCGCGCCTGGTCCTGAGAGCGCGCCGGCGCCCCGTGACGACGGGAGGGGCCGAGATGATCGGCGAGGCCGGCACGACGCGCGAGGGCGTGACGCCGGAGGGAGGACGCGTCTCGGTCAACGGGGAGATCTGGAGCGCTCGCGCCGTCGCCGGGGTGACCATCCCGGCCGGGACGGCGGTACGCGTCGTTAGAGTCCACCCCGACGACCTCACACTGACCGTCGAACCCAGAGAGGGGTGACGCCCGCCATGGCCGCTGCCTACGCGGTAATCGTTGTTCTCATCATCGTGCTGATCTTCATGTTCTCGGCCGTAAAGGTGGCCCGGGAGTACGAGCGTGGCGTGGTGTTCCGCCTCGGACGGCTGATCGGGATCAAGGGACCCGGCCTCTTCATCCTCATCCCCTTCATCGACAAGGCGGTCAAGGTCGACCTGCGCACGATCACGCTCAACGTGCCTCCCCAGGAGGTCATCACCAAGGACAACGTGACCGTGAAGGTCAACGCCGTCGCGTACTTCCGGGTGGTCAACCCCTCCAAGGCGATCGTCCAGGTCGAGAACTACCTGGTGGCGACCTCGCAGATCTCGCAGACGACGCTGCGCAGCGTCCTCGGCCAGGTCGATCTCGACCAGCTCCTGTCCGAGCGCGACCAGATCAACGAACGCCTGCAGGCGATCATCGACGAGCAGACCCACCCCTGGGGGGTCAAGGTCTCGGTCGTGGAGGTCAAGGACGTCGAGCTCCCTCCACAGATGCAGCGGGCGATCGCCGCCCAGGCGGAGGCCGAGCGCAATCGGCGCGCCAAGGTGATCGCCGCCGACGGCGAGTATCAGGCGTCCGAGAAGCTGGCACAGGCCGCCGCGGTCATCAGCGCGGCGCCCGGCGCCCTGCAGCTGCGCTACCTGCAGACCATGAACGAGATCGGCGACAGCGAGCGCACCACCACGCTCATCCTCCCGTTCCCCGTCGAGATGCTCGAGGCCCTGTCGGGCCTCGGCAAGGCCCTCAACCCGGGCGGCGACGGCTCCGGGAACGGCGGGCCCGGCCCCGGGACATAGGAGGCTCGCAGTGCGCGCGATCTGGAACGGCTTCGTCAGCTTCGGGCTCGTCACGATCCCCGTCTCGGTGGGCCTCGCCCAGCAGCGCAGCGACGTCAGCTTCCGCACGCTGTCGCGCGCGAACCTGCAGCCGGTCAAGCAGAAGCGCTGGGATCCCGAGCGTGACATCGAGGTGGCCCCCGCCGACACCGTGAAGGGCTGGGAGGTGGCCAAGGGCCGCTATCTGCCCGTGGAGGACGCGGAGCTCGAGCGCTTCTCGGCACGGCAGGAGAAGACGATCCAGATCCTCCAGTTCGTCGAGCTCTCCGAGGTCAACCCGGTCTACTTCGAGAGGGCCTACTGGCTGGAGCCCCAGGAGCGGGCCGAGCGCCCGTACAAGCTTCTCGCGCAGGTGATGGAGGACGAGGGCCGGGCCGCTCTCGGGCGCTTCGTGCTCTCCACCAAGGAGCACCTGGTGCTGCTGCGACCCGTGGAGGGGATGCTCGCTCTGGAGACGCTCTACTACCCGGAGGACATCCGGGTGCGCGACAAGGCCGAGATCGTGTCCCGGCTGGAGGGCATCGAGGTCTCCGAGGACGAGCTCGGCATGGCCAGGCAGCTCGTCGCAGGCCTCGCCAAGCCCTTCGCGCCCGAGGCGTACCCCAACGAGACGCGCAAGGCGCTGCTGGACTTCCTCGAGGCCAGGGCGTCGGGAGAGGAGATCGCGGCACCCGAGGAGACGGCCGCGCCGGCTCCGGTCATCGACCTGATGGCGGCCCTCAAGGCGAGCCTTGCGGCGGCGTCGGCCGGTGAGGAGCCGGAGTCTGACGAGTCGGGCCGCAGGGCCTCCTGATCGTCGCCTACTGGATCGCGATCTCGCAGGAGATGAACGTGTCCGTACCCGGGCCCCCGATGCAGACGTCGGTGCCCCCGCCGCCCCTGATGGTGTCGTCGCCGCCGCCGCCGAGCGCGCAGTCGCTGCCACCGCCCGTGTTGATGTTGTCGGCTCCGGGGCTCCCCAGCAGCAGCTCGGACTGACCCGACCCGCCGAAGGTCCCCGCCCCGGCGACCACCCCGGAGGGCGTGACCCCGTTGCAGGCGGCCGGCTTGAGAGAGTTCGCCGAGACGCCCTGGGCGTTCGCGCCGATCCCCGTGGGCGGCAGGGCGTTGCCGGCCGTCAGGATGCCGCCGACGCTTGCGACCACGGCGACGGCCGCCACGGCGCGGAACACCCGGGTGGTGAGACCAGCCCCTGGGCGGGGGCGCCGGATCACGCGACCACGGGCATCCGGGCACCGTGCGCCGGGGCGGCCGATGGGGGCCGCGTGGAGTAGCGGTAGAGCACGTCGCCCACGACCACGCCGTAGCGCGCGCGGCTCTCGCTCTCGGCCACCATGATCGGGATGTCGGCCCGCTCGGCCAGCTTGGCGAGGTCGGACATCCGCTCGAGGTCGACGCAGCCGCCGGGCGACGAGCGCGGAAGCTCGGCGACGTCGACCAGGCGCCCACCCATGCGGACGCGGATCGCGCCTGCCTCGGATCGCCGGGCCTCCAGCAGGATCGGCAGCCCGATCAGGATGATGGCGCCCAGGAGCGCCTCGAGGCCGAGGAGGCCGATGGCGCGGGCGCGGAAGACGGGCAGCGAGAAGCCGCCCAGCGTCAGCAAGGCGGGGCCGTCGCGCACCAGGGTTCCGCTGCGCCGCGATTCCACGGCGGCCGGTTCGCCGGTCTGCGTGGTGCCGAGCGCGAGGCGCGTGGCGTCGAGCTGCATGGGCAGCGTCGGGGTGAAGTCGGTGCTGACGTGCGTGCCGCCGACGTCGCCGGAGACGTTGATCCGGGGAGCGATGTTGATCGAGTACTGGGTCGCCTTGGTGCCGGTCTCGCGCTCGAACGCGCGGGTTATGGCCCGCAGGCGGTCGAGCCGGAGGGTACCCGTCAGGGTCGTGCCCTCCCCCGTGAACGTGGTCGGGGAGCCGAGCGGCACCACCCGCTTCCAGCCCTGATTGTCGGAGACGATGGCCTCCAGGGCGCCGGTCCCGCCCACGTCGGCGCGCTCGGCCGAGGTGAGCCGGTAGTCGAAGCTCACCCGCACGGCGCGCGAGAGCCGCGGGAAGACGGCGTCGCCGGTGCGCACGATGCCGTTGGGGTAGGCAGCGCCACGCTTCGCGGCGGCGGTGTACGAGAAGGTGCCGGTCTGCTGGAAGGCGTCCGTGACGGTCACGGTCCGGCTCGCCGGCTGGCTGTAGGCGTAGCCGGCGAGCGCCGCCAGCCCGAGCGCGACGATGGCGAGACCCGCCACCACACCGCGACGGGTGTCCATGTCGTGCGTCCGGCCGGAAGCGGCCGACCCGGCCGGCCGGGTCGGCGGGACGAAGGGCGGGGGTGGCGAGAAGGGGACGAACGGCGGCGTCGCGTCGTCCGCGGCCTTGCGGCGGCGGCGCGAACGGGTCGGCATGAGCACCAGCGCGCCGACCAGCAGGGCGGCGGAGCCGGGGGAGCGGAAGCGCCCCACCATCGCCCCCGCCTGGGGGACGCGGGTCCAGAGCCGTCCCACCACCTGCGCGGAGGTCGGGTGGGTGGGGTCGAGGAAGTCGTTGTTGTCGCCCTGCATGGTGAAGCCCGCCTCGGTGCCGCCGACGATCCGGTGCAGCACCAGGCGGCCGAGCGAGGAGTCGCGGTATCCCACGACGTCGCCGACCCGGTAGGAGGGCTCCGCGCGCAGCGCCACCAGGTCGCCGCGATGGAGCTCCGGCTCCATGCTGGTCCCCGTGATCGTCGCGTACGTGACCCCTCCGCCGAGCGCGGCGGGCGCGAGGCCCATCCATGCCACGGCGCCGAGCACGAGCGCGAGGCACCCGAAGATGATCCGTGCTCGCGCCCGGCCCATGTCAGTCCGACGCCACGACGGTCAGCTGATCGGCGCTCGCCGCCGTCGCCTGCGGGCTCGTGGTGTCGCAGGTCACCGAGCCGGTCGTGTTGACGCAGGCGTACCATGAGCCGCCGGAGACCAGCTGGGCCCGGACCGTGTTCGCAGCCGTGGGGGCGATGGTGAACGCGACCTGGTCCACGTCGCGTGGGTCGGTCCCGTTCAGTGTGTAGGTGATGCCCGAGACGGTATAGCCCGTGATCGCCCCTGAGCCGGATCCGGCTGAAGAAGCGGGGACCGTGTTGGCGGCCGTGTACGCGTACGCGCCGAGGGCGAGCACCCCCGCCACTCCGACCACGCCGGCCCTGCGGGTCCAGTGTGAAATCACCGTTGTCCTCCTCCGTGAGGTTTGCTGGGCGGTTCTCTGTTGAGCATCAGTGCCGTCGCCCTTGGGGTCCGATCCGGACGGTGACCCGGACCGCTATGGGCCCCTTCGGATGAATTGCCCGCTCACATGAGCTTTGGGGCGGTCCGCCCGGCCATCGGGAGCGGTCTGGCCAAGAGTGATCGCCCTCTGGCGAAAGGGGGACTGAGACTCCGGCCACATGCCCGCGCTGGGAGCTGATGACGTCGCGCGGCTCGTTCGTCCCGCGTCCGGGAGGGGGCGCACAGGAAGCCGCAACCGGGCGCTCGTGTCGGCCTTGTCGGCGCGGGCCTCGGGGTCGGGGAAGCCCTGGCGCTGACCGAGGACGACCTCGACCCCGTCGCGGAGCGGGTGAGCGTCGCCGGCACGCGGCAGCGCAGCGTGTCGGTGCCGACCTCCGTGATGGGGATCCTCCAGGCCCGGGGAGTCGTCCGGCGCGAGCTCGGACTCGATGAGGGTGGCCTCTCTCTTGCGCACGCGCGACGGGCTCCGCTGGAGGCCTCGTATGTCCGGCGCCTGGTCGCGCGGCCGGGCCGCGAGGCGGGCATCGAGAGGGTGGTCAACGCCCGCACGCTGCGCGAGAGCTACGCGGCTGCGCGCCTCTTCCGCGTGCGCCGGCCGGCGGTCGGGAAGCGGATCGTGATGAGCTTCGAGGACCAGGGTGCGGCACGGGCGGCCGAGCGCCATGTGGGCCGGCTCGAGGCGGCAGGAGGCGATGCTCGAGGCCTCGCCGGCCGGTGGGATGGTGGTCGACCCCTCCGGGGCGATCGTCGTGGCCGACGCCGTCGCGCACCGGTTGCTCGAGGTACCCTCCGGACGCCTCATGGGCCGCAGCCCGTGGGACCCCCGGTGGCGGCAGATCCGCCCGGACGGCAGCCGGATCCCGCTCGCCGAGCAGCCCTCGGCCATCGCGCGCGCCACCGGGCGGCCGGTGCGCGATCAGGAGGTCGGTATCGAGCGGCCCGACGGCAGCGTCGCGTGGGTCACGATGAAATGCCGAGCCCGTCGAGGCCGGCGGCGCCGCCCACGACGGCGCGGAGCCGTCCGATGTGTCGGTTCTGGAGGCGGCCCGGATCGCGGCGATGGAGTCGGGCGAGGTCGTCCACCCGCGCCACGCCGTGCGGGGGTCGGAGGGCCCGGAGATCCGGGTCGTGCGGCTGCTGCGCCGTGCGAGACCCCATGGGCCGCGGGGTCGCGCAGGTGGTGAGCCTCGTCCTGCCCGGCGAGGGGCCGACAGGGCCCCCTCCCGAGGGCGCGGCAGGAGGATCGGCGCGGCGGGGGCGGACCCGCGCCCCTCGCCGCCGGCCCATCAGTCCTCGGACACCGCCGGGTGGGTGGGCAGGCCGTTGTCGTCTTCGGTGTCGCCCGCGATGGCCATGCCCGAAGCGTCGAGCGAGTCGGCGTCGTCCTCGCCCGGCTCGACCACCGACGCCACGCCACAGACCAGATCCTCCTCGGCCATGTTCATGACCCGCACGCCCTCGGTCGAGCGGCCCGTGCGGCGGACGGTGTCGACCTTGATGCGGATCACCTGGCCGAGGAGGGAGATCAGTAGGAGCTCCTGGCCCTCGCGGACGGGCCGGGCCGTGACCAGCTCGCCCTTCCTGTCGCTGACCTTGATGGTGCGGACGCCCTTGGTGGGCCGGCCCTTGCGCGGGTAGTCGGCCATCGGGGTGCGCTTGCCGTAGCCGTTTCCGGTCACCACGAGCAGATCCTCGTCGTCGCGCGCGACGACGATGTCGAGCACCCGGTCGCCCGCATCGAGGGTCATCGCCCGCACGCCGCGCGTGTCGCGGCTCATCGGGCGGACCTGGCCCTCGTGGAAGCGGGCCGCCTGGCCGCGCGCCGAGATGACCAGGAGGTCCTCGTCGCCGTCGGTCAGCTGCACGCCCACGAGCTCGTCTCCGTCGAGGAGCTGGATCGCGGCCAGGCCGCGCTCGCGTAGGACGGTGTCGTAGTTGCGCATCTCGGTCTTCTTGACCATGCCCTCGCGGGTGGCCAGGACGAGGTACTTGCCCTCGCTGTAGTCGCGCGTCGCGAAGACGGCGCGCACCTCCTCATCCGGCCGCAGCGCCAGGACGTTCGCGATGTGGCGTCCGCGCGAGTCGCGCGAGCCCTGGGGCAGCTCGTGCACCTTCTGGCGGTAGACCTTGCCCAGGTTGGTGAAGAAGAGCAGGTACTGGTGCGTGGAGGCGATGAACAGGTGCTTGATGTAGTCGTCGTCCTTCAGACGCACCCCGCGCAGGCCCTTGCCGCCGCGCCCCTGGGAGCGGTAGGTCGTGACCGGGAGGCGCTTCACGTAGCCGCCGTGGGAGATGGAGATGACCATCTCCTCCTCCGCGATCAGGTCCTCGAGGTCGATGTCACCCTCGCCGGGGACGACCTCGGTGCGGCGCTCGTCGGCGTAGCGGCCCCGGATCTCGAGGAGCTCCTCGCGGATCAGGGCGTAGACGCGGCGCTCGTCGCCGAGGATCGCGCGCAACTCCGCGATACGGCCCTGGAGCTCGTCGTACTCGGCCTGGATCTTGCCGGCCTCGAGCTGCGTGAGGCGCTGGAGGCGCAGGTCGAGGATGGCGCGGGCCTGGATCTCGGTCAGGTCGAAGCGCGTCATCAGGCCGTTGCGGGCCGTCTCCGGGTCGGCGGCGCCCCGGATCAGCGCGATCACCTCGTCGAGGTGCCCGAGAGCCTTGAGGAGGCCCTCCAGGATGTGGGCCCGTGCCTCGGCGCGCGCGAGGCGGAAACGCGAGCGCCGGGTCACCACCTCTTTCTGGTGGGCGACGTAGTGACGGATCAGGTCCTTGAGGCCCAGCGTGCGGGGCACGCCGTCCACGAGGGCGATCGCGTTGACGCCGAAGGTGGTCTGGGTGGCGGTGTGCTTGTAGAGCTTGTTGAGCACGACCATCGGGACCGCGTCGCGGCGCAGCTCGACGACGACGCGGACGCCGTCGCGGCCGCTCTCGTCGCGCAGGTCGGAGATCTCCGGGATGACCTTGTCGTTGGCCAGGTCGGCCATCTTGCGGATCAGCTCGGCCTTGTTGACCTGGTAGGGCAACTCGGTGAACACGATGGCGTTGCGGCCGTGCTTGAGCGGCTCGTTGTGGGCGCGCCCGCGCACGACGATGCGGCCGCGGCCGGTGCGGTAGGCGTCCACCACGCCCGCCCGGCCGACGATGATGCCGCCCGTCGGGAAGTCGGGGGCCTTGATGTGCCGCATCAGCCCCTCGACCTCGATGGCGGGGTCGTCGATCTGCGCCACCACCGCGTCGATCACCTCTCCGAGGTTGTGCGGCGGGATGTTGGTCGCCATGCCGACGGCGATGCCCGAGGATCCGTTGACCAGCAGGTTCGGGATCCGCGACGGCAGCACCAATGGCTCGCTGCGGCGGTCGTCGTAGGTCGGCGCGTCGTCAACCGTGTCCTCGTCGATGTCGCGCAGCATCTCGGTGGCCAGGCGCGAGAGCTTGGCCTCGGTGTACCGCATGGCGGCGGCCGCGAACTCGCTCGAGCCGAAGTTCCCCTGCCCGTCCACGAGCGGGTAGCGCGAGGCGAAGTCCTGGGCCAGCCGGACGAGGGTGTCGTAGATCGACTGATCGCCGTGCGGGTGGAACTCACCCATCACGCGCCCGACGATGTTGGCGCTCTTCACGTAGGCGCGCTCGGGCTGCAGGCCCATGTCGTGCATCGCGAACAGCACCCGGCGGTGGACGGGCTTGAGCCCGTCCCGCACGTCGGGAAGCGCCCGTCCCACGATCACGCTCATCGCGTAGTCGAGGTAGGACGTGCTCATCTCCCGGTCGAGCTCGCGGGGCTCGATGCGGCCGTGACGGTCGATCGCCATTACTCGTTACCCCCGGGATGCATGGGCGTGGACGCGGGCGCCCAGGCGCACCGGTTCCCCGGACCGCCGGCGGCGGCCGGCGGCGGGTGGGCGGCCGGCGTCTCCCGCCGGGTTCTAGACATCGAGGAAGCGGACGCTGCGGGCGTTGTCCTCGATGAAGGCCCGCCGCGGCTCCACCTTGTCGCCCATCAGCTTCGCGAAGAGCTCGCCCACGGCCGCCTCGTCCTCCATCATCACCCGCTGGAGGAGGCGCCGGTCGGTGTCCATCGTGGTCTCCCAGAGCTGCTCGGCGTTCATCTCGCCCAGGCCCTTGAAGCGGCTGAGCTGCACGCCCTCGCGGCAGAGCTCGAGCACCCCGGAGCGCAGGGCCTCGTAGGTGGTCGCGCTGCGTGTGCGGTTGCCGCGGGTGATCCGGAAGGGGGCCGTGCCCACCTGCTCGCGCAGCTTGGTCCGGGCGCCACGCAGGCCGGCGAGCTCGCGGGTGCGGAAGATCTCCATCGGGATGCTGACGGTGCGCGCCTCTCCGGTGCTGGCCTGGACCGAGCGCGCGAGGAGGGATCCGCCCTCCGCGTCGACGCCCTCCACGGTCAGCGTCGCCCGCTCGTCCGAGGCCGCGTGACAAGGGTTGTCAGGGCGTCCAGGTCGGCGGGATCGGCCTCGACCAGGCCGTGCATCTGGAGGAAGTCCATCGTCTCCGAGCCGAAGGTGCCGCGCAGGTTGCCGGCCCAGGCCTCGTGCTCCTTGAGCACGCGCTGGAAGCGCTGGTAGCGCGCCTTGGTGAGCCCGTTGGACTGGCCGTGGGCGTCCTCGAGCGTCAGGTCGCCGAGGTTGCGCTCGAGGAGCCAGTCCTCGAGCTCGTTCTCCTTCTCGATGTACTGCTCCTGGTTGCCCTGCTTGACCTTGTAGAGCGGCGGGCATGCGATGTAGACGAAGCCCTCCTCGATCAGCGGCCGCATGTGGCGGAAGAGGAAGGTCAGGATCAAGGTGCGGATGTGGGCGCCGTCCACGTCGGCGTCGGTCATGATGATCAGCTTGTGGTACCGGGCCTTCGCGATGTCGAAGTCCTCGTCGATCCCGGTTCCCATGGCGGTGATCATCGCCTGGATCTCGGTGTTGGAGAGGACCTTGTCGATCCGGGCCTTCTCCACGTTGATGATCTTGCCGCGCAGGGGCAGGATGGCCTGGAAGCTCGACTGGCGCGCCATGACGGCCGAGCCGCCGGCCGAGTCGCCCTCCACCACGAAGATCTCCGTGTTGGCGGGATCGCGGTCGGAGCAGTCGTGCAGCTTTCCCGGCAGGCTCGTGGAGTCCATCGCGCCCTTGCGGCGGGCGAGGTCGCGCGCCTTGCGCGCGGCCATGCGCGCCTGGGAGGCGTTGATCGCCTTGCCGCAGATGGCCCGGGCCTCGGCCGGGTGCTCCTCGAGGTACTCGGCCAGGCTCTGCGTGAGGGCCTGGTTGACGAAGCCCGTGATCTCGGAGTTGCCGAGCTTGGTCTTCGTCTGGCCCTCGAACTGGGGCTCGCGCAGCTTCACCGAGATGATCGCGGTGAGGCCCTCACGGGTGTCGGGGCCCTCGAGGTTGTCGTCCTTCTCCTTGAGAAGGCCCTTGGCGCGGGCGTAGTCGTTGAGGGTGCGAGTGAGCGCCGTGCGGAACCCGGTGAGGTGGCTGCCGCCCTCGTGCGTGTTGATGTTGTTCGCGAAGGTGTAGACCGACTCGCTGTAGGCGGCCGTCCACTGGAGCGCCACCTCGAGCGAGGCCTCGCCCTCGGACTCGAGGTAGACGACGTCGCGATGCACCGGGTCGCGCGACTCGTTGAGATGCCGCACGAAGTCCTGGATGCCGCCCTCGTAGTGGTACTCCACCTCGCGGCCCTCGCCGCGGCGGTCCACGAGGCGCACCACGAGGCCCTTGGTGAGGAAGGCCGTCTCACGAAGGCGCTGCGAGAGCGTCTCGAAGTCGAAGTCCGGCTCCTCGAAGATGTCCGGGTCCGGCAGGAACGACGTCGTGGTGCCGGTGTCCTTCGCGTCGCCCACGCGCTCGATGGCCGTGAGGGGCACGCCGATCTCGTAGCTCTGGCGGAAGAGGCCCCCGTCGCGGCGCACCTCGACGGTGAGCGACTCCGAGAGCGCGTTGACCACGCTGCTGCCGACGCCGTGGAGGCCGCCGGAGACCTTGTAACCCTCGCCGCCGAACTTGCCGCCGGCGTGGAGCACGGTCATGACGACCTCGAGGGCGCTCTTGCCGCCCTGGTCGGCCATCGCGGAGACGGGGATGCCGCGGCCGTTGTCGGACACGGTGCACGAGCCATCGGGGTTCAGGGTGATCTCGACGCGGTCGCAGTACCCGGCGAGGGCCTCGTCGACGCTGTTGTCCACCAACTCGTAGACCAGGTGGTGGAGTCCGCGCGGGCCCGTCGATCCGATGTACATGCCGGGGCGTCGGCGGACCGCTTCGAGTCCCTCGAGGACGGTGATGTCCGCCGAGTCATAGGTCGTGGTCACCGACGGTACGTCGGGCGTGGGCTGTATCTGATGCCTCCTAGAGAACGGTCCCGGGAGTCTAGCACCCCCGTCCCCCGGAATCGCCTATTTTGTGCCCTATTTGCAGGTATTTCACCTGTCACTCCGACGCGATTGACGGGCCGCCGACGCCGCCGACGCCCGTTCGATCAGATCGCGCAGCACCGGGTCGGCCACCTCGGCCGCCGCCGACGCCGCCGCGGCCCTCTGGGCGGGGGTCGGGGGCGGGGGCGGGGGGGGCGCGGGGGCCTCGTCCGGCGCGACCGGCAGGGCGTGGTCGGCCACGGCGAACCTCAGGCCGACGATGCCCGCATCCGGGCACTCCGCCACGAGGCGTGCCGTGAGGTCCTCGCGGCGCGCCGAGAGCTCGTATGCCCAGGCGGCGTCGGAGCAGGCGACCGTCAGCACGCCGGCGCGGGTGCAGCGGATGGGCACGCTGTTCCGGGCGACGTCGGCGCCGACGACCGCCGGCCAGGCCAGCGCGGCGGTGGCGGCCGGGCCCTTCGCCGAGGGCGCCCCAGCCGAGCGGCGGAAGCGCTTGAGGGCGTCGGCGGCGGCGATGGGGTCCTTGCGGTGCCGGTGGCGGCGCGGGTGATCAGGCATGGAGACGGCCGGCCTCCACCCGCACGACGGCGTCCGGCGGGGCGGCGAGAGCCTCGGCCGCGCCGGGGTCGGCGGTCGTCACGAGGGCCTGGCCGCCATCGCGCACGGCCTCCAGCAGCAGGCGCCGGCGCGTCGGGTCGAGCTCACTGAGGACGTCGTCCAGGAGCAGGATCGGTCGGGCCGCCCGCTCGCGCAGGTGGCCGCGCGCCGCCAGCAGCAGCGCGAGCGCGGCCGTGCGCTGCTCGCCCTGACTGCCCTCGCGGCGCAGGTCGGCGGCGCCGGCCCCGATCCAGAGGTCGTCGCGGTGCGGACCCGCGAGGGTCTGCGCCGCCTGGATCTCCCGGGGCCGGCGCTCGGCGAGGGCCCGGGCGAGGTGCTCCTCGAGCGCGTCGCCCGCGGCGTCGCCGAGTCCGGACGGGGAGGGCTCGAGGCGCAGCGTGCCCCCCGTCCCGCCGCCGAGGTCGGCGAGCCACGCCGCGAAGGGCCCTGCGAGGGCCTCCACGCCCTCGCGGCGCGTGCGCGCCACCCGGGCGCCCAGCTCGGCCATCGGCGCCTCCCAGGCGGGCAGGCTCGACTCGGAGGCGAGCCCCGCGCGCACGCGCCGCAGCAGGGCGTTCCGCTGGGCGAGGGCGTTCTGATAGCCCGAGAGGTCCTCCGCAAAGCCGGGCGCGGCCGCCTCGAGCACCCGGTCGAGGGCGCGGCGGCGGGCGGCGGGCGGACCCTTCACGGCGCGCAACTCGTCCGGGAGGAACACGAGCACGGCGCGCGCGCGCCACCCGGCCAGCGTGCGCACGGGGTCGCCGTCGAGGCGCAGTCGGCGCCCACGGCCCGGCGCGAAGCCGATCTCGCGGTGGTGGGAGCCCCCGGGGCCGTCCAGGTCGAGGGTGACGTGCAGGGCCTCGGCGCCCCGCCGGACGATCTCGGCCTCCCGTGCCGTGCGGGGCGAGACACCCAGGCAGCCGAGCACCAACGCCTCCACCAGGGAGGTCTTTCCCGCGCCGTTCGGGCCGGTGATCAGCACGAGCCCGGCCGGCAGGTCGAGCGCCGCCCGGTCCCAGCAGCGCACGTCGGCCACCTCCAGCCGCCGCGCGACCCAGTCGGGCACGGCGAGACGCTCGAGCGGGCTAGGCGTTGAGCCTGATCGGCATGAGGAGGTAGCGGTAGCCGTCGCTCGCTCCGCGCAGGAGTCCGGGGCGCAGTGGGCTGATAAGCCCGAGGCGCACCTCGTCGCCGTCGATGCTCTCCACGCCGGCCCGGAGGAACTCGACGTTGAAGCCCATCTCGAGGGGCTCGCCGGTGAAGGAGACCGGGATGGACTCGTGACCCTCGCCGATCTGGTCGCTGATCGCCGAGATCGTGACCGACCCCGGCTCGAAGGCCAGTCGCACCGGGGTGTTGCGCTGCGCCAGCACGCCGATCCGGGTCAGCACGCCGAGCAACTCGGAGCGCTCGAAGGCGACGTCGTGCTCGAAGGTGTCCGGCACGAGCTGGCGGTGATCGGGGAACTGGCCCTCGATCAGGCGGCTCGTGAGGCGCAGATCGCCGATGCGGAAGAGCGCCTGGGTCTCGGTGAGGACCACCTCGACGGCCTCGGCCTTCATGACGCCGACGAGGCGGGAGACCTCGCTCAGCGCCCGCGCCGGGACGATCGCCTCGCGGACGTCCGGCGGCGGCGCGTCGAGGGCGGTCTGCCGCACCGCGAGCCGGTACGAGTCGGTGGCGACCATCGTCAGCCCGTCGGGCCCGATCCGCACCAGCACGCCGGTCAGGACCGGCCGCGTCTCGTCGCGGGAGGCGGCCCGGGCGACGCGGTCGATCGCCTCCACGAGCGGCTCGGCCGGGATCATCAGCCCGCTGCCCTCGTCGGGCGGCAACTCCGGGAAGTCGTGGGCCTGGAGGCAGTTCAGGGAGAAGGACGACCCGCCGCCCGACAGGCTCACGACGCCCTCGTTGGCCCGATGCTCGAGGGTGATCGGGCCCTCGGCCATGGAACGGACGATGTCGGCCGCCAGCCGGGGCAGCACGACCGCGCCGGGCTCCTCGACCGACATCTCCAGCGGCACGCGCAGGGAGATCTCCATGTCGGTGGCCGCGAGCTCGCAGCGCCCCTCCTCGGCCCTCAGCAGGACGTGGGAGAGGATCTGGATCGTGCTCTTGGCCGAGGCGGCCCGGCCGGCGATCGCGAGCTTGCCGGCAAGCTCGTCCTTGGGTGATGCGAAGCGCACGGCGGTGACCCTACCGCCTGCCGGGAGCGTCCGCAGACACGGCGACGGCGACTCTCCACCGGCGAGCCTCGGACCTCTTTGACGTAAAGAGATAGAGAGGTTGGAAACCCGTAACGGCAGTAGGCCCTGTGCACTCGGGGGAGACTGGTCGAATGGCCTGGAAATGAGCGTCTTCGGGGTGTGGGCCGAGCGGTGGGCGACAGCCCTCGAGGCGGGTGCTGCCTCCACACGCGTCCCCAGCGCGCCGCCCGGCCGGGGCCGGGATGGTTGAACCTGGGGAGGGGGCGCACCGTCCGTCCCGAGGGGTCTCCACCGTCACGGGCGGGCGCGCCGGCCGGTGAGACGGCCGGTGAGCGCCTGCACCGCGGTGAGCACCTCGCCCTCTCCGCCCATCTGGGAGGCCACCTTCTGTACCGCGTACATGACCGTGGTGTGGTCGCGGCCGCCGAAGGCGCGTCCGATGGCCGGGAGCGAGGAGTCGGTGAGCTCGCGGCTGAGGTACATGGCCACCTGGCGGGGGCGCACGATGCGACGGGTGCGCTTGTCGCCGTTCATCTCGTCGAGGGTTACGCCGTAGTAGCGGCAGACCTCGCTCTGGATGACCGTGATGCTCAGCACGCCCTCCCCTGCGGGGAAGAGGTCCTCGAGCACCTCGGTGGCGAGCTCGACCGTGATGCGCCGGCCGGAGATCGATCCGTGGGCGACGACGCGGGTGAGCGCGCCCTCGAGCGCCCGGACGTTGGTCGAGACCCGCCCGGCGATGAAGGGGAGCACCTCGGGGTCGTGGATCTCGTAACGGTCGGCCCGCACGCGCTTCTGGAGGATCGCGATGCGGGTCTCGATGTCGGGCGGCTGCACGTCGGTGATCAACCCCATCTCGAAGCGGCTGCGGAGCCGGTCCTCGAGCGTGGCGATCGCCTTGGGCGGGCGGTCGGAGGAGATCACGATCTGCTTGCCGCTGTCGTGGAGCGCGTTGAAGGTGTGGAAGAACTCCTCCTGCGTCTGCTCCCGCCCCTGCAGGGACTGGATGTCGTCGATCAGGAGGATGTCCGTGTTGCGGTAGCGGTCCTTGAACGACCGGATGCCCCCGTCGCGCAGGGCGTTGATGAACTCGTTGGTGAAGGTCTCCACCGAGACGTAGGTGAGCGAGAGCTCGGGGTGGTTGGCCTCGACGAAGTGGCCGATGGCGTGCAGGAGGTGCGTCTTGCCGAGCCCCACCCCCCCGTAGATGAAGAAGGGGTTGTAGGCCTTTGCGGGCGCCTCGGCCACGGCCAGGGCGGCGGCTTGCGCGAAGCGGTTCGAGGGCCCTGTGACGAAGGCCTCGAAGGTGAAGCGCGGCTGAAGCCCGCTCGGGCGCCGCGGCTGCAGGGACGCCATCGTGCCGCGGGGCTCGGCGGGCCCGATCGGCTCCTGCTCGGAGGGCTCGGGCGCGTCCGGACTCGCCTCGACGGTGATCTCCACCTCGAGGTCGGCACCGCGGATCTCGAAGAGGGCGTCGCGCAGGAGGGGCAGGTAGCGCTGGCGGATCCATTGACGCAGGAGCTCCGTGTCGACCGCGAGCACGATGCGGTCGTCGGCGAGCATCACCGGGCGGGCTCCCGAGAAGGCGAACTTGAACGTCTGGCCGTTGAGTGTCGAGCGAAGGCGCTCGCGGACCTCCGACCAGACGGCGTCACGCTCGTGTGCGGGGGCGACTGTGGGGGGCATTGCCGGGACTCCGTCGGTGGGCGGGGGGATGACGTCCTGTGGTGGCGTGCGTCGGTCGTGCGTGTGCGGGTGCTTCAGAAGAGGGTCGCGACCAGGGCCGCGCCGGCCTCGGTGAGGCGGCGCGGCCCGGAGGGCTCACGGGCGACCAGTCCACGGTGCTGCAAGAGGGCGAGCTCACGGCCGCACTCCGAGCGCGACCGGCCGAGCTCGCCGGCCAGGCGGGCCGGCGTGGCGCTGGGGATCTCCAGCAGGAGCGCGAGGATCTCGCGGGCGGCCTCCGAGCAGACCGACTCGGCGGAGGGGGTCGCGGGCGCATCCAGGGCGAGGGTGACCGCCGCGCCGCTCCCCAGGTTCTCCGTGATGTCGAGGCTCCCGCCGGCCGCCGCCATCATCTCGAGGGCCAGCGGAAGCCCGCCGCCGACGCCGCGTACGACGGCCTGCGCCGTGGGGCCGGCGGTGGTGAACCCGGGCAGGATCGCCCGGTCCGGGTCGGGGATGCCCGGGCCGTGGTCGCTCACGCGCAGGGAGTGGCCCGCGTCGAGCACGCTCACGACGGCATCGCGGAACGACGCGTGGACGAGGTTCTCCACCACCTCGCGCACCGCCGGGCCGGGGAGGAGGGAGCGCTCCCCGATCGCGTCGCAGACGGACTCGATGAGCGCGACCGGATCGTCGTCGCAGATCTCCTCCACCTGCGGCGGCTCCCCGGGGGCCCCGTAGACCGCCAGGCGGACGCGGACGGGCTCGGGGCGGGGGGCTCGAGCAGCGGTGGGCGGTGTGGACAGGGTGAGGGTCGAGGGCATCGTTTCGGGGGTCGAGGGGGCGGCACTCTAACCGCGTGACCCCACACGACGAAAGGCCCGCGCTCCCCCTGTGGAGAACATTCCCTCGACTGAGCGGCGAAATCGTATGACACGCCGGTCGGACGTCATTGTGGTCGTGGGCGGGAAGCCTTTTGTGGAGGAGGATCCCATGGTTTCTCCACAGACATCTCCACATCTGTGCAGAACCGAAACGGCCCCGATTCCGCCGCTTTGAGGCGGGCCGCAGAGGGGTTCGCACCGGGCCCCGGCGACACCCCCCGGGGGCGGTGCGGGAGGCCTCCTTTGCTATGCTCGGCCACCCCGCGGCGGGCCCCCGCCCGGATTTGGATGCTGTTGCATCGACGCGGACGAGGAGTGCGGCGCGCGTGAAGCGGACCTACCAGCCCAATAAGCGCAAGCGTAAGAAGACCCACGGCTTTCGGGTGCGCATGAGCACCAAGGCCGGCCGGGCGGTGCTGAAGCGCCGCCGCGCCAAGGGCCGTGCGCACCTCTCCGCCTAATCGATGACCGACGCCGGCACCGCTCCGCGGCGCCGTGCCCGGATAACGCGGTCGGGCGACTTCGACGCGGTCTACCGGCGCGGGCGCTCGGCGGCCAACAGGCATCTGGTGGTCTATGCATTCGCGCGGGACGACCGACCGGGCACGACTCCGGCGCGCCTCGGTCTGTCCGTGTCCAAGAAGGTGGGCGGGGCCGTGGAGCGCAACCGCGTCAAGCGCGTGCTGCGCGAACGCTTCGCCGAGATCGCGCCCGCGCTGCCCACCGGCATCGATGTGGTGGTCATCGCGCGCCCGGGCAGCGCGGAATACGTGGAGGAGAAGGGGTCCGCCGCTCTCGGCGCGCGCCTGGCGGAGCTCGCCGAGAAGGTCACGCGTTCCCGCGAGGGCTCGGCGTGAGGGCGATCGCGATCGCCCCGATCCGGGCCTACCAGAGGTTCATCTCCCCGCTGATCCCGCGGCGCTGCAAGTACCACCCCACCTGCTCGGCCTACGCCGTCAACGCCGTCCGTGAGTTCGGGGCCGCGCGCGGCCTCGTGCTCGCGTGCTGGCGACTGCTGCGGTGCAACCCCTGGAGTCACGGGGGAGTCGACTACGCCCACGACCAGAGGGTCTTCCGCTCGTGAACCCGTTGGCCCTCCTCGAGGACCCGCTTCGCGGCCTCCTCGAGTTCCTGCACGACAACGTCCATCTCACCTACGGGTGGTCGATCGTCGTCCTGACTCTGATCGTCCGGTCGGCGCTGCTGCCGCTGGTGATCAAGCAGTACTCGTCGATGCGGTCGATGCAGATGGTCGCGCCGCAGCTCAAGGAGCTGCAGGCCAAGCACAAGGGGAACCGCCAGAAGCTCAACGAGGAGCTGATGGCGTTCTACAAGGAAAACCAGATCAACCCGTTCGCGTCGTGCCTGCCGCTCGTCGCGCAGCTGCCGATCTTCATCGCCCTCTACTACGTCCTCAAGAACTTCGCGAAGACGGCCACCGGCAGCGACCTCTCGTTCATGTGGCTCATCCCGAACGTGGCCGCCGACTTCAAGTTCAGCGCGGCGAGCCTTGTCCTGGTGACGATCTACGGCACCTCCCAGCTGCTCTCCACCGAGCTGTCGGCCACGCCGAACATGCCCGAGTCCCAGCGCAGGATCATGCGGATGATCCCCCTGATGGTCGTGATCTTCGTCTTCCAGTTCACGGTCCCCGCCGGCCTGGTCCTCTACTGGATGACCACCAACCTCTGGACCTGTGGGCAGCAGCTGGTCATGCGCCACCGGATCGGCCTGCACCTCGCCGACCCCGCCGAGGTCGAGAAGGTCGCCCAGCAGGTGGGCAAGAAGGGCTCGCGGACGCCGCCCAAGGGCGAGGCGGCCGTTGCCCTCGCCGCCGTCGAGGAGCCCGCCGCGTCGGGATCCCCGCGCCGGCGCTCCCGCAAGGCGAACGGCGCCCAGGCGGTCACGGAGGCGGTGGACGTCCCGGATGCCGTGAGCGCACCCGAACCCGAGAGCGCCCCGGAGCCCGAGGCGGTCGCCGAAGAGCGGCCCACCGCGAACGCGGCCAACCGTAAGAGCGCGCAGAACCGACGCCAGCCGCGCCCCAAGGGCGTCGCGAAGGGCTCGCGGCCCGCGAGCAGCTCCCGCGCCAAGAAGAAGCGCTGACCCGGAGGTGAGTTGTGGGAGCGAGTGACGTGACCGCCGAGGGCCCCGGCGCCGCCGCGGTCGCCCGGACGCTCGAGGCGGTCGTCGAGGGGATGGGTCTGCAGGCCCGCGTGGTGGTGGCCCCCGGGCCCGACGAGAACGACATCGAGGCCAACGTTGACGGTGAGGGCCTGTCGGCCCTGATCGGCCGGGGCGGGGAGACGATCGACGCGCTCCAGTATCTCCTGGGCCAGATCGCGACCCGGGCCGAGGGCGGCTCCCGCCGCCGCGTCAGCCTCGACGCGGAGGGCTACCGCGCCCGCCGGTCCGCGGCGCTCGAGGACCTCGCCGACCAGGCCGCGCGCGAGGCGGTCGAGCACGGCGAGGAGATCGAGCTCGACGCGATGACCCCGCACGACCGCCGTATCGTCCACATGGTGCTGAAGGACCGTCCCGAGGTGGTGACCAGGAGCGAGGGCGAGGAGCCCCGGCGCCGGATCATCGTCGAGCCTGCCGAGTGAGCCACTGCCTCCGGTTTCACGTGAAACCGGAGGCCCGGCAGAGCGGCTCGTCGCGCGCGCCGGCGCAATGGGGGTCCATCTCGCCCCGCAGGCGGCGGCGGCGCTCGTAGCGCTCCTCGACCGGATCGGGCTCGAGCCCCAGAACCTGACCACGATCGAGGGTCTGGACGAGGGGATCGACCGCCACCTGGCCGACAGCCTCGCCGGGTTGATCCTCCCAGAGGTGTCGTCCGCCTCGGCTCTGGTCAACATCGGCAGTGGCGCGGGCTTCCCGGGTCTGGCCCTGGCGATCGCACGCCCGGACATCGCTGTCACACTCGTCGAGAGCGAGCGCCGCAAGGCCGATTGGCTGCGCAGAGCGTCCGCCGACATCCCTAATGTGAGGGTCGTGCACGAACGCTCCGAACACCTCGCGTCGGGCGAGCGGGAGACCTACCCCCTGGCCACGATGCGGGCCCTCGGACCGCTTCCCGTCGCCCTCGAGTTGACCGCCCCGTTCGTGCGCGTCGGCGGCGCCGTGGTGGCGTGGCGCGGAGACGACGCCGACCCCGCGGCCGAGGCAGCCGGCGTGCGGGCCGCGCGCGAGTTGGGGTTGGAGCCCGGCGAGCCGCTCCCCTCACCGGCGTTCCCGGGCGCCCGCCGCCGCCTTCACGCCTTCACCAAGGTCGGGCCGACGCCCGCCCGATATCCCCGCCGCGCGGGCCGCGCGGCCAAGCGCCCCATCGGAGGCGAGCGCTGATGATCTATGCCGTGGCCAATCAGAAGGGCGGCGTCGGCAAGACCACCACCGCCGTGAACCTGGCGGCGTGCCTCGCCGAGGCGGGATCACGGGTGCTCCTGGTGGATGTGGACCCCCAGGCCAACGCCTCCGGCGGCCTGGGCATCTCGGGCCGCGACCGCCTCACGATCGCCGACGTGCTGTTGGATGGCGTGCCCCTGCGGGACGCGGTTGTGCCGACCAGCGTCCCCAACCTCGACCTTCTCCCCTCGTCGCCGGACCTGGCGGGCGCCGCCGTGGAGCTCCCGGGCCGCGAAGGACGCGAGCGGATCCTGGCCCGGGCGCTCGAGCACGCGCGCGCCGAGTACCCCTACATCTTCATGGACTGCCCGCCCTCGCTCGACCTGCTCACGGTGAACGCCCTCGCGGCCGCCGACCGCCTGATCGTGCCGGTGCAGTGCGAGTACTACGCGCTGGAGGGCCTCTCGCGGCTGATGGAGACCGTCGCCGCGGTCCAGGCGGGCCTCAACCCGGGCCTGCGCGTCACCGGGATGCTGATGACGATGCACGACGCGCGCACCCGCGTGAGCGGCGACGTCATCACCGAGGTGCGCCGCCACTTCCCGCAGCTCGCGTTCCGCACCATCGTCCCGCGCAACGTGCGCCTCGCCGAGGCGCCGTCGTACGGGGAGCCGGTGATCCGTTACGACCCGCACTGCGCGGGGGCGGACGCCTACTTCGAGGCCGCCAAGGAGGTCGCCGCCCGTGGCTGACGCATCCACCCGCGACCGCCGCGGCCTGGGCCGCGGCCTGTCCGCCCTCCTGGGCGACGCGGAGCCGCTCGGACCCGGCGCCGCGCCCGTCGGCGCGCTGGTCGAGATCCCCCTCGATTCGATCGTCCCGAACCCGGACCAGCCGCGCGCGGCAATCGAGCCCGAGGCCCTGGAGGCCCTGGCGGCCTCGATCCGGGCCAGCGGCGTCCTCCAGCCGGTCGTCGTCGCACCCTCCGACCCGGCCGGGCGCCACGAGTTGATCGCCGGCGAGCGCCGCTGGCGCGCGGCGAGGATCGCAGGGCTGGAGCGCGTCCCCGCGATCGTGCGGGCCGTGGATGCGCGCGAGCGGCTCGAGCTCGCCCTGGTGGAGAACATCGTCCGCGAGGACCTCAGCCCGATCGACGTCGCGCAGGCGTGCGCCTGCCTGATCGAGGACTTCGGTCAGAGCCACGGCGACCTCGCGGGCCGCCTCGGCCGCAGCCGCCCGGCGATCTCCAACCTGGTCCGGCTGCTGGAGCTCCCAGAGGGTGTTCAGGAGATGATCTCGGCGGGCGATCTGAGCGAGGGGCACGGGCGCGCGATCCTCATGGCCGACGGCCCAGCCCGGCGTACCCGGGTTGCGGAAACTGTTGTTATGCAGGGGCTTTCTGTCCGCGCAACCGAGGAGCTGGCCCGCAAGGAGGCCGGCACGCCCCGCAGCGCGCCGCGCCGCGGGGTAGAGCCCACGCCGCTCGGCGACGCCGCGCTGGAGGCCTTCGGGTCGGCCTTCGACGCTCCGGTGCGCGTTCGCACCGACACCCGCGGTCAGGTGGTGGTCGAGCTCCGCTTCGCCGACTCGGCCGCGCTCTCGGCCGCGCTCGAGAGGCTCTCGGCCGGCTGAGCCGGACCCTCTCCCGCCGCGGGGAGGGTGAGGCGCAGCGTCGTCCCGGCCCCCGGGGCCGACGCGATGGTGAGGCGGCCCCCCGCGAGGGCGGCCCTCTCCTGGGCGGCATCGAGCCCGAGGTGACCCTCCGCCGCCCCGGGGCGGGCCTCGCCCGGCTCGAAGCCCCGCCCGTCATCGTGGACCTCGACGATCACGGTGTCGTCCTCCCGCCGGGCGGCGATCGTGACCACGCGCGGCTCGGCGTGCCGGACGATGTTCGCGACGGCTTCCTGGACGATGCGAAATGCCAGCGTACGGTGTGTTTCTGACAGAGCGTCGGCGACGCCGAGATCCAGGTCGACCCGCGCCCCCCGCCACTCGACGCGCTCGACGAGCGAACGGACCGCCGCCGAGAAGCCCAGCTCCTCGAGCGACATCGGGTGCAGGTCGGCGATCGCCCGCCGGAGCGCCCGCACGGCCTCACGCGCGGCGGCAGCGGCGCGGTTGACGTCGGCGACGGTCTCGGGCGAGCCGCCCTGCAGCTCGACCGAGAGGGCGTCGAGCATCAGCCCGACGCCGACGAGCTCCTGCACCGGTCCGTCGTGGATGTCCTCGGCGACGCGGCGGCGCTCGCTCTCCTGCGCGAGGACGATCGAGGCCGCCAGGGAGCGACGCTCGGCCTGCTCGCGTCGCAGCCCGGACAGCAGGCGCCCGTTGGCGAGGGCGACCGAGGTCTGGTCGGCCAGGCTCCCCAGTCGCCCGAGGTCGGCGTCGGTGAAGGGCGCACCGCGGGCCCGGCGGACCGCGATGAAGGCCGCGGCGTCGTCCACGCCTCCGCTCGGGATCGGCACGACCGCCTCGCGCCCCTGCCGACGGGGGCGGCCGTCCTCGAGCAGAGTGAGCAGATCCGCATGGTCGAGCCACTCCGAGTCACCCTCGGCCGCCCCCGTGCGCACGTCGCCCGAGGCCTCGCGCACGAGCAGCGCGGCGGCGTCGGCGTGAAGGAGCGTCCGCGCCTCCGAGACGATCACGCGCTGCGCATCCCCCTCGTCGACCGTCCCCGCCATGCGCCGTACGACGCGGGTCAGCGCGCTCAGATGGAGGGCCTGGCGATCGAGCTCGCGCACCCGGTCGCCGAGCCCGCGCACGAGGTCGTCGTTGCGCACCGCCAGCGCCAGCGCCAGCGCGACGGCCCCCACGACCCCGCGGTCGTCGTCGGCCAGGCGGGTCCCCTCCGGGAGCGTGACGCCGATCGCGGCCACCGCCTGGCCGCCGATGCGCGCCGGAACGAGGACGTCGCCCGGATCCGGTCCGTCGCCCGGGGGGCGCCGGCAGCGGATCATCAGCCCTCCCGCGGCGGGATCCTCGACGTAGAAGGCGGCCGCCGTCGCCCCCAGGGCGACGACCAGCTCGTCGAGCACGGCCTCCAGGACCGCCGCGCCGCCCGATCCGTCGGCGACCAGCGCCAGCGCCCTCAGGACGATCGCGGGCCCCTCCAGCGCCCGTCCCGCCATCCCGCTAGCGGATCAGCGCCTGCCGGATGCCGATCGCGACCGCCTGCGTGCGGTGCTCCGCCTCCAGCTTGGCCAGGATGTGCTTCACGTGGGTCTTGACGGTCTCGACGCTCACCACGAGCCGCTCCGAGACCTCGCGGTTGGAGTGGCCGTCGGCCAGCATCTGCAGGATCTCGCGCTCGCGCGCGCTGAGGATGCCGCCGGGGCGCGGCTTGGCGAGCTGACGCAGGAAGTCCGGGGCCAGCCGGGGATCGACGTAGGGGTCGCCGGTGACGACCTGACGGATCGCCCCGACCAGCGCGGCGCTCTCGGAGTCCTTGAGGACGAAGCCCTGCGCGCCGGCGTTCAGGGCTTCCCAGAGTAGGTCCTGCTCGGCGTGGGCGGTGAACATGACCACGCGCACCTCCGGGTGCTCGGAGGCGATCCGCTGGGCGGCGGCCACCCCGCCGATGCCCGGCATCCGCGCATCCATCAGGACCACCTCGGGCCGACGCCGCGCGACGAGCTCGAGCGCCGCCTCGCCGGACGATGCCTCGCCGACGACCACCATGTCCTCGAGGGGGGAGAGGACCCGGCGCAGTCCCTCACGGACGATCGCGTGGTCGTCGGCCAGAAGGCAGCTGATCCTTCTGGTCTCCTCCGTCGGGCGCGTGGAGAGCCCTGTGCTCACGAGACTCCCGGTGATCTCACGCCGCTCGGCCCGGGTGGCTCACGGCGTAGTGGGCGATCCTGGACTCGAACCAGGGACCTCATCCTTATCAGAGATGCGCTCTAACCACCTGAGCTAATCGCCCCGGTCCGTACGGGTCGCGGCAGGGTATCAACCCCGCCGGGCGATGGCCACGGAGGCGCGCGACGGCTGCCCGGCCCGCTGCGGGCGGCGGCTCGTGCCGGGCCGCTTATACTCGGTGGGCGTTGCCGGCCCGCGGGCCCGACGGAGGAGGGAACGTGCAGGAGATGGTCATCTACGGCGTCAGCTTCGACATGGTCGGCAAGCAGCCGATCGTGCTCCTGAAGACGATCTCGGGCAACAAGTTCCTCCCGATCTGGATCGGCCACGCCGAGGCGGCGGCGATCCTGATGAAGCTCCAGGGCGCGGAGGCCCCGCGCCCGATGACGCACGACCTGATCACCGACGTCGTCGCCGAGCTGAGCGCCGAGATCGCGAAGATCACGGTCACCGAGTTGCGCGAGAACACCTTCTACGCGCTGATCACCCTGCGGGCGGCGGCGTCGGAGATCGAGATCGACTCGCGCCCCAGCGACGCGCTGGCCCTCGCGGTGCGCAGCAACGCCCCGATCTTCGCCGCCGACAAGGTGATCGAGGAGAGCGGCATCGAGTTCGAGCACGAGGTCGAAGACACCGACGAGGTCGTCGAGAAGTTCAAGGAGTTCCTCGACCAGGTGAGCCCGGAGGACTTCCTCTCCGACGAGTGACCGCCGGGGCCGACCGGCCCAGGACGCTAGGCCGACGGGTCCTCGGCCGTCTCGCGCTTGGTGAGGTCGAGCAGGTGCCCGTAGATCTCCCGCAACCCGTCGGCGCTGAGGGGGCCGTGGTTGGCGGCCTGCAGGTAGGAGTGCATCCAGTCCTCGCGGGCCTGGTCCACGAACTCCATCCCCTGCGCCCGCTTGTAGGCGCGCAGCCGGGCCACCATCACCAGCCTGCTGTTGACCGCCTGCATCAGCTTGAGGTCGGTGTCGATGATCGCGTCGCGCATCTGGCGCACCACGGCATCGGCGTTCGGGTCGGCCATCGCCCGCCAGGCTAGCAAGCCCCGGCCCCGCGGACGCCCGTGCCTCCTGGCCGCACCGGCGATCCCGGGCTAGTCTGTCCACGGCAGCAAACGACGGCAGGGGCCCCATGCTCGACTTCTCCCCCGTGCAGATCCTGATCGTCCTGGTCATCGCCCTTCTCGTGTTCGGGCCGAAGCGTCTCCCCGAGATGGGCAAGTCGATCGGACGCGGCATCCGCGAGTTCAAGGGCGCGATCCTCGACGACGAGCCGAGCCGCCCCGCCCCGCCGCCGCCCTCGCCCACCGCCACGGCGACTCCCGTCGCGGCGCCGGGGCCCGTCGCCCCCGCCTCCGTGCCGGCCGATGCGGACGCGGATGACGACATCCTCGAAGGCGTCGTCGTATCGGGCGACACGCCTCCCCGGAACCCCGGCGCCTAACCTCCTCGGGTACCGGGGCCCGCGGTAGTGGCCGTCCTCGGCGTGCGACGCCTGAGCCGGGTCGGGCGGGATGAGCACCTCAGCGTCGTCGATCACCTCGACGAGCTCCGCAACCGCCTGATCGTCTCGGTCCTCGCGCTCGCGCTCGCCTTCGGCGTCGCCTACGGATTCCACGAGCAGCTGATCACGTTCCTCGAGCAGCCCCTGCCGCAGCGCTACAAGGACAGCGGGCTGATCACCCTCTCGCCGACCGAGCCCTTCTTCACGGTCCTGAAGGTCTGCTTCTGGACCGCGATCCTGGCCGCTCTTCCGGTCTGGCTCTACCAGGTCTACGCCTTCGTGATCCCCGCCGTGCAGGACCAGTCGCGGCGGCGGATGCTGGCCGTGGTCGCGGGGGCGTCCGCCCTGTTCGTGGCCGGCGTGGCCTTCGCCTTCTACGTCGTCCTGCCGGTCGCGCTCCAGTTCCTGCTGGATTTCGGCGGCGACACCTTCCAGAGCGAGGTCCGGGCCGGGGAGTACTTCTCCTTCGTGACCAGCCTGATGCTCGGGGGCGGGCTCATGTTCGAGGTACCGGTGGCGATGGTCGCGCTCGCGCGCATCGGCGTGACGAGCGCGGAGTTCTACATGCGCCAGTGGCGCGTCGCGATCGTGGTGATCGCCCTGCTCGCCGCGATCCTCCCCGGTGGGGATCCCTTCTCGATGCTGCTCCTGATGATCCCCCAGGTCTTCCTCTACGGACTCGGGATCGTCCTCGCCAGGCGCTTCGGCGGGCCGCCGCTCTGGGCGCGCGAGGCATGGGCCGACGGGGGCGGGGAGACCGGTGAGGGCGAGGACGGGGCGACCCCCCCGGCATAGCGTCCCGGCGGCGTCGCTCAGCCGTCGCGCAGATGGCGTCCGGTGAGCCGCAGGAAGACGTCCTCCAGCCCGGCGGGGCGGGCCGCCTGCAGCCGGACGCCCAGCCCCGTCTCCCGCGCGGCGCGGTGGAGCGCCTGGGAGTCGTCGGTGAACAGCAGCAGCAGGTCGCCGTCGACCTCGTGTCCCCGCGCCCCCGCGCCGATCTGCGCGATGAGGCCGGCGATGTCGCCCGGCGCGACCCGAAGCTCGAGCACCTCGCGGCCCACCTCCTCGGCGACCAGGTCGGCCGGCCGCCCGGTCCGCACGATCCGCCCATGGTCCATCACCACCAGCCGGTCGCAGAGTTGCGCGGCCTCGTCCATGTAGTGCGTGGTGATCACCAGCGTCGCTCCGGCGCCGCGCAGCACCCGCAGGCGCTCCCACACGGCGTGGCGCGCCTGGGGGTCGAGGCCGGTGGTCGGCTCGTCGAGCAGCACGAGCTCCGGGCGGTTGATCAGCGCCCGGCCGATCTGGAGGCGCCGGCGCATGCCGCCCGACAGCCGGTCGACCTCGTCGTCGGCCCGGTCGGAGAGGGCCATCAGGCGCAGCAGCTCCGCCGCGCGCCCCCGCGCCTCGGTCCGCGGGATGTCGAAGTAACGCGCGTAGACCAGGAGGTTCTCGCGGACCGTGAGCTCCAGGTCGAGCGTCGTCTCCTGCGCGACGACCCCGAGCCGCCGCTTGAGCGCGCGCGGATCGGCGGCCGGATCGATGCCCAGCACGGACAGATCGCCCGCGTCGCGCGGGGCCAGGCACGAGAGCATCCGCATCGTGGTGGTCTTTCCCGCCCCGTTCGGGCCCAGAAAGCCGAAGCACTCACCCGGAGCGACGGACAGGTCGATCCCGTCGACCGCCGTGAAGTCGCCGTAGCGCTTGACGAGGCCCCGCGCCGCGACGGCGGGGGCCGGCTCGGTCAGGACGGGGGCGGGACCGGGATCTGCATGCCCGCGAGGGTCATCCGCAGGCCCTCGTCGAGCTCGATCGTCGGCTCCCAGTCGAGCAGGCTCCGGGCAAGGGTGATGTCGGGGCGCCGCTGTGTCGGGTCGTCCTGCGGCAGCGCCTCGTAGACGATCTCCGAGCCGCTCCCCGTGACCCTCAGGATGGCCTCGGCCAGCTCGAGGATCGTGAACTCGCCCGGGTTGCCGATGTTCACCGGCTCGTGGTGGTCGCTTCGAATCAGGCGCCAGAAGCCCTCGATCAGGTCGGACACGAAGCAGAACGAGCGCGTCTGCTCGCCCCGTCCGAAGACCGTGATCGGCTTGTCCTGGAGCGCCTGCCGCATGAAGGTGGGGATCGCCCGCCCGTCGTGGGGGCGCATCCGCGGACCGAAGGTGTTGAAGATCCGCACGATGTGGGTGTCCACGCCCTGCTGGCGGTGGTACGCCATCGTCAGCGCCTCGGCGTAGCGCTTGGCCTCGTCGTAGACGCCGCGCGGCCCGATCGGGTTGACGTGGCCCCAGTAGTCCTCGGTCTGCGGGTGGACCTTCGGGTCGCCGTAGACCTCGCTCGTGGAGGCCAGCAGGAATCTCGCCCGGTGGGCCTTGGCCAACCCGAGGGCGTTGTGGGTGCCGTAGGAGCCCACCTTGAGGGTGTGCAGCGGCAGCCGCAGGTAGTCGATCGGGCTCGCCGGAGACGCGAGGTGGAAGACGTAGTCGACCGGCTCGGCCAGCTCGAGGTGCTGGATCATGTCGTGCTGGAGGAAGGTGAAGACCGGATCGCGGATGTGCTCGATGTTCTCGAGCGTCCCGGTGTCGAGGTTGTCGACGCAGATCACGCGGTGGCCCTCGGCCAGCAGGCGGTCACAGAGATGCGACCCCAGGAAGCCGGCCCCTCCGGTTACGAGCGAGGTCGTCACTGCCGCGGACCCTAACGATCGGCTCATCCGCGCGCCACCAGCGACCGCAGCGACCGGGTGGCCTCGGTGAGCTCCGCCCTCGACAGCGCCCGCGCCGCAAGCCAGTAGACCCCGAGCGCGACGGCCACCTTCCCCGCGAGCGCGGGGAGGAGCTCCAGCGAGCCGAGGTCGTCCGTCGGCGCCACCAGGTTGAGGGCCAGCGCCATCGCCCCGCAGAGCGCGCCGGCGATCAGGATGCGTCCCTGCCGGCGTCCGAGGGCGACCACGGAGAGGCTCGGGAACGTGCGCCGCAGGCCCCCCAGCAGCATGATCGCGCTGGCGTAGACCCCGAGGGTGGATGCCAGGGCCAGCCCGGACTGCTCCATCGGCCCCAGAAGCAGGATGTCGAGCCCGATGGTCAGCGCGACCGTGACGACGGTCGCGCTGAGGATGAAGGGCTGGCGCCGCGCCGCCGACAGCGTTCGGTTGAGCAGGAGGGCGCCGAAGGCGGGCCAGAGGCCGAGGGCGTAGTAGAGGAGCGGCGGGCCGATCTGGTCGACGCAGCCCGGCCCGCACTTGCCGCGCTGGAACGCGAGCTGGGCGACCTCGTGCGAGTACACGGCCATCAGGACCATCATGGGGATGGCGACCAGGCCGAGCAGCCCCGCGACGCGGCGGAACGCCGCGAGCGCCTCGGTCTCGCGCTCCTCCGAGACCAGCTTCGCGATCAGCGGGAAGAGCGGGGTCATCAGCGGCAACAGCAGCGCCACACGGGGGGCCTGGCCGAGCGCGTTCGCGAAGCTCAGCGCCGAGACGCGCCCCGCCTCGAGAGTGGAGGCGAAGAGCTTGTCCGTGAAGTTGTTGATCTGCTGCAGCACCGAGGCCCCCAGCACCGGCAGCGCGAGCAGCCCCATCGCCCCGAGGCGCGGGTGGGCGATGGCCGGGCGCACGTCGTTCTCGCGCAGCAGCCGGGCGAACTGGGGAAGCTGCAGGAGCACCTGGAGGGCGGCGCCCAGCACCACGCCCCAGCCGGCCGCCTCGATCCCCAGGCTCTGCGCGCCGGCGACGACGCCGAGGATGATGCCGAAGTTGAAGGCGACGCCGACGGCTGCGGGCCCGGCGAAGCGCCCGTGGATCTGGAGCATCGCGGTGAAGACCGCCGAGAAGCCCTGTAGCGCCAGGGCCGGGGCCATGATGCGGATCAGGGTCTCGGTCTGGGCGGCGCGCGACGGGTCGAGCTGGAAGAGGGCGGCCGGCGCCTCGGGCCAGATCGCCACGAGGGTGCTCAGCACCACCAGGAACATCCCCACCCAGACGGCGAGGGCGCTCACCAGGCGCCAGGCGCTCGCGGTGCCCTCCGCGGCCCGCTCGCTCTGGAAGGTCGGGATGATGAGGGTGACGAGCGTGTAGAGCAGCACGGCCGCGACCGAGTTCACGATCAGCAGCGAGTTGACGTACGCGTCGGTGGCGCCCGAGGCCCCGAAGGCCGCCGCGAGGACGATCTCGCGGGCGAATCCCAGAAGGCGGGACACGAGCCCGAAGATCGCGACCACGGCGGCGGCGCGCGCGAGCCGCCCGACGGTCATCGGGGCACGAGGCCGTAGAGCGTGCGGACGCCGGTCATCACCATCAGGCCGTCGATCGCGACCGCCGGGCTGTAGCGGCCATCCGGGAAGGTGAGCACGCGCCGGCCGGTACGCGCGTCCAGGCCGAAGGTGCGCCCCTGCTTCGGGACCCTGGCGAGCGTCGAGAAGTAGACGACATCGCCGATCACCGACGCCGAGCCCGAGATCCGCTCACCTGCGTCGAACGACCAGCGCACCCGGCCCGTGACGGCGTCGAGCGCGTAGAAGCGCTCGTCGTAGCCGCCCACGTAGATCAGGCGGTCGGCCACAGCCGGGCTCGCGTAGACGAAGTCCTTGAACACCCGCACCCAGGCGATCTCGCCCGTGTCCTCGTCGAGCGCGATGACGCGCCCGTTGATGTTCCCGATGTAGACGCGCCCGTAGGCCACGGCGGCCCCGCCGTAGAACCGCCCGGCGCCGCGCAGCTTCTCGCCGGGGCTCGTGCGGCGCCAGACGACGCGGCCGTCCGAGCGCCGGAAGGCGGTCACCCGCCCGGCGTAGTCGCCCACGATCACGTTGGCGCCCGACAGCGCGAGGCTCGCCTTGACGTCGCCATCGGCCTTGGCCCCCCAGCGCACGCCGCCGGTGCGTACGTCGAGGCGCAGCACGCGGCCCGAGAGCGTGCCGATGAAGGCGGATCGACCCACCACCAGCGGCGACGACTCGACCGCCGCGCCCACGTTGCGCCGCCACACCCGCCGGCCGGTCGCCGCGCGCAGGGCGATCACCTCTCCCCGGGTCGTCGTGAAGAGGGCGAGCCCGCCGGCCAGGGCGGGCGATGAGGCCACGCGTCCGCGCAGGGCGACCCGCCAGAGCTCACGGCCGTCGGCGAGGTCGAGCGCGAAGGCGAGGCCCGCGTTCGTGCCGACCACGGCGCGCCCGCCGCCGAGCACTGGGGGGAACTCCACGAGCGCCCCGGCGTCGTGCGACCAGACGCGGCGGAACGGCGGGCTCAGCGCGAGCGCCGGGTTGGCACGGGTCCGGGCCGCGTCGAAGCCGAACTCGGGCCAGGATCCGGCCGTCGCGACGCCCTGGGGGGCCTCCTGGGGCTCGAATCCGGAGGAGCTGCCCTCCACGTTGGACGAGTCGAACCAGCCCCGCAGGAGGCCGATGCCGAGGATCCCGCCGAGGACGATCAGCGCGAGGGCGGCGGAGCCGGCCCCCAGGAAGATGCGTCTATGGCGCGGGATGGGCATGGAGGTGCCGCGTCCCCACGAGGTAGAGGGTCGTGCCGGCGCCGACGGCCGGCGAGTAGCGCCCGTCCGCGCCCCGGTAGCGCACCGCGCCGGTGCGCGCGTCGAGGCCGAAGGTCCGTCGCGGCTCGCCCGGGCGCGCCAGGACAGCCGTGTAGACGATCCCGGCGACCACGGTCGCCGAACCCGAGATGCGACCGCCCGCGTCGAACGACCAGCGCACGGCCCCCGTGGACACCGCGAGCGCCTCGAAGCGGCCCGCGTAGGAGCCCACGTAGGCCATGCCCTCGGCGATCGCCGGGGACGAGTAGACGAAGGCGCCGGTCCGGTGGCGCCATCGCTCGGCCCCGGTGCGCGCGTCGAGCGCCATGACCGCGCCGCCGACGTCTCCGATCACTATCGTGTCGCCGCTGACCGCCGGGCCTCCGTAGAACCGCTGCCCGCCACGATAGGTCCACCGCTCGGCGCCCGTGGCGGGATCGAGCGCGTGGACCCGGCCCGCGTAGTCGCCGAACACCACCAGGCCTCCGGCCAGGGCGGCGCTCCCCTTGATCTCCGCGGGGCCCTGGTACTCCCACTCCGGTCGCCCGGTCTCAACGTCGACCGCGTAGAGGCGCCCGTTCCAGGCGCCCACGTACGCGAGCCCGTCGACGACCAGAGGGGAGCTCTCCACCGGGCTGCCCCCGGTCGAGAAGCGCCAGAGGGGCGTTCCGTGGGCCCGCGTGTAGGCCGTGAGGGCCCCATCCATCGAGGAGATGAGCACGGTGTCGCCCGAGATGGCCGGGCTGGAGGCGATGGCGCCCTTCTGGCGGCGCGCCCAGATGATGCGCCCGGTATCGGCGTTCAGCCCATAGACCCGGCCCGAGTTGACCCCCACGACGACCAGGCCGCCGTCGACGGCGGGCGGGAACTCGATCAGGGTGCGCGACGCGAAGCTCCACGCCGGCGGCCCCGCCGGGGGTCCGGCCGCGACGGCCGGCACGTGCCGCTCCCGCGCCGGCCCGCCGCCGTACTCGGGGCTCTGCAGGTCGGGGTCGTAGACGTCCACGTCCACGGGGGCGCCGCGCACCGAGGCGCGCCCGTCGGACATGCCCCGGGCGGAGACCTCCACCAGCCGCGTGCCGGCGGGCACGTGGGCCGTACCGGCGGCGTCGGAGGAGGCCCGGGCGATCACCTCGTCGCGGCGGAAGGCCACGATCTGCGCCCCCCCCACCGGCGTGTCGCGGTCGCCATCGACGACGCGGACGGCGAGCGTGCCCTGCCGGTCGGGGGTCGTGCCGGAACGGCTGACCTGTTCCCCGCTCCCGCCGCCGCCGCAACCGGCGACGGTCCAGCTCCCGGCGACGGCGAGCCCGACGCTCATCGCGAGCGCGGCCCCGCTACGGCGTCGCCGCACGTCCCGCCGGGCTTCCCCGCCACACGAAGGTGACGATGATGCCGACGAGGAGGCCGATCACGCCGGCGAGGATCACCGAGCGCAGGCGGTTCGGCACGCCTCCCGAGGAGCTCGGGCTCGTGGCCAGGGAGATGATCTGCGGCTGGAACTGCTGCTCCTTCACCAGGTTGAGCCGCTGGCTGCTGAGCTCGGTGGTGGCGATCTGCAGCTGCTGACCCGAGCTGTTGAGGAGCGTCGTCAGCACGAGCAGCCGGTCGCCGGTCGCCGACGGGAGCTCACGCCGGTAGCCGGCGATCTGGGCCTGGAGGCGGGCGATCGACGCCTCCGCGGTCGTGACGGCCTCGGTGTAGGACGAGATCGGACCGGAGGCGTCCTCCTTCGCCTGGGCGTAGATCGCCTGGGCATAGGCGTTGGCGGCGTCCTTGGCCACCGCGCGGTTCGTGTCGGTGAACGTGACGGTGATGACGGTCGGCAGGTTGCCGACCGAGCCGCCTGGCGCCTTCGGGGCCGTCACCTCGACGCCTTTTCGGATGCGCCCGGGCGAGACGCCGACCTCCTTGGCGACCCTCCCGACGAGGTTGTCGCCCGTCAGGACGGTCGGCGCCAGCGCGGGATTCGTCCCGGGCGTCGACACCGGCGTGCCGGAGACGCTGGTCGGCTGCCCGACGAAGAGCTCGGCGTCGGCCGAGTACTTGTTGGTGGTGGCGAAGCTGAGGGCGAGGCCCACGATCGACGCGATGACGACGCACGCGAGAATGAGACGGCGGCCGCTCCAGATGACGCGCCCGTAGTCCCTGAGGGTGATCTCGCGTTCCACGACGGCGGACCCTAGACCACGCGACCGGGCGGTGCGAGACCCGTCGGTGTCCGGGTCATGAACGCCTGGTCGGTGCGACGGGCCCACACGCCCGCGGTCTGTTCGCCGCCCGCGCTCCGGATCATCGTCCGACGCGTGCCGGCCGGGCAGGCGCGGCCGGCGTCGGGGCGCTGTCTCGCGGACGCGGGCGGGACGCTCGGCTCAGGCATCGGGCGCCCCGGGTGGGGGGAGGTCGAACCCGCCGCGCGAGCCCTTGTAGGTCCCCTCCCGGCGCAGCACCACCAGGGCGGTGCGGGCGAGGATGGCCAGGTCGCGCCGCATGCTCCAGTCGCCGATGTAGGCCAGATCGATCTCGATGCGCTCGGACCAGGGGATGGCTGCGCGCCCGGTCACCTGTGCCAGGCCCGTCAGTCCCGGCCGTGCCAGCAATCGGCCCCGCTGACGCGCGTCGTAGCGCTCGACCTGCCACGCGACCGTCGGGCGGGGGCCGACGAGGCTCATGTCGCCGCGCACGATGTTCCACAGCTGGGGCAGCTCGTCGAGCGACAGGTGCCGCAGCGTCGTGCCGAGGGGCGTGATGCGGCTGTCGCCGTCGGTCACGGCGAGGCCGGCCCCCATGCCCTCCGCTCCGACCACCATCGTGCGGAACTTCAGGAGGGTGAAGGGCTTGCCCGCGTAGCCGATCCGCTGCTGGCGGAAGAGGGCCGGGCCCGGCGAGTCGCGGCGCACCAGCACCGCCACCGCCGCCATGACCGGCGTCAGCGCCACGGCCAGCGGGAGGGCGATCGCCAGGTCGAGCGCCCGCTTGGGCGCCCCCCCGATGGGTCCGCGGCTAGGCAAGCGACTCGACCACCGCCACGAAGCGGGCGGCCAGGGTGGCCCGGTCGTAGTGCTCCAGCGCATGGGCACGTCCGGCGGCCCCCATGCGCCGCGCGCCCTCGCGGTCGGCCGCCAGCGCCCGGATCGCCCCGGCGAGCGCCTCCCCGTCCTCCGGGGGTACCGCAACGCCGCAGCCCGCGCGCTCGACCATGGCGGTCAACTCGCCCGTCGGCGCGGCCGCGATGATCGGCTTCGCTGCTCCGAGGTAGTCGAACGCCTTGTTCGGGAGCGCTCCGGCGAAGAGCGGGTTGTCCTGGTAGGGCAGCAGGCAGACGTCGGCACGGGCCAGCCACGACGGCACCTCCCGCTTGGGCACCGAGTCGACGAAGACGACATTGGGCAGGCCCCGGCGGGCGGCCTCCTCGACCAGCGCGGGCTTGCGGTCGCCCCCGCCCACCAGGACGACCCGGGCCTCGGTCAGGTCGCGCAGCCGATCGGCCGCGTCGAGGACGGTCTCGAGCGAGCTGTAGGTCCCGTGGGCGCCGACGTACATCGCCACGAAGGCGTCGTCGGGCACCCCAGCGTCGGCCGGCGGCGCGGCGTCGGCCCCGATCTCCAGGTCGACGCCGTTCGTGATCAGCGTGATCTTCGCGGGGCTCACGCCCTGGTCGATCATTCCGTCGCGGATGCCCTCGGTGAGGGCGACGATGCGGTCGGCGCGCCGGTAGCAGTACGACTCGAGCGCCCGCGCAACGGCGATCGTGCGCCGATCGCGCACCAGCCCCATGGCGATCGCCGAGTCGGGCCAGAGGTCGCGCACCTCCAGCACGAATCGGGCCCCGCGGGCCCGGGCGAGCGCCGCGGCCGCGGCGGCGGAGGGCAGCGAGGGCGAGGAGGCGACGACCACGTCGGGCCGCTTCACCCGGGCGCTCGCGAGCGCCGACCACCAGGCGAAGGTGGCGTAGCTCGCGACCCGCGAGCGCAGGTCGCGTCCGTATCCCGGAGTGGAGTAGGTGCGCCAGACGTCGAGCCCGTCCTCCTTCTCGTGGACCATCCTCCTCCCGGCGTACCGCTCCGGTACGGCGCGCTCCTTGTGCTGGACGAACGAGGTGACCACGGTCACCTCGTGGCCCGCCCGCGCGAGCGCCCGGGTGTGCTGCCAGTGCCGCACGCCGCCCGGCTGGTCGGCGCTCACGAAGTACTGGGAGACGTACAAAATGCGGCTCACGGCGAAAGAACCCCTGCGTAGAGTGATGTCAGCGCCCGCGCCTGGGTCTCGAAGCCCAGCCCGTTGACGAAGGCCGCGCGCCCGGCCGCCCCCATCCGCGCCGCCCCCTCGGGGTCGTTCAGCAGCCGCGTGATGGCCGCCGCGTGCGCGGCGGCGTCGGCCGGTGGCACGACGAGGCCGCAGCCGGCCGCCCGGACCATCGCCCCCATGCGCCCGAGGTCGCTCGCCACGACGGGCCGCCCCGCCGCCATCGCCTCGACCAGCTTCGTCGGCACCGCGCGATCGTAGTTGCCGTGGCGCTGGAGCGGGATCCACGCCACGCGGCAGGCGGCGAGCAGCCCCGGGACCTCCGAGTGGTCGATCAGGCCGAGGCACTCGACGCCTGCGGGCATCTCGCCCGGGTCGCCCGGACCGGCCAGCACCAGCCGCGCGCCGGGCACGTCCACGTGCGCGAAGGCCGTGCGCATCACCTCGAGGCCGCGCAGCGGGCCGAGCCCCCCGACGTAGAGCACCACCGGCGCGTCCGGCGGCGGCGAGGGCTCGGGGAAGGCGTCGGACCAGGGCGAGTTGGTCACCGCCACCGCCCTCGCGCCGGTGGCGGCGAAGCGGGCGGCGAGGTCCTCGTTGGCCGTGACGACGCCGTCGAGACGCCCGGCCGCCCAGCGCTCGACCCGCTCCACGCCCATCGCGAGCGGCGCGCGCAGGGCCCCCGGGATCCAGTGCTTGGTGCGCGTGGTCTGTCCGAGGTACTCGTGCACGTCGTAGACGACGGGGCTGTCGGTGGTGCGGGCCAGCCAGAGGGCCGCGGGGAGTAGCTCGGGGTCGTGCACGTGGTAGAGGTCGGCGTCGCGCGCCCGGGCCGCACGCGCGAGGCGCCAGCCCGCCGCCAGCCGGGCGGCCCGGCGGACGGGGGTGGCGGGCGCGCCGACCCACGCCGCCGCCCCGGCCCCCACCGCCGCGCGGGCCTCCTTGTGGAAGATGCGCACGTCGCGTGGCCGGTGGACGCTGGTCAGGTGCACCACGCGACGGCCGTCGAGGCGTCGGCCCTCCGGCGCGGGCGACGACCTCCCGGCCGGCCCCAGGCGCGCGCCGCGCGCGCCGAGCTCGTCGAGCAGCTCGCCCCAGAGTGGCCCGTAGCCGGGGGCGCGGTCGTCGGCGAGGTAGGTGTTGTGCCACAGGAGCGCCACCCGGCCGCCCGCCGCGCGTACCCGGCCGAGCACCGCCAGTGCGCGCTCGCGGGCGGCTGCGGCGTCGAGGCCCAGGTGGGAGTGGAGCGTCGTGTCCATCACCGCGAGGGGCAGCAGCGTGAGGTCGGCGGGGCGCTCCTCGCCCACGAGGTAGGGCCGGAAGGGCCGCGCGATGCCCGCCGCGAAGCCCGGCGCCTCGCTGAACCCGAGGCTCGAGTCGTAGGAGGCCCCCGCCGCCTCCAGCCAGCGCACCGTCTGGTGATAGCGGAAGCGCAGGTAGTGGAACCGTACGCCCTCCACCGGGCCGACCTCGGCGCGCAGGCCCGCCATCTCCCGCGCCAGCGCCTCGCCGCTCTCGGACGACGCGAACGCCGCGTGCAGGCCGACCTCGCCGCCGGCGGCGCGCACGGCGGCGGCGAGGGCCGGCCGCTCCCGCTCGTAGGTCCGCCGGGGCGTGCCGTCGAGCGGGTGGGCGTTGCGCCCGATCAGGAAGACCGTCGGCCGCGCGCCGCGCAGCCAGGCCGCCTCGAGCAGGTCGGGGACGTTGTCCCAGGCGTCGTGGCCCGCGAGCGCCGCGGCCACCCCGCCGGGGCCCCGGCGGCGTGCGATGCCCGCGAGGCCCTTCGCCGTGCGCCGCCGGATCCGATCGATGTCGTGCGTCAGCGCGACGCTCCAGGAGGTGGGCTCGGGCATCCGCAGAAGCCCGCGCAGGAGGGCGAGGTACCCCTCGACGGCGGGCTCCTCCAGGTCGAGCCCGGCGACCCGCCCGAAGGCGCTGGCGGCCAGGGGCAGCCGGTCGAAGCGGTCGCGCTCGGCGACCCGCAGCTCGTCCCAGCGCGCCAGCAGGTAGAAGGCGCTCGCCACCAGGTCGCCGGGGACGGGCTCGGCGGCGTGGGTGGGGGCGAACAGGAGGGCGAGCCCGCCCGCCCGGTGGATCGCCGCCGCCGGGAACGCGTCCGAGCCCTCGAAGAACGCCTGGGCGGCCGTATCGACGGGGATCCACACTCCCTCGGCCGGCCGCTCGGGCGCGTAGACGAGGTCTGCCGGGCCGTCCACGTGGACCGGCTCGGCCCCGAGGGCCCCGGCGAAGGTGTCGAGCACCCACCGGGCTCGCGGGACGAAGGCCGGCCGCACGCCCTCCGTGCGGACCCGCAGGTCAGCCACGCCGCCGCCCGACGCCGCGCAGGGCGCGTCCGTAGAGGGCCAGGGCGGGCCGCGGGTCGCGCGGGTCGAGCACCCCGTCCACCACGGGCGGGCGCAGGCTCGACGCGAGTGCCCGTACGGTCCACTCGCCCCGGCGGATCTCGCGGGCGCTGCCGGCCAGGTGCTTGCCGGCGAGGATCCAGCGCACGCCGCTGCGGTGGCCGGGCGGCTGCAGCTCGGGCCGCCCGATCGCGTCGCGCCACGCGAGGTAGGGCAGGTTGACGCCGCAGTTCGTGGCGAGCCCGATCCACAGCCAGGAGCGGGGGTTGACCTCGATCAGGTAGTCGCGGCCGTCCCGCAGATCGCGCTTGGTCTCGAGCTGGGAGATGCCGTGGACGCCGAGTGCGTCGAGCAGGACGTGCCCCCGCGCGGCGTAGTCGGGGTCCCAGCTCCCCTCGGCGGCCCGGGCCGTGCCGAAGCGCGGCGGCCACTGGCGCAGCTTGCGGCCGGTGAACGAGCCGAGGGGGCGCCCCTGGGCGTCGCGGTAGCTGCCGAGGGTCCACAGCTGCGAGTCGCCGCCCGGGATCACCTCCGACAGCTGGGGACGGTACTCCGCCGCGAGCTCCCACTGGCGCCGTAGCTCCTCGGGGTTCGCCGCCTCAAGCACCTGGGCGCGGAAGCGGCGCCGGAACTCCGGCGAGTAGCGGGGCTTCAGGATCACCGGGAAGCGCAAGTCGCGGGAGAGCGCGACCACGTCGGCGTCGTCGTCGGGGGTCACCGTCGCCGGCACCGGGAAGCCGATCCGCCGGGCCACCTCGTGCTGGTGCCCCTTGTCGATGAGCGCGCTCATCGTCTCCCAGGGGCTCCAGGGGCGCCGCAGCCCGTCGCCGATCTCGGCCTCGTGCGGGCCGATCGCCGCGACGGCCTCGTCGTGGGTCGGGAAGAGCACGCCCCCGCCCTCGCTCCGGCCGAGCGCGCCGAGGTCGGCCAGGAAGCGCTCGGGCTCGGAGAGCGGGTCGGCCATGAGCGACGGGGTCGCATGACGCGAGAGCAGGCCGAGGGCCTTCGGGTCGTGGTCGCACGCGATCACGCGCACCCCCTCCCGCGCCAGGCTGCGGATGATGCCGAGCGAGTTCGGGCCCGAGGCCTGCAGGACGATCGCCGGCGGATCGGCGGCGTGGAGACCGCTCACCGCGTCAGCTCCTCGTAGATCCCCGACATGGTGCGGGCGTTGGCGGCCCAGGTGTACTCCGCCTGCCCGATCCGCAGCGCGGCTTCGCCCATGCCGCGCGCCAGGGCGGGGTCGTCGAGGATGTGCGCGAGCGCGTCGGCCAGCGCCACCGGCTCTCCCGGCGGGATCAGGATGCCGGTCTCACCGTCGCGCACGATCTCGGGCGTGCCGTCGACCGCCGTGGCCACCACGGGACGGCCGCAGTTCATGGCCTCGCAGACGACCGTCGGCAGGCCCTCGCTGAGTGACGGGAGCACGAAGAGATCACCGGCCGACATCCACCAGCCGACGTCGTCGTGCGGGATCTTGCCGACGAAGCGCACCCGGTCGGCGATGCCGAGCTCGGCGGCGCGGGCCTCCAGGGCCGGTCGCATCTCGCCGATGCCGGCGGCGACGAGCAGAGGGGCCCCGCCGGGGCGCCGGGCCAGCAGCCCGATGGCCTCGATCAGGGTGTCGACGCCCTTGCGCGGCACGAGCTTGCCCACGAACGAGACGATCGGCCCGTCGCCGGGCAACCCCAGGTGCGCGCGCGCCTGCGCCGCGGTGCGCGGCAGGAAGACGGAGGCGTCGGCGCCGTTGGCGACGATCCGCACCGGACGTCGCGGCGTGCCGAGGGCGGCCGCGGCGTCGCCGATGGAGATGCTCACCGCGCAGACCTGATCGATCGACTCCACGGCCTCGGTCACGCGGGCCCTGCTGCGCGGCCCCTGGGCCGGGACGTCGAGCACGTCGGCGCGGTGGGCCGTGGCGACCACGGGCACCCCCAGGGCGGCGCCCACGCGGGCCGCGGCCCAGCCGTCGGGCACGAGCATGTGGGCGTGGATCACGTCGAACGGCCAGGCCCGGTGGATGGCGCGCAGGGGGCGGCGGATGGCCCACAGCATCGCGTCGGCGTTGCGGTGGCCGAGGCGGGCGCCGGGCAGCGTGAGCTTGCGCGGGTACAGCACCGGGACCTCGTCGAAGACGCCGACGCCGGGGACGTCGTGGAAGGCCTTCCAGCGCGGGAGCAGCGGGGGCGCGAAGCCCTTCGGTGAGACCACGCGGACGTCGTGGCCCAGCGCCACCAGCGCCCGCACCTGCTCGTGCACGAAGATCCCGGCCGTCCAGTTCACGGCGCTCGGGTACATGTGGCTGAGCATCAGGATGCGGATGCCGTCTCCTCCCCGCGGTCCCGGCCGTCGAGCACGAGGGCGCCCATGCCCAGCCCGAACACGATCCACATGGGGGTGAAGTGGATGGCCGTCGAGGGGCCGACGCTCCCCACGATCCACCCGATCAACGACAACGCCCCCGCCAGGGTCATGTACCGCACGAGGGGATCCCGGGCCCGGCGCGACGCGCGGGCCTGGCGGCGCAGGAGGGTCAGGAAGAAGAGCAGGTAGAGGGAGAAGCCCACCACGCCGCCGTTCACCAGCACCTCGAGCCACCAGTTGTGCAGGTTCGCCACGCCGGGGAAGTCGGTGAGGGAGCGCACGCGCGACTCGGCGTTGCCGGCGCCCACGCCGAGGCCGTTGCTCTCGTTGACGATCGACAGCCCGTCGGTCAGCAGCGCCCCGCGAACGCCGCCGGAGCCCTGCTGGGTCTGCACCTGGGTCACCAGGACGTTGAAGTCGAGCTTGGTCACCGTGCGCTGGTCGAGCTTCACGAGCCCGCCCCCCAGCACGATGGGCACTACGAGCACCACCGCCAGGGCCGCGATGGCGCCTGCGACGAGCAGTCGCCCCCGCGCCTGGCGGTCGGTGCCGACGAGCATCAGCAGGCCGATGACCACGAGACCGGCCGACAGGAGCCCGGACTTGCTGCCCGCCAGGAGGATGAAGATCAGCGAGGCCCCGGCCCCGGCGAAGCCGATCGCCTTGAGGCGGATGTCGCGGAAGACGATCGGCAGGACCGCGAAGTACGGCAGGCTGAGGCTGAGGAAGGTCGCGAAGTTGTTCTGGTTGCCGAAGAGCGAGCCGACCCCGATCAACCCGCCCTGGTTCTCGGTGCCCCTGCGGAAGGTCGGCAGGTGGAGGCCGGTCGCGGCCTCGGCCAGGGCCACCAGCCCCGCGATCACGAAGGCGCCCAGCAGCGACCAGAGCAGGATGCGCGCCCGCCGCGGGCTGCGGCAGAGGATGGCGATGCCCACCGCGAGCCCGCCCATCATCGCCATGAAGCTGGTCCAGCGGACGGCGGAGACCAGATCCTGCGACCACCCGATGGAGAGGGCCGTCCAGAGCCACCACACCCCGAGGATGCCCGCGGGCCGCGGCAGCCCTGCCGGCAGCGTCAGCCGCCCGTCCATCAGCAGGTAGCCCACCAGGCCGACGCCGAGGAGCACGATCAGGATGCGGAAGAGGAAGAGCCAGGGCGCGGGCGGAGCGGCCAGGTTGGGGCCGCCGATGGCCGCGAGCGCCGTGAGCACCACCAGCACCGGAGCCATGCGCCGCATCGGCACGTCGCGCAGCAGGACGGCCACGAGCACCAGGAGGGCGAGCCCGAGTCCTATCAGGGGCTGCCAGACCGCGAGGGCCCCGGCGAGCACGGCCCCGACGAGGATGGCGGCCGCCGTCGGAGGGGGCGCCGCCGCCCGCGCTCCGCGTGGTCGGGCCGCAGATTCGATCGTCGGCATCGGCGGCGGAGAGTAGCGCAGCCCGCGGGGCCCTCCCGGGCCGCGCGTCACCGCCTCGCGGCCGCCCGTTCCAGGATCGCGGCCACCCGTCCCGCCTGACGCTCCAGCCCGTGCGGGCGCGCGGCGTCGCGACAGGCGGCGGGCGAGGGCGGGTCGTCCAGTAGCCCGAGGATCGCGCGCGACACCGCTCCCGGGTCGCAGGGGTCGACGATCCGCCCGGCGCGGGGATCGGGCACGACCTCCCGGGTGCCGCCGACGGCCGTCGCCACCACCGGCCGCCCACCCGCGAGCGCCTCCAGCGCGACGACGCCGAGCGGCTCGACACGGCTGACCAGGGCAAGCAGGTCGCACGCGGCGACCCAGTCGGCGACCCGGGCGTGCGCGAGGGCTCCGGTGCGTACGACGGCCTGCGCGACGCCGAGCCTCCGGGCGCCGACGTCCACTGCGCGCGCCAGGGGTCCGTCGCCCACGAACACCAGCCGCGCGGCGGGCCGCACCGCCCGCACCCGCGCGAACGCCTGCAGCAGGCCGAGCGGGTTCTTGCGGTCGGTGAGGCCCCCGACGGCGAGGATCACCGGGTCGCCGTCCGGCAGCCCGAGCCGCGCGCGCGCCTGTGCGCGGTCGCCGGGGGCGAACCGCTCGAGGTCGACGCCCATGTTCACGACATGAACCGGCGGCATCTCCAGCCCGGACGCGCGCAGCCCGTCCGCCAGGTGGCGGCTCACGGCGATCACCGCGCTCGCCCCGGCGAGGGCGGGCGCCGTGGCGCGGCGCACTGCGGGACGGTCGAGGTTGCGGACGTCCTGGCCGTGGGCGGTGACCACGTAGGGGACGCGCGCCACCCGGCCCGCCAGGGCCGCGGCGGCCCCCGTCGGGAAGAGGTAATGGGCGTAGATCACGTCGGCGCCCCGGGCCCGGCGCAGGGCACGGCCGGCGAGCGACGCGTACTTGGCGGGCGTCCGCGCGAAGCCCCGCCCGCGGTGGTCGATCACCACCGGCTCCACGCTCATGCCGCGCCGCTCCAGCGCGGCGCACATGTCGGCCACGAACGAGCCGTAGTCCGGGTCGGCCGGTCCCGGCCACATGTTGCTCAGGCAGAGCACGCGGAGCCCCGGGCTCATGCCTCCTCCGGCACCGGGTCCGGGACGGCGATGCGTGCGAGGGCGACGGCCGCCGCCGCGGCGATCCACAGGAACGGATCCTCGAAGAGGGCCGCGTAGAGGAGGCTGTGAAGAGCGATGCCCGCCATGATCGCCGCCAGGGTCCACCGCGCCCAGCCGATCTCGCCCTGGGCGCGCGAGCCACGGGCCACCGCCCAGCCAGCCCCGCCGATCAGGGCGAGGAAGAGGGCGAAGCCCACCACTCCCCCCTCGCTGAGGATGGTGATCGGGCTGTTGTGCGAGATCACGACGCGCACGCGGCGCTGCTCGAGCGGTGTGAGGGTCTCCTCGAAGCGCGTCTCGAAGCCGCCGAGCCCCGCGCCGGCCACCGGCTCCTCGCGCCAGATCGTGAGCCCGCCCTTCATCAGGTCGAATCGCCCTTCGCTCACGCGCTCGAGGCGCTGCGAGTCGGTCAGGGCGTGGCGGATGTTGCTGCTCGTCGCGACCGCTGCGCCGCCGATCACGATCAGGAGGGCGGTGCCCGTGATCGCCGCGCGGCGCACCCCGACGGCCCGGGCCGCCAGCATCACGAGGCCGAGCATCAGCATCAGCGCGCTCGAGCGCGAGAAGGTGACCGCGAGCGCGCCGGTCATCACGACGATCGCCACGGCCAGGCCGGCCAGCTCCGCGCGTCTCGGGCGCACCCAGGCGAGCGCGAGGCAGATCAGGATCCCCATCGCCACGTAGCGACCGAGGATGTTGGGGTCGAAGAAGATCCCGTTCACCCGGAAGAACCGGCTGTAGACGTTGGCCTGCTGAAGGGTCTGGTTCCACCACAGGTCCTGCGTCGCGTACTGGTAGAGCCCGATGGCGCCCGCGACGGTGGCGCCCGCGACGGTGGTGACCGCCAGCGCACCCAGAGCGCGTCCGCGCGGCCACCAGGCCACGACCAGCACGTAGAGCAGCACGAACGGGATGTAGAAGAAGGACGCCTTCTTGGCGGCCTCGGTCGGGTCGGCGCTCCAGAGGGTGGAGACCAGCAGGAAGGCCGTGAACGCCGCCAGAGGGAGCGCCAGCACGGGCGAGCCCTCGGCCGCCGCCGCCTCGATCCGGCCGCGGACCCGCCCCCACGTCCAGGCGACGAGGCCCAGGACGATGACCGCGTAGAGGGGCACCAGCAGGTTGGCGTCCTCGCTGCCGATCGACACCGGGATGCGGATGGCCGCGGTCAGGCCCAGGAGCGCGAACCACACCGTCGGCCGCGCGAGCACCACCCTCACTCCCACGCCGAGCGCCACCAGCACCACGATCAGACCGGCGACGGCCGCGCCCGCGGTCGCCGGCGACGAGAGGCGGTCGATGCCGGCGCTCGTTTCGCCGTCGGGCACGAGGCTCGCCAGCAGCAAGCCCCAGGACGCCAACGTGAGGGCGAGCGCTGCGGCGCGCTGGGCCTCGGACCGCAGCAGCGGGAGGGGGGCGAGGAGGCCCACGACGCCGAGAGCGGCTGCGATCGCCGCGACATTGCGCGCGGTCTCGCTCACCCCCCGCCGCCGAGGTCGATGAGGGCGCTCGAGCGACCGTCGAGCGTGCTCGCGACCAGCCACAGCGCCTGCGGATTCACGCGCGGCGGCATCAGGATCCTCACCGAGCCGGCCCGGCCGCGCACGCCGCGTCCGACCTCGCGGCCGAGCGGATCGCCGCCCGTCAGGCCGGGAGTGCCGGTGCGCCGCCGTAGCGTGAGCGAGATCGGGGTCGAGCCGGGGACGATCGTGCCATCGGTGCGGCGCAGGGTCACGCCCACCCGGTCGCGGGGCGCGGGTCGGGCGATGCTGGGCCTTCCGGCGATGTATCCCACCCAGCAGGTGCGCTGGCGGGTGGAGCGGTTGGCGGCGGCGTCCGAGAGGCTGGCGCTGATCACGTAGAGACCCGGGGCGAGTGCCTGCCCGGCGGTATCGCGGCCGTTCCAGGCCCAGCGCGTCGGTTCGTCCGGCCGGACCGGACGCGCCCCGAGGCGGCGCACCGGCTCGCGGCCGTTGGGCCGCCTCGCCTCGAGGACCAGCGAGGCGGGGTCGTGCGAGGTGAAGGTCAGGCGACACTCGCCCGCGCCGGCGCGGGCGAGTGTCGCCGAGACCACGGTCATCGCGGCGGGCCGCGGGGCGACGGTGTCGATCGTGATGTTGCGGGTGGTGTTGAACTGCTTGTCGCCCGAGCGCGCGCGCAGCTTGATGGCGTAGACGCCGTCCGGCAGGCGCCGCCCCATGGCGTCGGTGCCGTCCCAGGCGGTGCTGAAGAAGCCGCGCTCCTGGGCGATGTCGTCGAGGAGCGCGACCACCGGCGCGCCGTCCTTGAGGATCTCGATCGTCACCCGGCTCGGTTCGTGCAGCCGGATGTTCACCCGCGCGGTGTCACGCCGGCCGTCGTCGTTCGGGCTGAAGAGGACGGTCGCCTGGAAACGGGTGACGATCGGCGGCGGCGTCGGGAACGCGAACGGCAGCAGGAAGATGCCGAGGGTCACCACGAACAGCACGAGCATGGTCGTGGCGACGACCGCGCGACGCGTGCGGTCGCGGCCGTCCGCAGGTGCGCTCGTCATCTGAGCCCGAATCCGCCGGATCTCGGGCTCAGAGGGCCCGGAACCCCAGGCAGATGTAGAAGCCGAATCGTCCGAGGGGGGTACGCGACATGGCCAGCTCGGCCCGCCGCGGGCCGGAGAACCGGTAGAGCCGGCCCAACTGCGAGCCGATGCGCCCGCCCGGCCGGAAGAAGATGCCGCGCCGCGAGATCGCCACGAGGCCCGCCGAGGCGGCGTGGCCCTCCAGGCTGCCCCAGGTCTGCCAGTTGTCGACCGGTGCGAGGCTCACCTTGATCCACGAGAGGCCGTGCTCGGCCAGCCAGCGCCGGGCCCCCGGCAGGCTGCGGCGGTTGGGGGTGGAGATCACGAGCAGGCCGTTGGGCGCGAGCTGGGCGCGCAGGGCGGCGAGGCAGGCCCGCGGGTCCTCGAGGTGCTCGAGCACGTCGGTCAGCGCGATCAGGTCGAACGGCCCCTCGGGCGGCTCGTACGCGCTGCCCACCACGGCGGTCAGGCGGTCTCCGGCGCCGATCTCCGCAAGGCGCCGGCGCGCGTGCTCGACCGACTCGGGCGAGAGGTTGACGCCGACCCCCGAGAAGCCGCGCTCGGCCAGGCGCTCCAGTAGGAAGCCGGTTCCGCAGCCGATGTCGAGCACCCGGCCGCCCGGCGTCGCGTAGCGCTCGATCGTCTCGAGGTTCAGGGCCATGCGGCTCTGGAGGTGCCAGTTGCGGTCCTCCACCGCCACCAGCCGCGGCGCCAGGCGGTCGTAGTAGGCCTGGACCTGATCCAGGCGGGTCTCGTCTCGGTCGTCGCTCACGGTGCCCATCCTGGCGGCGGTGGATTCGCGGCGGCCTGCGCCGCGAAGCGGTCGTAGGAGGGCTTTCGGGTGCCATCCCCGCGCAGCAGCCCCCCGGTCCAGAACGGATTGTCCTGGAAGTTGAACCACGTCACCACCTGAACCCGAGGGTTCCGGCCGGCGGCGACGACGGTCTCATCGACCCATCTGGCCTGCTGGGCCTCGCTCACGAAGTAACGGTGAAAACGGTTGTACGACGTGTGGTACCCCGTCTCCGTGACATGGATCGGTGCTCCCCGCGCAAGCCTATCCACCTGCCGGACGGCCCGCGCCACGGTGTTCCAGGACGGGACGAAGAACGCCTTCAGCGGGCTTCCGAGCGGGTAGAGGTGGAGGCTCCAGGCATCGATCGGCGGCCCCTCGTTGGCGACGAGGCGGGTGAAGTCGAGGCTGCCGACCGCAGCTGCTCCGCCCTTCGGGCACCGCTTCGGCGAGCGGCCGGCCGGGCCCGTGACCCCTCCGATCACCTGGGCCGCCGGGTTGGCGGCGTGGATCTCGCGATAGGCGGCGGCGAGCAGCGCGGCGTAGGCGCGCGGCGACACCAGCAGGGCGCGGCGGCCCCTCTGGCGGCACTGCGGCATCCAGAACCCGGGAAGATTGGGCTCGTTCCACACCTCGATGCGACGCACCTGGGGCAGCAGGCCCCCGCGCGGATCGGGGAAGGTCCCCGAGTAGCGCCGCGCGATGGCGCCCGCGAAGCGGGCGCCATCGGCCGCGCGCGGCGCGGCCGTGCGCGCGCCGCTGCGCGACGCCCATGCCGGGGTGAGGTAGAAGTCGAGCATCGTCGTGATCCCGCGTGCGGCCAGGCCGCGCACGATCTCGTCGTAGCGGCTCCAGTCGTAGGCCGGATCGGCCGGATCGCGCGCATCGGCGGGCCTCGTGGGCGCGACCTCGCGCCAGAGGACGTTGACGCGGGTCACCTTCACGCCGGTCGCAGCCAGGTTGTCGAGCCGGGCATCCAGAGCGGCCCCCCGGACGTTGACCAGGTCGTCGTCCTGCAACGACACGATCGGCGCGCCGAGGCCGGGCACGGCCGCGAGGGCCGCCATGAGGACGGCGGCGAGGAGGGTCCTCATCGCACCCGCCCCAGCCGGACGACGCCGACGCGTGCGCCGCGCCGGGTCCTGCGCTCGATCCACGCCAGTCGCCGCCCGTCGACGGCCACGGCGTCGACGGTCCTTCGGGAGGTCGTCACGATGCGCAGGGTCCCGCGCCGCGCGGCCAGCACCCGCCGGCCGTCGGCGATCGCGACCGCCCCGCGGCCGAGCGCCACCCGCGGCAGCCGGGCCCCCCGCCAGACCCTCACCGCGCGCGGCGCCGACGTCTCGTCGATCCGCACGACGGCCACCCCCCGGCCCACCCGCACGGCGGCTGCGAAGAGCCGGGGGGAGCCCCACACCCGGATGGCGCGTCCCGGCAGGCGTACGGGGATCGCGGCCGCGCCGTCGCGCTGGAGCTGGAAGGTGGTGCGAGCCGCCGGGTCGACCCAGCCGACCGCCGTCGGCGAGAGGGCGGCAAGGCCCGCGATGGTGGCGCCGGCGATCGCCCCGGGGGGCGGCGCCCCGGCGCCCGAGGGGTCGGCGACCCGGAGGACCGGCGGGCCGTCGGCCCCCCGTTGCAGGAACCGCACCGATCCGAGCGGTCCTCGGGACGCGGCGATCGTGATCGGGGCGGTCGGGCGACCGTCGCTCTCGATGACCGTCTCCACGTCGTCGGCGGTGCAGCAGAGGATCACCGGCGGCGCGAAGCGCCGGGATCCGGGCGCCATCACGAAGCCGCCGTCGCCCGTCGGGGAGAGCGAGCCGGGCGCCATGGCGGCGATGCTCGTGCGCACCGAGACGGAGGCGTCCGGGGTTCCCGTGAAGCGGGTGGAAGCGCGGTTGAGCGGCGCCCGGAACGTCTCGGCGCGGTAGTAGTCGAAGCGCCGGGCGCCCGCGGGCGAGCCCGGGATCCGCGCCGGGTCAACGCGCACCGTCGCGGCCTCGGTCCAAAGCAGGCGATCGCCGCTGAACGCCATGACGCGGGCGCTCCAGCCGTCGACCGTGAGGGTGCGCGAGGCGCCCAGCGCCGTCGGGGCGCCCGCGGCGGCGATCGCCGCCGCGCTCAGCGCGAGGGCGGCCCAGTGCCTCCGGCCCCTCACGCGGCCGCGACGCTCCCGGAGCGCAGCGCGGTGACCGCGTCGGCCAGCAGCGCCTCGCTCGCGGCGGCCATGCCCGGCGAGGCGAGCGGGGTCATGTTGGTGAGCTGGACGTGCCGGGCGCCTTCGGCGGTGAAGCGGGCGACCGTGGCCGCGATGTCGTCGGGCGTGCCGTGGATGACCGTGTCGCGCACCACCTCCACGGGCACGGCCTCGGCCAGCGCGAGGGCCTCCGCGCGGCCGTAGGTCGTCGGCAGGAACGAGGTGAGGCCGAAGGCCCCTTCGCCCAGCGGATGCTCGGCCCCGCGGGCCGCGAAGGCCTCCGCCGGACGGGTCAGGGCGATGAAGCGCATCAGCAGCGACCCGTCGATCGCGCGCAGGGCCTCCTCGCGGCTCTCGGCGATCACGATCCGTGCGTACAGGCCGGGGGTCACCGCCCCGGGCTCGCGGCCCGCGGCGGTCGCCGCCGCGCGGACGGCGGCGAGCATCCGTGCGTACTCGTCCGGGTCGGTGGCCAGCGGAAGCCAGCCGTCGGCTCGCCTGCCGGTCATCGCGAGGCCCTTGGGCCGGTGCGCGGCCACCCAGACGGGAGGCGGACCGCCCGGCAGCGGCTCCAGTCCGAGGCAGCCCTGGGTCACCCGGAAGTGGTCGCCGGTGAAGTCGACCGGGTCCGGGCTCTCCATCAGCAGGCGCAGGAGGGCGAGGCCCTCGTCGAGCCGCGCCAGCGGGCGCCGGTTGGTCATCCCGAAGGGCGCCAGGTTCAGCACCTCGCCGGAGCCCACGCCGAGCATGAAGCGCCCGCCCGACAGGTGGTCGAGGGTCAGCGCGGTCTGGGCGACCGAGACCGGGTGGCGGCGAACCAGGTCGGTCACCCCGATGCCGAGGCGGATGTCCGTGGTCACGCCCGCGGCGGCCGCCACCACGGGGACCGGGTCGAACCACACGTGCGGGCTGCGCTGCCCGGCGGCGGCCTGGGGCACGAGGTCGGGCGTCCAGATGGACGAGGGGAACCAGTGGAGCAGGTGGTCGGCCCACCAGATCGCGTCGAATCCCTGGTCCTCCCGGCGTCTCGCGGAGGCGAGGGCGGCGTCGGCGGGGGGCCGCACGGCTCCCATGGCCGACAGCTCGAGGCGCACGGGCTGCGACATGGCGGCCAACCTACTCCGTGGGCCCCGGGGGGTCGACGCCCGCGGGTTTAGCGCCCTCGACGCACCGACCTCCCACATGCGTGGAGATCAGGGCGACAAGATGACCCCTCGCCGGGGCCATTTCGCGTCCGCTCCTCCGGGCTTCGCCCGGGGTACGTCGCGGTCAACCAATCACACTGGTGCCCCGACGAGACGCAGGCTTCGAACTCCACCCCTCAACACCGCGAACCCGGCACGCCGCGGGCGCGCAACTCTGCGCGGCGATGAAACCCGAAGGGCTCCCCTGGGGGTTTCGATCCATCTCACGCCACCCGGGCGCCCACCACGCCCACGCGCCGTGGCACCACGCGAGCAACCGACCGGGCGTTGGATCCGGCACCGTCCCATGTGGGCGTCCCAGGGGTGGAATCGTCTGGGTGTTTCGACGGCCGTCCCCGGCGCAAGCCGGTGCCGTCAGGCGTCGACGCACGTCCTGGGAGAGCGCACCGTCGACTCACCTACGCCGAGTGATCCCCTCCGTGAAGCTGCGAGGCCGCGTGGGCGGCGATCGCGGCGACGACCCCCCAGCCGTCGCGTGCGCCGCCCGGGGAGCCGGGCAGGTTGACGATCAGCGTGGCTCCGCGGACGCCGGCGACCCCGCGCGAGAGCATCGCGTGGGGCGTCACGGCCAGCGATCGCGCGCGCAGGGCTTCGGCGATCCCCGGCACGAGGCGCTCGCAGGCGGCCGAGGTCGCCTCGGGGGTGCGGTCGCGCGGACCGATGCCCGTGCCGCCGGTCGTGAGGATCAGGTCCGGCGCGCCGGACCCGGTGCTGAGCGCGGCGAGCAGGGCCGTCAGCGCCTCCGGGTCGTCCGGCACCAACTCGCGGCGGACAACCTGCGCGCCGCCCGCCTCCACGGCCTCGGCGAGCGCGGGACCGGAGGCGTCGGGGCGCTCACCGCGCGCCGAGCGGTCCGACACCGTGATGACGGCGACGCGCAGGCTCACGCGCCGGGCGCCGGGCCCTTGGTCTTCTCGAGCAGGCGGATGCCGTCGATGACGACCTCCTCGTCGATGCCCTTCACGAGGTCGTAGACGTTGAGCGCCGCCACGGACACCGCCGTCAGGGCCTCCATCTCGACACCGGTGCGTGCGGTGGTCTCGACCTCGGCCCGGATGCGGACCTCGCCGGCGCCGGCGTCGATCTCCACCTCCACGCCGACCCGGTCGATCGGCAGTGGGTGGCAGAGGGCGATCAGCTCGGATGTGCGCTTGGCGGCCATGATCCCCGTGACGCGGGCGACGGCCGCCGCGTCGCCCTTGGGGAGCTCCCCGTCGGACATCGCGCGGGCGGTTGCGGGTGCCATCCGCACGGTGCCCTGGGCGACGGCGCGTCGCAGGATCGGCGGCTTGTGGCCCACGCCGACCATCCGCGCCTCACCGCGGGCGTCGAGGTGGGTGAGGCCCGGCTCGTCGCTCAGACCCCGGCCCTCCGGCCGCGCCGGCGGTCGGCGGCGCGCTTGCGGGTGATGTCGTCCTGCTGGGCCTGCAACCACTTGCCGACGTCGTTCTCGCGCACGATCCGCTTGATCTCCTGGCCCCGGAAGGCGCGCTCGTCGTGCGGCATCGTGAGGGCCTGGTGGAGGGCCTCGGCCTGGGCGTCAACGTCGAACGGGTTGATCGTGATCGCGAACGAGCCGAGCTCCTCGTGCGCGCCCGCGTTCTCCGAGAGGATCAGCACGCCGTCGCGCTCGTTGACCAGGGGCGCCTCCTTGGCGATCAGGTTCATGCCGTCGAAGATCGGGTTGACCACGAGCACGTCGTAGTTCTTGTAGGCGGCGACGGCCCTGTGGATGTTGCTCTCGATCCGCAGGTCGATCGGCATCCAGTCCGGGGTGCCGTGCTTGAGGTTCACCTGGCTCACCACCTCCCGGATCTTGGCGAGGTACTCCACGTACTGCTCCACGTCCTGGCGGGTGGGCTGCAGGAGCGCGAAGAAGGTGATGTCCTCGAGGAACTCCGGGTGCCGGTCGAGGAAGACGTCGAACGCCTTGAAGCCGCGCAGGGTGTTCTTCGAGAGGTCGGTCCGATCGACCCGCACCACCATGTACTGCCGCCGCCGTCGCAGCAGCGCGCCCTCCTCCTCCAGCGTCTGGGGCGTGCTCGCCAGCGCCTCGAACATCGGCGCGTTGACCGAGATCGGGTACGAGCGCACCCAGACGTCGCGCCCCTCCCAGCGAACCTGGCGCTTGGCGTAGTCGACCTGCAGGTCGAGCAGGTCCTCGCAGCAGAGCAGGAAGTTGCGCGAGTAGGAGTGGGTGTGGAAGGCGATCACGTCGTTGGCCAGCAGCCCGCGCAGGATGCCCTCGCGGATGTGCGGCGGCAGGATCCGCCAGTAGTCGGGCTGGCTCCACGGGATGTGGATGAAGTGATGGAGGAAGACGTCCGGGTGCGCCGCCCGGATCTGCTCCGGCGCCGTGTAGAGGTGGTAGTCGTGGAGCATCACGATGCGGTCCGGGTCCTCGTCGAGCTCCCGGTTGACCGCGACGGCGAACGCCTGGTTGGCGGCGAGGTAGCCGTTGTCCCAGGCGTCGAGCTCCTCGCGCCGCACGTCGGGCGCGTTGCTGAGGTCCCAGAGGTAGTGCTGGATGAACCACAGCATCGGGTTGGCGACCACGTTGTAGTACTGGTGGTAGGTCTCGGGGTCGATCACGACGAAGCGCCCCTGGGTGTCGAGGCCGAGCCCCTCGAGCGGGAAGCTGCCGCCGTCGTAGTCGGCGGCGACGGCCTCGTCGGCCTCGGAGATCGCGGCCGACACCCAGAGGGCCGGTGTGTGCTCGACCAGCCCGAGCAGGGCCGTTACCAGGCCCCCGCCGCCGCGGGTCTGCTCCACCTCGCCGCCGGCCCCGTGGCCGAAGGTCACGGGGCCGCGATTGGACACCAGGATCAGTGGGGATGGCCGTCTGCTCACCGAGAACGCTCCGGTCGGTCAGGATGTGCGGCGTGTCGGACTCTACGCCCACCCGCCGCGACCACGGCGGGCGCTGATCATGCTCAACACCCACCTGTACCGGACCGCATGGCTCGTGGCCGGCGTCGCCCTGGTCGTGGCGCTGCTCACGCTGCAGACCCCGGACCGCGGAGGCGAGCCGCTGCTGCCCTCCGCGATCGACGGACAGGGGACCCTCGAGCTCGCGAGCCAGCTGCGCTCCATCGCCCCGGAGCGCGACGCCGGATCGGCCCCCGACCTCCAGGCCGCCAGATTCGTGCGCGACCAGCTCGCACAGGTGCCGGGGGCGGCGGCGCCGGGCCGCCAGAAACGCCGCGTCCAGGTGCAGGACTTCCAGGCGCTGCGCGACGGGGAGCCGGTCCAGCTGCGCAACGTCTACCTGGTGGTGCCCGGTGCCCCCGACGGCAGGGTGCCGGGCGGGATCCTGGTGGTCGCCCCGCGCGACACCCCGTCCGGCGTCCGCGGAGGGGAGAGCTCCACCGCAATCCTCGTGCAGCTCGCCCGTCAGTCGGCGACGACGCGGCACCAGCGGCCCCACCTCTTCGTCTCGACCGACGGGAGCACCCTGGGCAACGCCGGCCTGCGCTGGTTCCTGAAGCGCTTCTCGGCCTTCCCGCTCTCGGCCGTCGTCGCCATCGACGCCCCCGGCGAGGCCGACGGTGACCGGATATCGATATGGACCGCGGGGCGCGCCGACCGCCAGGCGCTCGGCCTCGGCGAGATCGCCGGCCGGTCGGTGGAGCGCGTCGGCGGGCGGCCGGACGGCGCCCCGGGCCTCACGGGCCAGCTCCTGCGCCTCGGCGTGCCTCAGACCTTCGGGGAGCAGGGCGCCGCGATCGCGGCCGGACTGCCGGCGGTGACGCTCTCCGGTCGCTCCGAGTCGTCGCTGCGTGACGTTCGCCCAGCCACGGCTGAGCGCCTCGAGCTCGCCGCCAACGCGGCCGGGGACCTCCTCGGGGCCCTCGACGCCACCCCGGCCATCCCCGCCGCCGACGGAAGCCTGCGCTTCGCCGGCAAGCTGCTGCGGCCCACCATCGCGCGCTTCGCGCTGCTGCTGGTGATGCTCCCCGTCCTGGTGCTCGCGCTCGACATCGTCGCCCGTCAGCGCCGCGCCCGGGTGCCGTTGCGCGACGGGCTGCAGGCGGTGGGCCTGCGGGCCGTCCCGATCGCCGTCGCCGTCGCTGCGGCGCACCTGCTCTCCCTCGGCGGGCTCCTGCCCGGGACGGCCGCGGGCGAGCCGCCGCTCGCGGCCGACACCCGCTTCGGCGCGCTCGCCGGGCTCGCGATCGCCCTCGCGGGTGGCGCGGGCTTCCTGGCCTGGCGCGCCACGCGACGCCCGGCGCGGCGCATCCGCACCTCGCGCGCCGCCGAGGGCAGCGCCGCGCTCGGGGCGCTCGCCGTCCTCCTGGTGATCCTCTGGGTCGTCAGCCCCTACTCCCTGGTGCTCGCGGTGCCCGTCGCGCATGCGGGCCTGCTGGCCATGGGCGCCCGCCGGCCGTGGCACCTGCCCGCGCTCGCGGCGCTGGCGCTCCTGCCGCTCCTCGCGCTGGTACTCCACGTGGCGGGCATCCTCAACTCCAACGCCCTCTTCGCGGTCTGGTACCTCATCGCGACGACGGTGAACGGGTCGCGGGGCTCCCTCGGGGTGATCATCGCGGTGCTGGTCACGGCCTGCATCTGGTCGATCTGCGCGCTGGTGGCCGAGCAGGCGGCCAAGGGGGGCATCGCGTTCGGCGCGCCGCGTGGGAGCCGGCCGCGCCGCCGGCTCCCGCCGCCCCGGCTGCGCGGCTGACGTGCCGGCCACCGCCCCGGCCGCGCGCCGGGGTGGCGCCGGGGCGCTGGTAGCATCGCCCCCGGTGGCTGCACGCCTTGCATTCGTCTCGGTCGTCATCCCGGTCTACAACGAGCTCGAGTCGGTGCGCCCCCTCTCGGAGGAGCTCCTTCAGGTTCTCCGTGGTCTGGGACGAGAGGTCGAGATCCTCTTCGTCGATGACGGCTCGACCGACGGGACGACGGACATCCTGGCTGAGCTCGCCGCCGAGGAGCCCGAGATCGCCGTGGTGCGCCTGCGGCGCAACTTCGGCAAGGCCGCCGCGCTGATGGCCGGCTTCCGCGAGGCCCGGGGCGACGCCATCGTCACCATCGACGGCGACCTGCAGGACGACCCCGGCGAGATCCCGCGCCTGCTCGAGGAGCTCGAGGGCGGCGCCGACCTCGTGAGCGGCTGGAAGCGCGACCGCCGGGACCCCTGGAGCCGCCGCGCGGCGTCGGCCGTGTTCAACGGGGTCACCTCCCGCATGTCCGGCCTCGGCCTGCACGACCTGAACTGCGGCTTCAAGGCCTACCGGGCCGAGGTGGTCCGCTCGCTGGCGCTGACCGGCGACCAGTACCGCTACATCCCGGTGCTCGCGTCGGCCGAGGGCTTCACCGTGGAGGAGATCGCGGTCAACCACCGCCCCCGCAAGTACGGCAGGAGCAAGTACGGGCTGGAGCGGTACGCGCGCGGTTTCCTCGACCTGCTGACGATCCTGTTCATCGGGCGCTTCCGCCAGCGGCCGATGCACCTGTTCGGCGGCATCGGGATGGTCTTCATCGCGCTCGGCGTGATCATGTGCGCCTACCTCTCGGTGCTGCGGCTCTCGGGCGAGGCCATCGGCGCCCGGCCCCTGCTGCTCCTCGGCGTGCTGCTGATCGTGGTCGGCGTCCAGCTCTTCACCATCGGCCTGGTCAGCGAGATGATCCAGCGCTACCACCTGCGCCCCCAGGACGAGGAAGCGCGCTCACGCGTGGAGCGCGTACTCCGCTGAGCCCGACCCCCGGGAGGCCCACATGCGGGTGATGTGGCTGGGGACCTACGACCGGGCCTACCCGCGGACCCGGGTGCTGATCGCGGGCCTGCGTGAGCACGGCGTCGAGGTGGTCGAGCACCACCGTCCGGTGTGGGAGCGGCGCCGCGACAAGACCCGCGGCCTTCGGCCGCTGCCGCTGGCCGCCTCCGCGCTCCGCTTCGCCGGAGCGTGGGGCGAGCTGGCCCTGGTCGGCGCCCGGGAGCGCCCGGTGGACGCCGTCGTCGCCGGCTACCTGGCCCAGCCCGACGCCCTGCCGGCCTGGTGCGTCGCGCGGGCCCGCGGGGTGCCGCTGGTCGTGGACATGATGATCTCGCTCGCCGACACGCTGGGAGGCGACCGCGCCATGGCCGGCCGTGCCGCGGCGGCCACCCTGGCCGGCATCGACCGCGTGAGCATGCGGCTCGCCGACCTGGTGCTGGCCGACACCGCCGCGGGCGCCGACTGGCTCGCCCATCGCTTCGGCGTGCCGCGTGAGCGGATCGCCGTCGTTCCCGTGGGCGCCGAGCCCGAGCGCTTTCCGCGGGCGCCCGAGCCCGCCCCCCCGCCCCACGCGCTCTTCTACGGCAAGCTGGCACCCCTGCACGGCGTGGCCGCGGTGCTGGAGGCCGCCCGCGCACCGGGTGTGCCCCCGGTGCGCCTGATCGGCGACGGGCAACTCGGGTCCTGGCTCGAAGCCGAGCTCCGGCGCGACCGCCCGCCCGGCCTCACCTGGGAGCGGTGGGTCCCCTACGAGTCGCTCGGGGCCGAGGTGGCCGCCGCCGCCGTCTGCCTCGGCGTCTTCGGCACCAGCGACAAGGCGGCGCGGGTCGTGCCCAACAAGGTCTGGCAGGCGATGGCCGCCGGCCGGCCGGTCGTCACGGCGGACACGCCGGGCATCCGGGAGGTGCTGCAGGACGGCGTCACCGCCCTGCTCGTGCCTCCGGGCGACGCCCCGGCGCTGGCCGCCGCGCTCTCGCGCCTGGGCGCCGACCAGGCCCTGCGGGCCCGTCTCGGCTCGGCCGCGCACGAGGTCTACCTGCGCCGTGGCGCCCCGGCCGCCGCCGGCTCCGCGCTGCTCCACGCGCTGACCCCCCTAATCTCCACGCGATGAGCACCACCGAGACCCACGACTGGGGTGCGACCCCCGAGCTCTACGGTCCGCGCCACGACTATCGCGAGGCGCTGGTCATGCGCCGGCTGCTGCCGGCGCTGCCGGGGCCCGAGGTGCTGAACGCCGGCGCGGGCGCGGGCAGCCTCACGCTGAAGATGATCGACGCGGGCCTGCGGGTCACCTCCACCGACTACAGCCCGGAGCTCTGCGAGTGGACCCGCCGAGCGCTGCGCGAGCGCGGGATCGAGGACGCCAACCCGGTGATCGCCGCCGACCTCCAGATGATCGACCTGCCCGAGGCGGCCTTCGACGCCGCGGTCTGCGCGGAGGTGCTCGAGCATCTCGACGACGACGACGCCGCGCTCGGGCGAATCGCGCACGCCCTGCGCCCGGGCGGTCTGCTGCTGGTCACCGTGCCCGCCGGCCCCTACCGCTACGACTGGACCGACCGTTGGGCCGGCCACGTGCGCCGCTACACCCTCGAGGGGTTGCGCGACCGCATCGCCCAGGCCGGCTTCGCCGACGTCCAGGTGCAGGGCTGGGGCTTCCCGCTCACCGGCCTCTACCACCGCCAGGTCTACCGCCGGGCGCTCAAGCGCCGTCTGACCGCGGGAGGCGGCGCCGCCGTCGGCGGGGCCCCGCCGAAGCTCGTCTCGCGGATCGTGCGTGCCGCGCTCGAGGTCGACTCGGCCTTCGTCGGCCGGCGGCCGGGCTACCACGGCCTGCTTGCCACCGCGCGGCGGCGTGCCGAACCCGGCTGACGCGACGGTCGAGGCTCCGGCCCCCGCGAACCCCTGGCGCCGCCGCGGCGGCTTCATCGCGGGGGTGCTCGTTCTGGGCTTCCTCGCCTGGGCGCTCATCGACGGCTGGTCGTCGGTGGCCGAGTACGACTGGAACGTCAGCGTCGGCGTGCTCGCCCTCGGCTGCCTCGTGCTGTTCGCCTTCTACCTGGCGAGCGGCCTCGGCTACGTGGGGATCATCGACCGCCTCCACTCCCCGGGGCCGCCCGCGCGGGTGATGCTGTCGATCTGGGCCCGATCGCTGCTCGGCCGCTACGTGCCGGGCAACGTCCTCATGGTCCTGGGGCGGGTGGTTCTGAGCTACGAGCGCGGCGTGCCCCGCCGCACCACGCTGGCGGCGACGGTCTACGAGCAGGTGCTCACCCTGGGGGTCGCGGCGGCCGGCGCGGTGGTCTTCGTCGCCGCCTACGACGGCGGTGGGGCGCGGATCTGGCTGCTGGCCCTGGTGCCCCTCGGCCTGATCGGGCTGCACCCGCGCATCTTCGGCCCGCTGTCAACGTACGCCCTGCGACTCGCCAAGCGCGAGCCGCTCCCCCGGTTGATCCCCACCGCGCCGCTCGCGGCGCTGCTGGCCTGGTACGTCTTCACGGCGGGGCTCCTGGGCGCGGGCATCTGGCTGCTGGTGCGCTCGGCGGCGGGCCCCGAGGTCGGCGACCCGTGGTTCGTCGGACTGGCCTTCCTCCTCTCCTTCGCCGTCTCGATGCTGGCCTTCATCTTCCCGTCGGGCCTCGGCGTGCGCGAGGGGGCGTTCGCGCTCGCGCTCGCGCAGAACGTCCCCGGCAGCGTCGCCGTGGCCCTGTCGGTCGGGACCCGCGTTATGCTCACGATGGTCGAGCTGGCCTTCATCGCGCTCGCCGCCTTCGCGGGACGCGAACGGTGAGCTCGGCGCCGCCGGTGCCGCGGGCCCGGCCCCGCGCGTCCTGGACGCGTCGCCGGGTGCCCCGGCCGGCGCTGGCGGTCTGCGTGATGGCCGCCGTCTACGCCGTGGTCTTCTCGTTTCTTTCCGTCGCCCGTCATCGCGCGTTCTGGACCGGGCGCTTCGACGTGGGGAACATGGTTCAGGCGGTCTGGAGCACCGCCCATGGGCGGCCGCTCGAGACGACTGACGTCACAGGGGTCCAGTTCACCCGCCTCGGCGCCCACGTGGACCCGATCCTCGCCATCTTCACCCCGCTCGCGTGGACGCCGTTCCTGGCCGAGGGCCTGCTCGTCGCACAGGCGGTGATCGTGGCCACCGGGGCGTTGCCCGCCTTCTGGCTCGGCCGACGCTGGCTCGGCGACGACCGCCTCGCGATCGCCGCCGCGGCGGTCTACCTGCTCTATCCGCCGCTCCAGTGGACGACGCTGACCGAGTTCCACCCGGTCACGCTCGCCGCGCCGCTGCTGATGTTCTGCATCTGGGCCGCCGAAGAGCGCCGCTACCTCGCGCTCACGGTGGCGGCGTCGCTCGCCGCCCTCACCAAGGAGGAGGTCGGCCTCGCGCTGACGATGCTCGGCGTGTGGATGGTGGTCCGCGGCATCGGGCGCCGCTTCGGGATCTTCCTCGCCGCCGCCTCGCTGGCCTGGACGAGCTTCGCCGTCCTCTTCGTCATCCCGCGCTACAACGCCGGGCAGGGCTCGCAGTTCATCGACCGCTACGGGTCGCTGGGGAGCGACGGCCACGGGGTCGCCCTCACGCTCCTCACGCGCCCCTGGGATGCCGTGCAGCTGGTCGGCTCATACGACCGCCTGAGCTACCTCGCCGCGCTGCTGCTACCGCTCCTCCTCCTCCCCCTCGCCGCCCCGTTGCTCCTGGCGGGCGCCCTCCCGGAGGTGCTGATCAACGTCCTCGCCGACTGGTTCCCGCAGTACTCGATCCGGTTCCAGTACGTGGCGGTGATCGTTCCCTTCGCCGTCGCCGCCTCGATCCTCGGGCTCGGGCGCCTGCGCCGGGCGGGCCGCCCGGCGCCACTCGTGCGCCTGCTGGCCGAGCCCCGCCGCGTGGCCGCCGTGTGGGTCGGCGCGGTCGCGATCTCGGGCGTGTATCTCGGGCCGCTGCCATGGTGGAGCGCGGTGCCGGTCGTGGGATCCAGCGCGCGGGTCGAGCAGTACCGGGTGACCGACCACTCCCGGGCGATGGCCCGCGCGGTCGCCCTGGTGCCCGGGGACGTGCCGGTCTCGGCGGACAACCTCCTCGCGGGCCACCTTTCCGAGCGCGAGCGTATCTACACCTTCCCGGTGATCGCCGACGCGCGCTGGGTGCTCGTCGATCGCCGCCGTCCCTATCTGGCCGATCGGCTCTCCCCCGAGGGGCACGTCCTGCGCGTGCGGCAGCTGCGCGCCCGGCCCGACATGCGCCTCGTGTTCGACGAGGACGGCGTGATGGTCTTCCGCAGGGTTCGCCCCCGGGTGGCCGCGTGATCGCCCGGACGACGGGCGCCGCCCTGCTCCTGCTGGGCGCGGCCCTCGCCGTGCTGCCCGCCTTCCCGTGGTTCACCGCCCCGCCGCGCGCGACGCCCACCGGGGGCAGCGGCTTCTCCGGCGCCGGCCAGCTGTGGCTGCTGCCGGTCCTCGGGGCGCTGGTCGTGCTCGCCGGCGCCGGCCTGCTCGCGTGCCGGCCCGGCGCCTGCCGGCGGGCCGCGGCCTGGGCGGGGCCGCTGGCGCTGGTGGCGGCGCTCGTCGCCCTGGGCTTCGCGGTCTGGGCCGGCGCCGACCCGCCGGTGACGCTCCAGGTGACGGTGGACGGGGTGACCGAGCCCGCCCCCGCTCCGGTCGACCTCGCGGCGGCGGCGATCGTCGCGCCGGTCGCGGCCGGGCTCGCCGCCCTGATCGGCGCGGGGGCGGCCTGGGCCGGCCGGCGCCGGTGAGCACCACGACGTCCGCCCCGGCGCCGCCGCGAACGCCGGCCGGGTGGCGGGTGCCGGTCGTGGCCTGGGCGGTCTCGCGCCTCGTGATCCTGGTCGCGGCCCTCGCGGCGAGCGCCGCCTTCGGGGTGCCCACCCGCGGCGTGGACCCGGCGGTGCCGGCCTGGATCGACCAGATCGGGGGTTGGGACACCACCTGGTACCTCGACGTCGCCCGCAACGGCTACGCGCACGACGCCGGCCAGGTCGGGGAGGTCTTCACGAACCTCGCCTTCTTCCCCCTCATGCCCGGGCTCATGGCCCTCTTCCTGTCGATCGGGATCAACCCGTTCCTCGGCGCCCTGGTCGTCTCGAACGTCGCCTTCCTGGGGGCCCTCGCCGGGTTGCACCGGCTGACGACCGTCCGGATGGGCGAGGCCGCGGCCGACCGGGCCACCTGGGTACTCGCGCTCGCGCCGCCGGCCCTCTACTGCTCGCTCGCCTACACGGAGGGCGTCGCCGTTCTCTGCGCGGTCGCGGCGGCGTACTGCGCGGTGCGCGAGCGCTTCGCCCTGGCCGGCCTGATCGCGGCGGTCGCCGCGCTCACCCGCCCCACCGGTGTCCTCGTCGCGCTTCTGGTGGGGCTGCTCGCCCTCTACGCCCCGGGCGCGCCCGGCCCGCGCCTGCGGCGCGCCGCCCTCGGGGTGCTGCCGAGCGTCGTCGCGGTCGCGGCATTCCTCGGCTGGATGGCCGTGGCGCGCGGGTCGGCCTTCCTGCCCCTCGACGCCCAGCGCGCCTGGGACCGCGGCCAGCTCGGCGTCGGCCTCATCACCGCGGCCCCCGGTGAGATCGCCGCCGGATGGAGGCTGGCGGTGGAGGGCCGGTTCACGGCCGCGTGGCACGCCACGGCGCGCGACCTCGCATTCCTCGCCGCCTACGTCTGGCTCCTGGTGCGGCTCTGGCGCGCCCAGGGGGGGCTGCGCTCCCCCTGGGTCGTCTACTGCCTGGCGGTGATCGCCGTGCCGCTGTCGAGCGGCACGATCACCTCGATGGCCCGCTTCGGGCTCCTGGCGTTCCCGCTCGCCTGGCCGTTCGCGGACTGGCTGGCGGAGGACCGCCGCCGCGTCCCGTGGGCCGCCGGGACGGCCGTGGCGCTGACGCTGCTGATGGTGGCCCAACTCACGATGCGCTCGCCGTAGGCCGGAGGGTGACCTCCACCGGGTCGTGATCGGACAGGCGCACGCGCCGGGCGATCCCCCGCCAGGCGACCCCGACCTCGCGCTCCTCGGGGCGCATGCGCCGCGCCGGCTCCACCACCTCCATCCCGCGGTGCACGATCCGGTCGATGCCCATCCCGGCGCCGGGCTCGGCCCCGGCCCAGCCTGCCGCGGCGAGCGCGGCCATCGCGGGGTGGGAGGGGGGAGCGTTCAGGTCGCCGGCCAGCACGGCCGCGCCGCCCAGGGCGGCGTGCCGGACCGCCGCGGCGGCGCGGGCGATCTCGTCGCCCACCACGACCGGGTTCCGGGCGTTGTGGCAATGGGTGCACCCCACCGTGATCCGCTCCCCGCCCGGCGCCGTCATCCCGACGAGCACCAGCCGGCGCGGCTCGGGCAGGTACCGCATCAGCTCCCCCCGCTCGAGGCCCAGGCGCCGGGCCGAGCGCAGGATGCCCGAGATCGGGTTCAGCCGCACCGAGCGCCGGGTCTCCTCGATCAGCGACATCCGCGGACCGGCAAGCAGCACGTTGGCGTTGCCCTCGTGCGTGCGCCACAAGTCCGGGTTGCGGGCCGCGAGCGCGTCGCGCAGCCGCGCCGGCCCGATCAACGGGCCGGTGGTGGTCCAGACGGCCCTCATGCCGGTGATCCGCGCGATGGTGGCGATCGCCGCGGTCGGCACCTCCTGGAGGGCGCACACATCGGGCGCCCAGGCCGCCAGCCGCTCGGCCATCAGATCGGTGAGCTTGCGGTTGAGGTGCATGTGGACCCCGTCGTCCTCCGGGATCCGGCGCAAGGTGGAGCGGCGCGTCGCGCCGAGCCCGGGCAACCCGTCCCGTCCGTGGAACAGGTTCCACGTGATCACCCGGATCGAAGTTCCCTCCACGAGGGAAGGTTCGCCCCTTGCGCCGGGCCTCGCAAGCGTGAAGATTGCCCGACGTGCCGACGACCACCCCTCCTCCGGCGGTCGCCCGCCCCCGCTTGGCCGTCGCGTACTGGATCGCTGCCGCCCTGATCTACGCGGGTCTGGGCGTCTTCTTCCAGCCCTTCTTCCTGCTGGGGTTCTGGGAGTCCCTGCCGTTCCTGTTCCTCGCCACGTGGCTCGCGGGGCGGCTCTTCCCGCGCCCGGTGCCCCGGCTGCCCTCGCCTCCGACGGAGTGAGCTGGGCCGCCCACGACCTCGAGCCGTTCCTCTTCCGCGCGAAGCTCGGCGGCATCATCAGCCTGCCGTTGTGCCTGTTCGGCTCCTACTCCCCGGACATCTTCAGCAAGTGGGCCGTGTACGGGCTGGACTTCACCGGCGACGCCCACCTGGTCGACGACCCGGTGAAGCTGCACCGGGGCTTCCCGGGCGTGGGCTTCACGCACTCGCTGGCCTTCGGCGTGGTGCTCGCCACGGTCATCCTCCTGATGAGCAAGAACCCGATGTGGGCCTTCTCGTTCCTCCTCGGGTCCTGGGCCCACGTCTTCTCCGACACGCTGGACTCGGTCGGCGTGATGCTCTTCTTCCCCTTCAGCCAGTGGCACCTGCACTTCGACGTCTGGCAGTACGTGGGCGAAGCGGGGCGCAAGGAGGATGCGATCGCCTACTACACGTCCCTCGGGGGGGTCTGGGATCTGCTCTGGGCGGGGTGGCTCGCCTTGCACTGGCGGATGTTCACCGCCAACCACTTCCACACCGAGATCGTGCCCAAGGACAGCTTCTGGCTGTGGATGCGAACGAAGTCCAGCGACGCGATGATGCTGACGGTCTTCCGCGTCAGCGCGTTCTTCGGGGTGGCGTCGATCCTCGGCTGGTACGTCTGGGCGCTCTTCGTGAACGACTTCCAGAACGCGCTCGACTGGTCGCTCGGCGGGCCCCAGTGGGCCCCCCGGGTGGGGCCCCCCTGATCCGGCCTGCTCACCCCGGCGGTGCGGCCGGGGCCGCCGGCCCGAGCACCGGCGAGCCGCATCCGCCCTCGCTGCCCAGCACGGCGCCGACGAAGGTTCCGAGGCGGACGTCGAACGACAGGCGCACGACGCCGGGCTGGGAGACGCGCAGATCGGTCCCCCACGGCTCGCGGGGCTCGGCGCACGCCGATCCGCGCTCCACGCTCCAGTACGGCGTGTAGCGCAGCCGCAGGCGATAGGTGCCCGGCTTCTTCACCCGGAGCGTGACGGCGGCGGAGGTCAGCGACAGCACCGAGATGCCGTCGGCCGGGGTGGCGATCGGGGTCGGCTCCGGCAGCTCGAAGACCGTCCAGCCCCCGATCCGGGCCACCTTGGTCAGGCCCGAGTAGCCGGAGCGCAGCAGGGTCGCCTCGTTGGTCGCGCTGTAGTCGAGGGGGTCGTCCGGCAGGAACACCCAGCGGACGCCGGTGCGCCGCAGCCACGTGTCGTACGTGCGGGCGTTGAGCGTGCCGTAGAGCACCGCGTTCGCGGGGAAGTCGTCCTGGCGGAACCAGCCGCGGGCCAGCGGCACCCCGCGCTTGGCCAGGTAGAAGGCCTCCCAGTTGTCGGCCGTGGCGACCACCTGCACCCGTTGGTTCGTGTCCGGGTGCGCGTCGAGCCACGCGATCACCGGGTACCAGAATGTCTCGTCCTGGGCGCGCGACTCCGTGGCCGTCCGCCAGCCGGCGACGGCGGGCAGCGCCTGCCACATGAACGCGGTCGCCAGGCACGCGATCGCGATCCCCCGCGGCCGGAAGCCGCGCGCGGCGAGCGGCAGCAGCAGCAGCGGCACGCCCATGAGCAGCATCAGCCTCACGGCGTTGCCGCCGAGCGGCGACGAGAGGACGAAGGCGAGTGCGCCGAGCAGGCCGTAGCTCAGGAAGACGGCGCGCAGAGGGCGCTGGTCGGGCAGGCCGCGCGTCAACAGCAGCCCGGCGGCGCAGAAGCCGGCGATCGCGAGGGCGTCCTTCGGGTCGAAGGGATAGGTCGCCCCGCCGGAGGAGAAGCCGCGCAGCAGCAGGCCCTGGATCCCGCCCACGGCCACGGCGCCGACGGCGAGTGCCAGGTCGGCCCGTGAGCGCCACCACCCCGGGGTGGTGGCGGCGATGGCGGTGAGGACCACGAGGAGGAAGGCCAGGGCGAGGGGGTGGGCGAGGGCGGTGGCCAGGAGCCCGGCGAAGGCGAGCCCGCGCCGGCCGGAGCTCAGCGCCACCAGCGACCCGATCGCGAGCGCCAGGCCGAGCAGGAAGGGGTACGTCCCGGCCACGACGCCCAGGGGCACGAGCACCGCGAAGGCCAGCGCCGGCCACGTCGCGATCGCCGGCCAGCGCCGCCGCAGCAGGGCCGCGAACCCGGCCGCCGCCCCGGCGCACGACCCGCTCACCACCGTCGCGGGGTGCAGCAGGGCGGCGAGCGGATAGAAGAGCAGGCTGTAGTTGATCTGCGCGTAGCGGCCCGAGTACCAGAAGTTGTCCCACAGCTGCCAGCCGTGGTCGCGCCAGGACTGCGTCAGGTAGAGGTGCGCGGCCTGGTCGCCGCCGGGCGGGCCGAAGAGCATCAGCCCGAGCCCGATCAGCCCCGCGATCATCGCGGCGCCCAGGGGCGCGCCACCGCCGCGCGCCGCGCGCCGGACGCGATCCTGCAGTGACTCTCGGCCGACCCTCATCACCCGCGGGGAAACCCCCCGTCCACGCCGACCGATCCTAGACCGCCCGTCCGGGAATGGCGATCCCGGGACCTATGGGGTGCTCGACGCCGGCGGCGGCGGGGGTCGGCGGAGGCGGCGCGGGGGTCGGCGGAGGCGGCGTGGGGGTCGGCGGAGGCGGCGCGGGGGTCGGCGGAGGCGGCGTCGGGGCCGGCGGCGTGGGGGTCCGCGCCGGGGGGGTGATGGGCTGGGTCGTCACGGGCGGCGCCACCGGCGGCGGCTGGGAGGTGGTCGTCGGCGGCTTGGGCGTCGTCTTCTTGGTGGTGGTGCCCGTCGAGGTCGACGCGCTCGACGCGGCCGAGGATTCGGCCTCGCCCGCGGCCTTGGTGAAGTCGCTCGAGAACGGAGACCAGGTCACCGGGTTGTTCGGCAGCGGGAACGACCCCGAGGAGCCGTCGCGGTCGACGACCACCTGCATGAAGTCGTGCCAGATCCTCGCAGGGAAGGATCCGCCGCTCACGGCGATACCGTGCACGCTGGTCATGAACTGGGGAGTCGTCCCGTTCGCGTTCGGGTAGCCGACCCACACGGCGGTCGAGTACTTCGGCGTGTAGCCGACGAACCAGGCGTCGCGGAAGTCGCTGGTGGTGCCGGTCTTGCCCGCGGCGGGGACGCTCAGCCGCGCCGCGACGCCGGTGCCGCCCTGCACGTTGTTCTGCAGGATGCGCGACACCTCGTAGGCGACCCCGTCCGAGAACGCGCGCTTGCGCTCGGGCGCGAAGACGTCCTCCTTGCCGTCGGGGGCGACGATCTTCGAGATCGCGCGGGGCGTCACCCGGAAGCCGCCGTTCGACAGCGGCGAGTAGGCGGTCGCCATGTCGAGCGGGGTGACCTCGCCCGAGCCGAGGCCGATCGAGGCCACGTCGGGCAGTGCGCGCTCCTCGGGGATGCCCATGTCGTAGGCCGTCTGGATCATCTTGTCCGGCCCGACGTCGAGCGTGAGCTGCTGGAAGACCGAGTTGTCCGAGCTCAGCAGCGCCGAGGCGATGGGGATGGCCCCGCGGTACGTGTTGGAGTAGGTCGAGACGTCGACCGGCCCGTACTGGGGATCGACGAAGTCGAGCTTCTTGCTGCCGTAGAGCGTCGTGTAGGGGTTGATCCCCTGGCGGACCGCCTCGGTCAGCGCGAAGGTCTTGAAGGTCGATCCGGGCTGGCGCAGGGCCTGGGTGGCCAGGTTGAACTGGCTGTCCGCGCTGAACCGCTGGCTCGAGGCCATCGCGCGGATGTAGCCCTTGCGGGAGTCGACCATCACCACGGCGGCCGCCGGGTCGGTGTCGTAGTACAGCTGTGCCTTGATCGCGCGGCGGGCGGCGGACTGCAGCGCCGGGTCGATGGTCGTGTAGACCTTGAACCCGCCCCGCTGGACTCTCTTCTCGCCGTACTTGTCGATCAGCGCCTGGCGGACGTACTCGAAGAAGTACTCCTCGCGCTTGCGCTTGTAGGCGGTGCCGCGCTTGAGGGAGATGCCCGACTTCATCGCCTTGTCGGCGAGCTCGCGCGAGATGTAGCCCTGGTCGGCCATCTGGTCGAGCACGGTGTTGCGCCGGGCGCGCGCGTCATCCGGGTTGGTGAAGGGGTTGTAGCTCGAGGGCGCCTGCGGCAGGCCGGCGAGCAGCGCGGCCTGCGGGAGGTTGATCTCGGAGACGTGCTTGTCGAAGTAGGTCAGCGACGCGGCCTCGACGCCGATGGCGTTCTGGCCGTAGAAGACGCCGTTGAGGTACTTCGTGAGGATCTCGTCCTTCGTGTACTTCTTCTCGTACTGGAAGGCCAGGTAGGCCTCCTCGACCTTCTTCGAGAGCGTCCGGTCGGCCTTCGGCTCGTAGAGGTTCTTGATCAACTGCATCGTGATCGTGCTGCCGCCCTGCCGCGCCGACCGGCTCTCGATGTCCTTGGCCGCGGCGCCGAGCAGACGGTAGTAGTCGACCCCGTCGTGCTCGTAGAAGCGCTTGTCCTCGATCGCGACGGTCGCGTCCTTGAGCGTCTGCGGGATGCGGCTGCTGGGGACGACGGTGCGGTTGGTCTCGCCGGCGATGATCCCGAGGAGCTTGTTGTCCTTGTCGTAGATCCGCGTGTTCTGGCCGAGGCGGATCTCCTTGAGACCCTCCGGGCCGAGGCTCTCGCCCACCGAGTGGATCGCGAGCGCCGACACCAGCACCACGCCGCCGAGCATCGCGGCGAGGATGCCGCCCAGAATCAGCAGAAGGTTCACGCGCTTGCGCTGCGTGCGCCGCTCGCGCCCCCGCCGCCGCCGCCGCAGGTCGCTCACGCGGAGACCACCGGCAGGGGGCGGATGTTCCAGGCCACGCGGCCGGAGTGGAGGTCGAGGAGGCCGATCATCTGCGGCGGCCCCCCGCGGATCCGGCCGTGCACGACCCAGCCGAGGCGCGAGAGCGGCACCGCCACCCGGCGCTCCTCGGCGGGCGTCGCGCCCCCCGGCGGGATGGGCACGACGAAGGCGCCGTCCATGTAGACGAGCTCCACCCTCTCGGCGACGGGGCTACCGGCCCATACGTCGCGGGCACGGGCGAGTGCCGCCTCGGAGGTGCCCAGGCGGGCGTCCCGCGAGAGACGTATCGCGTGGTAGACGAACTTCCATCCACGATCCACCCTCGCATAGCCGACCTCCGCCCCTCCGGGCCCATCCGCGTAGTGACTTGCAACCAGCACCGGAGCCCAGAGGCCGGCGAGAACCACGATGAGGGCCGCTGCGAGGAAGAGCCGCGTGCGAGATCCCCGCATGTCGCCCCCTTGACCGCTCCCCGGACGCCCGGGGGACGTCGAGACGGGGGATTATAGACGGGCCTGTGGAGAACCCTCCCGCCAACCGGGTCCGCGTCGAGGCAGTTCTCCTCGATGCCTACGGAACCCTTCTCGATCTCCCCGACCCGGTGCCGCGCCTGCGGGCGCTCCTGGCGGGTGCGGGGCACCCCCATCCCCGGGCGCGCGTCGCCCGCGCGCTGCGCGCCGAGATCGCCTACTACCGGGCCAACCACGACCGCGGGCGCGACGAGGGCTCGCTCGAGGCGCTCCGGCGCGACTGCGCCGGGGTGCTGGCCGGGGGCCTCGGGGGCGACGCGCCGCCGCCGGAGCGTCTCGCCGCCATGCTCGTGGACAGCCTCCGCTTCACGCTCTTCGTCGATGTCGTGCCGGCCCTCGACGCCCTCGCGCGCGCGGGCCTGCGCATCGCGGTCGTCAGCAATTGGGATTGCAGCCTGCCCGGGGTCCTCAGCGACCTGGGAGTCGCCGAGCGCTTCGAGGCGGTCACCGTCAGCGCCACCGCCGGCGCCCGCAAGCCCGAGCCCGCGATCTTCCACCGCGCGCTCGAGGCCCTCGGGATCGCGCCCGCGGCGGCGCTCCACTGCGGTGACCTGCCGAACGCCGATTGCGAGGGCGCCCGTCGCGCCGGCATCCGCGCCGTCCTGCTGGACCGCAGCGGCACCCTGCCGCCGGGTCCATGCCCGCGCATCGCCGCCCTCTCGGATCTGGCCCTGTGGACAAAGCCCTGAGCCCGGGTCCATTTCACACGAACGAAATTGGTGCTTGCGCAACCCTGTAGGTGTATGTTCGATCCGTTCGAATTCAAAGACGCGACGCATTCTGGTGGTTTTGTGAACTTCGGCACGGCGATCGAGCGGCGAGCGTCCGACCCGGGTACCGCGGCATGGCTGCGGTACCTGGTGGTCGCGCTGCTCATCGCCCTCGCCGTGCCAGGGCTGGCCATGGCCCAGGATGCGGGCACGGCCGTCGCGGAGCCGCCCGCGCCGGAGGCGACCGCGACCTCTGCCCCCGCGCCCGAGGCGACGCCCCCGGAGGCCGCCGACGAGCAGGCGCCCGCCGATCCCGCCCCCGCCGAGGCCACGCCGGGCGCGCAGGCCACACCCGCCGCGCCGCCCGCCGCGGGCTCCGAGGGCGCAACGGTTCCGGTCGAGGACGTCCCGGTCGAGCTGTCGGGCCTGCCGGAGACCGAGCCGGTCGCGACACCCCCGCCGGCCGCGGGCGAGCCGGTGCCCACCCCCGGCGCCGCCCCCGAGCTGCCCGAGGCCACCCCCGGCACCGAGCCCGCCCCGGTGGTCACGCTTCCGTCGCGCGCCACCCCCGCCGCACCGCCGGCGATCCAGCTGGCCGCCGCCACGCCCCCGCCGGCGCCCCCCAAGCCCCCGGTGGCCGTGTCCACGCCGACGAGCACCCGGCTCGTCGGCTCGCTGGGCACGCCCAGCCGCCCGCTCGCCGTCGAGATCGGCCCGCCCCAGACCCCGCGCAGCGCGCCGGTGCAGCGCGCCGCCCGCGCGCGCACGGCGATGGCCGCGGCCCTCGGCGGCGCGAAGAACCCCTTTGTCCTGTCCTCGTCCAGCCCGGTGCTCAACGCGCCGGCCACCTCGGGCCCCTCCGGCCCGCCCGCGCCGGCGGCCAAGACCTCCGTCACGGAGTTCGCCGAGGGCGCCACGGTCGATCTCACGGCGCCGCAGCTGGTCGCGCCGGTCGGCGCGGCGCCCGCCGGCTCCAGCCTGCTGGCGGTGCTGGCCGGCTACGTGCTGCCGGGCACCAGCGGCCCGCCGGCGTCCACGCTGGTGCTGCTGATCGTGATCGGCCTGATCCTGGGCGTCGGCTACGCCGCCCGCCCGCAGCTCAGCGAGGCCGTGGTCTCGATCAACCTGCTGGGCGCCTCATCCGGCCACGGCATGGCGGTCCGCCGACCCGGTTAAGCGGTTCCCCTCCCCGGAGTGGTGCGCCCTCACGCAGAGGGTGAGCCGGGGATATCGCGTCCCGCGCAGGTCCCACCGATGGGATCCATGCGCAGAACCCTTTCGCGAGATGGGAACACACAGATGCAGCCGATGCAGATCCTGGTTCTTGGCCCCGAGGGAGTCGGACGCTCCGCCCTCGCGGAGACCCTCACCCGGCTGGGCTACGTGGTCATGGCCGCCGAGGCGCGCCCGCACCGCACCCCGCCCTCCTCGGGCGACATCGTGATGCTCGACCTGCGTGGCGAGGAGTCGGACTGGCGCGAGCTGGCCGAGGGCCTGCACGACGACGAGCGCCCGATGATGATCATCTCCGAGCGCCCCCGGCGCCTGGTGAAGGCCCTCTCGGGCCGCCCCGGCGGCACCATGCTGCTGACCGGCGCCGAGTCGGACGCCGGCTACAAGGTCGCGCTGGCCGTCTGCTCGGCGCTGCGCTCCAGCGCGCTCAGCCGGGCCGCCGCCCGTCCGCGCCGCGGCGCCGCCGCCCGCGTCGCCGCTCTGTGAGTGGCCGGATGAGTCCGGCCACTCACGGCGCTTTGCGACTGAATCCCGAATGGCTCAGGGCACGCTGCTCCTGGGGGGCAGGACGCGGCATCCATGCCGCTCGCACCCTGAGCCATTCGGGAATCGGCTCCCTCCGTCGCTCCGGCTCCGCCCCCGGGATCGTGTCCCAGGTCGCAGAGCCGTTCAGGCCGTACGCGCCGTGCGTCGGCCTTCGGCCTACTTCGCCAGGGTGGCGAAGCGCAGGAACGTGCCGACCGCGTCCTCGAACTGCTGGGTGCAGCCGCCCTCTCCGTCGGCCACGCACGTGCGCAGCCGGTCCGAGATCAGGTGCAGGCCCACTTGATCGACGGCGGCCTTCACGGCCGCGAGCTGGGTGAGCACCTTCTGGCAGTCGGCGCCCTCCTCCAGCATGCGCTGGACGCCGCGCAGCTGCCCCTCCGCCCGGCGGAGCCGCACCACCAGCTGATCCGCCTCCGGGCGTGGTGTGGTCGTCGCCATCGGGTGGCTAGCCGCAGCCGCAGGAGCCGCCGCAGCAGCCCCCGCCCCCGCCGCCGAAGCCCACGACGGACGGCGCTGCGCCCTCACCCCTGCCGGGGCGGGCCGTGACGAAGCCCGTGAAGAGCTGCTTGGCGTCGGCCGCGCCGCACTCCGGGCAGACCCGGTCCTCGTCGCGGAGGAAGCCCTGGCGGAACGCCTCGAAGGGGTGGTCGCACTTGGTACAGGCCAGGTCGTAGCTCGGCATCGCCTACGCCAGCCCGAGGGCCTGCTCGAGCTGCGCCTTCGGCATCGCGCCGACGGCGTGGCGGGAGAGCTGGCCGTTCTCGAAGAGCCCGAGGAACGGGATTCCCTGGACGTTGTACTTCTGGGCGATCGCGCCGTGCTCGTCGACGTTGAGCTTGCCGACCACGAGGGTGTCGGCGCGCTCCTTGGCGATCTGGTCGATGACCGGGCCGAGCATCCGGCACGGTCCGCACCACTCGGCCCAGAAGTCCACGAGGACGGGCTTCTCGTTCTCGAGCACGGTGCCCTGCCAGTTGTCAGCGGTGATCTCCAGCACGCTTTCGTCCGCCATATGAGTCCTACCTTTCCGTTGACTGAGCGGCAGTCCCTGCGGACTCCGCGCCGACCGGCTCGGGGGAGGAGATCCCCGCCTCGAGCCACCTCTCCGCGTCCATCGCCGCCATGCACCCGCTGCCGGCCGCGGTGATCGCCTGCTTGTAGATCGTGTCCTGCACGTCGCCGCAGGCGAAGACCCCATCGACGCTCGTGCGCGTGCCGGTGGTCGCGATGTACCCCGACTCGTCGAGCGCGATCTGCCCGGTGAACAGGCCGGTGTTGGGGTCGTGGCCGATCGCCACGAACATCGCCGCCGCCGGGATGTCCTCGAGCTCGCCGGTCTGCGTGTCGCGCACGCGGACGGCCTCGACCTTCTCCTCGCCGACGACCTCCTCCACCACGGCGTTCCACCGCACCTGGATCTTCTCGTTGTCCAGAACGCGCTGGACCATGATGCTCGAGGCCCGGAACTCCTCGCGACGGTGGACGATCGTGACCGATGAGGCCATGCGCGCCAGGAAGAGCGCCTCCTCCATCGCCGAGTCGCCGCCCCCGACGACCACCATGGGCCTGTCGCGGAAGAAGAAGCCGTCGCAGGTGGCGCAGGTCGACACCCCGAAGCCGCGTAGGCGCGTCTCGCTGGGCAGGTCGAGCCAGCGCGCCGAGGCGCCGGTCGAGATGATCACCGTGTTGGCGAGGTGCTCCTCGTCGTCCACCCAGACCCTGAAGGGCCGCGAGGTGAGATCGACCTTCGAGACGTCGGCCGACTCGAGCGTCGCGCCGAAGCGCTCGGCCTGGCCGCGCATCTGCTGCATCAGCTCGGGACCCTGGATCCCGTCGGGGAAGCCGGGGAAGTTCTCGACATCCGTCGTCAGCATCAGCTGTCCGCCGGCACCGAAGCCCTCCGCCACGTAGGGCGACAGGTTCGCCCGCGCCGCGTAGATTGCTGCGGTGTAGCCCGCGGGGCCTCCACCGATGATGATGATGTCGTGGACGTCCTTCACGCGTTCCCTCCTCGTCGCACCGTCACCCATACCCATGGGGGTATCCTAGCACCGTGTCAGAAACCTGCCGCCTCTGCGATGGCCCGATCGAGAACACCGTGCTCTCGGGCATCGTGTCGCTCAAGCGCCGCCGTTCCGCCATGGCCTCCGGCCGAGTGAGCGCGCTCCGCGCCGAGACCTGCATGGAATGCGGTCACACCGAGTTGTTCGCGGAGAAGCCCGAGCGCCTGTTCTCCGACTACCACCGGGACAAGGATCAGGCCGGGGGCTGATCCCGCGGGCCGGCCCCCGCGGTCCGGCTACCCCGCTGCATCCGAGGGCGCACGGTGGGGCACCCACACCAGCTTGTTGCCGACGCCGGTCGGGCGCCGGCAGGAGGCGTAGTAGCGCCGGGCCTCGGCCCTCTCGGCGCCCCGGATGCGCCGCACGTCCTCGAGCGTCGCGGCGCCCCAGGCGGCGAGCATCCCGACGACGACCCCCTCGGCCGTGCCGCCCCGCCCCAGCACGCCGATCAGGAACGTCAGCATCGCCGCGCCCCCGACGGTGAGCACCATGCCGGAGAAGGCCGCCCAGCGGCGCCAGTCGCGGGGCGTGGCCTCGAGGCGCCGCGGCCCGCTCGCGCGGACGGCCTGCGGTAGGCGCACCGACGGCAGGGCCGTCTTGCGCAGCCATACGCGGAACAACGGGTAGCTGATCACCCCGGTCAGGCCCGTGATCCCGAGGGCGGCCGCGTACCAGCGCGAGTCGAGCCCCTCGTCGGTGGCGGCCTGGAGCGCGATCGACAGCAGGAGCATCAGGCCCGAGACGACGATCAGGGTCCAGGAGAAGAGCCGGGCGAGGCTCGCGTAGCCCCAGAGCTTCTCGCCGGACTGCGTCACGGCGGTCAGGGTACTCCACCCCGGTCTACACTCGCGTGGTGAAGGACCGCGCCGCAGCACGCGTCGTGGCGCTCCGGGCGCGCCTGCTCGCGCACCCTCGTTGGCGCTGGATGGCGCTGATGGTCGTCGCGAGCGGGATGATGCTCTCGGTCGTCAACGTCAGCATCGTCAACATCGCCCTTCCCGAGATGGCGGCCGACCTCGGCGTCGACGTGCCCTCCATCTCGTGGGTGGTCACGGGCTTCCTCGTGACCCAGGCCACCCTGATCGCCCTCGCGGGCCGCGCGGGCGACCTCTACGGCCGGCGCCGGATCTTCGTCCTCGGCGTGCTCGTGCTCTGCGCCGGGTCGATCCTCTGCGCCCTCGCGTGGAACGCGCCCTCGCTCGTGGCCTTCCGCATCCTGCAGGCCGTCGGCGCCTGCGCGATGGCGCCGACGGCCTACGCCTACGCCGCCGAGCTGTTCGGCCCGCGCGAGCGCGGGGTGGCCCTGGGCGTGATGGGCGGGGTTCTCGGCCTGGCGCCGGTGCTCTCGCTGAACATCGCCGGCGTCCTGGTGGGCACCCTCGGCTGGCGGAGCGTCTTCTGGTTCAGCCCGGTGATCGGCGTCTTCGTGCTGGCCGGCGCGGCGCTGGTGCTCGTGGAGCTGCGCCCCGCGGGCGTCGACCGCGACTTCGACCTGCCCGGTGCCGGCCTGGCCGCCGCGGGCCTCTTCTCGCTGCTGGTCTCCCTCTCGCGCGGCGAGGCCTGGGGCTGGGGCTCGGGGCGCACCCTCGGCGCGGCCGGGCTCGGCGTGCTGCTGCTGGTGCTGTTCGTGCGCCACGAGGGCCGGGCGGCCAACCCGATGCTGGACCTCGGCCTCCTGCGCCGGCGCTCGCTCGCGACCGCCAATCTGGCCGCCATGGCGTCGTCCGCCGCGCTCTTCGGGGTCCTGATCCTCCTGCCCTTCTATCTCACGGCCGTCCTCGGCTTCGGCCCGGTGCTCCTGGCCCTCGCCATCACCCCGATCGCCGGATCGTTCATGGTGGTCGCCCCGCTCGCCGGCCGCTCGATCCACCGCGTCGGGTCCGACCGCCTGGCCACGGCCGGCTTCATGGTCTCGGCGGCCGGCGCCATGTGGATGGCGCTCGCCGCGACCGCGCAGGACTACACCGTCCTGCTGCCCGGCATCGTCGCCTTCGGCGTCGGGCTGGCGATCTCGACCTCGCCGATCACCCTCACGGCAATCCACGACGTGCCGGCGGCGCGCCTGGGGGTCGCGTCGGCGCTGCCCAACATCAGCCGCTACACCGGCGGGGCCCTCGGCGGCGCCCTCCTCGGGGCGATCCTGCACGCGCACCTCACCACCGGCCTCGACCGCGCTCTCGGGCAGCTGTCGCCCTCGGGTCGCGACCTGGTGTCGGAGGGCTTCCGCTCGGCGGTTCTGCTCGCCGTGGCGTTCCTGCTGCTCGCCGCGCTGGCGGCCGCCCGCATGCCGCGCCTCGATCCGCACGAGGCCGGCCCGGGCGCGATCCATCCATCCGCCACCGTCGATGCCCCGGTGGTCCGATGACCCTCCGCGTCGGCGTCGTCCCCGCCCCGGTGCGCGACACCCCGCGCCACATCGCCCTGGCCGAGGAGCTCGGCTTCGCCTCGGCCTGGGTCTACGACTCGCCGCTGCTCTACCACGACCCCTTCGCCACCCTCGCCCGGGCGGCCGACCGCACGAGCCGGATCGGCCTGGGCGTGGGCGTCGTGGTGCCGGGCTTGCGCGCGCCGGTCGCCACCGTGGCGGCGCTGCGCACGCTCTCGTCGCTGGCGCCGGGCCGCGTGACCCTGGCCGTGGGCGCGGGCTTCACGGGGCGCTTCACGCTGGGCCTCGGCCCGGTGCGCCTGTCGCGCCTCGCGCGCGAGATCGACGACATCCGCGGCCTCCTGGCCGGGGAGGAGCGGATCCATCCCGAGGGCGGCCGGCCGGTGCGCGACATGCCGGTGCCCGGCGCTGAGGGCGCCGGGACGGTGCCGCTCTACGCCTCCTGCCGCGGGCTGAAGGCCCAGGCCCTCGCGCGGGAGCGCGGCGACGGGGCGATGACCGGGATCCTCTATCCCGGGGCCTCGCCACGCTGCGGGCGGCGATGGGGCCCGTGGTGGCGGTGGCGTTCCACGCCTTCGCCGAGCAGCCCTGGCGCCTCGAGGGCCTCGAGGCGGCGCTGCAGGAGCGCGCGGCCGGCTACATCGCGGCGGTGAGCGCGGCGTATCCCGCCGAACGGCGCCACCAGATCCTCCACCGGGGCCACCTGATGGAGCTGACCCTCCCCGAGGGTGACGTGGTGATCGATGCCGGCACGATCGGGGCCCTGTCGTTCACGGGCACCGCGGAGGGCCTCCGCGAGCGCGCCGCGCGGCTCGCGGCCGACGGCGTCACCGAGCTCGCCGTGCAGCCGGGGGGCGACGTCCCACAGGAGCTGCGGCGCCCGGCCGCAGCCCTCCTCACCTAGCGTCGCGAGCCGGAAATCGCCTGGCGGTTCGCGGCTGCCTCGCGGGAGATTCTCTCGGGAACCGCATGACCTCCGGCTCGCGACACTAGACCGGGGTCGCCAGCCAGGCGGAGGCGGCGTCCAGATCGTCCTGCCCGAGGCCGTGTCCGCGCTCCGACCAGTGCTCGGTGACGTCCGCGCCGCGCTGCCGCAACGTCGCGGCGAGGGTCCGCGCCATCGGCGCGGGGATCATCGCGTCGCCCTCGCCGGCGGCGATCAGCACGCGCACGTCGCCCATGTGCAGATCCTCGGGCGCCTGCGCCGGCAGCAGACCGCGCAGGAGCACCGCCCCGTGCAGGAGCCCGGGGTGGCGCAGCAGCAGAGCGGTGGCGGCGTTGGCGCCGTTCGAGTAGCCGACGGCGTAGAGCCTGCTGGTGCCGAGGCCGTACTCCAGGAGAGCCGCGCGCACGAAGGCGGCCAGCTCGTCGATGCGCTCCTCGAGGTCGGGGAAGCGGAAGGGATCCTCCGGCGTGCGGCTGAAGAAGCGGGCCATCCCGCCCTCGCTCACCCTCCCCCGCGGCGCGATCAGCGCGGCACCGGGCGCGAGCGAGCGGCCGAGATGGATCATCTCCCGCTCGTCGCCACCCGTCCCGTGCAGCATCAGCAGCGCGGGCAGCGACCCGTCGCCCGGCGCGGCCTGGTGGCTCCAGCCCGTCACGATCGACGCGCTCTCGTGGGGAGTGGTCACGGGCCGCCCACCGGCGTCGGCCAGCCGGCGCGCGGGTCGCCGAGCGGGGTGAGCCGCGACTCCACCTCGGCCCGGTGGGGCTCGAGCCAGCTCGGCAGGATCACCCGCGACCCCAGCTCCTCGAGCGGCATGTCCCGGGTGAACCCCGGCCCGTCGTCGGCGATCTCGTAGAGCACCCCGCTCGGCTCCCGGAAGTAGATCGAGTGGAAGTAGTAGCGGTCGATCACGCGCGTCGCGCCCACGCGCGCCTCCTGCATGCGCCGGTCCCAGAGCGGGTGCTCGGCGACGCTGGTGCCCCAGGCCACGTGGTGCACCGTGCCCGCGCCCTGCAGCGCGCGCTCGGCCGGGGGCGGGTCGAACGTGATCGTGCCACCGCGATGCTCGCCGCGCAGATCCCAGGTGGAGTCGCCGACGGGCCGCGCGCCGAGCACGTCCTCCAGCAGCCGGCCGCTGCGCTCGGGCGAGCCGTACGCCCGCACGGCGACGAACCCGCCGATCGCGTGCGCGTCCGGGATCTCCGGGTGGCGCGCGCGCAGCGGCTCGTCGGCCGTGTCGGCCGCCAGCTCGTGGCCGATCCCTTCGGGGTCGGCGAAGCGCAGCGCCCCGTCGGCGACCCGCTGAGTGGCGACCCCCTCGGCGCCCAGGCGGCGCTCCCAGAAGTCGAGGGCCTCGGGCGAGCCCACCCGCGACACGATGCGGTGGACCATGCCGCGGCCCGCCCGCCCCCGCGGGGCGCCCGGGTACTCGAAGAAGGTCAGCTCCGCGCCCGGCGAGCCCTGCTCGTCGGCGTAGAAGAGGTGGTAGACCGACGGATCGTCCTGGTTGACGGTCTTGGCCGTCAGCCTCAGCCCGAGCACCCGCGTGTAGAAGTCCAGGTTCGCCGGGGCGTCGCCGGTGATCGCGCTGATGTGGTGGATGCCCTCGAGCCGCATGCCGCGCTCCCTTCGATGTTCGTTTGCGCACGCAACTATATGCCCACCTGTTTGCACGCGCAACTACCGTGGCCACGCCCCGCAGGCCGGCACGGCACGGCCGCATCGTCGCATGCGGCGCGGAAGCCGCTACCCTCCCTCGGATGGATCGCGCCGCACTCACCTCGCTTCTGGCCGAATGGGGCCAGCCCGCCTACCGCGCCCGGCAGGCCATCGAGGCCCAGCGCTCGGGCGCCGACGGGTGGTCGCAGGTCAGCACGCTGCCCGCCGCGCTGCGCGAGCGCCTCGAGGAGTCGCTGCCCTTCTGGGCACTCACGCCGGACGCCCGCGTCGAGTCGCGCGACGGCACGGTCAAGTGGGGTCTGCGGGCCGGCGACGGGGCGGTGGTGGAGGCGGTGCTGATCGCCCACGCCGAGGGCCGGCGCACCGTCTGCGTGTCGAGCCAGGTCGGCTGCGCCCTCGGGTGCAAGTTCTGCGCCACCGGCGCCATGGGCCCCGGACGCAACCTGACGGCGTCGGAGATCGTCGACCAGGTGGTGCTCGCCGGGCGCGAGTCGGAGTCGCAGGGCGCCCGCCTGACCAACGTCGTCTTCATGGGCATGGGTGAGCCGATGCAGAACCTCGACGCCGTGCTCGACGCGTGCGGCACGATCAACCACCCCGAGGGCATCGGCATCTCGGCGCGGCGCATCGCCATCTCCACGGTGGGCTGGGTGCCCGGCATCGCCTCCCTGGCCGAGCACCCCCTGCCGGTGCGCCTGGCGATCTCGCTCCACGCCGCCGACGACTCCACTCGCACGTCGCTCATGCCGATCAACGTGCGCTACCCGATCGCGAGCCTGCTCGCGGCGTGCCGGCGCTACTGCGACACGACGGGCCGGCGCGTGTTCATCGAGTACCTCCTGCTGGAGGGCATCAACGACTCCACCGCGGACGCGCGTCGCCTCGCCCGGCTGCTGCGCGACGGCCGCTTTCACGTGAACCTGATCGAGTACAACGCCACCAGCGGCCCCTACGCGGGAAGCTCCTACGGCCGGCGCGAGGTCTTCATGCGCGCCCTGGCCGAGCTCGGGCTCGAGGCGTCGGTGCGCCGCTCGCGCGGCGCGGACGTCGCCGCCGCGTGTGGCCAGCTGGCCCGGAGCAGCCGGACCCCGGTGGCCTGAGGGGAGGCGATCCGGCCGCTCAGATCGAGCAGGCCGCCAGCGCTGCGAAGTACTCCTCCTCGTCGGGGATCTGGCCCGGGTTGTCCGTGTGGGAAACGCCCCGCACGATGCCGCCCTTGTCGATCACGAAGCTCGCCCCGCCCGAGAACCCGTTCTGGTCGCGGTAGACGCCGTAGGCCCGGCTGACCGCTCCCTTGGGCTCGAAGTCGGCCAGCAGGACCGCGCCGGTGAGCCCGATCTCCTGGGCGGACTTCCCCTGGACGTAGCGCGAGCCGACCGAGATGCCGAGCACCTGGGCGTCGCTCTGCGAGTAGCGCCCCGAGCTGTTCCGGACCTGGGTCAGCTGCGTCGTGCAGTCGCCGCTGAACGCGAGCGGAGAGAAGAGAGGACGACGTTCTTCCTCCCCCGGAGCGACGAGAGCGTGGCGTTCTCGTCGTCGGGGTACTTGAGGGTGAAGTCGGGGGCCTCCTGGCCGACCTCGACCGCCATGCCGTCTCCTTCCCGGGGGATCGAATCACGGAGAGGCTAGACGCCTCCGTCCGCTGCGCGCCCGGGGCCGGGGCGCTAACGTCCGGCGCGTGCCGGAGCCCAGCGAGAAGCCCCGCCGGTCCGCCCGCCCCCCCGAGAACGGCTGGGAGTTCGGAGCAGGCGGGCTCACCAAGGCTGCGTGGGGGATCCTCACGATCCTCCTGGTGGCCCTCGGGGTTCTGCTGTTGGTGAGCGGCTACACCGGTTACGGCGGGATCATCCTGATCCTCGCCGCCGCCGCCGCGGTCAACCTGCTCTGAGGGCGGATCCGACGCGAGCCGACGACGCATCCCGGCCGGGCGCCGGCGCGCCCGCGCCACCCGCCGCCGAGGCGCTCGCGCACGCGCTGCGCACGGCGCTGCCCGACGCCGACCCCTTCGAGATCGGCGCCGACGAGCTCGCGCGGGCCGTGGCCGAGGCCGGCGTGGACCCGGCCGACGACGCGCTGGTCGCGGCCGCCCTCGTCGCCTGGGAGTCCCTCATCGCCTAGGCCGATTCGGCCGCCGGTCGGTAGCCGCCCGCCTCGGGGTCCGGCTAGGCTCGAGGGCAATCCGATCGGAGGGACGAATGCGAAAGCTTCTGTGGGTGGTCCTGGCGGTTGCTCTGGCGCTCGGGCTGACGGCATGTGGTGACGACGACGAGGGCGCTGCGGCGAGCGCACCCGCGACGACCTCCGCGGGTGCGGACCTCGGGCTGATCACGCCCGGCACGTTGACGGTTGCGAGCGACATCCCCTACAAGCCGTTCGAGTTCTTCGACCCGGGCTCCACCGACGCAAAGGGCTTCGACGTCGATCTGGTGAAGGCGATCGCGAAGACGATCGGCATCACCGACGTCCAGTTCGTCGACCAGTCGTTCGACGGGATCATCCTGGCGATCAAGCAGGGCAAGTTCGACATGTCGGCGTCCTCGTGGACGATCACCGCGGAGCGCGCGCAGCAGGTCGACTTCGGCGACCCGTACTTCAGCGCGAACCAGGCGATCCTCGTCCAGAAGGACTCGACCGTCACGAACCTGGACGGCCTCAAGGACAAGACCATCGGGGCTCAGCGGGCGACCGTCGGCGCCGATCTCGCGGCGACCGTCCCCGGCGCGAAGGTGCTGCGCTACGACACGGCAGACGACGCGTTCAACGCCCTCGCGCAGGGGCGCGTGGACGCGGCGATCACCGACTATCCGGTGGTGGCCTATGCATCGGCGCAGAAGCCCTCCCTGAAGGTGGCTGCCGAGGTTCCGGGCAACCTCTCCCTGGGGCTCATGTTCCCCAAGGGCAGCACCGCCCTCAGGGACGCCTTCGACGAGGGGCTCGCGGCCATCAAGGCCGACGGCACCTACGATCAGATCTACGCCACGTGGTTCGGCGAGGCGCCCACGTCGTAGCGGCGTAACGGACGACAGGAGCGGCGCGCCGGTGGACCAGTTCGTCAACCAGTACTTCGACTGGTCCTCGGCGCGCCCCTACCTGCCGGACCTCGCGCGGGGCTTCTGGGTGACCATCCAGATCGCCGTGCTCGCCGAGATCCTCTGCCTGTCGCTCGGGATGGTGCTCGCCGTGGCACGTCAGGCGGGCCGCGGCGCGCGCACCCGCACGGGCAGGGCCGCCGGCGCCGTCGTGCGCGTGCTCGCCGTGATCTACATCAACTTCTTCCGCGCCGTCCCGGCGCTGCTCGTGCTGCTGCTCATGGCCGGCAGCTTCCCGTTCCTGCCGTTCCCGGTGGTCAGCGACCTGACCACCTTCCAGATCGCGTTCATCGGCCTCGGGCTTACATACGCGGCCTACATCGCCGAGGTCTACCGGGCGGGCATCGAGTCGGTCGACCGCGGCCAGACCGAGGCGGCCCGCAGCCTGGGGATGGGGCCGGGGCTGACCATGCGCCTCATCGTCCTGCCCCAGGCGGTGCGCCGGGTGCTGCCGCCGCTGATGAACGACTTCATCGCCCTCACCAAGGACGTCGCGCTCGTCAGCGTCATCGCGGTCCCCGACGTCGTGTCCGCCGCGCGCGACGCGCAGTCGGTCACCTTCAACTCGTCGACGCTCATCGTCGCCGCCGCGTTCTACCTGGCCTTCACGCTCCCGCTGATCTGGCTGCTCGATCAGGTCATCGCCCGCGAGACGCGGCGCACCAGCCGTGGGGGGGTCATCGCCCCGTGACGACGATCCGGGCCCAGGGGCTCGTGAAGCGGTACGGCGACAACACGGTGCTCGACGGGGTCGACCTCGAGGTCGGCGAGGGCGAGGTGGTCTGCGTGATCGGCCCGTCCGGGTCCGGGAAGTCGACCCTCCTGCGCTGCCTCAACCTGCTCGAGATCCCCACCGAAGGGCGCGTTTTCCTGGGTGACGAGGAGCTGACCGACCCCGATTGCTCCGTCGATGCCGTGCGGCGCCGCGTGGGGATGGTCTTCCAGTCGTTCAACCTCTTCCCGCACCGCACGGTTCTCGACAACGTCGCGCTCGCCCCGATGAAGGTCCTGGGGGTCGACAGGGCGACGGCCCACGCGCGGGCGCGCGACCTGCTCGAGCGCGTCGGGCTCGCCGACCGGGCCGGCGAGCACCCCGCCCGCCTCTCCGGTGGCCAGCAGCAGCGGGTGGCGATCGCCCGTGCCCTCGCCATGGAGCCCGAGGCGATGCTCTTCGACGAGGTGACGAGCGCCCTCGACCCCGAGCTGGTGAAGGACGTCCTCGCGGTGATGCGCTCGCTCGCCGAGGGCGGCATGACGATGGCCGTGGTCACTCACGAGATGGGCTTCGCCCGCGAGGTGGGCGACCGCGTCGCCTTCATGGACGGAGGCGTGATCGTGGAGCAGGGCGATCCGGCGCAGGTGCTGGAGGCCCCGCGCCAGGAGCGCACCCGGCGCTTCCTCTCGCGGGTCCTCTAGGCCGGCCGGCCGCGGGCCGGCGGGACCGGCACGAGGTCGTCGAGCTCGGCGGCCTCGAGGTGCAGGCCGAGCCGGTCGGCGATGCCCTCGGCCAGGGCCGCCTCGACCCGGACGCGGTCGGGGTCGCCCCCCTCGGCGGCGATCGAGGTCGCCTCGACCCCCGGCGCGCCGCACGCGGTCATAACGCGGAACCACTCCAGGTCCGGATCGCGATTGAGCGCGAGGCCGTGGGTGGTGATCCCCCCGCTCACCCGGATGCCCACGCTGCCGAGCTTGCGCCCGCCCGCATAGAGGCCCATGGCGTCCCCGCCCGGCGCGGCCCCGGCCACGCCGGCCGCGTCGGCCATCGCACCGACAAGAGCCTCCACGAAGACCCGGACGCGCCGGCCCGCGCGCAGGTTGACGATCGCGTAGCCGACGCTCTGTCCCGGGCCGTGCCAGGTCATCTGGCCCCCGCGGTCGACCGTCGCGAAGGTCGCGCCCATGGCGGCGAGGGCCGCGTCGTCCAGGAAGAGGTCGGCGCGCGTGCCGTGGCGCCCGGCGGTGAACGTGGGCGGGTGCTCGAGGAGCCAGATCACGTCGGGCACGTCACCGCGCGCCCGGGCACCGGCCAGCGCCCGCTGGACGTCCCAGGCCCGCAGATAGCCGATGCGCGCCGTCCGCACGACGACCGCCGCCCGCCGCCCGCTCATCCGACCTCCAGGTGGCGCTCGACGATGGTCACGTCGCGCCATTCCCCCTCGCGCCGCGCGTGGGCGCGATGTGTTCCGACGGTGTGAAACCCGGCGCCGAGCGCGAGGGCGAGCCCGGCGGCGTTCTCCGGGAGGATCATCCCCACGAGCTTCCAGTAGCCGAACGCCGGCGCGGCGTCGGTCATCGCGTGGAGCATCCGCCGACCGACGCCGCGTCCGTGGCAGCGCTCGGCGACGTAGACCGTGTACTCGCCGACCCCCTCGTACCAGGAGCGATGCGAGAAGGGGGCGATCGCCGACCAGGCCACGACCTCCCGGTCGATCAGCCCGCACCACACCGGCGCCCGCTCGGGGCGGGCCGCCAGCCAGGCCCGTCGCTCGTCCTCGCCGTGCGGACCCGTGGCGAAGGTGGCGGTGCCCCTCGAGGCCGCTTCGTCGTAGATCGCGCCGATTGCGCGCGCGTCACGTTGCTGGGCCGGGCGGATCACGAGCGACGTTGACACGATGGTTCACTCTAGTGTTCGATTAATGGCCCCAGGCGTAGTGACTGGCGCGTGCCCGCTGTGGTACGAACCTTCCGATATATGACCCGTATTCCCGTCCACCGGACGTGGTTGCTGACCAGCTTCGCGGTCGTGGCCGTCTTCATGCTGCTCGCAGCTCCGAAGGCCACCCCCGAGCAGGCATCGTCCGACGTCCGCCGCGCCCAGGCCGGCTATCTCGACGCCGGTGACGAGCACACCTGCGCGATCCTGGCCGACCGGTCGGTGCGCTGCTGGGGCAAGGGCCTGGCGGGGCGCCTCGGGTACGGTGGCGAGGACAACGTGCTCAGCTCGGGAGCCGCGGGACCCGTGAACCTCGGCCCGGGCCGCAGCGCCCGCGCGATCGTCGCCGGCGACTTCCACACCTGCGCGATCCTCGACGACGGCACGGTCCACTGCTGGGGCTTCGGCGCCAACGGGCGTCTCGGCTACGGCGCGACGGCCAACGTGCTCACCCCGGCCGCCGCGCCGGCGGTCGACCTCGGGCCCGGACGGACGGCCACCGCCATCACGGCCGGCGCATCGCACACCTGCGCGATCCTCGACGACGGCTCCGTGCGCTGCTGGGGCAACGGCATCTCGGGCCGTCTGGGCTACGGCGACCAGCGGTCGATCGGAGACGACGAGTCCCCCGGCGGCGCCGGCCCGGTCGACATCGGCGCCGGCCGCACCGCGGTGGCGATCTCGGCGGGCGACTTCCACACCTGCGTCATCCGCGACGACGGGTCGCTGCTGTGCTGGGGCTTCGGCTCCGGCGGCCAGCTCGGCTACGGCGGCACCGCCGACGTGGGAGACGACGAGACGCCGGCCTCGGTCGGGCCGGTCAACCTCGGGGGCCGGCAGGCGCGCGCGGTCTCCGGCGGCAAGGGCCACACCTGCGCGATCCTGGACGACGGCTCGGCCCGCTGCTGGGGCTTCGGCGCGGACGGACGGCTGGGATACGGCGGCACGGCCACGGTCGCCAGCGCTCTCGCCGCTCCGCCGATCAACCTGGGGCCCGGGCGCACCGCGACGGCCATCGCCGTGGGCGAGGCGCACACCTGCGCGATCCTCGACACCGGCGCGATCCGCTGCTGGGGTTTCGGCGGCAACGGGCGGCTGGGCCTCAGCAGCACGGACTCGATCGGCAACGACCCCGGCGAGACTCCCGCGAGCGTGGCCCCGGTCGATCTGGGCGCGGGAAGGGTGGGGCGCGCCCTGAGCGTCGGGTTCTCCCACACGTGCGCGCTCCTCGACGATGCCACGATCCGCTGCTGGGGCTTCGGGGGCAGCGGCCGCCTCGGCTACGGCGACGAGAGCAGCGTGGGTGACAGCCCGTCGCGCAGCGTCCTGCTGGCCGGCCCCGTGCCCCTCGGGGGATCCGTCGCGCCGGCGGTCGCCGATCTCTCGCTCGGCATTTCCGCGAGCGCGGGGCAGGTCCCCGTCGGCGGCCTCGTCTCCCTGACGGTGTCGGTGGCCAACCGGGGCCCGGACGCGACCGACGGGGTCACGGTGTCGCTCCCCGCCCCGGCCGGGCTCGCCTACCGGTCGGCCACCGCGACCCAGGGCTCATTCGCCGGACCCTCCGGCCTCTGGAACGTCGGCCCCCTGCCGCCGGGCGGTTCGGTCGTGCTGAGCGTCTCGGTGACGGCGACGTCGCCCGGCACCCGCGTCGCCGCTGCCGAGGTGGGATCGTCGGCGGTCCTCGACCCGACCTCCACCCCCGGCAACGGCGCGCCCGAGGACGATCGGGGCGCCGTCACCCTCGTGACCCCCGCCGCGGCCGCCCCGCCCGCCGTGCCGGCCGCCATCCGCCTGCTCCCGCGCAAGCTGGGCGTGAGGGTCGTCCGCTACCCCAAGCGCGGTCGGGCCAAGCGGCTCGTGGTCTCGGGCGCCCTCGCCTTCCCGCGCGGATCGCGTGCGAATCGGTGCGTCGGGAAGGTCAAGACGAAGGCCAGGATCGGGAGGCGCACCGTCGCCGTCCGCACCACGAAGCTCCGCCTGCGCCGCCGCGTCTGTCTCTTCGCGGTGATGCTCCGCCCGAGCCCCAAGAGGACCCGTTCGGCGCGAAGGGTGATCGTGCGCGCCCGCTTCCTCGGCACCGCCCAACTGCGCCCGCGCTCCTCGAAGCCCCTCCGGGTGCGCATCCGCTAGCTCTCCGCGGTCAGGGAGAGGCCGGCGCGACCCCGACGTCGGCGGGCCGGTCCTTCAGGACGATGCGCAGGTCCGCGCGCCGGCCGTCGCGCAGCACGGTTATGGCGAGGGTCTCGCCGACGGCCCGCGAGGAGACCGCGCGGCTGACGTCGGCCATGTCCTCCACCGCGCGTCCACCGACCGCGACGATCAGGTCGCCGCCCCGGGGCACCTGGGCGTCGCGCGGGGTGGTGGCCGCCCTGAGGCCGGCCTTCCTCGCCGGACCGCGCTCGTCCACCTCGACCACGACCACCCCGCGCAGGTCACCGGCACCGAGTGCCCGGGCGATCGCCGGAGTGAGCGAGCGGCCCGTGACGCCCAGCCAGGCGTGCTCGGCCACGCCCCGGGCGACGATCGCGTCGGCGACCGGCCGGATGGTGTCGATCGGGACGGCGAAGCCGATGCCGTTGCTCCCGCCGCTCTCGGTGGCGATCTGCGAGTTGATGCCGAGCACGCGGCCCCGGCCGTCGAGCAGGGGGCCGCCGGAGTTGCCCTGGTTGATCGCGGCGTCGGTCTGGATGACGTTCTGGATGTCGAACCCGTTGGGGGCGCTGATGATGCGCTTGAGCGCGGAGACGATGCCCGTCGTGGCGGTCCGCTCCAGGCCGAAGGGATTGCCGATCGCGACCACCGGGTCGCCCACGACCAGGTTCGCGCTGCGGCCCAGCGGGAGCGGGGTGACCTCCGGCGGGAGTTCCGCCACGAGCAGGACCGCAAGGTCGGTGCTCTCGTCGGTGCCGAGCACCCGCGAGGTGCTCTCGGTGCCGTCGTCGAACGTCACCATGGCCTTCGTGGCGTCGTCGATCACGTGGGCGTTGGTCAGCACGCGGCCGCGCCGATCCACGAGGAAGCCCGACCCCAGCCGCCCGCCGTCGGTCCCGTCGCCCACCGTGACCTTCACCACGGCGGGGGCGCTCTCGGCGACCACGGCCTGGACGCTCTGCACGGCCCGGCCGGCCGGGGCGTCGGTGGCCGGGATCCGGCCCGCCTCCGGCGCCGCGGCCGGCAGCGGGCTCGGGTCGCCCGCGATGACGGTGCTGTCGCCGCCGAGGTTGCCGGTGACCGCCGCCCCGCCCAGGGCGACGCATCCGCCGATCACCGCCGGCAGCAGGGCCCCCGCGATCCATCCGGGCAGGCGGCGCCGGCGGGGGGGCGGCGCGAACGGGTTGCTCCCCGGTGGTCCGTACGGCGGCACTGCACCAGGGTAGCGTCAGATCTTTAAGGCTCGGGGAAGAGGGCGCGCGGCGCCCGCAGGCGCCGCTACCATCCCGGGACGGCGCCGGGGAGGTACCCATGTCCGACCGCGTCCTGGTTGTCGAGGACGAGCAGTCCATCCGCACGATCGTCGAGTACGCGCTCCGCGACGCCGGCTTCACGGTGGTCGGCGTCGGCCGTGGCGACGAGGCGCTCGACGTGATGGAGCGCGAGGCGATCGACCTCGTGGTGCTCGACGTGATGCTTCCAGGCCTCGACGGCCTCGAGGTGTGCAAGCGGATCCGGGCCGAGCGCAACGTGCCGATCATCATGCTGTCGGCCCGCGGCGAGGAGCTCGACAAGGTGCTCGGCCTCGAGCTCGGCGCCGACGACTACGTCACAAAGCCCTTCTCGCCCCGCGAGCTGGTCTCCCGCGTGAAGGCCAACCTCCGCCGCGCCCGGCTCGAGCCCGACCGCTCGGCGCCGCTGCGCATCGGCGACCTCGAGATCGACGCGGTCTCGCGCACGGTGACGCGCGGCGGTGAGGAGCTCGTGCTGACGTTCTCCGAGTTCGAGATCCTCCACAAGCTCGCCAGCTCGCCCCGGCGGGTCTTCACCCGCGAGGAGCTGATGAACCACCTCTGGAAGGGCACCTTCTACGGCGATCTGCGCAGCGTCGACGTGCACGTGCGCCACCTGCGTCAGAAGGTGGAGGTCGACGACTCCTCGCCGGTCCTGATCCGGACGGTGCGCGGCGTGGGATACGCGTTCGGCGGGGAGGACGCGCGAGGGTGACCCGCCGGGGCGGCTTCGGGCTGCAGGGGTGGCTCGTCGGCGCCCTGCTGGCCGTGGGCATGGCGGCGAGCCTGGCGGTGCTCCTGGTGGTGCTGCCGACGCTCGAGTCGAGCGTCCGCGACGACCGCGCCAAGCGCGACGGCGAGGACCTCCTGCGCGAGCTGTCGGCCCTCTCGGTGAAACCCGGCCTGAGCGCGCTCGCCCCGGAGGCGAGCGCGCGGGAGTTCGCCCTTAGGGTCCGCGACGAGCTGCAGGCCGAGGTGCGCGTGCACTTCCAGTCGAACGACCTGGGCCGGTCGGTCGTCATCACGGCCCCCGAGGGCGCGACCCTCGTCCCCCAGATCGACGGGCGCGTCGCTCCGAGCCGCTACGCGCTGGTCGATGACGGCGGCGCGGTCGCGGCCTCGGTCCTCCTGCCGGCCCCGGGCGGCAGCAGCGTCACCGTGGTCCGGAGGGTCACGGGGCTCGCCCCGGAGCTCGCGATCGTGCGCCGCCGGGTCCTGCTCGCGATGATCGCCGTGCTCGGCCTCGCCGCCCTGGCCGGGATCGCGATCGCTCGTGTGCTCGGCGGCCGCATCCAGCGCCTCGCCACGACGGCCGCCACGCTCGCCGGCGGAGACCTCTCGGCCCGCTATCCGCGGGGCAGGATCGCGCCGCAGGAGATCGTCACCCTCGGCGAGAGCCTGAACGGCATGGCCGGGCGGCTGCAGGACCTGGTGTCCGAGATCACCAGCGAGCGCGACCGCGACCGCGCGATGATCGGGTCGCTGGCCGAGGGAGTGATCGCGGTCGCCCCCGACGGCACCGTCGCCGTGGCCAACGACGCGGCCAACCGCCTCCTCGGCCTGCCCGAGGAGGCCGAGTCGGCGCGGCTGGATGCGCTGCCCACGGCGATCCTCGACGCCGTGCTCGCGGCCCGCGCGCCGGGTGCCCCGCCGACGCAGGGGCGCCTGGTGGTGCTGCCCGAGGGGATCGAGCTCGAGCTGCACGTCGCCCCCCTCGCAGACGATCACGGGGCGGGCACCGTCATCACCCTGCGCGACGTCACCCAGCAGCGCCAGCTCGAGCGCGCCCGGCGCGACCTGGTCGCGAACGTCTCCCACGAGCTCAAGACGCCGATCGCCGCGCTCAAGGGCTTCCTGGAGCTGCTCGAGGACGGCGTCGACGAGCCCACCCGCCAGGCGTTCCTCGCCTCGATGACCCAGGAGACCGGGCGTCTCGAGCGCCTCGTCGAGGAGCAGCTCCAGCTGGCCCGGCTCGACGCCGGCGCGCTCCCACTGGATCGCCAGGAGGTCGATCTCGACGAGCTGGCGGAGGTGGTCGTCGCGCCGCGCGTCCCCCTCGTCGCGCGTGACGGCCTCAGCCTCACGGTCAGCACCTCCACGCCCGGGCCCGTCACCGCCGAGGTCGACCCCGCCCGCATCGAGCAGATCCTCCTGATCCTCCTCGACAACGCCCAGCGCCACACCCCGCATGGCGGGCGGGTGGAGGTCGTCGTCGGGCGCGACGGCCAGGACGCCACCCTGTCGGTCAGCGACACCGGCGAGGGCATCCCCGACGAGGACCAGCCCTTCATCTTCGACCGCTTCTACCGCGGCGACCCCTCGCGGGAGGGGCGCAGCGCCGGTCTCGGCCTCGCGATCGCTCGCGGGCTGGCGGCGGCCCACCGCGGCAGCATCTCCCTGCGCTCGCAGCCCGGGCAGGGCAGCACCTTCACGCTGCGCCTGCCGCTGACGACCGCCGGGCCGGTGACCGAGGAGTCGCCGGTCCCCGATCTTTCGGGTACCGGTTCCCCGGCATCTCCGGCCGGGTAGCCTTCCCGGCGTGAGCGTGCCCCCCACCGTCCTGATCACCGGCGCGGGCCGCGGCATCGGCCGCTCCGCGGTCGAGCTGTTCAGCGAGTCGGGCTGGCGGGTCGTGGCCGGCGTGCGGGACGTCGCCGCGGCCGAGGAGGCCTACGGCGACTGGCCCGGGGTGCACGTCACCCACCTCGACGTGACCGACCCCGCGTCGGTACGCGCCGGCGTCGCCGCGGCCGAGGGGCACGCCGGCGGGGCGCTGACGTGCCTCGTCAGCAACGCGGGTTACGCGGTGCTCGGGGCCGTCGAGGACGCGGACATGGCCGAGGTGCGGGCGATGTTCGACACCAACTTCTTCGGGGCGGCCGCCGTTCTCCAGGCCGCCCTGCCGGCGATGCGCGAGGCGGGGCGCGGGTCGATCGTCTTCGTCTCGTCGATCGGCGCCCGCTTCTCCAACCCCCTGCTCGGCATGTACCACGCCTCCAAGTACGCGCTCTCGGCGATGGCCGAGGCTCTCGCGGTGGAGTGCCGCGCCTTCGGCATCCACGTCGCGACGATCGAGCCGGGGATGGTCGACACCGACTTCCCCAAGGCCACCCGCCCCACCGGGGCGCTCGCGCGGGGCGAGGGACCGTACCTGCCGCTGCTCGCCGACCTGCGCAGGGGCTTCGGCGAGTGGCGCGAGCGCAACCCCACCAGCCCCGACGCAATCGCGATGGCCGTGCTCGGCGCCGCCGAGAACGCCGACGGGCCCTTCCGGATCCCGGTGGGGGAGGACGCGATGCTGTTGGGCCGCGCGCGCGAGACGACGACCGACGACGCCGCGTGGCAGGACGAGATGCTCGCCTTCCTCTCCATCGACTGGCCCCGGCGGCCGGCGGCGCCTCCGCCGTGACCCGGGTGGTGGTCGCCCCGGCGCCCTTCAAGGGGGCGCTGTCGGCGTCGGCGGCCGCCCGCGCCGTCGCCGCCGGCGTGCGGCTGGCGGTGCCGGGTGCGACGACGGTGGTGCTGCCCGTCGCCGACGGCGGAGAGGGGACGATGGAGGCGCTCGTCGCGGCGACGCACGGCCGCCGTCGGGGCGTGACGGTGGCCGACCCGCTCGGCCGGCCGGTGGAGGCCGGGCTCGGCGAGCTCGCCGGCGGCGTGGCGGTGGTGGAGCTCGCCCAGGCGTCCGGCTACGAGCTGCTCACCGACCGCGAGCGCGACCCCGAGGCCACCTCCACGCGCGGCACGGGCGAGCTGATCCGGGCGGCGCTCGACCTCGGCGCGCGCCGGATCATCGTCGGCCTCGGGGGCAGCGCCACCACCGACGGGGGCCTCGGGCTCGCGGCGGCGCTGGGCGTCCGCGCGCTCGATGCCGACGGCGCGCTGCTGGCCGGGCGGGGGTCCGACCTGGAGCGGGTGGAGGTCATCGACCTGACGGGCCGCGACCCGCGACTCGACGACACCGCCATCCAGGTCGCGTGCGACGTCGACAACCCGTTCCACGGCCCGCGCGGCGCGGCCCACGTCTTCGGCCCCCAGAAGGGCGCGACCCCGGAGGGCGTCGCGCGACTCGATCGCGGCCTCGCCAACCTCGCGGCGATCGTCCGCGAGGCGACGGGCGTCGACCTCCAGCAGCTCCCCGGAGCGGGCGCGGCCGGGGGCGCGGCCGGGGGCCTGGCGGCCCTCCTCGGCGCCGAGCTCACCGCCGGGGCCCCTCTCGTGCTCGACGCACTGCGCCTGCGCGAGCACCTGGAGGGAGCGGATCTCTGCATCACCGGAGAGGGCCGTCTCGACGAGACCAGCGGCGGCGGCAAGGCGCCCTTCGCCGTGGCCCGGGCGTGCGCCGCCGCCGGGGTGCCGTGCGTCGCGCTCTGCGGCGAGGTGGCGATCGGCCCCGGGGCCGTGCGCCGGATGGGCTTCACGTCGGCCTTCGCCGTCGGCCGCGGGGTTCGCGCGCTGCCGGACGCCCTCGAGGCGACCGAGGCCGACCTGGCCGCCGCCGGCGCGGCGGTGGCGGGGCTCTGGGCCGCCGTGCGCCGGCACTGACCGATGGTATAGGCGCCGCTGCGCACGCCCCATGGGCAGCGGGTTCCCGGGGGGCGCCCGTTCCCACCGCCCGCCGGCGCGTCGACCATGGTCGAGGAGCACGACTGTCCGTCGGGTGGGTACCCCTTTCGGGGGATGGCAGGGAGGGTCGGGTCAGCAGCGGGCACCGGACGGCCCCCGCCTCACTCGCAAAGGCACGGAGCGCCGCAAGGATGAGGGATCACACCCCATGGAGAGATCATCCACCCCGCGCCGCCGAGCGCGCGCCCTGCGGCGCAGCCTCGCCCTGTCGGTGGCGGCCGGCCTGACCCTGGGCGCCGTCTCCTCGGCCCAGGCCAGCTTCCCCGGAGCCAACGGGAAGATCGCCGTTCTACACACCCATCGCAGTCCGGCTGAACGACATCAGTGGACGGTCAATCCGGACGGCACCGGCCTGACGCAGCTGACGGCCGACGCGACGACCAGCGCAACCAGGCACCCGGAGTGGTCGCGGACGGCACGAAGATCGTCTTCCACAAGCAATCGTGGCGTCGCCGGGCACCGCCCAGATCCACGTGATGAACGCCGACGGCACGGGGCAGATGCCGGTCGGCCCGTCCCGGTGAACGGGATGCCGCCCGGCCTGGTCTCCCGACGGCACGAAGATCGCCTTCGACCGCCTGACGAGTTCCGGCGTCTTCGCGATGAATGCGGACGGCACCGACGTGACCCAGCTTCCCGGCATCGACCCGGTCGGATTCCTCAGCCATCCTGACTGGTCTCCCGACGGCACGAAGATCGCGTCGGCCTGGTTCGCGGGCGGCCTCGACGGGCGCCGCGGGATCGTGGTCAACGATCTGGCGGCCGGTGAGGCGACGTCTGATCAAGGGCGGCGCCGACACGCACGGAGTTCTACGCCTCCCCGGAGTGGTCCGCCGACGGAAGCAGGATCTTCTACCAGCGCGATACCGGCATCTGGTCGGCGAACCCCGACGGCACCGGCGAGTCCCAGCTGCCCGCCGGCGGTCCCCGCCGCGGGCTACCCCGCCCCCGCACCGGACGGCTCCCGGGTTGCGTCTCCGCCTGAGCACCGGCTCTCTGCGCGTCGTCGATCCCGACGGGACGCAATCCCGCAGACCTATCCGCTCGCGGACGTGAACCTGCGGTCCCGACTGGCAGCCGATCGAGCAGGTCGAGTCCCCCGAGCTCGCCCCGCTGCAGGTCTCCAAGACCGTCGATCCCAGCTACACGGTGCCCCACCGCTGGGACATCGACAAGTGGGCCTCCACCAAGGCCGGCTGGGACGCCAAGGACTCCTCGCTGGCGGTGAGGTACACCGTGCGCGTGCGCCACGAGGTCGGCGACGCCTACGGGGTGAAGGTCTCGGGTGAGATCCGCATCCACAACCCCAACGACGTCGCCGTCCCGCTGAGCGACGTCAACGACAGCACCGAGGGGGCCACCAGCTGCACGACCGGCGGCGGCCCGACCGTGCCCGCCAACGGCACCGTCTACGTGCCGTACGAGTGCAGCTTCGGCGCGCTGCCCAAGGGCGTCGTCACCAACACCGCCTCGGTGTACTGGAACGACGGCCAGGCCGACCAGGTGACCACGGCGCAGGTGCCGGTCGACTTCGGCGCGGCCCGCGTCTACCACGACAACGCCTGGGTGAAGGTCACCGACACCCTCGACGGCGACAAGACGCGCATCCTGGCCAAGCACCTGGACCGCTCCACGACCTTCACCTACACCAGGTATCTCAAGTCCTGGTCCGGCAAGTGCCGCACCTGGCACAACACCGCCCGGCTGATCGGCTACGAGCACACCGACGGCGGCCCGACCAACGGGGTCCCGATCGAGCCCCAGACCGACCTGCGCATCGGAATGGACGGCAAGGGCTACGCCTTCACCAAGACCGCCCAGGAGTGGGTGAAGGTCTGCGCGCCGCCGGCCCCGCCCAAGGACGACCCCACGGTCAACCCCAAGCCCCCCACGGTGATCGTGGGCGGCGACAAGCCCGGCCCCCGGCCGGTCAAGATCGTCGATGCCGACAACCCCAAGGGCCCGGTCGTGAAGGACCCGAGCACCTCGCGCGGCACCCTGCGCGTCCACAAGCGCTCCTCCGCGCGCCGCGCGCGGGTCGGTGACACGGTCATCTGGTCGATCCGGGTCGCCAACCGCGGCAAGGCCGATCTCCGCCGCGTCTACCTGCTCGACAAGCTGCCCCGCCACCTGGTGACGGCGACCACCGGCCAGGTCTCCGACGGCCGCTCGGTGAAGTCCACCAAGCGCGGGATCAGGATCGCCGTCGGCGATCTGGCGGTGGGCCAGAAGCGCACCTACCGCATCGCCACCCGCGTGGTGGCACGGCCCAAGGTCACCCCGAAGGTGGTCGCCTCGGCCAAGAAGCTCAACTCGCGCGCACGCAAGGTGCTGCTCAAGCGCTCGCGGCGCGGCATCGTCTGCAACAAGGTGATGGCCAACGCACCCGACACCCGGGCCGCCTTTGCCACCGCCTGCCTGCGGATCGTGCGGGTGCCCGTCAACCCGCCGCCGCCCGCATAGGACGCAGGACCCGATCACCCGCTGATCGGCCCATCCACCAACGACCGCAGGACCCCGGGGCGCCCACAGGGCGCCCCGGGTGCGTGCGGGACGCGTTGGGGCCCGGCTCCGGCATCTAGCCCGACGCGGGGGTGCGTCCCGTCCGCATGGGCGGTGGTCCGGGAGCCCGGACGCGCCACCCTTGCCCTGTCACGGAACGACCACCGCCCGGGAGGATCCCGTCCTGCGCCCCGCCCTCGTCATCGCGCTCGTCCTCGCCGCCCTCGCCGTACCCGCCTTCTCGGCCCCCGCTCCCCCACCGGCTCCCGGTTCCGCGGCGATCGCCCGCGCCCAGGCGCTCGCGGCGCACTGGGGCCGGTGCCCCACCGCCCGTCCGGCGCGCCGCGTCCTCGCGCAGGCCCGGCGCACCGCCGCGCCGATCCCGCGGGTGCGCCGCGCCCGCGCCGCGCTGCGCGCCTGGACGAAGGTCGCCCGGGTCTGCGCCCGCCCCGTCGATCAGCCGACGGTCATCGTCTCCCGCTGAGCGGACTCAGGCGAGGCTCGCCTGGAGCACGTCGGTCATGGGCGGGCGCTCGTCGGGGCGGGTGTCGAGCGCGGTGAGGACGTACCCGTCCGCCTCGCGCACCGGGCGGACGTAGGCGCCCGCTCCGGCCAGGTCGTCCGGGGCGCGCCCCTCCTGCGCGACGCGCTTGAGGACGGCGTGCGAGATCGTCGAGGCCATGGCCCCGAGCGCGGCGGTCGGCTGGTTGGTGTGCCGTCGCGAGCCGAGGTCGACCTGCGCCAGGGCGCCCAGCCCCGCCTGGCGCTGGAGGTCGATCAGGAGGCCGATCTCCACCGCATAGCCGTTGAAGAACGGCACCGAGCACAGCAGGTCGCGGCGGCCGGCGGCCTCGCCCGAGAGCGGCTGGGCGAACCCGGCGAGGTCCGGGTAGAAGAGGTTGATCAGCGGTCGCGCGCAGATCTCGGTGACGCGCCCGCCGCCCTCGTCGTCGTCTCCGAGGCTGCGGCGGTACAGGGCCTTGACGTAGCCCACTTCGGGGTCGCTCAGCAGGGGCCCGAGCAGGCCGGTCACGAAGGCGGGATCGAAGTCGACCACGTCCGCGTCGAGCCACACCACCAGGTCGCCCGAGAGCACGGCCAGGCTCTTCCACATGGCCTCGCCCTTGCCGCGGCCGGGGATCATGTCGGGGAGCACCTCGTGGTCCATCACCACCCGCGCGCCGGCCTCCCGCGCCGCGCTCCGCGTGCCGTCGGTGCTCGACCCGTCCATGACCACGATCTCGGTGACGAGCGGGACCTCCTCGACGAGCCGGGTCCGGAGCGTCTCGACGATCGGACCGACCGTCTCGGCGACGTTGAGGGCGGGCAGGCAGACCGACACGCGCAGCGAGTCCCGCCGCGCCAGGTGGGCCAGCTCCTGCGGGTCGAAGTCCGCGCCGCGGTACGTCCGGCGGGCCAGCCACTCGTCACGGTTCACGCCCGGAATGGTAGCGGGGCGCCGTCGCGGCCAGCCTGTCATCCGGCGGTCTGGTGGTAGCCTCCCGGCCGTGTCCGCCGCCCTCAAGGGTCTCGTGCTCTCCGGTGGCGCCGGAACCCGGCTCCGCCCGATCACGCACACCAGCGCGAAACAGCTCGTCCCGGTGGCGAACAAGCCGGTCCTCTTCTACGGCCTGGAGGCGCTCCGCGCCGCCGGGGTGACCGACGTGGGGATCGTGGTGGGCGACACGCAGGCCGAGATCGAGGCCGCCGTCGGCGACGGATCGGCTCTCGGCATCCGGGTCACCTACATCCGCCAGCAGGCCCCGCTCGGCCTCGCGCACGCGGTGCTCACCGCCGAGGAATTCCTCGACGGCGCGCCGTTCGTGATGTACCTGGGCGACAACCTGCTGCGCGACGGCATCACCGGCCTGGTCGACCGCTTCCGCGCCGGCACGAGCGACGCGATGATCCTGCTCCAGCGGGTCGTCGACCCGGAGTCGTACGGCGTCGCGGAGCTCGAGGACGGCACGGTCGTCCGGCTGGTCGAGAAGCCGCCCCAGCCCAAGAGTGACCTCGCCCTGGTGGGCGTCTACATGTTCAGCCCCGCGATCATGGACTCGGCCAAGGCCATCCAGCCGTCCGGCCGCGGCGAGCTGGAGATCACCGACGCGATCCAGCACATGATCGACCAGGGTCTGACCGTCGAGCCCCACGAGGTCACCGGCTGGTGGAAGGACACGGGCCGCCTGGAGGACATGCTGGAGGCCAACCGCCTGATCCTCGACGTGCTGGAGCCCCGCATGGAGGGTGAGCTCGTCGAGAGCAGCATGGAGGGGCGGATCGTGATCGAGAAGGGCGCCCGCGTCGTGCGCTCGTCGATCCGCGGCCCGGCGATCATCGGCGCGGGCGCGCTGATCGAGGACGCCTACATCGGCCCGTACTCATCGATCTCCACCGGCGTGACCGTGCGCCACGCCGAGGTCGAGCACAGCATCCTCCTCGAGGACAGCCGGGTGGAGGACCTCGACGCGCGCGTCGAGAGCAGCCTCATCGGCCGCGGCGTCACCATCGCCCGGACCGTCGAGAAGCCCCGCGCTTACCGCTTCATGGTCGGCGACTCGTCGAGCATCGGCCTCGTCTGAGCCCAGCCCGATGAGGATCCTCGTGACCGGCGCGGCCGGGATGCTCGGCCGCGACCTCGTCCCCCGCCTCGCCGCGCGTCACGACGTGGTCGGCGTCGACATGGAGGTCGACGTCACCGACCTGCGCGCGATCGGCGACTGCGTGCGCGAGGTCGCCCCGCAGGCGGTCTTCCATCTGGCGGCCTGGACCGACGTGGACGGGGCCGAGGAGAGCGAGGAGGCGGCCGAGGCCGTCAACGCGCTGGGCAGCGGCAACGTCGCCGCGGCGGCCGCCGAGGTGGGGGCGGCCCTCGTCGTGCCCTCCACCGACTACGTCTTCGACGGCCTGCAGGGGCGCGCGTACACCGAGGACGACGCCACCAGCCCGCTGGGGGTCTACGGCCGCACCAAGCTGGCGGGCGAGGTCGCGGCCCTCGCCGCCTGCCCGGCAGGCACGCGCATCGCGCGCACGGCCTGGCTCTACGGGGCGCACGGCAAGAACTTCGTGGACACGATGCGGCGGCTCGGACAGGAGCGCGACGAGGTGTCGGTGGTCGACGACCAGGAGGGCTGCCCCACCTGGACCCGCGACCTCGCGCCGGCGCTCGAGGCCCTGCTCGACCAGCCCCCGGGCATCTACCACACGGCCGGCGGCGGATCGGTGACCTGGGCCGGCTTCGCCCGGGCGATCTTCGCCGAGGCCGGCATCGACTGCCGCGTGGCGCCGATCACCACCGCCGAGCTCGGGCGGCCCGCCCCGCGGCCGGTCTACTCGCCCCTCGCCGTGACCCGCCCCGGCGCCCCCCGGCTGCGCCCGTGGCGCGACGCGCTGCGCGACTACCTCAAGGAGACGGAGTGAAGCTTCTCGTGACCGGCGGCTGCGGGTTCATCGGCTCGGCGTTCGTGCGCCTGGCCCTCTCGCGCGCCGCCCAGGTGGTGAACCTCGACAAGCTGACCTACGCGGGCAACCCGGCCAACGTGGCCGATGTGGCCGAGGACGAGGGCTACCGCTTCGTCCACGCCGACATCGCCGACGCCCGGGCCGTCGCCGCCGCCGTGGAGGGCGTGGACGCGATCGTCAACTTCGCGGCCGAGAGCCATGTCGACCGCTCGATCCTCGACCCCACCGAGTTCATCAACACCGACGTCGTCGGCACCGCCGTGCTGCTCGAGGCCGCCCGCACCGCCGGCGTCGGGCGCTTCGTGCAGGTCTCGACCGACGAGGTCTACGGCTCCATCCCCACCGGGGCCTTCCGCGAGACCGACCCCATCAGCCCGTCCAGCCCCTACTCGGCCAGCAAGGCCGGGGGCGACCTGCAGGTGCTGGCGTGGCACCGCACCTTCGGGCTCGACGCCGTGATCACGCGTGGCTCCAACACCTTCGGCCCGCGCCAGTACCCGGAGAAGCTGATCCCGCTGTTCGTCACCAACGCCCTCGACGGGCTGGAGCTGCCGGTCTACGGCGACGGCATGCAGATCCGCGACTGGATCTACGTCGATGACCACTGTGAGGGCATCTGGACGGCGATGACCCTCGGCGAGGCGGGCGAGGTCTACAACGTGGGCGGCGGGCACGAGGAGCCCAACCTCGAGATCACGCGGCGCATCCTCGAGCTGACCGGCCGCGACGCGTCGCTGATCCGCCACGTGGCCGACCGGCTCGGCCACGACCGCCGCTACGCCCTCGACACCACCCGGCTGCGCTCGCTCGGATGGGAGCCGACGCGGACCTTCGACGAGGCCATCGCCGACACGGTCGGCTGGTACCGCGACCGGCGCGAGTGGTGGGAGCCGATCAAGAGCGGCGAGTACCGCCGCTACTACGAGGACCAGTACGGATCTCGGTAGGGACCCGGCCTTCCCCCGGCCGACGGGTTCCGGCTCCGGTCGGGTTCTTACAGTTCGCTCAGACAGTTCCCTCCATGCAGCCCTAGGCTCGGGGCGAGCGCGTCCGAGTGCCCGGGCGCCGATAGCTTGGAGAGGAGCCACGCATGTCACTGAATCTGCGGGCCGCGCGGTGCCTTATTGCACCGCTCGCGGTCCTCGCGCTGCTGGCGCTCGCGCCGCTGGCGCTGGCGCACGGCAAGTCGCACAAGGACCGCACCGATGCCGCCGCGCCTGCGTTCTCGCTGCTGCGCGGCGGATCGACGACCCTGACGCTGGACACGGGCGCCGCCGACGCCCTCGCCGGGCTCGGCGTCGCGGTCACGCCGGTCGGCCCGGCGCGGGCCAACGAGGACGGCAGCATCAGCTTCCCGATACCGCGCGGCGCGCTCGATCTGTCGAAGACCGCCGGCCAGATCGAGCATCTCGGCGGCCTGAAGCTGTCCACGGACAGCGCGTCTCTCACCCTGACCCGTTTCGACGTCAACGTTGACGCATCGCCCGACCTCACGGCGATCCCCGACGGCAACCGCTTCGACCGCCCCGAGGTCTTCGACCTGAAGATCACCGGAACGCCTTCGGTGGACAAGGGGACGCTGACGATCCCCGGCGTCGAGCTCCGCCTGACCGCCGCCGCCGCGACGCACCTGAACGCGGTCTTCGGCACCAAAGCCTTCGCGAAGGACCTGCTCATCGGCACCGCCGAGACATCGGCGCGGATCGTCGGCAAGCGCGCGCTCCCCGCGAAGCTGCGCCTGCGCCACGGCGCGACCACCGTGGCGCTGGATCCTGCGCTCGCCGCGAAGCTGGAGGGCGCCGGCGTCGCGGTGGCGCCGGTCGGTGGCGCCCGCGCGGCCGTGCTCGGGCGGATCGCCTTCCCGATCCGCTCGCGGGGCAGCCGCATCGCCAGCGACACCCTCGCCGGCACGATCCGCCACCGCGGCGGGCTCGGGCTGAGCAGTACCGGGACCACGGTCGATCTGCTGCGGTTCACGATCCGCCCGGCCGATGCCGCTCTCAGCGGCAAGCTCGGACGCGGCGGCGATCGCGTCAACCTGTTCTCCTTGGGTCTGTCCGGCGCCCAGACGGAGACCGTCATCACCCCGCTCGCCTTCCGCGCCAGCGGCGTCACGCTGGCGCTGACGGCCGGAGCGGCATCCGCCCTGAACGACGCGTTCGGCCTTCCGGGAGCCTTCACCGCGGGGGAGGCCGTCGGGACCGCGACGGTCAACTCGTCCGTCCGCGCGCACCGCTGGCACAATCGCCGGTACCACCGGCGCGGCCACTGAGAGCCCAGGCTTCCCCCCGGGGCCCCGATACGGGGTCCCGGGGGGGCCGGCGCCCCAGCCGGGGTCGCGTGTCTAGCTGCCGGGTCGGCGCGCCTCGAGGTTGAGCCGAACGTAGTCGAGTTCCACCCGCCCGTCGGCCCGAGTGCGCCGGCCGGCCACGGCGCGCGCGAAGGGCGCGCGTAGGTCCTCGGGCAAGCGCTCGAGGTGGTGCCGCAGCACCACGGTCGAGAGGAAGACGGCGCCCTCCTCGGGCGTCTCGAACACCGCCGGGTCGTCCTCGAGCCAGGCGCGGGCGTCGGTGAAGCCCGCGCCCTCCAGGCGCCGCACGGTGTCCTCAGCGCCGGCGAAATGCCAGCTCTCGGGCATCCCCGCCAGGTGGGCGGAGTAGGGCTCGGCAGCGCCCTCCTCCTCGGCGGCCGCGTGGGTGCCGGCGATGTTGCCGAAGCCGCCGCACTGGGCCACCAGTCGCCCGCCCGGGCGAAGCGCCGCGTACAGGCGCGCGAAGAGGCCGTCGTGGTCGAGGATCCAGTGGAAGGTCGCCGTCGAGACGATCAGGTGGACCGGCTCGTCCAGCTCCAGCTCGCGCAGGTCGGCCTGGCGGAACCGCACGCGCCCGCCCAGGTCGCCGAGCCGGCGGGCGGCCTCCTCGACCATCCGGGCCGAGCCGTCGATGCCGAGCACCGTCCCGCGTGGCAGCCGCTCGGCGAGCAGGCGCGTTACCCGCCCCGTGCCGCATCCGGCGTCGAGCGCGTCCTCGTCGCCCGCGAGGGGGATCCTCCCCACAACGCGCTGCCCCCATGCGAGCTGGGGTGCGGAGACGCGCTGGTAGGTCGCCGCGTCCCACTCGTCGGCCATGCGGGGCCCCGGCTAGAGGTGCGCCACGAGGGCATCGAGGGCGTCGCGGATCGGCTCGATCGGGGTGCGGGCGATGCCCGCGCCGATCTGCCCCCCGTTGACGCGGTGCAGGATGCCCGTGTTGATCAGCGGCGTCAGGCCCAGGTCCACACAGGCGCGGGCGTCCACGCCGAGGGGCGTGCCCTCGCCGTCGAGCGTCGGGATCTTCAGCCGCTCGCTCCGGGCCAGGCAGATGTCGCCCATGTAGCGGGTCCGCTCGACCGCCTCCGCCAGGCCGCCCCCGAGGAACGCGGCCACGCTCGGGCTGGCCGCGCTGGCGGCGCCCCCGAGGCCGCAGCACTCCACGAGGGCCGAGTCGCCGATGTCCGGCGCGGCGTCCGCGTCGGAGAAGCCGGGACGGTAGAGCGGGTCGGCCACCAGCGGTGCCGGGAACGTGAACCAGCGGCCCGGCAGCCCGGCGATCTGCACCGCCGCCTCGACGCCGTTGCGGCTGATGAAGACCACGAGGCTCGAGTCGGGCGTGCCCTGGATACCGGCCAGCGCCGCCCGCGCCGAGGCGATGCTGACCGTCAGGGCGAAGTGGCCGTTGACCCCCAGCATCCGGGCGGTGGGGAGGACGCTCTCGGGCGCCCTCTCGGCCATGGTGGGCAGCACCTGGCGCAGCAGCAGCATCGTCGTCGCCTGGTGGCGCATGTGGCAGTCGTCTCCCATCGCGATGCCCTGCGCGCAGAGCGCGAATGCGTCGATCGGCCCGTCGGCCCGCAGCGCCGCGGCGAAGCCGGGGGCGATCTCCTCGGCCATGGTCCGCTGGCGCTCGATCGCGTCCGGCGTACCGAGCCCGAGCCAGAAGGCGTCGCCCGGGCCGTCGTTGAACGGGCTGTAGCCCACGCCGCCGTTCACCTCGTCGCGGGAGGCCCAGCACGCCATCGACGGGGAGATCACGCCGCACATCGCGCCCGCGGCCTCCAGCGAGTGGGCACTCGCCAGCGCCACGTCGCCGCGGGCCAACAGCCCGGCCGCGTCCTCGGGCGTGCTCGCCCAGCCCTCGAAGACGCATGCGCCGAGCACCGCGTTGCGCTGAGGCGCACACATCTCGTCCCAGTCGATCGGCGGCCCGGCGTGCAGGATCATGCGGCCCTCGAGGCCGGGGATGAGATCGCCCGCCGCACCCGCTCCGACGATCATCGGGCGCGCCTCCTGGAGGCGCGCGATCGCCGTCGCGTTGGCGGCGTCGACGCGTGGGTCGCCGTAGGCGGCGGCGAGGGTCGCGATCGCCCCGGGGTCGCCCGACGCCGGCGGGCGCCAGTCGATCGCCGTCACGTCGGCGCCCTGGTCGTGGAGCGCGTCGGCCATCAGGTCGAGGCCCGCAGTGGCGATCCGTAGGCTCACAACGTGAACCTATCCGCTCTCGCCGCGTCCGTGCGCGATCACCCGGGCCTTCGCGGCAAGCGCGAGCTCGCCGCCGTCGCGGCGACGCTGGGAGGCGACGGCGACGACGCGGCCGTCGTCCCCGACGGCGACGGGAACCTGGTCATGGCGGCCGAGGCGATCTTCCCGCCGTTCGTCGCGGCGCAGCCGCGGGCAGCGGGGATCGCGGGAGTGGTCACCGTGCTCAACGACCTCGCGGCCACGGGCGCCCGCCCGATCGCCCTCCTCGACTGCCTGGTCGCGGCGACGGGCGAGATCGCCGGCGAGATCCTCGAGGGCCTGCGCATCGGCGCCGCCCTCTACGGCGTCCCGGTCGTCGGGGGCCACGCCACGATCGAGGGCTCGTCGGCCCCCGGGCTGTCGACGTTCGCGGTGGGCCGCGCGCGAGCGCCGCTGGCGGCGCGCAACGCGCGGGCGGGCGACGCCGTGAGCCTCGCGGTCTGTCTGGAGGGGGAGATGGTGCGCGGCCCGGAGGGGGACTTCTTCAGTCATCTGCGCGGCCCCCGCCGCGACCGCGCGGAAGCCGACCTGGCGCTGCTCGCCGAGGCCGCCGAGGCGGGAGAGGCATGGGCCGCGCGCGACGTCTCGATGCCCGGGGTGGCCGGCTCGCTGCTGCAGTTCTGCGAGAGCGCCGGGGGGCTCGGGTGCGCGCTCGACGTGGAGGCGCTCCCCGTCCCCGAGGGCGTGCCGCTCGGCGACTGGCTGCTCGCCTTCCCCTCCTACGCCTTCCTGCTCGCCGGCGACGAGCAGGCGCTCGCCGAGCGCTTCGGCGCAGCCGGCCTCACGCTCGCGCGCCTCGGGACCCTCGACGGCTCCGGAGCACTGCGCCTGCGCGCGGCGGGACGCGAGGAGCAGGTCTGGGACCTCTCGCGGCACGACCTGACCGGCCTGCGCCCACCGGCGCGCTGACCTACCCACGGGCGCGAGCGGCCGCCGTGATTGCCGCCCAGCCGCTGCCCCGCGATGGGGAGCACGCGGCTTCTGGAGCGCCGGTGGGTCGCGGCCGTCCGGCCGAGATCCGCCCCGACCGACCTGGTCCCGCTCAACTCGGATCTCGATCGGCCGAAACACACAGGGACCACCTCGCGGGGCTGGCTCTACCCGAGACCAGACGCGAGAACGCGCGGGTATGAAGGACCGAAGGGAGGGGCGAGGATGAGACCGATTCCCCTCCTCGGGGCGGACTCGAGGAGAGTGCTGCGCGCCGCCCGGATCGTCGCCCTCGTCGTCGCCGTCGGGCTGATGCCGTTGGTCGTCGGCAGCCTTCTCGTCGCGCAGCAGTCCCGGCAGCATGAAATCGCGCGGCTCGATGCGAACCTCGCCAACGTCGCCGTCGCCGAGACCGCCGCGCTCCAGGCCTACTTCGCCCGAGCGCGGTCGATCGTGCTCGTCACCGCTCAGAATCCCGCGTTCCGCTCCCTCTACCGTTCGGGCGGGCAACGCCTGCCACGAGTCCGCGCGCGCGGGGCGGTCATCGATGAGGTCAACGCGGCGCTCGGCTACCTCGAGGAGCTCTACCCGAACAGCATCGGGGAGGCCTGCTTCATCGACAGCCGAGGCCCCGAGCTCGCCCGGGTCGTCGTCGGCGGGCGCGCTCCCGTCGCAGATCTGTCGCCCGACGAATCAGGGGCGCCGTTCTTCGCGCCGACCTTTCGCCTGCGCCCCGGGCAGGTCTTTCAGGGCGAGCCCTACATCTCCGAGGACACCCGGGAGTGGGTGATCTCCAACTCCACGCCGGTCGCCGGTCTGCCCGCCCGAGCACGAGCGATCGTGCACTTCGAGGTCACGATCGAGAGCGTCCGCCGAGTCGCAGCGGGCGTCGGGAGGGCAGGCTTCGAGATCACCGTCGTGGACGGGCGTACCGGTCGGGTGGTCTTCGGCTCCGACGAGCCGCAGCGGATCGGGGCCGCTCTCGGGCGGCCTGGAGACCGCCGTTTCCTCGGCGTCGCCCGGAGCGCCCGCGCCACAGGGGGCGTCGACCTCGAGGGGCGTCGCACCGTCTCCCGTCGGCTCACCGCGGGCCCGGGCAACGCGAACGACTGGTACGTCGTCGTCGGATCCGCGCCGATCGCCGGGGTCGGTTTGGGTGCCCTGGCCACCCTTCCGGTGTTGGGGCTCCTGGCCGTCCTGGTCGCCATCGGGTTCTGGGTGGCCCGTCGCTGGCTTCATCGCAGCGACGAGGCCGAGACCGATCCGCTCACCGGCCTTGCCAACCGGCGCCTGTTCAACGACCGCATCGACCTGGCGCTGGAGACCGCTCGACGCGAGGGGCACTCGCTGACGGTGATGCTCATCGACCTCGACCGCTTCAAGGAGGTCAACGACGCGCTCGGGCACCACTTCGGCGACGTTCTCCTCCAGCAGGTCTCCGACCGATTGCGGGGCACCCTGCGCGAGAGCGACACGGTCGCGCGCCTCGGCGGGGACGAGTTCGCCGTCTTGCTTCCACGCGTCCGTGACACCACGGCGGCGGTGGATGTGGCCGAGAAGGTGCGCGGCGCGATCGCCGCACCGCTCGCGCTGAAGGAGGATCTTGCGCTCGAGGTGGAGGCCAGCGTCGGAATCGCGCTGTTCCCCGAGCATGGATCGGAGGCGGGTGATCTCCTGAGGAGCGCCGACGTGGCGATGTACGTGGCCAAGGCAACGCGCTGCGGCCAGATCGTCTACTCGACCGACCACGACCAGGGCAACGTCGAGAGGCTCTCGCTCGTCGCCGAGCTGCGGCGAGCGATCGACGAGCAGGAGCTGCTCGTCCACTATCAGCCGAAGGTCAACCTGAGCAGCGGCGAGATGAAGGGGGTCGAGGCCCTCGTTCGCTGGCAGCACCCCCAGCGCGGGCTTCTGGGTCCTGATCTGTTCATCCCGACGGCCGAGCACACCGCTCTGATAAAGCCCCTCACCCTCTACGTCCTCGAGCGGGCTCTGACCGACTGCCGAAGCTGGGAGGACGAGGGGATCTCGGTGCCGGTCTCCGTCAACCTGTCGGCCCACAACCTGACGGACTCACGTCTTCCCGACGAGATCGCCGCCCTCCTTGCGGCCACCGGGCTCGACCCCGGTCGCCTGGAGCTCGAGATCACCGAGACCGCACTGATGGCCGAGCCCACCCGGGCGGTCGAGGTACTGGGCGCCCTCAACGACATGGGCGTCACGCTGTCGATCGACGACTTCGGGGTGGGCTACTCGTCTCTCAACTACCTGAAGAAGCTTCCCGTGGACGTGCTCAAGATCGACCGCTCCTTCGTGATGAACATGGAGCTGAGCCCCGACGACGCGATGATCGTCCGCTCGACGATCGACCTCGCGCGAAACCTCGGGCTCCAGAGCGTCGCCGAGGGCGTCGAGAGCATCATCGTCATGAACCGGCTGCGGGCGCTCGGGTGCGACCTCGCTCAGGGCTTCTACCTCAGCCGACCGATTTCGGCGGACGCCCTCTTGACCTGGGCCCACGCGAACGAGACGAGCCCGGCCGGCCCGACCGATGCAGGCACGGGTTCGCTGCGGTCTGTTGAGATCTACCCGCCCCCGAGCGCCCAGGCGTAGCCGCCCGGCGCGAACTCGGGCTGCGCCCCCGCCAGGGGGATCGCCATCGGCTGGTGCGTGGCGCCGCGGTACTCGCCCGGCTCGCCTTGGCGGCTCCAGCCCAGCCGCCGGAAGAAGGCGACGTTGGGCTTCTGGATGAGGGCGATCATCCGCGTTCCGCCGGCCTCTCCCGCCGTGGCGACGGCGAAGCGCACCAGGGGCGCGCCCACCCCGACCGTGCGCGCGTCGGGCAGCACCGCCAGGCGGTCGCCCTTCCAGAGGCCGGCCTCGTCGAGCGGGTAGAGGCGCACGGCGCCCACGATCCTGCCGGCGATCGACGCCACCACCTTGGTCGCGCCCTCGTCCCAGGCGTCGCGGTCGTGCTCGGGGAAGATCCCCTGCTCGTCGACGAAGACGGCCGAGCGCACCGCGTGGTGCGCCGCGACGTCCTCGGGGCTGCGCGCGACCCGGACCTCCACAAGGGTCCGGGCGCACAACTCCATCAGGCGCCCACGCGGGCCGGCTCGCCGTCGCGGCCTCCCCCGAACGCGCGCTCGAACGTGCTGAGCGCGGAGCAGGCCTGACAGCGGACGCAGCCGGCCCGGGCGTTCTGGCTCAGCATCTGCGCGTCGGCCAGCAGCGGCGCGACCTGCTCGTAGACCTCGCGCATGTACTCCACCGAGGGCGGCTCCCCGTCGGCGACGATGCTCCCCGGGGAGGGGCGCAGCGGCACGACGAAGGGGTAGACGCCGCGATCGATCGCAGCCCGGCAGCCCTCCATCACCGACTCGGCCGTCTCGCCGAGGCCGAGGATGAAATAAGTCGAGACCTGGCCCCGTCCGAAGACCTCGACGGCCGACTCCCATGCGGACAGGTAGAGGTCCCGGCCCTGGGCGTGCTTGCCCGGCGCCACGCGCCGCAGGACGTCCTCGTCCCACACCTCCAGGTGCAGGCCGAGCGACTCGACGCCGCTGTCCTTGAGCCTCGCGAACCACGAGAAGTCGTTCGGCGGCTCCAGCTGCACCTGGATCGGCAGGCCGCTGGCCTCGCGGATCGCCGCGGCGCACCGGGCCATGTAGGACGCCCCGCGGTCGTCGCGGTTGGGCGTCCCGGTGGTGAGCGTGACGTCCTTGGCGCCGTCCAGCCGCGCCGCGGCCTCCGCCACCTCGGCCAGCAGTTCGGGGGTCTTGAGGGGGATGGTGCGGCCGCCCGAGAGGCTCGTGCCGATGGCGCAGAAGTGGCACTGCTCGTCGGTGCCCCAGTAGACGCAACGCTGGAACACCGTCGAGGCCATGCTGTCGAGGTGCATCAGGGCGATCTTCCAGTACGGGATCCCGTCCGCCGTCTCGAGGTCGTAGATCCTCGGGCGCGGGTGCAGGTGAACGGGGCCGATCTCGATCCCGTCGCGCAGCAGGCGCCCGGCCCTGCCGGAGCTGTGCATGACCAGCTCGTACGGCGAGCGCGAGACGTAGTCGCCGTTCACGGGGACCGTGAGCGGCGCGCCGTCGATCCAGACGAAGCCGGCGTCCGACGGGCCTGCGCCCCCCTGGCGCCCCTCGACGGGGTCCCGGGTGCGCACGCCCATCGTCTGCAGCTCGACCGCGAGCGTCTTGATGTCGAAGCCGTTCGCGACGGCGTCCGTGGTGCTCACCAGTGCTTCTCGTGCAGCTTCTCGAAGTTCTCCTTGAAGACCATCCGCTTGAGCTGCTCGGAGACGGGGGCGCCCTCGATCTTCCAGTACTCGCCCATGAAGTCGGACCAGGGCTCGTCGGAGCCGAAGATCACGCGGTCGCCGCCGATGCCCTGCTTCTCGATCTCCACCAGCAGCCAGCGGGCGCCGAAGCCGATCGCCCACGACGTGTCGGTGTAGACCTTGTAGCCGTCCTTCACCCACTGCATGAACTTCGGGACCAGCTTGATGTGGCCGCTGACGCCGCCGCCGAAGTGGACGAGGTGGATCTTGCAGCGCTTCCCGTAGGCCTCGACCATCGGGATGAAGTTGTTGATGTCGCTGTTGCCGCCGGCCGACGTGTGGAAATGGAAGACGTAGTCGTACTTCTCGCACGCGTCGAAGCACATGTCGGCGAGTTCCTTGGTCTCCTCGTCCCACTCCTCGGGGTTCGGGTTGCCGCCGAGGAGGAAGGTGGTCTTCAGGCCGATGATCCCGGCCTCGCCGCAGTGCTTGAGGGCCTCGAGCGTGTGCTCGCGGTCGCGCGGCAGGAACGACACCCACAGCAGCCCGCGGATGCGGTCGCTCGATGTGGCGGCCTCCATCACGATCGGGTTGAGCGAGAACGGCTGCTCGGGCTTCGGGATGCCGTAGTTCGACATGCACAGGCTGCGCTCGACGCCGTACTTGTCCATGTGCTTGAGGAAGTCACCGACGCGCGGGAAGTCGTAGACGATCGGCTTGACCGGGTAGTCGATGCCGTAGAAAGGCCACGCCTCGATCTCGCCGATGTGGCTGTGCCCGTCGATCACGTTCCGCTTCATTCCGTCCGGCAAAGACATGATTCTCCCGTCGTTCAGGTCGTCAGAAGACTGTCGCGAAGCATCTGGGCCGCCGCCCGCCATTCGTCCGGGTCGGTGAACTCCCTCCGCGGCGCCAGGGGCTCCTCGGTGGTGGCCTCGCCGGTCTCGGGATCGAGCGCGATCCCCTCGAGCGCGTAGCGGGGCATCATGGTGTCGGGGTCCATCAGGGTCGAAATCGCCACCGCGAGGCCGCTGGAGAGCGACATCTCCACCCTCCGGTAGGGGGGCCACAGCTCCCGCTCGCCCTCGCTCCAGATGACGGCGGTCGGCTGCCCGGCGGCGCGGGCGCGGCGGATCGCGGTCTCGGTGCGCTCCGCCGAGGCGCGCATCATCAGCTCGCGGGAGCGCATCTGGTAGGCCGCGTCGCGGACCAGGTCGAGGTCGATCTCCGGCGACAGCTCCTCGCGCGGCACGCCGGCGGCGGCGAGCTCGGCATCACGCTCCGCGGTGCGGAAGGTCACGACGAGCGCCTCGATGTCGGGGACCGAGCCGAGGTGGTCGGTGAGCGAGCGGACGACCACCGCCACGGCCTCGTAGAGGTCGGGGCGTACGGTGGCGACCGGGTAGAGGCGCTCCTCTCCCAGTCGCCACCGTCGCAGTACGTCGTCGCGCTCGCTCACCGAGCCGGCTTCGGTCGTCCGGCTTTCCCTAGACCGTCCAGGTGTTGAGCTGGAAGGCCTTGTTCTGCCATGCCGTCAGCGCCGAGTCGAGCACGTCGAGCGGGTTGAACGCGGTGACGCCCGGGATCAGGTCGTCCTCGCGGAACCCGTACAGGGCACCCATGGCGAAGCGGCACGCGTAGATCGTCGCACCCTCGGAGAGGAGCGTCTTGAGCTGGTTGTTGATCGCCATGTGACCCGGGAAGGCCTCCTGGCCGACAGCCGGGTAGCCGCGGGTGCCGGACGCCATGAGGACGCCGGGGCCGTAGAGCACGAGGCTGACCTTGAACCCCTTACGACCGAGGCGGGTCGCGGTGAGGAGGTTCACGAGTCCGACCGAGCCTTCGTACGGCACGGTGTGCATGAAGATCCATGCCTCCTGGCCGGGCTCCGCCTTGATGTCGGGGAAGACCTTCTCCGCGACGTCGTAAAGCTCCTGGCCGGCCTCGGGCTTCATTCCGTCGATCTTCGCCACGCTTGCTCCTTAGTCTGGGCACGGAGGCGTCCAGCACGGGTCTGAAAGTCTCAGGACACCGCCGGGTTTCTCGGAAGATAGGATCATCGTCCGCGCGGAGGGGTCGGCGCAACCTCGTGGATGGACAAACGTCCGGGCGGACCGCGGAGACGAGGAGACGAGGGACGTGGCTCGAACGGTGGTGCTCGCGATCGGCGGCAACGCCCTCGCCCCGGCGGGCCTCGGGGAGTTCGCGGACCAGGAGGAGCGGGCGCGCGGCGTCGCCCGGGCTGCCGTTGCGATCGTCGAGGCCGGCGAGCGCCTGCTGGTGGTGCACGGCAACGGCCCCCAGGTCGGCGCGCTCGCCATGGCGCAAGAGGCCGTGAGCCGCGAGGTGCCGCCCCAGCCGCTCTTCGTGCTCGGCGCCATGACCCAGGGGCAGCTGGGCTACCTGCTCTCGCAGGCCATCGGCGACGCGCTGGCCGAGGCCGGCCACCCCCGGAAGGTCGCGGCCGTGATGACCCAGGTCGTCGTCCGCCCCGAGGATCCGGCCTTCAGCGCGCCCACCAAGCCGATCGGCCCCTTCTTCTCCCAGGGCCGCGCCTCTCGCCTGGCCGACGCCCGCGGCTGGTCGGTGGCCGAGGACTCGGGGCGCGGCTGGCGCCGCGTCGTCGCCTCGCCCGAGCCCGTCGAGGTGGTCGAGGCCAAGGAGATCGGCCGCCTGCTCGACGCCGGCGAGGTGGTCGTCGCCTGCGGAGGCGGCGGGGTGCCGGTGGCGCGCGTCGGCCGCGAGCTCGTGGGCGTGGACGCCGTGATCGACAAGGACTTCGCCGCGTCGCTGATCGGGCGGCTGGTGGGGGCGTCGTCGCTCCTGCTGGTCACCGGCGTCGAGCAGGTGCTGCTCGACTTCGGCACCCCGGCCGAGCGGGCGCTCGAGGAGATGACCGTGGCCGAGGCCCGGGTGCACCTCGCCGACGGGCAGTTCCCGGCCGGCAGCATGGGCCCCAAGGTCCAGGCGGCAATGGAGTTCGTCGAGGCGGGCAGCGGCACCGCGGTGATCACCTCCCTCGAGCGCATCGCCGACGCCGTCGCCGGCACCGCCGGCACCCGCGTCGTGCCGTGAGCCGCCAGCGCTCGGTCCTCACCTGGCGCCCGCCCGGCGCCGAGGCGGTGCCCGCCGCATCCGTCCGCGCCCGGGCCCTGCTGGAGGACCCTCAGGGCTTCGGCAACTACATGACCTATCGCGACGCCTACCGCATCCTCGGCTGGGACCCGGCCGACATCTACCGCGACGGGGCGATCGCCCTCGACCGCTCCGAGTGGGCCGACCTCGGCTGGATGGCGAACCACATCGGACCCTCGCCGCGGGCTCTCGACGCCATGCGCGAGGCGGTCGACGAGGCGCACGTCGGGCCGTACTCGCCCGATCTCGACGAGCCCCTGCGCGACCTGATGGCCGAGGCCCTGCTCGGCCGCGCCCGCGACGACGGCTTCGACGTGATCGGCACCGAGGGCGCCCAGGCGGGCGTGGGCTACGCCGCGCTCGCGTGCATCGATCCCGGCGACGAGGTGATCGTCACCGACCCCGGCTACTTCCACTTCGTGCCGGCCCTGCGCCTGGCCGGGGGGACGCCCGTGTGGGTGCGCCTCGGCGCCGCCAACGGCTGGCGCCTCGACCCGGACGAGGTGGAAGCGGCTCTCACGCCGCGCACGAAGATGATCGTGGTCTGCGACCCGATCAACCCCTTCGGCAGCGTCCAGCGCCGCGAGGAGTTGGAGGCGCTCTGCCGCCTGTCGGCCGAGCGCGGCGTCGTGATCCTGGCCGACACCACCCACTCGGCCCATCGCGTCGATCCGCAGGCCGAGTACGTGCCGATCGCCGCGGTGGCCGCGGCCCATCCCGGTGCGACCGTCCTGGTCTCGAGCGGCCTGGCGCACGGCTACGGCATGGCCGGCGCGCGCATCGGCGCCCTGGGCGGCGACCCCGCGCTGGTGAGGGTGTGCCTGCAGGTGAAGATCGCGGCGGTGCGCCTCAACACGAACCGTCTCGCCCAGGTCGGCGCGGCGGCCGCGCTCGCTGACACCGATTGGCTGCGCCGGGGCGAGGAGGTCATCCGCCGCAACCTGGCGTCGCTGCGGCGCGTGGCCACGCCGGTCGTCGATCCCGCCTACGGCTTCTCGTGCGTCGTGGACGTCTCCCACATCGGGGCCAGCGCCCAGGAGCTCACCGTCGCCCTCTGCAAGCGCCGGGTCGCCGTCTATCCCGGCGACGGGCTCGGAGAGGTGGGGGCCACCACGACCATCCGGGTCAACCTCAGCGACCCGGAGCCGTCGGCCTACGAGCGCTTCGCGGCCGTCCTGCCCGAGGCGATCGAGGAGGCGGCCACGCGCACCTACCGCGACGCGATCAGGGACCTCTTCCTCTCCTACGGCACGGAACGCCACCGGAGGCTGGCGGAGCTGGTCTGATCCGCTCTCCCGGCTGGGCTCTCGGGGCGGGGGTGGTCCACCCCGGGGCCTCAATGGATCAACGCACCACACCGGGACCGTAGCCGGGCGGAGAAACCGAGCGGCCCAACTGTGCGCGCGTTGCCGGTTGAGGCCGAGTTCGGTGTCAGGAGCGTCAGGTCTCGACATGCGCTGACCGGGCGCTGTGAGCGGGCGCCGAGCCTCTATGGTCGGCGTGTGCTCGAACGGACCCGACGACTGTGGGGGCAGCAGGATCAGCATGTCGGCGATCGACGCCAGCTCTTCGCTGCGGTCGCGGGGGCAGTGGACGTGAACACAGTGCTGTACCCGGGCTCGTACGTGGACATCGCGCCGTCGTTCATCTGGCCCTCGGTGACCTACGTCGATGTTGACCGGAGGGCGGGGCGGTTCTTCGCGGACGAGGGCGGGGTCAGCGAGTTGCTCGTCGAGCACGGCGTCGATCCTGACCATCACGCAGTGTGCTTCGTCCACGCTGACTACACCGACGACCTCGACCTGGCCGACCGCTCCTTCGGTCTGCTCGTCTCGCTCTACGCCGGCTTCGTCTCCGAGCACTGCACCCGCTACCTCCGACCGGGCGGGTTCCTCCTGGTCAACCCAAGTCATGGGGACGCCGCGATGGCCTCCCTCGACTCTCGGTTTCGCCTCCGAGGTGTGGTCGTCTCGCGCTCCGGGCGCTACTCGGTGCAGGCGACGGACCTCGACACGTACCTCGTGCCCAAGCGAGATGTGGAAATCACGGCCGAGTTCCTCCACGAGACTGGGCGTGGCGTCGCCTACACCAAGTCGCCGTTCGCGTACCTTTTCGAGCGCGTCTTCTGACCGCTGCTGCGGACTCCAGGTGATCCGGCCAACTCCGGATCACGCGCCCTGCCACAGGGTGTGCGGGTCACGCAGACCCGCGACCGCTCTCCGTTGTGGCGGCGAGAGTGGCGTGACCCGCGATCCCTGCCGTGGTCCCGCGCCGATGGCCGCTGCCACCCCTCGGCAGCTCAGCGAACCCAGCAGCCACGGCGGTGTTGAGCGCGTCCATCGTCCGTGATCCCGCAGCGGCACGAGGATCGTGAGCCGACCAGCCCGCTCCACCAGGGTCGCCATCGCGGTCGAACGGTTTCCGATGATGAGGTCGCCTTCCCAGTGCCCGACCTCGACGTGATCAGCGACGTGAGCGGGCCGTTAGGGGCGGTCGAAGGTGCACGGCCCCAAGCGCCCAGCGACGCACGTCCGGGGTGAGCGTGCCATCGACGCCCCGGACGATCGTCCCCGTCAAAGGGAGTGAGACCCCCTCCGCCCCCCGGTCAGGGGTCGAAGAGCGAGCCCTGTGCTCCGGGCCGGCGCGGTTCGGGTTCGGTGGGCCCGCCGTCGACGGAGAACGAGGCGGTGATCTCGCGCGGGCCCTCGTCGAAGACGGCCGCGGCGCCATCGTAGGAGCGCTCGAGGGCGCCGGCGTGAATGCCGCGCACCAGTTGGCCCAGCACGGTGCGCTCGCTGCCGGCCTCCGGGGGAGGGGTCACCTCGAAGACGTCGCGGTGGTGCTCGCCGGTCTCCGTGTCCCTGCTCTGGAGGATGACCATCCAGGTCGCCACATCCGCTCCTCCCCGCTCGGTTTCCGAGTCTAGCCGGGCCATGGGCCCCTCCGGCACCGCGGCGCGCCGGGCCGGTAGCATGGCCCCTTGATCGAACTTGGCTGGTACTGCCCCTCCGAGGGCGACGGCAGATGGCTTGGGACCCGGCGCGCCGAGCGTGCTCCCGACGCGGCGTACCTGGCGCGGGTGGCGCGCGCCGCCGAGCGGGCGGGCGCCCGGGAGATCCTGGTGCCGACCGGCACGGTCAACGACTCGTTCGCGCCCGACGCGCCGTTCATGGAGAGCTGGACCACGGCGACCGCGCTGGCGGCGCTCACGCGCTCCATCCGAATCATCGTTGCGATCAACCCGGCCGGGCTGGCGCCGGAGCTGGCCGCCCACCAGGCGGAGACCCTGGAGCGCGTGGCGCCGGGGCGGGTGGCGATCAACCTGGTCGCGGGCGGCGGACCCGAGGGCCGCTACGGCACGGCTCCGCTCGACCACGACGACCGCTACGCGCAGCTCGCGGACCTCGCCCGCGTCCTGCGCGCGCGCTTCACCGGGCCCTTCTACCTCGGCGGAGCGTCCGAGGCCGCGCTGGCGCTGGCGGTCGATCAGGCGGAGGCGTATCTCATGTGGGGCGAGCCCCCGGAGCGGATCGCCGAGCGCATCGCCGCGATGCGCGCCCGCGCCCGCCGCCCGATGCGCTTCGGCCTGCGCATCCACCTGATCGCCCGGCAGTCCGAGCGCGACGCCCGCGAGGCCGCCCGCGAGCTGGTGTCCCACGCCGAGGTGGCCGAAGAGCGCGCGTCCGAGTTCGCCGGGTTCGACAGCGTGGGGCAGGCCCGGATGAACGCGATCCCCGCCGACGACGAGGGCTGGGTCGCCCCGGGCCTCTGGGCCGGCATCCGCTCGGTGCGGGGCGGCGCGGGGACGGCGCTGGTCGGCTCCTACGCACAGGTGGCCCGGATGCTCGGCGAGTACCGCGACGCCGGAGTCGATCTCGTGATCGCGTCGGGCTACCCGCACCTCGAGGAGATCGGGCGGATCGGCCTCGAGGTCTGGCCGCGCGTGACCGGCCGGGTCGTCGCACCCGCCCGTCCCCCCCGGCCGGCGCCCCGGCGATCGAACGTCGTCGCCATGGAGCCCCGCCCCCCGGCGCGGGCCGCCGAGCTCGCCGAGCGCTTCGGCACTCCGCTCTACGTGTTCGAGGGCGAGCGCATCGAGACCGAGGCGCGGGCGTTCCAGGAGGCCGCGGGCCCCGACGTCACGGTCGCCTACTCCCTGAAGTCGAACACGCTGATGGGCCTGGTCGATCGCCTCCACCGCGCCGGCTGCTGGGCCGAGGTCGCGTCGGGCCACGAGTACCGCCTCGCCCGCCGCGCCGGGGTACCCGGTGCCCGGATCGTCTTCAACGGGCCGCTCAAGACCTCCGACGACCTGCGCCGAGCGCTCGGCGAGGGCGCCACGGTGATCGCCGACGGGGTCGAGCAGGTGCGCGAGATCGCACGCCTGGCGCCCTTCGCGGCGCCCGAGGCGCGCGTCGGCCTGCGCCTGGTCCCACCGGACCGCGTCGGGCGCGACCGCTTCGGCGTTCCGCCCCGCATCGCGCCTGCGGTCGCGTCGATGCTCGCGCGCGCCGGCCTGCCCCTCACCGGTCTGCACATCCATCTGGGCGCCTACCAGCTCGGGCCCCTTCCGCCGAGCGGCCCGCCCATCCACGGGGTCACCGTCCAGTACCCGGTGCCGGTCGCCCGCTTCGCGGACGCCGCCGCCCTGCTGCGCGAGGTGTCCGACCGCGTCGGCGGCATCGAGTGGCTGGACCTCGGCGGCGGATGGCCGGCCGCATCGGCGCTCGCCGGGCACCTCCACGCGGCGCGCGACGCCCTCGGCCCCGGCCACCCCCCACTCATCCTGGAGCCCGGCCGGGCCCTCATCCGCGACGCCGGATGGCTGCTGACGCGCGTCGTCGCCCGCCGCGGCCCGGGCAAGGCCGTGGTGGACGTCGGCATCACGCAGGTCCCGTGCGTGCAGTGGAAGCGCTCGCCGGTCCACGTGGTCGAGCCCCGTGAGGGCGCCGACCGACCGACCGACCTGTACGGCCCCCTGTGCCTGCAGCACGACGCCGTCGCCCGCGAGGTGCCCCTGCCCCCGCTGGCGGTGGGCGACCTCGTCTGGATCGGGCAGACCGGGGCGTACGCGATGGCCCAGGCCTCGCCCTTCATCCACCTCCGCCCCGGGGCGGTGCTCATCGAGGCCGGGCGCGCCACGCTGCTGCGGGCCCGCGAGACCGACGACGAGGCCCTCGGCGCGCAGGCCGAGCCCCTCCTCGCGGGCCCCGAGGGCCGCGTGGTCTCCGCGTGAACCGTCCCGGGAGGCGCTCATGATCGCCGTGAGGGTGCGCTCGGGCCGGTGGGCCGACAGCGCCAAGATGATGGCGGCGGCCCGCGCCGCGGAGGGCGCCGGGGGAGTGGAGCGCGCCTTCTGCTTCATGGGGACGCCGGCCAACCGCGAGGAGGCCGTCGGGCTCGGTCTCGGTGACCCCGCGATCGACGCCGCCGGACCCGACGACCTGGTCATCGCCGTGCAGGGCGCGCGCCCCGACGACGGCGTCGCCGCCGCCGAGGAGGTGCTCGACCGCGTCCCCTCGGGAGCGGCAGACGGCGCGGCGGCCGCGCGGCCCGTCCCCAGCCTGGCCCGGGCCGAGGCCGACGTGGCCGTCATCTCGGTGCCCGGCGAGTACGCGGCGCTCGAGGCGCACAAGGCCCTCGGCGCCGGCATGGACGTCCTACTGTTCAGCGACGGCGTGATGCTGGAGGACGAGGTCGACCTCAAGCGCCGCGCCCACGATCTCGGGCTCCTGGTGATGGGGCCCGGCGCGGGGACCGCGATCATCGACGGCATCGCCCTCGGATTCGCCAACGTCGTCGCGCGCGGCTCGGTGGGCGTGGTCGCCGCGGCGGGCACCGGGGCGCAGGAGGTGACCGTGCTGATCGACCGCGCCGGCGCCGGCGTCAGCCGCTGCTACGGCACCGGTGGGCGCGACCTCAAGGACGAGGTCGGGGCCGTCACGGCGCTCGACGCCATCGCGCGCCTCGACGCCGACCCGGACACCGACGTGATCCTCTGCGTCTCGAAGCCCCCCTCGCCGGAGGTGGCCGAGCGCGTGCTGCGGTCCCTCGCCGCGTGCGGCACCCCGTCCGCGGCGTGCATGGTCGGCGGCGGGGTCGCGCCCGTCGACGGCGTCCACCTCGCGGCGACCCTCGAGGAGGCGGCCCTCGCGGCGGCGCGCCTGGCCGGCCACCCGATGGATCCGCCCCCCGCCCCACGCGCCGCGTGGGTGACGCCCGGCGTGGTGCGCGGCCTCTTCTCCGGCGGCACGCTGTGCAGCGAGGCCGCCGCGATCCTCGCCGAGCGCCTGGGCACCGTGCACACCAACGCGCCCGCGGGCGGCGCCCGGCGCCTGGAGGGGCCCCCGACCGGCCACGCGTGCCTCGACCTCGGCGAGGAGGAGTTCACCCGCGGGCGCCCGCATCCGATGATCGATCCGGCCGCGCGCGCCGAGCGCCTGGCCGAGGAGGCCGCCGACCCGAGCGTCGGCGTCCTGCTGATCGACGTCGTGCTCGGCTACGCCAGCCATCCCGACCCCGCCGGCGTGCTGGTGCCGGTGATCCGTGAGGCGATGGCCGCCCGCCCCCAGCTCGCGGTGGTCGGCTACGTGCTCGGCACCGAGGCCGACCCGCAGGTGCTCAGCCGCCAGGAGGCCGCCCTCACCGCCGCCGGCGTGCGCCTCGCCCCGACGAACGCCGCCGCCGCGAGGCTCGCCGCCGCGCTCTGCGGGTGAGGATCCGCCTGGTCACCTACTCCACCAAGCCCCGCGGCGGGGTGGTCCACGCCCTCTGCCTGGCGGAGGCCCTCACCGACCGGGGCCACGACGTCGAGCTCTGGGCGCTGTCGGCCGACGGGGCCGCCTTCTTCCGCGAGCCGCGCGCCCAGGTGCGGCTGGTGCCGGTGGACCGGCGCCCCGGCGAGGACGTGGAGCCGCGGATCCTGCGGTACGCCGCCACCCTGGCGGCCGGCATGCGCGCGGCCGGTCCGGCCGACGTCCACCACTCCGAGGACTGCCTGTCGGCGCGCTCGCTGCTGGCCCTGCGCGCCGAGGGGCTCGTGCCTGCGATCGTGCGCACCATCCACCACGTCGACGATTTCACGAGCCCGGTGCTGGCCGAGTGCCAGCGCGCCTCGATCGAGGACGTCGACCACCGGATCTGCGTCAGCCGCCACTGGGCCGACGTGCTGGCGGCCGAGCACGGGGTCGCGGCGCAGGTGATCCCCAACGGGGTGGACGGGGCGCGCTTCGCGGACTGCCCGCTCGATCGCGCGGCCGCCGGTGAGCGGATGGGGTGGGGCGCCCGTCCAGCGGTCCTCTCGGTCGGCGGCATCGAACCGCGCAAGGGCAGCCGCACGCTGTTGCAGGCCTTCGCGCGGGCCCGCGCGCGCATCGGCCCCGGCGCGCTGCTGGCGATCGCCGGCGGCGAGACGCTCTTCGACTACGCCGACTACCGCGCCGCGTGGGAGGAGGACGCCGCCGCGCTCGGCCTGCGGGTGCACCGCGGTCCCCGGCCGCCGGGCGACGCCGAGGTCGCCGTGCTCGGCCCGATCCCCGACGACGACATGCCCGCGCTCTTCCGGGGCGCCGATCTGCTCGCCTTCCCCTCTGAGCGCGAGGGCTTCGGCCTGGTCGTGCTGGAGGCCCAGGCGGCGGGGCTCCCCGCGGTGGTGAGCGACCTGCCCGTGCTGCGCGAGTTCCTGGCCGACGGCCGTGACTGCCGGATGGCGCCGGTGGGGGATCCCGCCGCCCTCGCCGAGGTCCTGGTCGAGGTGGTGGGCGACGGGGCCGTCCGCGCCCGGCTCGTCGAGGGGGGCCGCGCGACCGCCGCCCGCTTCACCTGGCAGCGCGCCGCCGTGGCCCACGAGGCCGTCTACGAGCGGGTCGCGGTGGCGCCGTGAGCGAGCGCGACGCGCACGAGTACGCGATCTGGAGCGCGGAGTGGACCGGAGGGCTCGCGACCGAGGTCACCGGCCGCGGCCACGCGCTGCGCGTCGACGAGCCGCCGCAGTTCGGGGGCGAGGACAGCGGCCCGATGCCCACCGAGCTTCTCGTGGCGGCACTGGCCTCGTGCTTCTGCCTGGCGGTGGTGTGGGCGGCGGGCAAGAAGCGCATCCCGCTCGCCGACCTGCGCGTCAACGTGCGGCCCGAGCGGGCCGGCGACGAGCCGCGCCACGGCGCCTACGACGTCTGGGTCCACTCCTCCACGCCGGCCGCCGAGCTCGGCCCGGCGGTCGACCTGGCCAAGCGCTACTGCTGGGTCACGAACACGATCTCGCACCCCCCGGAGGTGCGCTACCACCTCGGCGAGGGCCTGGGATAGCCTCATGAGCCTCGCAAGACGATCCCCGAACCAAGGACAGCAATGACACAGCGCATCTGCGTCATCGGCGGCGGAGCCGCGGGAATCAGCGCCGCCTCCATGGCCAAGCGCACCAACCCCGACGCGACAGTCGTCGTCTGCACCGAGTTCGAGGACGTCGCCTACTCCCCGTGCGGGATCCCCTATGTGCTCGGCCGCGAGATCCCCGACTTCGAGCGCCTCTTCCTCGCGGGGCCGGAGAACTACGAGCAGGCCGGCATCGACCTGCGCCGCGAGACGGTCGTCACCGAGATCGACGCCGCGAACCGGACCATGACCGCCAACGGACAGGTCCTGCCCTGGGACACGCTGATCGTCTGCTCCGGGTGGAACTACCTGCTGCCGGACGTGCCGGGCAACGATCTCGAGGGCCTGACGTTCGTCAAGAACATCCGCCGAGGCATCGAGCTGAACGAGACGCTCAACGACGTCAAGAAGGCCGTCGTGCTCGAGGCCGGCCCGCTCGGCGTGGAGATGCTGACCGCGCTCGCGCACCGCGGCATCGAGACCCACCTCGTCGACGAGAACGCCTGGCTGCTGGCGCAGGTCGCCGACCCCGAGATCGCCGAGCCCGTGCAGCAGAGCCTCGAGGAGCTGGGCTGCCACCTGCACTTCGGCACGGCGCTGAAGAGCTTCGTCGGCAGCAACGGCACGCTCACGGGCGTCGAGACCAGCGAGGGGATCATCGACGCGGACATCTGCGTCATCGCCACCCACAAGGAGCCCGAGACGACCCTCGGCCGCTCCATCGGCCTGAAGGTCGGCTCGACCGGCGCCTTCACGGTGGACGAGCGGATGCAGACCTCGATGGGGGGAGTCTTCGCCGCCGGCGACTGCGTCGAGGTGCCGCAGAACCTCACCGGCGTCGCCGTGCAGGGGCTCACCGGCTCGCACGCAATGCAGCAGGGCCGCGTCGCCGGCGCCAACGCGGGCGGCGGTCGGCGTGTCTACGACCCGGTCAACATCCCCTGGGGGATGGTCGGCGGACAGGTCCAGCTCGGCGGCGCGAGCTTCGGCGAGACGCTCGCCACCTCGCTCGGCATCCCCTACGTGCTGGGCGTCGCCAACGGCATCAGCCGCGCGCGCTACTTCCCGGGCGTCCAGCAGGTGCGGGTGAAGCTGCTCGCCGAGCCGGGCACCGGAAAGCTGATCGGCGGCCAGTTCGTCGGCGGGGAGGGCATCAAGGAGCGCGCCGACTTCCTCGCGTTCGCCCTCAAGCGCGGCGCCACCCTCGAGGACCTCGCCTGGATGGAGAACGTCTACTCCCCGCCGATCGGCGCGCTCTACGAGCCGCTCTCGGTCGCCGCCCAGAACGGAATGGCGCAGCTCTAATGTCCAGACTCCCCGAGATCCCCGAGCACCTGGCCGAGTACTTCGGCCACGACAAGGTCGCCCACCACGGCCGCGGCGGGCTGCCCGCAGCGCCTCCGGCGCCGCCCGGATCCACCGCCCGCAAGGCGGGGGAGACCGCCGTCGCCGACGGCCTGGCCAAGGCCCGCACTCCCGGCAGGCGCCCCGGCGACCATCCGGCGGCGCCGGCCCCCAAGGCGAAGCTTCCCCGCGTGATGCGCGCGGGCGGCGAGCGGGCTCTGATGGAGGCCTCGCAGCGCCGCTTCCGCCGTGTGACCGGCGCCCCGGTGCCGCACGGGGCCGCCGGCTGGTTCTGGAAGCGCGTCTTCGCCCCGGTCTACTCGGCCATCCCCTGGAGCGTCAAGAAGCGGATGGTCGCGATGACCTCGGGCGTGAAGGGCTGGAAGAAGCCCTAGCCGGTCGACGGCGACGGGCGGGGACCCGGAGGTCCCCGCCCGTGATCGCCTGCCTGTCGGCTAGTGCATGCGCGGGTCGAGGTAGAGGTCGTCGATCCGCAGGGCGCTGTTGGCCGGTGCGGTGACCGAGACCCGGATGTAGCCCCAGTCGCCGGAATCCACGTTGATCTTGTTGGTCATGAGGTAGACCTGCGGACTCGCCGTCCAAGTGGTTCCGGGATACAGCCAGCGGGCGATGTAGGTGCCGGCGCCCTTCGACGCGGGGTAGGTGAAACTGACCGTGTAGTAGTCCGCCTTCTTCGAAAGGGCCTTCGCGAACAGGCGGAGGGTCGGGGTCTGCAAGTTGGCGCAGATGAGGGGGCTCGTGGCCGTCGATCCCGCGGAGAGCTCCAGCGAGGCCGTGTCGGCGGCCGGGCCCTCGGGGTAGCCGGCGTCGGCGACGACCGTGCCGGAGCCGGTGATCGTCCAGCCGTCGGTGCCGCCCTCGAACGAGCCCTGGGGAATCAGGCTGTAGAGGTTCAGGTCGCCGAACGGCTTGAACACCTGCGAGTAGGCCTGGGCGTCGCAGGAGTTCGCCGCGGCCTCCGTCGTCTGGGCCACCTCGTCCGTGAGGGTCGGCGTGGCCACCTCGAGCGCGTTCTGCGTCGTGTCCACACTGAGGGCCCTCGGGTTCGTGGCCGCCGGCTTGGCGCTCGCCAGGGGGGCGGCGGTCACGAGGGCGGCGGCGCCGATGGCGGCGAGCCCGATGACCCTGTTCTTCAAAGACATTGGAGTCCTTTCCATCCCGCGGTGACGATCTGACAGTGGTTGCATCGGCCGCACGACCACGACCAGGCTGCCCTCTAGAGGCACCTCTAGGCCCCCGCGATTCAAGGCGGCGCGCGAGGGGACGATCCATCCTGGGTGTGGCCTTTTGCGACGCGTCGTCGCGCCGACCTCCGGGGCGGCTCCGGCGGCAAGCCCCCGCCCCTCCCCGCCCTGAGTAGACGGGAGTGGGTCGCCGAGGGTGTGGTCGGGGGCGGCTTCCTCGTGGCCTGCCTGGTCCTCGCGCTCGCGCTCCCCTTCGACCAACCGTTCGAGGTCGGACCGGCGGTGATCGCGATCGCCTCCCTGGCGGTGGCGTCCCGCGTCCGCTTCCCGGTCCACGAGGGCTTCACGGTGCCGGTCGTCCTCGTATTCGTGCCGATCCTGTTCCTGGTCCCCCTATCGCTGGTCGCCCCGCTGACCGCGGTCGGGCTCGCGCTCGGGGCCCTGCCGGACGTGCTTCGCGGCCGTGTGCCGTCCGTGCGCCTGCTGTTTGCCGGAGCCAACTCGTGGTTCAGCATCGGGCCCGTCGCGGTCCTCGGGATCGCCGGCGTCACCGATGCCCTCGGTGCGCCACCGCTCGTCCTCATCGCGGCCCTCGGCGCCCAGTTCGCCACCGATCTCGGCGCCTCATCGTTGCGGGAGCGGATCGTGCAGGGGGCCTCGCTGCGCGAGCAGTTCGACGAGGTCGTCTGGGTGTACGCGGTCGATGCCGCTCTGGCCTCGGTAGGCCTGCTGGCGGCCTTGGCCAGCCCGGATTCCCGCTACACCATCGTGCTCCTGCTTCCGCTGCTCGGCCTGCTGCGCCTGTTCGCGACCGAGCGCCGCCAGCGCTTCGACAGCATCTCCGAGCTCAGCTCCGCCTACCGCGGCACCGCACTGGTGCTCGCCGACGTGGTGGAGGCCGACGACACCTACACCGGGCAGCACTGCAAGGACGTCGTCGAGCTGTCGCTGGCCGTGGCGGACGAACTGGGCCTCAACCCGGAGCAGCGGCGCAACGTGGAGTTCGGCGCCCTGCTCCACGACGTGGGCAAGGTCGCGATACCCAAGGAGATCATCAACAAGGCGGGGCCGCTCGACGAAGCCGAATGGGCGGTCATCCGCACCCACACCATCGAAGGCCACCGGATGCTCGACCAGGTGGGCGGCATCATGCGCGCCGTCGGCCTGGTGGTCCGCGCCTCGCACGAGCGGTGGGACGGCGGCGGCTACCCCGACGGCCTGGCCGGTGAGGACATCCCCGTCGAGGCCCGCATCGTCTCGTGCTGCGACGCCTACGGCGCGATGACCACCACCCGTTCGTACCGGGCGGCCATGACGTCGGAGGCCGCGATCGAGGAGCTGCGCGCCTCGGCCGGCACGCAGCTCGACCCCGCGGTCGTCGAGGTTCTGATCGACTGCGTCGAGCGCGACGTGGCGGAGCGCCCCCAGATCAGCCCCGCGGCGGCCCCCGCCCCCGGGTGGGCGCCCGGCCGGCCGGAGCCGGCCTGAGCGCCGGGCCGCCCGTCCCCGGATCAGTCCGGCGGGCCCGGGGGGTGGACGACGAAGGCGCTCGGCGGCAGGCCCGGCCCCGCCAGGCCGGTGTCAACGACGTATTCCCTCCCGTCGCTCTCATCGCGAAGATGCACGACATGACACGGAAGGCCGATCTCCGAGCGCTGCGAGTAGCCAAGGAGCGTGAACTCCGTCTCCACGGCGCCCCGGTGGCGGGTGAGGCGGCAGGCCCCGAGCCCCAGATCGTGGCGGTGCTGCACGACGAAGGGGCCGTGCGGGACGGTCTGGCGGATGCGCGTGCCGGGCTCGGGCCTCAGCCAGTCGTGGTCCAGGCCCACGTGGTCTCCGCGGCCGTGGCCGCCCGGCTCGGCGGGGCCCGGCGCCTCCGGGTGCTCGGCTCCGGGCGCGGGGCCGTTCACCTCGACCTCGGCGGCTTCGTGATCACGCTCACGGGGCCCGGGGTGCCCTGGATGCCCAACGGGATCGGCGTCGCCTCGCTCCCAGCGGCCCCCGCGGTGGCCTGGGACCCGGCGTCCCCGCCCCTGTGGGATCCGGTGGTCGCCCCCCCGCCGGGGGGGCGGGACGCCGTCGTCGCGCTGGCGGGCTGGCTGTCGGCACGGGTCGTGGCGCCGGACATGCCCCTCGAGGGCGCCGCGGAGCGGCTCGTCGGGCGCGGGCCCGGCCTCACCCCGGAGGGCGACGACATCCTCGGCGGGGTGGCGATCGGCCTGCGGTCCCTCGGCCCGGCGGCCGGGCTGTCCCCCGCCCGCGTGGAGGCCCTCGCCGCGGCGATGTGCCCCCCGGACGTGCGCCGGCGCACCGGTGCGCTGTCGGCCACCCTGCTCGCGCTGGCCGTCACCGGCGCCGCCCCCGAGCCGGTCCACCGGTTGCTGGCCGCGGGCGATCGCGCGGGCGCGCTCGCCGATCTGCGGCGGCTGGGCTCCTCCACCGGAGGAGCCGTCGCGGCAGGGATCGCGCGTGCGGCAGAGTACGTGGTGAGCGCCACGGCATCAGGGTAACGCGCCCGCCGGTCCCGTCCACCCGACGGCGTCGTCGTGGGGGGCCGGTGCCGGTAACGTGCCCGGGGCCCCGCGCCGCAATCCTCTTCTCATGACCCCTTCCCTCCCCTCACGTACCCTTCTCGCCGCGGCGCTCGGCGCGCTCGCGCTCGGCGCCGGCGCCTCGGCCGTGCAGGCCCAGACCACGGCCCCCGCCCCGCCGGCGAGCTTCACGTTCACCGGCCACGGATGGGGCCACGGCGTCGGGCTCTCGCAGTACGGCGCCCGCGGCCGCGCCCTCGCCGGCTGGGACGCCGCCCGCATCCTGCGCCACTACTACCGTGGCACCCAGCTGACCGTGATCAAGAAGCGCAAGGTGCGCGTGCTCCTGTCGGGCGCGCGCAGGTCGGCGGCCGTCTGGAGCCCGACGCCCTGGCGCGCGGTGGGCGCGCGGCCCAACGGCCGGAGGGTGACGGCCCTGAAGGCCGGGAAGACCTACGTGCTGAAGGTGTTGCGCGGCGGCCGCCTCGCCCTCACCAGCGGCGGCCGGCGGAAGGCGGTCTTCACGGGCGCGGTCCGCCTCCAGGCCCGCGGATCCGCGGGGTCGGTGGCCTGGGGCCCGCGCCGGCCCGAGTCGGCGCGCCGCTACCGCGGCAGCCTGCGCGCGGTGCCGTCGGCGGGCGCCTTCGACCTGGTCAACGTGGTCAGCCTCGAGGACTACCTGCGTGGGGTCGTGCCGCGCGAGATGCCCGCGAGCTGGGGCGACGACGCGCTCGCGGCCCTGGTCGCCCAGGCGGTCGCGGCGCGCACCTACGCCCTCGCCACGCTCAAGCCGACCGCCAACTACGACCTCTACGACGACACCCGGAGCCAGGTCTACGGCGGGGTCTCGGCGGAGGATCGCCGCACCACCCGCGCCGTGCTCTCCACCCGCGGGACCGTGCTGACGTACGATGGCGCGGTCATCACCGCGTTCTTCTTCTCCACCTCCGGCGGACGCACCGAGGACGTGCAGAACGTCTTCCGCAGCGCTCCGCGTCCCTACCTCGTGAGCGTGCCGGATCCATACGACCGCATCTCGCCGTACCACGACTGGCCCGACCCGCCCACGTTCTCGGCGGCGCGTCTGGGCACCCTGCTGGGCCTCGACGGCCCGGTGACCGACGTGACCATCGTCCGGAGGGGCGCGTCTCCCCGAGTCCTGGAGGCGCGCGTGACCACGAGATCCGGGCGTACGACGAGCCTGACGGGCACCTCGATGCGCGCGGCGCTCGGGCTGCGCGACACCTGGTTCAGCGTGAGGGCCAACGCGGCCGTCGCGACGGGGGCCCGGTGAACCGTCCCCGCGCCCTCGCCGCCTGTGCGGCGACGGCGGGGATGACACTGGCGCTGACGGGCACGGCCGCGGCAGCCGACCCGATCCTGCCGCTCTCCGAGGTGCGCGCCGGGATGGTCGGGCAGGCCCGCACCGTCGTGCGCGGCACCGACATCGTGACCTTCCCGGTCACGGTGATCGATGTCCAGCGCTCCGCCGACGGCCCCGGTGGCAGCCTGATCCTGGTGAGGGCCTCGGGCCCGCTCATCGACGAGACCGGCGGTGTCGCCGAGGGCATGAGCGGCAGCCCCGTCTACGTGACCGGCGCGGACGGCGCCGAGCGGGTGATGGGCGCGGTGGCCTACGGCAGCGGCGACCAGGCCAACGTCGTCGTCGGCGTCACGCCGATCGAGCAGATGATCGACTCCAACGCCGGGCAGCGGGCCAACGAGGTCGCGCCCCTCGGGGTGCGCCGCGCGGTGGTCGTCCGCGGCCGCGCGGCGGCGCGCGCCCTCGAGTCGCGCCGGCCGGACCGCATCGGGCTCTACCCGCTCGCCCGGTGGACCGTCGCGGGCGTCTCCCGGCCGCTCGTGGGCTCCCTGGCGGCGAGCACGGCCCGTCAGGGCATCCGGCTCCAGTCCATCGGCCCGCGGACGCTCCGCCCCGCGGTCCCGCTGGTTCCCGGCGCGAGCGTGACGGCGCTGCTCGCCGGTGGCGACATCGTGGTCGGGGCCGTCGGCACGGTCACCTACGTCGACGGGCCCACGGTCCTCGCCTTCGGCCACCCCTTCCTCAGCGCCGGGCGCTCGCGCTTCCTGATGGGCGACGGCTACGTCTACCAGACCATCGCCGCTCCGATAACGGGCTCCAGCTACAAGCTCGCCGAGCCCGGGACGACGCAGGGGATGATCATCGGGGACCGGGCCGACGGACTCACCGGCCGCGTCGGCGCCGTCGACGGCATCACCGGCGTCGCGACGGCCACCGACGCGGCCCGCGGCACCGTGAGCACGATCCGGGCCATCCTGGCCCCCGACGAGCCGCACGGCGCCCACGATCTCGGGGGTCCTCCAGGACGAGGCGGCCGTGCGCGTGCGCGACGGCGTCGCCGGGGGAACGCTCACCCTGCGCATCTCCATCACCAGCCCGGACCTGCGCAAGCCCATCGTCTACCGCAACGTCTACGCCTCGGCCGGCGACGTGGTGTCGCTGGCCAGCGGGCAGCTGCCGCAGATCGTCTCGATCCTGATGCAGAACTCCGTGCGCCCCGTGTCCATCTCGGCGATCTCGGTGACCGAGAAGCTGGAGAACCGCACTCGCGCGGCCCGGATCGTCGGCGCGTCCGTGCGCCGCACCCCCGGAACGCGGCCCACCCTGATTCTGCGCCTGCAGCCCTGGCGGAGCTCCCCCCGCGTGGTGAAGGTCCGCACCCGACTGCCCGCGGGCGTCAACTCCTTCTCGCCGGTCGTCCGCGTGGTGCCCTCGTCATCCGGCGGCTTCGACCCCTTCCCCGCCGACCTCACCCAGGATCTGGGGTCGGCCGTGCCGATCGGATCGCGCCCGGTCGTCGTGGCGCGCGCCGACCGACTCGCGCGCAAGGCCCGGGGGACGCGGCTGCAGCGCGTCGTGAAGAGCCTCAGGCGCGTCACCGACGACCGCAACGACGCCGTGAGGCTCCTGGCCGCGGGCGAGGACGCCGACGACCCGACGGCCGGGCTCACCGTCCCGGTTCCCTTCGTCATCTACGGGGGCCGGGCGAGCGCGCGGGTGCGCTTCCGGTAGGTCCTCCGCCCCTACGGGGCGATCTCGACCAGCTCCACGAGGTTGCCCACGGTGTCGCGCACGAAGGCGCGGTCCCGGCCCTCGATCCGCGCGCCGGCCTCGGTGACCGTCGCACCGGCGTCCTCCAACCGCGCCCGCACGGCGGCCAGGTCGTCGACCTGGAGGCAGAAGTGGTGGGCCCGCGCGGGATCGGGGTCGATCGCGTGCGGTATGAAGTGCATCTCCACGCCCTCGTGGTCGGTGGCGAACCAGACCCAGCCGAGGTGAGCCACCTCGGCCGGCACCGGCATCTCCCGGAGGCCGAGCCCGTCGCCGTAGAACGCCCGGATGGCGTCCTCCCGGCCCGGCGGGAAGGTCACGGCCACATGCTGCAGGACGAACACCCCCGCAGACTAAGGAACCGCCGACGGCCCGCGCCCGGAACGGCTACGCCGCCGGGGTCCCCGTATCCCCGTCGTGTGCGACGAGGGCTACCAGTCGAGCCTCGCGGCCGCGACGCTGCAGAGGATCGGAATCGGGCGGGCCACCGACCTGATCGGCGGTTTCCAGGCATGGAGGGCGGAGGGCCTTCCCGTGCTGCCCGCGTGATGAGCCCGGCCCTGGTCGCCCCTCGGCGGGGTCCGCAGTGACGCACGGACTCGACATGCCCGCGCGGCGCTCCCCCGAGTCACCCGTGCCGCGGGAGGCGTACTTCGAGGTCACGAACCGTTGCAACCTGCTCTGCGAGACGTGCCCGCGCACCCACTTCGAGCTCGAGCAGCCCGCCGACCTCTCGTACGAGCGGATGGTCGAGATCGGCGACCAGCTGCCGGTGCTCGAGCGGCTGGTGCTCCACGGCGTCGGGGAGCCCCTCCTCAACCCGCAGCTCCCCCGGATGATCGAATACGGGGTCGCCCGCGGCGCGCAGGTCGTCTTCAACACCAACGGCGTGCTCCTGGACCAGCGGCGCGGAGACGCCGTGACCGAGGCGGGGCTGAGCGATCTGCGGGTCTCCCTCGACGCCGCCACGCCCGAGACCTACCAGCGCATCAGGGGCGCGGACGTGCTCGCGCGGATCCTGGGCAACCTGCGCGCCTTCACCGATCGCCGGGCGGCCCGCGGCGAGCCGCACCCCACCGTCACCGTCTGGGCCACCGCCGTACGCGAGAACCTCGACGAGCTGCCCGAGTTGGTGCGCATCGCGGGGGAGGTCGGGGCGAGCGGGGTCAACCTGCAGCGGCTCGTCTTCAACGGGCTCGGCCTGGCGACGGCCGCGCAATCGGTCTACCGCGATCTCTCCCACCGTCAGGAGGAGATCCTCGCCGAATGCCGCGATGAGGCCGGGCGGGCCGGCATCTCGATCACCGGGAGTGGCGGCACCGACGGAGAGGGCGCCCTGATCGCCGGCGGATCCGACCGCGCGTGGCTCTCGTGCCGCCGCCCGTGGCGGGTGCTCTACGTGACCGCGCACGGGACGGTGCTGCCCTGCTGCATCGCCCCGTTCACGACCACCGACACCGACCGGCTGTCGCTCGGAAACGTGATCCACGGCGGGGTCGCGGAGGTCTGGAACGGTGCGGCCATGCGCGACTTCCGCCGCCGCCATCAGAGCGACGACCCCCCCACGCCCTGCGCGCCCTGCGGGTCGCAGTGGAGCCTCTGATCCGCCGCAGGAGGGGCGCTACTCGAGGTGCCGCGCGGCGAGCAGGAGACAGAGGGCGCTCTGGCCCTCGGCCATCTGGCCGCGCCGTGCGCGCGCGAGGGCCTCGTGGACCGGCATCCTCACCACCGACAGCTCCTCGCCGGGTTCGGGATGGGCGGTCCCCGGGGTGAGGCCGGTCGCGAGGAACGCGTCCGACCGCAGGCTCAGATGGGCGCTGGAGGAGAAGAAGGAACCGAGGTGGACCCACGCACCGCCGTGGGCGCCGGTCTCCTCCGCGAGCTCGCGCTCGGCCGCGGCGCGCGGCGTCTCGCCGTCCGCGACGGCCCCCGCAGGGACCTCGAGGGTCCAGTCGCGCACCGGGTGGCGGTACTGGCGCACCAGGAGCACGTCCCCGCCGCACACCGCCACCACGAAGACCGCCCGGGGCGTCGTGAGGTAGAGGTACTCCCGCTCCGGTTCGTCGCCCACCGCGAGCCGGTCGAGCATCACCGACCGCCAGGGGCTGGCGTGGAGCAGCTCGCTGCCCGCCAGCCGGACTCCGGGGGGCGCGGGTATCCCGAGCTTCGCCGCGACCCGCGCGATCGCCTCGGCGCTGCGCGGCCCGAGCGGCCCCGGCGCGTCGTGCGCGGCCAGCGACAGGTCCGCCGAGGTGTCGATGTCGAGCCAGGTGGCCACGCTCTGCGCGCCCAGCCCCGCCTCCAGGGCGCGCCGCAGTGTCACCCCGGCGCAGGCGGGGGTCGACCAGGGGATGTCGTGGAACGGCGCCTCGTGGAACCGCGCCATGGCGATCATCCAGTAGCCCCCGTCGACCCCGGGTCCGAGCACCACGTCGGCGCCGCCGTCGAGCAGGTCGAACGCGCGCGTGAGCTCTCCCGCCGGGAGGCCGGGCACATCCGACGAGACGAGCGCCAAGGGCCCCTCGGCGGTCCGGATCGCCTCGCGCAGCGCCGCACCGAGGCCCCGCCCCTGCTGGACGTGGATCGCCACGCCGGGCCCGAGGACGCGGGCGAGCGCCGCGGCCTCGCGCCCGTCCGGGCAGAGCACTCCGACCTCGTCGGCCTCGGCCCGGCACGCCTCCAGCGTGTCGCGGAGCATGGCCTCGGCGAGGTCGGCGGCGAGCTCGGGCGAGAGCGGCGGCACGAGCCGGGTCTTGGAGCGGCCCGCCTGCGGCGCCTTGGCCACCACGAGCACCCGCCGCCGGGCCGTCATGTGTGCCTCAGTGCGACGGCCAGCATCCGCGCGCCCGCGAGGGTCGAGGGCCCGAGCCGCCCGGCCACCTTGGACTCGCCCCCGCGCCTGCGCCGGACCGCGACGTCGCACTCGGCGATCGACAGGCCCCGGCGGGACGCCCGGACGACCATCTCGGTCGGCCAGCCGTAGCCGCCCTCGCTCATCTCGAGCTCCCGCAGCGCGTCGGCACGGATGGCGCGCATGCAGGGGATGTCGTGGACGCGCAGCCCGTGGGCGAGACGCAGCACGCGGGTGACGAGCGCGTTGCCGAGTCGTTGGTGCCGTCCCATCGCCCGGGCTCGATACGGGTGCGGGCGCCCAGGCAGAGCTCCACCCGTCCGGTGAGCACCGGTTCGAGCACCCGCGGCAGATCGCGCGGGTCGCAGCTTCCGTCGCCGTCGAGGAAGACGATCACCTCGGCCTCGGTGGCGGCCGCCCCCGCGGCGCACGCGCGGCCGTAGCCGCGACGCGGCTCCACTACGACGCGCGCGCCGCCCCGCTTCGCGACCGCGACGGTGTCGTCACGCGATCCTCCGTCGACGACGATGATCTCGTCGGCGACGCCAGCGGGCCATTCCGCGAGGACGCTCCGCACGCGTCTGCACGACGAGCTCCTTCGTCGCGAGGTCGACGGTGGTGGCGTTCATCACCTGGGAGAGGAAGGGCGCCAGCGCGGCCAGGGTGTCCGGCGAGCCGGCGAGCGCCTTGGTGATGTTCGAGGCGTCGCCGTCGGACGGGTAGAGCCCCCTCACCCGCATCCCCGCCTGCTCGCGCCCGACGAGCGGCAGTCGCGCCTCCCCGCTCAGAAGATCCGCCAGCGGCGCAGGTCGGGCCGCCTGGCCAGCACCCACGCATCCAGTCCCCACACCCGTCCCGACGGGACCAGGGCGAGGATCACCAGTGGCACGTACTCGTGGGGCTGCTCGAACGCCCAGCGGTTGCTGGAGAAGTACAGGCCGGCGAGGAAGAGCTGCTGCCCCAGGCCCAGCAACGCGGCGCCCCGGCTGGCGAGCCCGACGATCAGGAGGGCCCCGACGCCCAGCTCCATGGCGGTGATCAGCCACTGGAAGACGTCCCAGTGGGCCAGGATCACGTCGTCGGCGATCCACCCGAGCCCGGGGAGGTCGGTCCGTGCGCCCTCGTTCTCGAGGATCGACCGCGCCAGGCCGCGGTCGATGAGATTCGCCGAGTAGGGCCCGATCGAGATGTCGGTGAAGGCGAAGAGTTTCGCGAGGCCGTTCGCGAAGAGGATCACCCCGAAGAAGATGCGCAGGGCGGCAAGGCCCCGTGCGAGGACGCGGGAGTCGGGGATGAGGTCCTCGGGACGGGCCACGGGCGAAGCGGTGTCGCTCATGGAGCGACACTAGCGACGGGGCCGCGCGCGCATCTGAACAGTCGATTACGGGTCTGGTCTCCGTGGGGGCGGGAGCGGCGACGAGGTTGCCGCATCCCGGTCCGTGCGCGACGCTCGGACTCCCTACGAGGAGCCGCCGCCATGCCCAGCCCGGAGATCGCCGTCCCGGTGCTCCACGAATTCCTCACCGCGTTCAACGCCCACGACGTTAACGCGATCATGTCCTTCTTCGCCGAGGACTGCGTGTTCGACATGCCACGAGGGCCCGCACCGGGAGGACGGCGGCTGGTCGGCAAGCAGCAGGTCCGGGACGCCATCCAGTCCCGGTTCGACGGGATTCCGGATGTCCGGTACGGGGACGACAGCCACTGGCTCTGCGGTGACCGGGGCGTCTCCGAGTGGACGCTCCGAGGCACGCAGCGAACCGGCGAGGCGATCGAGGTGCGCGGGTGCGACCTGTTCCAGTTCGCCGACGGGAAGATCAGTCGAAAGGATTCCTTCTGGAAGATCGTCAACTGACCGGGCTCGCGCCGGCTCCCGGTGCTCCTGCACCGCCGCCGCCCGATCGGAGGAGCCCGATCACTCCACGTCGCGCCGCCAACGCCTCCGCCTTCAGGAGGGCCCGACCCGCCGCCTCGCGGGCGCTCTCCCCGTACTCCATGACCCAGGCGCCGCCGGGCAGGCCGCCCACGAACATGTACCAGCCGCCCGAGTGGTGGGCGCGCGGTCCGTCGAAGTGGCACGAGGGCACCCGCAGTCTGAGCTCGGCGAGTCGCGCCTCGTCGGCGGGCTCGAGCGGCTCGCCGGCCGGAGCGCCGAGACCGGTGGCGAACTCCTCCAGAACCGAGATCCACGGCTCGCCGTCGCGCGTGCGCCCGGTGAGGGCCCGGACCGCGTCGGCGACCGTCGGCCAGAGCGCGTCGTCCGGCGCCGGGTCGTCGCCCCGGGTCCATCCGCACAGGTGCTCGGCGATCATCACCCGCTCCCCGTCGGGGAGGTCCAGGCGCAGTAGCCGCGCGCGCGGGCGGCTCAGGTCCCGCACGACCACCCGGCCGTCGGGGGCCTCGAGCGTGATCCGCCGCCCGCCGCCGTGCGTCACGGCCCGGGAACGCTACGCGGAGTCGTGGCCGATCATCTCCTCGGCCGGGACGTCCCGCCACACCTGGGCGGGCAACCCGGCCACGAGCTTGCCGTCGGGGACGTCGCGGGTGACCAGCGCGCCGGCGGCCACGAAGGCCTCCGCGCCGATCTCGATGCCGGGGAGGATCACGACGCCCCCGCCCACGCGCGCGCCACGCCGGATGATCGCGCCCTTGATCTTCTCGTGGCGCGCCTCCGTGCGGCCCATGTAGTTGTCGTTCGTCGTCGTCACGCACGGGGCGATGAAGACGTGGTCCTCGAGTTCCGAGTAGGCCGTGATGTACGAGTTCGACTGGATCTTGGTGAACGCGCCGATCGGCACGTCGTTCTCCACACACACCCCACGACCGACGACCACGCCCTCGCCGAGGGTGCAGCGCTCGCGCACGGAGGCCTGGTCGCCGATGATCACGTCCGCGGCGAGCACCGTGCCGGCATAGACGACGGCGCCGCTGCACACGGCCGCCCCGGCGCCGATCTCCAGTGGGGCGAGCGGCTCCCTCTTCTTGCTGGTGGAGCGCTTGGAGAGCTTGGGCTGCTTGCCCAGGACGACGTTGTCCTGGATCACGCAGCCGTCGCCGATGATGGTGCCGTCGTGGATCACGACGTTGGCGCCGATCTCGACGTCGGCGCCGATGACGACGCCCTCCCCCAGGACCAGGTTCTCGCGGCTCATGCGCTCACTCCCGTGGACAGTGTGACCGGCCGGCCCGAGGACGCCAGCGACTCGCTCATCGCCTCCAGCACCTCGACCACGACCGCGCCGGCGGCGCCGTCGGAGGGCGTCGGGGCCCGGTCGGTCACCGCGGCCACGAAGCGCTCGCACACCAGGCGCAGGGGCTCGGTGGCCGGGATCTTCGGGATGTGGATGTCGCCGGAGCGGACCTGGATGTACTCGCCGTAGGTCTCGGTGCGCGGGATCGGGCCCTTGTCGTAGATCGTCACCTTGCGCTCGGTCTCCATGTCGTCGAAGACCACCATCCGCTCCGAGCCGATCACGGTCATCTTCCGCATCTTGTGCGGGTCGAGCCAGCTCAGGTGCAGGTGGCCGATGATCCCCGACGGGAACTTGATGCGGCCGAAGACCACGTCCTCGACGCCGGGTTGCAGGTAGCTCTCGCCGCTGGCCGACACCTCGGAGGGGCGCTCGCCCACCAGCCACAGCATCACGGAGATGTCGTGGGGGCCGAGGCTCCAGAGGGCGTTCTCGTCGGCGCGGACGATGCCGAGGTTCTGCCGGTTGCCGTAGAGGTAGAAGACCTGCCCGAGGCGGCCCTCGTCGATGATGTCCTTCAGCTTCTGCACGGCGGGGTGGTAGACGAGCAGGTGATCGACCATCAGCACGCGCTCGCGCGAGCCGGCCAGCGCGACCAGCTCGCGGGCGTCGACTCCGGTCAGCGCCAGGGGCTTCTCCACGAAGGCGTCCTTGCCCGCGTCCAGGGCCATCCGCGTCAGCGCGGCGTGCGTGGGGACCGGGGTGGCGATGACCACCGCGTCGAGCGTCTCGTCCTCGAGGAGGTCCTCGTAGCGCGTCGTGAAGCTGCTGCCCGGGTAGGCGTCGCGGTGCCGGTCGAGCACGGCGTCGTCGCGGTCGCAGACCCACGCGAGGCGGCAGCCCTGCATGCGGTCGAAGTTGCGGGCGAGGTTGGGGCCCCAGTAGTTCATGCCCACGACCCCGAGGCGGACCTCGCGTGCGTCACCCATCAGAGCTTCCAGACCTTTCCGTCGACCGCCGGAACCACGTTGCGCAGATCGACGACCAGGCTCGACTCGCGGGCCACCATCTCCCAGTCGACGCCCGAGTGGGCGGTCACGACCACCACGACGTCATGGCCGGCCAGCGCCTCCGCGGTCATGCCGACGGACCTCATCCCCAGCTTGGGGAGCTCCGGAACGTGCGGGTCGTGGTACTCAACGTGGGCGCCGTCGGCCTGCAGCAGCTCGATGATGCGCAGAGAGGGGCTCTCGCGCGTGTCGTTGACGTCGGCCTTGTAGGAGATCCCCATCACCAGGACGCGACTGCCGTTGAGGGCCTTGCGGCGGCTGTTGAGCGCACGGCCCACCTTGGTGACGCAGAACTGCGGCATCTGCGAGTTGACCTTGCCGGCGAGCTCGATGAACTCCGTGTGCAGGTCGAACTCGCGCGCCTTCCAGGTGAGGTAGAAGGGGTCGATCGGGATGCAGTGCCCGCCGAGCCCCGGCCCCGGGCGGAACGGCATGAACCCGAAGGGCTTGCTGGCGGCCGCGTCGATCACGTCCCAGACGTCGATGTCCATCCGGTCACAGAGCATCGCCAGCTCGTTCACGAGGGCGATGTTGACGCTGCGGAAGATGTTCTCGAGCAGCTTGGTCAGCTCGGCGACCTCGGGACTGGTCACGGGGACGAGCGTCTCGCAGGCCAGGCCGTAGAGCTCCATCGCCCGGCGGGTGCACTCGGGGGTGAGCCCGCCGACAACCTTCGGCGTGGTGGCCGTGGTCCAGTCGGTGCGGCCCGGGTCCACGCGCTCCGGGGAGAACGCGAGGTGGAAGTCCTTGCCGGCCGTCAGGCCGGACCGCTGCAGCACCGGGGCGAGCTCCTCGCGCGTGGTGCCCGGGTAGGTGGTGCTCTCGAGCACCACCAGCTGGCCGGGCCGCAGGCGCTGGGCCAGGCTCTCCGCCGCGCCGAGGACCGCCGACAGATCGGGCTCGCGGTGCTCGGTGAGCGGAGTGGGCAGGCAGATCAGGATCGCGTCGACCGCGCGCAGCGCGTCCCACGAGGTGGTGGCGCGGATCAGGCCCTTCTCGACCAGCGGCCCGAGCCGTGACGACGGGATGTCCTCGATGTACGAGGTGCCCGCGTTGATCGTGTCCACTTTGGACTGGATCGCGTCCAGCCCCAGCACGACGACGCCCGCCTCGGCGAAGGTGACCGCGAGGGGGAGTCCGACGTAGCCGAGGCCGACGATGCCGACCTGTGGAGCGCTCGAGCTCAGGCGGGGCCCGGCGCGGGCGCCGGGTGGGAGTAGGGCAGGCTCATCAGCGACGATCTAGTGTACGGAAACGGCGACCAGAAAGGGTCGGCTCCTGAATCAAGAGACGCTTCTCGCCGGTCTTCCCCGCCTGGTGCGCGTGGCCGACGAGACCCGGTGGCGGGGCCAGTCGTGCGTGGCGACGGCCTTCGTCGTGACGGTCTTCTGGCTCTGCACCTGGCTCCTGGAGGAGCCGGTGCGCCCCGGTGCCGTCGCGCTCGCGGCAGCCGCCGCGGCGATCCCGACCCTGATGGTCGCGTCGCTGCTCGCGGGCGGGCGCATCCGGGAGAGCCTCACCCGGGCGGTCCCGCCCCCCCGCGCGAGCATCCACGAGACCCTCGCTGCGACGCGCGAGCGCCGGGTGCGGTTGAGCGGGGTCGTGCTGACGGGGATCGTCGCCCTCCTGCTGTTCGACAGCTTCACCGGCGGGGGCGGGATCATGGCGGGCCTGGTCGCCGGCCTGCTGGGAGCCCTGGGCGCGGCCGACTGGCGCGAGTCGCGTCAGTGGGAACGGGCCGAGGGCGAGCGCGAGACGCGCATCTTCGTGATCGTCCGCCCCGACGCCCTCTCGCCGCGCCTCGGCGCGACCGAGGTGTACGAGACGCCCCGGCCCGGCGGCGATCACGACCGGCGGACGGAGCCCAGCCCCTTCGACCTGGAGATCTGAGCCCGCATCCGGCGGCGCCGGATGCGGGCTCAGCCGGTCCTCAGCGGCGTAGCTTCGCGGCCCGGATCTTGGCGGCCCGGATCTTGGCGGCCCGGATCTTGGCGGCCCGGATCTTCGCCTTCTTGCGCAGCACCTTCTTGCTGGCGACGCAGAAGTTGCTCACGCCCACGGGGCGCCGGGTGAACGCGGTCCCGGTGTAGGGCCACACGCGCCAGACATAGCAGGTGCCGGCCTTCAGGCGCTTGGCCGGCGCCCGGTACGCCCGCCCGCGCGGGAAGCGCGAGAGCACCTTGCGGACCTTCGGCTTCGCCTTGGCGGTCTTGCCCGGGGTCACTCGGAACACCTGCAGGTTGTAGAGCTTGGTGCCGCGCGGGCCCCTCTTCCAGCGCAGCACGGGTCGCAGCGTCGGCAGCGTCTTGCCCGCCTTGGGCAGCAGGCGCAGGGCGTTCTGCTTGGGGAGGGCGGCGAGGAAGGCCGTCCTCTTCTCCTGGGCGGGCGTGGGCGCAACGAGCGGAGCCAGGACGGTGAAGGGCTCGCTCGTCAGCTCGGAGGCGTTGCCCGCCACGTCGATCTGGCCGGACCCTGAACGAGTACGGCCCCTCGGGCAGCGTCGGCAGCTCAGCCGACGTCACGGGTGTGTCGATCGGGCCGTAGACGATTCCCGGCCGAGTCCACGACCGACCAGCGCGAGTAGGCGCCCGGCTCGATGGTCCAGGTGAAGGTCGGAATCGCCCCGATCGCCGGGAAGGTCGGGCGGGTGAGGATCGTCGGCGCGACTGGCGCGGTCGTGTCGATGGCGAAGGAGCGGCTCGCCTCGGCGCTGCTCGCGCCGGCCGGCGGTGAACTGGGTCAGGTGGAAGACGTAGTCGCCGTCGGCGAGCGCGGCGATCGTCGGTCTCCGTGCCGGCGCCGCCCCCCTGGCGGATCGGCTGCTGCGGCCGGCCGTGGTAGCTCCCACTGGAAGTGTCTCGCTGTCCCTGCCACGTGAAGGTGGGCGAGGAGTCGCGGGTCGGCGCGCTCGGGCCGCCGGTGATCACGGGTGGGGCGGGACCGTCGGATCGATCTTCAGGTCGAAGGCGTCGAGCGGCGGCGGTTGCCGACCTTGTCGATGGACGCACCACCCTCCAGCGGACGACGTGTTGGCCGGGATCGGTCCGCCGCTCCAGGCGGAGCGCGAGCGGCCCGGTACTCGCCGATGCCGCCGTTGCTGTTCACCGTGGCGAGCAGCTTCCACCCGTTGGACGAGAACGTGTCGTCCTCCGGCCGACAGGACACTCGTACGGCCGACTCCCGACAGTGAGTCGAGCGCCGGGTCAGCCAGGTGAGGCTCGCTGGCCCGCGGGACCAGCGCGCCGGTGCTGGTCGGGGCCGGCTTGGTGGGCGCGCTGCCGTCGACGCTGAAGGTCGGGATGGGGACCGTCGTGGTCTTGCCGACGATGTCGGTGACCGGGGTCGGTCTCGCCGGCGATGTCCTTGCCGTCGGTGTTCCAGGTGAGGTCGGCGCAGGCGCCGCCCGGCAGGCCGTCGTCATCGCCGCAGGTGAGCTTGATGATGAGCGGCCGTGAGGGTAGAAGCCATGGACAGCGTGCCGACGCCGCGGTCGGCCGTGATCGTGGCGCCGTCGGGCCGGTTCGGTCCACGATGATGGGGACGTCGAGTAGGCACTCGGGAGGCCCCACGTCTCGCAGCGCCCGGACCCTGAGGTAGTAGAGGCCGACGGCCGCCGGCCGACGTTGGCATTGAACGTCGCCGCGTCGACGGAGATCGGGCTGTTCGGCGGCTCGCCCAGGCTGTCGACCGAGTCGATCTCGTAGGACCGGGACGGTCGAACCCACGTCCGGCGTCGGTGCGGCCCACGTCAGGGAGACCACCGTGGCGACGGTGGGGCTCGTGGGCGAGATCGCCGCAGCGGGCGGGGCGTCGAGGCCATTGCGGGCGCGCGAGCGCAGCCAGGCCCGCCGCGGCGATGGCCAGGCCGCTGATCAGTGCGCAGGAGCGCGCGCACGGGACGCTTCATGGGACTCTCTACCGCCAGGAGTTTGGGAGGCATTCAGCAGATCTTATTCACGGACCTCGACCCTACTGTCGACTGGCCGATGGTCCAGCCTCGGCGTCACGAAGGGGTGGTTCTCCCGCGGCGCGTGGTAACGGAAATGCTCACGAGAGCTCTGCCGCCACGGCGTCGGCGATGCGCTCCGACGCCTCCCCGTCACCGTAGTAGTGGGGCCTCTCGGCGGGCATCGATACATCGGCCAGGGCGTCGCGGACCTTAGCGGCATCCATGCCGACCAGCCGGTTGAAGCCGCCCTGCACCGTCTCGACCCACTCGGTCGTGTCGCGCAGGGTGATGCACGGGATGCCGTGGAAGTAGGCCTCCTTCTGGACCCCGCCCGAATCGGTCACCACGGCGCGCGCCCCGATGAGCAGGGCGGTGAAGTCGAGGTAGCCCACCGGGGGCGAGAGCCGCAGCGCCGGGTGGCCCCGCCAGCCGGTCCCAGAGCCCGGCGGATGCGAGGCGGTGGCGGGTGCGCGGATGCACCGGGAAGATCGCCGGCTCCTCGATGGCCTCCAGCACCCCCACGAGGCTCGCCAGCGCCTCGGGGGTGTCGGTGGCGGCAGCCCGGTGGACCGTCACCAGCAGGTAGCCCCCGGGCTCGAGGCCCAGGGCGCGCGGCCCCGGCCGTGCGGCCGCGGCGGGGGCGAACATCCGGCTGGCGTCCAGCATCACGTCGCCCACCTTGTGGACGCCGGTCGTGACGCCCTCGCGTGCGAGGTTGGCGACCGCGGTGTCGGTGGGGCACATCAGGAGCGCCGACAGATGGTCGGTGACCACCCGGTTCTGCTCCTCGGGCATCGAGCGGTCGAAGGAGCGCAGCCCGGCCTCGACGTGGCCGATCCGAATGCCCATCTTGGCCGCGGCGAGCGCGCCGGCCAGCGTCGTGGTGGTGTCGCCGTAGACCAGCACCATGTCGGGCGCCTCGTCGGCGAGGAGCGGCTCGAGGCGCTGCAGCATCACGGCGAGCTGGGTGACCGGGCTGCCCGACCCCACCTCGAGGGCGTGATCGGGCTGGGGCACGCCGAGCTCGTCGAAGAAGAGATCGGCGAGCTCCTGGTCGTAGTGCTGCCCGCTGTGCACGAGTACCTCGGTGACCCGGCGGCGCAGCGCGCGGCTGAGGGGGGCGGCCTTCACGAATTGCGGCCGGTTCCCCACGATCGAGACGATCTTCAAATTCCGCTGAACCCCACTCCCGCGAGCCGCTGGGTGATGACCTCGAACCGTCCCGTGGCCACCAGGACGCCGATCATGATGAAGACCGCCGCGGCCGTCGCGTTGACGACGCGCCAGCGATCGCGCATCCAGCGGAAGGCCGTCATCGTCCGGGTGATGAACAGCCCCGACAGCAGGAACGGTATCCCGAGGCCCAGCGAGTAGGTGAACAGCAGGCTCGCCCCGAGCCCCGGGGAGCCGGTCGGGGCCGCGTAGCTGAGGATGCTCCCGAGGATCGGTCCGATGCACGGGGTCCACCCGACGGCGAAAGCCGCCCCCACGAAGGCGGCACCTGCCAGCGTCGTGGGCCGGCGGGCCATCGCGAGCCGTCGCTCGCTCTGCATCAGCCCGAACTGCGGCAGGGCGACCATGGCGATGCCCATCACGATCAGCAGGATGCCGGCGGCCAGGTTGAGGAAGTCCTGGTGCTCGGTGAGCGAGTACCCGATCAGGCCCGCGCTGGCGCCGTAGGCCGTGAACATCAGCGAGAACCCCGCGACGAACGCGATGGTCGGAACCATCACGTCGCGGGTGCGGGTCCCCAGCTCGTCGAACGAGACCCCCGAGATGAACGAGAGATAGCCCGGCACGACCGCGAGCACGCACGGCGAGGCGAACGAGACGAAGCCCGCGGCGAACGCGACCGGATAGCTGAGCGCCGAGATGTCCTGCATCGAGCCGATGGTAGCCCCCGTGGCGCCACGACCGTCACCGTTTCGCGACCCCCCTCGTCCCCGCTCAGCCCGTGACGGCCACCGTCCGGCGCCGCATGGGCGCCGCTGTGATGCGGAAGCACGTGCGGGCGCGGGCGCCCTTCGCCCCCCTCGCGCCCACGGTCACCCGGTTGCACCGGCCGCCGCGCACCGTCTTCGCGGCGCGCACCCGGATGTAGAGCGTGCGCGAGTGGCCCGCGCGCACACGCGCCACGCGCCAGGTCGGCCTCCCCGCCACCAAGCGCGCGCCGGGGCTCCCGGCGCGGATCAGGGAGAACCCCGCGGGCAGGAGGTCGATCACGCGGATCCTCGACGCCGTGGCGCCGCCGTGGTTGGCGATGCGGATGCGGAAGCGGGCCGTCCCGCCGGCGCGCACGGTGGCCGGTCCGCGCTTGGTCACCCGCAGCCGCGGCGCGGGCTTGGGCGCGCCGGAGGGGACGACCGCCGGCGCGGCCGGCGGCGCCGGCGTGACGACGGGCGCGGCCGGGGGGGCGGGCGGCGGGGGTGTGACCGGCGGCACGACCACCGGCGTCTCCGGCTGCGGTGGCGGCGGCGGAGTGACCGGCGGCTTCTCGACCGGAGGCGTCTCGACCGGAGGCGTCTTGACCGGAGGCGTCTTGACCGGAGGCGTCTTGACCGGAGGCGTCTTGACCGGAGGCGTCTTGACCGGAGGCGTCTTGACCGGCGGGCTCTTGACCGGAGGCGTCTTGACCGGAGGCGTCTTGACCGGCGGGCTCTTGACGGGGCGGTCCCTGTGCCGCGGCGCCTTCACCGGCGGCGCCTTCGCGATCGCCGGATCCGGATCGACTGCCGGCGTATCGGCGACGGGGGGCGGCGCGGGCTCACCGACCTCCTCCGTCACGGGCTCTGTGACCAGGGCCAGGACCGGCTCCCCGGGGATCTCCTCGATCGCGGGGGCGACGGCGGCCACCGGTGGCGCCTCGGCGGGCGGGTCCTGCGGAACGACCGCCGCGGCCTGGGCGGGGGGGCCGGGCGGTGGGCCGTGCCCCAGCGCGGCCGCCGGCAGCGCGACGGCCACCGCGAGGGCCGCCGCGAGGGCGGTCACGGTCCGGCGTAGCCCGGAGGGCCATGTCAGGAGGGGGGCGTCCATCGAGAACCTGCGCGGAGGAGAAATGTGCCAAAAGCTGCAGAGCGGACCCTACGTCGTCTCCGTCCCCAAAAGCAACAGAGTCTCCACTTATCACCCCTCCACCGCCTCGCCCGAGGCGCCCCGCCATCGACCGCCCGCGCCTGCCGGGCGCGCTCCATCGGGCTAGTGTTCAGGGCCTGAAGGGGATCACACGAGACGAGGAGATCACCGTGGCGACGACGGCAGGCACGTCCCTTGAGCAGCTGCTCGGAGACGAGGCGGAGAGCCTCCTCACGCACCGCTGCACGACCATCCCGGCAGAGCGGCTCACCATCCCGGGCCCGACCTGGGTCAACGACGTCATCGCCGGCTCGGACCGCCCGGCGCCGGTCCTGCGCTCACTGCAGTCGATCTTCGACCACGGCCGACTCGGTGGCACCGGCTATGTCTCGATCCTCCCCGTCGACCAGGGCATCGAGCACTCGGCCGGGGCGTCCTTCGCGCCGAACCCCGACTTCTTCGACCCGATGAAGATCATCGAGCTGGCGATCGAGGGCGGCTGCAACGCGGTCGCGACCACGCTCGGGGCCCTCGGCCTCGCGTCGCGGCGGTTCGCCCACCGGATCCCGTTCCTGCTCAAGATCAACCACAACGAGTTCCTGTCGTACCCCAACGGCTTCGACCAGATCATGTTCGCGTCGGTGAAGCAGGCGCGCGACCTCGGCGCCGTCGCCGTGGGCGCGACGATCTACTTCGGCTCGGCCGAGTCCAAGCGCCAAATCGTCGAGGTGTCGCAGGCCTTCGCCGCCGCGCACGAGCTCGGCCTGGCCACGGTGCTGTGGTGCTACATGCGCAACTCCGCCTTCAGCCCGAAGGACGGCGGGCCCGACTACCACGTCGCCGCCGACCTCACGAGCCAGGCGAACCACCTCGGCGTCACGATCGAGGCCGACATCATCAAGCAGAAGCTCCCCGAGACCGCGGCGCCCGGCTTCGCCGACCTGAAGTTCGGCAAGACGAGCCCGAAGGTCTACTCGGAGCTGATGAGCGACCACCCGATCGACATGACCCGGTACCAGATCGCCAACTGCTACATGGGCCGGATCCCGCTCATCAACTCCGGCGGCGCCTCGTCGGGCGAGAGCGATCTCGCCGAGGCCGTGCGCACCGCCGTCATCAACAAGCGCGCCGGCGGCGCAGGCCTGATCTCCGGCCGCAAGGCCTTCCAGCGGCCGATGGCCGAGGGCGCGGCGCTGCTGAACGCCATCCAGGACGTCTACCTCGACGACGGGGTCACGATCGCCTGATGGTGAGCTGATGGAGCGCATCCGCCGGGGTTGGTCGCTGACGAAGCAGAGCTGGGCCGTCCTGCGGTCCGACCGCTCGCTGGCGGCCTTCCCCGTGCTGGGTGGGCTCGCGACGATCCTCCTCGCCGCGGCGTTCGGTCTCCCCTCCGCGCTGCTCTTCCAGGACGAGTCGAACGTCCTCGGCACGATCCTCGCGGCCGTGGGGATCTACCTCGTGACGTTCGCGGGCGTGTTCTTCAACGTCGCGCTCGCGGGCGCGGCGGCGCAGGTGCTCGACGGACGGGACGCCACCGTGGCGAGCGGCGTCGCGGTGGCGCGGCGCAACGTCGCGGCCGTCTCAGGGTGGGCCGCGATGGTCGCGAGCGTGAACATCGTCATCCGCGCCCTTCAGGAGAGGGCCGGCCCCCTCGGCGACGTGCTGCTCGGCGGCCTCGCGGTCGCGTGGGGCCTGGTGACCTTCCTCGCGGTGCCGGTCATCGCCATCGAGGGTAGCGGCCCGATCGCGACCCTCAAGCGCTCGGCCGGGATCTTCCGCGACCGCTGGGGCGAGCAGGTGACAGGCCAGTTCTCCATCGGGGCGGTCGTGATGCTGGCGACGATCCTGCCCGTGGTGGTGCTGGTCGGCATCGGCGCCGCCATCGGATCGACCGCGGTGCTCGCGGCCTGCATCGCGCTCGCAGTGATCGTGGTCCTGCTCGGCGCCGTCATCGGCACCGCCCTCTCGCAGATCTTCGCTGTCGCGCTCTACCGCTTCGCGGTCGGCGAGGGATCGACCGGGGCCTTCTCGGAGGCCGACCTCGCCGGGGCCGTGGCCCCGAAGGGCGGCTCGGCCGGCACGATCTGAGCCGCGCTCTCGGGCCGCCCCCAGAGGTCATGGGGCGCCGGATCCGTGCCGGCGCCCCATACGTCTAGCCCTCCTCGATCCACCCCTTCAGATCCTCTCGGGACACCTTGCCGACCAGGTCGGGGTGATCGGTCCGCATGTGCTCCTGGATCAGGTCGATCACGTCCTCGTCGGCCGCAGCCCGCGCCACGTAGCCGCACTCGCAGTTGATGATCTTCGCCACGACGTTCTTCTATCGCGTGCCTGCGACGACGACAAGCTCGCACTCGCCGACGAAGCCGTCAGGTCCCTCGAATCGGCTCAGCTCGCGCTCTATCTCGGACCATGCGTCCCGGCGGGCGGCCTCGTCGAGCCCCGCGAGCATCTGATGCAGGGCGCCGAACGACTCCCGCTCGAAGCGCACGCACTCGGCGGCGCTCGGCAGCCTCAGCGGCGCCGTGACCACCCTGGCCTCCACGTCGCGGAAGCCCGCCTCGCGCAGGGCCGCGGCGAGGATGTCCTCGCCGCCGAGGCTGAAGGGCCCGGGCTGGCCCGGGGCCGGTGGCGGCAGCTCCGCGCGGCGACGGATGATGGAGACCGGGATCGAGAAGAACCCGTTGCGGTCCGGGGTCGAGTAGACGATCGCCGCCGCCCTCCCGCCGGGCCTGAGGGCGCGGCGCATCCCGGCGAGCGCCGTCTGCTGGTCGGGCAGGTAGATGAGCCCGACCCGGGAGATGACCGCGTCGTACGTCTGCGGCTCGACCGCGATCTGCTCGCCGTCCATGACGCGGGTGACGACGTTCTGGAGGCCGGCATCGGCCGCCGCCCGCCCGGCGTGGCGCAGGATCGCCGGGGAGATGTCGGTGGCGAGCACGGCTCCGTCGGCACCCGCCCGCCGAGCGGCGGCCAGGGTCTGGCCGCCGGCGCCGGCGCCGACGTCGAGGACCCGGCTTCCGGCAGCCACGCCCGCCATGTCGAGCATCAGCTCCGTCGCCGGGCCCAGCCACGCCTCGAGGGTGGACCCCCAGGCGTGCCAGCTGTCGGCGGCCGTCTCCCACTGCTCCCTCGTCGTGCTCTTGTAGGCGGCGGGATCGAACGCTCGCGGAATGGTCGTCATCGTCGATGCTCCCTGTTGGTGTGTGTGTCGATCGGGGCGGTGACACGATGAGCGCCGTCGCTTGGTCCGAGGCTGGGAGAACATTGGAGCCGCGCCCCGATACGCGCATCCAGCTGTGCGGCCCGCTCGTGGTGGAGTGGCGGGGGGAGCGGCGGGAGGCGGAGCTGCCCGGACGCCAGGGGCGGCTGCTGTTCGCCTTCCTCGTCCTGAACCGGAGCCGGGTGGTGACCAGGGATGCGCTCGTGGAGGCGGTCTGGCCGACGGCCGCACCACCGGCGGCCGAGTCCGCCCTTGCGGCCCTCCTCTCGAAGCTGCGCAAGCTCCTCGGCGCTGAGCACCTCTCCGGCCGGAGCGAACTGCGGATACTCCTGCCCGAGGACGCGGGGGTCGATCTCGAGACGGCCCGCGAGGCCATCCACCACGCGGAGTCGGCCCTTGCGGCCGAGGACTGGCCGCGCGCGTGGCCGGCGGCCCAGACGGCGCTCTTCACGGCCTGCCGGGGCTTCCTCCCCGCGGAGGAGGCCGGCTGGATCGAGGAGTGCCGACGCGACGTGGACGCCCTCCACCTGCGGGCCCTCGAGGCCTACGGACGGGCGTGCCTCGGAATCGGCGGAGCCGAGCACGCCGCCGCCATCAGGGTCGGCAGGGATCTGGTGCGACGCGCTCCGCTCCGCGAGAGCGGCCACCTGCTCGTGATCGAGGCTCTGGCCGCCTCCGGCAACCGTGCCGAGGCCCTCGTGGCCTACGAGTCGCTGCGCCTGCGCCTGCGGGAGGAGCTGGGAGTGTCACCCGGAGCCGAGCTACAGGATGTGCACGCCCGGCTGCTGCGCGCCGGCTGAGCCCCCGGCTCACCAAGCTCCCGCCAAACGCCCGCCAAGGGCGTGGCTGCACGATCCGGGCACCGCAGTGATCGGTACCCGACCAAGGAGCACGGCCATGCAGCGCACACCCCCCCTCGACACGCCCACGAGCCCCCTCGTCGACGGCGATTGGTTGGAAGCGAATCTGGGGCACCCGCGGCTACGTGTGCTCGACGCGCGCGGGCGCCATCCGAGCTCGGCGCTGCCGCATGCGAAGCGGGCCGAGTACGAATGGGCGCACGTTCCCGGCGCGGCGTTCGTGGACTGGACGCGCGACTTCGTACACCGGGACGACCCGGTGCCCTTCCAGCTCGCGGATCCCGAGGACTTCGCCCTCGATGCCGGCGCGCTGGGGATCGAGGGCGACGAGGTCGTCGTCAGCTACGACGACTACTACGGGATCCATGCCGCACGGGTCGCCTGGGCGCTCCGTTGCCACGGCGTCGATGCGAAGGTGCTCGACGGTGGCTGGCGGACGTGGTCGGAGGAGGGCCGTCCCCTCTCGGACTCGCCGACCGCCCCCGGCCGCGTGACCTTCCCGGTCCGCACGCCGACCTCGCTCAGGCTCACGCTCGACGACCTTCAGCGGGCACGAGAAGACGGCGCAGTGGTCGTCGACGCCCGCCCCCGCCACCTGTACATCGGGGAGCCCGGGGCGCCCGCCACCGGACACATCCCGGGCGCCCTCGCCCTCTCCTACCAGGAGCTCGTCGACGGGGCGACCGGCCTCTTCCAGAGCCCGGACGCGATTCGCCGCCTCGCGATCTCCGCGGGCATCGACCCCGGTCGGCCGCCGTCATCGGTGATCACGACGTGCGGAATCGGCGTCTCGGCGACGGTGGCGATGATCGCGCTGGAGCTGGTCGGCCTGTCCGTTCGCGGTGTCTACGACGGCGCCTGGAGCGAGTGGAGCGCCAACCCGGCGCTCCCGGTCGCATACGGGGCCGGCTGAGCGCGCCAGCGGGGGCGACGGGCCGGCGAGCCGCTACCCGCCGCCGGCCGAGATCGCCGACGCCCCCGACGTCTCGACGTCGCCGAGTCGCGGGGAGCCCGTGTAGCGCAGCCGCGACGCACCGCTGACGCGCACGCGGTCGAGCGATTCGGTCACGTGCACGCCGGCGGTGCTCGCGCCGCTCAGCTCGATCGTCGCCCGCGCGGCGGGGAAGCCCTCGAGCCGGAGGCGGCTCGCCCCCGAGGCGGCGAGCAGGAGCACGTCGGCGCGGCCCGTGAGGGCGAGACCGCTCGCGCCCGACAGCTCGGCGTCGAGCGTCGCGGCCCGCAGGGCCCCCTGGACGCGGCTCGCGCCGGAGGCGCTCACGTCGAACGCGGGGAACGCGCGGAAAGCCGGATTCGATCGTGATGTCGCTCGCGCCGCTCGCCGTCACGCCGCGCAGCCCGGGCATGGTCACCCTCGCCCTGAGCGTTGCGCCGGGGCCCAGGCTCGTGCCCTCCCGCAGCCGGATGACGAGGCGCTCGTCTCGCGTCGCGACGCGGATCTCGTCGAACAGGTTGTCGTCGGCGGTCACGGCGACCGCGAACGCAGCGCCGCGCGCGGCGCGGACATCGAAGGCGCTGCCGGCGTCGAGCGAGTCGAAGCCGCCCAGGTCGTAGGAGCGGGTCTCGAGCACGCCCGAGCCGCTCAACTCGTCGCCCCGGCTCCCGCTGCACGCGCCGGCCAGGAGCGCCAGCGCGGCGAGCACGCCCGCCGCCCCGAGGGCGAGCCTCCGGGCAGAGTGCGACGCCGTGCGCCTGCGCGGCGACCGCGACTCTCCTGTCCCCCGCGATGTCAACGTCATCGTGTCCACCTCCTCAGGTCCGCGTGCGGCGTGGGCGAGCCGGGGTGCCGCACCCACACCCTCGACCCGTCGCCGAGCGGATGGCATCCGCGCATCCGCCCATCGGGCTGCGGTGCATCTGCTGACCGGGCGGCGGGATCTCCGCGCCCCGGCACGCGCCCGCCGATGTCGGCCGGCCGCCGCGCCCGGCCCCGGAAACACGAAAGCCACGCCGGAGCGGGGCTTTCGTGAGTGGGCCGTGAAGGATTCGAACCTTCGACTTGGGATTGAGAGTCCCCCGGCGCCCGTGTCGTCTTGTGCCGTCGCGTGTCGAGAAGCCCCTTCTCCTCGCCGGGTGCCGAGAACCGGCCGATCGGGTGGTTTCCGGCGCGATGGACCCTAGTAGCGTGACATCCGGCCCGTGACCCCCTCGACCCCTTCTCCCCCAACGGCCACGCGACGGGCTGTCTCTGCCGCCGAAGCGCAGCGGGACACGGGGCGACCCCGAGGGCCCGCGCGGCTCGCCCGCACGGCGAGCGTCGCCCTCGTCGTCATCGGCGTTCTGGTCCGACTCTGGCAGTACGGCTCGGGACGCTCCCTCTGGTTGGACGAGTCCTTCCTCTGGCTCAACCTCGACCGGCTCTCCGCCCGGGAGCTGACCGGCCCGCTCGAGCTGGCGCAGGGGGCGCCGATCCCGTTCCTGCTCGCCGAGAAGGGGATGATGACGGCGCTCGGCGACGCGGAGTGGACGCTGCGCCTGCTCCCGCTCCTGTTCGGCGTCGGCGCCCTCGTGCTCGGCCACCGGCTCGCCGTGCGGCTGCTGCCACGGGGACGGGTCTGGCTCGCGGTGGCGCCCCTCGCTCTCGGGCAGGCACCGATCTTCTACTCGACTGAACTCAAGCAGTACTCGCTCGACATGCTCGTCGCCACCGCTCTGCTGCTCCTGCTCGTGTGGGCCGCGGCCGCCCCCATGACCTGGTGCAACGCCACCGCGCTCGGGGCCTCGGGGGCCGCCGCGGTCTGGCTCTCCGACCCGGCGGTCTTCATCCTCGCCGGTGGAGGGGCCGCCCTGCTTCTCGCGGCTGCGATCAGGCGCGAGGACGCCCGGGTCGCGGCGCTCGCCGGGGTGGCGGCCGCGTGGCTCGTCAGCTTCGCGGCGGTCTATGCCGTCCACGTCCGGGACCTCGCCGCGGTCCGGGCGCTGGCGACCGCCGGGACGGGCGCCGGGTCGGCCGACGCCCTGGCCGAGACCGTTCGCCGGCTCCCCGCCATGCTGTCGTTCCCCATCGGCGGCTCGATGCTCGTGAAGCCGCTCACCCACGCCCTCATCGTCCTCGGGATGGTCGCGCTCTGGCGCTGCGGCAGGCGCACCGAGGCCGGGATCATCGGCCTTCCGATGATCGCGCTCCTGGCGGCCGTCCTCATCGGGCAGTACCCGCTCGGAGGACGGTTCGCGTTGTTCCTTGCGCCCGCGATCGCGATTGCCTTCGCGGCCGGCGCCGGGGCGGCGTGGGACCTCGCCCGGCGGCGGGGCAGGGTCGTCGCCGCCGCGGTCGCGACGGCCGCTCTGGTCGCCGCCGCGCCGTACGCCGCGCGCCTCGCCGAGCCACGCATCGCCACCGAGGAGCTCGGGACGGTGGCCGACGCGATCGGCGCTCGCATCGCGCCCGGCGATGCGATCTACCTCTACTACGCGTCGCAGTTCGCATTCGCCTACTACGGGCCGCGGGCGGGCGTCGGCTTCGCGCCCCGCGCGATCGACGCGCCCGACCCGGGAGACGCGAGCGGCGATGCGTGGGGCGATTACTCGCCCGTCCTCGACTCCGGTCCCGGCCGGATCGTCGGACGGGCGTCGACCGTGGGCGCCCGGCTCGCGCGCGACGTCGAGCGCGTCCGCGCGTACCGCCGGGTGTGGCTTGTCTTCAGCCACGTCCGCGTCACGGACGGAGTGGACGAGTCGGAGCTCATCCTGGAGCGCGCGCGCACGTTCGCCCGCCAGGTCGCCGTCGTCAGGGCGCCGGGCGCGTTCGCCGTCCTGATGGAGCGCCGATGACCCGGCTCACGGTGATCGTTCCGGCGACCGACGACCCGCCGACTCTCGGGCGCTGCCTTGCGGGGCTCGCGGCCGCCCCGCGGGCCGACCAGGTGATCGTGGTCCGGGAGCCCGCGGGCGACGGCCCCTCGGCGGCGAGGAACCGGGGCGCGCGGCTCGCCGGGGGCGACGTGCTCGTGTTCGTCAACGCCGACGTGGTCGTCCACGCGGACGCCCTCAGCCGGATCCGCGAGGCCTTCGCGGGCGACCCGTCGCTTACGGCGGTCTTCGGCGCATACGACGCGGCGCCCGCGGCGCCCGGCGTCGTCTCGCGCTTCCGCAACCTGCTCCATCACCACGTCCACCACCAGGCCGCCGGTCCCGCCGGGACGTTCTGGTCGGGCCTCGGCGCGGTGCGCCGGGACGCGTTCGCGGAGGTGGGCGGCTTCGACGAGGTCCGTCACCCGCGGTACGTCGAGGACGTCGATCTCGGGATGCGGCTCATCGATGCCGGTGCGCGGATCCTCCTCGACCCGGCGATCGCCGGGTCGCATCTCAAGCGGTGGACCATCGTGGGCATGGTCCGCACGGACCTCGTCGGGCGGGGGGTGCCCTGGGTGCGGCTGCTGCTGCGCCGGGGCGGCGGATCGAGCGCCCTCAACCTCGGCTGGCGCCACCGCATCAGCACGCTCGCCTCCCTGGCCGTGGTCGGCGGCACGCTCGCCCGCCGGCCCGCCGTCGCGGCCGCGGGCCTCGCGACGCTCGGCGTCGCCAACCGCGACTTCTACGCGCTGCTGTCGCGGCGGCTCGGGCCCGCTGGGGCGGTGGCCGGCGTCGGCCTGCACGTTGTTCACCACGTGACCGCCGCGGCCTCGGTGCCGATTGCGCTCGTCCTCCACCTCGGAGGGCGCCCGTGACCTCGAGCGGGCCTCCGCTCAGCACGCGGATCGCCGTGCGGGCGCGCTCGCCCGTCGGGGTAGGCCTCACCGGCAAGGCTGTCGAGGCGCTCGCCCTCTGCCTGTTCATCACGGTCCTCCCACGGACCCTGGGGCCGGAGGACTTCGGCCGGCTCGCGCTCGCGGTCGCCGTGGTGCAGATCGCCGGCGCGTCCATGTCGTCCGGCGGCCCGGTGACCCTGTCGCGCTTCGTGCCGGCGCAGCGCGGGGCCGACCGCGCCGCCGTCGCGCGGCTGCTTGTCGGCCGGATGGCGCGCTGGCGGCTGGCCCTGCTCGCGGCGGCCGCCGTCATCGCCGCGGCCTTCTCACTCGCGGTCCCCGAGCGCGTGCCCCCCGGGCTGGCAGCGCTCCTGCTGGCCGCGATCGCCCTTGACAGCACGGCGACCCTCCTGGCCCAGGCGGGCCTGGGCCTCGGGCGGCGGGCGCTGTGGAGCTACCGCCTGCCGCTCCAGACGTCCGTGCTCGTGGTCGCGGCGCTCGCCCTGGTGCTGCCCTTCGGCGCGGCGGGCGCGGCGGCGGCGGTGATGGTCGCGGCGGGCGTCTGCGCGCTGGTCGCCGCCATCGTGGTGCTCCCGCGCCTGCGCGGGGTGCGGCCGGCCTCCCGGCTCCCAGAGGGGGTCGGACGGTTCGCGGCGCTGCAGGCGACGAGCGGCTTCTTCACGCTCCTGCTCGCGCGCGGCGGCGTCGTCGCCGTCGCGTGGCTGCACCCGTCGGCCGCAGAGGTCGGCTACGCGGGGCTCGCCGTGGGCATCGCGCTGGCCGGCGTCTACGCCGTCGGGCAGGCGTTCGCGGCCCAGCTTCCGGGCCTCGCCGCCCAGGCGGTCAACGACGCGGGCGCCGCCGAGGCCCGGGCGCGCAGGCTCGCGCGGGCGGGGGTCCTTACCCTGGCCCCGGCGATCCTGCTCGCCGTGGTGGTGCTCGGGCCGCTGCTCCTGTTCGCGACCGGCGACCGCTACCGGGATGCGGCCACGGCCGTCGCCATCGCGCTGGCGCTCGTGCCCCTGGCGCCGATGAGTGCCCTCATCGCCCAGACGGCCGCCCTCCGGCTCCGGCCCCAGCTCACGCTGAAGTGCTCCGCGAGCGCCGCCCTCGTCTTCTGCGCCGTGGCGCTGGCCGCCGTCCCGCCGTACGGCGCAGCCGGGGCGAGCGCCGCGATCGTGGCCGGGGCGGCGACAGGGGTGCTCGTCGGCACGTGGCTGATGCCGGGGGCCGTCCCCGGGCGGCTGCTCGCCGTCGCGCTCGTGGGGGCCGCGGCGGCCGTGGCGCTGGCGGTGCTCGTATGAGCGCCGCGGAGGTCGTCGTCGCCTGCGCGGCCGACGCGGGGTACGCGATGCCGCTCGCCGCCATGCTGCGCTCCGCCGCCTCGGCTCTGGATCCGCGGCGCTCCCTCACCGCGTTCGTCGTCGACGACGGCCTCGGCCCGGAGAACCGCGCGCGGGTGGGCGCGTCTTTGCCGGACGGGGTCCGGATCCGTTGGGTGGCCGGCGACCGGGACGCCGTCGCCGGGCTGAGCACCTGGGGCCGGATGCCGCGGACGACCTTCCAGCGGCTGCTGGTGCCCGACCTCCTGCCCCCGGAGGTGCGCCGCGCCGTCTGGCTGGACTGCGACGTGATCGTCCTCGCCGACCTCGGCCGTCTGTGGGACGAGGACCTGGGCGCGCATCACCTGCTCGCCGCCCAGGACATGGGCGTGCCGCTGGTCTCCTCGCACCTTGGCGTCCCCGGCTACGCGGCGCTCGGGATCCCCGCCGACGCCAAGTACTTCAACGCCGGCGTCATGGTCATGGACCTCGAGCGCTGGCGCCGCGAGGACGTCGCCGGGCGCGTCGCGCGCTACCTCGCGGGCCGCGGCTCCGCCGCGCTCTTCTGGGACCAGGAGGGCCTGAACGCCGTGCTCCACGACGGCTGGGGCGAGGTGGACGTGCGCTGGAACGTGAACGCGTCGCTCGCCAGGGGCGGCTTCTACCACCCCCGCCATCTCGGCCCGGACGCCCAGCGCGCCGTGGCCGAGGACCCGTGGATCGTCCACTTCTGCGGCAACCTCAAGCCCTGGCGGATGCACGACACCGGCGACCCGGCGCGCCGGCGCTGGTTCGAGCAGCTGGACGGCACCGTCTGGGCGGGCTGGCGCCCCGCGGCGACGCCCGCCCGGCGCCTCGCGGCGGCGTACGAGACCTCGCGTCTGCGCCGGGTGGTGCACCCGATGGAGAGCCGCGGCTTCGAGGCGCTGGCCTTGCTCTCGCGGGCACGGCGCGGGTGAGCGCCCTCGTGACCGGCGGCACCGGCTTCATCGGGGGCGCCCTGGTCCGCGCCCTTCGGGCGGACGGCCTGGACGTGCGGGTCCTCGTGCGGCCGGGGACCGACGCGCGCCCCCTCGAGGCCCTCGGCGCGGCGGTGGTGCGCGGCGACGTCGCCGACGCGGTGGCCGTGCGGGCGGCGTGCGAGGGCTGCGAGGTCGTCTACAACCTCGCCGTGACGCCGCGCGTGGGCCGCATTGCGGCGATGCGCGCGGTGAACGTGACGGGCGCCCGCAACGTCGCCCTCGCCGCCACCGCGTGCGGCGCCCGGCTCGTGCACGCCAGCACGGCCGGCGTCTACGGCGGCGCGCTGGACGCGGTGCCGGCCGGAGAGGATCACCCGACGCGGCCCGAGCGCCCCTACCCCTTGACCAAGCTGGAGGGCGAGCGCGCGATCGCCGAGGTCGCGGCGCGCGCCGGGGCCTCGGTCGCCCTCGCGCGCATCGCCACGGTCTACGGGCCGGGGAACGTCCGGGGCGTCGGCGCGTACCAGGCCGCCCTCGCGCGGGTCACGCCCCTCGCCGGCGGTGGCCGCCAGCTGATCGACCTGGTCCACGTGGACGACATCGTGACGGGCCTGCGGGCCTGCGCCGGCCGCCGGGACCCCGGCGTCGCCGTCTACAACCTCGCCGGGGGCACGCCCGTGCCGCTGCGAAGCGTGATGGAAGCCATCGCGGCCGCCGCCGGCCGCCGCCTGCGCCCGGCGTCGCTGCCGCGCGCCCCGTTCCTGGCACTGGAGGCCCTCAACCGGCACCTGCTCCTGTCGCGCGGGATCGACTCGCGCTGGCAGCACCGGCTGATGGAGGCGCCGCGCTCGCGGGCCTTCCGGATCAGCCGCGCGGCCGACGAGCTGGGCTACCGGCCCGCCGTCGGCCTCCACGACGGGGTCGCCCGCACGCTCGCCTGGTACCGCGACACCGGCCTGATCGGCCCACGAGAAGGAGATGGCGAATGACCGATGGCCCGCGCATGTCGGTGGTCCTGGTGACCGACCGCTGGGAGACGATTCGGGGGGTGGTTCAGCGGCTGGCCCGCCAGACCGTGGCGGGGCAGCTGGAGCTCGTGCTCGTGACCCCGTCGTCCGAGCACCTGGAGCCGGACCCGGCCGACGTAGCGCCGCTCCACGGGCACCGCGTCGTGGAGGTCTACGACATCTACCCCCTGTGGCTCGCCCGCGCCGCCGGCGTGCGGGTCACGACCGCGCCGATCGTCACGGTCGGCGAAACCCACGCCTACCCGCGCGCCGACTGGGCGGCCGCCATACTGGACGCTTTCGACGCCGGGCGCACCGCGGTGGTCCCGGGCTTCACCAACGGCAACCCCGACGGGTCGATCAGCTGGTCCAGCCTCCTCGTGGATTACGGCCGCTGGAGCCGCGCGCTCCCGCCCGGCGAGCCCCGCGTCACGCCCGCCTACAACGCGAGCTTCTCGCGCGAGTTCCTCCTCGGGCTCGGCGACCGCCTCGACGAGATGTACTCCCCCGGCTTCGACGTCGCCGCCGCCGCGCGCGAACAGGGCCACGCCCTCTGGTTCGAGCCGCGCGCCGTCCTCTACCACGTCAACGTCTCGCGGCGCTGGGCCTGGGCGCGCGAGCGCCTGACCAGCTCGCGCGTCCAGGCCGCGCAGCGCGCCGGGAAGTGGGGCCGCGGGCGGCGCATCGTCTACGTCGCCGGCTCGCCGCTCATCGTCCCCCTGCTCGTCCGTCGCGTGTGGCCGGGCTACCGCGCCGCGACGCGGGGGGAGCGGATCCCCCGGGGCACCCTGGCGTGCCTCGTGGCAGGCTGCGCCGTAAAGGCGGCCGGCGAGGCGGTCGGCTTCATCCTGGGCGCCGACGAGCGCCACCGGCGGGCGAACGACGAGATCGAGCTCCACAAGATGCGCTACACGCGGCACGGCGTGCGGTCGCTCGTCACCGACGATGCCTGACGCGCCCGCGGGCGCCCCGGTCCGCGTCGGCGTCATCGGCGCCGGGGCGATCTGCCGGGACCACCACATCCCGTCGCTCGCCCGCATGCCCGGCGCGGTGCTCGTCGCGGTCGCGGACCCCGACCCCGGCGCCCGCGAGCGCGTCCGCGCGGGCGCCGGTGCGGCGGTGCACGAGGACCCCGGCGAGCTCATCGCCCGCGGCGACCTCGACGCCGTCGTCATCGGGGCGCCGTCGCACCTGCACGCCGACCTCGCGGTCGCCGCGGCGCAGGCCGGCCTGCACGCCTACGTCGAGAAGCCGGTGGCCGTCGACGCCGCGGGCGCCGACCGCGTGCGCCGCGCGGTCGGGGACGCCGGCACCATCGCGGCCGTCGGCTTCAACCGGCGGATGCACCCCCTCTACCGGCACGCCCGGCGACTGGTCGAGCGCGGGCGCATCGGCCCGCTCGTCGCGGCGCAGACCATCTTCTCGGAGCCGGTCGTCCCCGCCCGGATGCCTGCCTGGAAGAAGGATCGCGCGACGGGCGGGGGCGTGCTCCTCGACCTCGCCTCGCACCACCTCGACCAGCTCCGCTGGCTGACAGGGGAGGAGGTTGCGAGCGTCTCCGCCACGTGCGCGTCCGACGTCTCCGAGCAGGACGGCGCCTGGCTGGAGCTGCGCCTGGGCGGCGGGGCGATCGTCCAGTGCGCCTTCTCCTTCCGCGGCGGCTTCGCGGACCACATCGAGCTGGTCGGAGAGCGCGGCACGCTGCGCGTTCAACCGGCACCGCGCCGCGCTCGGCCTGCGGCTGCGGCGCCGGCGCGGCTACGGCCTGCGCGTCGCCCGGCCCCTGCCGTCGCGCGAGCTCGTCGCGTGGCGCGCGCGGCGGCCGGTCGGGGGCCCGGCCGAGCCCTCCTACGCGGCCTCCCTCGCGGCGTTCGTCGACCAGGTCCGCGGCGGGCCCGCGGCGGCGGCCTCGCTCGACGACGGCCTGCGCAGCCTCGCGATCGTGCTCGCCGCCGAGGAGTCGGCGCGGACCGGAGGGGTGGTCCCGTGCGGATCCTCCTGATCACCGACTGGCTGCGGCTGCACGGCGGCGTCGAGGCCTACTTCACGACCCTCCGCTCGGCGCTCGGCGACGCGGGCCACGAGGTCGCGCTGCTCACCAGCACGGCCGGATCGGCGGCCGGTGGGACTGCCGACTTCCGCGCCTTCGGCACCGAGCGGATCGCACCCCAGACGGTGCTGCAGATCGCCAACCCGTCCGCGGTCGCCGCCGTCCGCCGGGCCGTCCGCCGCTTTCGCCCCGATGTGGCGCTGGTGGGCATGGTCGAGCTGCACCTGTCGCCGGCCGCCGTGCTCGCCCTCGGGGACGTCCCGACGCTGCTGAGCATCAACGACTACAAGCCGATCTGCCCCATCGGGGTGAAGCTGCTGCCGGACGGCACCCCCTGCGCCGACTCCGCCGGAGCCGTCTGCTGGCGCGGCGGGTGCGTCGGGCTCGCCCACTGGCTGCGCGACAGTCCGCGCTACGCGCTGTTCCGGCGGGCGATCGACGGGGCCGACGTCGTCGCGGCCTGCAGCGACTGGGTGAGGCGGGCCCTCGCCGCCGAGGGCATCGGCAGCCGCACGCTGCCCCTCCCGACGCCGCCGCCCTCGCCGGGGTTCGCGCGTACGCCCGCCCCGGACCCGCTCGTCGCGTTCGTCGGCAGGCTCAGCCGGGAGAAAGGCGTCGGCCTCCTCATCGACGCCTTCGCGCGGGCGCGGCGCGCGGTCCCGGCGGCGCGGCTGCGGATCGTCGGCGACGGGCGCCAGCGTGAGGGGCTCGAGGCACAGGTGGCCGCCCGCGGCCTCGGGCCCCACGTCGCGTTCACGGGCTGGCAGAGCCCCGAGGGCGTCGAGCGCGAGCTGTCGGCCGCCTGGGCCGCCGTCGTCCCATCGGTGTGGGCCGAGCCCCTCGGCCTGGCCGCGGTGGAGCCGATCGTCCGCGGCGTGCCCGTGATCGCCGCGGCGCACGGTGGGCTCGTCGAGACCGTCGAGGCCGGAGCCGGGGGCCTGCTCTTCCCGCCCGGCGACGAGGGCGCGCTCGCCGCGCGTCTCGAGGAGGTCCTGACCGGCGCGGCCTTCCCCTCCCGGTACGCGGACGCGGGGGCCGTCGCCGCGATCCGCGCCCGGCACTCCCCGCAGCGGCACGTGGAGCAGCTCCTCGGCATGCTCGAGGAGGCCCGGACGGGCGCGCGGGGCGCCTGAGCTCAGACCCCGGCGGGCGCCAGGGAGCCTTCGCCGCCGAGGGCGCCGAGGGGCGGCAGGCCGAACGCCGCGTCCACCGCCTGCCCCTCCTCGTGGTATTCGGCCTCGGTGTTGACCGACCAGACGTCATGGCCCGCCTCGTCGAGGAGGTTGAGGACGGCGAGCACGGCGGTCCACATGGAGTGGTCCTGGTTGTTGTAGCGGTGCAGCCCGTTGCGGCCGCAGGTCTGCAGGTTGGCGAAGCCGTCCAGGTGGCGCCGGATGGTCCGCACGTGGCCCGCGTACTCGGCGTCGTACATCGGGTACGACTTGGGCACGCGGACACGCGCGCCGCCCGTGACGCGTGACCGGTCGATGAGGCCGATCGCCGCGAGCTCCCCGGCCGCGAGGGCCACCGCCTCGGCCTCGTCCATCGTCCAGATGTCGTCGCCCTCGAAGCAGAAGTACTCCACCCCGAGGCAGGTCTTGCCGGGCGGGACCATGTCCGCGCTCCACGCGCCGAAGTTCTGCACCCGGCCGGCCTGCACGCCGGGGTCGTGGAGGTAGATCCAGTTGTCCGGGAAGGGCTCGGGCTCGTCGGTCATGATCGCGATCAGGCACATCGAGCGGTGCCGCAGCGCGGACGCGGCGGCGAGGACCGAGTCCGGCGCCGCCGGCGACAGGCGCGCGACGAGTTCCCCGAGTGGGATCGACGAGAGGACGGCGTCCAACTCGTGCTCGGTCCGGCCGCCGGGGCCGTCGACCACGACCGAGGTCACGCGGCCGCCGCGATGGCGGATCTCCACGCACCGCGTGCCCAGCTCCACGCCGATGCCCGCCGTCTCCACGTCGTCGCGGAAGGCCTGCCACATCTGCCCCGGCCCGAGCCGCGGGTAGCGGAACTGCTCGATCATCGTCGTGGCCCGCGAGCGCCGCAGCCCGGTGAGGGACAGGATGGCGTTGGCCAGGGAGAAGTCCTTGATGCGCTGCGCGGCCCACTCGGCGCGGATCTCCGATCCCGGGATGCCCCAGACCTTCTCGGTGTAGGAGCGGAAGAACATCTCGTAGAGGCGCCTGCCGAACCGCGCCGTCACCCACTCCTCGAAGGTCTCCGTGCTGCGCCCGCGCCCCCGCGCGACCGCGGCGAAGTAGGACAGCGCGCAGCGCGCCGACTCGACGAGTCCCAGCCGCTCGAGGACGTCGCGGGCCATCAGCGGGTACGCCAGGAAGCGCCCCTGGTAGTAGATCCGCGACAGGCGCGCGCGCGTGAGGAAGTCGTCGCCGAGCATCTCCTCCCACAGGCGCTCCACCGGGGCGAGCTTGGTGAAGAAGCGATGGCCTCCCAGGTCGAACCGGTAGCCGTCGACCTCCACGGTCCTCGCGATCCCCCCGACCGTGTCGCCGGCCTCGAAGACCCGGCCCGGCTCTGCGCGTCGAGCGAGTACGTATGCACCGGTCAGGCCCGCCGGTCCGGCGCCGAGGACGGCGGTTCCGATGGAGTCGCCGGTCGCGCGGCCGCTGGGGTCTGGATGGTGGCTCGGCAGGTCGCTGCTCCGGGTTGACCCCCCGAGCATCGCTCATCGCCGCCGTGCGTTCGCCGCCCGGAGGTCGAGCCCGCCCGCTAGACGATCGGCCAAGCGGGCCGGCCGGGGGCGGCGCGCGACCCGAAGGACCGGACGGGCTTTCGGGGATCGCGCGTCCGGGGGATGTCGATCCCGACGGGGCGTACCGGTGTCCGAAGCCGCGGGCGACGACCTCGTGCCGTTTCGAGGTTCACGATCTCCGCGGAGCGTTCGTCGCGCCGCTCCTGCAAGCCGCCCTGGATGGGCATCTTCGCCATCAGGGTCACGTTGATGAAGCGGCCGGCATTCGCCTTGGAGTCCCACACCGCGTACACGAGGAAACCGGAAGAAGCGGCGGCGCCCGCGGCCGCCCTCGTCTTCTGCGCCGAGCGTCTGCAGGGCGGCCTGGCGAGCCCCGTCTGTGTGCGCCAGGAGCGACGAGAACCCCGTCGTGAACGAGGGTTTCGCGAGTGGGCCGTGTAGGATTCGAACCTACGACCTTGGGATTAAGAGTCCCCTGCTCTACCAACTAAGCTAACGGCCCGCGGGGACACTAGCAAAGGGCCGGGCCGGGCCCCAGGAGCCTAGGGAACCCTCTACTGCAGCGTCTTGAGCTTGTCCCTGATCGCGTCGGCGTTGGGGTCCTCGGGCGCCAACTGCAGGAACGCCTGGTAGGAGAGCCGCGCCAGGGGGGTCCGGCCGGCCTGCTCGGCCAGTTGGGCGAGCTGCAGGAAGGCCTGCGCGTTCTTCGGATTGCGGGCGGTGTACGCCTGGACCGTGTCGATCGCGCCGGACGTGTCATCGGTGCGGACCTGGAGCGAGACGAGCGTCTGCAGGCGCGAGAAGTCCCGCGGCTCGAGGGCCACCGCGCGCTTGGCGGCCGTCTTGGCCTGCTCGAAGTCCTCCGTGCCGGCGTAGCCGGAGGCGAGTTGCTCCCACGCGTCCGCGCTCTCGGGCTGCTCCTCCACCAGCGCCTTGGCGTCGTTCAGCTGCTGGTCCGCCAGGGTCGTCCCGCCACCGCCGAAGAAGATCAGTCCGAGGACGACGAGGATCACACCCCCGAACGCGATGGAGGTGAGCACGGCGACGATCTGCACCATCCGGCGGGTGCGCTTCTGGTCGAGGAGCACTGCCGGAGGACGCTAGCAGAGGCGGGCGCGCGCCTCTGCGGCCGCGGTGCGGAGCGCCGTGGCGTCGAGTCGCGTGGGCTCGCCCTCGTCCAGCAGCACCTCGCCGCCGACGACGACCGCCCGCACCCGCGTGCGCGCGTCGAGCGCGGCCGACCAGGGATCGGCGACGGGGCCTCCGGGGCGAAGGCAGACCAGGTCGGCGCGCGCCCCGGGCGCGAGCCGGCCCAGCTCGCCGTCGAGCCCGAGGACGCGCGCCGCGTCGATCGTGATCAGGCGCAGGGCCGCCTCCGCATCGAGGTCGAGGTGGCCGGCATGGGCGTCGCGGCAGGCCCGGGCCTCGGCGCGCAGGTCGTAGTCGCCCCCGCTCGCCGGGCTGTCGGTGCCCAGGCCCACGATCACCCCCGCCGCGCGCAGCGCCTCCAGCGGCGCCCGCCCGCAGCGCAGGTGGACGTTGGAGCGCGGGCAATGGGCGACGCCGATCCCGGCTGCCGCCAGGCCGCTCGGGTCGTCGCGGCCGAGGCGCACGCAGTGGGCGGCGACCAAGCCGGGCGCCGTGACGCCGGCGCCGGTCACGCGGCCGACCGGCCCGGTGCCGTCGGGGCCCTCCCATCGGCCCGGCTCCAGGCCCGCCGCGGCGAAGAGCGCGCCGAGGGGGCCGCCGCCGGAGGCGATGACCTGCTCCTCGTCGGCCGACTCGGCCAGGTGCGTGGCCCAGGGCCGCCCGGCCAGGCCGGGGTGCGCGCGTAGCGCGGCCCAGAGCGCGGGCCCCACCGTGTACGGGGCGTGGGGCGACACCCCGGCCCGGCCGCGCGGCCCGGTGAGGGCGTCCAGCTCCGCCACCGCGGCGGCCACCCGCCCGGCCGCCTGTGCGGCCGCGTCGCCGGTCTCGCGGCCGAAGGCCTCGAGGTGGATCAGGGCGCGCTGCCCCGACGCGGCGGTCGCGCCCGCCCCGGCGCCCGTGGGGCCGGAGTCGGCGAGGGTGGTCGTGCCGGCCTCGAGCGCCCTCAGCGCCCCGAGGCCGGCCGCGGCGCGGTAGTCGCCCGGCAGCATGAGCATCCGCAGGGGCAGCAGCCGGCCCAGCCACCGCGCGAACCCGTCCGGTGGCAGCAGCCCGTCGAGAAGGCTCCACTCGAGGTGGCAGTGGGCGTCGACGAAGCCGGGGGCGACGATATCGTCGCCGCGGTCCTCCACGGGAAGCCCGGGGTTGTCGCGGATGACCGTGGCGGCCGGTCCGACCTGAGCCACGTGTCCGTCGCGTACCGCCACCGCCCCGTCACGGAGCGGCTCCCCCGAGAGCGTCAGGACCCAGGCGGAGCGCCAGACGCGCTCCCTCCCCGGATCAGCCGACCTTCTCATCCTCCCGCTTGGACGGGCCGTCGATGGCCTCGCCGTCGCCGTCGTGGTCGTCGTCGTGGTGGTGACCGGTGATGCCGTCCTTGAACTCGCGCGCACCGGCGCCGAGGTTCCTGCCCAGCTCGGGCAGGCGCTTGGCACCGAACACGAGCAGGACGATCACGAGGACGATGACCAACTGGACGGGCGAGAAGTCCACGACGCCTTCCTTCGCTGCTCGGGGCGGAGAGGTGCGTTCCGGGGGCGAGGGTAGCATGGCCTGATGGCGGCCCTCACATCGAGTCCGGCGGGCGTCACGGCCCGCCTCGACCTCATCGCCGTGGTCTGGGGCGGCCTCGTCGCCTCGGTCGGTCTGATGGCCGGGGCGGGGCGGGACTGGCCCGCGCGCCTGGCCGCGTCGGCGCTCTCGTTCGGGATCGGCGGCTTTCTCGCCGGGGTGCGCGCGGCCGGCCGCCGGATCGCCCACGCCATCGGCGCCTGGGCCGCCGGCTACGCCATACACGCCTGCTTCATCGCCCTCGCCACGATCATCGACGCCTTCGGCGGACCCGCCGCCCCGCCGTTGGTGGCCGGTACGGGGACCCAGTGGCTCTACGCCCTCGGGTGGGCCTTCCTCATGGCCCTCGCCGGCGGCCTCGTCGCGAACTCGTGGCTGCGGCCGGCGGGCCGCCGCTGACCCCCGGAGGGGTCCTCATCCTCAGCCCGGGCCGCGCTCGAACTCGCGGTGGAAGGCGCTCGCCGTGGGGCCCTGCTGCCCCTGGTACTTGCCCCGGTAGGGGTTGTCCACCGGCGTCGTCATCTGGAGGAACGAGATCTGGCCGATCGCCATGCCGGGATAGATGGAGATCGGCAGGCGGGCGACGTTGGAGAGCTCGAGCGTGATCGTGCCGTCGAAGCCCGGGTCGATGTAGCCCGCGGTCGAGTGGATCAGCAGGCCGAGGCGGCCCAGGCTCGACTTCCCCTCCAGGCGAGCGACGAGGTCGTCGGGCAGGGCGACCCGCTCGGCGGTCGATCCGAGGACGAACTCCCCGGGATGGAGGATGAACGCCTCGCCGTCGGGGATCGCCACGACCTCGGTCAGGTCGTCGTTGGTGTCCTTCACGTCGATGTAGGCCCGTCGGTTGTTGTGGAACACCCGGAACTCACCCGCCACCCGCACGTCGACCGACGACGGCTGCAGGAGCGTCGGGTCGAAGGGCTCGATGACGAGGCGCCCGCAGGCGAGCTCCTCGAGGATGGTTCGATCGGAGAGGACCATTCGGCCGCAGAGCGTACCGGTCCGCTACCGTGACGACATGGTCGCCGAACGCGGATTCCGGGTTGAGGAGATCCCGGGCGGCCCCACCCGCGACGAGGTCGAAACGGCTCGGGCGGCGGGCTATCTGCCCGACGTGCTGCTCGGCGGCGCGCTGGTGGGCGACGGGCCCCCCGAGGCGCTCGATCTCGTGGACGTCGCGCCGGCCGAGTTGGCCCAGCTCTGCGACCGCCGCCGGCTGCCCCGGTGGGTCATCGCCAAGAACCCCCTCTCGGGGGGCTTCGTCAGCACCAAGGCGCTGATGCGAACCTCCGAGCTCGTGACCGTCTGCGAGGAGGCCGCCTGTCCGAACATCGGCCAGTGCTGGTCGCGCGGGACGGCCACCTTCATGATCGCGGGCGACACGTGCACCCGGGGCTGTCGCTTCTGCAACGTCGCCACCGGGCGCCCGGCCCGCCCGCCCGACCCGCAGGAGCCCGCCCGCATCGCCGAGGCCGCCGCCGCGATGGGCCTGCGGTTCGTCGTCATCACGGCCGTCGCGCGCGACGACATCCCCGACGGGGGCGCCGCCCACTTCGCCGCCTGCATCGCCGCCCTGCGCGAGCGGCTGCCCGAGTGCAAGGTCGAGGTGCTCATCCCCGACCTCCGCGGCAGCTGGGAGTCGCTCGAGGCGATCATCGAGGCTGCACCCGACGTCCTCAACCACAACACCGAGACCGTGCCGCGCCTCTACCCGCGCGTGCGCCCGGGCGCACGGTACGAGCGGACCCTCGAGCTGCTCTCGCGCAGCGCCGCCGCCGGGCTCGCCACCAAGAGCGGCATCATGGTCGGCCTCGGCGAGCGCCTCGCGGAGGTCTCCTCGGTGCTCGGCGACCTCGCCTCGGTGGGCTGCGGACCGGTCACCGTGGGGCAGTACCTGCGCCCGTCTCCCGACCACCTGCCGGTCGAGCGCTTCTACGCGCCGGCGGAGTACCCGGCGATCGCCGCGATGGGCCGCGACCTCGGCCTCGCGCACGTCGAATCGGGCCCTCTGGTGAGGTCCTCTTTCGAGGCCGACCGCGTCGCGGAGTCGGCTCTCTCGCACGCCTGAGCGCCCCTCCGCGGAACCCCTGCGGGCGTCTCAAGTTCACCCCACCGGGGCCGATACCTCGGGCACACCTGGTAAACCAGCGACGACGGCCACGGATGGCGGTCGATTGCGCCGCGAGAGACGGATACAGCCATGAAGGGCTACCGCACCAAGAAGATCGCCCTCCCCGGGGGGAAGGTCATCGAGATCGTCTACTTCTCGGAGCCGAACGGCGATGCCGTCGCCCCCGGCGTCGAGATGGAGATCCAGGAGGCCGACCCGGGCTTCGACGGGTTTCCTCAGGAGGAGATGGCCCTCGACCTGCACGTCTGCCCGTCGTGCGAGAGCGATCTGGTCTACCCGGTCAGCTGGGAGGAGCGCGCGGGCGACTCGTGGCGCATCGAGCGCCGCTGCCCCAACTGCGAGTGGCAGCACTCCGGCGAGTTCAGTCAGGACGAGGTCGAGGTCTTCGACGACGCCCTCAACGACGGCACGGAGGACCTCCTCGTCAACCTGCGCAACTTCGCGCGGGCGAACATGGAGGCCGATGTCGAGCGGCTGATCGAGGCCATCCACCTCGACCGGATCGAGCCGATGGACTTCTAGGACGCACGGCGGACCCGCCGGCGGCCATGGGCCACCCATCATCCCACTCACGCCGGCGCGCCGGCCTCGACCGCGACCGCGTCGCGGCCTCCCGCGCCCTGGCGCTGTTCGCCGCCGCCGGCGGCCTGTGGGTGCTCATCAGCGGCCTGACCATTCCGGGGTTCGCCGGGGGGGGCCTGAGGGCCGTGGTCACGCTCGGAGTCGGCCTCGCGATCGCGCTGCTCGGCATCGGGGCCTGGTTCGGCGCCGCCCGGACGCCCGAATGGGCACTCATGGTCACCGCGCCGGTGTCCGTCCTCGTGATCGGTGGGCTCAACCTGCTCACGAGCGACGCCGGCACCGGCTCGCAGCTGTTCCTGCTGTGGCCGGTGCTCTACACGGCGAGCTTCCTCTCCCGCCGCCACACCGTCTTCGTGCTGGTCGAGCTGCTCGTCGTCGAGGCCGTCGTGATGGGCGCCCTGCAGGCGCCCTCGCAGGCCGTGGTCGACACGGTCTCGCTCGTCCTGGCCTTCACCCTGGCGGCGTTCGCCGTGCTGACCTTCCGGTCCCGCGTGCAGTTGCTGCTGGACGCGCTCAGCTCCCAGGCGCGCGAGGACGCGCTGACCGGGCTGCCGAACCGCCGCGCCTTCGACGACGCCCTCACGAGCCTCTCCGCCCTCTCGCATCGAACCGGCGAGCCGCTGTCCCTGCTCTTCGTGGACGTCAACCTCTTCAAGGAGGTCAACGACACCCGCGGCCACGCCGCCGGCGACCAGGTCCTGCAGGCCGTGGCGTCGGCACTGCGCCGCAGCGGTCGCGAGGCCGACGTCGTCGCGCGGGTGGGCGGCGATGAGTTCGCCATGCTCCTGCCCTCGTGCCCCTTCGCTGACGCCGCGGCGATCGGCCAGACGCTCCGCGAGTTCGTGATCGCCCAGACCGCCCGGATCGGCGAGCCGGTCACGGTGAGCGTCGGAGCGGCGACGATGCCGCTGGCGGCCACGACCGCAGAGGATCTCGCGGCCGCCGCCGACGCCGCGCTCTACACCGGCAAGCTCACCCGGCGCACAGACGCGGGGAGCGTGCCCGTCACGCCGGGCTGAGAGCCCCGCGGACGAGAGCCGTCCGCTGGATCAGCGCGGCACGTCGCCGGCGTAGGGGAGCCCGGCGTGGGCCCAGGCGATGATGCCCCCCTCGATGTTGGCCACCTCGCCGTGGTCGCCCCCGGCGGTGAGGTAGTCGGCGACCTGAGCGCTGCGGCGGCCGCTGCGGCAGAGGACGGCGAGTGGCAGATCGGTGGGGATCGCGTCCACGTTGTCCACGAGGCCGCTCATCGGCAGGAGGGGGACGCCCTCCACCCGGGTCTCGTCGTGCTCGGTCTGCTCGCGCACGTCGATGATCGCCAGGGCTCCCTCGCTCCAGAGGCGGTGGGCCTCGGTGACGCTGTACTCGACCGGCATCAGAAGGTGCGCACGGCCCGGTAGAGGGTGTCACGCTGCACCGCGCGACGGCCGGTCGCCTCGATGGCGCGGACCATCCGGTCCGTGTCGAGCCGGAAGGCCGTGCCCGCGGCGCGCACCACGTTCTCCTCGATCATGATCGACCCCATGTCGTCGCACCCGAACTCGAGCGCGAGCTGGCCGATTCGCAGGCCCTGCGTGACCCACGACGACTGGAAGTGGGGGAAGTTGTCGAGGTAGAGCCGGCTGACCGCCAGCATCATCAGGTAGTCGGCCGGTGTGGTGTGGGCGTGGTCGTCGCCGCGCGCGCTGCCGCCGCCCGACTGGTAGCTCCAGCAGACGAAGGCGCGGAACCCCCCGGTCTGGTCCTGCACCTCGCGCAGCCGGCGCAGGTGCTCGATCCGGTCCTCCGGCGTGTCCACCGTGCCGTACATCATCGTCGCGGTGGTCGACATCCCCGCCCGGTGGGCCGCCTTCATCACGTCGAGCCACTCGTCGCTGGTCGTCTTGCGCGGGGCGATCACCTCGCGCACGCGGTCGACGAGGATCTCGGCGCCACCACCCGGCAGCGAGTCGTGGCCCACCGCCCGCAGTCGTGCGAGCGTCTCGTCGAGCGTGAGCTTGGATACGTGGCTGATGTGGAGGATCTCGGAGGGCGACAGCGCGTGCAGGTGGATCGGGTAGCGCGCCTTGATGTCGCTGAACAGGTCCTCGTACCACTCGATCCGCAGGTTGGGGTGGTGGCCCCCCTGCAGGAGGAGCGCGGTGCCGCCCAGGTCGAGGGTCTCCTCGATCTTGCGGAAGATCACCGACTTCGGCAGGACGTAACCCTCGGGGTCCATCGGGCGCCGGTAGAAGGCGCAGAAGTCGCAGTCGGTGATGCAGAAGTTGGTGTAGTTGACGTTGCGGTCGATCACGAACGTCACGACGCCCGGGTCGCTCGCGGCGTTCCGCCGCCGTCCCGCCGCCTCTCCGACGGCCACCAGGTCGCGGGAGGCCAGGAGCGCGAGCGCGTCCTCGTCGGACAGGCGCCCGCCGCCGTCCAGCGCTTCGAGGATCTCCTGGGTGCGAGTGGGGGCGAGAGTCGACATCAGGCGATTCTACGCGGTCGGGCGCTCACGCCGCGAGCCGGGGGACGGCGTCGAGCTCGCCGCACTCGCGCGCCCGCTCGAGGAAGGTCTCCAGGCCGGCCCGCTCCGCCGAGCCGAACTCGTATCGCAGGCGCCGCAGGTAGGGGCGGATGAACTCGGCGGGGAAGGGGAACCGCTCGGCCGCCGCCACCACGACCGTCTCGGGGTCGGACAGATAGGCCGAGCGCGCCCGGGTGAGCAGGCCGGCGAAGGCGGCGAGCGCGTCGGCGCGCTCTCGCGCCACCTCCGCCCCGGCCGCCCACACCGCGAAGACCATGGGCTGCCCGGTGCGCTCGCCCCAGAGCGCCCCGAGGTCGGTGCGGTGCTCCGAGAAGGGCGCGCGCAGGCCGGTGAGCGCCTCGTCGCCGATCAGCAGCACGCCGTCCACCTCCTCCAGCGCCTCGGCCGGCGGGCCGTCCAGGGTGGCGAAGGGGGCGGCCTCCGCCCCGAGCAGGATCCGCAGCAGGGCCACCGAGGTCTCGCTGTGGGGCGTCACGGCGACGGTGCGCACCTGGGCGAACGGCACCCGCGAGAAGAGCTGGATCGAGTCGACCGCGCCGGTCGCCGTTATCGAGGCCACCGGGACGAGCCGCAGGCGTTCCGCGTTGCGCGCGTAGGCGATGCTCGACATTGCCGACACGTCGAGCCGCCCCTCGAGCAGGGCGCGGTTGAGCGTGGAGGGGACCCCGTCGGTGAAGGCGAGCGTGGGGTCGGCGGCCCGCTCGAGCCCGTGGTAGATCGGGTACATGTTGAGCGCCGAGATGCGTCCCACGCGCAGGAGCCTCACCCCGGCCTCACCGCTGCGCCCACGCCGGCCGCCAGGCGGTCGGCGTCGCTGGCGTCGTCGCCCGGGATCACCCACTCGGTGGCGCCGAAGGCCACGGCGATCTGGCACGCGGCCGCGCCGAGGCGTCCCCAGTGGGGCCGCACCTCGACCGTCTCCGGGAAGGCGAGCCGGCAGACCGCGACGATCGTCAGGTCCTCCACGCCCCACGACCCGGGGCGCTCGTCGGTGCCCTCGGCGGGCACGGGGCAGACCGCGCGCAGCAGGCCCGTCTCGGCGGCGAGCGCCGCCAGCGCGGCGATCCTCTCCGCCACCTGGGTGAGGTCGTGCCCGGCGCCGTAGGCCACGGCCGCCTCGCTGGGGCGCCCGTCGGCGTGCGCGGCGCGGTGCCCCTCGACGGACCCCTCCTCGTCGCCGTCGCGCAGGCGATCCTCCCCCGCGGGTCCGCGGGTCACCGACACCGGATGCCCCGGGGTGACACCGGCCGCGCGGGCCGCCGCCAGGGGGTCGCCCGCGCGCAGCAGCGCGTGGATGGTCTCTCGACGGATGGGGTCCTCCGCTCCGGCCGCGGCCTGGTCGCTCATGAGTATCGGTCCACGACGCCGTCGGCGATCTCGAGCAGGGCCGGGACGTCGGCGCCGTCGGCCGGACCCTCCTCGATCGCCCGACGGGCGGCTGCGACGAACGCCAGCGCCCGGGCCCGGGCGGTGCGCAGGCCCTCGTGGCCGGCGAGGCGGTCGCAGAGCTCCTCGAGGCCCGGCCCCTGGGCGGCGGCGGCGACGTCGGCCCTCAGTCCCGGCTCCGCCTGGAGCGCGAGGATCACCGGCAGCGTGACGGTCCCGTCGCAGAGGTCGGTGCCCCGGCGCTTGCCGGTCGCCGAGGGTGCCCCGGCGAGGTCGAGGATGTCGTCGAAGATCTGGAAGGCCATGCCCACGTTCTCGCCGAACGTCGCCAGCCGGTCCTCGGCGTCGCGGCCGGCTCCGCCGACCATGGCCCCGAGGCGGCACGCGACCGAGAAGAGCGCGGCCGTCTTGCGCCGGCAGCGCGAGAGGTAGGCCTGCTCGGTGAGGTCGAAGTCGAATGCCGCGCGCTGCTGGTCCATCTCGCCCTGCGACAGGTCGAGCGCTGCCTCCGCGAGCGACCTCACGGCGCGCGGGGAGCCGGTGCGCGTGAGCTCGCCGAAGGCACGCGCGAACAGGAAGTCGCCGGTGCTCACGGCGCGGGCGGCGCCGAGCGACTGCGCCACGGTCGGCCGTCCGCGGCGCATGGTGGCGCCGTCGAGGAGGTCGTCGTGGACCAGGGTCGCCATGTGCACCAGCTCCACGGCGGCGCCGGCGGACATCAGCCCCTCCCGCCCGCCCGGGTCGGCGAGGGCGGCCTGCGGCGCCGAGCAGAAGACCAGCAGCGGCCGCACCCGCTTGCCGCCCGCATCGAGCGTGTCCTCGGCCGGGCGCGCGACCTGCTCGGCGTGGCCGGCGACCGCGTCGCGCAGGCGCTGCTCGCACAGCGCGAGGAGTGGAGTCATTGGGCGCACGAGTGGCGGCAGCGAGGCTGTCGAGCTCACTGCGCCCGCCCGTGGTGCAGGGCGATGATGCCCCCGGCCAGCCCGCGCCAGCGGACGTCGGTCAGGCCGGCCGCCGCCATCCGCGCGGCGAGCTCGGGAGGCTCGGGGAAGCGCCGCACCGACGCCGGCAGGTAGGAGTAGGCGGCCGAGTCGCGGCCGAGCAGCGCCCCGAGCCTCGGCACGACGCGCCCGAACCAGAGGTCGTAGAAGCGCCGCAGCCGCGCGGGGGTGGTGATCTCCAGGATCACGACGCGTCCGCCGGGGCGTACGACGCGGGCCATCTCGGCGATCCCGCCGTCCAGGTCGCTGACGTTTCGGATGCCGAAGGCGACGGTGGCGGCGTCGAAGTGGTCGTCCGCGAAGGGCAGCGCGAGCGCGTCGCCCTGGCGGAACTCGACCGCGGCCCCGCGTTCTGCGGCCTTCGCCCGCGCCCGCACCAGCATTTCCTCGGCGAAGTCCAGGCCCACCACCTCGCCCGAGTCGGTCACACGGAATGCCAGCTCGAAGGCGAGGTCGCCGGTGCCCGTGCAGCAGTCGAGGGCCCGGTCGCCCGCGGCGAGGTCGGCGGCGGCGGCCGCCGCCCGCCGCCAGCGCCCGTCGAGACCTGCGGTCATCGCGCGGTTGAGGCGGTCGTAGCGAGGGGCGATGCGGTCGAACATGGCGCGCACCTCGCCCGCGGGCAGATGCCCGGACGCCGGGGTGCTCACGCCGGACGCCCGAGCGCGTCCGCGGGCGCCTCGCCCCAGCGCGTCAGCAGGTCGTGCGGCACGCCGAGGTGGTCGAGCGCCTTCGCAACCATGAAGTCGACCAGTTGGTCGACGCTGCGCGGCAGGTTGTAGAAGCCGGGCATCGCCGGCATGACGATCGCCCCCGCGCGGGTCAGGGTGGCCATGTTCTCCAGGTGGATCAGGCTGAGCGGGGTCTCGCGCGGCATCACGACCAGCCGCCGGCGCTCCTTGAGCATCACGTCGGCGCAGCGGTGGATCAGGTTGCGCGCGGTGCCGTGCGCGATGCAGGCGAGCGTCGCCCCCGAGCACGGGGCGATGAGCGCGGCGGGCGCGAGCGACGAGCCCGACGCGAACGGCGCCGTCATGTCGTTGAGGCCGAGGATGGTGACCGAGCCGGGCCGCGTGGCGTAGCGCTCGACGAAGGCGTTGACGACGAGCGCCGGGTCGGCGGGCGGGCGGGGGCCCGCCTCGAGGATCTCGTGGCTGATGACGTGCGCGCCGGACCCGCTCACGCACAGCCCCACGTCGCAACCCGCGCCGGTGAGGGCGCGGAGGGCGTGGCCCGCGTAGAGGGCCCCACTCGCTCCGGTGACTCCGAGGAATACGCGCATGACGTCGCCGATGGTAGCGGGGCGGTTTCCTCAGGAGGGCCGACCCGACCGGGGGGCGAGCCCCCGGTCGGGCGGACGACGGTCCTACTTGTACTCGGTTCCGAGGCCGTCGATGAACGTGCCGATCTCCGTGTACTGCTCCGCGGTGAAGCTGGGGAAGGCCAGCATCCCCGCCGGCGGGTTGGTGAGGAACTGCTTCGCGGTGTCCGGTGTGAGCGGGCTGCCCTGGGCCCGACGTTGGTGAGGTCCGGACCGGGTCCGGGGGCCCCCACGCCCTTGATCATGTGGCAGCTCGAACACCCCGCGGCCAGGAACAGCTCCGACGCCGGCCTGCGCCGTCGGGTCCGACTCCAGCCCGCTCAGCGGCAGGGTGGCCGACGCGGTGCCGGCGGGCGCCTCGGAGCCCTTGACCGTCATGTAGGCGAGGAACGCGATCACCGCGATGCCGCTGAACAGGGCGAACGGCCTCTTCTGGATGCGGCGCTCGGGGCCGCGGTCGATGAACGGGGTCGCGATGAGCAGCACCATGAGGATGTTCGGGACGACGAACGTCGCCATGATCAGCGGCATCAGGGCGTTCTGGCCCTTGAAGATCTTCAGCAGCTCGAAGAGGAAGAAGAAGTACCACTCCGGGCCGCGGCACGAAGTCGGTGCTCGACGGGTTGACCGGCTCGCCCAGCTCGACGCGGTGCCAGATGGCCATGCGTGATGACCAGGCCGATCGCCAGCGTCGCGATGAGCAGGTCCTTGTAGACCGCGTAGGGGAAGAAGGGCTTGCCCTCGAGCCTTCGCCTGCGCGTAGTCGCGCTTGTAGTACTCCTGCTGCGCGCGGTTCATGAGCGGTCCTCGGCCTTCACGGGCTCGGGCGTGGACGCCGGCGCGACGGCCGGGACCTCACGACGCCCGTACGGGAGCCGCTCGTTCTCGGCGGCCCTGCGGGCCTCCTCCTCGGCGCGCTCGACGGCCATGCGGCGCTTGCTGTACGGCGGCTCCGCGATGCCGAGCTTCGAGATGAGGAAGAGATGGAGACCGATGAAGGTCGCCATCCCGCCGGGTATCACGAGCATATGGATGGAATAGAAGCGCGAAAGCGTTTGTGGGCCGAACTCCGGGCCGCCGCGGAGGATGTCGGCGATGTAGGGGCCGATGATCGGCGCGCTGGCGGTGATGTTCATGGCGACCACGGTGGCCCAGTAGGCCTTCTGATCCCACACCAGCAGGTAGCCGGTGAGGCCCATGAACATGGTCATGATCAGCAGGATCGCGCCGGTGACCCACGTCAGCTCGCGCGGGTACTTGTACGAGCCGAAGAAGAAGACGCGCCCGAGGTGGAGGAAGACCACCACGATCATCGCGCTGGCGCCCCACTTGTGCATGCCGCGCACGAGCCAGCCCCAGGTCACCTCGTTGGTGATGGTGTCGATGCTCTGGTACGCGCTGTTGGGGTCCGGCTTGTAGTACATCGCCAGGATGATCCCGGTGATGGCCTGCATGCCGAAGAGCGCCATCGCCGTGAAGCCGAGCGTCTGGAACCAGCTCGTCTCCGCGGGGATGTTGCGGAACATGAACCACTTGGCGCCGGTCTTGACCCCGGTGCGCTCGGTTGACGTAGTCGAAGGCGGCCTCGCCGGCCTTGACGGCCGAGTTCTTGGGTCCGATGTCGGTCGTTGCCACGGGCGCCTCTCTAGAAGGGGTAGAGGTTGGAGAGGACGCCGGTCACGGGCTCGCCGGGACCGTGGAGCCTGTACGGGTTCAGGTCCGCGTCGATCGAGAAGGGCTGGCCGATCAGCACCCGGGCGTCCGGCGGCGCGCCGTCCGTGGGGCACCCTGCGGCGGGGCTCTCCTGGCGGGCGATGTCCTTGCCGTCGGCCGTCACGAGCTTGATGTCGAAGCGGTCGAGCGGTCGCGGCGGCGGTCCCGCGACGACGAGTCCGGCCGAGTCGTAGGCGCCACCGTGGCACGGGCAGGCGTAGGCGTCAGAGCCGGCGGAGTAGCTCACCGGGCACCCGAGGTGCGCGCACCTGTTCCAGATCGCCGTCAGCGCGCCGTCACCGTTGCGCACGAAGGCGCGGCGGTCGGACTCGGGGTTCGGGCCCGAGACGGCGATCGAGGTCGTCTGGCCGTCGGCGAAGTCGGAGAGGGGGCCGACGTCGACCCACTGGAACTCCTCCGGCTTGAGCGAGTCGGCGGCGGCGAAGCCGACGACGGGCACGAGGATGGCGGCCGTCATGACGCCGCCGGTGACCAGCGCGACGCCGGTCAGGAACCGGGTGCGCGTGACGAAGGCGGGGTCGTCGTGGTGGTCGTGGACGGGCTCCGGCACGTGCGCCGCCGGCCCGCTGTACTGACCTCCGGGAGCGCCCCCGGTGGTCCCGTCCCCCTGGCTCTCAGCCAACCCCGACCTCCTGCGATGTCGTCCAGCGGCCTGAACCCGGCACGCTCGGGGGATTCAACCCGACGGGAAGGCCGATATCAACGACCACCCGTCGGGTCGGACGTCCCTTTCTCCGGGGGACGGCATTACCGTCTCAGCCGATGCCGTACTCGCTCCAGCGCCGGTCGACGAGGGCGCGGACCTCGTCGCTCATGACGATCGCGTCGGGCCACGGCCGCACCAGGCCCTCGCCCTCCCACTTGCGGGTGGCGTCGAATCCGACCTTCGATCCGTAGGCGAAGTAGGGGGCCGCGTGGTCGAGCGCGTCGACCGGGCCCTCGACCACCAGCATGTCGCGGCCGGCGTCCACGTTGGAGAAGGCCTGGAATGCCACCGCCGAGACGTCCTGCACGTCCACGTCGTGGTCGACCACGATCACGCAGCGGCTGAGCGACAGCAGCCCGAGGCCCCAGATCGCGCTCATCAGCTTCTTGGCGTGCCCGGGGTACCGCTTGCGCACCGAGACGATCGCGCAGTTGTGGAACACGCCCTCGAGCGGGAGGTTCATGTCCACAAGATCCGGCAGCGTCATGCGGATGATCGGCAGGAAGAGGCGCTCGGTGGCCTTGCCGAGGAAGAAGTCCTCCATCGGCGGCGGGCCGACGATCGTGGTCGAGTAGACCGCATCGCGGCGCATCGACATCCCGGTGAGGTGGAAGGTGGGGTAGTCGTCCACCGGGGTGTAGAAGCCGGTGTGGTCGCCGAAGGGCCCCTCGGGGCGCAGGTCCTCGGCGTCGACGTAGCCCTCGAGCACGATCTCGGCCTCGGCCGGCACCTCCAGGTCGACCGTGCGGCACTTCACCATCTCGACGCTCCTGCCGCGCAGGAAGCCCGCGAAGATCATCTCGTCGATGCCCGGCGGCAGCGGCGCGGTGGCCGAGTAGGTCGTGGCCGGGTGCGAGCCGATCACCACGGCCACCGGCACGCGGCCCTGGGAGTCGCGCAGGTGCGCGGCACCGTCCTTGTGGATCTGCCAGTGCATCATCGCCGTGCGCGCGTCGATCTTCTGGATGCGGTACATGCCGCAGTTGCGCGCCCCGGTGACGGGGTCCTTGCTGAAGACCAGCGGCAGCGTGACGTAGGGCCCGCCGTCGTCGGGCCAGCAGGTGAGGATCGGCAGCAGGTCGAGGTCGGGCTCGTCGAGCCACACCTCCTGGCAGGGCCCGTCCTTCACCATCTTCGACGAGAAGGAGGCGAGCTCGCGGAGCTTGCCGAGCGCCTTCATCTTGGCGACGACGCCCTGGGGCGGCTGCAGGTCCATCAGCGTCTCGATGCGGGCGCCGAGCGCGTCGAGGCTCTCGGTGCCGAGGGCCATGCACATGCGTCGGTCCGTGCCGAACTGGTTGATCAGAACCGGCAGCCGGCTGCCCGCGACGTCGGTGAACAGCAGCGCCGGGCCGCCGGCCTTGGAGACCCGGTCGGCGATCTCGGTGATCTCGAGGTGCGGGTCGACGGTGGCCGTGATCCGCCTCAGCTCCCCGGCCTTCTCCAGATCTCTGATCCACTCACGGATGTCCTTCACGCCTCCAGGGCCTCCTCGAGTCCGGGTGTCGGTGGCAGCTCGGCGGCCAGGGACTCGAGCCCCGCCGTGTCGCCGCTCGCGCGCAGGGCGCGCTGGGCCGCCAGGAAGAGGGCGCCGGTCTCGGCCTCCCGTCGCCCGCGCCGGGCGGCGATCGCGGCCGTTGTGCCGCGCCAGAGGGGGACGAGCGCCCCGCGCACGTCGGCGGCCACGAGGCCGGCGCCGAGCGCGATCAGGTCGGCCAGGGCCTCGACGACGAAGAGGTCGCCCGCCCCGGTGATCCGCACCAGGCCGTGGGCGTAGCAGTAGTCGCCGGCTAGCACCTCCCGTCCGGGCGCGGAGGGTGTCAGATGCCTCGCCCGTCCGTGGTGGAGCAGGAAGCCCTCGAGGATCAGGTCGAGACCGGCGGCCTCGTAGGCGCTGAGCGGGGGCGACACGAGCGGCGAGAGCAGCGCCGCCGGCGCGGGCTCCGTCAGCTCGGCCGCGAGCGCGGGCTCCGTGGCCAGCACGTCCCTCACGTCTGGGCCGCCCGTGACAGCGCCGCCCGCGCGAGGGCGAGCTGCTCGTCGCCGTGCGTGAGCCCCGTGAACCAGGCCTCGAACTGCGACGGGGGCGGGTAGACGCCCTCGGCCAGGAGCGCCCGGGCGAAGCGCCCGTACGCGTCGGTGTCGCTGCGGGTGGCGTCGGCGTAGTCGCGCACCGGGCCGTGGGTGAAGAAGGGCGTGAGCATCGAGCCGACCCGGTTGACGTGCACGGGCGCCCCGCTGGCGCGCAGCGCGTCCTCGAGCTCCGCCCCGCTCGCCTCGAGGCGCTCGTAGACGCCCTCGCGCGCGAGCTCGCCCAGCACCGCGAGGCCCGCCGCGGTGGCGAGCGGGTTCCCCGACAGGGTGCCGCCCTGGTAGCAGGGGCCCTCGGGCGCGAGCTCGCGCATCACGTCGCGCCGCCCGCCGAACGCGCCCACCGGCAGGCCGCCGCCGATGACCTTGCCGAAGCAGGTGATGTCGGCGCGCACCCCGTAGCGCTCCTGCGCCCCGCCGCGCGCCACCCGGAAGCCGGTGATGACCTCGTCGATGATCAGGAGCGCGCCGGTTCGGTCGCAGGCGGCGCGCAGCGCCTCCAGGTAGCCGTCGTCGGGCGGGACCACTCCCATGTTGCCGGCGACCGGCTCCACGATCATCGCGGCGGCGCCCGCGAGAGCCGCCTCGGCCGCGCCCGCGTCGTTGAACGGGACGATGTGGGTGGCGGCGGTGGCCGCCGCGGTCACCCCCGCGCTCGCGGGCACGCCGAGCGTGGTGAGCCCGCTGCCGGCCTGGGCCAGCAGGCCGTCGATGGCGCCGTGGTAGCCGCCGGCCACCTTGACGATCGTCTCGCGGCCGGTGGCGGCGCGGGCGAGGCGCAGCGCCCCCATGACGGCCTCGCTGCCCGACGAGGTCATGCGCAGCTGCTCCACCGAGGGCACGGCGTCGCAGATCGCCTCTGCGAAGAGCACCTCGCGCTCGGTCGGCGCGCCGTAGGAGGTGCCGAGCGGAAGCGCCCGCTCGACGGCCCGCACGACGGCGTCGGCGGTGTGGCCGAGGATCGCGGGGCCCCAGGTCGAGAGGAAGTCCACGTAGCGGTTGCCGTCGGCGTCCCAGACGTAGGGTCCCTCGGCGCGGGCGATGAACAACGGGTCGCGCCCGATCGAGCGCATCGCGCGCACCGGCGAGTTGACCCCGCCCACCATCACCTGTCGGGCTCGCGCGAACAGCTCCGCGCTGCGCGTCCCCTCCGGCCCCGCCACCCTGCGGCTCAGAGCTTCTTCCAGCGCGGGAGGGGGGCGCCGGCGAGCGCCTTGGCCTCCCACTCCTTGTAGTCCGGGGTGTAGTACATGAGGCGGATCTTCTTGAACTCGTGGGTCGAGTAGAGGATCGCCCGGCGCGAGGGGTCCGTCAGCCCGCAGTCCTCGGCGATCGCGTCGATCGCCTCCTCGCAGGCCTCCTTCGATCGCGCGTGCACCATCGTGAAGATGCTGTAGGGCCAGTCCGGGTAGGTCGGGCGCTTGTAGCAGTGCGAGACGGCCTGGAAGGCGGCCATCTTGGGTCCGATCTCCTCGAGGTCCTCCTCGGGCACCTGCCACACGGCCATGCCGTTGGCGCCGAAGCCCGCCTTGCGGTGGTTGAGCACGGCCGCGAAGCGCCGCATGTAGTTGCGGTCGACGAAGGTCTGACAGGCGGACAGGAGCTCGTCCGGCGTCACCCCGGCGTCGTCCGCCCAGGTGTCGAAGGGGTGCGGCTCGAGCGGCAGGTCGCGCTGGAGGACCACGATCAGGCGCTTGTCCTCCTCGGTGGGCAGCACGCCGTCGCCGCGGGTGGGCGGCGGCTTCGGGGCCGACTCCTTGGCCTCGATCTTGCGCTCGCCGGTCATGTCGAGTTGCACGTTGATCTTGAAGAGCTTCAGCGTCGGCAGCATGCGGGTCGATTCGGCGCCCGAGAGCTCGTGCAGCCGGTTCATCGTCTCCTCGAGGCCCAGCTGCGACTCGGGCTCGACGGCCAGCGTGTACCAGAGGTTGAACGCGTGGGTGCGCCGGTAGTTGTGGCTCACGCCGGGGTGGCCGCCCACGATGTCGGCGGCCTCGAACAGCGTGTCGTCCGGGTAGCGAGCCGCCACCAGGGTGCTGGTGTAGCCGAGCGCCCGGGTGTCGAAGATCGCCGAGAGCTGGCGCACGATCTCCGCCTCCTTCAGGCGGGTGAGCCGGCGCAGCACCTCCTCCTCGTCCATGCCGATGCGCGACCCGATCTCGGCGAACGGCGCGCGCACGAACGCGAGCCCGGCCTGCAGCTGGTTGAGCAGCGCGCGGTCGGCCTCGTCGGGCTTGTGGTGGACACGGGGTGCGGCGGCGGTGGTCAACGACCCTCTCCCTCGGCGATCCAGCGGGCGGCGTCCTCGGCGTAGTACGTGATGATCATGTCGGCTCCGGCACGGGCGATGCCGGTGAGCACCTCCATCGCGGCGGTCCTCTCGTCGAGCCAGCCCCGCTCGGCGGCGGCCTTGATCATCGAATACTCACCGCTCACGTGGTACGCGGCGAGCGGCAGATCGGTTGCGGCGCGGACGGCCGAGATGACGTCGAGGTAGGCCGCCGCGGGCTTGACCATGACCATGTCGGCGCCCTCGGCCACGTCGAGCAGAGTCTCGCGCACGGCCTCCAGGCCGTTGGCCGGGTCCATCTGGTAACCGCGGCGGTCGCCGAACCCGGGCGCCGAGCCGGCCGCCTCCCGGAAGGGGCCGTAGAAGGCCGAGGCGTACTTGGCCGAGTAGGCCATGATCGTCGTGTCCTCGTGCCCCTCGGCGTCGAGCGCGGCGCGGATGGCCCCCACGCGGCCGTCCATCATGTCGCTGGGCGCGACGATGTCGGCCCCGGCCTCCGCGTGGCTCACCGCGGTGCGGGCGAGCAGCTCGAGGCTCAGGTCGTTGTCGACGCGGCCGTCGACCAGCACGCCGCAGTGGCCGTGGTCGGTGTAGGCGCACAGGCACACGTCGGTGATGACGACCATCTGGGGCACCGCGTCCTTGATGGCGGCGACGGCCGACTGCACCACGCCGCCGGCCTCGTAGGCCGCGCTCGCGGCGGGGTCCTTCTGGTCGGTCACCCCGAACAGCAGCATCGCCGGCACCCCGGCGCCGAACGCGCGCCGGGCGGTCGCGGCGACCACGTCCGGCGACATGCGCGCCTGGCCGGGGAGCGACGGGATCGGCACGCTCGCCTCGCGGCCCGCGATGGCGAAGGCCGGGAGGATCAGCTGGTCGGGCGACAGCCGGGTCTCGCGCACCATCCGGCGCAGGGTCTCGCCCGCGCGCAGACGGCGCATGCGCACCTGTGGGAAGCGGGCTCCCGCCACGGTGTCCGTGCCCTCGATCACCCGCGGAAGTCTACTCCCCGTCCCCGGGGACCCACCGGTGACAGACTGACCTCATGAACGAAGACGATGTCGGAACCACACCTCCTGTCGCCGTCGTCTTCGGCGCGCGCAACGTAGGGCGGGCGGTCGTCGCCGACCGTCTCGCGGCCGGCTGGCGGGCGCTCGCGGTGGCCCGCGGCGACGAGACCCTCGACGCCCTGCGCGCCGCGCACCCGGGCGTGGAGACCCTGCGCGGCGACGCCGCCGACCACGGCGTCGTGGCCGAGGCGCTCGCGCGGGCGGAGCGCGATCTCGGCGGCCTCGATCTGGTGGTCAACGCCACCACGTCGGTGCCGCGCGACAACAGCTTCGGCGGCGGGCCGCTGATCGACGCCCCGCCCGAGCGCCTGGAGTCGTGGATGGCCGGCTTCCTGCCGGCGGCCTGGGCGATCCTGCGCGGCGCCGGTGCGGCGCTCGAGCGACGGGGCGGCGGCACGCTGGTCCAGATCTCCGGCGGCTCGGCCCGCCGGGCGATGCCCGGGCGCGGGCCGTGGGCCGCCGCCCAGTTCGGCGCCCGCGCCCTCACCCACGCGCTCGCCCAGGAGCTGCGACCGCGCGGCGTCCACGTCGCGCTGCTCGTCGCGGACGGGGTGATCCAGACCGAGCGCAACCCCATGGAGGGGCGCCCGCCCGAGGACTCGCTGACCGCTGCGGACGTGGCGGCGGCGGTCGCCTACCTCGCCGGCCAGACCCACCGCGGCTGGACCCACGAGCTCGTGATCACCCCGGCCGGGGACACCTGGATCCCGTAGCCCGCGTGGCCGCGCCCGCGGGTGCGTCACGGCAGGCCGGCCTGCCGTGTCGTGAGGTGGCGCCGCCCGCAGATACGACGTCCGCGCGCTCCGCCGCCACGCCGCCGCCGCCGGCCTCACGGCGACATCGCGCCGGCCCGGCCCGCCAGGAAGCGGCGCTCGGCGGCGTTGGCGACGAGCGCGCCGGCCCGCCGATAGGCCTCGGCGGCCTCCTCCCGCCGCCCCAAGCGCCGCAGCATGTCGGCTCGCGCCGCGTGCAGGGGCCCGTAGCCGCCCAGGGCGTCGTGGTGCGCAAGTCCCTCGATCAGCTCCAGCGCCTCGGCCGGCCCGTCCACCTCGGCCACGGCGACCGCTCGGTTCAGCGCGACCACCGGCGTCGGCGCGACGCCCATCAGCACGTCGTAGAGGGCGACGATCTGAGGCCAGTCGGTGGCCTCGGCGCGCTCGGCCTCCGCGTGAACGGCCGCGATGGCGGCCTGCAGCGCGTAGGGGCCCGGCGGGCGGCGCATGCGCAGGGCTCGTTCGACGAGTGCGGTCCCCCGCGCGATCGCCGCGCGATCCCAGAGGCTCCGGTCCTGGTCGGGGAGCAGTACCAGCGCGCCGTCGGCGCCGGCCCGGCGCCCGCCGCCGGGCGTGCTGGAGCGTCATCAGGGCGAGCAGGGCGAGCGGCTCGGCTTCGTCGGGCATCAGGGCGCGCAGGGCGCTCCGCGAGCCGGATCGCCTCCTCGGCCAGGTCGTCGCGGCGCAGGCCGGTCCCGCCGGTGGCCGAGTAGCCCTCGGCGTAGGTCAGGTAGAGCACGGCGAGCACTCCGCCGATGCGCTCGGGCAGCTCGTCGGCCGGGGGCTCGCCGATCGGGATGGCCGCGTCGCGGATCTTGCGCTTGGCGCGCACCAGCCGCTGGGCCACCGTCGCCTCGGGGAGCAGCAGCGCGCGCCCGATCTGCGGGACGGTGAGACCCGCCACCAGGCGCAGCGTCAGCGGCACGCGCGCGTCGAGCGCCAGCGACGGGTGGCAGCAGGCGAAGATCAGCCCGAGCCGCTCGTCGGGGATCGGGGTGTCGGAGCCGAGGTTGTCGAGTTCGTCCGGCGCGGTTCCCTCCAGCAGGCGCAGACGCGCCGCCTCCGAGCCCGAGCGGGTGCGCTCGGCGCGGATGGCGTCGATGGCCCGGTTGCGGGCGGTGGTGACGATCCAGGCGAGGGGACGGCGCGGGGTCCCCTCGCGCGGCCAGCGGTCGATGGCGATGGCGAACGCGTCCTGGATCGCATCCTCGGCGCGGTCGATGTCGCCGAGGATGCGCGCCAGGGTCGCGACGGCGCGCCCGTACTCCTCCCGGAAGACCCGGGCGACCGCCTCCGTGTCGCCGCCGGTCAGTCGAAGCTCCATGATCGGGCGCACCTCGATCGAGCCGTGCCGGGCCCCCGGGATGCGCTTCGCCGCGCCGATCGCCTGGTCGAGGGTGTCGCATTCGACCATGTAGTAGCCGCCGAGCTGCTCGTGCGTCTCGGCGAAAGGGCCGTCGCTGAGGAGCGTCTCGCCGTCGCGCATCCGCACTGTCGTGGCCGTGGCCGGCGGCTGTAGGGCCTCGCCGCCGCGCATGATTCCCTCGGCCGTGATCGCCTCGGTGAACGCCATGTACTCGGCGATCTCGGCCTGCGTGTCCTCGTCGCTCGTCTGCGCGAACGCGGCCGCGTCATCGTAGATCAGGAGCAGGTAGCGCATGGTCGCCTCCCAGGTCCGGACGGCGCCCATCGCCGCCCTCGTCAAGTAGACGGCACCGGGCTCCGGAAATCGACACCGGCGGCGTTACGGTTGCGCTCGATGCGACCGACCACCCCCGACCACCCCTCGCTCGCGCCCGACGCGCTCCTGGTCGGGTACCTCAACGGGTGGTTCCCGATGGACGAGCTCGGCGATGACGGACCGGTCGGGATGTACGAGGCGGATCCGCGCGGCGTGATGCCGATCGAGGGCTTCCGTACGCCGCGCTCGGTGCGGCGCGCGATGCGCGCCCGGCCCTACGAGATCCGGGTCGATACCGCCTTCGATGAGGTCGCCCGGCGCTGCGCCGAGGGCCGCGACGACGGCGTCTGGCTCACCCCCCGGCTCGCGGGGGCCTACGGTGAGCTGCACCGGCGCGGGTACGCGCACAGCATCGAGGCATGGGAGGACGGAGCGCTCGTCGGCGGCCTCTTCGGCGTGGCGCTCGGCGGGATGTTCAGCTCGGAGACGATGTTCCACCGGGCGCCCGACGCCGGCAACGCCGCCCTCGTGGCGACGGCCGGGATGCTCGCCGCCGCCGGGTTCTCCCTCTGGGACGTCCAGGCCACCTCCGAGCACACGCGCCGGTTCGGCGCCCACGAGATATCCCCGGCCGAGTACCGGCGCCGGCTGGCCCGGGCGCTACGCGAGCGCCCCGGCCCGCTGCGGGCCTCGCGGCGGGCCTAGGCGGCGTAGCGGCGGCGGACGACCAGGGCGGCCGCCCCGCCGAAGGCCGCGGCGAGCAGCGTGAGGTGGCCGAGGGTGAGGGCGAAGGCGCCGCCGGACACCGTCGGGTCAACCAGGAGGGACTGGAAGGCGTCGAAGGCCGGGCCGAACGGGACCACCTGGGAGATCGCCGAGGCCACGGCGGCGTTCGGCAGCAGGCCGAGGGCGAGGAGGGGTAGCGCCAGCATCAGGGCGACCAGCAGCGCGGTGCGCGTCTCGCGGGCCAGCGCGCCGGCCAGCACCCCGAAGGCGCCGAAGGCGAGACCCGCCGCCACGAGCGCCGCCAGCCAGAGCGGCCATCGCCCCACGGCCAGCGAGGTGAACGCGGCCACGCCTCCGAGCAGGGTCAGCCCCACCACCAGGCACGCGAGAGCGGTGAAGACCATCTTCTCCGCCACCAACGCCCACGCCGAGACCAGGCCGCGCCCGAGGCGCACGAGCACCTGGTCCTCGCGCTCGGACGACATGGCCGCGGCCGCGAGCAGCACGCCGGCGAGGCCGAGGCTCACCAGCAGGGCCCCGGCGAAGCCGAAGGCCGACAGCGGCTCTCGGCCCTGCTGCGACTCGCTCACGCGCAGCTCGATGGGGGAGCGGATCGCGTTGGCGGCCGGCTTGGCGAGGTCGAGGTTGCGCTGGGTCTCGTCGATGAAGTTGACGAGCGGATCCAGCTCGGCGGCGGGCCCGCTCTGCCCGGTGGCGCGCAGGCGCTCCTGGACGCCCGTCACCAGCACCCGGCTGCGCCTCAGGCCCAGGGCGTCGCCGGTGCGGCCGAAGAAGCCGAGCTCGCCGCCCTCTATCACCAGGTCCACCAGCCGCAGCACCTGGTCCACGTAGCCCACCGCGATGCGCTGGTTGAGACGGTAGACCGCCGCCTCCAGGTTGCGCACGATCGCATCGGCCTCGATCGGCGAGCGGCGGCTGGTGTCGAGCCGGAGCGCCGGCTGGCGCACGCCCGACTGCAGGTCGGAGATGAAGCTCTCCGGGATCGTCAGCACGGCGCTCACCCTCCCGGCTTCGAGCGCCGATGCGGCGGCGTCCGCGTCGAGGCGGCGCACGTCCACGTCCTCGGAGAGCCGGGCGACGTAGTCGTCGATCGAGAGGCGGCTCTCGCCCACCGCGACGGTCCGGCCCGAGGTGTCGAGGTTCACCACGGCGACGTCCGGGCGGCGCTCGTCGCTCTGCAGGGCGAGCGCCACCAGGGCGGCGACCAGCAGCGGGAAGACCACGAGGATCACGAGGACGGCGGGCGTGCGGACGAGCAGGCGCAGGTCCTTGCGCAGCAGGAGGGCGGCCGATCTCACGCGGTCTCGGTTCCCGCCGGCGCGACGAGCCGCATGAACGCCAGCTCGGCCGCCTCGGCGTCCGAGCCCGGCCCGATCCCGTACTCGCGCACCATGTCCTGTGAGGTGCCCGAGAACATCAGGCGCCCGCCGGTGAGCACCAGCATCCGCTCGCCGCGGCGCATGGCCTCGTCGACCGACTGCGTGGAGAAGAGGAGGGCCATGCCACCGGCCCGCAGCGCCGCGAGCCATTCCCACAGGCGATGGCGCTGGTCGGGGCTGAGCGTGGCGGTCGGCTCGTCGAGGAGCAGGACGCTCGGTTCGCCCGCGAGGGCGATCGCCAGGTTGAGCCGCTGGAGGGTGCCGGTCGAGAGCGTGGCGGCGGAGCGATCGGCGAACTCGCCGAGGTCGGCCCGCGCGATCAGATCCTCGGCCAGGGCGTCTGCGTCGGCGGCGCCCTCGAGCCCGGCGAACAGGCGCAGGTTCTCGCGCGGCGTGAGCCGCTGGTAGAGCGCCGGCCGCTGCGGCACCCAGCCGATCCGCGGGCTGGCGTCTTCGGCCCACTCGACGGTGCCCGAGGTGGCCCGGGTGACGCCGGCGAGGATCGTGAGCAGCGTCGTCTTGCCCGCCCCGTTCGGGCCGATCAGCGCGACCGACTCGCCCGCGCTCAGGCGCAGGTCGACGCCGTCGAGCGCGACCACGCCGCGATAGCGCCGCCCGAGGTCACGGGCGGCGAGCATCGGGGGCCCGGCGCTCAGGGCTCGGGCCGCAGGCCGGGGGCGTCGATCGCGCGCGTGGGCAGCTCGCGGGTGACCGGCGGGCCGGCCGTCGCCGCGGGCGCCGGCCGGCCCGCCGGGGGGCCCATGCCGAAGCGCTCCGAGGCGAACATCACCGACTCCTTCACGACCACGACCACGGGGATGGCGATCAGCACGCCCACGATGCCGGCGACCTGCTCACCGATGAGGAGCCCGAAGATCACCACGAGCGGATGCACTCCGACGGCGGAGCCCATGATCTTGGGGACCACGATGTGTCCCTCGAGCTGGTGGATCGCGACGAACGCGACCACCACCCAGAGCGCGGCGATCGGGGACGTGAACAGCGCCAGCAGCACTGGGGGCACGGCGCCGAGGATCGGCCCGACGTACGGGATGAACTCCATCACGAAGACCCAGGCCACGAACGCGACGGCGAAGGTGGCGCCCAGTGGGAAGAGGCCCGTCACGCCGTAGATCCACAGGACGATGCCGGCGCTGGTGCCGATGATCAGCGACACCAGCAGCTGGGCTTTGACGTACTCGGTCAGGGTCCGCTCGACCCGCCGGAGGAACATCCCGGTCTCGGGCCCGCCCAGCCGGACGGCGAAGCGCAGGATGCGCGGCGCGTCGAGCAGCATGTAGATGCAGGCGACCAGGAGGATGATCAGCGTCACCAGGAGGGCGAGGGCGTTCAGGCTGTAGCCGACGACGTTGTCGGCCGCCTCCGAGGCCCGGTCCTGGAGGCCGGCGAGGAAGGCGTCGGAGCGAGCCTTCACGTCCACGTCGATGCCGCGCCGGTCGAAGAACTGCTGAAGCGTGTCGGCCTGGCGCTCCGCCTGGTCGGTGTAGACCGGCAGGTTGGCCTGGATCTCCTCGATCTGGGTCCGTACCGGCGAGATGACCAGGAACACCGCCAGCGCCACGACCGCGATGAACCCGACGAACACCGTCAGCACGGCCAGCCCGCGGGGGATGTGGAAGCGTCGCAGGATCCGCACCAGCGGGTTCAGCAGGAGGGCGAAGATCGTGGACACCGTGAAGACGAGCAGCACGGGGCCGATGGTCTGCCCGAGGATCCAGACGATCACCAGCACGGCGGCGACCGCCACGAGCTTCGCCCATGGGGGCTGGGGGGCGCTGCGCCCGCTCATCCCCGGCATCTTAGTCGCCTCGCCGCGCCGCGCTGGCGTGACTCGGTGCGGCTCGTTACTGTTGACGGCTATGCCCCCCCTCACCAGGGAGCAGCTCGCCGTGCGGCGTTCTGCCCGACGGCGACGCCCTTTGCGCCGCGACCCCCGTGCCCTCGTCTCGGCCGCGATCCCCGTGGCGATCGTCGCCGTGCTCGCGATCTTGCTCGGCGTGATGGGCGGCAACGCGACCGAATCGGCCGGCCCGCTGGCCTCGCCGGTGCCCTCTCCCGACCTCAGCTCGGGCGCCCGGCCCCCCGAGCTGATCATCGCCCGTGCCGAGGGCGTCGAGGTGCATCTGCCCGTCGATCCCGAGCGGGTCACCGCCGCCCTCTTCCATCCGATCGACGACCTCTCGGGGATCGCCCTCGAGTCGTCGGGCGCCGTGACCATCCACCAGGCCGACCGCAACGGCCGCTCGGGCCCGGAGACGGCCGGTCTCGACGTGGGCGCTCCGGCCGGGACCGCCGTCTATGCCCCGGTGGACGGCGTCATCGCGAGCGTGAGCGACTACATGGTGTCCGGCCGCATCGAGGGTTATGAGATCACGATCACGCCGGCCGTCGCCGCCAGCGGCCTCGTCCTGCGGGTCACCCACCTCGGAGACCCCGACGACGGCGAGCGCCCGAGTGTCGGCACGCCGGTCCGGGCGGGCGTCACGCCGCTCGGCACGGTCCACGACTTCTCCGGGGTGGTCGACCAGGAGCTCAGCCAGTTCACGTCCGACTCGGGCAACCACGTGGACATGGAGCTGACCCGGACCCGGGCGGCGCTGATCCTCTAGGGGGCGGCGGTGGCGGGTAGGGTGGCCGCCATGAGGGCCATGATGATCGGGGACGTGTTCGCGGGCGTCGGGCTGCGCGCGCTGCTGGAGCGGCTACCGGAGCTGCGCGAGGCGCACCGTCCCGACGTGGTCGTGGTCAACTGCGAGAACTCCGCCGCGGGGGTCGGCACCTCGCCGCGACAGGCGAAGGACCTCCTCGACGCGGGCGTCGACGTCCTCACCGGCGGCAACCACACGCTCCAGAAGGCGGAGATCCTCCCGATGCTCGAGGCCGAGCCGCGCATGCTGCGCCCGGCGAACATCGCGGTGAAGGCCCCCGGGCGTGGGATGACGACGGTCGAGACGGCCGCCGGCCCGGTGAGCGTGATCAACGTCATGGGATCGGTCTTCCTCACCGCCGCCCACAGCCCGTTCGCGGTCATCGACGATCTGGTCGAGAGGGCCGCGCGGGCGGCGGACACCATCCTCGTCGACGTCCACGCCGAGGCCACCAGCGAGAAGATCGCGCTCGCCCACCACCTCAAGGGCCGCGTCACGGCGGTGGTGGGCACGCACACCCACGTCCAGACGGCGGACGCCCGGGTGCTCGAGGGCGGAACGGCATTCATCTGCGACCTCGGGATGACCGGGCCGCACGATTCGGTGATCGGGGTGAGGACGGAGATCGTCCTGCGCCGCTTCCTCACCCACGGCTCCGGGCGCTTCGAGCCCGCCGAAGGCGGGGTGCTGGTGCAGGGCGTGGTGATCGACGCCGACGAGAAGGGCCGCGCGACCGCGATCGAGTCGTTCAGCATCGAGGGGTGACCCTCTCAGCCGGCGGGTGCGCCCTCACCGGCGGTGGCCAGGGGCAGCTCGACGATCAGCCTCGCTCCCACGCCCTGGTGGCCCTCGGCCCGGATCGTGCCGCCATGCCGCTCGACGATGGCGCGCGTGATCGCGAGGCCGAGGCCCGCCCCGCCCGTGCGCCGGTCGCGATCGGACTGCAGGCGCACGAAGCGGTCGAAGACGCGATCCCGATCGCCCTCGGCGATCCTGGGCCCGTCGTCGCCGCGGTGAGACCGACGCATCCGGAGTCCTCGGCGAGCCGGCCCTTTCAGGGGCTGGCGAAGACGACCTCGCGAGACTCCGCCGTGTCGTCGGCGAAGCGGACGAGTCGCTCGGCCTCGTCGCGCAGCGCCGCGGTCGCTCCCTTGGGCAGGCGGGCGAAGGGCTCGAGGGTGAGGACGGCTGCGCTCTTGATGCGGCCGAGGGTCCAGGTTCCCGCGACGAAGCCGTCCCAGAGGAAGGTGGCCCGCACCCGGAGGTTCTTCGTGGTGATGCGGTCGCGGTGCTCCTCCGGGACGATCCGGGTGCGGTCGGCGTGGGCGAGAACGAGGTTGTCGAAGTCCGGCAGCAGGCGGGCGGGTGCGGGGGTCTCCTCGTCCGGACGGGGTGCGTCCGGCAGGTCGAGCAGCTCCCGTCCGGCTTCGCCTCTCAGGGCGACCAGGCGCGGGCGCAGGCTCTCGAGCACCGCTCCCATGCCGGGCAGGCCACACCATGCCTGCACGTCGGCGGCGGTCGATGGGCCGAACGCGGCCAGATGCCGCAGGGCCAGCGCCCCGGCTCCCGCGTCCGCGTCGATCGGCCCACCGATCCAGGTCTCGGCGGGCGTGAAGGCCGAGGCGGCGGGGAAGCTCCAGCGGTCGTCAGTCGGCACCATCACGAGGGGCATCCGCGTCCGCACCGCGTAGCCGAGGGCCCGCTCGTTCACGCCGGGGAACACGCCGACCAGGTGGTCGCGCACCTCGGCGAAGGTACGCGGCCGCTCGTCGAGGTACGCCTCTGCCCTGGCGAGTACCTTCGGCAGGTCGAGCCCCTCCGAGCGGTCGCGGATCGCCCGCATCGCCGTCTCCATAACCGGGTCGAGCGCGGCCCGCACCGCCTGGAAGTCGGCGGCGCTCATCATGTGGAGCGTCGCCCGCAGCTTCATCCCGCGCACCACGGAGCGGTCGCGCAGCGCAGCGCGCAGGTCGTCGGCGGCGAACCCCTCCACCCGCGACCAGAGGCCGATGAACGGCGGCCGCGGCTCCTGCGCCTGCATCCCCCCGAGGCGCTCCACCGCCTCGACCACGCCGATCCGCTCGCGGGCCAGAAGCATCTGCCGCGCGAGGGTCGCGCGGTTCACCCCGCGAAGGCTGATGGAGTCAGTTGACGAGGTACCTCGCCGAGACGGCCTTATCGGCGCGCCGCGGGTCGGCGCCCCGCTGACCCAGCACCCGCCCTTGAGGCCGTCCGGCGATGCTCGGACGCGGCCAGCAGGCGGCCAGCAGCGCGATCAGAAGGCTGTCTCGGATGACCAGGAGCACGATCGGCCAGGTGTCGAGCGCCACCAGATCCCAGTACTGGTGAGGGAAGTAGGCGAAGGTCATCAGCATCGCCGCCGCCGTGAGGGCCATCGCCAGCGGCCCGTAGCGGCCCACCACCAGGAAGCAAACCGGCAGCAGCCACACCAGGAACTGCGGCGAGAGGACCTTGCCGCCCACGAGTAGCGCCACCAGGGTCGAGGCGGACGCCGCGATGAACAGGCGCGCGTCGCCGGGCGCGCGGGCCCGGTGCAGGAGCAGCCAGAGGGTCCAGGCGATGCCGATCAGCAGGGCGATCAGGATGGCCGTCGCGATCCCGGCGATCACCGACGGCCCGTTGCCCGAGAGGCCCTGGCTGCCGAACGAGTTCTCCACCGTCACCGGCACGCCGGCGAGCGCGTGGAGTCCGAGCAGGTAGGCCGAACCGACCGCCTCGAGCTGGAGCGGGCGGTCCAGGTGGTAGCGGGCGAGGTCCCAGGTCCCCGACGGGGAGAGGATCACGAACGGCAGGATGCCCACCACCACCACCGCGAGGCTCCCGGCGAGACCCGTCCACGCTCGGCGCGCGCCGACCCGGTGCCGCTGCCAGATGACCATCACCGGGATGAGGGCGAGAGGCACGAGCTTCAGCAGGGCCGCGCAGGCGAGCAGGGTCCACGCCAGCCGCCAGCGCTCGGTCGCGGCGGCCCAGAGCGTCCAGACCACCATGGCCGACAGGGCGAGGTCGAAGCGGGTCTCGACCAGGTTGCCGATCATCAGCGGGCTGACGGCGACCAGACACCCCGCCACGGTCTGGCGACGCTCGTCCATGCCGAGGGCCCGGGCGAGCGCGATCACGCCGAGCACGGTGGCGCACAGGCACGCGAGCATCAGGATCGAGAACGTCACGCCGTAGGGCCCGGGCAGGACGCCGGCGAGCCAGAAGAGCCCCGCCGCCAGCGGCGGGTACTCCAGGCTGAAGTCGGAGTAGGGGACGTTCCCCGCCGCGATCAGGTCGTACGCCCGCTGGTACGTCGGGATGTCGCTGATGACCGAGTCGGCGTAGACCCCGATCTGGAGCGGGATCGCCCAGACCACGATGGCGAGCGCCACCGCGAACGCGGGCAGGCCGCGGCGCGAGGTCACGTCGCCACCGGCTCGGGCACCGGCTCGGGCGCCGGTGCGAGTTCTGCCGCGGGCCGCTCGGTGCGGGCGGGCAGCGGCCAGTCGGGGACCATCGCGACCAGCGCGAACGGCAGGAACCAGGGGATGTAGAGGTAGAACCAGTGTGTCAGCGTGAGTTCGACCCCGATCAGCAGTGCTCCGGACAGTGCGGTCATCGTCAGCATGTCGAGTCGTCGCGGCCAGCGCAGCACGAGAAGGGCGGCGACCGCCACCACGGCCATCAGGCCGATCTGCACGGGCCGGAGCCCGGGGTACTGCCCCCAGACCGAGAACGGCGAGTCCCGGCCGAGCTGGTAGCCGATCGTGCGCGACCAGAAGGCGCGCAGGCCGTCGGAGCCGTCGAGCAGGAGCACCCATCCCGTGAGCGCCGCGGCGCCGGCGAGCCCCGCGACGAACGGCAGCAGCGTGCGACGCCGGGCGGACCGCGGGAACGGGTGCCGGCTCCACAGCGGCAGGAGGATCGCCGGTGCGAACTTGGCGCCGAGCGCAAGGCCCAGCATCAGGCCCCGGCCGAGCGGATGTCGCGCCACCACCAGCCCCCAGATGAGCATCGCCGCCACCAGGGAGTCGTTGGAGTTCGTCTCGAGCGCGTACCCGGTGAAGGGGAAGGCGGCCCAGGCGAGCGTGAGCCCCACCCCCAGCCGCAGCCCCGAGAGCTGCCAGCCGAGCAGCAGCAGGCCGCCCAGGCAGAGGATGTCGAACATCGTCGCCGCCCCGTGCGCGGCGGGCAGCGAGTCCCACGTCCCCCCCCAGGGCTCGACGGCCTCGAACGGGACGTAGGCGAGGTAGTTGAGCGGGCCGTAGGTGTCGCAGCTTCCGCAGTCGCTCGGCATGGTGCCGTAGGGGGTGGCACCGTGCGCGATGCGGTCGGCGCCGATCACCCCGGCGTAGCCGACGTCGATGACGTTGGCGTCGAAGGCGTTGAGGCCGAAGCGCAGCGCGAGCGTCACGGCGAGGAGCGTCACGAGCGCCCAGGTGGGCATCGAGCCCCCGAACGCCGGCCGCCGCCGGGGCGGTGCGGCCCCGCCCTCCTCGCCCGCGACCTCCGGCCGGGCCGCCCGCACGCGCGCCACGGCGATCCAGGTCAGGCGCACGCCCAGGTAGACCATCGGCGGATACTGGAGCGGCACCGAGGTGAACACCTCGCCGCGGTTGAACCAGATCAGCGAGACGCTGAACGAGAGCAGCGCCAGCAGGTCGAGGGTGCGCCACGACAACAGCGCGCGCGGCCGCAGCACCGGCAGCAGCGGGATCAGGAAGAGCGCGCAGAGCCAGAGCCACACGGCCGGCCGGTTGATCGCCTTCCCGAAGGCGCCGTCGTAGCCGCGGGCCATCATCCAGGCGACCTGGGGGCCGGTGCGCACCTCGGTGATCTGACCGCTGTCGTCGTCGACCAGCACCTGGGCCTCGACGGTCTCCTCGCCGTCCTTCTTGCTGACCGCGAAGTAGGTGTGCACGCCCTCGGCGGCGTCGTAGCTCACCGCGGTGCGGAAGATCGTGCGTCCGGAGACCCAGTCGCGCAGCTTCTGCGAGGTGCGCGCGATCGCGGTCACCTCGTCGTCGGTCAGCGAGGCGGGCCGGCGGGGGAGGGCCGGCGCGGTGATCGCGCCCTCGATCTCGGAGGCCTTGTCGGCGACCGCCCGGACGAGGTCGGCCGCCGCCCCCCGCGCCTCCGCGGGGGTGGGTTCGCTGACGGCGCGGGCGGGGGCCTGCTCCTGGGCCGCCGCCACGGACCCGTTCGCCGCGGCGACCGCGAGCGCCGCGGTCGCCAGCAGGGCGGCGAGGGCCCGTCGCGGGGACCGCATACGCCCTACCGGAAGGACCAGCGGCGGTTGAGCAGGAAGTTCACGGGCATCACCGCCGCGATCGCGATCGCCTGGGCGGGCACCTCCGGCATCCCGGCGCGCACGAGGATCTCGAGCAGGAAGAGGTTCAAGCCGAGCGCGACGAGGCTCACCGCGAGGTAGCGGCCCCCCTGGCGGACGGCCGAGAGCTCGTGCCTGTCGAAGGTCCAGAACTTGTTGAGGACGAAGTTGTTGGTCCAGGCCACGCAGAAGGCGCCGATGGCGGCCACGACGTAGTGCGCGTCGAGGCCGTGGACCAGGAACGTGAAGACGACCAGGTTGACCAGGTAGCCGGAGGCGCCCACCACGCAGAAGCGGAAGAGCTGGGTCCAATCGGCCCGCTGGGCACGCCGGATGTTCGGCACGCGCAGGACGCGCGCCTCGGGCACGTCCGGGGGCAGGGCTGGCCGGGTCGGCACGGCCCGCGACGATACCAGAGCGGACCCCCGCCCCCGTGCCGCTCGCGGTGCCCCGCGCGACGGCCGGCAGAGGATTCCGGACCACCTGGCCTAAGATGGCCAGAGCCGTGATCGCCGATCCCGAGGGAGACCCGACGCCCCCACGCACGCCACCACCGCGGCCCAGGCCGCACGAGAGCGCCCTCACGCCCGGCGATTCATCGCGCTACGACGTGCGCTTCGCCTCCCGGGCGTCGGGGATCGTGTCGTCGGTGATGCGCGACCTGATGTCGCTCTCCGAGCGGCCCGAGATCATCTCGCTGGCCGGCGGCTTCCCCAACACCGAGTCGTTCGAGCGCGAGATCTTCGAGGAGGTCGCGGCGTCCGTGGCGCGCGACCACCTCGCGTCGGCCCTGCAGTACGGGCCCACCGAGGGCCTCGCGGAGCTGCGCGAGCGGATCGTCGAGGTGATGGGCCACGAGGGCGCCCGCGCCGCGGTCGACGACATCATGGTCACGAGCGGAGGCCAGCAGGCCATCGACCTCTCGATCCGGACCTTCGTCGACCCGGGCGACACGATCCTCGCCGAGGGGCCGACGTACCCGGGCGCCGTCCCGTGCTTCACGACATACGAGGCGCGGGTCGAGCAGATCCCGATGGACGACGACGGCCTGCGCATCGACCTCGTGGAGGAGGCCCTCGCCCGGCTCACCGCCGAGGGCCGCCCGCCGAAGCTGCTCTACACGATCCCCAACTTCCACAATCCCGGCGGCGTGACGATGTCGCTGGAGCGCCGCGAGCGGCTGGTCGAGCTCGCCCACGAGCGCGAGCTGCTGATCGTGGAGGACAACCCGTACGGCCAGATCCGCTTCGAGGGCGACGCGCTGCCGACGCTCTGGGAGCTCGACGACGGCGCCGGCTGGGTCATCTACGCCTCGACCTTCTCCAAGATCCTCGCCCCCGGCATGCGGGTGGGCTGGGTGGCCGCGCCCGCCGCCGTGCTGCGGAAGATGAACCTCGGCAAGCAGGCGGCCGACCTGTGCTCGTCGACGATCTCGCAGCGGGTGATCATCGAGTACCTGCGCCGTCACGACTGGCGCGACTACGTGGCGCGCCTGAACGACATCTACCGCTCACGACGCGACGCCATGCTGCGCGCGCTGGAGGAGGAGCTGCCCCCCGAGGCGCACTGGAGCCGCCCATCGGGCGGGCTCTTCGTCTGGGCGACGCTGCCGGACTACCTCGACACCACCCACCTGCTCGCGCGGGCGGTCGACCAACACGAGGTGGCCTTCGTCCCCGGGCGCGGCGCATTCCTCGACGGACGCGGAGGCAACGCGATGCGACTGAACTTCTCCGGCGTCGCCGAGCCGATGATCAGCGAGGGCGTGCGACGCATCGGCCTGGCGGTCGAGGAGATGGCCGAGATGCACCGCGCCCTCGGGGGCGGGGGCTGATGCGGGTCGCCGTGCTCAAGGGCGGGCGCTCGCTGGAGCGCGAGGTCAGCCTGCGCTCGGGCGCCAACGCCGAGGCCGCGCTGCGCCGGCTCGGTCACGAGGTGCTCGAGGTGGACGTCGATCAGCACCTCGTCCGCACCCTGCGCACCGAGCGGCCCGAGGTGGCCTTCATCGCCCTGCACGGCAAGGGCGGCGAGGACGGCACGGTGCAGGAGCTGCTCGAGATCCTCGAGATCCCCTACACCGGCCCGGGCGCGCTCGCGTGCGAGCGCGCGATGGACAAGGTGGTGGCAAAGGCCTACTTCGCCTCGGCGGGCATCGACACGCCGCCGGCCTACGCCTTCCGCCAGGAGGCCTTCCGCGAGCTCGGCGCGGGCGAGGCGATCTCCGAGATCTGCGAGCGCCTCGGCCTGCCCCTGGTGGTGAAGCCCGCCAAGCAGGGATCGGCGCTCGGGATCTCGGTCGCCCACGAGCGCACCGACGTGCCGGGCGCTCTGATGGGGGCGCTCGCGTACGACGACCGCGTGCTCCTCGAGCGCTTCGTCCCCGGCCGCGAGCTGGCCGTCTCGGTGCTCGGCTCCGCGGAGCCGTGGGCGCTGCCGGTGATCGAGGCCATCCCGCTCGGGCGCGACTTCTACGACTTCGAGGCCCGCTACACGCCGGGTCTCACCGACTTCGTCGCCCCGGCCGAACTACCCGAGGCGGTGGCGCAGGAGGTGGCGCGCGTCGCGATCGCCTGCTTCAGGGCGCTGGGGTGCCGGGGCGTCAGCCGGGTGGACATCATCCTCGACGCGGACCACCGCCCCTGGGTGCTCGAGATCAACCCCATCCCCGGGATGACCGACACCAGCCTGCTACCGAAGGCCGCCGAGGCGGCGGGGCTCGGGTTCGACGAGGTCGTCGAGCGGATCCTCGCCGAGGCCGCGCTGGGCGCGTGAGGGGGCCCGGAGGGCCCCCTCACGCGGCCGGTCAGCAGGCGACCTGCACGCTGAAGCCACGGTCGGCCGTTGCGTCGGCGCCGTCCGTCGTCCGCACGAACAGCTGCTGGTTGTTCGTCACATCGACCTCGATGCCGATGTTGCCGAGCTGCGCAGCCGCGACCTCGGCCTGCGTTCCGGTCCAGGAGCACTGTCCGAGGTCCTGACCGAAGTTGACGCGGTAGTTGCCCGCGTTGATCCGCTGCGAGGTCACACCGGTCGTCCCCCTGAGGAGCGTGCCGTCGGTGTTGACCACGGCCCACTTGGGGAGCTTGTTCGCGAGCGCCGCGGCGAGCTTGGACTCGGTGACCGCACCATCGCCGACCTTCGAGTTGGTGATGGCGCCATCGCCGATCTGGCTACTCGTCCAGCCCTTCCCGCTACCGGTGATCTGCGAGAGCGGGGTGACGCCCTTGCTGCCGTCGTCGGCCGAGTCGGTCTGCGAGGTGCGGATCGGCGCCAGGTAGTTGAGGCTCCGGTTGCTGCGCTTCACCGCGGCCTGCGAGATCTTCTGATTGATCTGAAGCTGCGCCGGCGTGACGGTGAAGCCCGACTGGGCGGACGCATCACCGGTCGCGCCCTCGATCGCGAACACGGTGCCGAGGCCGAGCAGGATCCCTGCGGCGACGCCGGCGGGCCAGCGTATTCTCATGGTCTCTCCTCTCTCGGGATGCCCCGGCCCGCCGTGACGGGCCGGGGTGAGCCTGTCGACCCTATGACGGGCGCGCCCGGGGACGCACGCCGCGTCGTCAGCAGACGATCTGCACGTGGAAGGCGCCGTTTGCGGCGGCTCCGGCGGGGTTGGCCGTGCGCACCACGAGCTGGGTCCGCGCCACGTCGGTCGTGTCGAGCGCGATCCGTACCGAGACAGCGTCGGGCACCGGCGGCGCGTCCGTGGCCGGGGTGCCGGTCCAGGAGCAGGCGCTGATGTCGCGCACGAACTTGACCCGGTAGTTGCCCTCGTCCACGCGCTGCGACGAGACCGCTCCGTTTCCGCGCAGCAGGTTGGAGCCGACGACGCCGGAGCTCACCGCGAACAGGGTCGGGTGGGCCTCGACGGCGGTGAGGCGGGTGATCGCGTCGTTGCCCCGCTTGACGGCCGCCTGGGAGATCCTCTGGTTGATCTTCAGCTGCTGTGCACTGACGGTCACCGGCCGCGCCGCGCTGGCCTCCCCGGTCGTGCCCTCGACCGCGACCACCGCTCCGAGGCCGATGGCGACCCCCGCGGTGACCCCGACCCACCAACGTCCCTTCAGCATGTGTCCCTCCATCCGTGGACCCGCATGGCACGGGCGAACCTACGCCGCGGGGCGACGCCCGCGGCGTAGGTTCACGGGACTCTTACCGGCCTCTTAGACGCCGACGCAATTGCTCAGATCCGCTAGCAGAGCACGGCGACGTGGAACGGCAGCGTGTTGACCGCATCGCCGACCGAGTCGGCGGTCCGCACCGTGACGGTCTTGGGGTCGGTCGGGCTCCGCCACACGCCGACCTCGCCGCCGGTGGTGAGCGGCGTCGTGCCGCCGTCGCCGATGGTGGCCTGAAGCGCGCAGGCGCTCACGTCGCGGTCGAAGGTGACCGTGTAGAGGCCCGGGTCGGCCAGCTTGGCCGCGGCGCTCGCGCCCTTGGCGCGTGTGAGCGCCCCCGTGGTGGCGGCCACGACCGCCCAGCGGGGCTGGCCCTCGCGAAGGGTGGTGTTGAGCTTGGAGGTGGTCACTGCGCCGTTGCGGATCTGCGTCGTACCCCAGCCGGGGGCGTCGTCGGAGGCGCCCGACTTGCGGATCGGGTCGAGCAGGTCGAGCGACTCGTTGCTGCGCCGCACGGCCGCCTGTGAGATGCGCTGGTTGATCTTCAGCTGTGCCGGCGTCACCGAGATCGCCGCGGCCTCGGCGTCCGTCGTGGCCTGCTCCGAGACGATCACGGCGCCCAGGCCGAGCACCATGCCCGCAGTGACTCCGACCCACCAGTTGCGCGACCTCATGTGGTCTCCCATCGTCTGATCTCGGTACGAAGGGGGGGACGCTAGGCCAGTCGGCCGGCGATCCCGGCGACTTCACGGGACCTTTACCTACGCGGTGAAAGGGCTCACCCCGCGGCGCGCACGCGATCCTCCTGCAGGGCGAGCAGGCCGTCGAGCACCCGGTTGACCGGCGTCGGCACGCCGAGCGCCTCCCCCTCGCGGGCGAGGAATCCGCAGAGCGCGTCGCGCTCGAGAGGCTTGCCCGCCTCGAGGTCGCGGGCCGTTGAGGGGTGGTAGTCGCGCAGCTCGGGGTTGGGCGCCGCCATCTCGTCGACGTCCTCGGCGCCCAGCGTCACCCCGTGGTGCTCGGCGACCGCGACGACCTCCCACATGGCGCCGCGCACCAGGGCCTCCGAGTCCGGCGTCGCGAGCGCCTCGCCGGCGGTCGCGCCGGTGACGGCGCAGATCGCGTTGAAGCCGGCGTTCCACAGCAGCTTGTGCCACTGGTCGTGGACGATCCGCTCCGAGAGGGCGACGTCCCAGCAGGGCGCGAGCAGGGCGTGGATGCGCGCACCCCGCTCCGTCAGCCCCGCCGGATCGCCCATCCTCACCCAGCCCTCGGCCTCGTGGTCGACGATGCCGGGCTCCTCCACCCGCAGCCCGACGAACGCGATCGCGCCGAGGACCCGCTCGGCCCCGAGGACCGAGGCGAGCCGGCCGACGTTCTCGACCCCGTTCTGAAGCGACATCACCGTGGTGCCCGTTCCCACGATCGGCACGAGGGCCCGGGCCGCCGCGAGCGTGTGGTGGGACTTCGTGGTGACGATGACCAGATCGGGCGGCGGGCCCTCGGGGATCTCCCGCGCGCGGATGGGCACGTCCCAGAGCGTCCCGTCGGCCTCGCGCACAACCGCGCGGCCCGACGCGCGGAGCGCCTCGAGATGGGGGCCGCGGGCGACCAGCGCGACGTCGTGACCACCGCGCGCGAGCAGGGCCCCGTAGTAGGTTCCGACGGCCCCGGCCCCCATCACGGTCACAGATGCCAGCTGAGAACCCCCCGCCCGGCGGCCACCTCCAGGTCGAGGAGGACGGTCGCGCGCTGATCGTCCGGATCGCCAACGAGGGCCGCGCCAACGCGCTCGATGATGCGATCCTCGATGCCCTGGTGAGCCTACTGGAGGGTCCCCGCGCGGCGAGGGCGCGGGTCGTCGTGCTCGCGGGCGCGGGCGAGCGCCACTTCTCGGCGGGCCTCGATCTGGGCGAGCGCACCGCCGACGAGCTGGTCGACTACCTGCAGCAGGGCGAGCGCCGGCTCGGCCGCGCCGCGCGCGCGATCGCCGGATGCCCGGTCCCGGTGATCGGCGTGCTCAACGGGGCGGCCTTCGGAGGCGCCCTCGAGCTGGCGATCGCCTGCGACTGGCGCATCGCGAGCCGGGGCGCGCGCCTGGGGATGCCCGCCGCGAGGATCGGGGTGGTCTACGCCGCCGAGGGCCTGCGCCGGTTCGTCGCCGCGATGGGGCCGGCCCGCACGCGCCGGCTCTTCCTGACCGGCACCCCCATCGGCGCCGATGAGGCGCTCGCGATGGGGCTGGTGGATCAGGTCGTCGAGCCAGGAGAGCTCTGGGAGACGGTGGCCGCGGCGGCTCGCGAGGTGACCGCCGCCGCACCGCTCGCCGCGGCCGGCACCCGGGCGATCATCGCGGCGCTCACCGAGCGCGTGCCCTGGGAGGAGGTCGTGGAGACCGCCTCGAAGGCGCGCGCCCGGGCCTTCTCATCGGAGGACTTCCGGGAGGGCCTCGCCGCCTTCCGCGACAAGCGCCCCCCGGAGTTCGGGGGGTCCTGAGCGCCGCTCAGTGGGAGCCCGGCCCTCCGGGGGCTCCCGCGGCCGTCGCGATCGCGCGGAGCTCCGCGAGGTGCTCGTGGACCTGCGGGATCACCGCGGCGCCCTCGCCGACGGCCGAGGCGACCCGCTTCATCGAGCCGTGGCGGACGTCGCCGATGGCGAAGACCCCCGGGAGGCTCGTCTCGAAGGGGCGTGGCAGGCGCTCGAGGCCCCACGGGGACTTCGGCCCGCTCAGGAGATCCGATCCGGTCAGGACGAAGCCCCGCGCGTCGCGGGCGACTGCGTCCGGGAGCCAGTCCGAGCGCGGCCGGGCGCCGATGAGCACGAAGAGTCCCGACGCCTCGACCGTGGTCCGCATGCCGTCGCGGCGGTCGCGCAGGACGAGGCGCTCGAGCCTGCCCTGCCCCGATCCGTCCACGACCTCGGTGTGAGGGCGCACGTCGATGTTCGGGGCCGCCTCGACGAGGTCGATGAGGTATCGGGACATGCTCGACGCCAGCGATTCCCCCCGGATCAGGATCGTGACCCTCCCGGCATGCGCCGACAGGTGCATCGCCGCCTGCCCCGCGGAGTTGCCGCCCCCGACCACGTACACGCTCCGACCGGCCAGGGCCTGCGCCTCCGACACCGAGGCGCCGTAGAAGACGCCTGCGCCGACCAGCTCCTCGAGCGCGGGGATCTCCAGCCGGTGGTAGTCGACGCCCGTCGCCAGCACGACGGCTCCCGCGAGCGCCCTGCCGCCGCCCGAGAGCGTCAGCGCGAGGCGGTCGTCCTCGGCGGCGAGGTCGCTCACCTCGTTCATCAGCACGAACGACGCCCCGAACACCCATGCCTGCTGGTAGGCGCGCATCGTCAGGTCCGCGCCCGCGATGCCGCGCGCGAAGCCGAGGTAGTTGCGGATGAGCGACGAGCTGCCGGCCTGACCGCCGATCGTCTCGCGCTCGACGACGAGCGTGTCCAGGCCCTCCGACGCGGCGTACACGGCCGCGCCCAGCCCTCCGGGTCCCGCGCCGATCACCGCCACGTCCACGTCGGTGCGCCCCAGGGTCGTCTTCAGCCCGAAGGCCTCGGCGATCTCGACGTTGGTCGGGCGCTCGAGGATCCTGCCGTCGTGGAAGACGACCGCCGGTAGCCGCGTCGAGGCGGGCAACGTCCCCGCGGCTCCGGGGTCGTCGATCGGCTGGAAGGCCGAGGGGATGCCGTTGCGGACGAGCAGGCTCCGGATCTCGTGGGTGCGCCGGTCTCGCCGGGGGGCCCACGACCACCACCTCGCGCGGTCCCCCCTCGTCCGAGCGGGCCCACTCGTGCAGGAACTCGGACACCGTCCGGTGGAACAGCTCGTCGGGCGAGCGCCAGGGCTTGAGGACGTAGTAGTCGCACCGGCCGAGGCCGACGGCCTGCAGGATCGCCTCGGAGGTCGCCGGATCCCCCCACGCCCCGAAATCGACGAGCAGGCCCCGGCGCGCGCGCGGGAAGACCGCGGGCACCTCGCTCAGCACCTCGGTCCCGGTGCGCCCGGGCATCCAGTGATCGGCCAGCACCAGCGCCACCTCGTCGCCGGCCTCCCGGAGCTCGCGCAGGAGCGCCAGCGCCGCGTCCGCCGTGGCCTCCGCCGCGATCCGGTAGTCGCTGGCGAGGCGCCGCTCCAGCTCGCGCGTCACCCGCACCCGGGCGTCCTGGTCATCGTCGACGACCACGATCACGGGTGCTCGCGGTTCGGTCACGCCGCCATCGACCAGATCAGCTCGCAGATGTCGACCGGCTCCGGAAAGCCCTTCAGCTCGGCGCCCACGCGCGGGCCGAAGGCGAACCCCTTGCCGATGCTCAGGTCGCGGACGACGCCGGAAACGACGATGCTGCCCGGGTCGGCCCGGTCGCAGAGCCGCGCGGCGAGCTGCACCGCCGCGCCGAAGAGGTCCTGACCCTCGGTGACCGGCTCGCCCGCGCTGAGGCCGATCCTGACCCGCATGGGGGCCTCGGGGTGGGTCTCGGCGTGGGCCGCGAACGCGCGCTGGATGTCGACCGCCGCCGCGAGCCCCGACCGCACCGAGGCGAAGGACCCCATGATGCCGTCGCCCGTGTGCTTCACCTCGCTCCCGCCGTGCTGGGCCAGCGCCTCGCGGACGATGGCGTCATGGCGCCGCAGCAGCTCCATGGCCCCGTCGTCGCCGAGGCGCTGCACCATGGCCGTCGAGCCCTCGAGGTCCGTGAACAGGATGATCCGGAACGCGCTCTCTGCTTCCCGCCCGCCCGCCAGCGGGTCGTCGGCCCAGCCGAGGAACCGGTGTACGTCGTCCGGGTCGACGGGGATGATCTCGTTGGCGATCTGCCCGTGCGCGTGGCGGTGGACGGCTTGGGCCGCCTCGGCGTCCGGTGCCTCCACCAGGCAGAAGGCGGCCTGGCGGTCGTAGTCGAACCAGTACGACAGGAAGCGCACGTCATGCGCCTTCTGCGCCTCGAGGTCGCTCATGTGAGCCGCGGCCACATGAGCGGCGGTCGCCCCCTCGAGTTCGTGCCGGTCCATGAAGAAGGCCACGTCCACAACCCCGACTGCCGATGGTGGGAAGGCGTCCAGTCTAGACGGACGGCTCCGGCGCCTCGCCCGAGCCGGCCGCCCGGCGGCGCGTCAGCGCCGCCGGGCGGGGTCCCCTACGCCTTCATCTGCTCGGCGTGCTCGAGGATGCGGGCCTGGAGGTCCTCGGCCGACGCGTCGTAGGCGTCGCCGTCGCTCCACGTTCCGCGCGGGTCGAGCAGCGCCGAGTCGACGCCCTCGATCGCGAGCGGGACCTCGAACCCGAAGATCGGGTCGGTCCGGGTCTCGGCGCCGTCCAGCTCGCCCGAGAGGGCCGCGCGCACGATCGCCCGGGTCGCCCCGATCGGCATGCGCGAGCCCACGCCGTACGGACCTCCGGTCCAGCCGGTGTTGACCAGCCAGGCGGACACCCCGTGCTCGGTGATGCGCCCGCGCAGCATCTCGGCGTAGACCGCGGGCGGCTGCGGCAGGAACGCCGCGCCGAAGCAGGCGCTGAAGGTGGCCTGCGGCTCGACGACGCCGACCTCGGTGCCCGCCACCTTGGCGGTGTAGCCGGCCAGGAACATCGTCATGGCCTGCTCGGGGCTGAGCTTGGCGATGGGGGGCAGGACGCCGAACGCGTCGGCGGTCAGCATCACGATGTTCGTCGGGTGGCCCGCGCGGGAGCCGGCCACCGTGTTCGGGATGGACTCGAGCGGGTACGCGGCGCGGGTGTTCTCGGTCTTGGAGGAGTCGTCGAGGTCGAGGCGGCGCGTGGCGGGGTCCATGACCACGTTCTCGAGCACCGTGCCGAAGGTGCGCGTGGTGGCGTAGATCTCGGGCTCGCCGGTCTCCGAGAGGTTGATCACCTTGGCGTAGCAGCCGCCTTCGATGTTGAACACGCCGTCCGCGCCCCAGCCGTGCTCGTCGTCGCCGATCAGCGGGCGCTGCGAGTCGGTGGAGAGGGTCGTCTTGCCCGTGCCGGAGAGGCCGAAGAAGACGGCGACGCTGCCGTCGGAGCCGACGTTGGCGGAGCAGTGCATCGGCATCACCCCGCGCACCGGCAGGCGGTCGTTCATCAGAGTGAAGATCGACTTCTTGATCTCGCCGGCGTAGTAGGTGCCGCCGATCAGGATCTCGTGGTCGGTCAGGTGGAGGCTGACGAAGTTGGCCGCGCGCGTGCCGTCGGAGGCCGGATCGGCCGTGAAGCTCGGCGCGTGGAGGATCAGGGCCTGCGGGTCGTGCGTCTCGAGCTGCTCGTCGCTCGGCACGATGAAGAGGGTCTGCGCGAACAGGGCGTGCCAGGCGCTCTCGGTGTAGAGGCGGACCGCCAGCTGCTCCTTGGGGTCGGCGCCGGCGAACGCGTCGATGACGTAGATGTCGTTCGCGCCGAGGTGCCGACGCAGACGCGCGCCGAGCGACGCGTGGTTGGCGGGCTCGATGGGCTGGTTGATCGCGCCCCACCAGATCCGGTCCTCGCTGCCGGGCTCGCGGACGACGAACTTGTCCTTCGGCGATCGGCCCGTGTGGGCACCGGTCGAGACGACCAGCGGCCCGCCCTCGGCGATCTCGGCGTCGCCCGCGGCGAGCGCGTGCTCGTAGAGCGCGGCCGGCGGGAGGTTCCACCACACGGTGCCCGACGGCGTGATCCCGTGAGCGCCGGGGCCGACCGCTCCGCCGCGCGTTGCCGCCTTCTGATCGATCGCCAATTCAGCTCCCTGTCTTCGCATCCGTCAGATTCCGCCCCCCGCCAGGGCCGAACACCCAGTAGACAACCGCCGGAAGGAGCGCGGCGGCGGGGAGCGCCACCGGGGAGCCTGCCACGTGGAGCGCGATCCCGCATCCGAAACCCGCCCCCCAGCAGCACAGACCCGTAATTCCCCACCCTCGGCATGCGGCTGTTCCACGAAGCGCGCGTGTATCGCACAGATCGCCGCGGGCCCCGGCCTGGCGCGGGCCACCGCGACGCCCGCCACTCCGACGTTGACCCCGAACCAGCCCACCATCATCAGGAGCATCGCCACCGAGGCCGTGCGCCGGCTGCCGACCTCGCCGAGGGGTTCGGCCATGAGCCAGCCGCCGCCGTGCATCCGGCGACGGTATCCTGCGGGCCGTGGGCGAGCGGACCTCCTACGTGCCGGGCACGTTCTGCTGGACCGACCTCGCCGCCCGCGACGTCTGGGGCGCGGCCGCCTTCTACGAGGGGCTGCTCGGGTGGGAGCGCGACGAGATCCCGGGCTCGGGCGGATACCTGCTGATGCGCCTCGGCGGGACGGTCGTGTGCGGCATCCACGGCATGAGCCCCTCGGCAGCGCCCGACGCCCTGCCGGCCTGGACCTCCTACGTCTCGGTGGACGACGCCGAGGCGACCGCCCGCCGCGCCGCCGAGCTCGGCGGGCGCATCCTGCGCGCGCCGGTCGCGATGCCGGGCATGGGCAGCTCGGCGATCGTCGCCGACCCCCAGGGCGCGGTGCTCGGCCTGTGGCAGCCGGACGGCTTCGTCGGCGCGGAGCTGGTCAACGACGTGGGCGCGATGTGCCTCAACCAGCTCAACACGCCCGACCCGATGGCGGCGGCGGCCTTCTACATCGGCCTGCTGCCCTGGGAGATCTCCCAGGTGGCGGAGGACCCCGCGCCCTACTGGGGCATCACGAACAAGGGCCGGCTGAACGGCGGGATGATGGGCCAGCCGCCGCCCGCGCCGCCGATCTGGCTCGTCTACTTCACCAGCGAGGATCTCGACGGCTCGGACGCCCTGATCGTCGACCTGGGCGGCCAGGTCGTGGTGCCCCCGATGAGCGTGCCCGGCGGCCGCATCATGGTGGCCTGCGACCCCTGGTACGCGTTCTTCGCGCTGCTCGAGGGGAGGGTCGATCCGTAGGGACCAGCTGGCCGCGCTCGGCGTCCAGCTGCCGGTGCTCCCCACCATCGTCCTCGGCGCCCTGCCGGGCGACGCCGACTGGTCGGCGCGGCTCGCGCGGATCGGCGTGGACGTGACCATGAGCGGCGCGGCGGAGGACACCCCGCAGACGCTCGCGGCGGCTCGTGCCGCGGCGCCCCACCTGGCGGTCAAGGCGCGCATGGGCGACGCTCGCGCTCTCGACGGTCAGCGTGGGGTGATCGTGGAGACCGAAGGCGCGGTGCCCGAGGGCCTCTACCGCCTCGGGCACGACGAGGGCGTTGTCGTCGCCGTCGAGCCCGATGCCCCGCTCGAGGACGTGATGGACGTCGCCCGCTACGTCCTCGGTCGCGCGCGCGAGGGCGTCCCCTCGGCCCTCTGGGTGGCGGCCGCCCCGGGGCTGGAGCGGCTCGATCCGGGCCTGGTGGAGCAGAAGCTCGAGGTGCTGGTGACCGGCGCCAGGCAGGCGCGGCTCTACCTGGCCAAGGAGCAGTTCGACATCTGAGGCTCGGCCGCGCCGGCGCGAGCCGTGCGCCAGCCGACGACCGCCACGGCGCCGAGCGCCATGACCAGCCCGCCCGCGAGCGCATCGACGATGTAGTGGTTGGCGGTGCCGACGATCGTCAGGAAGACGACCGCCGGGTAGGCGAGCGCCATGGCCCGCAGCGGCCAGGAGCGGACCAGGACGACCGCCGCCACGCCGATCAGCGCCGCGTAGCCGAAGTGCATCGACGGCACGGCCGCGTAGGGGTTGAACACGCCCGAGAGCACCCCGCCGTGCAGGTCGACGCTGCTCACCGTCCGCAGCGTGTCCACGAGGCCCTCGCGGCCGGCCGCGAGCCGCGGCGGGGCCACCGGGAAGACCATGAAGACGACGATGGCGACGCCGTTCGCCACCAGGAACGCGTTGCGCACCAGGGGGTAGACGTCGCGCCGGCGGCGGTAGAGCCAGACGAAGAACAGCGGCGTCACGATCCAGTGGGCCGTCAGGTAGAAGAGGTTCAGGATCTCGACCAGCAGCGCGTGCTCCATCACGCGCTGCTGGATGGACGTCTCCACGAACAGCCCGGAGCCCTTCTCGAAGCCGATCAGCGACCTCGCGTTGCGAAACGCGGTCGCGGGGCTGCCGATCACGAGGGCGCGAGAGGCCTGGTAGACGACGAGCGCGAGCGCGAAGACGCCGACCTCGCGGATCCACGCGGAGCGCGGGACCAGGCGGTGGGCGGCGGAGAACATGGGTCGCAGCCTCCCGCGCCCGCCCCCGGCCGACCAGGGGGGTAGCCCTGGTCCGTATCCCTGGAGTGGGTGCGGTCACCCGTGGGAGAGGACCCTCAGAGGCCGAGCACGGTCATCAGCGCCTCGTCCACCGAGCGCAGCTCCGCGTGACTCAGGCGGCCGGCGTTCTCGCCCAGGCACACCCGATGTCCACGGCGCGCAGGTGCTCGACCAGGACTCGTGTGACCTCGCCCTCGATCCGGGCGCCGGAACGTCACGGCCGCCGACCGGCGGAACGTGGGGGCGATCAACGCCATCGAGAGCCCGAGGAACTCGTCCGCCTGGACGACGACGGCGAATCGGGGGCCGTGCTGCTCGTGGCCCGCGCCCGGGGGAAGGCGCAACCGGTGGACGTCGCCCCGGGTCGCTCCGGCCAGTCGGAGGGCAGGGCCTCCATGCCGGCCATCACCGCGCGGCGCTCGGCGTGCTCCACCAGGGCGAGACGGACGGCTTCGGATTCGGTGCGCCCCTCGCGCATGAGCAGGGCCAGGCCCTCCTCGGAGGGCCGATCGAGCCGGGCGCGGACGACGCGGGATGCCATGCGGCGAACGTGGGACAGGATCTGCCACACAACGCCTCCGAATCGAACGGAGGCGGCGGTAGCCGTGTCAGACCGCGGCGGCGGCCTCCGGCTCGTAGGCGAGGTTCGGCGCCAGCCAGCGCTCGATCTCGTCGACGGGCATGCCCATCCGCTCGGCGTACGAGCCCACCTGATCGCGGGTGATCGTGCCGATCGCGAAGTAGCGCGCCTGCGGGTGCTGGATGTAGATGCCGCTGACCGACGCGGCCGGCATCATCGCGAGGCTCTCGGTCAGAGTGATCCCGACCTCCTCGGCGCCGAGCAGCTCGAAGAGGCGCCGCTTGGGCAGATGGTCCGGGCAGGCGGGGTAGCCGAAGGCCGGCCGGATGCCGCGGTAGCGCTCGGCCACCAGGTCGTCCCCGGAGAGGTCCTCGCCGGCGCCGTAGCCCCACTCGCGGCGGACGCGCGCGTGCATCATCTCGGCGAAGGCCTCGGCGAGCCGGTCGGCCAGCGCCTTCACCATGATCGCCGAGTAGTCGTCGAGCTCGTCCTCGAACGCCTCCGCCAGGTCGTCGGCCCCCAGGCCGGCGGTGACGGCGAAGGCGCCCACGTGATCGAGCAGGCCCGACTCGCGGGGCGCCACGAAGTCGGCCAGCGAGTACTGGGGCTTGTCGTCGGCCTTGACCCTCTGCTGGCGCAGCATCGGGAATCGCACCAGCTCGGCCGAGCGCTCGTCGTCGGCGTAGAGCACGATGTCCTCGTCCTCCGAGTTCGCCGGCCACAGCCCGTAGACGCCGTTGGCCGTCAGGCTCCCGTCCGCGATCAGGCGGTCGAGCATCGCCGTGGCGTTGGCGTGTAGCTCGCGCGCGGCCTCGCCGTAGCGGGGGTGGTCGAGCACCTCCGGGAACTTGCCCTTCAGCTCCCAGGCGTGGAAGAAGAAGGTCCAGTCGATGTACTCGGCGATCTCGGCGAGCGGGACGCCCTCCAGCACGCGCCGGCCGGTGAACTGCGGCGTGGAGACGTCCTCGGCGCGCCACTCGATGGCGGGGCGCTTGCGCAGGGCCTGCGCATAGGTGTGCAGCGCGCGGTCGCGCCGCGTGGCGTACTGCTCGCGCAGGCGCTCCTGGTCGGCCCGCGTGGCGGCCTCGTGCTCCGGGCGCTGGGCCGGGTCGAGGAGCTTCGACACCACGCCGACGGCGCGCGAGGCGTCGAGGACGTGCGTGACCGAATGCGAGTAGACGGGGGCGATCTTCACCGCCGTGTGCTGGCGGCTGGTCGTGGCGCCGCCGATCAGCAGAGGGATCTGCAAGCCACGCCGCTCCATCTCGGCCGCCACGCCGACCATCTCGTCGAGGGAGGGGGTGATCAGCCCCGAGAGGCCGATCATGTCGGCCTTCTCGCTCTCCGCGGTCTCGAGGATCTTCGCCGTAGGGACCATCACGCCCAGGTCGACTACCCGGTAGTTGTTGCAGCCGAGTACCACGCCGACGATGTTCTTGCCGATGTCGTGGACGTCGCCCTTCACGGTGGCCATCACCACGGTGCCCTGCACCTCGACGTCCTCGCCGGCGGCCTCGGCGCGCTGGCGCTCCTCCTCCATGAAGGGCTCCAGATGGGCGACGGCGCGCTTCATCACGCGCGCGCTCTTCACCACCTGGGGGAGGAACATCTTGCCGGCGCCGAACAGGTCGCCCACCACGCCCATGCCGGCCATCAGCGGTCCCTCGATCACCAGCAGCGGCGCGCCGTACTGCAGGCGAGCCTCCTCGGTGTCCTCCTCGATGTGCTCGACGATGCCGTTGACCAGCGCGTGCTCGAGGCGCTCCTCGACAGTGCCCTCGCGCCAGGCCTGGTCGACGACCCGCGCCGCGCCGCTGCCGCGCACGCGCTCGGCCAGCTCCACCAGCCGCTCGGTGGCGTCCGGCCGGCGGTCGAAGAGGACGTCCTCGACGGCCTGCAGCAGGTCCTCGTCGATCTGCTCGTAAACCGCGAGCTGGCCGGCGTTGACGATGCCCATGTCCATGCCGGCCCGCACCGCGTGGAACAGGAAGGCGCTGTGCATCGCCTCGCGCACGACGTCGTTGCCGCGGAAGGAGAACGACAGGTTGCTGACGCCGCCCGAGACCTTGGCGCCGGGGCAGCGCTCCTTGATCTCGCGGGTCGCGTCGATGAAGGCCATCGCGTAGCCATTGTGCTCCTCGATGCCCGTGGCCACGGCGAAGACGTTGGGGTCGAAGATGATGTCCTCGGGAGGCACGCCGGCCTGCTCCACGAGCAGGCGGTACGCGCGCTCGCAGATGGCGACCTTGCGCTCGGTGGTGTCGGCCTGGCCCTCCTCGTCGAAGGCCATCACCACCATCGCGGCGCCGTAGGCGCGGGCCAGGCGGGCCTTGGCGAGGAAGTCCTCCTCGCCCTCCTTCATGCTGATCGAGTTGACGATCGGCTTGCCCTGCACGCAGCGCAGGCCCGCCTCGATGACCGACCACTTCGAGGAGTTGACCATGATCGGGACCTTGGCGATGTCGGGCTCGGTCGCGACCATGTTCAGGAACGTGGTCATCGCCTGCTCGGAGTCGAGCATGGCCTCGTCCATGTTCACGTCGATCACGTTCGCGCCGTTGCGCACCTGCTCGGCGGCCACCTCGAGGGCGGTCGTGAAGTCGTCGGCCAGGATCAGCTCGGCGAAGCGCCGCGACCCGGTGACGTTCGTGCGCTCGCCGATCATCAGGAAGTTGGAGTCGTCGCGCAGGATCAGCGGCTCGAGGCCCGCGAGGCGGGTCAGCGGCTCCTGGGCGGGGATCCTCCGGGGCGCCTCGCCTTCGACCGCCGCCGCGATGGCGCGGATGTGGTCCGGGGTCGTACCGCAGCAGCCGCCCAGGATGTTGACCAGGCCGCTCGACGCGAACTCGCGCAGCTCGCCGGCCGTCTCGTCCGGGCCTTCGTCGTACTCGCCGAACGCGTTCGGCAGGCCGGCGTTGGGGTAGCAGCTCGTCCAGCAGGAGGCGACCTGCGACAGGTCGGCCAGGTAGGGCCGCATCTCGGCCGCGCCGAGCGCGCAGTTGACGCCCACGCTGAAGGGCTGCGCGTGGGCGATCGTGGTCCAGAACGCCTCGATCGTCTGGCCCGCGAGCGTGCGCCCGCTGCGGTCGGTGATCGTGACCGAGATCATCAGCGGCAGCCGGACGCCGGTCTCCTCGGCGACGTCGTTGACGGCGGCTATGGCTGCCTTCGCCCCGAGGCCGTCGATGATCGTCTCGATCAGCAGCAGGTCGGCCCCGCCCTCGACGAGCCCGCGGATCTGCTCGACGTAGGCGCCGCGCAGCTCCTCGAACGTGATCGAGCGCTTGGAGGGATCCTCCACGTCCGGCGAGATCGAGAGCATCCGGTTGGTCGGCCCGATGGCTCCGGCCACGAAGCGTGGCTTGCCGGGGGTCTTCGTCGTCCACTCGTCGCAGGCCGCGCGCGCCAGGCGCACGGCCTCGACGTTGAGGTCGCGGACGGCCGACTCGGTGCCGTAGTCGGACTGGGCGACCCAGGTGGCGCTGAAGGTGTTGGTCTCGACGATGTCGGCGCCCGCCTCGAGGAAGGCGTGGTGGACCTCCGAGATGACGTCCGGACGCGTCAGCGTGAGGATGTCGTTGTTGCCCTTGAGGGGCAGCGGGTGATCCGCGAACCGGTCGCCGCGGAAGTCCGGCTCCTCGAGGGGGTGGCGCTGGATCATGGTGCCGGTCGCGCCGTCGAGGATCAGGATCTTCTCGTGCAGGAGCCTGTCCAGCGTGGTCCGGGTGTCGTCGCTCATCCGGGGGAGGTTAGCGTCCCTCGCCCGTCGGGTCCGGGAAGAGCACCCGCGCGATCGCCGGACCGGCGATGATCCCGGCGACGACGATCCCCACCGCGACGAAGCCGAGGGTCTCGTCCTCGTTGGCGACCGAGTAGATGCCCAGCGGCGCGGCGATCACGCAGGTGGCCACGAGCCGGATCGTCTTCTCGGCGCGCGGCGAGAGCCGGCGGATCCACCCGATCACGACGCGTCGTCCTCGTGGCGGGTCAGCGCGAGCACCGCGTTGTGGCCCCCGAGGCCGTAGGAGGCCGAAAGCGCGACGCGGATGTCGGCGGGACGCGCGACGTTGGCGACGTGGTCGACGCCCGCGCAGGCCGGGTCCACGGAGTCCAGGTTGATCGTGGGGGGCAGCATCGACTCCTTCAGCGCGAGGGCCGTGATCGCCGCCTCGAGCGCCCCGGTCGCGCCCATGCAGTGGCCGTGCATCGACTTGGTCGCGCTCACGGCGACCCGGGCCGCGACCTCCTCGCCGAGCACGATCTGCAGCATGCGCACCTCGGCCGGGTCGCCGGGCTGACTGGCGCCGCCGTGCGCGTTGACGTGGTCGACGTCTCCGGGGGCGATCCCGGCGTCGTCGAGCGCCGCCCGCACCGCGCGCGCCTGCGGCACGCCGCTCGGATCCGGGTCCGTGATGTGGTACCCGTCCGAGCTCGCCCCGTAGCCGGCCACCTCGCAGACGATGTCCGCCCCCCGGGCCAGCGCGTCCTCGAGGCGCTCCAGCACCACCACGGCGCCGGCCTCGCCCACCAGGAAGCCGTCGCGGTCCTGGTCGAACGGGCGCGCGGCGCCGGCGGGGTCGTCGTTGCGGTGCGAGAGCACGCGCATCGCGTCGAAGCCCGCGACGAAGTAGGGAGAGATCAGCGTGTCGCCGCCGCCCGCCAGCATCGCGCGCGCATCGCCGCGGCGGATCGTCTCGGTGGCCGTGCCGATCGCGTCGGTGCCGGCGGCGCATGCGGTGCAGATCGCGGTCACGGGGCCGCGCAGTCCGAGCTCGATCGACACCTGCCCGGCGCCCATGTTGGCAACGCTCAGGGGGATCGCGAAGGGCGAGACGCGGTCGGGGCCGCGCTCCAGCATGATCCGGTGCTGCTCCTCGCGGGAGATCGTGCCGGACCCGCCGTTGCCGATGATCGCCCCGATGCCCGCGCCGTCGTGGTCGATCGGCATCCCGGAATCGGACAGGGCCAGCTGCGCCGCGGCGACCGCGAGCTGCGCGTAGCGATCCATGCGCCGCGCCGCCTTGCGGTCGATGAAGTCGGCGGGGTCGAAGCCGTGGGCCTCGCAGGCGATCCGCACGTCGGAGTCGGTGGTGTCGAACAGCGTGATCAGCCCGGCGCCCGAGCGCCCGGCGACCACCGAGCTCCACATCTCCTCGCGGCCGATGCCCAGGGGGCAGGCCACGCCGATGCCGGTGATGACGACGCGCGCGCGTGCGGGGCTCATGCGTTCCTCAGCTTGGAGAAGGCGAGCACGGCATTGTGCCCGCCGAAGCCGAACGAGTTGGAGAGCGCCACGTCCACCTGGGCTTCTCGGGGGGTGCCGATGACGTGGTCCACGCCGCCGCAGGCGTCGTCGAGCGCGTCCACGTTGATCGTGGGCGGCACGCGGTCCTCGCGGACGGCCAGCGCGGCGAGCACGGCCTCGAAGCCGCCCGCGGCGCCCATTCCGTGGCCGTGCATCGACTTGGTGGAGGAGACCATCAGCCGGGCCGCGTGCTCCGCGCCGACGAGCTGGCGCACCGCGCCGATCTCGACCGGGTCGCCCGCCGGCGTCGACGTGCCGTGAGCGTTGACGTAGTCGACCTCCGACGCGTCGAGCCCGCCGCGCTCCAGCGCTCCGCGCATCGCCGCGACCTGCCAGCGGCCGCTCGGATCGGGCTCGGTGAGGTGGTACGCGTCGCTGCTCGCTCCATAGCCGCGCAGCTCGCAGACGATCGGCGCGCCCCGCTCCATCGCGTGCTCCAGGCTCTCCAGCACGAGTACGCCGGCGCCCTCCGCCGAGACGAACCCGTCGCGCTCGACGTCGAAGGGGCGGCTGGCACGCTCGGGCGCGTCGTTGCGCCGCGAGAGGGCGCGCGTCGCGTCGAGCCCGGCCATGCAGTAGGGGGTGACGCCGGCCTCGGTGCCTCCCGCCACCATCACGTCGGCCGCGCCGCGACGGATGATCGCGGCGGCCTCGCCGATGCCGTGGTTACCCGACGCGCAGGCGGTGACCACGCACGAGCTCGGGCCGCGCAGCCCGAGCTGCATCGACACGTGACCGGCGGACATGTTCACGATCGTCATCGGCACCATCAGCGGCGAGGCCCGCCCGGGACCGCGCTCCAGCAGCGCGATGTGGTTCTCCTCGAAGGTCTCGCTGGCGCCGTTGCCGGTGGAGATGACCGTGCCGGCACGCGCGCCGTCGGCCTCGATCGTCAACTCCGCATCCTCCACCGCCAGCTTGGCCGCGGCCACGGCGAACTGGCTCGCGCGGTCCATCCTGCGCGCCGCGCGCCGGTCGAGCCCGAAGTCGGCCGGATCGAAGCCCTCGACCTCGCAGGCGATCTTGCAGGCGTGGGCCGACGTGTCGAAGCGCGTGATCAGCCGCGCCGTGGAGCGGCCCGCGAGCGCCGCGGCCCAGGCGTCGCGCCAGCCGATGCCGAGAGGGGAGACCATCCCAAGCCCGGTGATGACCACCCGCCGTTCGTCTCTCATATGCGCAGTCCCCCGTCCACGGCGAGCACCGTACCCGTGATGAAGCCCGAGGCGCCCGAGCAGAGGAAGGCGACGGGCCCGGCGACGTCCTCCGGCGAGCCGAGGCGTCCGAGCGCCGTCGCGCCCAGCAGATGGTCGCGGTGCTCATCGGCGAGCACGTCGGTGAGGCGGGTGGCGATGTAGCCCGGCGCGACCGCGTTGACGCGCACCCCGCGCGACCCGGCCTCACGCGCCAGCGCCCGGGTGAGGCCGATGATCCCGGCCTTGGAGGCCGCGTAGTTGGCCTGACCGGCGTTCCCCTGGACGCCCACGACCGAGGAGACCGCCACGATGCTGCCGGCACGCCGGCGCATCATGCCCCGCAGGGCCGCTCGCACCATCGCCATGGTGCCGGTCAGGTTGACGTCGATCGGGTCCCTCCACGCCTCGCCGCCCATGCGCACGGCCGGTCCGTCGCGCGTGATGCCCGCGTTCGCGACGAGGGCGTCGAGCGGCCCGAGCGCCTCCTCGACCTCATGCACCACGGCAGCGGCGTCGTCCCAGTCGCGCGCCTCGGAGCGCCGCACGTGCGCCCGGCCTCCGGCGCGGGCCACCTCGGCGGCCGCCGCCTCGGCGCCCGCGAGATCCTCCGCGTAGGTCAGGCCGACGTCGTAGCCCTGCCGTGCGAGGGCCACCGCGCACGCCGCCCCGATCCCCTTGCTCGCCCCGGTGACGAGCGCGACGGGCGGCATCAGTGTCGTGCCAGGTGACGTTGGCCGTGTTCTGGCCGCGAAGATCCCGCGGGACAAGGACGCACTCGAGGTCGATAGCTGTGCCTATCGGCCGAGGCGAGGACGCCGTATCCGCGATGATGTGCAGCGCGCCAGAACCGGGCGAACGTTGCGTGGCGCGGCACTATCCGGGTGACTGCCTGGCGAGCGCCAAGAGGGCCGGGAGGTCCGACGGATCGCCCAGGTGGACGGCCTCGACCCCGGGACGGATGCGCCGCACCAGGCCCACCAGGATGCGCCGGTGGCCGAACTCCACGAACGTGTCGGCGCCGACGTCGAGGGCGAGCTTGACCGTCTGGGTGAAGCGCACGGGTGCGGTCAGCTGCTGTGCCAGCAGCGAGCGTAGGTGCTCACCCTTCTCGAAGGCGGCCGACGTGGCCGACAGGAAGGGCAGCGACGGGGTGCTGATCTTCACGCCCGAGAGCGTCTCGCGCAGCTTGTCGGCCGCGGGCGCCATCACCGAGGAGTGGAACGCGCCGTCAACGTCGAGCAGCCTGGCCTTGATGCCGCGCGCCCGCGCGAGGTCGAGCAGGCGGTCGACACCCTTGGAGAGGCCCGAAGCCACGATCTGGCCGGGGCAGTTGTAGTTGGCGGGCCACACCTCGCCCGCCTCGCGGCAGAGCGCCTCGACGTCCTCGTCGCTCGCGCCGAGCAGGGCGGCCATCGAGCCGGGGCTCGTGGCGACGACGTTCTCGGTAGCCTCGCCGCGCGCCTCCACCAGCCGCAGGGCCTCGCCGAACGAGAGGCTGCCGCAGGCGACCAGAGCCGAGTATTCGCCGAGCGAGTGGCCCATCGCCAGCCCGCCCTCGACGCCGTGGTCGCGGGCGACCCGCCAGGCGGCGACCGAGTGGGTCAGCACCGCCGGCTGGCAGTGCCTGGTCGACATCAGGTCGTCGTGAGGCCCCTCGAAGCAGATCTTCGCGAGGTCATACCCGAGGTGGTCGTTGGCCTCCTCGAAGGTGCGGCGGGCCGTGGGAAACGCGTCGCAGAGGGCCTTGCCCATGCCGACTTCCTGCGCTCCCTGCCCGGGGAACAGAAGCGCGATCAGAGCTGGGCCTCCACGGTGCGGCGGGGACTCGCGATCGACCTCATGCCGACTCCTCGCGCGACAGGGGCGTTACGGGTGGGCACCCGAGAGAACACGACATGATAGGCCGTCGCGTCCTCAGTCTTCAAGGCGGGCATCCCGGGGGGCGGTCGTAGCGGCCCGTCCGCGCGGGCGCGTCGGCTCACGGGAACTCGCTCGTCGCGGCGGCCGGTGCTCGCGGCGGCCGACCCCGCCGACCTGCGACGATGCCGGGCGATGCCGCCCCCCCTCATCCCGCTCGGCCACTTCTTCGACAACCCCGAGCGCGCCCTGGCGCGCCTGTCGCCCGACGGCACCCGCATCTCGTGGCTGGCGCCGCGCGAGGGGGTGCTCAACGTCTGGGTGCGCGACGCGGCGGGCGGCGAGCCGGTGCCGGTGACCGACGACCGCGATCGCGGCATCCGCTCCTACCTGTGGTCGCGCGATTCGCGCCGGATCCTCTACAGCCAGGACACCGGGGGCGACGAGAACCACCACCTGTTCTCGATCGACGCCTCCGGGCAGGGCCGGGCTCGCGACCTCACACCGTTCGGCGGCGTGCGGGCCGGCCTGATCGCCGCGCCACGGGCGACCCCCGGCCGCGTGCTGGTGTCCATGAACCTGCGCGACCGCTCGCTGTTCGACGCCTACCGGCTCACCCTGGCCTCCGGCAAGCTCGAGCTGATCGGCCGGAACCCGGGCAACATCCTCGGCTGGCAGGCCGACCGCGAGGGGCGGCTGCGGGCCGCCTACGCCCAGACGCCGGCCGGCGACTACGAGCTGCTGGTGCGCGACGACGAGGCCGGGGAGCTGCGGGTCGTCGCGGAGTTCGCCAACGAGGACGGCGGCCAGCCCTACGCCTTCACGCCCGACGGCCGCCGGCTCTGGGTGGGCAGCGCCCGCGGCAGCGACCTGCTGCGCCTGGTCGAGCTCGACCCGTCCGACGGGTCGGAGACGGAGATCGACCGCGACGGCGAGGTCGACCTCGCCGGCCCGATGATCAGCGACCTCACCGGGGAGCTCCTCGGGGCCGTATACCTGCGCGACCGCATGGTGCTGCACGCGTTCGACGAGCGCCTCGCGCGCGACTGGGAGGCGGTGAGGGCGCTGCACCCCGGCGACCCGCGGATCACCGGGCAGGACGCGGCCGAGTCGCGCTGGATCGTCGCCTTCGACGACGACCGCGATCCGGGCGCCACGTTCCTGTACGACCGCGATACGCAGAAGGCCGAGCTGCTCTACCGCTCGCGACCCTGGCTCGACCCCGAGACGCTCGCCCCGATGGCCCCGGTCGTCATCACCTCCCGCGACGGCCTGGCGCTCCACTGCTACCTCACGCTGCCGCTCGACACCGAGCCCCGCGACCTGCCGGCCGTCCTCGTGGTGCACGGCGGCCCCTGGTCGCGCGACGCCTGGGGCTACGACCCGCAGGCGCAGATGCTGGCCAACCGGGGCTACGCGGTGCTCCAGGTCAACTACCGGGGCTCGACGGGCTTCGGCAAGCGCTTCACCCACGCCGCCGAGCGCGAGTTCTCCGGCAGGATGCACGACGACCTGATCGACGGGGTCGAGTGGCTTGTGGGCGAGAGGATCGCCGACCGTGCGCGCGTGGGGATCTACGGCGGCTCGTACGGCGGGTACGCGGCGCTCGTGGGCGCGAGCTTCACGCCTGACGTCTTCGCTGCGGCGGTGAGCATGGTGGGGCCGTCGAGCCTGGTCACGCTGGTGCGCTCGTTCCCGGCCTACTGGCGGCCGCTGCTCGCCAGCACCTGGTTCCGGTACGTCGGCGATCCGGACGACCCCGAGCAGCTCGCCGACCTCGAAGCCCGGTCACCGCTCAACCGCGTCGACGACATCACGGCGCCGCTGCTGGTGATCCAGGGTGCCAACGACCCACGCGTTACCAAGGCCGAGTCGGACCAGATCGTCGCGGCGCTGCGCGCGCGCGGCGTCGATGTGGAGTATCTGGTCAAGGACGACGAGGGTCACGGCTTCGTGAAGCCCGAGAACCGGATGGAGGCCTACGCGGCCATCGAGCGCTTCTTCGCGAAGCACCTGGGCGGACGGACCGCCGGCTGACCCCGAGCGCCGGGCCGCGGTACCGCTGGGCGGTGCTGGCCGTCGGCATGACGGCCCAGGCGAGCATCTCGGCGCTGCAACTCGGGCTCCCCGCCGTCGCGCCGCAGCTGCGCGACGAGTACTCGCTGTCGCTGGCGGCGACCGGCGCGCTGCTGGCCGCCTCGACCGTGGGGATCATCGCCACGCTCCTGGCATGGGGTGCCCTGGCCGACCGCATCGGCGAGCGCGCGGTGATCGGCATCGGCTTGACCGGGGCGGCGCTCGCCATGGCGGCGGCCTCGCGCGCCGGCTCGGCGGAGGCCCTGGGGGCGTGCCTGGTGGCGGCGGGTGCGTTCGGATCCAGCGCAAACGCGGCCAGCGGCCGCGCCGTGGTGGCCTGGTTCGACGCGTCCCAGCGCGGCTTCGCGCTCGGCCTGCGCCACATGTCGACGCCGCTCGGCGGCGCCGTGGCCGCCATCTCCCTCCCCTTCATCGCGGATCGCGGCGGGGTCGGCGACGCCCTACTGGCGCTGGCCGGCGCGCTCCTGGTCGGCGCCCTCGCCGGCGCCATCGGCCTGCGACGCGCCGAGCCCTCCGGGGCCGCGGGCGAGGGCGCGCCGCGCCGCCACGGGCCACCGCCGGCCGGTCCCCTGCGCGACCCCGACATCTGGCGCCTGTCGCTGGGTACGGCCGCCGTCGTTCTCGCGCAGCTCTCGGTGCTCAGCTTCCTGGCCCTCTACCTCCACGAGGAGCGCGGCTGGTCGGTTGGGGCCGCCGCCCTCGCGCTGGCCGCGGTCCAGATCGGCGGAGGGGCATCGCGCGTGGCGGCGGGGATCTGGTCGGACCGGCTCGGCAGCCGCATACGGCCGCTGCGCCTCCTCGCGCTCTCGGGCGCCGCCACGCTCGGGCTCGCGACGGCCCTGCTCGGGGCTCCCGACGCCGCCGCCGCGACGGCCCTGATCGCGGCGGGAGTGCTGACGATGGCGGGCAACGGCGTCTCGTTCGCCGCCGCCGCCGAGATGGCCGGGCCGTCGCGGGTGGGGACGGCGCTCGGCCTGCAGAACACGATCCTGTTCGTCGCCGTCGCGGTGGCGCCGCCCGCCTTCGGCGCGGCCGTGGGCCTCACGTCGTGGCCGGCCGCCTTCGCGCTCGCGGCGCTCTGCCCGCTGACCGGCTGGTGGGTGCTCGGACCCCTGGCGGAGCGGGAGCGGCGGCTCTCGATCAGGGGGCCAGGTTCGCCCCGGTGATGGTGGCGCGACGCATCTCGTCGCCGGAGATCCCGTCGAGGAGGCGGCTCCGGACGTCGTTCAGCCGCCGGATCGCCGCCTGTCCGATGCGCTGGTTGATCCTCAGCTGAGCGGCGCTCAGCGTGAACACGACCCCGCTCTTGTCGGCGGCCGGCGCGATCACCGTGCGGGTCGGCGCGGGCGGCGCCGTCGCGTCGGCGCGGATCGCGGCGATCGTCGCGCCGATCCGGTCGGCGCTCACGGCGCCGAGGCGGACGTCGCCGCCCGAGAGCCCGGCGTCGAGGCGGGCGAGGAGCGCGTTGGCCCGGCGCAGAGCGGCCGAGGCGATCCGCTGGTTGATCTGCAGCTGCTCCACGCTGAGCGTGAACACCACGCCGCTCTTGTCGGCCGCCGGGCGGATCTCAAGCGAGCGCGGTGTCGCCACCGGCACCGTGCGCGGGCCGGGGGCCGGTACGACCTCGACGCCCGCTCCCAGCGCCGTGGCGCCGATGCCCCCGCCGCAGAGGTCCCGGGTGGCGATGCGCGCCCGCAGCCAGCCCTCGAGCGCGTCGGCCCGCCGGAGCGCCGCCGAGTAGATCCGCTGGTTGATGATCAGCTGGGTCAGGCTCAGGGTGATCGTGTCGGCGGTGGCCGGGGGCGGCGACTGCGGCGGGGCGGCGCAGGACGCGGCCGGGACGCGATCCGACCACAGGTTGAGCGACCCGAACTCCCCGCCCCCCTCGCTCACCCACATCAGCGCGGCCTCGCCGCGCCCCGAGGGCGCCAGCGCGACCTGCTCCATGGTGGCGGTGGCGATCGGGGTGTAGTTGCGGGCCTGGGGGAAGGACGCGGCGGCGGGCGCGGCGGTCGCCCAGATCGCGGGGAGGCCGTTGAGGGTGCTGTGCCAGGCCAGCAGGGTCGTCCCCAGGGAATCGACCGCCGCCTGGAGGTCCTCCGCGCGCTGGTAGGTCGGCCTCCGTCCGTCCTGGACGGCGAACAGGGTCTCCTCGGCACCCCAGGCGCCCGTGGGCGCGCGCCGGCGCGCGCGGAGGATGTCTCCGAGCGAATAGGTCGGGTCCACCCGGGGGTAGTCCGGGTCCGGCGGATCCAGCGTGTCGAGGTTCACCCCGTAGGCGACCAGCGCCTGGCCGGTCGGCCCGACGGCGGCGACCGGCGCGAAACCGGCTGCGCGCGAGCGTCTCGGCGCGGCGCCCAGGCCTCCGGCGAGTCCGGCCCGGGTGGCGACGGCGATCCCGGCTGCGGGCGCCCCCCGGGCCCAGGCCGCCACGATCTGCGCGCCGTCGGCGATCGCGATCGCTGCCTCGCCGCCCGAAGGATCGAGCGTCACGGGCGCCTCCCAGCCCGCGGCGCCGGCCGCTCGGGCCGTCGCGACCACCGGCGCAGTCGCCACTGCCACCCGGCCGCCTGCCGGGCCGATGGCGACCACGTCACCCTGCGGGTTCGCGGCCAGCGCCGGCCGGACGCCGAGCACCTGCGGCTCTTCAAAGGACCAGAACGGAGTGGTCGACGCGTCGAGGTCGTAGACGGCGCGGCGGACCTGCCACCCTCCGGACGAGATCTCGCCCCAGGCGGCGGTCGCGCGTCCGCCGGCGAACGCGAGCACGGGCGACGCGACCTCGCCGGTGCCCGATAGGGATCCGATGCTCCCCGCGTCCCTCCACGACCCCGTCGCGGTGGATCGGAGCGCCGACCGCAGGTCGACCGCGGAGACCCCGTGGGGGCGGCGCCAGATCACCATCGCCCGCCCGCGCTCGTCGATCGCAACGACGATGGTGTCGGGGCGGCGTTCCGTCACGCCCGAGATCCGCACGCGCGGGCCCCACGGCCCGCCGGCCCGCGATCGCGAGCGGGCGAAGACGGCGAACCCGTCGCCGACGGGCGCCTCGAAGGCCGCGACGTTCTCGCCCCGCGCGTTCATCGCGATGCCGGAACTGACCGGGTCGGGACCGGCGGTGGTCGCGATGACGTCCGCCGCCGCCGCGGGGCCCGCGGTGAGCGCGAGCGCCACGGCCGAGAGCGAGAGGACCAGGACTCTGTGGATGATCGTCATCCATCGATCATCGCGTCCCGCGTCTCGCCGGGGATCCGGGAACGCCTCCCATCCGCTGCGGGGGAACCCCCGTCTCGCGGCGCCGAGCTCCAGGCTCAGTGCGGGGACGCGCCCCCGTGCTTACCGAGGCCGAGGTCCCGGACCGTCCGCTGCACGACGGCGTGGGCCAGGATCAGCATGACGAGGGCGAGCAGGCCGTGGAATCCGGCGACCCACTCGTCGGCGTCGGCGAAGCCCACCTGGACCACGGTGAGCACCGCGAGCGCGAAGGCCGGCGCCACCTTAGCCCAGGCCTTCCAGTACGCGACCAGGGCCGCGATGAACGCCAGGGCCGTGACCCCCTCGACGGCGTACCCGAGTCCCGTGTGGGCGTCGAGCGCGCTTTCGCCGGCACCGAAGGCGTAGGCGGCGATGAAGTAGACCTGGAGGAAGATCCCCACGATGACGAGGGTCCCCGTTACGAGGAGGGCCCACTGGGCGGCGCGCTGTGCTCCTGAGCTCATAGGCCCGAGATACTACTCACGCCCTCGGAGTCCTTCGTCACATGGAGGGCGGCTCCCAGCCTGTCGGCGACCCCCGGCAGGTGGGTGATGACGCCGATCAGCCGCCCGTCGCCCTGCAGGCGCTCCACGCCCACCAGCGCCTGCTCGAGCGAGTCGGCGTCGAGCGTCGAGAAGCCCTCGTCGAGGAAGAGGCAGTCGAGGCGCCCGCTCGACTCGGCGGCGACGTCGCCCAGCCCGAGGGCCAGCGCCAGGCTGGCCAGGAAGCGCTCGCCCCCCGAGAGCGTCGACGCGGCCCGCAGCCGCTCGCCCCGGCGCCGGTCGACCACCGCCATCGGATCGGGCTCGGCGGAGGCGAAGCGGTACATGCCGTCGCTCAGCTCCACGAGGTGCTCCGAGGCCGCGCGGGCGAGCCGCTCGCGGTAGCGGGCGAGGAGGAAGCGCGGGAACTGGTTCGCCCGCAGATCGAGGGCCACCTGGCGGTGCAGCTGGGCCCGGGCCGCGGCCTCCGCCGCCTCGGCGGCCAGCGCGCGCGCTGAGGCGGCGAGGGCGCCGAGCTCGGCCAGGCGCCCGCGGGCCTCCGCACGCGCGTCCGCCAGGCGCCGGACGGCCGCCCCGACATGATCGGGGTCGTCGATGCCGAGGGCGTAGCCCTCCGCGCCGAGCCGCTGCCGGATGGCCGCGGCGCGGGCGTCGGCCTCGGCCGCACGCCGCGCGTGCACGGCTGCGGCCTCCAGGGCGCTCGCGCGCAGGCGCCGGGCGGCGGCGATCAGATCCTCAGCCCCGGCGCCGTCGTCCGGCGGTTCCAGCCGCCCGCGCGACGCGGCCCGCGACGCCGCGCTGCGCAGCGCGGCGACCGGGCCCCGCTCGAGCTCCGCCAGGGCGGCGGCCGTCCTCGCGGCGCTGCTCGGACGCCGCGGCGTCGGATCGCGCCGCGGCGTCGGCGGCCCGCTCGGCGTCCTGAGCCTCCGCGATGGCGGACGCCAGGGCGGCGGCCGGGGACGCGTGCTCGGCCCACGCCCCGAGGCTCGTGCGCACGTCCTCGACCTCGACGCGGTCGCGCGCGAGCTGCGCCTCGTCGGCCTCGATGCGGGCGCTCTCGCTCGCGAGGGCTGCGTCGAGGGTGCCCAGCGTGGCGCGGGCGTCCGCGATCGCCCGCGTCCGCGTCTCCGCGCGCGCCTGGTCCTCCGCGTCGCCCCCCTCGGCGTCCGCCTCCGCGATCTGGGCCTCCGCGAGCGCGGCGGCCACCGCGTCGGCGGCGTGCGACGCGGTCTCGAGCTCGGACGCGGCGGTCCGCTCGCGCTCGGCGGCGACCGCGAGCGCCGAGGACGTCTCATCGCGGGCGCGCCGCGCGGCGGCCAGGGCGTCCTCGGCCCCGCGCAGCGTGCTCGCCTCTTCGGCGTGGGGGTGGAAGTCGCCGCCGCACACCGGACACGGATCGCCCGCCGCCAGACCCGCGCGGACCGTCGCGGCGAGGTCGTGCATTCGCGCCCGCTCCACCAGGAGCACGGCTTCGTCCAGCGCCCGGCCCGCCGCCCGGTCGCGCTCGGCGGCGTCGGCCCGTGCGGTCGCAGCCTCCGTATGCGCGGCGATCGCCCGCGTCCGCGCGTCGCGTCCCGCGCGCCAGTCGGCCGCCAGCAGGCGGCGCCGCCCGAGCCGGGCGTCGTCGGAGACGGCCGCTTCGAGCGCGCTCGCTGCGCGCTCCCGCTCGGCCTGCGTCTGCCGGAGGTTCTCCGCGCGGGCGGAGAGCGCGGCCGTCCGCACCGGCAGCTCGGCCACCAGCCGGTCGGCCCGCTCCGCACGTTCGCGCAGGGCCGCGAGGTCCGCCGCCCCTCCGCCGTGGCGCGCGCGCAGGGCCTCGCGGACCTCCGACGCATCCCTCAGCGCGCGGAGCCGCGTCGCGCGCAGTGCCTCGGCGTCCTCGATCGCGGCCCGCGCGGCGATCATCCGCTGCAGGAGCGCGGCCGCCTCCTCCTCGTCGAGCAGGTCTTCCGCGGCGTCGCGCGCGGAGCGCTCCCGGGCGCGCAGGGCCTCGGCCTCGGCGATCTCCGCCGCCATGCGCTCGGCGTGCGGTTGCAGCCGAGCCGCCGCGGCATGCCGGGCGGCTGCCCCGCGCGCGCTGCGGGCAGCCGCGCCGCGCGCCGTCGCCCCGTGTTCGGGCAGCCGCACGATGTCGGCCTCGCGCAGCGCGGCCACGGCGCGCGCTCCGGCCTCGAGGGTCTGCGCGGCCTCGCGAGCCCCCTCCAGGGAACGCACGCCGAAGAGCTCGCGCAGGATCGCGTCGCGGTCCTTCGGCGCGGCCGAAAGGAACGCGGCGAACTGGCCCTGGGCCAGCAGCACCGCGCTCGTGAAGGCCTTGAAGCCCATGCCGACCACCTGGCCCAGGCGGGCGGCCACCGGCTCCGGCCCGGCGATCGACTCGACGCACGCGCCGCCGTCGTCGGCCAGGCGCTCGAGCAGGTGGCGCGGCTCGGGCGCCCGCGCGCCGTATCGCCGGGTCATGCGCCACACCTCGCCCCGCGAGGAGAACGTGAGGCGCACCTCACCGTGCTCGCGCCCCAGCGTCAGCAGCTCGGACGGGGTGCTCGGCGCCGGCGTCTTGCCGAAGAGCGCGAAGGAGATCGCGTCGAGCAGCGAGGTCTTGCCGGCCCCGGTGTCTCCGGTGATCACCACGAGCTCCAGCGGGCGAAGGTCGATCGTCGCGCGGTCGTACGATCGGAAGGAGGTCAGGTCGAGCTCGAGCGGGCGCATCAGCCCGGCTCCTCGCCGGACTGCTCCGCCGCCGCCATGGCCTCGGCGAACGCGGCGGCCTGGGCCGGCGAGAGCGCCCTGCCCTCGCGCCGGTGCCAGTCGCCGTAGAGGTCGCCGATCGCCTCGCCGCCCTCGGCTCCGGGCTCGGCCGCCCCCTCGGCCTCCTCCTGGCCCTGCGGGTAGACCGGCTCAACCCGCAGGGCGCCCGGGACGTCGTCGCGCACCCGCCTCACGAGGTCCATGACCGGCGCGTCCAACTCGACCGCGCAGGCGAACCACGCCCCCGGATGCGCGGCGGCCATCTCCCCCAACCGGTCGAGCGGTCCGCGCAGCGACACCAGCGGCCGCGCGGCGGTGACGGGCTCCAGGCGCGTCACGGTGCGGTCTCCCGCGATCTCCACCAGGCAGGCGCTCGGCTCCAGGCCCTCGTCGCTGAAGTCGAGGGCGAGGGGGCTGCCCGCGTAGCGCCCGGGCGCGGCAAGGCCGGGGATCGACTGGGGCCGGTGCACGTGTCCGAGCGCGATGTAGTCGAGGTCGGCCGGCAGCGCCGCCGAGGAGACCGCGTAGGTGATGCCCATGGTCAGCTCGCGCTCCCCGCCCCCCGCCTTCGCGCGATCGACCATCAGGTGGCCCACCAGCACGGCGGCACCTCCGTCGCGGCGCCGGCGCGCCAGCGCCTCGTCGGCGTAGCCGCGGATCACGGAGGCCACCAGGTCGGCGTAGCGGATGCGCGCATCCTGGACGCTGGCGCCCGCGTCGAGCGCCATGCGCCCCGGCTCCGGCCAGGGCAACAGCGCGGCGTGGAGCGGCCCGGAGGCGGTCTGCAGCGTCACCACCGCATCCGGGCCCGGGCGCACGCGCCCCGCGACGTGGATGCCCGATGCGGCGAGGTGGGGCGCGAGGTGTATCCAGAGATCCGGGTCGTCGTGGTTGCCCGCCACGGCGAGAACCGGGGCGACCCGCGCGAGGCGCTCCATCGCGCGCAGGCAGGCGCCGAAGGCGGCCGGGTCAACGATGCGCCGGTCGAGCAGGTCGCCCGCCACGATCACCGCGTCGACGCGCTCGCGCTCGGCCATCTCGGCGATCTCCGCGAGGGCCGCCTCGGCCTCGTCCATCCGCTCCACGCCGAACAGGCGCTTGCCCAGGTGCCAGTCGCCCGTGTGCAGGAGCTTCATGCCGCGCTCGTGACGGGGGCTATCCGAACTCCGCGATCGCCGCGTCGGCCCGGGCGCCGGTGGAGACCTCGCCCGAGGTGGTCGCCCAGGGTGGGAAGGGGATCTCGACGGCGATCGGCGCCGGTACGCTCGGCTGGCTCAGCAGCACGCGGCCCTGCATCAGCAGGCGCGCCCGCGCCCGCGCCGCCGGCCCCAGCCAGCCGTACTCGCTGCGCTCGGCCTCGGCCGCATCGAGGCGGCCGGCGATCCGGATGGCGGCGTTCTGAGTGATCTCCGACGCGACGAGCGACGCCTGCTGCTGGGCGCCGACCAGGATCACGCCCAGCGAGCGGCCGCGTTGCGCGATGTCGATCAGGGTGTCCTTGATGGGGGAGTCGCCCTCGCGCGGGGCGTACTTGTTGAGCTCGTCGAGCACGACGAACTCGATCGGGTCGCGCGTCCCGGCCTCCTTCGCGCTGAAGGTCTGCGCCAGCAGGGTGCCCACCACGAAGCGCTGGGCGAAGTCGTGCAGGCGCGCGAGGTGCACCACCGCGACCGGCGGCTCGTCCTCGGCCGCGTCGCCGCGCGGGATGGGCGACGCGTCGGAGCGCACCAGGCCGCGCAGGCGCCCCGCCGCGCTCTCGAGCCGCCGCACGAAGGCGCCGATCGTGCCCGAGGCCGCGCGCCCGGTCCACGCGCCGCCGCCGTCCTCGGCGTCGAGCTCGGCGACCAGCCACTCCACCAGCCCGTCCAGGTCGTGGAAGGGGCCGGCCATCAGATCCCCCACCGGACGCGCCGCACGGTGCGCGGGCGCGCCCTCGGCCGGGCCCGAGAGCAGGCCCACCGCCCCGGGATGGTCGAGGACGGGCACGGCGCGCCTCAACAGCTCCCCGCGGACCCGCTCCTCCACGAAGCTGAGCTGGTTGCGCATGTCCGAGGCGTCCGAGAAGCAGAACCGGAGCAGGCCCTGCAGGACGAACTCGTGCGGCGTCCAGCCGAAGACGCGCACGCCGTCGTGGCGCGACTCGCAGCTCGGCAGGCGGTGGTCGTCGCGGCGCGGGGGCGCCCAGAACGCGACGTCGGGGAAGCCGCCCACGTCCTCCAGGCCGAGGCGCCGCCAGCGGTCGTCGAGGTCCCCCCGGTCGGCCTTCGCCGCGTAGGTCCGGTTGGGCTCGTCGAGGAACAGGAGGTCCTCGCCCTTGACGTTGAACAGCAGGACGCGCACCCGGCGGCGCATGTCCGGGTGGGCCAGCAGGAGCCGGATCAGGGCGAGCGCGGTGCTGGTCTTGGTGGCCACGCCACTGATGCCCGAGATCGAGACGTGCCCGCCCTTGGTTCCGTCGAGGAAGTCGAGGTCGATGTGGATCGGCTGGCCGTCGCGGCCGAAGCCGAGAGCGAGCTTGCGGTCCATCGTGTCCTCGTAGAGCGCCAGCTCGCGCTCGCGCCCCGCCGCGCGGCGCACGGGAGATCCCGGGTGCGGCGCCACCCAGCGCTCGGGGTTGACGCGCATCACCTGCACGTCGGCCGTGCGCACGAGCTCCCCGGGCATCTCGCCCGCGGCGATCACCATCGAGTCGGAGGGCATGCTCGCGCCCTCGTGCAGCGCGTAGGACTCGGTGACGATGCCGTAGGTGGTGACCTCGACGGCCGGGTCGGGGGTGGTCACCGCGACCAGGTCGTCCACCTCGAGGGACTGGCCGTCGCGCAGCCCCACCTGGAAGGCCTGGCTGCTGGAGGCCTGGTGGCCCAGGACGACGCCGACGCCGGCGGCCCCCCCGGTGGTCACGCGGCGACCGCGTCGACGTCGGCCACGGCCACCAGGGCCGCGGGCGCCGCGTCGATCCGGGCGGCCACCGCTGCGCGCCGCACGGCGCGCAGCGCCAGGCGCCGGTCGCCCATCCGCCGGCGCATCTGCGCCTCGAGACCGGCGATCGGGGAGAGGTTCTGGGGCGCCCGGGGGTCGCGGTGGGGCCGCCCGGCGAAGCGCGGCAGCTCCGAGGTGGCCCGGTCGGCCAGGCGCCGCGCCTCGGCCACGCCGGCCGATCGCGCCACCTCTCCGCGCAGGATCCCCGCCCAGCCGGCGCAGCCGGCTCCCGGCAGCCGCTGGTACCAGCTGAGGCGGTCCTCGCCGATGGCGAACAGGGGCGTGCGCTGGCCGACGCCCAGCGCGATCACGGTGCGGGCCTCCTCGAAGGGGAGGTACATGCGGTGGTGGCTCTTGATGGCGCCCACGACCGGGCCTGCGGCATCGCGCAGGAACGAGAGCCGCCCGTCGAGCACGATCAGGCGGTCCGGGTGGGCGAGACGCTCGGCGAGGGCGAGCTCCATCTCCTGGCGGAACTGGCCGACGCGCCGAGCGATGCCGGTCGCCTCGCGCGCCGCCCCGGTGCGGGGCTCCCACGAGAAGCCCCCGGTGGGCGGCAGTTCCACCAGGCGCTCGCCGACGGTGAGGATCGACCGGCGCACGCTGAGCCCCTCGATCGTGGCCTGCCGGCCCGCCCCGGCCAGCACGGCGCCGGCAGCCACGGCGAAGGCCGCGCCCGGCAGCGGCTCGGGGTCGCCGTCGGCGGTGATCGTGAGCCACGCCTCGACCTGCTGGGCCCCGTCGATGAAGGCGAGCTCGCCCCCGGCCGGCCCCTCAGGCGTCAGGGCCCCCCAGTCGATGCCCTCGATCCCGGTGTTGACCGGGGCCGCCTCCGCCTCGGACGGGTCCATCCCGGGGCCGTAGGAGGCGTCGGAGACGTGGATCGAGGGATGGGATGCAGGGGCGTCCACGACACTGACTGTAGAGCGACGCCCGGACGCGCCCCCGCCGCGGCGGCACGCTATCGTCGCTCAAGCCGGCCGTGCGACGGTCGATGCGGGGCGGACTGCGGAGAGGGAGGTCGGACACGTGAACAAGCGATACATCCTCGGCGCGATCGCCGCCGTGATCGTGGTGGTGGGGGTCCTCGTGGGCCTCAGCGTCCTCGGCGACGACGACGACGGGGCCGTCTCCGGCATCACCGGCGTGAGCACGGTGCAGCAGGAGCTCGCCGGGCTGACCCAGTCCGGCTCGACGCTCGGCGAGGCCGACGCCCCCGTCGAGATCACCGAGTACGGCGACACCTCGTGCCCGATCTGCAAGGACGCGTCGGAGACCTCGATCCCCGAGGTGATCGACCAGTTCGTGCGCACCGGTAAGGCCAAGCTCGTCTTCCGCCCGGTCGCGTTCATCAGCCCGAGCTCCGAGCGCGGCGCGCTCGGCGCCGAGGCGGCGGCCAAGCAGGACGCGATGTGGACCTTCGTAGAGACCGTCTACGCCAACCAGGGCCCCGAGACCAAGGACTGGCTCACCGACGACCTCCTGCGCGAGCTGGTCGCGAAGATCGGCCTCGACGTGGATCAGTGGCAGAAGGACTACGAGTCGGAGGCCGTGGCGAGCGCCTTCTTCGACGCGGACGCCGCGTGGCAGGCGTCCGGCGGCACGGGCACACCGCACTTCGTGATCAAGGGGCCCAACGGCACCAAGGTCTTCGACGGCGCGGCGGGCATCTCGCAGTTCGAGGAGGCGATCGCCCAGGTCTCCTGAGCGGATCGGCCGGGCGCTCCCGGTTGTCGCGGCGTCCGCTCTCCCGGGGGCCGGACGCCCGGCGATTCAAGTCCGGGGCCCTGGGTGCGATAGGCGGGGTGGTGGGCCACCCGGGCCGGGGGTTGCGCGGTGGCCCCGATCGGATCACGCCAAGGAGACGGACATGGGGACGACCCTCATCGACGACGGGGCCGGGGGCTCGGCCCCGGGCGGGGCGCGCCAGCTGGTGGCGTTCCTCGTGGGCGGCCAGGAGTATGCGGTCGAGATCGCCCGAGTCCAGGAGATCATCCGCTACACCGCCCCCCGCCCGGTCTCGGGGGCGCGCCCGGGCGTACAGGGGCTGATCAACCTCCGCGGCAGGCTCATCCCCGTGGTCGACCTGCACGGGATGCTCGGCGCGGGGGGGGAGCGGGGCGACGCGGCCAAGATCGTCGTCGTGGAGATCGGCGACAGCACCCTCGGCATGGAGGTCGACGACGTGCGCGAGGTGCTGACGGTCGACGCCGCGCAGTGCGAGGCCGCACCCGACGGCACCACCACCGGCGCCGGGGTCATCGACGCGGTCGTGAAGCTCGAGGGACGCCTGCTGGTGATCATCGACCTGGACCGCATGTTCGGCGACACCGCCGGCTGAGCCGGCTTCAGGCGGAGAGCGGGCTCGCGATCACCCCGGCGCGCCCGGCCCACCGGGCGGGGTCGCCTCGGCGCGGGGCCACACCGGCAGGAAGCGCTCGTCCGTGAGCGCGAGGCCGCCCGCCGCGACCGCGGTCCCGATGAGCGAGCAGAGCACGATCGCCGGGTCGGGGGCCGCCACCTCGAAGAAGTCGCGCCAACCCGGCAGCGACAGCACGATCAGGTAGAGCGCCAGCAGCGCCAGGCACAGGATGCTGACGGTGAAGCCGCGCACCCGGCTCGAGGACTCGAGCACCACGATCAGGTAGAGGCCGACGATCACGAGCACCGTCGTCGCGACGGTGCGGGCGCGCAGCTCGCTCATGCCGATCAGGTTGAGCGACAGCAGGAAGCTCGCCACCACGCCGAGGCCGGCGGCCGTGCCCGCGGGTACGGCGAAGCGGGCGAGCTCGCGCAGGAAGCGGTCCGGCCGCCAGTCCCCGGTGCTCGGGGCGAGAGCCAGGAAGAACGCCGGGATACCGATCGTGATCGCCGAGGCCAGCGTCAGCTGCCGCGGCAGGAAGGGGTAGCTCTCCGACGACAGCCCCACGGTCAGCACGAGGAATGCCGCGAGGACGGACTTCGCCACGAACAGCTTCGCCACCCGCTGCAGGTTGCGCAGCACCTTGCGCCCCTCGCGGATCATGGGCGGCAGCGAGGCGAAGCCCCCGGTCACCAGGATCAGGTCGGCGATGCCGCGGGCCATCTGCGAGCCGCTGCCCTGGGCGATCGCCAGGCGGGACGCCTTCAGCGCCGGGACGTCGTTGACGCCGTCGCCCACCATCACCACGTGCGATCCGTCGGCCGCGAGCGCCTCCACGAAGCGCTTCTTGCCCTCGGGCGAGATCCGCCCGACCACACCGGTCTCGCGCACGAGCGCCTGCAGCTCCGCCCCGCCCAGCGGCAGGTCGCGCCCGTCGAGGGGCGCCCCGAGCGGGGGGATGCCGGCGTCCGCGGCGATCGCCGCGACGGTGGCGGGCGCGTCGCCCGAGATGACGCGGATCTCGATGCCCTGCTCCAGGAGGAAGGCGATCGTCTCGCGAGTGTCGGGCCGCAGCTCCTCGGCCAGCACGACCAGGCCGAGCACGGTGAGGCCGGCCGGTGGAGGGTCATCCGGGTGCTGCAGCGACAAGGGCACGTCGGCGGCGGCCAGCGCCAGGACGCGCCGCCCCGCCCCCGCCTCGACGCGCACCCGCTCGGACAGCCGCTCGCCCAGGCCGAAGTGCTCGGGGGCGCCGAAGACGAAGGTCCGCCCGCCCATGCGCACCCCGCTCCAGCGCCGGCGCGAGGCGAAGGGCACGTTCTCGTCGATCGGCTCGGCCACGCCGGGCGCGAAGGCGCCGACGGCGTCGAGGGTCGAGGTCCGGCTGGGCGACGACGCCGCGAAACGCCCCAGCAGCGCCGAGAACTCCCCCTCGGAGACGCCGTCGGCGGGCGCGACGCCCACCACGCGAAGCGCCTCCTCGGTGAGCGTGCCGGTCTTGTCGAGGCAGATGACGTCCACCGAGGCGAGCGACTCGACGGCGTTCAGCTGCTGGCTGAGGGCCCCGCGGCGGGCCATCCGCAACGTCGCCACGGCGTAGGTGACGGCCACGAGCAGCACGAGGCCCTCCGGCACGATCGTGATGACGCCGGCCACCGCGGTGGCCACCGACTCCCGCACCGGGTCGTCCTGCTTGATCAGCGACCAGCCCAGCAGGGCGCCGAGCGGCACCATCGAGACGCCGAGGATCAGGATCAGCCGGTCCATCGCGTGCTCGAGCGGGGAGCGGGGGTGGCGGAACTCGCGCGCCTCGCCGACCAGTCGCTCGGCGAAGGTGTCGCCGCCGACCGCGCCGGCCACGTAGGCGCCCGAGCCCTCCACCGCGAACGAACCGGCGCGCACCTCGTCGCCCACGGCGCGGGAGGCCGGCTCCGATTCGCCCGTGAGGATCGACTCGTCCACCCCGAGCGCCTCGCTGCGCACCAGGCGTCCGTCGGCCACCACCTGGTCCCCGGCGTTCACCACCACCAGGTCGCCGGGCACCACCTCGGGCACGCCGACGTGCACCGGCCGGCCGTCGCGCACCACCGTCGCGCGCGGCGCGACCAGGGCGGCCAGGCGGTCGAGGCTCGCCTTGGCGCGCGCCTCCTGCACGATGCCGATTCCGGCGTTGAGGATCAGGATCGCCAGGAAGAGCGCGTCGCGCCAGTCGCCGAAGATGAGCGTGACGACGCCGAACACCAGCAGGGTCACGTTGAAGACCGTGAACAGGTTGGCCCGCAGGATGCTCGACCACGACCGGCTCGTGGGGGCGGGCTCCACCTCGCCCCGCGCGGCGAGCCGCCGCTCCGCCTCGCGCTGCGTGAGGCCCTCGGAGGAGGGCGGCAGGACCTGGGTGGAGGTCAGAGGCTAGTGCCCGGGCGCGCCGGCCAGGGCCTCCGCCACGGCGGCGTTGACGACCTTGCCGTCGCGCACGTTGACCCCGGGCCGCAGCTCGGGATGCGTGCGCAGGGCCCCGGCAACGCCCTCGTCGGCGATCCAGGTGATGTGGGGCAGCGTCGCGTTCGCGAGCGCCCGCGTGGCGGTCACCGGTACGGCGCCGGGCATGTTCGCGACGCAGTAGTGCAGGACGCCGTCCACCTCGTACACCGGGTCCGAGTGCGTGGTGGGGCGGGTGGTCTCGATGCACCCGCCCTGGTCCACCGCGACGTCCACGATCACCGAGCCACGGCGCATCAGCCCCAGGGCCTCGCGCGAGATCAGCCGCGGCGCGCGGGCGCCGGGCTGCAGCACGGCGCCGACCACCAGGTCGGCGGTCGGCAGCAGCTCCTCGATGGCGAGCTGGGTGGAGTGCAGCAGGGTGACGCGGCCGGCCAGGAACATCTCCAGCTCGCGCAGCCGTCCGAGGTCGGTGTCGAGAACGGCCACGTGCGCCTGCATGCCGGCGGCGACCATCGCGGCGTTGGTGCCGACGATGCCGGCCCCGATCACGACCACCGACCCGGGGGCCACGCCCGCGACGCCCCCGAGCAGCACCCCGCGCCCGCCCAGGGGGCGCTCCAGATAGCGCGCGCCGGCCTGCACCGAGAGCCTGCCGGCGATCTCGCTCATCGGCGCCAGTAGCGGCAGGCGCCCGTCGCGGTCCTCCACCGTCTCGTATGCGATGCCGGTGGTGCCGGCACGCCGCAGGGCTCCGGCCACCCCCGGATCGGCCGCGAGGTGGAGGTAGGTGAACAGCGTCTGGTCGTCGCGCAGGAAGCCGAACTCGCTCGGCTGGGGCTCCTTCACCTTCAGCACCAGCTCGCCCGCCCAGGCGTCCTCGGTCGTGCCGATGCGCGCGCCCACCCGCTCGAAGGCGCCGTCGAGGATGCCCGAGCCCGCGCCCGCGCCGCGCTCCACCCAGACCTCGTGCCCGCGGCGCGTCAGCTCGCGCGCGCCCGCCGGGGTGAGCGCGACCCGGTACTCATCGGTCTTGACCTCCGCCGGAACGCCGATCCTCATCGCATCCCTCCGCCCTGGGGTCTTCGCGGCACCCTACCTCGCCCTGGTCCCCTGCCCACCGCGGGTCAGAGCCGGCACCGCGAGCCCGGCGGCGCACGCCAGGGCCGCCACGGCCGCGAGGATCCCCACTGCCAGCAGCCCGTTCCGGCGCCGCTCGGCCACCAGCGCGAAGTCACCACCACCGAGCGCCACCGCCCGCGCCTCCTCCGCCCCGGCGAGAGCGTGCGGGGGGAAGACCTTCCGGGTGGCCGCGAGGCCGTCCTCGGCGCGGGCGAAGTCGAGTGCCCAGAAGGAGCCCATGGCCGCGCGGAAGAGGTCGGCGCTGGCGCCGGTGCCCGGTGTCGCGTCGTGGGCGCTCAGGAGCTGGCGCACCTCGGTGGCCAGCTCGGCGATACCGCCCTGCGGGCTGCGGCGGGTGACGATGCCGCGCACCCGTCCGTCGCCATCGACGAGCGGCCCGCCGGAATCCCCCTGCACCACCGGCACCGCGATCGCCAGGGCGCGGCGTGGCGGATCCTCGTCATCGAGCACGCCGGTGCGCGAGATCGTGCCCCGGCGGACGGCCGGCTCCCCGATCGGGCGCCGGGGCTCGGGCGTGTCGAGGGCGGAGCCGGTCCCGAAGCCGATGGCCACGACCGGCGTCCCGCTGCTGGCGGCCTCGTCGAGGGCGAGCGCGGGAGCCGCGCCCGCACGGATCCGGATCAGGGCGAGATCCGAGGCCGTGGCCGCCTCGAGGTCGAGCACCGGGAACGCGCGCGGATCGCCCTCCGCGCCGGCCCGCGCCTGGCTCACGGCCACGCGGACCCTGGGGCGGATCGCGGTCGCCCCGTTGTCCTTCACCCACGCGGCCGCCGCCGCCTCGTCGCCGTGCTCGAGGTTCCGCCCGGCGCGGTCGCTCTGGTAGACGAGGCGCGCGATCGTCGCCGCGTCCGGTGTCGCGACGTGGCCGGCGGTCACCAGCCACCCGCCGGGCGCGACGGCCACCGCGGTGCCGGTCTCGCGGATCGTCCGGGCCACCGGATGCAGGGCCATCCGGGTGCCGTCGGCGAGGCGCAGGCCGTCCACGCGGATCGTCACGTCCACGCGGTAGATGCTCGGCAGCGCCAGCAGCGCGCCGCGGTCCAGGGGGTCGGCGGAGAGGTCGGCGGGCAGGGCCGCCGACGCCGGGCCTGCGACCGTCAGGGCGGCGAGGATGACGGCGAGGAGGACGCGCGGACGCACCCCCCCAGGGTAGGCCCTCGGCGCCCGGGCGCGTCCCCCGGCGGTCAGCCCCCGGAGCGCTCCAGGATCGCCTTGACGCGCTGCATCGCCTCGGTCTGGCTCGCCGTCAGGCGCCCCTCGAGGTCCACCGAGGGGTCGATCGGCTCGGCGGTGGTGCCCCAGCGGATCCGGCTCCCGGCGCCCTCGGCCGTCACCTGGAAGCTCGCGAGGTGCGTCCGCACCGGAGCGCCCGAGACCACGCTGTACGAGTAGAAGCGCATGTCCTCGTTGCGCTCGAGGAGCGTCTCGTGGAGCACCGCGCCCTCGGCCGTGCGCAGCGTGCGCGCGTGGCCCTGGACCTCGCAGGAGACGTACTTCGGATACCACTGCGGCACCGTCGTCGGGTCGCCGATGAACGCCCACACCGTCTCGGGCGGGGCGTCGATGTCGATCGTGATCGCCCAGGAGGCCATCAGTGACGGAAGTGGCGGCGGCCGGTGACGACCATCGAGACGCCGGCGGCGTCGCACGCGGCGAACACCTCGTCGTCGCGGATCGAGCCGCCCGGTTGGATGATCGCGGTGATGCCGGCCTTCACGGCCGCCTCGGGGCCGTCGGCGAACGGGAAGAACGCGTCGCTGGCGAGCGCCGAGCCCTCCACCGGGGTCTGGGCCTTCTCGAGCGAGAGGCGCACCGAGTCGACGCGGCTCATCTGCCCCGCGCCGACGCCGATCGTGGCGAGGTTCCGGGCCAGCACGATCGCGTTGCTCTTGACGTGCTTGGCGACGCGCCAGGCGAAGAGCAGGTCGCCCCACTCGGACTCGGTGGGGATCCGCTCGGTGACCACGGTCATCAGATCGCGGTCCTCGCTCTCGGAGTCGCGGTCCTGCACCAGCAGTCCGCCGCTGACCCGCCGCAGGTCGCGCTCGCCCGCGTTGGTGCGGCGGCGGTCGCTGTTGAGCATCACGCGCGTGTTGGGCTTGCGCGTCAGCGCGGCGAGGGCGGCCTCGTCGTAGCCGGGCGCCAGCAGCACCTCGACGAAGGTCCCCGCGAGCATCTCGCCGAGCGCCTCGTCCACGGGGCGGTTGACGACGATCACGCCGCCGTATGCCGACACCGGGTCGCAGTCGCGGGCGCGCGCGTACGCCGTGCCCAGATCGCCGGCCACGGCGACGCCGCAGGGGTTGTTGTGCTTGACGATCACGCAGGCGGGCAGCTCGAACTCGGCGACCAGCGCGCGCGCGGCGTCGAGGTCGTAGAGGTTGTTGAACGACAGGGCCTTGCCGTGCAGCTGCTCCACGCGCGCGAGGAGGTGGGTGCGCGCGCCCCGCTCGGTGTAGTAGGCGCCGCTCTGGTGCGGGTTCTCGCCGTAGCTGACCTCGAGGTGCTTGTCGAAGCCGAGCAGGATCGTGTCGGGGAACTCGTCCTCGCTCTCGGCGAACCAGTTGGCGATGGCGGCGTCGTAGCGGGCCGTGCGCTGGTAGGCGGTGCCGGCCAGGCGGTGGCGCAGGGCGGGGGAGATGAGGCCGTCGCCCGCGGCGAGCTCCTCGAGGACCTCCTCGTACTGGTCCGGCGAGGTCACCACGGCGACCCGGCGATGGTTCTTGGCCGCGGCGCGGATCATGGCCGGGCCGCCGATGTCGATCTGCTCGATCAGCTCGTCGTCGCTGACGCCCCGGCGCTGGACCCACTCCTCGAACGGGTACAGGTTGACCACCACGAGGTCGATCGCCTCGATGCCGGCCTCCGCCATCTGCGCCGCGTCGCCGGCGTGGTCGGCGCGTCCGAGGATGCCGCCGTGGATCATCGGGTGGAGGGTCTTGACCCGCCCGCCGAGGATCTCGGGATGGCCGGTCACCTGGTCCACGGGGACCACCTCGATACCCCACGAGCGCAGGGACTCGGCGGTCCCTCCGGTCGAGATGATCGTCACGCCGCGCGCGGCCAGGCCGCGCGCGAACTCCTCGAGCCCGGTCTTGTCCGAGACCGAGACGAGCGCACGAGAGACCTTCACTCGCCCTCCCCCGGGATGATCTGAACCCTGCGCCGATCCGTCGGATCGCGACGCACCCTGCCCGCGGCGAAGAGGCGCACCGCCTCGGGCACGATGCGATGCTCCACCTCGCGGATGCGCGCCGTCAACGCCTCCACGTCGTCACCGTACATCACGGCCACGGCCTCCTGCAGGATGGGCGGACCGCCGTCGACGACCTCCTCGGCGAAGTGCACCGTGACCCCCGTGAGGCGCACGCCCCAGGCGAGGGCCTGCTCGATCGCGTGCAGCCCCGGGAAGGACGGCAGCAACGATGGGTGCAGGTTGATCACCCGGTCCGGGAAGCGGTCGAGGAACTCGCCGGTGAGGATGCTCATCCACCCGGCCAGCACCACGAGGTCGGGGGAGGCGGCCTCCACCAGGTCGGCGAGCGCCGCGTCGCGCTCGGCCCGCTCGCGCCCGCTCATGCCGACCACCGCGGTGGCGATGCCCGCGCCGACCGCGCGGTCGAGGGCGGGGACGCCCTCGCGCGAGCTGACCACGAGGACGATCTCGATGTCTCCCGCGGGCTCGTGCACCGTGTCGATGAGGCTCTGCAGGTTGGAGCCGCTGCCCGACACCAGCACCGCCACCCGTGTCGTCGCGCCGCGCTCAGCCACGGGCCACGTTCCCCGCGCCCGCCGCGACGGCTCCCACCAGGCGCCCGTCCCCGATCGCCGCGATGGCGGCGTCCACGTCGCCGGGGTCGACGATCACGCAGAACCCGAGGCCCATGTTGAAGGTGTCCCAGGCGTCCTCGTCCGACACCCGCCCCGTGGCGAGCACCGCCGCCAGGGCGGGGCCGGGCTCCCACGAGCCCGGCGTGAGCACGGCGTGCATGTCCGCCGGGAGCGCCCGCGGGAGGTTCTCCGGGATCCCACCGCCCGTGATGTGCGCGGCCGATCGCACCGCCACGCCCGCCTCGGCGAGCCGCGCCATCTCGCGCACGTAGAGGCGGGTCGGCGCGAGCAGCAGGTCGGGGTCGGCAGCGAGCGCGCCCGCCGACACCAGGGCCCGCACCAGCGAGTAGCCGTTGGAGTGGACGCCGGAGGACGGGACGCCCACGATGGCGTCGCCCACCCGCACGCGGTGGCCTCCGAGCATCTCCTCGCGCTCCACCACCCCGCAGGCGAAGCCCGCCAGGTCGAAGTGCCCCGGCGCGTAGAGGCCGGGCATCTCGGCGGTCTCGCCCCCGGCCAGGGCGCAGCCCACCGCGGTGCAGGCGTCGGCGATCGAGCGCACGAGGACGGCGGCCTCCGCCGGATCGAGGCGGCCCACGGCGAGGTAGTCGAGGAACACCATCGGCCGGGCGCCGGTGCACGCCAGGTCGTTGACGCACATGGCCACGAGGTCCTGCCCCAAGCCCTCGATCCGGCCCAGCTCCTGGGCCAGCAGCAGCTTGGTGCCCACCCCGTCGGTGCAGGTCACGAGCACCGGCTCGCGCATCCCGGGCGGGATCGCATGGGCCGCGGCGAAGCCGGTCTGCCCGCCCGCGATCATCGACGAGATCGTGGCCGTGTGGCGGCGCGCGGCGTCGAGGTCGACGCCCGCGTCGCGGTAGGAGAGCGTGCGGTCCATCCCGGTCAGGCGGGGGCCGGCTCGCGCGGGGCGGGCTCGAACCTCATCTTCAGCGACGAGTCCGGGATCGGGATCGGGTACTCACCGGTGAAGCAGGCGCGGCAGAACTGCCCGGCCGGGCGCCCGAGCGCCCGCTGCAGCCCCTCGAGGGAGAGGTAGGCGAGCGACCTGGCGCCGGTCAGCGCCGCGATCTCATCCACCGTGCGGCCGGCCGCGACCAGCTCGGAGCGGTCGGCCATGTCGATGCCGTAGAAGCAGGGCCACAGGATCGGCGGGCTCGAGATGCGCATGTGCACCTCTGACGCCCCGGCGTCGAGGAGCATCGCCACGATCTGCCGGGTTGTGTTGCCGCGCACGATCGAGTCGTCGACCACGAGCAGGCGCTTGCCGGCGATCACCGCCGGCAGCGGGTTGAACTTCAGCCGGATGCCGTGCTGACGCAGCGTCTGGTCGGGCTGGATGAAGCTGCGGCCGACGTAGCGGTTGCGCACCACGGCCTCGGCGTACGGGATGCCCGACTCCTGGGCGTAGCCGATGGCCGCCGGGGTGCCGCTGTCGGGAAGCCCGACGACCAGGTCGGCCTCGGCGGGGCTCTGGCGGGCCAGCTCGGCGCCCATCGCCTGGCGCTCCTGCCAGACCGTGGCGCCGTCCATCTGGCTGTCCGGCCGGGCGAAGTAGATGTGCTCGAACACGCAGAGGCGTCCGCCCTTCGACGGCATCGCCTGGCGGCTCTGGACGCCCTCGGCCGTGAGCCGCACGGCCTCGCCCGGCCCGACGTCGCGGACGAAGGTGGCGCCGATCTGGTCGAGGGCGCAGGTCTCGGAGGCGACGCACCAGCCGTCGTCGTCGAGCGATCCCACCACGAGCGGCCGCACGCCGTGCGGGTCGCGGAAGGCCACCAGCTCGGTGCCCGACATCGCCACCACCGAGTACGCGCCGATCAGCCGGGGCATCACCGAACACGCGGCCGCCAGGAGGCTGCCCTCCTCGATCGCGAGCATCGCCGCGATGATCTCCGAGTCGGTGCTCGCGCGCAGGTCCACGCCGGCCATCTCCATCTCCGAGCGCAGCGCGCCCGTGTTGGTGAGGTTGCCGTTGTGCCCGAGGGCGACCATGCCGCCGCCGCGCGTGTGCGTGACCGGCTGGGCGTTGTCCCACTTGTTCGCGCCGGTCGTCGAGTAGCGCACGTGCCCGATTGCCGCGCCGCCGGTGAGGCTGCGAAGCGAGGGCTCGTCGAAGACGGCCGACACCAGGCCGAGGTCGCGCTGCACCGTGACGTGCCCCTCGTCGCTCACGGCGATCCCCGCGCTCTCCTGTCCCCGGTGCTGCAGGGCGTGGAGGGCGTAGAACGACAGGCGCGAGACCTCGCGGCCGGGGGCGACCACGCCGAAGACGCCGCACTCCTCCTTGGGGCGGTCGTCGTCGACCGCCGCCGGCGCGCCGGGGCCGGTCGCCCCGCTCACGCGAGCGCCTCGGGAAGGCCGCGCTCGTAGGCCGCGCGGGCCCGCTCGACCGCGAGCTCCACCGTGCGCCCGCCGATGGCGATCGAGACGGCCGCACCGCCCACCTCGCCCAGGCGGCGCACCCGCACCCCGTCGCCGGCCAGGGCCTCGATCCGCGCGGCGTCGCTCTCGCCGGCGACGCTCAACAGCATCCGCCCGCCGCCCTCGCCGAAGAGCACCTCGTCGTCGCGGCGCCCGGCCTCGAGGGTCACGCGGGCGCCCACGCCGCCGGCCATCCCGCACTCGGCCAGGGCGATCGCGAGCCCGCCGCCGGAGACGTCGTGCGCGCTGCGCAGGATCCCCTCCCCGGCCGCGCTCAGAACCAGTTCGATCGCGGCCACCTCGCGGCTGACATCGATGTCGCGCAGTGCTCCTCCGGGCGTCGCGGCGTACTCGCTCGCGTCGAGGACCCCATCATCGCCCACCAGCAGGACGACATCGCCGGCGTCGGCGAAGGCGTGACCGACACTGCTGTCGGCGCGCTCCAGCAGGCCCATCATCCCCACCACCGGCGTCGGAAGTATCGAGCGAGTCGCGCTCTCATTGTAGAGCGACACGTTGCCGGACACGACGGGGACCTCGAGCGCCGTCAGGGCCTCCGCCATCCCGCCGATCGCCTCGGCCAGCCGCCAGCCGGTGGAGCCCTTCTCCGGGTTGGGGAAGTTGAGGCAGTCGGTCGCGGCGATCGGCCGGGCGCCGACGCACGCCAGGTTCCGCGCCGCCTCGAGCACGCTCGCCCGACCGCCGCCGCGCGGGTCGATCTCGCAGTGGCGCTCGGCGCAGTCGGTCGTCAGCGCGATCGCCTTGTCCGATCCGGGCAGCCGCACCACGGCGGCATCGCCCCCGGGGCGTCGGACGGTGTTCGCGCCGACGAGGTGGTCGTAGCGCTCGTAGATCCAGCGCTTGCTCGCCACGTTGGGCCGGGCGAGCAGATCAGCCCACGCCTGCGCGAGATCGGCCGGCTGCGGGATCGCGGCGAGGTCGAGGGGCGTCCCGGCCGGCGCGGGCGTGCGGGGCACCTCGTAGACCGGTGCGTCGTCGGCGAGGAGCCGGGCCGGCAGATCGACCACGACCTCGCCGGCCGCCCGGGCCACCAGGTTCACGCCCTCGGTTACCGTGCCGATCGCGGTCGCGTCGAGGTCCCAGCGCCCGCAGACGGCGATCATCTCCTCGAGCTTCTCGGGGAGCACCACCGCCAGCATCCGCTCCTGGCTCTCCGAGACCAGGATCTCCGCGGGGGCCAGCGTCTCGCGCAGCGGCACCAGGTCGAGATCGATGTCGAGGCCCACGCCGCCCTTGGCCGCCATCTCGCTCGCGGCGCTGGTGAGGCCGGCTGCGCCGAGGTCCTGCAGCGCCACGAGCATCCCGGTCTCGGCCAGCTCCCGGCAGCAGTCCATCAGCTTGCGCTCGGTGAAGGGGTCGCTCACCTGGACCGACGGGCGCTTGTCCTCGCCCTCGTCGAGCTCGGCGGAGGCCAGCACGCTGGCGCCCCCGATTCCGTCGCGGCCGGTCTTGTTGCCGAACAGCACCAGGGCGTTCCCGGGCCCCTGGGCCGCCGCGCGCAGGATGCCGCCCGGCCCGAGGACGCCCACGCACATGGCGTTGACCAGGCACGACTCCTCGTAGCGGTCGTCGAACGAGACCTCGCCGCCGACCGTGGGGACGCCGATGCAGTTGCCGTAGTGGCCGATGCCGGCGACCGACCGGGTGAACAGGTGGCGGCTGCGCGCGCTGGACAGCTCGCCGAAGCGCAGCGAGTCGAGCAGGGCGATCGGGCGGGCGCCCATGGCGATGATGTCGCGGACGATGCCGCCCACCCCGGTCGCGGCGCCCTCGAAGGGCTCCACCGCCGAGGGGTGGTTGTGGCTCTCGATCTTCAGCGCCACCGCGATGCCGTCGCCGACGTCCACGACGCCGGCGTTCTCGCCGGGGCCCTGAAGCACGCGCGGGCTGCTCGTGGGGAACCCGCGCAGGAGGGGCTTGGAGTGCTTGTAGGAGCAGTGCTCGCTCCACATCAGGCTGAACATGACGAGCTCGGGGTCGCTGGGCGCGCGCCCGAGCAGCTCGGGGATGAGCGCGGCCTCGTCGTCGGTGAGGCCGAGCTGGCGGTGGAGCGGGACCTGGGTCATGCGATCAGCCCGGCCAGCACCAGCCGCCCGTCCGTCGATCCCAGCAGGGCGTCGCACGCCTCCTCGGGGTGGGGCATCAGCCCCATCACGTTCCCGGCCGCGTTCGCCACGCCGGCCACCGCGTCGGTGGAGCCGAGCAGGTTGTCGCGGTAGCGCAGCACCACGCGGGCGCGGGCCGGGTCGCCGTACCAGGCGCCCTCGTTGTTCTTGACGGGGATCGAGATCACGGAGCCCGCCTCCAGCCCGGACGTCCACGGCGTGTCCGGGTCGGCCACCTCGAGGTCCATCTGGCGGCAGACGAACGAGAGGGTCGCGTTGCGCCGCAGCGCCCCGGGCAGTAGCCCGGCCTCACAGAGCACCTGGAAGCCGTTGCAGATGCCGACCACGCGCCCGCCGGCCTCGGCGTGGCGGCGCACGGCGGCCATGATCGGCGCGCGGCTGGCGATCGCCCCGCAGCGCAGATGGTCGCCGTAGGAGAAGCCACCCGGCAGCAGCACGGCGTCGGCGCCCTCGGGCAGGTGGTCGTCGGCGTGCCAGGCCTCGACGGCCGTGGCCCCGAGGCCCTCCACCGCGCGCGCGGCGCTGTCGTGGTCGAGCGATCCCGGGAAGTGGAGCACGGCGACCGTCGTGCTCACCCCGCGACCTCCACCGAGTAGTCCTCGATCAGGGCGTTCGCGAGCAGCTGCTCGCACATGGCGCGTGCCTGCCCGGCCGGGTCGTCGCCGGAGATGGCGAGCTCGATCCGCTTGCCGATCCGCACCTCGCCGACGCCGTCGAAGCCGAGCTGCCCCAGCGCCCCGGCCACGGCCTGGCCCTGGGGATCCAGGACGCCGTGCTTGGGCATCACGGTCACGATCACCTGCGTCACTCGTCCACCTCCGTGATGCGCTCCAGCGCTTCGATGTACCGGGCCCGCGTCCCCTCGACGACCTCGTCGGGCAGCTCGGGCGGCGGGGAGGAGTGATCCCACCCGATCGCGTCGAGCCAGTCACGCAGGTACTGCTTGTCGAACGACGGCGGGCTCTGGCCGGGCGCCCAGCGGTCGGCGGGCCACAGGCGGGAGGAGTCGGGGGTGACCGCCTCGTCTCCCAGGGTCAGCCGGCCGTCGGCGTCGAACCCGAGCTCGAACTTGGTGTCGGCCAGGATGATCCCGGCCGCCGCGCAGCGCTCGGCCGCGCGGGCGTAGAGGGCGAGCGTGATCCGCTCGGCCTCGGCAAGCACGTCGGCGCCGACGATCCCGGCCGCCTCGTCGCGGCTGATGTTCATGTCGTGGCCCTCGGTGGCCTTCGTCGCCGGTGTGAAGATCGGCCGCGGCAGGCGGTCTGCCTGGCGCAGCCCCGCGGGTAGGTGGTGGCCGCAGACCGCCCCGGTCTCCCGGTAGTCCTTCCAGCCCGAGCCCACCAGGTAACCGCGCGCGACGCACTCGATCGGCAGCATCCGCAGCCGCTCCACGAGCATGGCGCGGTCGCCCACCAGGTCGATCAGGTGGTTGGGGACGATGTCCGCGGTGCGCCCGAACCAGAACGCCGACATCGCGGTGAGGACGCGGCCCTTGTCGGGAATCGGCGTCGGCATGATCCAGTCGTAGGCCGAGATCCGGTCGGTCGCGACCAGCAGCAGGCGGCCGGCGTCGACCTCGCGCACCTGGCGGACCTTGCCCTCGAGGATGATCGGGTAGTCCGTGACCGCGCCCAGGGCGCTCACCGACGGCCTTCCGGTACGACGGGGGCACAGGTTCCGTGCCGCAGCGCCGTCATAGGGCGGTGACCCTCTCCATGACCTCGGGGACGTGCCGGGTGTACCAGGTGGGGTCGAGGAGGGCGTCGAGCTCGCCGGCCGGCAGCACGCCGGTCACGTCGGGGTCGGCGGCGAGCAGGTCGCCGAGGCGCCGGCCCTCGTCCCACGCCTTCATCGCGTTGCGCTGGACCAGCGCGTAGGCCTGCTCGCGCGTCAGGCCGCGCTCCACCAGGCCGAGCAGCACGCGCTGCGAGAACACCAAGCCGTGCGACGACTCGAGCACCGCGAGCATCCGCTCCGGCTTGACGACCAGGCCCTCCATCAGGGTGCGGCTCTTGTGGAGCATGTAGTCGAGGGCGAGGAAGGCGTCGGGGAGGATGATCCGCTCCACCGAGGAGTGCGAGATGTCGCGCTCGTGCCAGAGCGCCACGTCCTCCAGGGCCGCGACCGCGTGGCCGCGCACCACGCGGGCGATTCCCGAGATGCGCTCGGCGGTGATCGGGTTTCGCTTGTGGGGCATGGCCGAGCTGCCCTTCTGCCCCGCCGTGAAGGCCTCCTCGGCCTCGCGCAGCTCGGTGCGCTGCAGGTGGCGCAGCTCGGTGGCCAGGCGGTCGAGCGAGCTGGCGGCGACGGCCATCGTGCAGACGAGCTGGGCGTGGCGGTCGCGCGCCACGACCTGGGTGGCGACCGGCTCGCCGCCGATGCCCAGCTCGGCGAGCACATCGGCCTCGATCGCCGGGTCGAGCATCGCGTAGGTGCCGACGGCGCCCGAGAGCTTGCCCACCGAAGCGCCCGTGATCGCCTCGGCGAGCCGCTCCTCGTTGCGACGGCTCTCCATGGCGTGGTTCGCGAGCTTCAGCCCGAAGGTGGTCGGCTCGGCGTGGATGCCGTGGGTGCGGCCGACGCAGAGGGTGTCCGCGTGGCGCAGGGCGAGGTCGCGCAGCGTCGCGGTGAGCGCCGCCTGCTCGGCCAGCAGCAGCGCGCCCGAGCGCTGGATCGCCAGGGCGAGGCCGGTGTCGAGCACGTCCGACGAGGTCATGCCGTAGTGGATCCAGCGCGAGGCCGGACCGACCCGCTCGTTGACGTCGGTCAGGAAGGCGACCACGTCGTGGTTGGTGACCTTCTCCAGCTCGAGCGTGCGCTCCACCGAGAAGCCGGCGCCGGCCTCGATCGCCGCCAGGTCCTCGGCCGGGATCACGCCCTTCGCGGCCCACGCCCGGCACACGGCCAGCTCCACCTCGAGCCAGCGCGCGAGCTTGGCCTCCTCGGTCCAGAGCGCCGCCATGGCGGCGCGGGAGTACCGCGGGATCACGCGGCCTCCATCCCCGATGCGATGTCGCCGCGCATCTGGCGGCCCTCGAACGTGATCAGCTCGGCGGCGGCGTAGGCCCTGGCGCGCGCGTCGGCGACGCTGTCGCCCCGGGCGCTCACCGCCAGCACGCGGCCGCCGGCCGTGACGATCGTGCCGCCCGGCCCCGGCGCGGTCCCGGCGTGGTACACCTCGGCGCCCGTCGCCGCGGCCGCGGCCAGTCCCTCGATCACGTCTCCCTGGCGCGGCGCGCCGGGGTAGCCGTGCGCGGCGAGCACGACGGCCACCGCGGCGCCGTCGCTCACGCGCACCGGCCGGTCGGGCAGCTCGCCGTCGGCCGCCGCGGTGAGCAGCCCCAGCAGGTCCTCGTCGAGCCGCGGCAGCAGCGCCTGGGTCTCCGGGTCGCCGAAGCGCGTGTTGAACTCGAGCACGCGGGGGCCGTCCGGCGTCATCATCAGCCCGGCGTAGAGCACTCCCGAGAACGGGATCCCGCGGCGCGCGAGCTCGGCGACGACGGGGCGGTGCACCGAGTCGATCAGCTGGTCGGCCAGCGCGTCAGGGATGTCAGGCACCGGCGAGACCGAGCCCATCCCACCCGTGTTCGGCCCGGTGTTGCCCTCGCCGATCGGCTTGTAGTCGCGAGCGGCGGGGAAACGGGCGACGGCCGTGCCGTCGGTGATCGCGAGCAGCGAGACCTCGGGGCCGGTCATGCCCTCCTCCACCACCACGACCCGCCCGGCCTCGCCGAAGGCCGATCGCGTCAGGCAGAGCTGCAGGGCCTCGCGGGCCTCGGCCTCGGTGGAGACCACCATCACGCCCTTGCCCGCCGCCAGCCCGTCCGCCTTGACCGCCACCGGAAGGCCCAGATCGGCGACGGCCGCCATGCCGGCGTCGACGTCGGTGACGGTGTGCGAGCGCGCGGTGGGGACGCCGGCGGCCGCCATGACCTCCTTGGCGAAGGCCTTGCTGCCCTCCAGGCGCGCCGCGGCGGCCGACGGGCCGAAGGCGCGGATGCCGAAGGCGCGCAGCGAGTCGCAGAGGCCGGCGACGAGCGGCCCCTCGGGTCCGACCACGACGAGGTCGGCCCGGTACGCGGCCGCCAGGGCCGCGACACCGCCCACGTCGTCGATGCTCAGCGGGATCAGCTCGGCGTCGGCGGCGATGCCGGCGTTGCCTCCCGCGCAGTAGATCCGCGGCGCTTCGGGCGATCGCGCCAGCGCACGCACCAAGGCGTGCTCGCGACCCCCGCCTCCGACGACCAGCACCGTGCGATTCACCCGGGCACTCTCGCACACCCCGCGCCCCGATTCCGGCTCCGACCACTACTCTTTACCGCACGATGGTGAACCCGCCGCATTCCAGCCGCGCCGACCGCGAGGCCCGGCGCGCCCTCCTCGAGGAGGCGCTCTCCGAGCTGCCCGCCGCGACCGACCCCGAGCGGGCGGCGGCCGAGGTGATGCGTGCCCTCGACTCGTACATCGAGTCGACCGGCGGCGGCACCGCGCTCTCCCCGCGCGAGGCCCCCGTGACCGACTTCGCGCGTCAGGAGGCGCGCGAGACGCGCTGGGCCATGTGGCTCGTGATCGGCGGCGCGGCGCTGGGCACCGCCGTCGTGGCGGTGGCCCTTTCCGGGGGCTGGCCGGCGCTGATCGCGATCATCGCGATCTGGGTCATCGCGCTCGCGGCCCTGGTCTCGACCTAGGGCGCCAGGGGCGGGGACGGCTCGCGCAGCTCGCCGGTGTCGACGTCGTAGACGAAGCCGCGCACCTGATCCCGGTGCGGGATGAAGGGCGAGCTGCGGATCCGCCGGATCGACTGGCGCACGTTCTCGTCGAGGTCGGTGAACGACTCGATGGCGAAGCTCGGGGCCATCCCGCTGAGCGCCTGCAGCTCGGCGCGGAAGCCGTCGTCGGTCACCTTCTCCATCCCGCAGTCGGTGTGGTGGATCAGGAGGATCTCGCGCGTTCCCAGCCGCAGCTGCGACACGGCCAGCGAGCGGATCATGTCGTCGGTTATGACGCCGCCCGCGTTGCGCAGCACGTGCGCCTCTCCCTGGTCGAGGCCGAGCGCGGCGAAGACGTCGAGGCGCGAGTCCATGCAGGCGACCACCGCCAGCTTCCTCCGCGGCCGGATGTCGAGGTGCTCACGGCGCGCGAAGCGCTCGGCGAAGCCCCGGTTGTTGGCGAGGAGCTCGTCGGTCACGCCCATGGAGACGATCCTACGGATCGCGCGGTCAGGACCACAGCATCGCCACCAGTTGCCGCGCGATCGTCTCCGGGTCGGGCGGGCATCCGGGGATGCGCACGTCGCGCCGCCCGGGAGGGCGGCGCGCAGGCGACTCCCGCGGCCGTGGGGATCGCGCTGCGCATCGACCGGATGCGCCGCCGCGAGGCCCGTCCCGCACCCCCCGCGGAAATTTCTCCGATGTAGATCCGACGTTTCGAGCCCGGAGCGGGTCTTACACGTCGAGATGATCGACTGGTTCCCCCCGCCGACCTCCTCCGACCCCGCCAAGGCGCTGCTCCTCTGGCAGGGCGGGATCACGATGCGCCGCGTCGCCCGGTCGATCGATGACCGCGACCCGGCCACGGCGGGCCACTCGGACCGCGTCGCCCGGATGGCGGAGATGATCGCCCGCGAGCTCCGCTGGAGTCGTCGCTCGATCGAGCGCATCCGCGAGACCGGGGCGATCCACGACATCGGCAAGGTCTGCATCCCCGAGTCGATCCTCCTGACGCCCGGGACGCTCTCGCCCGACGAGTACGAGATCGTCAAGACCCACGCGGTCCTCGGCGCCGAGATCGCCGCCACCGTCCTCGGCCGGCGTCAGGTCGCCTGGATCCGCCACCATCACGAGCGCTGGGACGGCGGCGGCTACCCCGACCGCCTGGCCGCCGAGGAGATCCCCGAGGGGGCGGCCGTCCTCGCCCTGGCCGACGCCTGGGACGCGATGACCAGCCGCTCCTGGTCGCGGGCCGCGCTCACTCGCGCCGAGGCGCTGGAGGAGTGCGAGCGCGAGTCCGGGCGGCAGTTCGCGCCCTGGGCGGTCGCGGCACTGCAGCGGGCCGTCGCCGGTCGCATCGACCTCGCCGTCCCGGCGCCCCGGCCGGGCGTGCTCCGCCTGATCTCGGCGGCCTGAACCGACGATCAGTGGGCCCCCGGCCGTTCGTACGGCCGTATGAGGGGTCTTTCGCGAACGGTCGCCAGGGGCGGGAGCTTTTGCGAGCTTCTGGCCGACGACGGTCTGACGTGGTTCTGCAACTGGGATATAAGCGGGGCCCCCGTCTCGCCTTGGAGGCCCGAGCTGACCACATCGGTCCCCGCCGGATCGCGCTCCACGGACCTCCGGTCCGGAGTCGGGTCGCTCGGCGTCCTCGGCGACGCCGCGCTGGCCGACCTCGTCGCGTCCGGGGACGAGCGCGCCTTCGAGGTGCTCTACGAACGCCACCGGGCGGAGATCTTCCGCTACTGCCGCGCCCTGGTGCGCCACCCGCAGGACGCGGAGGAGGCGTTCCAGCTGACGATGCTCGCGGCCTACCGGGCGCTGTCGTCCGGCGGCCGCTCCTTCCGGACGCTGCGGCCGTGGCTCTTCCGCGTCGCGCACAACGAGTGCATGGACCTCCTGCGCACGCGACCGCGCACGGAGGAGCTGACCGATCGCGACGACCCGGTCGCCGGTGCGGTGCACGAGAGCGTCGAGGTGCGCGAGCGGATGCGCGAGCTGCGCGCCGACATCGCCGCGCTGCCGATGCGCCAGCGCTCGGCCCTGGTGCTCCACGAGATGAGCGGCCTCTCCCACGCGGCCGTCGGCGAGGCGCTCGGCACCACGGCCGCGGACGCACGCCACCTCCTGCACGAGGCCCGGGTGTCGCTTGCGGCCTTCGGGCTCGGCCGCGACCTCGACTGCCGGCAGGTGCGGGGCACGATCGCCGACGGCGACCGGCGGGCCTTGCGCGCGCGCACCCTGAAGGCCCATCTGCGCGGATGCGAGGGCTGCACGGCGTTCGCCGAGGCGCAGGAGGAGCGCCGCCGCCGCATCGGTGCCTTCTTCCCCGTGCTGCCGGCGATCGCCGCAGCCAGGATCCTCGAGAGCGTCCTCGGCGACCGCGTCGCGGCCCGGGCCACCGCGGGGGCCCTCGGCGCGGGCGGCGTCGCCGTGGCCTCCGGCGGACCGGGCGGGTCGGGCGGCTCCGGGGCGGGAGCAGGAGGGGCGGGCGCCGGGGCCGGCACGGCGGGCCTCGGCGCGATGGCGGTCGGAGGCCTCGTCGCGGCCGGCGCCGTCGCCGTCGGCGTGGTCGCCACCGTCGCCGTCACGGTGAGCGGTGTGGGCCCGTTCGCGTCCGGGTCGTCGCCTCAGGGCGACGCTGCGGACCAGGCTGACGCGTCGTCCCCGTCCCCACCCCCGACGTCGCCGTCCGCCCCGGCCGGCGCGAGCGCGTCGCCCGCCGCCGGCGCCCAGCCGGGCGCGGGTGCCAAGCCGGAGCCGATCCCGTCCCTCGACGCGGTGTACGCGCCCGCCTCGGTCGCGGGCACCCCGACCGCCACCACCGATCCGGCCTCAGGCCCGGCTCCCGCGCCCGGCGGCCCGGGCCCCGCGCCGCCCAAGCGCTCCCCCGCCGATCCGGCCCCGGCCCCGGCCGACCCCGCCCCGGTTCCCGCCGATCCCCCGCCGCCGGCGACCATCCCGCCCCCCGCCGCACCGGCGTCGGCCGGATCGGCGACCGGCGACCCGGCGCCCGTGACGCCCGCGCCCCCCGTCGTGCCGCCCGCCGACCAGGAGCCCGCCGAGCAGCCGGTCGTGATCCCTCCGGTGGACCCGCCCCCCGTCGTCGATCCACCCCCGCCCGCCGGCCCGCCCCCGCCCGTCGATCCACCCCCGCCCGCCGATCCGCCCCCCGTCGTCGATCCACCCCCGCCCGTCGATCCGCCCCCCGTCGTCGATCCACCCCCGGACGCCGACCCGCCCGTCGACCCGCCCCCGGTCGTCAACCCGCCCCCCGTCGTCGAGCCGCCGCCCGCCGGCGACGGGACCTGTCCCGACGGCTATATCCCGGTGGTCATCGGCACCGGCAGCGCCGGGAACCCGGAAGTGCGCTTCTGCCGTCGCATCACGCCGAACCTCCCGGACGTCGTGATCGACCGCAGCCCGGCCGCCGGGCCCACCGACACGCAGGCCCAGCCCGCTGCCGGCCGGCAGGGCACCGGGGCCTCCCAGGCCGGCGCTCAGGCGAGCGCCCCGGGTGTCGGCCCCGCCCCGGAGCCGATCGCGACGACCACGTCGCTCTCGGCGGTCATCGAGCCCGCGCCGCCGCCGCACGCTCCAAAGCCCGAACCGTCGCCCGCTCCGGCGCCGCCCGACCCGGTGCCGGTGCCCGACCCGGTGCCGGTGCCTGACGCCGAGCCGGTCACCGAGGCCCCCGCACCCGCCCCGGTCCCAGCGGTCGCCGAGATCACCCCGGAGGCCGTTCCCGGCTGATCCGCCCCGTGGGGAGCGTCAGATCTCGACCTGGTCGATCACCTGGTGGCGGCCCTGGCCGGTGCCGATCAGCGTGATCGGCACATCCACCGCCGTGGCGATGGCGTCGACGTACTCGCGGGCGACGCGGGGCAGGTCCTCCAGGGTGCGGGCCTCCGAGAGGTCCTCGTCCCATCCGGGCATCTCCTCGAACTCGGGGGTGCAGCCGTGGAAGACCGTCTGGTGGTACGGGAAGTCGGTCAGGCGGTTGCCCTCGCGGTCGCGGTAGGCGACACAGAGCTTCACCCGATCGAAGCCGGAGAGGACGTCGAGCTTGGTCAGGGCCAGCTGGGTCATGCCCGACAGGCGGGCGGCGTAGCGCAGCGCCACCAGGTCGAGCCATCCGCAGCGGCGCTGGCGCCCGGTGGTGGTCCCGAACTCGTTGCCGCGCTCGAGCATCCGCTGCCCGTCGGCGTCGCCGAGCTCACTCGGGAACGGGCCCTCGCCCACCCGGGTGACGTACGCCTTGGTCACGCCGAGGACCCGGTCGATGCGGGTCGGGCCGATGCCGGTACCGGTGCAGGCCGCGCCCGCCACCGGGTTCGACGACGTCACGAACGGATACGTCCCGTGGTCGATGTCGAGCATCGTCCCCTGGGCGCCTTCGAACAGCACCGTCTTCCCGTCGCGCAGCGCGGCGTCGATGATCAGCGCCGTGTCCGCGATGAACGGCCGCAGGCGCTCGGCGTGCTCGAGCAGGTCGGTGGCCACGGCCTCGGGCTCGAGGCGCGGCAGCTCGTAGAGCTTCTCCAGGATCTCGTTCTTCGCCTCGAGGGCGATCTCGAGCTTGCGCACCAGGATCTTCGGGTCGAGGAGGTCCTGGACGCGGATGCCGACCCGGGCGGCCTTGTCCTGGTAGCAGGGGCCTATCCCGCGACGGGTCGTGCCGATCGAGAACTTGCCCAGGCGCATCTCGGCCGCACCGTCGAGCATCACGTGATACGGCATGATCAGGTGCGCGTTGCCGCTGATGCGCAGGGTGTCGAGCGAGATGCCGCGCTCCTCGAGCCCGCTGATCTCATGGCAGAGGTGCCCGGGGTCCACCACCGTGCCGTTGCCGATGACGCAGAGCGTGCCCGGGTAGAGGATCCCCGACGGCACGAGGTTCAGCTTGTAGACCTCGTCGCCGGCCACGATCGTGTGGCCCGCGTTGTTGCCGCCCTGGTAGCGCGCGACCACGTCGCTGCGCTCGGCCAGCAGGTCGACGACCTTGCCCTTGCCCTCATCGCCCCACTGGGCGCCGATCACTACTGTCGCCGGCACTACGAGCCCTCTCTGGCGAGGTTGTCGAACTTGGCGTACGAACCGCGGAACGTGAGCTTCACCCGGTCGGTGGGCCCGTGGCGGTTCTTGGCGACGAGCACCTCGGCAACGCCCTTCTCCTCGGAGTTGTCCGGGTTGTAGTAGTCGTCGCGGTAGATCATCAGGACGAGGTCGGCGTCCTGCTCGATCGCTCCCGACTCGCGAAGGTCCGACAGCATCGGGCGCTTGTCGTTGCGGGCGTCGGGGGAGCGGTTGAGCTGCGAGACGCAGATGATCGGGACCTCCAGGTCGCGCGCGAGCATCTTCAGGTTCCGCGAGATGCTCGAGATCTCCTGGACCCGGTTCTCGTCCTTGCGGCCGCGGTTGCCCTCCATCAGCTGGATGTAGTCCACCACCAGCAGGTCGAGGCCGTCGCGGCTCTTCAGGCGCCGGGTCTTCGTGCGCATCTCGCCGACGGTCACGCCCTCGGAGTCGTCGATGTAGAGGCGGGCGGCCGAGAGGCGGTCGGCGGCGCGGCCGATGCGCGACCAGTCCTCGGGCGCCAGCCGCCCGGCGCGGATGCGGCCGGCGTCGACCACCGCGGTCGACGACAGCAGGCGCTGGATCAGCTCGTCGCCGCTCATCTCGAGGCTGAACACGGCGACCGACAGGTTCTGCACCAGGGCGGCGTGCTCGGCGATGCCGAGGGCGAGCGCCGTCTTGCCCATCGACGGACGGGCGGCGACGACGATCATGTTGCCGGCCTGCAGCCCGCCGACGACCCGGTCGAGGTCGATGAAGCCCGTGCCGACCCCGACGACCCCGCCGCCGCTCTCCTCGGCCGCGGTGAGGCGCTCGATGCCCTTGATGACCAGCTCGTGGGCACGGGTGAAGTCGCCCCGCACGCCCTTCTGGGAGAGGCCGTAGACGAGCGTCTCGGCGTCCTGCAGCATCACCGTGGTCTCGCCCTCGCGCTGGACGACCATCTTCTCGATCTGCTGGCCCACCTGGAGCAGCCGGCGCTGGGTGGCGGCATCGCGGACCATCTCGGCGTAGGTCTTGTAGCTCGCGGCGATGAAGGGGCTCTCCATCAGGTCGAGCACCGATCCGCGTCCGCCGGCCGCGTCGAGGTCGCCGTTCTTGGTCAGCTGCTCGAGGACGGTGATCGGCTCCACCGGCTCGCCCACCGAGAACAGGTCGACGATCGCCCGGTAGACCGCTCGGTGCCCCTCGCGGTAGAAGTCGTCCTCGTCAACCATGCCCTGGGCCTCGGCGACGAAGGCGCCGGCCTCCATCAGGCTGGCCAGCAGCATCGCCTCGGCCTCGGCGTTCTGGGGTGGTGCGACGCCCTCGGGCACGGTCGGGTTCCTCGGCCCCGTGGGGCGGGTTGAGCTCAGTCGATCAGGGGACTGACGATGGTCTTGACCTCCGTCGTCAGTCCGGGGGCGAGCTCGATCGGCACGGAGTACGTGCCGAGGGCGCGGATTGCGGGCTCGACCGTGATGTGACGGCGATCGACGCGGATCCCCCGGGCCTCCTCGATGGCCGTGGCCACGTCGGCCGCGGTGATCGAGCCGAACAGGCGGCCGTCGTCCCCGGCCTTGGCCTTGAGCGTCAGGATCGTGCGGCTGAGCAGGTCGGCGAGCTCCTTCGAGTGCTCCTCGGCCCTCACCTCGGCCACGCGGCGCTGCTCCTCACGGCGCTGCACCTCCGCGATCTTCGCGGGGGTCGCCACCTCGGCCATGCCCCGCGGCAGGAGGAAGTTGCGCATGTAGCCCCGGGCCACGCTCACGACGGCTCCGGCCTCGCCGAGCCCGTCGACCTCAGTCAGAAGGATCGCCTGCATGTCTTCGCCTCGCCTGCCTTAGAAGGGGATGTCGTCGTCGTCGGCCGGGGGCTTCGCCGGCTGCATGTCGCTGCGGTCCACGGGGAGGTCGCCGCCGCCCGCGGGCGCGCGGCTGCCGCTCCACCCACCGCCCTGCTGGGCCGCCCCGCCCTCGCCGCCACCCTCGCCCCGGCTGTCCAGGAAGAAGACGTCGTTGGCGATCACCTCGACGCTCTGGCGCTTGGTGCCGTCCTGGGCCTGCCACTCGCGCCAGGACAGGCGCCCGTCGACGCCGATGCGCCGTCCCTTGGCCAGGTAGGTGGAGGCGGTCTCGGCCTGACGGCCGAAGACCGTCACGTCGAAGTAGTTGGAGCGGTCGCCCCAGTTGCCGGTCTCGTCGCGCGAGCGCGAGGACACCGCCAGCCGCATCGAGCAGATCGGATCCCCGCCACCGGAGTGGCGCAGCTCGGGATCGCGCGTGAGGCGCCCCACCAGGGTGACGCGGTTCAGGTCAGCGGGCATCGGCTACTAGCGGGGGGGACGTCGTCCGCCGCCGCCGCGACCGCCGCCGGGGCGGCCGCCGCGCTGGGGACGCTCACCCTCGGGGTGCACGTCGACCGGCGCCGGGGCGCCGGTGGCGCGGGCCCGCTCGGCCTCGACGCTGTTGAGGCGGATGAAGAGCGACCTGAGCACGACGCCCTTGCTGATCGAGAGGACGCGGTCGATCTCGGGGAGCGACGCCTCCTTGCCGGTGCAGGTGATCACCACGTAGCGCCCGTCGGGGCGCTTCTCCATGGGGTAGGTGATCTTCTTGCGGCCCCAGTCGTTCACGTGGTCAACCGTGCCGCCGCCGGCGGTGATGAGCTGCTGGACCCTCTCGAGGATCTCCTGCTGCTGTTCCTCATCCGCATCGGGGTTGAGGATGATCATGATCTCGTAGGGGGCGATCCCGGACCTCCGGAGGTTTGCGACACGCAGGCATTCCAGGGCGACCGGGCCCCGGCAGGCGCGGGAGTATAGCAGCGGCCGATGCGCGGATTAGGATGCACCGAGGACCCCAGGCGAGGTGGTGGCGATGCGTAGATTGACCATGTGGGCGGCGTCGGCGGCGGGCGCTGCGGGAGCGGGCGCGGGCATCGCGATCGCCCGTCATCGTCGGCGCGCGGCCGGTCCGGCCGCGCGCCCCGTCACGCCTCCCGCCCCGTCGGCAGCGGCGCCCCCTCCGGAGGCGCCCGTCGCGCCCCCCGATGATTCCCAGGCCGCCCTCGACGCCGCCCGCCAGCGGCTGCGCGACCGCGCCGACGAGCTGCGCCGCGACATCGGGTCGTCGGGGGGGGCGGCGGGAGACGGATGAGGGCCGGCGCCGCTCTGGCGGCCGCGGCGGCGCTGTCGGCGGGAGCGGCGGCCCCGCCGGACCCGGCGCAGGCGGCCCCCGCGGTCCGCTTCCTGGCGAAGGGCGACTGGGGCTACGGCTCGGCGGCGCAGGCGGCGGTCACGCGGCGCATGTGCGCCGAGGCGCGCCGGTCGCGGCCGGCCTTCGTCCTCACGACGGGGGACAACTTCTACCGCCCCGACGGCACCGCCACGGCGGGGAACTTCCTGAGGCCGGAGATCTGCCTGCGCGCGCTCGGCATCCCGTGGCGCGCCACGTGGGGCAACCACGACCTCGGGGGCACGTCCACCGCCGACGTGCTCGGCGCCCGGCGGCGCTACTACGCCGTCGCCCGGGGTCCGCTGCGCGTGATCGTCCTCGACGCGAACGACCCCGCCGACCCGGCCCAGCTCCGGTTCCTGAGGCGCCAGCTGCGCAGGGCCACCGAGCCGGCGCGGATCGTGGCCCTGCACCAGCCCGTCTACACCTCGGGCATCCACGGCCCCTCGGCGACGGCCCAGCGCCTGTGGGCGCCGCTCTTCCGGCGCGGCCGGGTGGCGCTGGTCCTGCAGGGGCACAACCACATGTACGAGCGCCTGGGCGTCGGCGGCGTGACGTACGTCACCACCGGCGGAGGCGGGGCGCCGCTGTACCCGTGCGTGCGCCCGGCGCGCGGCCTCCGCGCCTGCGTGCTCGCGCACCACTTCCTCGCGGTCAACGTCAGCGCGTCGCGGATCTCCGTCCGCGCCGTCTCGCCGCGCGGTCGGACGCTCGACCGGGTCCGCATCCCCGTCCCCGCCGGGAAGGGCTCGTAGGCGGCTAACGCCCCCGGCCGGCGACGGCGGCGGCCCAGGCGGTGGCCACCCGGACGGTCAGCTGGCTCATCGCCGCCACGACCTCGCGGCGCTGCTCATCGGGGAGGGGCGTTGGCGCCGCGCCGAGAGCGCGGTCGATGGCCCGCTCCAGGGCGAGGCTGCCGCCGAGGGTGACCTCGGCCGACGATCCGGCGAGGCCGTGGCCGCGCCCGTAGGTCTCGGCCCGCTCCAGCGCGTCGGCGAGGCTCCCGGTCTCGAAGGCGTCGGCGAGCGCGTCCACCCACGCGCGCACCACGCCGCGGCGCTCGGCGGGGGGCAGGCGGCGGTACGCGGCCTCGGCCGGGCCCTCGACGAGCGTCTCGACCGCGTCCGAGACCAGGTCGGCGCGAGAGCGCAGCACCTCGGCCAGATCCGACGCGGCGGCGATCTGGATGGACCCGGGGCGCGTCGGCCGGGAGGTGCGCGCGGGCTGGCGCGCGAGCCACTGGCGCAGCGCCTCGGGGTCGAAGCGGCGGTGCCCGCCGGCGGTCCGGACGTGGGGTACGCGTCCCTCGCTGGCCCACAGCCGCAGGGTGCTCGGGCTCACGCCGAGTGCACGGGCCGCCGCGGAGACCGAGAGCCATGGTCCCTCTGGGCGGCGTGCCCGCCCGCTGATCCTCGTCACGGTCGCGGGGTGCCCCGGCTCACTCGAGCGACGACCGCAGGCGGCAGCGCACGCCGTCGGCGTATCCCGCCGCGACGCGGACGGCCATCCGGTCGAGGGAGCGCTCGACGACCCGCCTCCCGGGCGCGTTCTCGGCGATGCCCGGGGCGAGCACGCGGTCAACTGCGCGGCGCAGCGCGAGGGCCTCGGTTACCGGGGCGTCGCCGGGCTGGCCGGACGCGCCGTGGCGGAACCCCTCCCACTCGGCGTCGCGGTAGCAGGCCGCGAGGTCACCGCTCTCGAGCGCCTCGGTGAGGGCCTCGAGGACCCCGAGGACACGCGACCGGCGAGCGACCGACGGCCTGATCGCGCCGGACGGGCGCGCCCGGGAGAGCTCCTCCTCGAACGCCGCCAGCACGTCGCCGCTCGCCTCGGCGAGCACCGCGGCCGTCTCGGGCATCGCCTCGAAGCGGGTGGGCACGAGCTCCTGGAGGCGGTGCTGGGGCGCCGGAGGGGCCCCCCCGCGCTCCGCCAGCCAACGCACGAGCTCGTCGAGCTCGAAGCGGCGGTGGCCGCCGGGCGTGCGCACGTGGGGCACGCGTCCCGCCGCCGCCCAGGCCCGCAGCGACGAGGAGCTGACGCCGAGCAGACGGGCGGCGGCCGAGACGGAGAGCAGTCGCGGGCCCTCGACCGCGGCCGGGGGGCGCACGTCGAAGGAGGTGCGCTCATCAGCCTGCGCGCCGTATCCGGTCACCACCTCAGTCGCCGCCATGGGCGCAGTCGAGATGCGATCCCGGGGGTGCGACGGAGGGGGGAACATCGGAGTCGACCATCCCTGCCATGGCCCGATTGTGGGCGCGAGTCTCGGAGGCTGCAACCTGCACTATCGTCGCTCGACCCCCAGAACCTGAAGAAAACTTCCAGCGATGGGGCCCTGTCCAACAAAAAACTCACACCGACGGGGGGCGTCGGCGAATTCGTCAGGCCCCGGGGCGGGGCTGCCGGCCCGCGTCGGCCCGCTCGGCCGCAGCCGCGGCGCTCTCCTTGCGCACCCGGCGCTTCTCCTTGACGGCCACGAAGGCCCCCACGATGCCGGTAACGACGAACGCGACGACGAACGCGACCCACAGCTGGTCGGCGAAGGCCTTGCCGGCGAAGTAGCCGAGCAGGCTCGCCTGGCCGGCCCACAGGAAGGCGCCGATCACGTCGAAGAGCAGGAAGCGCCGGTAGTCCATCTGGCCCGCGCCGCACGACATGTTGATGGCGATCCGGATCCCCGGCAGGAAGCGCCCGACCATGACAAGGGCGGCGCCCTGGCGCTTGACCATCCGCTCGGCCGCCTCCAAGCGGTCGGGCCCGGCGACGCGCGAGACGGTCCGTTTGATCGAACCGCCGCCCGCGCGTCCGATGGCGAACGCGCACGAGTCGCCGATGACGGCGCCCGCGGCGCCGGCCAGGATCACCAGCGGGAGGCTGAGGGTGCCGTCGGCGGCGAGCACGGCGGCGGCCACGATCGCGGTCTCCCCGGGCAGCACGGGGAAGACCCCGTCACCGGCGACGACGAGCAGGACGGCCCAGTAGCCGTAGTCGGCGGCGCCCTCGGCGAGGTCCGAGAAGGCCTGGAAGACCGACAGGGGCGCGAGGCCGGCGAGGAGGCCTATCAGAGCGCGTCCCGGCGCATGTCGGCGGTACGCGGCACGGGGTGATGATGCCAGCACCGGCCGGAGGGCGCGACCGGCGCCCCCGCTATCCTCATCCCATGGGGCGCATCGCCGACTCCGCTCTGGATCTCCTCGCCGAGGGCCCGCTCGACGCGGACCGCCTCGGGGAGGCGCTCGCCGCCGCCGGCGCGACGCGCTCCCGCGATCCGGCCGCAGCGGTCCGGCGGGCGATCCGTGATGACCCGCGCGTCGTCCAGATCGCCGACGGGCGCTTCGCGAGCATCGCGCAGGCGCTCTCGGGCGTCGCCCTGACGACGGTGGTGAGCGCCGACGAGGCGGCCGCCGGCGAGCTCGACGTGGATCCTCACCTCGCTCCTCTGGTGCTCGTGGACGCGGGCCCCACGGTGCCCCTGCCCCCGGGCGCCGCCGCCGGCGACTCGGTGGTGGTGACGATCGAGGACGCGGTGGCGCGACGGATCGCCGCGGAGCGCAGCGCGCCCCCGGAGCCCCGCCCCGACGACGAGGCGGCGATCGTCGCGGCGGTCGCCGAGCGCCTGGGCCGCTGGGACCCCGAGCGCCCGGACCTGGCGCCCCCGATCACCCATCTCGCGACGGTCGCGGCCGGCGTCGCGGCGGCCTCGCCGGGCGTGCTGCGGGTCGCGGGCCGGCCCCTCGGCGCCGTGCTCGCCGAGGCCGGCTACGAGGTGCACCTCGGCTGGATCGGCCCGGCGGGAACGGAATGGTCGAGCCTCACGGAGGAGGAGGTCAACGCCCTCGAGTGCGACGTCGCCGACCTGCTGGCCGCCGAGCGCACCGCCGAGGCCGCGCTCGCCCAGGGGCGCCTGCTCACGGTGCTGCGCCGCCACGTGCCCGAGAGGGTTCCCGCCGCGCGCCGCCGCCTGGCCCGCATCCTGGGGCGCGCGGGCCGTCTCGACCAGGCGCTCGCCCAGCTGCGCGCCGCGTTCCCCCAGGGGGATCCGGAGGACTGGTACGAGGCCTCCCTGATCGCGTATCGCCTGGGCGACGAGCAGAGCGCGCGGCGCTGGGTGGAGGAGGGTCTCGCCCACGCCGCGGGGGCCGAGCGCGCCGAGGTGGCCGAGTGCCTGGCCGACATCGGCGACGACCTCGACGCGCAGGACGCCTTCCTGCGCGCCCGATCGCTTCTGGACGACGGGGAGGCCCTGTTCGGCGAGGACGGATCCGAGCGGATCGCGCGCGCGATCGTCGGCCTGCGGCGCTCGTACCTGATCGAGGCACTGATCGAGGAGGTCCTCTCCGTGCTGCCCTCCGGCGAGGTGGGCGCGCTGCTCGGGGCCCTCGCGGACGCGGGCGACGTGGGACGCGAGGCCTGCCGAGCGTTCGCCGCCATCCTGCCGCCGGGCCGCGAGCGTGCCGCCGCCGAGGGCATCGCCCAGGCAGCCCCTCCGCGCATTCCCGCGGTCGCCGGGCTCTCCGACGCGCGGCCCGCCGCCGCCTGGGCCACGTCGCCGCTCGACGCCCCCGACCAGCAACAGGTGGTGATCACGGTCGCCAAGGAGCGGGGCCGGGTCTCTCCGCTGGTCGTGCTGATCGACCTCGACCAGCTCGGCGGGGCCGTGAAGGACGCCTTCTTCCTGCCCGACGTCATCGAGCCGCGCCTGAGGCGCGAGCTCTTCGCCCCCATGGAGGAGATGGGTCTGGCGAGCGCGCCGGTCGACCTCGATGAGGCGATCGCGCTGGTCGAGGTCGCGCTGGGCCGCACCGCGGCGGTCGGCTGGCGCATCCCGTCCCTGCAGCACCAACCCGTTCTCGAGCGCATCGAGCGGTGGCTGTCGCGCCCCCAGCGCGGCGACCCCGGTCGCTTCCCCGTTGGGCACTGATGTCTCCATTCGGGAGTTCACCCGTGCTGCGCGCCGGCCTCCGAATCGGGAAGCCGGCGTCCTGAGCCGGAAGCTCTGCCGCGCGATTCCTGACTCGGGACGCTAGGCGGCGCGGCGCTCCTGGGCAGGGGCGGGGTAGCGGGCCTCGGCCACGGCCGGGTTCGCCCGTCCGGGTGCCAGAGGGCGCGCGAGACGCGTCCGCAGGAGCGGCGCGACGAGCCCGGCGAGCAGTGGCGCCGCCCCGAGGCCTCCCACCGCGGCGGCGATCGGATGCCCCGAGGCGAGCGCGAGCAGCGCCATCACCCCGAGGCCCGTCCCGCCGATCGCGCGCAGGCCCGCCAGGCCCGCGGCCGACGCCCGCCCCGGGCGGCCGACATCGCGCGCCGCGGCGACGAGAAGCGCGCTGAGCGCCAGTCCGACCATCCACAGTTCCACCGCAGCCTCCTTCGTGGGTGGCCTGTCTTGGCGGTGGGCGCGCGCTTCCCTGCCGTCGTTGCGTGGGCTGCAACGGCATGGTGTCCGTCACCTGTGCGATAATGCACCTCATGCCCGATGAGATCCCCGCCCAGCTCCTCGAAGCCTTCAAGGTGTTGGACGCAGACATCGCCCAGCGTCTGACCGACGCACTGGCCCCGGTCGTCGCCGAGCTCGGCCCCCGCGAAGAGGCCGTCCTCCAGCGGCTCGTCACGGGCCTCGCGGAGGGCGCACCCGCCGCCGAGCTGAACGCATTCGTGCGTCTCCTGCCGGTCACGGTGAGCCGGGCGGTCCAGCCGGCGATCGATCCGGTCACGGCCTAGAGGCATCTCCCGGGCCCGGAGATGACGGGCCCGCTCGTCGTCATCGGAGGGGATGCGGCCGGCATGTCGGCCGCCAGCGAGGCGCGCCGCGGCGATCCCGATCTCGCCATCACGGTCCTGGAGCGCGGCCACGAGGTCTCGTATGCGGCCTGCGGCATCCCCTACCTGATCTCCGGGGAGGTGGCGGACGAGTCGGACCTGATCCACCATTCGCCCGAGGATTTCCTGCGAAAGCGCGGCATCCGCGTGCGCACCGGCGCCGAGGCCGTGGCGATCGACCCGGAGGCGCGCGCGGTGGAGCTCTCGGACGGCGAGCGCGTGCCCTACGGCGCGCTGATGGTGGCCACCGGCGCCCGTCCGGCGCCGCCGGACATCCCCGGCCTCGGCGTTCCCGGCGTGGTGACCCTGCGCGCGGTCGCCTCGGCGCGCGGCGTGCGCGAGCGGCTGATCGCCACCCCTCGCCCCCGCGTGGTGCTGATCGGCAGCGGCCCCATCGGCGTGGAGATGGCCGAGGCGGTCCTGGCCCATGGGGCGCTCGCGACCGTCGTCGAGCGCGGCGCCCGCCCGCTGCCCGTACTCGGCGACCCGGCGGCCGAGCGCGTGACGCGAGCGCTCGCGGCGGCCGGCGTCGCGATCCGGGCCGGCACGTCGATCTCGGCGATCCGCGCCGGGTCGTCGGAGGGCTCCGGCCTGACCGCGGTCGTCGACGGCGACGAGCTGCCGGCCGACCTGGTGGTCCTCGGCACCGGCGTCACGCCCAACGCGGAGATCGCCGCGGCCGCGGGCTGCGCGACGGGCGACGCCGGCGCGATCGCCGTCGACCGCGCCGGGCGCACCAGCGTCGCGGGCATCTGGGCGGCCGGCGATTGCGCCACCGCTCACCACCGCCTCCTCGCCCGCCCGGTCTGGAGGCCCCTCGCCACCACCGCCAACGCGCAGGGGCGGATCGCCGGACGCGACATCACCGGCCGGCCGGCGCGGTTCGCCGGCGTGCTCGGCTCGTGGGTCTCCCGGTTCCGGGAGGTGTCCTTCGGCGCGACGGGGATCGACGCCGGGGTCGCCGCGCGGGAGGGGTTCGCCCCGCGGATCGTCACGCGCGAGGCCCCCGATCGCTCCGGCTACATGCCCGGGGTCCGGGAGCTGACCGTCACCCTCGTCTGGGACGAGCCCACGGGGCGGCTGCTGGGGGGCGAGATCGCCGGCTCCGGCGAGGTCTCCACGCGCCTGCACACCCTCGCGACCGCCATTTCGGCGGGGATGACCATCCGGGAGCTCGCCGAGTGCGACTTCGGCTACGCGCCACCCCTGTCCCCGCTGCGCGACCCGCTGGAGCGCGCGGCGGCGGCCGCGGTCGGCGATGCGGCCTGAGAAGGACCTACTCAGCCCCACGTCAGGCCCTCGCGTAACGGTCTTGTGAGGTCCCGGTGCGATCGCGGCACGGTGCGCTAGCGTGGGTCGTCATGAGTCCCCCGCGCCGCGCAACGGCCCTCGCCGCACTCGCCCTCTCCGCCGCCGCCCTCGCGGGCTGCGGCTCCGTGGCCGGCGACGGGGCGGACGCGGCGTCGACGCAGCAGGCCGGGGCGCCCGCCCGCGGTGAGGACGCCACGGCGCGCGTGCGGCTGGTGCGTGTACGCAGCGGCCTGAGGGACGCCGTCTACGTCACGGCGGCGCCGGGCCAGCCGCGACGGCTGTACGTGGTGCAGCAGAGCGGGACGGTGCGGATCATCGATCGGGGTCGGCTCCTGAAGAAGCCGTTCCTCGACGTGTCGGGCTCGATCGCGTCTGGCGGGGAGCAGGGGCTGCTCGGCCTCGCCTTCCACCCGGGCTACGCGTCGAACGGTCGCTTCTACGTCGACTACACCAACACCTCGGGCGACACCCGGGTGGTCGAGTACACCCGCGCGAGCGTCAATCGCGCCGACCCCGGCAGCGCGCGGACCCTGCTCGGCATCGACCAGCCCTTCTCCAACCACAACGGGGGCGCCGTGGCCTTCGGGCCCGACGGCATGCTGTACATCGCGACCGGCGACGGTGGCGGTGGCGGAGACCCCAACGGCAACGCCCAGAACACGCGCTCGCTGCTGGGCAAGCTGTTGAGAATCGACGTGGACCGCCGCTCCGGGGGCCGCCAGTACGGCATCCCGCGCGGCAACCCGTTCGCCTCGCGGGGCGGCCGGCCCGAGGTCTACTCCTACGGACTGCGCAACCCCTGGCGCTTCTCCTTCGACCGCGTGCGCGGCGACATCTGGATCGGCGACGTCGGCCAGGGCGACGTCGAGGAGGTCGACTACCGCGCAAAGGGCCGCGCCCGGGGCGTCAACTTCGGCTGGAACGCCTTCGAGGGCCGCCGCTCGTTCAAGGGCTCTCGCGCCGTGCGCGGCGCCAGGCCCGTCCGGCCCGTCGCGCAGTACACGCACGCCTCGGGCTGCTCGATCACCGGCGGCTACGTCTACCGCGGCAAGGCGGTCAAGGGCCTGGCCGGCCGCTACGTATACGCCGACTTCTGCAGCGGCCGCGTGTGGAGCATGCGGGCGGGGCCGAAGCCCCGGGGCGTGCGCGAGGAGACCAGGCGCTTGGGAGTGAAGCTGTCGAACGTCACCTCGTTCGGCGAGGGTCTCCGGGGCGAGCTCTACGTGCTCGCCAACGGCACGCTGTATCGCTTCGCCGCCCGATAGGCTCGCGCACATGAGCGAGGTTCGTCCATCCGTGGGCTGGGGCGTGGTGCACCTGATGCTGCGCGCCGTCCCCGGCGAGCCCGGCGCGCTCGAGGCCCTCGGGGCCATCGAGGAGTTCGCCGCGGTCGATCCCCAGCAGGTGATCGCCTTCTCGGTGCTGGGCGGCAGCGCCGACCTCGGCGTCATGGCCCTCGGGCCCGACCTCGACGCCCTCGACGTGCTGACCAAGCGGGTTCTGGCCGGCCCCTTCGAGCCCGTCTACTCCTTCGTGTCGCTCACCGAGCAGAGCGAGTACACCAGCAGCGAGGACGACGAGCGGGCACGCCTCGAGGCGGCCGGCGAGGCCGACGTCGGGGCGGCGCTCGAGACCTGGCGGGCCCGTATGGCGAAGTACCTCGACGATCGCCTGCACCCGCGCATGCCGCGAAGGGCCTGCATCGCGTTCTACCCGATGTCGAAGCGCCGGGCGGAGGGGGCCAACTGGTACGCGCTGACCTTCGAGGACCGCAAGCGGCTGATGCAGGGCCACGCGGCCGTGGGGCGCCGCTACGCGGGGCGCGTCGTGCAGCTGATCACCGGCGCGACCGGCCTCGACGACTGGGAGTGGGGCGTCACCCTGGTCGCCGACGACCCCGTGACGATCAAGGAGATCGTCTACGAGATGCGCTTCGACGAGGTGACGGCCCGTTACGGCGAGTTCGGCCCCTTCTACGTGGGCCTCGTGATGGACGCCCCGGAGGCCTTCGCCCGCTCGGGGCTCGTGCGCGAGGCGGGCGGGTAGTCTCGATCGCGTGAGCGCGGCGATCAGCGTACGTGGCGTCGTGAAGCGCTACGGCGCCATCATCGCGGTGAACGGCCTCGACCTCGAGGTGCCCGAGGGCACGTGCGTCGGCCTGCTCGGCCCCAATGGAGCGGGCAAGTCGACGACCATGAAGCTGCTCACGGCCCAGGCGATCGCCGACGAGGGCACCCTCGAGGTGCTGGGCTTCCGGCTGCCTCAGGAGTCGAAGCAGGCCCGGGCCCAGTGCGGGGTGGTGCCCCAGCTCGACAACCTCGACACGACGCTGACGGTCGAGCAGAACCTCCGGGTCTTCAGCCATCTCTATCGCGTGTCGCGTCACGACCGCCGCGCGGCCATCGAGCGCTCGCTGGCCCTCTCCAACCTGACCGACCGGCGGGCGAGCCGCGTCGATGAGCTCTCGGGGGGCATGCGCCGTCGCCTCCTGATCGCCCGCGCCCTGGTGCACCGCCCGCGCCTGGTGCTGCTCGACGAGCCCACCGTGGGCCTCGATCCCCAGGTGCGCCAGGAGCTGTGGGCGCTGATCGGCGCGCTGCGGGCGGAGGGCGTCTCGATCCTGATGTTGACGCACTACATCGAGGAGGCCGAGCGACTCGCCGACACCGTGGTGATCATGTCCAAGGGCTCGGCCGTGGCGACCGGGAGGCCGGGCGACCTGGTCGTCGAGCACGCGGGCCACGAGGCGGTCGAGGTCTACGGCCCGCCCGCCCGCCTCGCCGAGGTGGAGGCCGAGGCCGCGCGCGCCGGGCTGAGGACGCGGCGCACGGGCACCTCGATCTCGCTGCTCACGCTCGACCGCGCGCAGGGCCCGCTGCCGGCCGGTGAGCGAAGGCCGGCGAACCTCGAGGACGTCTTCGTCCTGCTGACCGGGGAGTACATCGGGTGAGCACCGCCGCGCCCACGCGCCGCCTGCGACGGCTGGAGCGCCCGGCGCTCGCCGGCGTCCTGGTGCGCGAGATCATCAACTTCTCGTCCTATTGGCGCGCGACCACCTTCTCGTCGACGGTCGAGCCGACTATCTACCTGCTCGCGTTCGGCCTGGGCTTCGGGTCGCTTGTGTCCACCGTCGGCGGATATCCCTACGTCGAGTTCGTCGGCACGGGGACCGTCGCGACCGCCGTGCTGTTCTCGTCGGCCTTCCCGGCGATGTTCGGCACCCTCGTGAAGCAGCAGTACCAGCGCACCTACGACGCGGTGCTGGCCGCCCCGGTCGATACGGAGGAACTGGTGACGGCCGAGGCCGTCTGGATCGCGGTCCGCGCCGGCACCTACGGGTGCGTGCCCATGGTCGTCGCGATGCTCTTCGGCCTCGATCCGAGCTGGGGCATGCTCGCGGTGCCCCCGATCGCGATGGTCGCGGGGTTCGGCTGGGCGGGCTTCGGCATCGCCATCGCCTCGCGGATGAACTCGTTCGAGAACTTCAGCTATGTCATCAGCGCCGTCCTCACCCCATTGTTCCTGGTGGCCGGGACCTTCTTCCCGCTCGACCAGCTCCCCCGGTGGGCGCAGGCGCTCGCCTGGCTCAACCCGCTCTACCACCTGGTCGAGCTGGTGCGCGACGCGGTCTTCGGCTGGGACTTCCCGCTCGACCTCGCCCACCTCGGGGTCCTGCTCGTCTTCGGGTTCATCACGTGGCGCATCGCCGTCGCCGGGATGACGCGCAAGCTCATCACCTGAGAGCCGCAGCCCTCAGGGCAGCCGCAGCTCCCGTTCCAACGGGATCGGCCGGGCGAGCACGTCGAACACCGGGCAGTGGTCGTCGACCGCGTCGGCCAGCTCCCGGTAGCGCTCGGGGCTGTCGGGGCCCTCGAGGGTGACGGCGATCCGTATGCCCCCGTAGCCGGCGGGAACGTCCGGGGCCAGGCCGAGGAACCCGCGCAGGTCGAGCTCACCCTCCACGTCTACGCTCACGCGGTCGAGGGCGACGCCGAGCTCGGAGGCCCAGAGCCGGTAGGTGACGGCCTGGCAGGTCGCGAGGCTCGTGAGCAGCAGCTCCACAGGGCTCTGGGCGGTGTCGCTGCCGCCGAAGGAGCGCGGCTCGTCGGCCTCCACCGCGTGGCCGCGCGCCGTGGTGGCGCATCGCATCCCCTCGGTGAGCTCGGTCGCGACGGCGACGCGCACCTGCGCCAGCGCCGGCTCGTCGCGGAAGCGGCCGGCGAGCTTGGCGTGTGGGGCAGGCTGCATCGACGCGGATCGTAACGGCCGGCACGGCGCCGCGGGTCGCGGGCGGCGTATCCTCCGCGGACGACCGGCCGGCGACAACGGGAGCACGATGAGGGGACTCACCTTTCAGGGCACGCACGACGTTCGGGTCGAGGAGGTCCCCGATCCCACGATCGAGCAGCCCGGGGACGCGATCGTCCGTGTGACCATGGCCGGGATCTGTGGATCCGACCTGCACATCTACAACGCCGGCGAGGCCTTCGGGTTCGCCCCCGGTTCGCGCCTGGGGCACGAGTTCATCGGCACCGTCGAGGCCGTCGGCCCCGAGGTGGAGGGCATCTCGGTCGGAGGCCGGGTGATGTCGTCGTGCTCGGTCGCGTGCGGCGAGTGCACCTGGTGCCGCGAGGGCCTCGCGTCGTCGTGCGTGAAGTGGTCGCTGTTCGGCTGGGCGCCGCGCCTCTGGGCCCACGGCGGATCCGTTCAGGGCGGCCAGTCCGAGCTGATCCGCGTGCCCCTGGCGGCGAGCACCCTCCACCTCATGCCCGAGTCGCTGTCGGGCGCCGACAGCGAGGCGACGCTCCTGCCGCTGGTCGACGTGATGTCCACCGGCTGGCACGGCCTGACCTCGGCCGGCACCGCCCCCGGCCAGTCGGTCGTCGTCATCGGCGACGGCGCGGTCGGCCTGGCCGGCGTGCACGGCGCGCGGGCCAAGGGCGCTGAGCGGATCATCTGCCTCGGCCACCACGCCGACCGGCTCGCCACCGCGACCGCCCTCGGCGCCACCCTGACGGTCTCCTCGCGCGACGACGACGAGATCAGGGAGGCCGTGATGGAGCACACCGGCGGCGAGGGCGCCCACGTCGTGATCGACTCGATCTCCGGCCCGGGCTCCATGGCGACCGCCCACGCGGCCGTGCGCCCCGGCGGCACGATCGCCTGCCTCGGCATGGACCACTTCATGGGCAAGACCCCGTCGGTGAACTGGTTCGACCAGTTCCTGCGAAACATCTCGGTCACCGGGGGCCTGGTGCCGGGCAAGCGCTACTTCCCCGAGCTGCTGGCCCTGGTCGAGGAGGGGAAGCTCGACCCCGCTCCGATGCTGTCCCACCAGGTCACCCTCGACGAGGCCGCGGACGGCTACAGGCTGATGGCCGAGCGGGCTGAGGGCGTCACCAAGGTCGCGCTGCGACCGGCGGGGTGAGCGTGGAGGGGCGTCTGGAGGAGGCCGGTCAGGGGCACCTCACGCGCGCTCTCGAGCGGCTGAGTGGCCGTGACCGGGAGGTCCTGGCCGCCGAGATCGCGGCGCTCGACCTCGATCTGGTGCGCCGTCTGGTCGACGGCCTCGTGGGCGACGATCACGCGGCGACGGGGGAGATCGCCCCCCCGGATCCGTCGAGTGTGATCGCGCTCCCGCGCGATGCCGCCGACCAGGAGCGCGACCGCCGCGCCCGCGCGGCCGGGGAGGACCTGCTGAGCTCCGGGGGCGTGGCCGCCGTGCTGCTGGCCGGCGGCCAGGGCACCCGCCTCGGCTACGACGGCCCCAAGGGCCTCTACCCGTTCGCGCCGCTGTCGGGCCGCACCCTCTTCTCGCACCACGCGGCCAAGATCGCCGCCCTGCGGGCGCGCTACGAGGCGCCGCTGCCCTGGTACGTGCTCACCTCCCCGGCCAACGACGCACGCACGCGCGAGGCCTTCGCGGCGGCGGACGACTTCGGGCTCGAGCCCGGGTCGGTGCGCCCGGTGGTGCAGGGCACGCTGCCGGCCGTCGACCGGGCCACCGGCGAGATCCTGCTGGCCGAGCCCGGGCACCTGGCGCTGTCGCCCGACGGGCACGGCGGGCTGCTCTCGGCCCTGGCGAGCTCGGGGGCGCTCGACGAGATGACCCGCGAGGGCGTGCGGACGATCTTCACCTTCCAGGTCGACAACCCCCTCGCGCGGGTCTGCCGCCCCGAGGTGCTCGGCCATCACGCGCTCGCCGGCGCCGACATGGCCTCGGTCGTGGTGCGCAAGCTCTCGGCCGAGGAGAAGATGGGCGTGATCGCGCGGGTCGACGGCCGCACCGGCGTGGTGGAGTACAGCGACCTGCCCGACGCGCTCGCCCAGGAGCGCGACGCCGAGGGCGAGCTCGTCTACTGGGCGGGCTCCATCGCCGTGCACTGCATCCAGGTCGACTTCGCGCGCCGCCTCACCGAGGGCGGGCTGCGGCTGCCCTACCACCACGCGGTCAAGAAGGTCCCGTACGTCGACGCCGACGGCAGCACCGTGGAGCCCGCGGAGCCGAACGCGGTGAAGTTCGAGACGTTCCTGTTCGACGCCCTGCCCTCCGCCGCGCGCACGGTGACCGTCGAGGCGGCGCGCGAGGACGAGTTCTCCCCGATCAAGAACGCCGACGGCGCCGACTCGCCGGCCACCGCCCGGCGCGACCTCAACCGCCTCTACGCACGCTGGCTCGAGGCCGCGGGCGTGTCGGTGCCGCTCGGCACCGACGGAGAGCCCGTCGACCTGGAGATCGACCCCCGGGTGGCGCTCGAGGGGCCCGATCTGCCCGCGAACCTGCCCCCCGGCTTCGCCGTCGAGGGGCCCACCGTGATCAGCCCGCCCGCGGCCACCCGGTGACGATCGGGTAGGGGGGCACCGGCCCGCCCCCTCCGGGATGGATCTCGAAGTGCAGGTGGGGGGAGGTGCCCCGGGCGTCGCCGCTGTCGCCGGCGTAGCCGATGACCGTTCCGCGGGCGACGCGCGCGCCCTCGCGCGCGGCCGGCGCGTAGGCCGACAGGTGGGCGTAGTAGAAGCCGTTGCCGGCGCGGTCGCGCAGCCACAGCCGCCAGCCGCCGAGGCCGTTCCAGCCCACATTGAACAGCGAGCCGTCGGCGACCGCGATCACCGGTGTGCCCATGGCCGCGAAGAGGTCGATGCCCTGGTGCGAGCGGCCTCCCGGCCGTGGGTACATCCAGTCGTTGCTGAAGGTCGTCGCGCCCGCGACCGGGAAGGCGAAGTCGCCGGCCGGCAGGGCGCCCGACAGGGCCGTCGCCTGCGCGAGGGGGATCGAGGTGAGCGCGGCCTGGCGTGCCTTTTCCAGGGCGGCCAGCCGCGCCTTGCGCTCCCTCTCCTCCTTCACCAGCCGCGTCAGGCGGGCACGTGCGGCCGCGAGCTCCCGGCGCTGGTCCGCGACGAGCTCGTCCAGCTCGGCGCGCCGCGCCCGGGCGCTCGCCAGCTCGCGCCGCCGCGCCGCCTCGGCCCCGGTCTGCCGGGTCTCCAGACGCTCGAGCCGCCCCCGCCGGTCGCGGACGGCCGCGACGGTGGTGGCGTCGTCCTGGGCGATGGCGTCGAGGAGGCTCGACGCCTCCTGTGCGTCCGTGAGGCTCCCGCTGGTGAGGAGCAGTTGCACGAACGTCGGGTCGCCGTCGACGTAGATGCCGACCAGCCGTTGCGAGAGCAGCCGCCGCGAGAGCTCCAGGTCGCGCCGCGCCCCGGCCAGCTCCCTGCGCGTGACGGCCAGGCTCGCCTGCGCCGCCTCCAGGCGGTCGATGGCCTGGTTGCTCGCTTCGACGGCACGCCCGACCGCGACGTCCAGCTCGGCCATGCGGCGCCCGAGGGCCTCGACCTCGGATCGCGTCCCGGAGATCGAGGGCGCCGCCGAGGCGCCCGGCACGATCACGAGGGCGAGGGACGTCAGGAGGGCGGCGAGCGCGAGCGCGCGCCGCATGGCGGAGGGAGGGCGCATCGGGGGGCGTCGTCCCGATCCTGACCGGCGACAGGGGCGACTTCATCGTCCATCGGCCGGTTCGCAACGCCGACTGAGCAGCGTGCAACGGGCCGACATCCGTCAGCCGGGGGTGCGCACCTCGCGGGGCAGGGCGAAGAAGACGCCCTCGGCCGAGGGCTGCTCGTCGCCGGAGCGCAGGTAGCCGGCCCCGGCGATGACCGCGGCGACCTCCTGCACGAGGACCTCGGGCGCCGACGCGCCTGCGGTCAGGGCGATCCTCTCCTTGCCCTCCAGCCAGGCCTCGTCGAGCTCGCCGACGTTGTCGATCAGGTGGGCCTCGGCCCCTGTCGCGGCGGCCACCTCGACCATGCGGTTGGAGTTCGAGGAGTTCCGCGATCCGACCACCAGCACCAGGTCGGCGCCGTCCTGGACCACGGCCCGGACGGCGTCCTGGCGGTTCTGGGTGGCGTAGCAGATGTCGCTGGTCTTCGGACCGGCGAGCGCCGGAAAGCGGCGCCTGAGCACGTCCACGATCGCGGCCGCGTCGTCGATCGAGAGCGTCGTCTGCGTGGTGAGCGCCACGTTCTCGGGGTCGGCGACCTCGACCACCTCGGCGTCGTTGACGCTCTCGATGACGATCACCGACTCGGGCGCCTCGCCCCGCGTCCCGATCACCTCGTCGTGGGTCACGTGGCCCACGAGCAGCACCGTCGCGCCGCGCTTGGCGTAGCGGCGGACCTCGGCGTGCACCTTCGAGACCAATGGGCAGGTCGCGTCGATCACCCGCAGGCCCCGCTCCGCGCAGACGCGGTGCACATCGGGGGAGACCCCGTGCGCCGAGAGGATGATCGTCTCTCCGTGGGGCACCTCGCTCTCGCTGTCGACGAAGACCGCCCCCTTGGCGGCGAGCGACGAGACGACGTGGGTGTTGTGGACGATCTCGCCGCGGACATACACGGGCGCGCCCAACTCCCCGAGGACCCTCTCGACGGTCTCGATCGCGCGGTCGACGCCGGCGCAGTACCCGCGTGGGGCGACGAGTTCGAGCTTGCTCGACACGCCTACAAGGGTAGCCCACCCGACCCCGTATCGTGGCGGCGTGGGCGACATCGCGAGGATCGAGAGCGGAAGCGGCCCGGCCGTGCTCCTCATCCACGGCCTCAACGGCTTCAAGGAGGGGTGGGGTCCGCTGCCGGAGGCCCTCGCCGACGCCGGGCTGCGCACGGTGGCGATCGACCTGCCGGGGTCCGGCGCCACCCCGCGTCTGGCCCACCGCACCAGCCCATCATCGCTGGCCCGCGCCCTGGACCCCCTGATCTCCGAGCTCGCCCCGGTCGCCCTGGTCGGGCACTCACTCGGAACGCAGGTCGCGATGATCGCCGCCGCCGCCCGCCCTGAGCGGGTGCGCGCGCTGGCGCTCCTCGCGCCCTGGGTGCTCCCCCGCCCGCGGCGGTTCCCCCCCGCCGGCGTCTCGGACGTCCTCCAGGTCCCCGTGCTCGGGCGCCTTGCGGCGCGGGTCGCGATCGCGCGCATCCGCCGGAGCCCGGCCCGCCGCCGCGACGTCTTCCTCACCGCGGTCGCCGACCCCGGCGGCCTCTCCCGCGACCCGCGGATGGCGGCGCTCCTGGAGGAGGCCGCCGACCGGCTCCTGACCGCCGACCTGCGCGCCATGACCGACTGGGCGGCGGGCGCCCTCACCTTCGACGCGCGCCCGTTCGCGGCCTTGATCCCCCAGCCGGCGCTGGTCGCGTGCGGCACGCTCGACCGGATCACGAAGCCACCCGGCGCCCACGCCCTCGCCGACGCGCTCCCCGCCGGGCGCATTCTGAGCGTGCCGGACGTCGGCCACTTCCCCCACCTCGAGAGGCCCGGCGTCGTGATCCCGCAGATCGTGGAGCAGGTCGCGTGAGCGAGGAGCTGCTCACGCTCGCGCTCGCGGCCGCGAGCGCGGCCGGCGATCTGCTGCTCGAGCGCGTCGGCCAGCCGGTCAGCGGGCTCAGCGCCAAGACGAGCCGGACCGACCTCGTGAGCGACGCCGACCGCGACGCCGAGGCGCTCATCGTCGGGATGATCCGCGCCGCGCGCCCCGACGACGCGATCGTGGCCGAGGAGGGCGCCGCCGCCGCCGGGGGCTCCGGGGTCACCTGGTTCGTCGATCCCCTCGACGGGACGATCAACTACCTCTGGGCGATCCCGCAGTGGAGCGTCAGCATCGCCGCCCGCGACGCCCGGGGCGGCCTGGTCGGCGTGGTCCACGATCCCTCCCGCGGGGAGACCTTCTCGGCCCGCCGCGGCCATGGTGCCTTCCTCGGTGACGTCCGCTTGGAGATGGGCCCGGGCGCGGAGCTCTCGCAGTCGCTCATCGGCACCGGCTTCCAGTACCGCGCTGACGAGCGCGCGCGCCAGGCGCAGCTCTTGCTGCGCGTGCTGCCGGCCGTGCGCGACCTGCGGCGCTTCGGCTCGGCGGCGATCGACCTCGCATGGGTCGCCTGCGGCCGTCTGGACGGCTACTTCGAGACCGGCCTGAACCCCTGGGACTCGGCCGCGGGGGAACTGCTGGTGCGCGAGGCCGGCGGCACGATCGAGGAGGACGCGCCGGGGAGCTTCATCGCGGCGGGTCCCGCCCTCTTCGGCCCGCTTCGCGCCCTGGTCCGCGACTCCTAGTGTCCCGAGTCGGGTTCGCGCTGCCACGCAGGTCTCCGACTCGGGCCACCCGGATCAGCGCTCCGGTTCGCGACCGCCTCTGGGAGGTCGACGCCGGCCGCACCCTCGCGATCGTGATGATGGTGGCCTACCACGCCGCCTACGACGTCCACAGGCTGGCGCCGAGCGTGGACATCGACCCCTTCGGGGGCGGCTGGCGGGCGCTGCAGGTGGCCACCGGGTCGAGCTTCCTGTTCGTCGTCGGCGTCAGCCTGGCGATCTCTAACGGCCGCGCGCGGGCGCGCGGCCTGCGCGGCGCTCCGCTCTACCGGCGCCACGTCCGCCGGGCCGCCCAGGTGGCCGGTGCCGCCCTCCTGGTGAGCGCCGCGACGCGCGTGGCCCTCGGCGACGACTACGTGCGCTTCGGGATCCTGCACTGCATCGCCGCCGCCATGCTCATCGGCCCGCTGCTCGTGCGGCTGGGATGGGGCAACGCCGTGCTCGCCCTCGCTGTCCTGGTCGTCGGACTCGCGCTCAAGGACGGCGCCACCTCCGACGTGCCCGGCCTCCTGGTGCTGGGCGTGCCGCCGCCGAGCGGCGCCGGGGTCGACTGGTACCCGCTGGCCCCCTGGCTGGCGCCGATGCTCCTGGGCCTCGCGGTGGGCCTCGCGCTCTACCCCGCCGGACGACGGGGGCCGTGGGGGCGGCGCCTGCCCCTTCCGCCGGCCGCGGCGGCGCTCGGCGCCCCCGGCCGTCATGCGCTCCCGATCTACCTCCTGCATCAGCCGGTGCTTATCCTGATCGTCGCGGGCGTCCTCGCCGCGCTGGGGGTGGACTGGAGCTGGGACGAGTTCAGATGAGCGGCGCGGACGCCGGAAGCAGCCCGGTCAGCCGCCCCGCGTCGCGGCCGTGATCGCCTGGTCGAGGTCCCAGACGATGTCGTCGAGCGTCTCGAGCCCCACCGATACGCGCACCATGTCGTCCGTGACGCCGGCCAGGCCGAGGCCCTCCTCGTCGAGGCGGCGGTGGGTGGTGGAGGCGGGGTGGATGATCAGCGTCTTGGCGTCCCCGACGTTGGCCAGGTGCGAGCAGAGCTCGCAGGCCTCGATCAGCCGCTGGCCGGCCGCGCGCCCGCCCTTCACGCCGAAGGTCAGCACCGCTCCCGGGCCGCGGGGCAGGTAGCGCCCGGCCCGGGCGCGTTCGGGGCTGTCCGGCAGGCCGGGGTAGCTGACCCAATCGACGCCGGGGTGACCGGTGAGGAACTCGGCCACCGCCAGGGCGCTGTCCACGTGGCGGTCCATCCGCAGCGAGAGCGTCTCGAGCCCCTGGAGCAGCAGGAAGGAGTTGAAGGGGGAGAGCACCGGGCCGAGGTCGCGCATCGTCTCGACGCGTGCCTTCATGACGAAGGCGAAGTTCCCGAAGGTCTCGGCGTAGCGCATGCCGCGGTAGCCGGGGCTCGGATCGACGAGGCCGGGGAACAGGCCGTCGGCCCAGGGGAACGTGCCGGCGTCGACCAGCACCCCCCCGATGCTCGTGCCGTGGCCGCAGATCCACTTGGTGGCCGAGTGGCAGACCAGATGGGCGCCGTGCTCGATCGGCCGGCAGAGGTAAGGCGTGGCGAACGTGCTGTCGATCAGCAGGGGCACGCCGGCCTCGTCGGCCACCTCCGCGACGGCGGCGATGTCGAGCACGTCGAGCCTCGGGTTGCCGATCGTCTCGCCGTAGAGCAGTCGCGTGCGTGGCGTCAGGGCCGCGCGCCAGGCCGACATGTCGGAGGGGTCGACGAAGGTCGTCTCGATCCCGAACTTGCGCAGCGTGATCGAGAGCTGGTTGTGGCTGCCGCCGTAGAGGTGGCGCGACGCCACGATGTGGTCGCCCTGCTCGAGCAGGGTCGTGATGGCGACCATCTGCGCGGCCAGGCCGCTTGAGGTGGCGAGCGCCCCGACGCCGCCCTCGAGGCTCGCCATGCGCTCCTCGAAGACCGCGGTCGTCGGGTTCATGATCCGCGTGTAGATGTTGCCGAAGCGGTTGAGGTCGAACAGGTCGGCGGCGTGCTCGGAGTCCTCGAACACGTAGGCCGAGGTCTGGAAGATGGGCACGGCCCGCGCGCCGGTGACCGGGTCGACGCGCTGGCCCGCATGGAGGGCGCGGGTGTCGAAGCCGAAGTCCCGGGACTCGCTCACGGGCGGAAGGCCTCCATGCGGCGCGAGCCGACCACCCCGGTCGAGAGGCCCACCACGTTGAGGCCCCCGAAGAAGCGGCAGTGCTCCATCTTGATGCAGCGGTCCTCGACCACCGCGAGGCCGGCCTCGCGGGCGCGCCGGGCCGACTCCGGTTCGCGGATCCCGAGCTGCATCCAGATCACCTTCGCGCCGAGGGCGATCGCCTCGTCGACGATCGGCGGCACGTCTTCGGGGCGGCGGAAGATGTTCACGATCTCGAGTGGGGCGAGCTCGGCCGCCGCCGCGAGCGTGGGCACGCAGGGGTTGCCGAGGACCTCGTCGCACGTCGGGTTGACCGGGGTGATGTCGTAGCCGTTGGCCTGCATGTGCACCATGGCGCGGTGGCTCGGCCGGTCGGGGCGCGGCGAGAGGCCCACGACGGCCAGGCGGCGATAGCGCTCGAGGATGCGGCGCACGGAGTCCGATGGGGCTCCGTCGCTCATTCCGGCGTACTGGGGCACCGGGGCATTATGACCGCCGGCCTGCGGGCCGGCGGCATTGCCTGACGGGACCCGGACGGCGGTTCACAAGTCGTTCACGCGAGGGTCACAGCAAAGTCACCCGGGTCCCGAGGGGTGTTGGTTCACTGGCCGTGTTCCCAGGGGGCCCGAGGCACGCCCCCACCGTCACCGTGAGAGGAGCACCACCAGATGGCAGCACGTGGACGCAGAATCGCCCTGATCGCGGCATCCGCGACGCTGGCCGTGGCCTCGCTGGCCGTCGCGGGCTGCGGGGACGACGACTCCGCCTCGGGCACCGCGGGCGGCGGATCCGGCCTCTCGGGTGAGATCGCCGGCGCGGGCGCCAGCTCGCAGGCCGCAGCGCAGGAGGTCTGGCGCGCCGGATTCCAGACGGCCAACAGCGGCGCCACCGTTTCGTACGACCCGGTCGGCTCCGGCGGGGGCCGCGAGCAGTTCGTCGCGGGGGGCACCGCCTTCGGCGGCACGGACGCCGCCCTCGCCGGACGACGAGCTCACGGGCGCCCAGAAGCGCTGCGGCGGCCCGGACAACCTGATCGAGGTCCCTGTCTACGTCTCGCCGATCGCCGTCGCATACAACCTGCCCGGCGTGGACTCGCTGCAGCTCTCGCCCGAGACCCTGGCGAAGATCATGAAGCGCGAGATCACCAAGTGGGACGACGCGGCCATCGCGGCCGACAACCCGGGCGTCAACCTGCCCTCCACGGCGATCACGACCGTGTCGCGCTCCGACGAGTCGGGTACGACCGAGAACTTCCAGGAGTACCTGGCGGCCGTCGCGCCGAGCGTCTGGACCTATGAGGTCAGCGGAGACTGGCCCGTCAAGGGCGGCGAGTCGGCCCAGGGCACCTCCGGCGTCGTGGACGCCATCGGTGCGGGCGAGGGCTCCATCGGCTACGCCGACGCCAGCCAGGTCGGCGACCTCGGCGTCGCGACGATCAAGGTCGGCGCGGACTACGTCGGTCCCACGGCCGAGGCCGCCGCCAAGATCCTCGACGAGTCGCCGCGTTCGTCGGTGGGCGGCGCCAACGTCTTCACCTACGACCTCAAGCGCGACACCGCGGCCGAGGGCGTCTACCCGATCGTGCTGACCTCGTACGCGATGGCCTGCACCACCTACGACTCGGCCGACACGGCCGCGCTCGTCAAGGGCTACCTCTCGTACGTGGTCAGCGCCGAGGGGCAGCAGGCCGCGGCGGACGCCGCCGGCTCGGCTCCCCTGACCGACAGTCTGCGCGCGCTGATCCAGCCGTCGATCGATAGCATCGGCTCCTGACCGGCGGGCCCGCGCCGGCAGCACGGCACGGGACGAGCTTTCGACCGTGCGGGGGGCCCTGGCCCCCCGCACGGGGTTCCGCCCGAGGATGAGTAGGAGGAGGGGCCCGACCCCGTGGCGACGACGACCGACAGATAACGCCGGACCCTTCACCGGCCGCTCCAAGCGGCCCGGAGACCGGATCTTCTCCGGAGCCGCCATCGGGGCCGGCGTCGTGATCCTCGCCCTCCTGGCGGGCGTCGCGATCTTCCTCGTCGCGAAGTCGTGGCCGGCGGTGACGGCCGATGCGTCCGAGCTGCCGGGCGGGGACAGCCTCGTCTCCTACATCGCGCCGCTCGCCTTCGGCACGGTCCTGTCGGCGGGGATCGCGATTCTGGTCGCCGTCCCCCTCGCCGTGGCCGTGTCGCTCTACATCGGCTTCTACGCGCCCGCGCGACTCGCCTCGGCGCTCGGCTACATGGTCGACCTGCTGGCCGCCATTCCGAGCATCGTCTACGGCCTCTGGGGAATCGCGGTCCTCGGCCCCGCATCGGTGGGACTGCAGCAGTGGCTCGCGGAGAACCTCGGCTTCATCCCGTTCTTCAAGGGGCCGGCGTCGGCAACGGGCCGCACGATGTTTCTGGTGGGCCTCGTGCTCGCGCTGATGATCGTGCCCATCATCAGCGCGATCACGCGCGAGGTGTTCGCCCGCACCCCGCGCGTGCAGATCGAGGGAGCGCTGGCCCTCGGCGCGACCCGGTGGGAGATGATCCGGCTCGCGGTGCTGCCCTTCGGGCGCTCGGCCATCATCGGCGGCTCCATGCTCGGGCTCGGGCGCGCGCTCGGCGAGACGATGGCGGTCACCATCATCCTTTCCGTCTCGGGGGTCGTCACCTTCAACCTGATCAGCTCGGGCAACCCCTCGACGATCGCCGCCAACATCGCCCTCGACTTCCCCGAGTCGTCGGGCATCGACGTCAACGCCCTGATCGCGTCCGGGCTCGTGCTCTTCGGGATCACGCTCGTGGTCAACATGGCGGCGCGGGCGGTCATCGCCCGCGGGGAGGCGAAGCTGCGATGAGCGCCTCATCCCCCGAGGGCGGCACCCCGACCCACGAACCGGCGGACGTGGCCGCGGCGTACGACTCGGTGGCGCGCACGGCGGCGGCCCTGCCGGCCGGTACGCCCGAGCTGAGCGGCAAGGACATGATCGGGGCGGCGCTGCCGCGCCGGGCGCCGCACGCCATCTTCACCGCGGCCGCGGTGATCGTCGTGGTGCTCGTGCTGACCACGGGAACGAACCCGCTCCTGCTCGCCGTCGCGGCGACGATCATGGCGGGCGTCGCCGTCTACGTCTGGTCCCGCGCCGTCGAGGGCCCGCGGCGCGCTCTCGACCGCAGCGTCACGATCGTGGTCACGGCCGCATTCGTCACGGCCGTGGCGCCGCTGGTGTCCGTCATCTACACCGTGGTGGATCGCGGGATCGCCCGGTTCGACGTTCGCCTTCTTCACCGAATCCGCCCGCAACGTCGTGGGTGCCGGAGGCGGCGCGTACCACGCCATCGTCGGGACGCTGGTCATCACGCTCCTCGCCACGGCGGCCTCGGTCCCGATCGGGATCATGGCGGCGGTGTACCTGAACGAGTACGGGCGGGGCCGGCTCAAGTCGGCCCTCATCTTCTTCGTCGACGTCATGACCGGGATCCCGTCGATCGTCGCCGGCCTGTTCGCATTCGCGCTGTTCGCGCTCTTCCTGGGCCCGGGCATACGGCTCGGCGTGATGGGGGCCGTGGCGCTGTCGGTGCTGATGATCCCGATCGTGGTCCGCTCGACCGAGGAGATGCTGAAGGTCGTGCCCAACGGCCTGCGCGAGTCGTCGTACGCCCTCGGCGTGCCGAAGTGGCGCACCGTGGTCAGCGTGGTGCTCCCCACCGCCTCCGCGGGCATCATGACCGGCGTGATGGTGGCGGTGGCGCGCGTGATCGGCGAGACGGCCCCCCTGCTCATCACCACCGGGACGTTCTCGACGGTCAACTGGAACCCGTTCGCCGGCCGCATGGAGAACCTGCCGGTCTTCTCCTTCAGCCAGTACAAGAACCCCGGCGTCCCCAAGGCCCCCTACATCGAGCGGGCCTGGGCGGCGGCATTCACCTCTGATTATCATCGTCATGGTCCTGAATCTCATCGCCCGCATGCTGTACCGGCGGTTCGGAAAAGAGGTCAGTTGATGGGCACCAAGGCGTGGCGTCATCGGAAGGCCCCCCCGCGCAGCGACGCGACGGCGTTGCCCGAGGGGCCGAGTGAGCAGTCACCGATGACCACCACCGCGCCGCCGGTCGCCCGGGGGATCGAGGTCTCGGACCTCAACCTGTACTACGGCGGCTTCCACGCGGTGAAGGACGTCAGCATGTCGATCAAGCCCAACGCCGTCACGGCCTTCATCGGTTCGTCCGGCTGCGGCAAGTCGACCATGCTGCGCTCGCTCAACCGCATGCACGAGGTGATCCGCGGAGCGCGTGCCGAGGGCACCGTGCTGATCGACGGCCAGGACATCTACGCGCCCAACGTCGATCCGGTGCTGGTTCGCCGCAAGGTCGGCATGGTCTTCCAGGCGCCCAATCCGTTCCCGACGATGTCGATCTACGACAACGTCGCGGCCGGTCTCAAGCTCAACAAGGCCCGGATCGGCCGGGACGAGCTGGACGAGATCGTCGAGCGCTCGCTGCGTGGCGCGCACCTGTGGGAGGAGGTCAAGGATCGTCTCGACCGCCCCGGCCTGAGCCTCTCGGGCGGGCAGCAGCAGCGCCTGTGCATCGCCCGCGCCATCGCGGTGGAGCCGGAGATCCTGCTGATGGACGAGCCGGCGTCGGCGCTCGACCCGATCGCGACCCTGGCCATCGAGGATCTGGTGTCGCAGCTGAAGGAGCAGTACACGATCGTGATCGTGACCCACAACATGCAGCAGGCCAGCCGGGCGAGCGACTACACGGCGTTCTTCAACATCGAGGCCACGGGCATGCCGGGCCACCTGGTCGAGATGGACGAGACGGCGACGATCTTCAGCCGCCCCGCCGAGAAGGCGACCGAGGACTACGTGAGCGGCCGCTTCGGCTGATCGACTGCCGCCGGCGACCGCTCAGGCGAAGACGAGCGCCGGCGGGCGGAGGGTCGGCAGGAGATCGGCCTCGGCGACGCGCTCGAGCGCCTCGACCGCGACGGGCCAGAACTGGGTGCCCGAGCAGCGCCGGCACTCCTCGAGCGCCTCCTTGGGCGTGAGGGGCACGTTGTACTCGCGGGCGCTCGTCATGGCGTCCCAGCAGTCCGCCACGGCGAGAATGCGCGCCCCCTCGGGGATCCTGGTCCGCCCGAGGGCATCGGGATAGCCCTTCCCGTCCCACCGCTCGTGGTGGTGGGCGACCCAATCGACCTGGTCGGCCTCGAGCACCTCCGAGACGATCCGGGCGCCCAGGCGCGCGTGGTCCTGCATCAGCGTGCGCTCGTCGTCGGTGAGGCCACCGGGCTTCAGCAGAACCGCGTCGGGGATGCCGATCTTCCCCACGTCGTGCACCAGGCCCGCCTCACGCAGCCGGCCGGCCTGCTCGGGGGTCCATCCGAGCGCGGTCGCGAGCGTGACGGCCATGTCGGCGACCCGGACCGAGTGGAGTTGCGTCGCCGCGTCCTTGGCGTCGACGGCGCGGGCCAGGGCCCGGAGGGCCGCGAGCCCGTCGGCGCGCGCCATCGAGCGTGCCCTGCTGTTGGGCGAGAGATCGGCCATCTGCTCGGCGTCGAATCGGAACGCGGCGTTGCGGCCATGCGTCTTCGCCCAGTAGAGGGCGGCGTCGGCCTGCTGCAGGAGGCCGTCCGCGTCGAGGTCCGCGTTCAGCGTCGCGACTCCCAGGGAGGCCGTCAGCCGCCCGACGCCCCGGGGGAAGTCGGTGGCCGCCATGGTCGCGCGAATGCGCTCGGCGACCATAAGGGCGGCGGGCCCGTCGGTGTCGGGTAGCAGCATGAGGAACTCCTCGCCGCCGATGCGCGCGATCAGGTCGTCGCCGCGCGCGGCCTCGCTCAGGCGCCGGGCGGTCTCGACCAGGACGAGGTCCCCGATTGGATGCCCGTAGGTGTCGTTGACCGCCTTGAAATGGTCGAGGTCGATCATGATCGCGCTGAGCGGGCGCCCGGCGTCGCGGGCGCTGTGGGCGGTCTGGTGGAGCCGGTCGTGCAGCAGGCGCTGGTTCGAGAGGCTCGTCAAGGGATCGGTGTCGGCCAGGTGGCGCAGACGCTCCTGGGCGGTGCGCAGGGCGTCGAAGACGCGCCGCCGGCTGCGCGCCACCAGCCGCCAGGTCAGCAGGCCGACGATCGTCGCGAGCAGTGCCGTCGCGCCGGTGAGCGTGGAGATCTGCCGCGTCGCGGCCCTCACCCGCGCGTTCGCCTCGACGAGCTCGATCTCGTTCTCGGTGCTCCATCTCGTGGACGAGTTCTTGAGGGAGGCGACGATCTCGGTGAGGCGGGTCAGGTAGCGGCGATCTTCGCTCGATCCCGCGATCGCCCGCGGCGAGCCGGCGACGTGTGCCACCAAGGCGTCGAGACCATCGACGGTCTCGCGGATCGCCTCCCTCTCGGCGGGCGACGGGTTCGAGGCGAGTTCCTGCTCGGCGACGGCGTGGCCCTCGGCGTTGGCGGCGAGGATGGCGCTAGCGGTCTCGAGGGGGGTGCTGACATCACCGTGGGTACGTCTCTCCCAGAGGCCGGCCTCCTGTTCCTGGAGCCCGAAGCGCACCTTGTTGAGGCGCGTCTGCACACCCTGCTCGCTCCGGTAGCCGGCGAGCTCGGTGACCATGCTCCGGCCGGTGAGGACGGCAACGGCCACCACGACCATGGACAACACGACGACGATTCCCGCCTGGGTCGCCTGCAGGCGACGCTCGGCGCGCGCCGCGGCGGCCCAACTGCCTCGCGTGGAGCCCACCGACCGCGTCACCGTCGTCGTGGGCCGTGGGCGGTCGAAGTCACCCCTCCGACATCGGCCGCTCGATGCCGGGACTGGAGGAGCCGGGCGAAGCGATGCCCACACCCGGATCCGCCGCCCGGGCGGCGGATCCGGGTGGGCGGCAGGCTCAGGAGCCGGTGCTCTCCTTGTAGAGACGCCGCAGGACGGTGGGCAGGATGCCGCCGTTGTGGATGTAGTTCAGCTCGGTGGGGCCGTCCACGCGCGCGAGCACGTCGAACGAGCCGGTCGAGCCGTCCTCGCGGGTGTAGGTGATCGTCACGTCCTGGCGCGGGGCCAGGTCGGCGAGGCCGCTGAGCGTGAAGGTCTCGCGGCCGGTGAGGCCGAGCTCCTCGTGTCCCTCGCCCTCGTGGAACTGCAGGGGCAGCACGCCCATGCCCACAAGGTTGCCGCGGTGGATGCGCTCGAACGACTTTGCGATCACGGCGCGGACGCCCAGGAGCAGGGTGCCCTTGGCCGCCCAGTCGCGGCTGGAGCCGTTTCCGTAGAGGGCGCCGGCCAGCACGATCAGCGGCGTGTCCGAGGCCTGGTAGTCCATCGAGGCGTCGTAGATGCTGGTGATCTCGCCGGTGGGCAGGTACTCGGTCCAGTTGCCCTCCTTGCCGCCGGCCAGGGCGTTGCGCAGGCGGATGTTGCCGAACGTGCCGCGCATCATCACCTCGTGGTTGCCACGCCGCGAGCCGAAGCTGTTGAAGTCGCGCGGCTCCACGCCGTGCTCGACCAGATACCGCCCGGCGGGTGAGCTCGCCGGGATGCTGCCGGCCGGCGAGATGTGGTCGGTGGTGATCGAGTCGCCGAGCACCGCGAGGGCCCGGGCGCCGACGATGTCGGTGATCGGGGGCGGCTCCGGGGTGATCGAGCTGAAGAACGGCGGCAGCTGGACGTAGGTCGAATCGGAGTCCCACGCGTAGGTCTGGCCCTCGGGCACCGGAAGGGCCCGCCAGCGCTCGTCCCCCTCGAAGACGGTGGCGTAGCTCTCGGTGAAGAGCTTGCGGTCGACCGAGCCGTGGACGGCGTCGGCCACCTCCTGCTGGCTCGGCCAGATGTCGGCCAGGTAGACCGGCCCGTCGGAGCCCTCGCCGAGCGGCTCGGTGGTGAGGTCGATGTCGACCCGGCCGGCCAGCGCGTAGGCCACCACGAGCGGCGGCGAGGCGAGGTAGCTGGCGCGGATGTTCGGGTGGATGCGGCCCTCGAAGTTGCGGTTGCCCGAGAGCACCGCGGCGGCCACGAGGCTGTTCTTCTCGATGGCCTCGTCGATCGGGCCGGCGAGCGGGCCCGAGTTGCCGATGCAGGTCGTGCAGCCGTAGCCGACGAGGTCGAAGCGCAGCTCGTCGAGGAACGGCGTGAGGCCGGCGCGGTCGAGGTATCCGGTCACCGCGCGGCTGCCCGGCGCGAGGCTGGTCTTGACCCACGGGGGCGTCGTCAGGCCCTTCTCCACGGCCTTCTTGGCCAGGAGGCCCGCGCCCACCATGACGTACGGGTTGGAGGTGTTCGTGCAGCTCGTGATGGCGGCGATGGCCACCGAGCCGGTCTGCAGCGGGAAGGTCTCGCCCTCGACCGTCACCTGCACGGGCTCGTAGTGCGGGCCGGCGCCGTTCGACACGAGGCCGTCGGTGAAGTTCTCCCGGAACTCGCCGGCGACGTGGTCGAGGGTGACGCGGTCCTGCGGACGGCGCGGGCCGGCGAGGCTCGGGACGATCGTCGAGAGGTCGAGCTCGAGGGTCTCGTCGAACTCGGGGTCCGGGTCGGCGTCGGTGCGGAAGAGGCCCTGGGCCTTGGCGTAGGCCTCGGTCAGGGCGATCGTCTCGGCCGGGCGGCCCGTGGTGTTCATGTACCGCAGGGTCTCGTCGTCGATCGGGAACATCGTCGCCGTGGCCCCGAACTCGGGCGACATGTTCGAGATGGTCGCCCGGTCGGCCAGGCTGAGCGACGACAGGCCGGCCCCGTAGAGCTCCACGAACTTGCCCACCACCCCGTGCGCGCGGAGCATCTCGGTGACCGTCAGCACCAGGTCGGTGGCGGTCGTGCCCGCGGGGATCGCGCCCGTGAGCTTCAGGCCGATGACCGTCGGGGTCGGCTGCGAGAGCGGCTGGCCGAGCAGGACGGCCTCGGCCTCGATGCCGCCCACGCCGAAGCCGAGCACGCCCACGCCGTTGATCATCGTGGTGTGCGAGTCGGTGCCGACGAGCGTGTCGGGGAAGGCCATCAGCTCGCCCTCGATCTCGCGCGTCTGCACCACCGGCGAGAGGTACTCGAGGTTGACCTGGTGCACGATGCCGGTGCCCGGAGGCACCGCGCGGAAGTCGCGGAACGCCTGCTGGGCCCACCGCAGCAGCATGTAGCGCTCACGGTTGCGCTCGTACTCGATCGCGACGTTGGCGGCGAAGGCGTCGTGGTCGCCGAAGCGGTCGACCTGCACCGAGTGGTCGATGACCAGGTCGGCCGGGACCAGCGGGTTGATCAGGCTGGGGTCGCCGCCGAGGGCGCTCATGGCGTCGCGCATGGCGGCGAGGTCGACCACGCAGGGCACGCCGGTGAAGTCCTGCATCACCACGCGGGCGGGCAGGAAGGGCACCTCGGCGGTGGAGCCCGAGCGGGGCGTCCAGCCGGCGAGCGCCTTCACGTCGTCCTCGGTGACGAAGCCGCGGCCGCAGTTGCGCAGCACGGTCTCCAGCAGCACCTTGATCGTGTACGGCGTGCGCGCCAGGTCCTTGCGCACGGCGTCGAGCCGGTAGATGACGTGGGATCGCCCGCCCGCCTCGAGGGTGTCACGGGCGGAGAAAACATCGGGCGTCCGGGTCAAAGCGGTCTCCTATTGACTGCGTGCGATGCGACCAGAAAGCCTACCGTTCCGGCGCACTTCTGACGCGATCGGATCGCGAACCGTTTGCCCGGGGCGCTGTTCGCTGTGCGCGTGGACGGATCAGGCCTCCGCTTCTCGGACCATGCGTTGCACCGGATGTCGTTGCGACGCATCAGCGCGAGTGATGTCGCGGAGGTGATCGCCCACG